>CAVSRH010000004.1:0-803070 GCA_963730235.1 uncultured Actinomycetes bacterium
TAACAGGGCGCAGGTCAGGGACCCCGTAGAGGTGCGGCTGCCGCGATCATGATGGGTTGTGACACACGATCAAGACGCGGCAGCCGCTGCTGCCACGGTAGCCGATGATGCCCGGTCCGCGCTGCTGGCGGATCTGCTGGGACGGGTGGCCGGGTGCTTTCCCCGGCGGGAGACCCGGCAGTCCTGCGGCCAGATGGTGAGCGGGCTGCTGATGGAGCTGGAGGATCACAACTGCTGGACGATCGCCGAGGCGGTCGGGCATCGCGGGCCGCACCGGCTGCAGCACCTGCTGTCGCGTGCGGTCTGGGACGACCAGCATGCTGGACATCGCGTCAGCGTGGGCGGCCGGTCATCTCGATGACGGGGATGCGGTGCTGATCGTGGATGAAACCGCCGATGAGAAGTCCTCCGCCGACGCGGCCGGCGCGGCCCGCCAGTACAGCGGCACCGTGGGCGGTGTCGCGCTGTGCCAGGTGGCGGTCACCTTGACCTATGCCACCGGCCGCGGGCATGCGCTGATCGGCCGCGCTTTGTACCTGCCCGAGGCGTGCGCCGCCGATGAGGAGCACCGCGAGCTGGCCGGCGTGCCGGAGGAGGTGATGTTCGCCACCAAGCCGCAGCTGGCTGATGGCCTGCTGGACCACGCGCAAGCGCTGGGGATCCGCGCCGCCTTCGTGGCCGGCGATGAGGTGTACGGCGGCCGTGAGCTGCGCCGCGGCATCCGCCAGCGCGGGATGGGCTATGTGCTGGCGGTCCGCGCCAACCACGCCGTGACCGCCGGCGCGGGCCGCACCATGACCGCGGCCGGAGCTGCCGGCATGATTCCCGCCCGCGCCTGGCACCGGATGCGCACCGGGTCCGGGACCAAGGGCACCCGGCACTACGACTGGGCGATGCTGGAGGTGGCCAGCGACGACACTCCCGGCGGGCACGCCGACGGGCACAGCGTGCTGCTGGCCCGGCGGCACCGCTACACCGGCACGCTGTCGTACTACCGGTGCTGGACACCCGGGCCGGTCCCGCTGTCCCGGCTGATCGCCATCGCGGTCGCCAGCTGGCGGATCGAGGAAGATCACCAGCTCACCAAGCAGGCCACCGGCCTGGACGCCGGGCAGGTCATCCGCTGGAAGTCCTGGCACCGCTGGACCGCGATCTGCCTGCTGGCCTATATCTACCTCGCCGTCGCCGTGGCAGTGCAACGCCAGCACGAGGCCGGCTCAGGCCTGGACGCCGGGCTGATCCCGATCACCGTGCCGGAGCTGCTGCGGCTTCTGCGTGACACCGTCATCCCCCCGCCCCGGCGAGACCGGCCCCACCGGCTGCACTGGTCCACCTGGCGGCGCCGCCACCAGCACCGCGCCCGCCAAGCCCACCAGCGCTGGAATGCCTACGCCGAGACAACACCATGATCACAACGAGCCGCAGCTGCCTGCCAGGCAGGACATCGAGAGGCGTCGGCTCGCGGTTTGACCAGCTGTGTGCCCGGGGCACGTCAGAACCTGAACCGGTCGCAGAAGGGAATCGTTGTGCAAGCTATAACCGTGCGAGACCGAGCCGCTGGCGCCGCCGGGCTCACGCTATCCGACATCCCGCACCCCCACGCGGCCGAAAACGACGTGATCGTGCGCGTCTACGCGGCCGGGTTCACCCCGGGAGAGCTGGACTGGCCGGGCACGTGGACCGACCGCGCGGGCCGCGACCGGACCCCGAGCGTGCCCGGACACGAGCTGTCGGGTGTTGTCAGCGAGCTGGGCTACGGCACCACCGGCTTGACCGTGGGCCAGCGGGTGTTCGGGCTGGCCGACTGGACCCGCGACGGGTCGCTGGCTGAGTACACGGCGGTGGAGGCCCGCAACCTCGCCCCGCTCCCGGCGGACATCGACTACACCGTGGCCGCCGCCGTGCCCATCTCCGGGCTGACCGCCTGGCAGGGCCTCTTCGACCACGCAGGACTAAAGACCGGCCAGACCGTCCTGATCCACGGCGCCGCGGGCGGCGTCGGGTCCATGGCGGTGCAACTCGCGCACGAGCTGGGGCCCGCGTGATCGGCACCGGTCGCGCCGCGGACCGGGAGGCTGCACTCGGGCTGGGCGCGGACGTATTCGTGGACCTGCAGGCCGGCCGGCTGGAGGAGGCCGGCGAGGTCGACGTGGTGTTCGATGTCATCGGGGGCGAGGTCCTCGAACGCTCGGCCCCGCTGGTGCGCGCCGGCGGAACGCTGGTCACGATCATCGGCCCGCCGAAGGTGCGGCCCGCCGACGGCCGGGCGATCTTCTTTGTCGTCGAGCCGGACCGGCTCCGGCTGGCGGACCTCGCCGAGCGGGTGCGGTCCGGGCGGCTGCAGCCGATCATCGGGGCCGTACGGCCGCTGGCCGAGGCACCGTCCGCGTTCACGCCCGACCGCCGGATGCCCGGCAAGACGATCATCCGCGTCACGGAAGGCGAATAACGGAAGGCGGGTATCTGATCGGTCGGCGGACCGGTCCCGGGCGACCTGCTCTGACAGGTAAAGCCCGAGGAGGCCGGCCCCACCGGCTGCACTGGCCCACCTGGCGACGCCGCCACCAGCACCACGCCCGCCAAGCCCACCAGCGCTGGAATGCCTACGCCGAGACAACACCATGATCACAACGAACTACAGCTGCCGTATCAGTGTCTCGCGTCGTTCGCTCTGCGTTGCGCGACGCTGCCCGGCCAGCGCGGCCGGCGTGCCTCGTATGTCAACCTGCGACCCGGCTGAAACGTCATATAAACATCATCGGCTGGGACGCGGCAGTTAGGGATGGCTGAGTTGAATTATCCGCCGAATCCGCCAACGGGCAATCTCGGCCGTGTCAGCCCGCCGGCTACCTCGATGGCGGCCCGGTGAATTTCGGTGAAGCCATCAGGCAGGCGTTCCGAAATGGATTTGTATACCGCAGCCGTGCCTCCCGGTCGGCGTTCTGGTGGTTCATCCTTTTCGAGATTGTCTTCAGCGTCGCTTTGAACTTGATCATCAGCGCCAGCGGCGGCGTTAGTAGTGGCGCGTCCAGCGCCATTCTCTTGATCGTCCTTTTCATACCCATCATCTATATAGCGCTCGTTTACCTCGCCCTGCTGGTTCGCCGCTTCCACGACATCGACAGGTCCGGGTGGTGGGTACTCATATCATGCGTGCCACTCGTGGGCCTCATAGTCCTCTTGGTCTTCACCCTGCAAGAAGGAACGCCCAGGCCAAACCGCTACCAGCCTTAGCCTTAGTCTTTCGCGATCTCCTCTGATTGGCTGAGACTGCGGACTGGCCTGGCCGGGCAATAACCAAGGACCACATTGGCGGATTCATTCTGTCGAGGATGAGCACCACGGAGGCGGACGAGTCGAGTTAGGTCCGTCCGGCCACCGCGCTGATGATCCAGGCCGGGTACCCGCCCAAGATGCTGCAAGAGATCATGGGGCACGCGAGCATCACCACGACCCTCGACCTGTACGGGCACCTCTATCCCGGCGACATGGACCGCTACGCCGACCGGCTCGGTGACGCCGCTGAACTGGCTGATCCGGCCAGAATCCGGCCAGATGACGAGGACGACGATCCGGCCGCTACGGGTCAGTATCTTACCTGGGGAAACGGTGGCGCGCTCGGAGGGACTCGAACCCCCAACCTTCTGATCCGTAGTCAGATGCTCTATCCGTTGAGCTACGAGCGCTCGAATTAAGCTGTCTACCTGCGATTTTGCAGGCACGTGCTACGATACCACAGAAGCACAGCGGCGATAGAGCATCTGATTCCGTCTCCAGAGATACCCTGACGCACCCCTCAAGGGTAGGGCACCCGGGAGGTGGGCTGCACCGGTCGGCGGGAGGTCACCCATGTCCGTCACCAGCATGCAGGACGCCCGGCGCAGCCGGGGACGCCGCACCGCCGCAGCGGTCGGCATGGACCTAGCCGCGTTCGTCACCTCGTGGCAGCTATCGCTCGAAGCGGCCGGCAAGAGCCCGAGGACCGTCCGCTCCTACACCGACTCAGCGCGAGCGCTTCAGAAGTTCCTCGTCGCCCAGGACATGACTGCAGACGTGGAAGAGGTCGACGCCGAGCACTTGCGGGCGTTCCTCCTGTCCGAGGAGCGCCGCACCTCCGCCCCGTCCGCTGCCGTGCACTTCCGCAACCTGCGCGTGTTCTTCGGCTGGCTGGCCCGCCAGGGTGAACGGACGAACCCGAACCCCATGGACCGAGTTGACCGGCCCAAGGTCACCAAGCAGGCCAAACCGTTCTTCGAGGACGAGGAGCTTGCCGCGTTGCTCAAGACGTGCGAGGGGGCGAGCTTTCAGGACCGCCGCGACACCGCGATCATGCGCATCCTGATCGACACCGGGATGCGCGTCTCCGGGCTGGCGAACCTGCGCTACGACCCCGGCACGGACGTCCGCAACGACGTGTTCCTGACCCAGCGGAGGCTGCGCATCCGGCTCAAGGGCGGAGACGAGACCTGGGTGCCGATCGGGAAGAAGGCCGCCTCGGCCCTGGACCGGTACCTGCGCGCCCGCGCTCGCCATCAGGAGGCATCTTCCCCGTGGCTATGGCTCGGCCACCAAGGGCACAATCGCGCGCACATGACCGACTCCGGGATTCGCGTCATGGTCGGCCGACGAGGTAAGCAGGCCGGAATCCAGAACGTCCACCCGCACCGCTTCCGCCGCTCTTTCGCGGACAAGTGGCTCGCGGCTGGTGGCTCTACGGATGACCTGATGCACATCACCGGCTGGAAGACCTACGACATGGTGCGCGAGTACACAGAGGCCCGCGGCATCGCCCGGGCCCATGATGCGCACGCGCGTCTCAGCCCCGGCGACCGAATCTAGTCTGACTACCTCTTCCTGACCAGGAACATTGGCTCCCGTCCCTGGCTCCCTGCCTGCGACTTTGGACACTTGCTTGCAAACAGAGCCCGCTCCACTCGCCGAGCACGCTAAATCGTAAGAGGCCAGCTCAAGAGTTCATCTTCAACCCACTTTGGGAGTTGTTTGGACAGGTTCATCCAGAAGATGGTCTCCCAAATTCCTCCCAGTTGATCATGGAAATGCAAGGCCGCCGAACCAGTACGACGGCTCGCAAGAAGCTCCAGCGAAAGAGGCGTGGCGGTGAGCGGGCGGTTGATCGTCGGCGCTACACGATGGCTGTGCTAGGTGCTAGCGGACAGCGTTCTACCTAGTCAGCGACGGGTTAGGTGTGAACTGCCGCTGATCAGCGGCAAGATCTTGTGCGTAGACGGCTGGGACCCCGGCATGAGGCAATCGACCAAGGATGAGCAGGCAAGTTCGAGAATCGCCGTCACCGGCGTGGCCGGGCTGACCGGCAACTACCGGAGGCTAGCGATTTCTCGTCCACGCACACCACCACGGCGTTGTCCGGGGGGTGCAGGTAGAGGCCGACGACATCGCGGACCTTGGCGTCCAGCAGCGGGTCGGTGGAGAACTTGAACCCCTCCGACCGGTGCGGCTGCAAGCAGAACCGGCGCCACAACCGGGTGATCGAGTCATGGCTGACCTCGATCTTCGCCGACCGGCGCAGCCACTCGGCCAGCCGCCGGCTTCGACCAGTGCGTCACCCCGGCCGCACGCAAGGCATCCGGCGGCGGGGTCACGGTCGCCGACAGGATCTCACTGATGGCCCGCTCGGTCAGCACCCGCCGGGGCCCGCCCGGCCGCTTCGCGTCCTCCAGCCCGGCCAGCCCGCCCTCGGCGTACTGCCGCCGCCACTTGACCACCGTCGGCTCGGTGCACCCGACCCGCCCGGCGATCTGCGGGCCGGTCAGGCCCTCGGCGGCCAGCAGCACGATCCGGGCCCGCTCAGCTACCCGCGCCGGAGCGCCACGGTCGCGGGCCCGCTGTTCCAGCTTCGCCCGGTCAGCATCCGAGATGGCAAGCACACGCACCCGATTCGGCATGCGCCATTATCCCGCACCCCGAATGAAGACTCAAGAGAAACACGCGTCAGAACACTAGTGATGCGCGGCCTCTGTGCAGTCGTAAAACATGATCATGTCTGCGTTTGCCTTGAGCCAGCGGACATCCTGCTCGCACCAGAACCTGCTGTCGTAACAGCGGCCTGATCGCGCGATGATTCTCCCGCTGGCGGCCTGCAGCTGCCAGGAGTACCTGCCGTCCCTCTCCTCGAAGATCTTGAACTCGGCCCACCACTCTGCCGGTTCCACCGGCGTCACCTCCTTTCTGGGCACCCGGTCACGTCCGCTAACTGCCGCTGCTCAGGGCGTCTCTGACTCCGGGGCTGGGCGCAAGCGGGCGCTGGTGTCCGCGACGAAGCCGCTGGCCGGGGCAGGGCTGGCGAGCGCCTCTGCCGCGCCTTGCAGCAACGAGCGCATGGTCGCCGCCGCCACCCGATGCATGACGGCCCGGTCGAGCCCACCGCCGAGGCGCCCCAGCGGCGGCCGGTAGGAACCCGCCAGCGCCAGCCGGGTTGCTTCGTCTCCCACCGGGGAAATGCTGATAGTGGCGTCCAGGACCGGGGAACAAGGCGCCAGCGGCGCCGGCCGCCTCCCAGCGCACTCCGACGGTCATGACGCCGTCGCGGTACACCGGGTCAAGAAAGCTGACCTGGACCTGGACCAGCTTCCCCGTGGCCGGGCCGGCCGGGCCCACCCGGAGCAAGCCGGTGACCTCCTGCTCGCGGGCCGCCTCGGACACCTCGGCCAGCCAGTTTCCACGGAGCAGATTCTCAAATCGGGCCTGCGCCGCCAGGCAGGCGATACCGACTGTGAGGTCCTCGGCCACAAACATGCTCCGACAGTTGCCCAGGCCGACCCCGGCCGCAAGAACCGAAGGTCCCTTCTTGTGCAGCCTTGCCGGTGTGCCCAGCGACTTACGGAGCACTTGGGTGCTGGGCCATCGAACGAGCCACGAGACTGGCCTCCCGGGAGGCTGCCGCCCCGGCGCCGCGCGATATCAGGGCGCGGCCTGGCTGGTGGCTCGGGTTCGGGTCATGGCGGGCAGGTGGGGTGGGCGTGGAGGGTGGTGGCGATTCCGGCAGTGACCACGGCTGTGGCGACCCCGGGCTGGCAGCCGGGGAGGCTGGCCGTGATGGTGTAAGTGCCATCGGGTAGCCCGCCGGTTGCGTACCTCCCGGCCGGATCCGCGCTGCCCGTGCCGTTGACCGGGCCGATCCAGGTGACGGTGGCAGCCGACGCGCCGGTAGCCACGATGATGCCCCCTTGGCCGATGCCGGGCGCGTTGATGATGGCCGGCTTGACCGTTCCCTGAGCGGCGGTCCAGCCGGCCGCCCAGGGGTTCCCGGCCGGGTCAGCAGCGATGGCGGTCAGCTGTAGCGGGCTGAGTGCTGGGGTGACCTCCGGGAGAGCACCAGTGGGGGTGAGCCGCAACACGCCGGCCCCCGAGGCGGCCAGCACCTTCGATCCCGCAGCAACCACGCCGGAGATCTCGCCGGTCCCGCCAGACAGCACCACAGCCCATGAAGCACCGTTCCACAGCGCCGCGTAGGGAGCGGCGCAGGTCCCGCCCTCACCGCAGGTGAACTCCACGGCACCCGCCGCCCACAGGCCGCTGGCGTTGTGCGCCAGGCCAGCGATGGACACGGAGGTTTCTGGTGGGGACGGTGCGGCTGGCAGCGAGGTCCAGGCCGTCCCGTCGAATTGTTCTACCGAGTCACCGCCGGCAACCCAGACGTGACCTGGTGCGAGCGTGACCGTGTCGAGTGAGCCGATATCTGGGACGCTCAGCTGCGCCCAGGTGCTGCCGTTCCAGTGCAGGACCAGCGACACTGCCGGGTAGCCATCGCCGCCGACGGCCCACACGTCATCGGCGGCCCGCGCCGCGACCGCGTCCAGCTGATTGCCACTCGCCGGGCCACCAGGATTGGGGGTCGGGGTGCGCCGCCAGGCCGTCCCATCCCAGTGGTAGGCCAGGGTTTTACTGGCCAGCGACGAGATGTCGGACACAGAACCCACCGCCCAGCCATCGCCCGGGGCGATGTCGGCGACGCCGTTCAACTGGGCGGCCTGCACCGCCGGCGGCGGGTACACCGACCCGAGCGGCACACGCGTCGCGGTCCACCCGGTGCCGTTCCACCGCTCCGCGTAGGGTTTGGTCAGCACCGCGGCCGGGGGCTGCCCCGGGTTGAACCCGCCGACCGCCAGCACATCGGCCGCCGACGCTGACGCGACACCGAGCAGCTCAGCCCGAGATCCCGCCGGGGCGCTGCTGGTGGTCCCCCACGCCACCGTCTGGGACGCGGCCTCAGCTGCGGCACTAGTCAGCCCGGCCCCGCACATCGCGGCCAGCGCAATGACGACTCGTCCCGCCCGTTTCAGGTTCAAGGCCAGCACCTCGCATCGTTAGATTGCTGAAACTACAGGGCCACTGCCAAGATCATCGTGGTGCTGGGGCGGGCTGCCCCGCCGGTGGGCTCGATGGTCAGTCCCAAGCGGTCGCCGGCTGTCAGGCCGGAGGCGATCACTGGGCCGGTCATGCCCTGCCGGGGCTCGGGCAGCATGCCAGCTGGCCGGTCGCCCCCCGGTCCCATCAGCCACAATTCGTAGCATTCGGATGAGGGCAGCACCCGCAGCCCGGCCGCGGCGAACACTAGCTCGCGGTGGCGGAGGGACATCACGATGGTGGCGGTACCGCCGGTGGTTACCCGCGCACTGAGCATGGTCACATCCGGGGCCGTTAGCACCGCCGCGATCGCGTGAGCGCGTAGCTGCTGCTCCCCAAGCCGATGCGCCGCCGTGTAGGCGCCCACCCCAAAGAACCCGCCGACGGCCAGGGCGCCCACGGCGGCGGCGAGCACCAGCCGCAGCATCCAGGCTCGCCCGAGCCATGCCCCTGCGCGGGATCGAGAGCCAGCCAGTCTGGCCCTGGACGGGGGCCGGGCCAGCCAGGGCGCGGGACTGCCGGGGGTAGCCGGGGGGAGCTGGCAGGTCCGTGCCGCGGCGGCCAGCGCCCGCTCGGTCAGGCCGGGCGGTGGCTCAGCGGCCGCTGCGGCGGCCAGGCGGGCGGTGGCCTCGCGCAGGCCGCTGATCTCCTGGGCGCACTGCTGGCACCGGGCCAGGTGCCGTTCGAACCGGGCCCGGTCAGCGCCGGCCAGCGCGTCGAGGGCGTAGGCGCCGGCCAGCGTGTGCGGCTCGGGCCAGGCTGCCTCTCATCGTTCCACCCCCAAGCAGTCCCGCAGCCTGATCAGGCCATCACGCATCCGCGTGCTCACCGTCCCGGCTGCCACGCCGAGCAGCCCGGCGACCTGACGATAGGTGTAGCCACCGTAATAGGCGAGCGTGACGGCCTCGCGCTGCAGTTCGGTCAGCGACCCCAGGCAGCGCCGGACCCGTTCGCGGTCGAGGCTGGCCTCGACGGTCTCCGCCACCTCGTCATAGGCGATCACGGCCGATGCGGCGCGCAGTTCCCGTTCGGCTGATTTCTGCTCCGACCGGACCCGGTCAACCGCACGGCGGTGCGCGATCATCATCACCCAGGCCATCGCGCTGCCCCGGCTGGCATCGAACCTGGACGCGGCACGCCAGACCTCGATGAGCACTTCCTGGGCAACCTCCTCGGACTGGGACGGGTCCCGCACCACGCTGCGGACGGTGCCGAACACCGGGCCAGCGATCCGATGGCAGACCGCCTCGAACGCGTCTGCCTCACCTCTGGCCACCTGGCCGAGCAGAACCGTGAGATCGGAGCCGGATGCGCCGACTCCGGAGCTGCGCTTTGGCGATTTCTGACTGCCATCTGTCCGCACAGTGGTTATTCGTAGCCAGGGCGCGCATGTCTTGGCATCTGGATGGCTGCGGGTGCCCGCCGACGGTGAGGGATTTTGGTTGCGTCAGGCAATGCGTTCCTGGCTCTACGCCGAACAACTGGTGTGACAACTCATCTGGGCGGAGCGCGGGCCGACGGGGCTCCTCCCAGTGGGTACCGGTCAAACCGAATCTCGGATCGACGTCCCGGACGGAAACTCGCCACCGGCAGCCCGGCCAGACACCGGTCGCCAGGGTCGCCTGGGCACAGCACAAGAGCATCGGCATCTGGCAGCAGCCCGGCTGGCCGCCGCCGTCGCAGGCATCTCACCTGGCGGCGATGGATGTGCGTCGGGGCCGCCACACCCGGGGAGCACCTGTTCGAGGCCCGGGCCACCGACAAGACCGCTACACCCAGACCCCCGTCCAGGCCCAACGGCGCGCCACCGGCTACCCCGGCATATCGGTGGCTGTCACCCAGCGGCGCGGGCACCTGGCGCGGCCACTCCCCCAATCAACTTTCTCAGCCCACCTCAGAAATCAGGAGAAGCCATGCGGTCCAGTCGCACGAACACCGCCAGCAGAACCGGTAGGGCCGTCACCGGCATACTCGCCGGTGGCCTGGCACTGACCGCCGCGGCCTGCGGCAGCTCAACGCCGGGCGCTGCCGCGACGGGTGCTAGCCCCACCCATCACCCCATGGCCTCGCACGCCGCAGCGACGACGTTCGGGCCGGACTGCGGGATGGTGCCCACGACCGGTATGGGCAGCATGCATGTCATGAGCATGGATCCGGTCGTCACCGCGGCCTCGCACAACCCGCTGCTGACCACGCTCGCCGCGGACGTGAAAGCCGCCGGGCTCACCGGCGATCTCAACTCGATGCACGCCATCACCGTCTTCGCCCCTGCCAACACCGCGTTCACCAAGCTCTCCGCCTCCGGGATGAGCATGATGCACAGCAAAGCCGAACTCGCCAAGATTCTTAAGTATCACATCGTCAGCGGCCAGATCACCCCCGCGGAGCTGGCCCACGGGATGACGCTGCCGACACTGGAGGGCGGCACGCTCAAGGCGTCGAAGATGGGTGCGGTGTACGAGGTGAACAACGCCGACGTCATCTGCGGGAACATCCACACCGCCAATGCCACCGTGTACATCATCAACAAGGTCCTGGTCCCCATGCACTAACCCAGGCCACAGCTCCTATGATCTATCGAAGATCCCACTCAGTACCCGCGCATGGCCGACGCCAGCCCCCGCCCGGCCCGGCCGGAACAGCGTCGCGGCCAGGCCGAGCTGGCCCGGGACGTCCGTAGGCAGGCCAGTGAGCAAGCCGGATCGGCGGTACTGAGTCGAAGTCGCCGGTTTCCTGGCCGCGCTCGATGATGCCGAGCATTCGACGGGGCGACTTGAGAGCCACGGACCTGGGCCGTGACCTTCCAGCTGGCGGGGATCAGGGCGCAAGCTTTTGCATGACGGCTGCGGCCATGGTGCTGGAAAGGGCCACTATGGCCACCGCGCCGAGCCAGAGGAAATGGATGGCCGTGCCCCAGATGCCGTCGGGGAGGCCCAGGAGCACGGCGAGGCCGATCACCCACAGCCCGGTGAGCGCGGTGGGCATCCAGCGGCCTGTCAGGACGACGCAGCAGGGCCCCACAATGAGCAGGCCGATCAGGACGACGCGGCTGCCAAGCGCGGCATCGATGACCGCGACGAGGAACGAGGCTTCCCAGCCGAGGACCCACAGCCTTGTCACCGGCCAGCCAGCCAGCAAAGCTCTCTTTTCCCGGCTGTGGTGCGGCCGGCCGGTCAGCAGCCTCGCCCCGAGTACGACCGCGGTGGCCAGGCCGGCCAGGATTGCCAGCCGGGCCGCGTGCGGACCTGCGTACGCGACACCGATGACCGAGACGGCGAAGACGAGGTAGGCGGCGATGATCAGGATGCCGGTTGCCCGCGCGATGCCGCGGTCACGGTAGGCGAAGGCGACTACTGCCGCGGTCAAAGCGATGTACCAGCCTGCGGCCAGGATCGTCTGCCCGGACCTCGGGCCCAGCCCGAGCAGTACGGCAGGCACCAGCAGTCCAATGGCTACGTTGAGGGTGTTGCTGTTCAGCGCGGTGCTCAGGGTCGCCGCGCCACGCCCGCGGGCAGCCAGGTAGATCGCGGCAACGGCGTTCGGCAGGCTGGTCACCGCAGCGAGCACCAGGCCGCCCACGACGATCTCCGGGATCATGAACCGGTTTCCCAGCGCGGCAGCCGCCCGCTCCATGATCACGCTGGCCGCCACGACGATGACCAGGGCGGCGGCGGCAACGCCCGCATCAGGCCAGCGTCCCGGCACGGGGCGGATCGCTGATTCCAGTTCGGTCCCCTCTTCGGCGACCGCGGAGGCCAGCCAGGCACGCCACGACCGGGGCAGTGGCAAGCGCGCCAGGCCCCTGGCGGTAAGCCCGAGCACCACCGCATAAAGCGCAACCACGGTCAGCCCAGCCAGGCAGCCCGCAGCCGGTGACAGGACACCCAGGACCACCGCGAGGCACACGGTCGCCACGCACATCGCGACGGTCCCGCCGAGCAGTACCACCTTGCGATGAAGCCCGATGCGCCCGGCAACTACGGCGCCCAGGCCGAGCAGGGCGGCCAGGTTGAACACATTCGACCCGAGGACCACCCCGGCCCCCAGCCGTTGCTCGTGACCGGCCATCGCGCTGACCGCGGCGGTGACCTCAGGTGCGTCGGCCGCCAGCGCAGCCACGATGCCCAGCAACGCCTCCGACAGGCCTAGGCGCTCGCCCAGCCGCTCCAGCCGGGACACCAGCAGCCAGCTCGTGGCAAGGCTCACCAGTGCCCCAGCAACAAACGCGGCCGCTGCGGCTATCACTGCCATCGGCGAACGCCCTTGCCTGGCGGGCAGGCACGCGGCCGCGCTTTACCGGCGATAACCCAGCTACCGGCCGCAACGACAGCAGCCGCGCACCCCGGATTCGGCGCTGCGCCGTATGGCTGGCTCGTCAGGACGCGCTCCGCGCAGGCTCATGCACGCCAAACGCCCGCGCGGCCTGATCGGCCAGGCTCACCGCGACCAGCCGTGCCTGCAGCGACGGTCTGGCGCCCGGTCCCGGCTTCATCATGAACCGCCCGTGGTAACGGCCGTTGCCTGCCACCCGCAGTTCCAGTTCTGGGGGGCAAGCCGGTGCGTTCGACATCCCAGCGGTCATGGCCGTCGGCCACGGTGCCGTCACCGAGCAGGCGCGGCGGATGGCTCAGCAGCGAGCCGAACTCAAAGCGGCACTCGGCCAGCCATAGCAGGCCAGTCAGTTGCTCTTTGACATGATCCACGACGGCCTCCGGCGAACCGGCCGACTGAGCCAGCACGGCGGTGTCGTGAATGTGCGCGAGATAACCCGCATCGGTGATCGCGATCACCTTCAACTGGCGGGCTCGCGCCGCCAGTTGCGACACCGCCAGGCCGGTCACCAGCAGCAAGACAGCCGTCGTAATATCGGCTGAGCTGCGGATGGTGAACCGGTAATACGGCACGGTGAAAAAGAAGTCGAACCAGACCGCCGCCGACACCGCCGCAAGGCCGCCAGCGACCCGGTTGCCGATGGCCGCAACCCCGACCACCACGACCATGAGCAGCAAGGCCACGTTCGTGTTCGACCAGCTCGCCCGGAACGGCAGCAGCGCGGCCGCCGCCGCCAGCGGCGCCACCAGCGCCGCGGCCACCGCCCCCCCGTCCCTGGTCGCAACGCGCCTCATCAGCCGCTCCACCGGCCCGGTCACGGCTGCTCACGCCAGAGCTTGATAATTGCGACACACATCGTCGCCAGCGCCGGGACGAAGAACAAGCCGGTATGAGTCAGCGCCCCCGCGATACCGGTGACCAGCACCAGCACCTCTGCCACGGCAGCCGCCCGGTTCACCGGAGCGGGAGCAAACGCCGCCACCGCCGCGACCGGCGCAGGTGCGATGGCTAGCAGCAGCGAGGCCCACGTCACCGGCGGCCGGTCGGCGCCCACCAGCGCCGAGATAGTGATCAACTGCGCCGCGCCGGCAAGAAACAGCGTGGCCCGCCGCCATGGCCAGCTCTGCGGAGCCGGAGCCGGCAGCGCAGCCGGTGGCATCGTGTTAGCGCTGGGAACAGGCTCAGAGGGGGCGGGTGCGTTGGTAGTCATAGCAGGCTCCTGGCGGACGTAGCTCAGACCTTCGTGCCGACCAGGCTTCCCGGCTCACCTGACTCCGAGCATAACTCCGTAAACGCGAGCGGCAACAGAGCCCGCCCAGCGTGCGCCGGGGACTGCGGCAGCGTCGCCTCGATCTCTGGCCGCTGCCAGCGACCGGGACGGCACGGCGACCAGTGCCCCGGCTCGCCGGCAGCACCGTGCCCGCCGGGCCGGCCGGTGCCCTGGCCGCAGGCCCGGGACCGTGCAGGCGAGCATCTTAAGGCCTGCCGCAATTATTGCACTAGACAATTACTAAACGGATGTCTAGCATGCTGTACATGCGTTCAGTCCCGGCGGATGACCGGACCGCACGGGCGATCATCCGTGATGAGGCTTTGCAGCTGTTCGCGGCCCGTGGGCCGGATGGGGTGACGGTGCGGCAGATCGCAGTCGCTGCCGGGGTCTCACCTGGCCTGGTGCTGCATCACTTCGGGTCGAAGGAAGGGCTGCGCCAGGCGGTGGATGAGCACGTGCTGGGGCTGTTCGACCAGATGCTCGGGGAGATGACCGGCGATGCGGCCGATCTGTACGACCCGGCAGCGTCAGGGTCGGTGGCCGAGGCGGTCGTCAGGCACCTGCCTGCGGACTCTCCGCTGCCGGAGTACCTGCGCCGTCTGCTGCTGGCCGACGGGGAGGCCGGACGGGAGTTGTTCCGCCGCCTGTTCCGGCTCAGCGCCGCGACCCTGGATGCGCTGGCCGCCGCGGGCCTGGCCGCGCCAGGGGCGGATCCGCCGGTCCGGGCTGCGTTCTTGCTGGTCAACGATCTGGCTTTGCTGCTGCTTCGGGATTACCTGGCTGAGGTTCTTGGCACCGATCCGTTGTCGGGCCCGGGCATGGCGCGCTGGGCCGGCGAAGTGCTCACGATCTACGGTGCCGGGCTGCTGGCGGCACCGCCCGCCGAGGCTCCCTGACGGCCGGGCAGGCCCAACGGAAGGAGCGCCGATGAAGTCACTGGAGGCGGCGACTGTGGAGGTGGCGCGATGACCGCCGCCAACGGAACCGTGCTGGAAGCCCGCGACGTGCACAAGGCCTACGGCAGGCACCGGGTGCTCAACGGCGCCGGGCTGGAGGTCAGAGCCGGGCAGCTGGTAGCCGTGGTGGGGGAGAACGGGTCGGGCAAATCCACGCTGCTGCGCATCCTGGCCGGCACCCTGGCCGCCGATCGCGGCGAAGTCCGGGTTACCGGGACGCTCGGGTACTGCCCGCAGGACCCGGTGGTCAATGACAACCTCACCGTCGGTCAGCATCTGCGGTACTTTGCCGCGGCCCGGCGGCTGGCCTCGCTGGAGCGGGCCGACGAACTGGTGGATCTGCTGCGGTTCGGCCAGTTCAAAAACCGGGCCGCAGGCGCCCTGTCTGGTGGCACCCGGCAGAAACTCAACCTCACCCTCGCCCTGCTGCACGACCCCGACGTGCTACTGCTCGATGAGCCCTACCAGGGCTTCGACTGGGAGACTTACCTGCGGTTCTGGGACGTCGTCGGCGACCTGCGCTCCCGCGGCAAGGCCATCGTGATCATCACCCATCTGGTGTTCGAGCAGGACCGGTTCGACATGCTCGCCGACCTGGCCGACGGCCGCCTCACCCGGCATGACACACCCACGGAGGCCCCCCATGGCAGTCACTGACCTCACCCGGCGGCCGCCCGCGCCGCCCCGGCCGGCAGCGTTCCGGCAGTTCCCGACCGCGTGGCGGTTCGCGCTGCGCAACCAGGCCCGCAACCGGCTCGCCGCCCTGCTCCTAGTGGCCTTCGTCCCCATGTGGTACCTGCTGATGCAGGCCATTGCCGGGCACACGCCACTGACCTTCCGGCTGTATGCCACCGGCCAAGTCCTCACCGTCGACAGCGGTCACCTGACACTCATCAGCGCCGGCCTGAACTCGATCACCATGATCACCGGGTTCGCCATCTTCGCCGCCATCCGCCGGACCCTGGCGTTCGACAAGCGCCTGGTCTTCGCCGGCTACCGGCAGGCCACCCTGATCGCCGCCAAGAGCTGCGCCATCGCGGTCATCGCCGCCGCCGTCGCGGCCTACACCGCGGTGATCCTGCTCGCGTTCTGGCGCCCGGGCGCCGGGGGCTGGCTGGCCATCTGGGCCGGGTTCACCGTCATGGCCCTGACCTACGGCGCTTTCGGCCTGCTGCTCGGCGTACTGGTCAAAGGTGACCTGGAAGGCTTCTTCCTCATCGTCATGGGCGGGCTGATGGACACCTTCCTGCAAAACCCCCTCGGCAACCCCCTGGCCAACAAGCCCATCCTGGAATGGTTCCCCTCCTTCGGCCCCATGCAGTTCGCCGTCGGCGGGGCGTTCGCCCATCAGGCCCTGTGGGGGCACCTCGCCCTGGGCTTGGCCTGGGCCGCCGCGTTCGCCGCGGGCGGCCTGGTCATCTTCCAGATCCGCACCCGCACCCGCAGGCACATCGCCTGACTACAGGCAACCCGCGATTTACGGCTTGCCCTGGTGTGCAGGCAGCACCAGCAGGAACCCGGCACGGCACCTGAGCGCTTTAGGTGCACCGGCCTCGCCGGGTTTACTCCGGCCACGCTGTTGCCGGGGCCCGCGCTGCTGGGCCGGCCGCTGTACCGCTCACGGGCCTCCCCATCCGAGCGCCGCGCCGGGCGCCGGGCTTTCCCCCGCAGCCTCGGCAAACGCCTGGAACGCCGCGATCACGGGCTCATGCTGCGCTTGTGGCAGCACGCCTAGAAGCCGGGCAAGCTCGGCACGGCGCCGCTTGGTCACGTCCGCGACCAGGTCGCGGCCCGCCGGCGTCAGCGCGATCCGGACCGTGCGCCGGTCACCGGCCTGCCGGTGGCGGCGTACCAGGCCCTTGCGCACCAGGCGGTCACACATACGGGTCGCCGTCGAGGGGTTCACCGCCAGGGCAGCCGCCAGATCAGCCGTTCCTTGCGGCCCGCTGGCCGCCAGCACCACCAGCGCCCGGTACTGCGGCAGCGTCACCTCGTCTCCGGCCGCCGCCAGGGACCGGGCCGCCACCGCGACCAGAGCCCGGCTGGCCGCCAGTACCGTATCGACCAGATCATCGGGAGCCGCGTCCGCAGGAGAAGGCAGCTCAGCGCGGGCCGTTGAGTCAGACATACCAACAATTATTGCGCCAGACAACCAAGGCTGGGATGGCCGGATGCGTTGCAGGTGGGCGGCAGCCGTGCCGCCCAGCCGTCGAACCTGCGCACCGACCCAGCCGCCCGGCCCCAGCACCGGCGGGGCAACCGGGCACCGGCCGCCGGGCAGAGCGCGCGAAGCGGCCTCGCGGCAGGATCACAGCACTCTTGGCCTTGGCGGTATGAGCATCTCCCACGGTGCCTTCGCGCAGGGCATGGCCTGCTCAGCTCGGACCGGAGTCGGTAAACACCCGGCGCGAGACGATGCCGTGCCCAGAGCCGCCGCCCCAGATCGTGAACGGCTGCCCCGGCCCGAGGAACAGGTCCGCCTCGTCATCGGCAATGGTGATGGTCACGACCTGACGCTCTCCTGGCTCTAGCGGCCGTCCGTCGTCGCGGGAGATCGTCGCCGGGAAGTACTTGCTGGAGGACGGCTGGCCAGCACCCCCGGCGTGGATCACCAGTGCGTGGGCCGCGCTCGAATCCAGTCCGCCCGAATCCCGCCCCAGGCGGCCCGGGGCCAAGGACTCGATCATGACAAGCGCCCGGAACCTGAACCGTCTCACCAGGCCTTCCCTTCCCCGGCGGAAGGGCTCACCGGAGCCATCACCACAAGGTGCCGATCTGGCCACAGAGGGCTCCAGCCGGTCTCGATAGGGCTTGCTTTAGACAATAGTTGTCTAAAGCAATCTATGCAACCGGCCAGAGCCGGCCAGGTTCCGGCGCGGGGCCACGTCTTCTTGCGCAACCACGTACGTCGCTGCTCACCAACGCACCAGAACCCACCACTCGGGCGAGGGCCCAGCTTGCAAAGTTTGTCGTTAGCAATTATTGTTATAAGCAAGATTTGCTCTGGCAAAGCATGACCTGGACAGCCGTACTAGCAGGCAGATGGGAGATAGGCGCGGTGGAGCCGCTCTGGCAGACAGTGATCTGGTCAGCTATCCCAGTCGCTCTCTTGCTTGTCGCGCTTGCCGTGGGCGTCTATGCCCTGAGCAAGAGGCAGCCGCACCCGCGGGAAGATCCCGTGGAACGTGCTTACCTCGATGCCCGGGCCCACGAGGGCGGTGCCACGTTCGAGCCTGACCGCGATGCATCCCGTGATCTGCCCGCGTCCAGCAGATGATCCGCAGCCCCGGTGGGTGCTCACCGCTGCAGGCCGACACCCAGCGGCCTGGCAAGTGATCCTGCGTGGCTGGGCGGGCAGGTGGCTGCGCGGCTCGCGGCCGGGCCTGTTCATCCTGGCGCTGCTTGTCGGCGTGGGCGCGGGCCTGGGCGCGGTCGCGTTCCGCTACCTGATCAATGCCTTCACCTGGCTGGCCACCGGGCATGCCGCGTTCGGCCAGCAGGGCCGGGTGGCCAGCAGTCATCTGCCGTGGCTGGGCCTGGCGTTCTTCGTGGTGATCCCGGTCGCCGGCGGGCTGGTCTACGGGCCGCTGATCTACCGGTTCGCCCGCGAGGCCCGCGGCCACGGCGTGCCGGAGGTGATGATCGCGGTCGCCGAGAACGGCGGCCGGATCCGCCCGCAGGTCAGCGTGGTCAAAGCGCTGGCGTCGGCGCTGTGCATCGGCACCGGCGGGTCGGTGGGCCGGGAGGGGCCGATCGTCCAGATCGGCTCCGCGCTGGCCTCCGGCCTCGGCCAGTGGATCCGGATGCCCGAGGAGCGGCTGCGGATCCTGGTCGCCTGCGGCGCCGCGGGCGGCATCGCCGCCACGTTCAACGCCCCCATCACCGGGGTTTTCTTCGGCGTCGAGCTGATCTTGCGGGAGTTTTCCGTCGACGCGCTGTTCACGGTGATGCTCTCGGCGATGCTCGCCGACGTCACCGCCCGGCCGTTCCTGGGCAGCGGGCCGTTCCTGTCCGGGTTCCCGCCCGGCATCGTGCTGCACCACCCGCAGAACTACCTGCTGGTGGCGCTGCTCGCGGTGCTCGCCGCCCTGATCGGGATCGCCTTCAAGAACGCGCTGTACAAGATCGAGGACCTTTGCGACCGGGCCTGGCGCGGGCGCCCGGAGTGGGCCAGGCCCGCCGCCGGCGGCGTCGTCCTCGGGCTGCTGCTGCTCGCGATCCCGCAGCTGTACGGTGTCGGCTACCCGGTGATGTACCAGGCCGTCGGCGGCCACTATGTCCTGTGGTTCCTGATCGTGCTGGCGGCCGGGAAGATGATCGCCACCAGCCTGACCATCGGCGTCGGCGGCTCCGGCGGGGTGTTCGCTCCCTCACTGTTCATCGGCGCCACCGCCGGAATGGCATTCGGGGAGATCGCCCGCCACGCGCTCGGCCCCGCCGCCGGCCAGCCCGCGCTATACGCCGTAGTGGCCATGGGCGCGGTATTCACCGCCGCCGCCCGCGCCCCGCTCACCTCTTTGGCCAGCGTCGTGGAAATGACCGGCGATTTCGCCCTAACGCTGCCGGTCATGCTGGCGGTCGCGATCGCCACCGCAACTTCGCGGGCGCTGTCTTACGGCACCATCTACACCACCAAGCTGCTGCGCCGCGGCACCGACATCGACCGGGCCACCCCGTGGCGCGTCCTGCAAGACCTCAAGGTCGCCGATGCCATGCGCGCCTTCTCCGAGCCGCTGGCCGCCGACCGCCAAGCCGACGGCGCCAATGGTCAGCATGCCCCCGCCGCAACCAGGTTGCCCGGGCCGGTTACCTACCAGCGTGACCCCCAGGTGCTGTTCGCCGGCGAATCACTCGCCCAGGCGCTGCGCCAGCTGGTCATCTACGGCCGCGACGGGCTGCCGGTGCTCTCCGACGACAACCAAACCGTGCAGGGCTGGGTGACCAACAACCGGGTCCTGCAGGCGATCGCCCAACGGATCAGCACCTCCCAGACCCAAGCCGCCCAGGGCCAGCTCGCCGCCGAATGGGCGCTGCCCGACCCCCAGGCGGCCCTGCGCGAGCCGCCTACCCCGCTGCGCGGCTACCAGATCCTGGAAGTCACAATCGCAGGCGGCTCCCCCGCCGCCGGCCAGCCACTGCGCGCCCTCACCTGGCCACCGGGCACCATCCCCGTCTCCGTGCTGCACCACCGCAGACTCCGCGACCCCCACCCCGACCTGGCGCTCAGCCCCGGTGACCGGATCATCCTGCTCGCCCGCCAGGCCGACGAGCAGCCCCCCGGACCGGTCCCGGCCGCGCCGCCTGGAGCCTGACGTCGGCGATGATCGGACCATGAAGCCTCTGCCATCAAGCCACCTGCGTATTGCACGCCCGAGCCGCGACCTGCGGGCGGCTGAGCGGTTCTGGATCGGCGGATTGGGTCTTGAGGTGCTGTTCCGGGCTGGCTCCTCCGCGGAAGGCGGGCATGCGCTGCTGATGGTCGGCTGGCCGGATGCCGCATGGCATCTCGAGCTCGTCGAGGATCCGGACGCTGCGGCACCAGCCGCGCCGACCGAGGAAGATCTGCTGGTGCTGTACCTCGATGGCGAGGTGGACGCGGACATTGTCAGCCGCCTGGTCGTTGCGGGTGGCACTCGGGCCGCCTCCCGCAACCCGTACTGGGATCACGGGGGTGTCACGATCGTGGACCCGGACGGGTACCGGCTGGTCCTGACCAGCCGGCGCTGGCCCTAACTGGCATCTTCGGACCGCTCGCCCCGTGAACGCTCAGTCCAGATGATCGGGGTCACCGATACCGAGCGGGCAACCACCGGCCACCCTGGCTTGAACCGCACGATCAGTCTGGGTCGGAGTTGATCCTTGCCGGTGTCCTGCCCAGGCGGGTAGATTCCAGCGGGCTGGGCTACGGCCGGGACGGCTATGCCAGTGACAGGGGGAATTAGATGACGGCACCTCTGGAACAGATCAGCAGCCTGCTCCATGAAGCAGGCGAAACCCACCATCGTGTCTTCCGGATTGTCGACGGCGCCGACGACGACTGGGCCAGCTGGTATGCGGACTGGCTGATCAACCTGTCCGAACTGCCCGCACTGCTCGGGGCCAAGCCGGTCCGCAGTGAGCTGGTCTACCTGCTCGTCGGCCTCGACAAGGAGTACACCGCCAACCAGCCAGGCGAGCCCTGGGAAACGCACTACGCACAGCGACTCCTCGCCCACTTCAGCCCGCAAGGACGCTGAGACCAGCCTCCAGCACCCATCTGGATCTAGAGTTCGCCGCCCGGAACGGAACGTGTACGTGTCCAATAGATAGCTCCCCGCTGCCGGGTGGCCCACTCGTGCCAGCGCTGGTACGCGACGTCGAGGCTGTCTCCGAGTGCGCCGACAGCGGCTTCCGGCCAGGCCCCGGCGAGCATCGCGCTGTGAATGGCGATTGGCAGCCAACGTCGCAGCCATCTGGCGAGCGCGGACATGACGGCAAGCTCGGCCAGTTCGTCGTACGGCGTCCGCCCATCGACGGGCCAGGCCATGCGGTCGGCTCACAACTCGGCCAGTTCGAATGGGTTGAGATCTTCTGCCGCGGTGAAGGTGACAGGGCGAGGCGGCGGATCGTTGCGCTCGCGAGATTGGATCATGGTCGTCTCCAGTGCGCGAAGTTGGGAGACAACTCAGCCGAAGACCCTCGAAAGCCACCCGAGATAGAGCCTCTGATTCGGCGCACACCGGTCGGACGTTACCTGCGTTTCCCTGGTCAGCACAGCGGGACGGGCCAAACGATCCGTAGTCAGATGCTCTATCCGTTGAGCTACGAGCACTGGTGCCGGAACTGTCTACGGCGCCACGGCCACGGCCGTACCGCACTGATCTGGCCCGCGGGCACGCCCCGCGACTTCGCGGCCGGGGCGGTTGGCCCCCGGCCGCGCGGGGCGGCTCGCGGCGTGATAGCGGTGAAGGGATACCAGGGCCGGGCGCCGCTTGCCGGGTCCAGGGCAAGCGCCACCGTCCCCGAAGGGAGCCGCTTTGACCAGCGCCAGCCTGCTCGCCGACGCGTTCGGCCGGGTCCGTGAGACCGTGCATGCGGCCGTCATGGGCCTGACCCCGGATCAACTCGCCTTCCGGCCCTACCCGGAAGGGAACTCGATCGCATGGCTGATCTGGCACCTGACCCGAATCCAGGACGACCACGTCGCGGGTGTCGCGCAGACCGGGCAGGTGTGGCAGTCCGGCGAATGGGCGCCGCGGTTCGGCCTGCCGGCCGGCTCGATGGAGCATGGGTACGGGCACACGCCCGACCAGGCCGCGGCGATCACCGTCGACTCCGCCGAGGTGCTCACCGCGTACTACGACGCCGTGCACGAGCGGACCCTGCGCTACGTGGCCACGCTCACCGACGCCGACCTGCCGCGCGTCGTGGACAAGGGCTGGGATCCGCCGGTGACACTCGGCGTGCGCCTTGTGAGCGTGATCTCTGACGACCTCCAGCACGCCGGGCAGGCCGCCTACCTGCGCGGCCTGATCGAGTACGGCTAACCAGGCCCGGCGGGCTCGCCGCCCGGCAGCGCGGCGGCGCCGGGGAGCCGCGCGGGCACGTAGCTCCCTGGCGGCCGGCTCAGGCGGCCCGCCACGGCCCCTGCCCGTCGCCCCCAGCCGCGGGCAGCAGCCCGGCCTCGGACAGCATGGCCCGGGCCCGCTCGGCGGTCCCGTCCCTGGCCACCAGGTCATACGTGGCCGCGGACAGCACGCGCATGGAGCTGAAGTCCCGCTTGCCCCGGGTCGCCCAGTGGGCGGCGAACCCGAAGACCGCGCCCCATACCACGCCCAGGCCGGCCCCGGTCGCCACCACGGCGAGCCACGCGTGCCCGGTGGTGAACAGGCCGAACAGGAGACCGAGCAGCAACCCGATCCACAGCCCGCCGAGCGCGCCCGCGGCTGCCGCCCGCGGCTTGGTCAGCCGACCGGTGATCCGCTCGACCAGCCGCAGGTCGGAGCCGACGATGTCCAGTCGCTCGACCGGGAACCCGTCATCGGAGAGCCGGTCCACCGCCTGCTGCGCGTCGGTGTAGTCATCGAACCGGGCCACCGTGTTCCACGCGGCGCTGACCGGGTTCACCGTAACCCTGCCGTACAACATGGCGCATCCTCTCCTCTTGTGCTCCGGCGTTCGCCGGCGATGACATGAGGATCGGTGGCAGGTGTGCAGGCCAGGCGGGCAACGGCATGCAGATCCGATGAAGGTGGCCGAGGGCGGGACAGTGGGGCGTTACCGGATCGGGCTGACCTGGTAGAAAGCCACGCCCTGCGACGGCACGGTCGCGCTGATCGTGCTGCCACTGTGGGTATTCCGGTGCGTCCACAGGTTCGATAGCTGGTAGTGGGCACTGCCGGGCAAGCCGATGGCGGACGCGGTGGTTGAGATCACCTCAGCCTTGGTGGTCGGGTTGAAGAGCCCCACCACGACATCGCCGGACCGCTCGGTCTTGGCGACCACCTTCTCCGTGGTGCTGTTCACGATCATCGATGCGTCGATCCCGTCCTGCTCGACGGAGAGCACCGCCCGGTTCATGAGCAGGCGCACGTCGGCGCGGCAGAGCTGAGTCAGGTTGGTACCGAGGATCTGCGGCGAGGAGGCCAGCGCCCACAGGCTCAGCACGGTCTGCCGCGCTTGGACGGTCAGCCCGTCGCCGTCCGGGTAGGAAACCGACCCGAATGGGTCGGTGGAGCCGACGGAGTTCCTGCAGTTGCCGACCTCGACCGAGTCGAAGTCGTTGTACCCGGCGAATATCCGGCCGCCGTACGTGGGCTCCCACAGGGCGAGGGTGGTGAACCTCCTCGCCACGTTGGGGTAGCTGGTCAGCCCCTTGCCGCCGTAGTTCTCGATGTCGGAGGTGTATTCCCACTGGGTGGCGTACTTGTCCAGCGTCGGCCCGAGCGCGATGGTGTAAGAACCCTCGGTAACGTCCAGCTGCATCGGGCGGCCCAGCTGCCGGATCGCGTTCGACCAGGCCTGGATGTCGGCTGCGTTCTGGTCGGTGATGCCATCGAGCTTGATGTAGTCCACGCCCCAGCGGGCGAGCTCATCGACGATGGAGTTGACGTAAGCCTGGGCGCCGGGCTTGGCGTAGTTGATGCCCGTCATGCCACCGCAGTTGTAGTTGTTCTGCCGGGCCTTGGTGGCGATCTCGTCCGCGGTGTAGTGGGTACCCAGGATCGGGGTGTTCTTGGCCACGGCCTGATCGGAGATTCCGGGCGTCACGTAGATGCCGAACTTCAGCCCGAGGCTGTGCACGTAGTCGGCGACAACTTCGATGCCGTTCTCGCCGCCGGGGCCGGGCGGGAACTTGTCGGGGCGAGTCACCCATCTGCCGTAACGGTCAACGTCCGGGCCCTGCCGCCCGGGGCACTGATACCAAAAGTCGTCCTGGTTGATGTACCGGTACCCGAGCCGCGCCAAGCCACTTTGCTTCATCGCGCGGGCCGCCGCCTCGTCGATGGCGGCGTCTGAGGTGTCCCTGAAAAAGCTCCAGCTACTCCAGCCCAGCACCGGCTTGAGATCGGTGCCCGGAGGAGGGTTGGCCTCCGCCTGGGCCGACGATGCGTTTGACAGGACGGATCCCACCGCGGGGGCGGCGATCATCGGCAGGGCAAGCAGCGTGGCCGTGAGGCCCCGGGTCAGTCTGCTCATGAGTTCTCCTCGATGCGATTCGCTCACTGGGCCGTCATTTCGCTGAGGAATCAGCCGCTCGGCATTACCTCAGGTGGTAAGCGGCATGAGGTCAGGCGCCGGACAGGCGCCGGTTCCGGCAGCACCATGTGCCGCGGAGGGATTGCGCAGGCCGGGCCTCATTGCGGCGGCGATGCGTGGATTGTCGGGCGTAGCCGGCGGAGCGCCAGCACGGTACCTGGCGACTGCGTGATCGCCTACAGCGGCCATATCTGAGCACTTTAGAGCAGATTCAGTCACTGCTCAAGAGTGGATATGCACATATGCCCCGTCATACCGCCGATCGCGGACGGACAGCCGATGACGCCTGGGCCGATGAGCCTTCCCCGGGCCAACGGAGGTGATGGGAAGGCGGGGAGCACCCCGGGGCAAGCGGGCAGGCAGAACGAGAGTGGTCTTTCAGACCAGGGTGACCGTGACCCCCGCGTCGGTCAGTGCCCGTACCGCATCGGCGTCCGCGGCCTCGTCGGTGATGAGCTCGCTCACCGCTGTCACCTCGCAGATCCGGGCGAACGCGATCTTTCCGATCTTGGAACTGTCGGCGACCACGACAACACGCCGGGAACACTTGATCATGACAGCGTTCGTGTGCGCCTCGACCTCCTGGTGCGTGGTGCAGCCCGCCCGTGCGTCGATGCCGTCGACGCCGATGAAGGCGATGTTGAGGTTGAGCCCGGTGAGGCTCGCCTCCGCGATCGGTCCCGACAGTTCGTAGGACTGACTGCGCACTACGCCTCCGGTTGAGATCAGCTTGAGGCGGGGGCGGACCGCTAGCTCAGAGGCAATGTTGAGGGCGTTCGTGACGATGGTGAGCTTCTGCTGGTCGGCGATGGCCCGCGCGACCTCGGTGGCGGTTGTCCCACCGGTCAGGCCTACCGCCATCCCCTCCGACACGTACTCCGCCGCCTGCCGGGCGATGCGCCGCTTCTCGTCGGCGTACCGGACACCCTTGTACCGCAAGGGCAGCTCGTAGGAAACGGCGTGCGCGATGGCACCGCCATGCGTTCGTGCCAGCAGTCGCTGCTGTTCCAGGATCACCAGGTCCCGGCGGATGGTGGCCGGAGACGCGTCCAGGTCATCCGCGAGATCAGCGACCGCGACCGAACCGCCGTTGGCGAGCCGCGCCAGGATCGCGCTCAGTCGTGCCGCCCTGTGCATAGCAAGAGAGCATATCGGCGCAGGTTGGCCGCTTGTCTACGCCGGGGGCCGCGCGGCTTGGCCGTTGCCGTTGGTCGCTTGTGCACGATTGAACAACCAGAGCGCATATGCAGGCTGGACACTCTGACGGAATTCACTCTAGATTGACGGAACATGAGCGCAAACGATCGTGACCGCGCAACAGTGCCCGGCCACGCTGCGCGCCTGGCGCGGTCAGCCGCCCGCCGCGCCGCGAACGATGCGCTCTGGCTCTGGCAGCCGGGCAGACCCCCGCGGTGCGCCTTCATCCCGGCCCCGGCGGCCGCGGCCCGCTCCGCACACCTGCGGCCCATGACGCGCTGGGCGACCCCGCGCTTACCGAACTCTTCACCGAAAGAGGAGACCGATGACCAATCCACGGATCCTGACCAGGCGGGCCGGGGCAGTCGTGCTCTCGGCTGGCCTGGTCGCTCTCGGCACCGCCTGCGGGTCGGGCAGCAGCAGCAGTACCACCAGCGCGAGCTCAGTCTAAGTCGATCACCGTCGCCGTCGCCTACCCCGCCCCCCCGAAGGCACTGCTCGACCAGTTCACCAAGCAGACCGGCATCAAGGTCAACTGGGTCAACATCGGGTGGGACGACCTGCAGACCAAGATCGCCGCGGCCGCGTCGGCGAACACCTACTTCGCCGATGCCGCCGACGTTGACTGGTCCAAGGTCGGCGAGTACGAGAAGACCGGCTGGTTCGTGCCACTCAACAAGTGGTTCAACGTGGCCAGCCTGAAGGCGGACTTCCCGCAGGTGAACACGTTCGTCTCGGACAACAAGCTGATGGGGATGCCGTTCGACTCCTCGTTCCTGGTCACCACCGTGAACAAGAAGGACTTCACCAAGGCCGGTGTCACGGCGATGCCCACCACGCTCGCCGCGTGGACTGCCGATCTGAAGAAGGTGGGCAAGGCCAACGGCATGGCCAGCCCGCTCGACATCCAGCTCGCCACGGCCGAGGGCCTGTCCACCTGCTGGTACCAGATGACCGCGGCGTTCGGCGGCCAGGTGCTGACCGCCCAGGACGCTCCGGCGTTCACCTCGCCGAGCTCACCCGGGTACCAGGCGATGAACTGGATCGTCAACGCGTACAAGAGCGGCCTGGTGCCGAAGGGCAACATCAACACCACCGACTACCAGGGCTTCACCACCGAGATGGCGAAGAACCGGGTCGCCGCGGTGATGTGCGACTACTCCGGCAGCGTCGGCTCCATCTACAACGTGCCGGCATCCTCCAGCGTGGTGAACCAGACCGAGTACATCCCGACGCCAGGGTCTGCCGGGGTGGGCAAGAACGTCGCCAACCCCGACGGCATCGGCATCCCGAAGACGGCCAAGAACGTGGCTGGCGCGGTGAAGTTCATCCAGTGGTTCACCAACACCGAGAACCAGGCGACCTGGGCCGGGCTGCAGGGACCGAAGAACGTGGTCAGCACATTCCCGCTGCCGGCCAGGCTGTCCAGCTTCAACCTGCTGACCACCCACGGGAACCCTGGTGAATCGTCGCAGCTGGAAGGCATCATCAAGACACACGCGCAGCCACCGTTCCCGAACGGGGCGCCGCCATGGTATGTCCAGTTCAGTGCCGCGGTGCAGACGAACATCCACCAGGCAGCCACCGGGCAGGAGACCGTGGCGCAGGCGGTGCAGGCAATAGCGAGCCAGGTGAACACGCTGAAGACTTCCGGGTAGGAAGCTGCGCCTGGCACCAGACCAGCACCAGGGGTATCGGCAGATCCGCCGGCGCGAAGAGCACCAGCGCCCGGCCGGTAAGGAGGCTGTCCCGCGATGAATGCGTCCTTCCGCCGGCGGATGCTGCCTTACGTCCTGATCTCGCCGCTGGTGGTGTTCATCGGTGCGCTGTCCTTCGTGCCGACGGCGGACACCACGGTGGAGGCGTTCTTCCGCGTGATGCCGCTTGACCCGCCGACCCGGTTCATCGGCCTCGGCAACTTCCGGGAGCTGTTCGCCAACCCGGTCATCCGCGAGTCCTGGGTCAACACAGCGGTCTATGTGGCCATCGGTGTCGTGCTCTCGGTGGTGTTCGGCACCGCGATAGCCGTGGCGCTGCAGCGAAGGTCCCGGTTCCGTGGCGTCATTCTCGCCATCATCGTCCTGCCGTGGGCGCTGCCCGCCGTGGTCGAGGCCGTCATCTGGAGCTGGATCTACAACCCGACCTTCGGCGTGATGAACAGCGCCCTGCACTCGGTGCACGCCATCGGCGGCTACCACGTATGGCTCGGGCTCGACCGGTGGCTGACGATCCTGCTGATCGAGATCGTGCAGGTCTGGCAGATCACGCCGCTGTCCGTGCTGATCATCCTCGCGGCACTGCAATCGATCCAGCCAACCCTGTACGAGGCAGCGCGGGTGGACGGCGCCGGCTCGGTGGCGATGTTCCGCCGCATCTCGCTGCCGCTTATCCGGCCGGCCATCGCCATTGCCACGGTCGAGGCGCTGGTCTTGTCGCTGAACATCTTCGACCAGGTGTACATCCTCAACGGGATCGCGCCCCTGGGCTCATCGATCATGTTGCAGACCTACGTGACGACGTTCACCGACCTCAACTTCGGCGGCGGCTACGCGCTGTCGCTGCTGGTGACCCTGGCAACCGCGGCGCTGTCCATGGCGGCACTCGCGCTGCTCTACCGCAGGGTGGAGGCCGCGTGATGGCGGACGCTGGCACCCGCGAACGGACGGCGCGGGCGGTGACCCGGGTAACGGAAGGGCCAGCCGGGCGGGCGCTGTCCGGCCGGCCGGCCCGGGCGCTCGGGCGCATCGTCGCGCTCGCGGTGATCCTGCTGTGGTCGCTGTTCCCCATCTACTGGGCGCTCAATACCAGCCTGAGCACGCTGTCCGGGGCCGACAGCACGCCCGTGCATTACTTCCCGTCGCCGCTGACCGCCACCAGCTACCGTCAGGCGCTCGGCATCGGCGGCGCCGGCGCCGGGATCTCCGGTCAGCTCTGGCGGTCGCTGCTGAACTCGGCGATCGAGTCCGGGGCCGCGATGGTTCTCACCGTGGTCATCGCGATCTTCGCCGCGTACGCCTTCGCCCGGCTCAGGTTCAGGTTCAAGCGGACGATCTTCGTGAGCGTGCTGGCCACGCTGATGCTGCCCGCCTACGCCACACTGATCCCGCTGTACCGCATCATGGCCAGCCTCGGCCTGGTGAACACCTACATCGCGGTGATCCTGGTGTACGTCTCGGGGTTCCTGCCGCTGGCGATCTGGATCCTCTACAACTACTTCAACACCATCCCGCCGGAGCTTGAAGAGGCCGCCGCCGTTGACGGTGCTGGGCCGGTGCGGGCCCTGCTCCGGGTGGTCATCCCCGTGGCGGCCCCCGGCATCGCCGCCGCCGCGATCATCACGTTCCTGCTGGCCTGGGCGCAGTTCCTGTTCCCGTTGATCCTCACCACCGACATATCGACCCAGCCCGTCACCGTGATCGTCGCGGCCCTGAACCAGCAGCGCATCGTCCCGTTCACCCTGCTGATGGCCTGCGGGGTGATAGCCGCGGCGATTCCCGGCGTCCTTGCCCTGGTACTCAACCGCTATATCGTGCAGGGCATCACCGCCGGATCGATCAAATAGCGGGTGCGCGGCCGATCGGTCACCGGCCGGTGAGCAGCACCGAGCGCGTCAGGTACCTGGGCCGGTCCGGGTCAAGGCCACGGGCCTGGGCCGTGGCCACCGCCACCCGCTGGATAAGCACAAGCTCGGCTTGCGGATCCCGGCCCGCGGCGACAACCGTCGCCCCGGTGCGCCCGATGTCGCGCACGAGTGTGTCGTCAGCCACGCCAAGCAGCCAGACCACCGACTCCTCGGTGGCGGCCGAAAGCGGCCCGTGCCGGTATTCAAGCCCCGGGTACGCCTCGCTCCACGCCGCGCCTGTTTCCTCTACCTTGAGCGCCGCCTCGCGGGCCACGCCGGTGGACCAGCCATGGCCCAGGAAGACGTAGTGCGGCCGGTTGACGAGACGATCATCAAGCTCGGCGGCCACGGCCGCCCTCGCCTGCTCCACCACCGGTGCGAGATCATGCCCGATGGCCGCTCTCGCCAGCGTCAGCACCGTCGTGGCGAAACGTGTCTGCACCACCGACTCCTCGTCGGCATAGTCGAGCACCAGAAGCTGATCCACGGCATCGCGGATCGGCCGGGAAGCATCCGCGGTGATGCCGATTTTGCGGACCGAGCCCGGCACGTTCTGCAGCGCGTCGAGCACCTCGGTGGTCGTGCCCGACCGTGATATGGCCAGCACCGCGTCGTACGCCCGGACCGGCAGTTCCGATGCCGGGAACGCGTCGGTCTCGCCGTGCCCGGCCGCCTCGCGCGCCGCCGCGATCGCGACCGCGATGTGCCAGGAAGTGCCGCAGCCGGTAATGGCCACGCGCTCACCGCGATCCGGCAGCACCTTCGCGGCTTCGTCGCTGACCTGTAGCGCTCTCGCCCAGCAGTCCGGCTGGCTCGCGATCTCCGCCAGCACGTACGGGCCGTCCCGCTGCACCTCCCGGTCCGGCGGCTCGGACCCTGCTCGCCTCATCTGGACGGCTCCCCTCGGGCGACTGTGGGCAAAGTGCGCACATCTGATCTAGAAATCTGCGCGATCTAGCCTATTTTTTGTGACCCTATGACAGATACGATCACACCTCAAGATAGGCAGGACGGGCCGGGTCTCGGCGCCGGATGACCTCCGGCATTCGCCGCTCAGTGCCCGGTGGGGGCGATGTTGTGGTTGAGGTGAAAGGCGTTGTCCGGGTCGTAGGTGTCCTTGACCGTGGTCAGGCGCGCGCGCTTGGCCTCGGAGTAGGCCCGGCGTACACCCGACGCGCCCTCGTCGCTGAGCGCGTTGACATAGGCGCCCACGGCGAACGGGTCGAGCTTGGCGGCCGCTTGCCGCGCAGCCCCCATCCGCAGGCCGTCCTCGCCAGGATCGCTCCATTTCGCGGCGGCGACGTACTCAAAGCGCGTGTGGCGATGGCTGAACGCCGTCGCGTCATCGTCGACGTCGGCGATCGCGCCGCCGTAGGCCTGGAAGCTGACGCCCGGCACAGTGGCGTCCGCCGGGTCGCGGTCCAGGACCGCCCCGATTGCGCCGTTGGACAGTTCGGGGAGGTAGTGGCCCTTCCAATAGCGCCGGTACGCGGGGCCCTCGATGCTGTCGTCGCGCGTCTGAAGTTCCAGGTAGGAGAGCTCGCGCACGACCTCGCCGCCCGGCACGCCAACGGAGCGCAGCGCCGGCAGCATCGCGCGACCGGCCTCCGGGTCGCCCACCCACACGTATCCGAGGGTGACGGTATCGCCTGAGATCTCCGCGGTCAGTGTGGCCTGGCGGTCGGCCTCCTCGGCCAGGTCGCGCCAGCCGCGGAGCGCTGCCGCGGCGCGATCGAGCGGGAAGGCGAGTTCCGCGACCAGGGCCCGCGTGCCGACGGGATGCAGCCGGAATTCGAACTCGGCCACGATTCCGAAGTTGCCGCCACCGCCGCGCAGGCCCCAGAACAGGTCGGGGTGCTCGTCGGCGGACGCACGAACGACCCCGCCCTCGGCGGTGACGACGGTGCAGGAGACGACGTTGTCGCAGGTGAGGCCGTGCTGGCGCGCCAGCCAGCCCATGCCACCGCCCAGCGTCAGCCCGCCGACTCCGGTGTGCGAGACGTTTCCGGCCGTTGTGGCGAGGCCGAAGGGCTGCGTGGCCCGGTCCAGCGCACTGAGCATCGCGCCGCCCTGCACCCGGGCGCGCCGCGTGACCGGATCGACGGTGACACGGCCCAGCGGGGTGAGATCGATCATGAGCCCGCCGTGCGGCACAGCGAGGCCAGCGATGTTGTGGCCACCGCAACGGACGCCTATCTCCAGGTCGTGCTCACGGGCGGTGCGCACCGCGGTGACTACGTCATCGACCGAGGCGCACTGGACGATCAGCTTCGGGCGGTGGTCGATCATCCCATTCCAGACCGACCGGGCGGAGTCGTACCCGCGGGTGCCGGGAGCGAGGACCTGACCGGCGAAGCTCGAACGGCGAACGGTGGTGAGGAACTGCGCTGTAGTGGTCATGACACGCAGGTTTCCAGAAAATCGGTCCCTGGATAAGATCCAGTTTTGTGCTGGATTTGAGGACCAATTTGTCACCGGTCTCGGAGCTGGCGATCGACCTGGACCGCAACGAGGGGGCCGCGCTGCACCGCCAGATCGAGGCGTCGATCCGCCAGCGGATCCGCTCGGGAGCCCTGCCGGCTGGCGTTGCGCTTCCGCCGACCCGCGCCTTGGCGGCTGAGCTGGGTGTCACGCGCGGGGTTGTCGTCGAGGCCTATGCGCAGCTCGTGGCCGAGGGGTACCTGACCAGCCGCAGCGGCGGTTACACGCAGGTGGCGGCCACGCCGGCCGCCGCACCGGCGCCCGCCGCACCGGGGCCTGAGCGACCGGATTCACCACGCCCGGCTCGCGGCCCGTGGTCGACTTCGGCTACGGTCGCAGCAACCTCGCGGCCTTCCCGCGGGCCGCCTGGCTGCGCTCCGTCCGCCGCGTTCTCACCGGGGCCCCCGACGAGCTTTTTGGCTATCTCGACGGCCGCGGGGCGGCGGAGGTCCGGGCGTCGCTCGCCGCATACCTCAACCGCGTGCGGGGGACCAACGCCGATCCAGAGACGATCGTTGTCACCAACGGCTACGCGCAGGCGGTGTCGCTGCTGTTGGGAGTGCTGGCCGCCCGTGGCGCCAGAACGGTGGCCGTCGAGGACCCGTCGGCCTCTGACGACGCCCGCCCCATCGCGCAGTCGCTGGGCCTGAACTTGACCGGCGTGCCGGTGGGCGACGGCGGCGTGTCCGTGGACGCCCTGGCGGAGCTCAGCGCCGACGTCCTGATCCTCACTCCATCGCACCAATGGCCGACCGGAGGCGTGCTCTCCCCCCAGGCGCGCGCCGCGGTACTCGCATGGGCACAGCGGACCGGGGCGCTGATCATCGAGGACGACTACGACGCCGAATACCGCTACGACCGCGCCCCCATCGGCGCTATGCAGGGCCTGGATCCCGACCGGGTCGCCTACGCTGGGACCGCGAGCAAGACCCTGGCGCCCGGGTTTCGGCTCGGCTGGCTCATCCTGCCGCGGGAGCTCGTCGAGCCATTCGCGGAAGCCAAGCTGCTGGCCGACCGCGGCTCCCCCATCCTGGACCAGCTGACCTTCGCTGACTTCCTCTCCCGGGGCGAGTTCGACCGCCATCTACGGCGCATGCGCCCCATGTATCGCTCCCGCCGCGACACGCTCCTGACCGCACTGGCCCGGCGCCTGCCCGAACTGGAGCCGGCCGGGATCGCCGCTGGCCTGCACCTGGTCGCGTGGCTGCCCCAGGATCTTGAGGAGGCGGCGGTGATCGCGGCGGCGGCCCGCGAAGGAGTCGCGGTCGCCGGCGTAACGCCTTACCGGCTGTCGCCGGCGCCGCGGGGCGGCCTCATCTTCGGATACTCGAACCTCAACGAGCGGGCGATCGCGGACGGCATCACGCGCCTGGCCCGGGCCATTTCGAACCTGCGTGCGGGCACAGCCACCCGGACGACGCCACGTACCTAGTGCGGCATCCGCCATCCGGCTTGTGACCCGGCGGCGCGCGGATCAGGTTCCCTGGCGTGGCATGGCGCACCTGCGCTCACCTATGTGCCCGTGCCGGGCCTGCCGCAGACGGAGCCGCCGTGACCTGGTAGGCGCCGGGAAGGTAGCCCGGAAGAGGGTACGCCGACGGTGTAGCCCACGCCGTCCTGCACCACGTCGTATGTGCCAGGGGCAACGCCATGGGTATTAAGGCGCACGGTCAGGGCCATGCCGTCGGCGCTCCGGTTGCGCGTGTATCCCTCCGATGCCAGCGATGCCGAGTGGGCGCTGATCGGCCCGTTGCTGCCGGTTCCGGCCTGCCAGACCGCCGCGGGCGGGCGGCCTGAACAGCACCGCCGCCGGGTGGTGGTGGACGCGATCCGGTATGTCATCCACAACGGGTGCGTGTGGCGGGCGCTGCCGGACGAATTCCCGCTCAGGCGCACCGTCTACGGCCTCTACCAGCGGTGGAACGACTGCGGGGTCACGATCGTTCTGGATGACGCGTTAAGCGCGGCGGCCGCCAGGCGGCGGGCCGGGCCACCGAGCCGACCGCGGCGGTGATCGATTCGCAGTCGGTGCGGGCCGCGGCGACCGTGCCCAAAGCCAGCCGGGGCTGGGATAACGCCAAGAGGTCAACGGCCGCAAGCGGCACATCGCCGTCGACACCACCGGCCTGCTCCTGGAGGTCCTGGCCACCCCGGCCTCGGTCAGGACCGCGACGCCGTCGGCACCTGCTAAGAGAAACTGGCTTGGCCTGGGCAACCACTGTCCCGTTGCTGGCGAGGTCGACCTGAACGCCGAGGTTCAGGTCGGTGCCGCCAATAGTCAGCTTGTTGATGCTCCCGGCAGGTCCGGTAGCGGGCTGCACCGAGGTGATGACCGGGTGCACCAGCCCGCCGGGGCAGTCGAGCGTGCAGACGCCCTGGAATGCGATTGCCGCCGGCAGGGGCAGTTGAGCCGGGTAGAGAAGCAGCACGTATTTCCCCGGGGGGGTGGATATGGGCAGCTCGCACGCAATGTACGAGTCCCCGCCAGCGCAGAGGATCTGATCGCTGGACCAGCCCGCGGCGGACTCCACCACCATGGCCGGCTGGTCCACGCCAGTATCGGTGAAGTTTGGGCTGTAGATCGTGGTCTCCTGGTTGGCCTGCACACTCAAGACGGCGCAGTAACCAACGGCGGCCTCGGACATCTTCACCCGGATGGGCGCCCAGCCGGTTGCCCCGGACAGCTGGTGAGCCCGGCACTGAGACGTGAAGCCGGACCCGGTGCCCACGAGCCAGGCGTCCACGTGCGCCGTAATCGCGTTGCCTTGGTAACCCTCGGCGGTCACCAGGAGCTGGTATGAGGTGGAGCCCGTGGCGCGGCAGATCACGTCGAACTGTCCGCACACGACGGCCCCGCTCGCGTCCGTCACCTGCAGAATGGCCCCGGCCGGGTTCGGCGCGGTGGCGCGGATGTCGAACGAAAGCCTGTCGGCGGCCGTGGCGGTCACCCGCAGGCACTGGGTGTCCAGCGCCGAGTTGAGTCCAATCGTGGTGGCCGGGCCGCCCACCACCGTCGACGCCGGCGTGGAGCAGTGGGCGGTGCTGGAAACATCGCGGCGCACCAGATGGTAGGTGTCGCGTGCCCCTGTACTGCTGATGAGCAGTGCTGTGTAGGTTACCCCGGGGCTCTCGGCGCAGATGGCCGTGCTCGCGCCGATGCAGATGCTGTTGCCGGCCTGGATCGTTGACGTCGATCGCCGCGTCCACAACGTTCGCCAGATTCGAGTAGTCGATCATCTCGCCGGTCGAATGCTGCTTCGCGGGGATGCGAAGGCAGGCCGCGTCCGTGGCGCCGGCCAGTTTCACCGTTGCCCCAAAGGAGCCGCCGAAGCCGGACTGCGGCCACACCGCGCAGCCCGCCGTCGACGCTGAAGACTGCGCGAGCACGCGATAGCCGCCGCCGGCCTGCTGGCCGGAAAGGATGACCCGGAAGGGCGCGGTACCGGTCAGTGCGCAGTCGTTGTAAACGAAGTCGGTGCTCTGGCACGTTTGTGCACCCGTTGCGTCGACGACCTCCAGCTGGGGCGAGGAACCGTCGGTTGTGGGCTGATTGAACAGGTACACCGCGGGGCCTGCGGAGGCCGGCAGCGTCAGGCAGATTTCCTCGCCGACGCCCGCGAAGGTTCCGGTGGCAGGGCCGGAGGCGAAATCCGAGTCTCCTGTCGCCTGGCATCCACGGCTCTCGTCTGCCGCGATGAAGACGGCGCCCACCTGTGCCCGGCTGGCGGGATACGGATCGGCGACGAGATTGTAGGTCCCCGCCGCGAGCTGGCATGTTGGGGCGGTGCTGGAGTAGGTGTTGGTGCACGCGACCGTGCCATCCGGCGTGTACAGCGTGCTGGCGGGAATACCGTCCTGCGGGCTCACCGCGTAGACCTGGTACTGACCCGCCGTTGAGACCGTCAGGGTGCGGCAGCGGTTGACCGAACGCGTGCCGGGAACCCTGCCATAGGTCAGCTGCGGCCCCGGCCGGCAGCCTTGCGGCTGGCTGATGTTGTTGAGCTCAAGGTGGTAGGTGACCGCGTTTGCCTGGACGGCATCCACCTGCACGAAGTACGGGCCGGTACCGTTCAGCGGGCAGTCGCCTTGATCATCGAAGCAGATCTGCGCACCGGTGGAGTCGTACACGGTGACCAGCAGACCCTGGTTCGCCGCCGTGCTGTTGACGTGCAGGATCTGGCCCGCGGTCATGGCCAGCGTGTAACAGGCCCCGACCCCGTCAGCGGCAAGCGAGGCGGTCAGTACCGGTGCAGCGAACGAGGGGTTCGCGGCGGTGCAGGACGGGTCGGACAGCAGCGGCCGGTAAGCAAGCGTGTAAGAGCTGCCGCCGTTCTGGACCTGCAGGGTGTAAGTGCCCGCCTGGCTGGCCGGGCACTGCCACATCAGATCGTCACTCGACAGCTGGCAGCTGACCGTGCCGCCGCCCGGTGCGGTCAGAGTAAGGGTCTGCGCATCGCCCGCCGTATCGAGGACCCGGAAAAGCAGCAGGTCAGTCGTGCTGGTCAAAGACGGCGTGAAGGTATCCGTGCCGCTGCCCGACGGCGTGGTGCACGGGTAGACGATGTCGGGCTGGATGAGGCCCGAGCATGTGTGCTGGCACCGTGGTGCCGGCGAGGGCCGCGCGGACGGCCGCGGCACGCCCGGCGCGGCTGGCCGCGGCGCTGCCAATGGGCCGCCCGCTTCTCGCGTACCCAACGTGCGGCCGCCTGGCCAGCCGAATCCGTGGGCCGGCTTGATCCTTGGCCGGATGACACCGGCCTGATGCGACCGGGACCGGACGGATCTGGTGGCGGCCGATCCCGCCGCCCGGGCACCCGATGCCGCCACCGCGCCGGGACGGGCGTGTCCGCCTGCTCGCGGGAGTGCGGCCGCAGATGCCGGGGCCATCTGAATGGTCAGGCCGACCAGCAGGATGGCGAGCACTGCAACCTGGCGGATGCGCGGAAAAAGGACCATGTCTGCCTTCACATGACTATGACGCACGACATGCCCCAGACGAGTACAAACCGGCCCTGAAGCCGCGACCGCCCTGCAGGCCTGGCGGTTGCCGGCTCTCACCTACCGGTTCGTCCGGCGGGACTGGGCAGCAGGCCTGGTCCGGGCCGTACCCCGATGTCGGCATTGCGGATCTCGTGTTCGCACTCTGCGCAGCGGATCCGCTGATGGATCTCGCTGCCGCAGGCGGTGTGCTGGTAGATGATCGGCGGCCCGTTCGGCGCGGCGTACCGGTCGCCCCAGGCGCCGAGGGCGACGATGACGGGCGCAAGGTCGCGGCCCTTGCCGGTGAGCAGGTACTCGTAGTGCTCTGGATGTTCTGAGTACCGCCGCCGCTCCATCAGGCCGGCGGCGACGAAGCCGTCGAGCCGGGCCGTGAGGATGTTGGGCGCCACGCCGAGGCTTCGCTGGAAGTCACCGAAACGAGTGTGCCCGGCGAACAGGGCATCGCGGATGATCAGCAAGCTCCAGCGCTCGCCTACCAGCTCCAGGGCGCGCGCCGCCGAACAGTTCTGCGCGTCGTAGGTCCGGCCGAGCATGGTCTCAGGCTACCAAATCTACTTGCATCATGAAAGCACCACTTGTTACGGTCCTTGCATGACGCAAGTACAGGCGGGAGTCACCCGCTGACTGCCGTCCGGGCTTCCGCGGGTACGCGGACAGCCCGTATGTATCAGGAGGAGCCATGACAATCGCAGGCAAGGCAGTACTGGTGACCGGGGCCAACCGCGGCATCGGCCAGGCGCTGGTCACCGAAGCCCTCGCCAGAGGGGCGGCGCGCGTATACGCCGGCACGCGCCAGCCCCTGGCCCACCCGGACGGGCGCGTCACGTCCCTGACCCTGGACGTGACCAGCGCCGCGCAGATTCAGGCAGCTGCCGATCAGGTCGAATCTCTCGATGTCCTCATCAACAACGCCGGCATTGCGCTCTTTGATGACCTGAGCGATCGTGCCGTGCTCGATCAGCACCTGGCCGTCAACCTCTTCGGCCCCTACGCCGTCATCCAGGCCTTCCTGCCGCTGCTGACTCGTTCTCGGGGAGCCATCATCAACAACGTCTCGACGATGGCCGTCGCCCCCTTGCCGCTCACTCCTGCCTACGCGATCTCGAAGGCGGCCGCGTTCAACCTGACCCAATCGCTGCGCGCTCTTCTGGCCGGAGGAGGCGTGCGGGTTCATGCCGTCCTGACCGGCCCCACCGACACTGACATGACCCGCGGCTTCGACGTGCCGAAGGCCTCGGCGGAGTCGGTCGCACGAGCCATCTTCGACGGGGTGGAGAACGGGGAAGATGACATCTTCCCCGATCCCGCGTCCCAGTCCCTGGCCGAGAGCTGGCGCAGCGGGGCGGTCAAGGCGCTCGAGCGCCAGAATGCGGCCTTCGCATCGGCAGCGCCCGCCGCGGCATAAGCACAGGGACGGCCGCCGCCGCGCTCATGTGGGCGTGCTGGAACCACATGACCGGCGGTGGCCGTGCCGTCCCGATGGAGTGGAGATCGACATGAATTCCTCTAGGGAACGGACTCGATGGATGGCGGAGCCGGTGGAGCTTCTGCAGGTTGCGCCAGAGAGCGCGTCGCACGCCCATGACATGCCTCACCGCCGTCTGCTGACGGTCGCCGGCGTCGCTGGGATCGCCTACACATTGTCATGGATAGCCGGGCTAGCCGTCACGGCACCTAGTCCTAAACTCACCGCCTCCGGAGCCGGGATTGTCGCCGCGCTCGCCGGGCACGGGGCCGCCGTGACCGCGCAGTTCGCCCTCACCGAGGGACTGCCTGCCGCCGGGCTGGCCATCGTCTCGATCGCCCTGGGCCGGACGGCACGCAGGTCTGCGGCGACCGTGGCCGCCTGGGCCGCCCTCATCGCCGGTGCTATGGCCGCGCTCATCTCGATGCTGCAGTTCGCGCTCGGCGCGGCCTTGGCCGGGGCGGCATCACCCGGCACGGCGCACCTGCTCTACGAAGCGGTGAACCGGCTGGACGGGGTCAAGATGCTCACCCTGGCCATCCTGGGCCTGGCCGCCGCCGCCTCGGGGGTGCTGCCCCGGTGGCTTCGGTATACCGGGATCACACTAGCCATCGCGATCACCGCCTCTGGCATCGCCTACCTGCTGCTCCTGCAGGGCCTGACGGTCCTTGCCGCCCCCGCGCTGGTGCTGCTGTTGCTGTTTATCACCGGTACCGGCATCACCGTCGGCGCAGTCAAGGCAACCGTCGGCGCGGCTCAGCCGACGCACCCGCGCCCTAGCGGTGGTTAGGGCCGACAAACAGCTCCGGCCTAGCCGGGAGCCATGTCGACAAAGCGGCTGTAGTGGCCCTGGAACGCGACCGTCACCACGGCGGTCGGACCGTTCCTGTGCTTGGCAACAATTAGGTCTGCCTCCCCGGCCCGGGGGGACTCCGGCTCGTAGGCGTCCTCCCGGTGCAGCAGGATCACGACGTCCGAGTCCTGCTCAATGCTGTTATGGACATTGATGCCATTGGCAACGAAATTATGCGCGCCCGCGACCGTGGCGTCATAGACCGGCAACATGCCGAGGCTCTCCACCGAGGCGACCTCGTCCCAGAAGACGTCGTTGGTGGCGATCATTTCCAGGTCTGCGTCGTCGAGGACAGTGGCGATCCTGGCCAGGCGATCCCGGCTGGGCGCGTGCTTCCACAACGTGCTGCCGCAGAACTGCGTGCCCATCGCCGCAGCGAACTCACGATGCGACATGTGCCGCTCGACCAGCACGCCGCGGACCCGGTCCCACACCTCGCGGGGGATGGTGTCCAGGTTGGTGTTGCCCTTGATCGCCACCAGATTGGCCCGTGCCTTCGCGGCCATCACTGAACGTCCCCCGTGGACGTCGATGTCGTCCAGGAAACGCAACTGGTTCTCCGCGCCATAGATAAGAAGTTGATAGCAGGGGCGGTAACCGCCCTTCTTCGTCTCCTTGATCCTGGTCATGACGTTGAAGCGCATCAGCAACTGCGCGACGTCGTCGATCAGCCGACGGCTCGTTGAGGCGTAGTAGATCCGAGCCTGACCAACCTTCTCGTCCCACCAGACGCAGCCATCGGTCGCCCAAAGATGGCGCAGAAACAGCGCAAGCCGCTTCTTCGGCAGAGCGAATACCGGGTCGGGCACGAACTTTTCGTAACTGCGCAGGCCAAAGAGCCCGTAGGAGTCCAGCCAGGCCGCAATGGGGTTACGCCGACCGTGTGTCAGGTGGTACGGCGCGGGCAACCGTAGCGTGGTACACCGGGCGGCCGGGTATTCGTCGCGCACCGCTGTGATGCCGAAATGCGTTGCCGCAGACCCGACCGCGGCCAGGTTGGCCTCATCGGTGCTGGCATACCGGATCGGCTGGTTCCTGACGAAGGATCCGTCACCCAGAAGGTGCGCCAGCATGACGATCTCTGCCTCGGGCATGTCCCGCAGTTCGAGTGGTGCGGGCACGTGCCGTGGCACCGCGACCCGTGTGCCGGCCGGGATCTCCCCGAGCGGGCGCCAGCCATCGTAGGTAAGGAACGGATGATTGGCGGTCGCCTCGACCTGCCGCCCGGAGGCCAAGCGCACCCGGAACGCTTCCTTGACCCCGGTGGGGAAGACATGGGTCATGGGCCGGGCGATCAACCGCAGTCGCTCGTCCAAGGCCCAGACGGGAATGTCGCGCTCGCCGGAAGCGAGCAGGCTCCCCAGGGTGACCTGGGTGCCGGTGTCCGCACGCAGCACCCGGGTCTCCGCCGTCAGGCAGCCCGACTCGCGCAGGTCCGACAGCAGGGGCCGCTTGTCGTTGCGCTGTTCGGGGCCACGGTTGAGCTGGGAGATCGCGATCACCGGCACGTCGAGTTCCTTGGCCAGCAGCTTCAGCGACCGCGACATATCGGAAACTTCCTGCTGCCGGCTCTCCACCCGCCGGGGGGAGCTCATCAGCTGCAGGTAGTCGATGATCACCAAGCGCAGGTTGTGCCGCTGCTTGAGGCGGCGGCACTTCGCGCGGATCTCCATTAGCGACATGTTCGGCGAGTCGTCGATGAACAACGGTGCGTCGGCCACCTCGCTCATCCGGCGCGCCAGCCTGGTCCAGTCCTCCTCACCCATCTGGCCGGTCCGCATCGCGTGCAGCGCCACCCGCGACTCCGCCGAGAGCAGCCGCATGGTGATCTCGTTGCGGCTCATCTCCAGGCTGAACATGACCGTGGTCAGCCCATGCTTCAGCGCCGCGGCCCGGGCCAGGTCCAGCGCCAGTGTTGAGTTGTGGGTGGGGATCATGCTGCGTCCCGCCAGGTACAGGCTGTCGGCGCTGTCCACCTGGACACAGCGGACCGGCCGCGAGGGTACCGGCCTGACATCCACGATGTAGCGCCACCGGGTGCGCTGGGGATCGTGCCGCAGCCGTTCCTTGTGCAGCAGATGCTTGCGATCCAGCCAGAACACCCTGTCGGGCGTCGTGAAGTTGACCATGTAGCAGGTCGAAGAAGCCTGGCCCCGGCCCTTGACGCGCTTGGTGCCTATCGAGCACTGGTGGCCGAGGCTGGCGACCAGTTCCCGGACGCCCTCTGCGAGTTCCCGGTTCGTCACGCCCAGCCGGATGGACCCGGTGCTGGTCACGGTGCCGTCGGTGTCGAGGATGCCGGCTAGCAGCGCGCGCCTCTGCTGCTCCGAGCCGCGCAGATAGCTGGCCGGGATGTGCTTGTTCCCGAGCACACCGAGACCTCGGAGCACCTCAAGCACCGCGCCGGATGCATCGGGAGACGCCAGCCGGTAGTGGTGCCACGTCCCCTGCGGTACCGCGACGAGGCCAGCCGCCTCGATGTGCATGACGATCTCGGGGGGGACGCCAGCGAAGTCGGCGCTGCCTGAGTCGCCGCCACCGAGCCAGACCCCGAGGGCGTATGGCGGGATTGGCAGGTCAGCGGCGGGCAGTTCCAGCGGCTGGGACACGCAGATCGCGTGGTTGGGCCGACGGTCGGCCGACGGGCAGCGAAGTGTCCCGGCGATCTGTGCCGTGGTCACGACTTCGGGCGGAACCGGATTGGCGAACTCCCGGGCGCGCCCACGCGTCTGGGCGTCGTACCGCCGGGCCCGGCGGGTCCAGGTGAGCCACTGGTGCTGGGCGTCCGCGACGATGATCTCCCCGTCCGAGAACTCGACCTCGTAACACGGCCGCCCGTGCATCACCTCCGTGGCCGCCACTACGGTCACCGGCCGTCCGTCAGCCCCGAGCAACTGCTCTCCGGCGCTGACCTCCCCCATGGTGGTCCACCCGGCCGGCGTGGGCAGCGGGGTGTCGAGGGCGAGCGCCTTGCCGATGGCAGGCCTGGCTGCGATAACGACCATCTGGCCGGCGTGCAGGCCGTTGGTGAGTGAGTCGAGGTCATGGAACCCGGTTGGCACGCCGGTCATCACCCCGCCGCGCGAGCCGATCGCCTCGATCTCGTCGAGCGCGCCCGGCATGATGTCCGCCAGCGACGCGTAGTCCTCACTGACCCGGCGCTCGGTGACGCCGTAGATCTCGGCCTCGGCGCGGTCAACCAGCTCGTCGGCGTCCCCGTCGCCCGCGTAGCCGAGCTGCACGATCCGGGTGCCGGCCTCCACCAGGCGGCGCAGGATCGCGCGCTCCCTGACGATCCTGGCGTAGTAACCGGCGTTGGCCGCGGTCGGCACCGACGCGAGCAGCGTGTGCAGGTAGGCACCGCCACCGATGCGGGCCAGCTCGCCACGCTTGGCGAGCAGGTCGCTGACCGTCACCGGATCCGCCGGCTCGCCCCGGCCGTACAGCTCCAGGATCGCCTCGTGCACGAGCTGGTGGGCCGGCCGGTAGTGATCGAGCGGGCTGATCACCTCCATCACGTCGGAGATGGCATCCTTGGACATCAGCATCCCGCCGAGGACGCACTGCTCGGCGGCCAGGTCGTGCGGCGGAGTACGTTCGAACTCCCCGCCGCGGGGGGTGAGTTCGGTGACGCTCACGACCACCCACCTCCCCGTATCGCGGACGCCTGGACGAGCCCCCCGCTGCCGCACTTCCATCCGTTGTAGCGGACGGTTCCGACAGTCTTCTGCGGCCCGTGGCCTGCGTCCAATCGCGCTGTGCACAGGTCTGTGGACAGCCTGTGCAGACACGCCGCTCGCCCTGTGCGCGGACTGGGGACAGTACTGGGGATCAGACCAGACGATCGGCCCACGGCACCCTCGCTACCAGCAGTAATGCCGTCCACCGGGTGTGTGAGGAAAAAACATTTGGCCGCCGGGTCGTCCACACGAGGCGCACCGTTGTCCACAGGCGAAATGTCGCAATGGGCCCCGGCGGCCGGCGTGGCGAGCCGCACGGGCCTCGCCGCCGGGGTGTCGCGCAGCACGGGGCGGGTCCCCGGGACGCGTCGCGGGTGCCCGGATGGCGCGGGTGATCGCCACGCCGGAAACACTGATGTTTCCCGCAAGGCGGAAAGCATCACGATCATGACCGCGCTTGCCTAGGCTTCGATCATGTGTTCGACTCTGGAGGCCCGGCTCGCCAGGCTACGGGCGGCCATCGACGAGCTGGCCCTGGCCGCGCGCGCCGACCCGGCCGGGCGCCCCGAGCCCGGTGACCTGGCCGAGCGGCTGGCCGGCCTCTGGGGCATGATCGCGGAACTTGACCCGGCGCTGGCCTCGCGGCTGCATGGTTACGGCCCGGACGCCGGCTTATGCCGGTATCCGGGCCGTGACAGCGGGAGTCAGTTCCCGACGATCTCGATTTCGAGGGTGGCCGTCACGTCGGGGTGCAGGCGCACCCGCACCTGGTGCGCACCGACCGTCTTGATCGGGCTGGGCACCTCGATCCGGCGGCGGTCGAGTTCGGGACCGCCGGCCGCGCGGACGGCATCCGCGATGTCCGACGGACTGACCGAGCCGAACAACCGGCCCGAGTTGCCCGCCTTGGTGGCCAGCCGGACACGAAGCGAGCCAAGCCGCCCCGCGGCCTCCTTGGCGTCGTCAAGGCCGCGGATGTCCCGGGATGACCGCGCCCGCTTGATCAGTTCGACCTGCTTTTCCGCACCGCGGGTCCAGCGCATGGCGAGACCGCGGGGGACCAGGTAGTTGCGGCCGTACCCGCCGGCCACCTCGACCACGTCGCCGGGGGCGCCCAGGCCGGTGACCTCCTGGGTGAGGATCAGCTTCATCGGCGTGCGACTCATCGATGGTTCTCCTTCGCCCTACCGGGGCGTGCTTGTGTAGGGCAGCATCGCCATCTCCCGCGCGTTCTTGATCGCCGTAGCGACGTCGCGCTGGTGCTGGGTGCAGTTGCCGGTAACCCGCCTGGCCCGGATCTTGCCGCGGTCGGAGATGAACTTCCGCAGCAGCGGCGTGTCCTTGTAATCGACGTAGGAGATCTTCTCCTGGCAGAACAGGCAGACTTTCTTTCTTGGCTTACGGATGGGTGCTTTCGCCATCGTGGTGCTCCTGAATAGAGCCCCGCCCGTGGGCGGGGATGGTGATTGGTTACGACTCTGGGTTAGAAGGGCGGCTCATCGGGCGCGTCGCTGCCGCCAAAGCCATCGGACGGGTCGGCGGTCCACGGGTCCTCGGCCGGGCGGGAACCGCCGCCGCCGCCGTACCCTCCGCCGCCCTGGCCGCCGCCGCCCTGCCCGCCGCCGGAGCGGTTGGACTTGACGACCTTGGCGGAGGCGCTGCGCAGCGACGGGCCGACTTCGTCGACCTCGATCTCGTAGACGGTGCGCTTCTCGCCTTCCCTGGTCTCATAGGACCGCTGGCGCAGCCGCCCGCTGACGATGACGCGCATCCCCCGCTGCAGGCTCTCCGCGACGTTCTCCGCCGCCTGGCGCCAAACGTTGCAGCTCAGGAAGAGGCTGTCGCCGTCCTTCCACTCGCCTGTGGTGTTGTCGCGGAAGCGCGGCGTGGAGGCCACCCGGAAGGTGGCGACCGCTTGGCCCGTGGGGGTGTAGCGCAATTCGGGGTCGCCGACCAGGTTGCCGACGATAGTGATCTGGGTGTCACCTGCTGCCATCTTCAGGCTCCGGTCATCAGGGGGTTTTCGTTACCGACGCTACCGCGAGGGTCTGTCAGTGCTGCTCCATGCGCATGACCTTGGTGCGCAGCACCGCCTCGTTGAGGCCGAGCTGACGGTCGAGTTCGGCGACGGAGTCCGGCATGGCATTCATGTCGATGACCGCGTAGATGCCCTCGGACCTCTTGTCGATCTCGTACGCGAGGCGCCTGCGGCCCCACACGTCCACCTTGTCCACGCTGCCGCCACCCGTGGTGACCACGGTCAGGAACTGCTCCAGGGACGGCTGGACGGTACCTTCCTCAAGACCTGGGTCGAGGATGATCATCATTTCGTAATGACGCATGAACGGAACTGCCCCCTCTGGACTCGACGGCCACGGTCTCTCCGTGGCAGGAGGAACTGCATCAGCGAGGGCCAGCCGTGTGCTGGCGCGATGCAGGGGCTCAGCCTACCAGCCCGGGGGCAGGGTTCTGCGCGGTGCGCGGCGGGAACAATCCTCCTCGATCAAGCCTGCCGGGGATCTGAGAAGGGTGGCCGACATGCCGCAAGCCGCCAGCGCCCGCCCCCGTTCGCACCTGAGCCTGAACAGCGACGGGCAACGGCATCCGGTGGAGAACAGCCTTGCCGTGTTCACGCTGATCACCGGGTTGGCCGCGTTCGCGGTCGGCTGGGTCGTCCACCTGCACCTGCCCGCTACGGTGCTCGGCGGCGTGAGCCTGCTGGTCGGCCTCTACGCGCAACTGATCTCCGTGACACGCGAGGAGCGGATGATCATCGTTACGGGGCTGGTCGCGGCGTTCGTGGGTGCCGCCCTCGGCCTCGGGCACGGCGGATTCGCCGGCTGAGCTGTGCTGGCCCAGGAGGCGGCCCCGCGGGGCCCTCGATGGCTGCTCTACGCTCGGGACCATGGTTCGCATTGGTGCCCACGACCGCGAAGGTGATCCGCTGACGGTGGCGAGCGCCACCGGCGCCGAGGTGATGCAGTTCTTCCTCGGCGACCCGCAAGGCTGGGGCGCGCCGACGTTCCCCGGCGGTGACGCGGGCAAGCTCCGCAGCGCGCTCAGCGAGGCGGGCCTGGAGGTGTTCATCCACGCGCCGTACGGCATCAACGTGGCCAGCGCGAACAACCGGATCCGGATCCCCAGCCGCAAGCTGCTCGGCCAGCAGCTTGCCGCGGCCGCCGCCGTCGGCGCCAAGGGGCTGATCGTGCACGGCGGGCACGTCACCGGCGGCACCGACGAGCGCGAGGGGTACGCGAACTGGCGCAAGGCGATCGAGCGGATTGAGCGGCCGGTACCCCTGCTGATCGAGAACACCGCGGGCGGCGACCACGCGATGGCCCGCGGCCTGCCCGCACTGCAGCGCCTGTGGGACGCCATCGGGGATCTCTCCGAGGACGACGGGACCGGCGCTGGCCAGATCGGGTTCTGCCTGGACACCTGCCACGCCTACGCGTCCGGCGAGGACCTGGCGGGCATCGCGGACCGGGTCAAGGCCATCACCGGCCGGATCGACCTGGTGCACTGCAACAACTCGCGGGACGAGTTCGGCTCCGGCAGAGACAGGCACGCCGCCATCGAGTCCGGCACGATCGAGCCGGAACTGCTGCTGGACGTGGTCCGCGCGGCCGGCGCCCCGGCGGTCTCCGAGACCCCCGACCCGGCCGCGGACATCGCCTGGCTCCGGGCGGGCCTCTCTAGACGCTGGCCAGCCCGCTAAGTGAGTGTTTGATAAATCGCCTCGGGTGATCCGCCGCGCGGGCCGCTGGTGCTGCGCCGCGGACTGGAAAGTGTCCCTTCTCTTGGCTGGGTACCCGGTGTTTCATGGTGGGGACTGGCTGGCCGTGAGCACGGCGTGGCCGGGTCCGGGCTCGCGACAGCGAGACCTCAGGGCGGGGTTTCTCACGGGCCCACAGGGGAGGTCCGTCATGCACCGTCCAGCTCCCGCCACCGCGATCTCGCTGGTCGCCTTGGTCTTCGCGATGTCCGGCACCGCCTACGCTGCCACCGGCGGTGACTTCATTTTGGGCAAGGCCAACACCGCATCGTCGGTGTCCTCGCTGACCAACAACAAGGGCACCGCGCTGAGCCTGTCGTCCAGTTCGACCACCCCGCCGCTGAAGGTGAGCAACAGCGTGCAGGTGCCGAACCTGAATGCCAGCGAGCTGGGCGGCCAGGCCGCCAGCGCGTTCCTCGGCGTGAACGGCACCGCCGCCAACTCCAGCGAACTCGGCGGGCAGCCCGCCAGCGACTACCTGACCGGCACCGGCCAGATCGCCAGCGACACCGCCACCGTCGCATCCGGGGACACCGCCGACGTGACCGTCCCCAGCGCCGTTGCCAAGGACTACGAACTGCAACTCGATTGCAGCAGCGACGGCACGGCCTCACTCCTCATCACTGCCACGGGCGCCACCCTCCAATTCTGGGTCCTCCCCTCAGGCGGCAGCGAGGTTTCCGGCGTGCTGCCCGTCGGGGAGGAAGAAGGGCCCGTGGGCACCACGGGCGCTGCCACGTGGCTGTTGCAGGTAGCGTTCGGGTCGACCATGGCCACCACCGACTGGTCCACGACAGTGAACACCAACGGCACCTGCACCTTCGCCGCCCAGACCGTCTCAAACGGCTGACCAAGCACCCTCTTCGGGCCGGTGGCGCACCAGCTAGTGCCCGTCATGCAACGTTGGGTGCAGCGGCCAGGCCGTCACCAGCAACGGGTAACCCGAGCCCGGCAGCACGCCGCTGGTAAGCCCGGATCGATCCAGCCACAGCCAGCCCACGCCACCGCCGGACCCGTCATCCAACCCGCCAAGAGAATTATCAAACACTCACTAAGCGCTGGCCGGCTGAGGCGCTGGCCGCCAAGGTGAACCGGTCTGCCGCGCCGTCCAGCACCCCGCCGGCCGGGTCATCGTCGCCGGCGGTACGCACCAGGTCGTGCTCCGGATGCAGGATGTCCCTGACCACGAGCGCCGCGAGGATCAGCACGGCGACGAACCGGGCCAGCAGCGCCGCGAAGTAGACCCCGGCGCTGATGCCGCCCTCGGCCACCGGCACCAGGCCGGTCCCAGTGGCGATGGTGATCAGGTAGGCCCAGATAGCGAAGAAGTAGGTGACCTCGGCCACCTGCCACACCGCGTACGCCCACAGCCGCGGCCTCGCCAGCACCACGAGCGGGGACCAGCCAGATCACGTACTGCGGTGACCACACCTTGTTGCTGAGCAGGAACACGGCAAGCACGAGGAAGAAGACCTGGGGCACCCGGGGACGGCGCGGGGCGGTGAGGATGAGGGCGCCGATGACCACGCAGCCCGCGGCGAAGACCGCGGCCGAGAACAGGTTGAGCGAGCCGCCGGTGAGTGAGCCGACGAACGGCCAGTGCTCGGTCTCGAAGAAGTACCACACCGAACCCCAGTCCGCCGGCCGGTCCTTGCTCAGCGTGTAGAACCGCGCCCAGCCGGACGGTGCGGCGAAGGCCACCGGCAGGTTGACCGCCAGCCAGGTCACGGCGGCGGCCGCCGTGGTGGCCCAGAAGGCGCGCATCCGCCCGGCACGCAGGCACAGCAACAGCAGCGGGCCGAAGAACAGCAGCGGGTAGAACTTGGTGGCCACCGCCAGGCCGAGCAGCACCCCGGCCAGTACGGTCCGGCGGGCGGCCCACGCCGCCATGCCGGCCGCGACCAGGGCCATCGCGATCAGGTCCCAGTTGATGAACGAGGCGAAGATCAGCCCGGGGGCCAGCGCAACCCCGAGCGCGGTCCACCGGCGGGTCCGCCCCGCCAGGTAGGCGGTGGCCAGCGTGCCGGCGATGGCGCACAGCGTCAGCAGCAGCACGGTGACGTCGTAGAACTCACGCCCCCGGATGGCGGGATTCGTGATGGGCCGGACGAACCAGGCCACCGCCTGCATCACCGCGCCGATGAGCACCGGGTACTCGACCGGGTGGCCGGTGTAGGGGACCTTGCCCGCGGCAAGCTGCTCCTGGAAGTACAGCGGGTAGATGTCGGTGTAGCAGTGCGCCTGGAACTGCTTGAGGTAGAGGTTCCAGTCCCCGCTGCGGCACGCGGCCTTGTTCAGGAACCCGAGCGCGCTCCCGGCCAGGCTGGCCAGGACCAGCGCCGTGGTGGAGCCCGCCAGCATCGCCGCGCGACGCTGCCACGGCGGCGCCCCCGGCGATCGCGGGCCAGCCGCCGCGGCCGGCCCGGTGGCCGTCTGCCCGCTGTCGTGTTCAGCCATCGGCTCCTGCCCCGGCCCGGGCGGGCCTGGCTAACCGCCCAGCGGCCGTTCCGGTGACCTTCGCGCTCGTGATCGCCTGTTGCGCAGCCTAGTCACCAGCGGCAGGGACGGCCCGGCCACCACGACGAGGGCCAGCGCCACGGCCCCGGCACCAGGGCCGCCACCCGGCCGGGTGGGCTCGGAGCCCGTGGCGAAGTGCGGCCCGGTCGGGGTGGGATGCCCGGTCGGGGTGGGGTTGCCGGTCGGCGTCGGGTTCCCGGTGGGGGTGGGCTGCCCGGTCGGGGTGGGCTGCCCGCCGCCGTGCGGGCACGGCTGCCCTTGCCCGAATCCCTGCCCCTGGCCCTGGCCCTGGCAGCCCTGGCCCTGCTGGTGGTGCTTGGGCTTGGGCTTGGGCAGCACGCCATAAAGGTTCCACACGGCCCCGTCGTCATTGACCGGGGGGAACTGCTCCACGGCCACGTTGCTGAAGTTCTGGTTGAAGAACTCGTGCCACATGTAGGCCGGGTACTGCCCGCCGTAACCGGACAGGCCGCCGACGCCGAACAACGTCTGCAGGCCGGCCGGCGGCGCGAACGCCAGGGCGCCGGTGGACGTGCACTGGTACTGCTGGGACTTCGGCAGGGTGCACCCGGGGTGGCTGACGAACAGGGCGTCCGCCATCGCGTACTTCATGGTCGAAGCCATGAAGAACGCCGACTGCGACAGGTTGGTGGTGCCGGTCTTGGCGATGACCGGCTGGCCGTTGTCCATCCCGAGGCCCGCCGCGGTGCCGCCGGAGCCGGTGTCGGCCGACAGCGCCCAGGCCACGTCCGCGTCCTCGGACGGGCTGAGCACGTGCCGCGTGGTGACCTTTGCCGGGATGACCGAGTTCCCGACCATGATGTCCTTGATCACGTGGGGGGTGTGGTACAGGCCGCCGTCGGCGATCGTGGCGATCGTCGTCGCCTGCTCCTCCACGGTCAGCGACGCCTGGCCGAGAGCGATGCCCGCCTCGTCCTGCATCCCGTTCGGCCCGGTCATGCCGCTCAACGCGGCATTCACGCCAAAGGCCTGGGCCATGTCGGTGACGGAATGCTGGTTGGTCGTGGAGTTGTACGCCACCTTGTGCCACAGGTCGGTGTAGGCGGTGTTGAGCGAGGCCGCCGTCGCGGTCTGCACGCTCACCGGGCCGAGGTTGTTGTTCCCGCTCTCGTCGTTCACGACCTGGTAGTAGCCGGGGCCGGGCGCCTGTGAGCCGGAACCCGGCTTGGCAAACGCGTCCGGCAGCGAGTCCGGCGGGATCCACAGCGGCGAGTCGCCGTCCAGGATGCTGTGCTGTACGTTCATTCCCTGCGAGACCGCGGTGGCCAGCACGTAGGTCTTGAACGACGAGCCGACCTGATTCCGGGACTGCAGCGAGTTGTCATACTGGCAGCCGCAGTGCTTCTTGTCGTAGTTCGGCCCGCCGTACCAAGCCAGGATGGCGCCGTTGCTCACCTGCTCGAGCAGCGCACCGGCATGGACGTACCGCGGCAGTCCCTTGCAGGTGGCAGGCGCCGCCCCGGCCAGGAGGGCCGGCGGTGCGCAGTGCCGCATCAGGCCGTCGGTGGAGCGGACCGTGCCGTAGAGCTTGTGCATCAGGTTCTTGTTCACCGTGGTGACCACGTGCAGGCCACCCTCGTTGATCTTCTGCGGCGAGTAGTGGTAAGTGGACTCCAGCTCGTTCTGCACGGCCTGCATGATGTAGCCGCGGTAGCCGTTCCAGTTGAGGTTGGGCGGCGGCGCCACGGTGGGGAACTTGCTGATCGCCTGGGTATAGGCCTGGGGCGAGATCATGCCCAGGGTCTTCATCTGGCCCAGCACGTACTTCCAGCGGAACACCAGCCCGTTGTAGGCCGCGCCGGCCTTGGGGTCGGGGCTGTACCCGTTGGGGCTCTGGATCATCGCGGCGATCATCGCGGCCTGCGCCGCGGTGATCTTGTTGAGGTGCTTGGTGTCCAGGCCGAAGTAGTACTGCTCCGCGGCACCGACGCCGTAGACGTTCCCGCCGAACAGGACCGTGTTCAGGTACTGCTGCAGGATCCACGGCTTGGACTTGACCTGCGCGAGCTTCTCCGCGACGAAGATCTCCTTGATCTTGCGGCTCATCGTCTGCGCGGTGCCGATGCCGTCGTAGTAGTTCCGGACAAGCTGCTGGGTGATGGTGGAACCGCCCTGCAGGTTCCCGCTGCCGGAGCTGGTGAGGTCGTAGTAGGCGGCCCGGAGGATGCCGGTCGGCGAGATGCCGCCCTCGTGCCAGAAGTTCTTGTCCTCGGCCGCCACCACGGCGTTCCGCATCATCACCGGGATCTGGTCGTAGCGGAGGATCACCCGGTTGGTGGTGCCGAACTGGCCCACCTCGGTCTTGCCGTCGCTGAAGTAGACCTTGGACGCCTGGTAGTTCACGCTCGACTGCGGGTTGGGGATCGGGGTCTTGGAGTAGGCGTACGCCACTCCGGCGGCGATCACGATGATGAACACGCCGAAGACGGCCGCGACCAGAGTCAGTACCTTCTTCCAGCTCCAGTGCCGCCACCAGCTGCCCTTGCGGCGCGGCTCACGGCCGCCCGGGCCATCCGGCCCGTCCCAGTCACCGCCGCCTCCGCCGGCCCGGCGCCGGGTGCGGGGCCCGGGCCCGGGCCGTGGGCCGTCGGGCTCGTCCCAGTCGCCGCTGACGCCGTTGCGGCGCAGCCGTTCGCGCAGGTCGTCCCTGATGTCGCGGACACCGGTGCCGAACCGGGACGTGCCGCGGCCCCGGGTGGCGGTGCCCCGCTCTCCCCACGGGCTCTCGCTGCCATCCCGGGTCCCGCCGCCGAGGCCTGGCCGGCCGCCCTCGCCACGGCCCGGCGGGTAGACGTCCTCGCGGACCCCGCCGCTCCTGCCGCTGGCGGCGGCCCCGCCGCGGCCCAGCGATCGCCCGCCGTCGCGCAGCGCGCCACGTGAAGACCGGCTCGAGTGCTGGCCGCCGGAACGCCCGCTGGCGGGACGCGCCGAACCGCGGCCGTAGCCGCCGAGGCCGTCGACGCCGCCGCCGGCCTGGGATGCCGCGGCATAACCGTCCGGGCTCTGGCCCGGCCGGTAGCTGTACGGAAAATCTCGGTTACTCACGCGTCCTCGCTGGTTGAGTGAGCCAATCGCGGGCGGGGTAGCCATCCCACCGCGGTTCACCGTACCTGGCGGTACACGGCGTCGTGCCCGTTTGCCACCTTGCCCCGTGGCCATGCCTCACGCCGGTTAGAACGTGCCCGGGCCAGGTACTTTAACTCGTCTTGCTCGCTGTTTGGGACCCAGGCCGACCGCGCCGGGCGCGCGGTTCGCCCGTGCCGAGAACGTAGGACGAAGCGAGGTGGTTCCAGCCACAACTCTGGCAGACCTCGACGACGTACGCCCGAAACTCCCCATATTCCGTAGCCATCTCGGCCAGTTCGCCCGCCTGCTTCACCCGGCCTTCGTAACGCCCGAGTTCGTCCCCGTACACGTAGGTCACATGGGTGAGCCGGGACCGGCGGCAGATCGGGCACCCGGTGTTCGTTGCCTCGCCGTGGAACTTCGCGGCACGGAGCAGGTACGGATGCGCGTCACAGACATCCGCGACGGTGGTGTGGCCGGCCAACACCGAGGCGAGCGTTGCCCGGCGGGCAAGCGCGTAATCGACCACGCATCTCCTGGGTGCCATCTCAGACAGACTACGACGCCTTCGTGACCGTGCCGAGACCTGGGCTGCCCGCGGTCCGCACCTGCCGGGCGCCCCCGGACGTGCCGCTGTGCCGCCCCAGCGAACGGCGGCCAAACGGCAGGTTGCAACATCTGACAACTCGACATATCTTAGCGATGTATCGGTTCGATACATCGGTCCGAGGTATAGCGCCTCCGGGCCCGCCCAACCAGGGCGAGCCGGGATGGCACAGCGGAAGGCGTGGAGCTGTGGCGAGCGGTCACCGGTCGGGAGTGCTCGAACTGGCCGTGCTCGGCCTGCTGCACGAGACTCCCATGCACGGTTACGAGCTGCGGAAGCGGCTGAACGCGTTCCTCGGCGCGTTCCGTGCGTTCGGCTACGGCTCGCTCTACCCCTGCCTCAAGGAACTTCTCACCCAGGGCCTGATCGCGGAGGAGCAGCCGGATCCCGGCGGGCAAGCCGCTGGCGGGCCGCCGGTCGAAGATCGTCTACCGGCTGACCGCGGAGGGCAAGGAGCGGCTGCAGCAACTGCTGGCCGAGCCGGGCCCCGCCGCCTGGGAGGACGACGGGTTCGGTGTCCGGTTCGCGTTCTTCGGCCAGACCCGCGCGGACATCCGGCTGCGCATCCTGGAGGGCCGGCGGACCAGGCTGGAGGAACGGCTGGACGCCGTCCGGGCGGCGATGGCGCGGACCAGGGAGCGCCTGGACAGCTACACGCTCGAACTGCACAGGCATGGCCTTGAGTCGGTGGAGCGGGAGGTCCGCTGGCTCAACGAGCTGATCGAATCGGAGCGGCAGGCGGGCGGCGGGCCGGGACGGCAGTCCCCGCCACCAGGCGGAAATGACACGTCAGCGGGCACTTCCAGCTGACAAGCCGGCGCCGCCCCCGCGGCGCCGCTGGCGAAAGAACAGGAGTAATCCTCATGGGTTCGGTACGGGTAGCCATCGTGGGTGTGGGCAACTGCGCAAGTTCCCTCGTCCAGGGGGTGGAGTACTACAAGGACGCCGATCCGGGGAGCCGGGTACCGGGCCTGATGCACGTCCAGTTCGGCCCCTACCACGTGCGGGACGTGGAGTTCGTCGCGGCATTCGACGTGGACGCCAAGAAGGTCGGGCAGGACCTGGCCGATGCGATCGGGGCCAGCGAGAACAACACCATCAAGATCTGCGACGTCCCGCCGACCGGGATCACGGTCCAGCGCGGGCCCACCATGGACGGCCTGGGCCAGTACTACCGCGAGCTGATCACCGAGTCGGACGACCCGCCCGCGGACGTCGTCCAGGTGCTCCGCGACGCCCGGGCCGACGTCCTGGTGTCGTACCTGCCGGTCGGCTCGGAGCAGGCGGACAAGTACTACGCGCAGTGCGCGCTGGACGCGGGCGTGGCGTTCGTCAACGCGCTCCCCGTGTTCATCGCCTCGGACCCGCAGTGGGCCGCGAAGTTCACCGCGGCCGGTGTGCCGATCATCGGCGACGACATCAAGTCGCAGGTGGGCGCCACCATCACCCACCGGGTGCTGGCCAAGTTGTTCGAGGACAGGGGCGTGGAGTTGTTGCGCACCTACCAGCTCAACGTCGGCGGCAACATGGACTTCATGAACATGCTGGAGCGCACCAGGCTCCAGTCCAAGAAGGTCTCCAAGACCCAGTCGGTCACCTCCCAGATCCCGCACGAGATGGAGAAGGCGGCCGTGCACATCGGCCCGTCCGACCACGTGCCGTGGCTCGACGACCGCAAGCTGGCGTTCGTCCGGCTGGAGGGCAAGGCCTTCGGCGACGTCCCGCTCAGCCTCGAGTACAAGCTGGAGGTCTGGGACTCGCCGAACTCGGCCGGCGTGATCATCGACGCGATCCGCGCGGCCAAGATCGCCCTGGACCGCGGCATCGGCGGCCCCCTGCTGTCGGCGGCGAGCTACCTCATGAAGTCCCCGCCGGAGCAGTACGGCGACGACGCCGCGCGCGACGCGGTGGAGAAGTTCATCCGCGGCGAAGTGGACCGCTAGAGCCTGGCCGCCGGCCGGCACCGGCTCGAGATTTTCGCGGCTTTACGCACCTCGTGGCCGCCCGCCGATCGAAGGCTGGCCAGTGCCGGGGCACCCGTTAGGCTGGGCAGGTGCCCCGCACATCCCTGATGGCCGACCTGCGCGGTGTGCTGGCCGAACGGGATTTCCGGCGGCTGTTCTCGGTCCGGCTGATCTCGCAGGCCGGTGATGGCATCGTCACCGCTGGTGTCGGCACCTACGTGTTCTTCAATGCGAGCTCGTTCCCGAGCCCGTCGGCCGCGGCGGCGGCGTTCACCGTGCTGTACCTGCCGTACTCGGTCATCGGGCCGTTCGCCGGGGTACTCATCGACCGGTGGTCGCGGCGGCAGATCCTGGTCTTCTCCGCGCTGCTCCGGTCCGCCTTCGTGGTGCTGACCGCAGCCGTCATGGCCTCCGGTGACCGGGGCGTGCCGCTGTACGTGGCCGTGCTGCTGATCCTGGGCGTGAACCGGTTCTTCCTGGCGTCGCTGTCCGCCGCGCTGCCGCACGTGGTGGCCGGGGACAAGCTGGTCATGGCCAACTCGGTGGCGCCGACCGTCGGCGGCATCGTCGGCGCGATCGGCGGCATCATCGCCCTCGGGCTGAACGCGGCGACCGGCGATACCGAGCGCGGCGCGGCCATCACCCTGCTGGTGGCCGGCTGCTGCTACGTGGCGGCGGGCGCGGTGGCGGCCACCATGCGCCGCGACCTGCTCGGCCCGCAGTTCGCACCGGGCGCCGAGCCGGGACGGCTGCTCGGCGAGGTGGGCACGGTCGCGGCCGACCTGGCGGCCGCGGCGCGGTACGCGGTCAGGCACCGCGGGCCGGCCAGCGCACTCGGCGCCACCGCTGCGGGCAAGTTCCTGTTCGGGATCCTGACCGTGGTGTCGATCCTGCTGTACCGGAACTACTTCTACCCCTCCAGCGCCCCGGTGGCCGAGGGCCATGTCGTGGTGCTGGCCACGGTCTCCGCGGTGGGTTACGGCTGCGCCGCGCTGGTCGTGCCGCCCGCCACCCGGTGGCTGTCCAAGCGGGCGGTCATCGCGCTGCTGCTCGTGGCCGCGGGGGTGGTGACCGCTGCGGCGGGCGAGAGCTTCGACGAGATCGCGTACCTGGCTTTCGGTTTCTTCCTGTATCTGACCGCGCAGGGCGTGGCCATCTGCGCGACCACGGTGCTGCAGGAGGACACCGACGACGCCTTCCGCGGCCGGCTGTTCGCGTTCTACGACGTGATGTTCAACGTCTCGCTGGCCGCCGGGGCGATCGCCTGCGCCGCCTTCGTGCCTCGCGACGGCAGGTCACCGGTGATCCTGGGGGTGGTCGCGGCCGGGTACGTCGTCGCGGCGGCCGGGTACTGGGGCTTCAGCCGTCAGTCCCCGCCGGTCTCCGCCGGGGACCCTGGCCCCTCCAAGCCCCCCGCCGCGGCCCAGCCCAGCAGTTCGTGAATGGCCCGGTCGCGGCCCAGCGGGCCGTGTTCCATGCGCAGGTCCATCAGGTACGTGATGGCCTTGCCGACGAGCGGCCCTTCGGGCACGCCGAGAATCTCCATGATCTCGGTGCCGTTCAGGTCCGGCCTGATCTTGTCCAGTTCCTCCTGCACCGACAGCACGGCGATCCGCTTCTCCAGGTCGTCGTAGGCGCGCTCCAGGCGCTGCGCCTTGGCCTTGTTCCTTGTCGTGCAGTCCGCCCGGGTCAGCACGTGCAGCCGGGTCAGCAGGTGGCCCGCGTCCCGCACGTAGCGCCGGACCGCCGAGTCGGTCCACTCCCCTTCCCCGTAGCCGTGGAACCGCAGGTGCAGCGCGACCAGTTCGGACACGTCCGAGACCACGGCGGCGGGAAAGCGCAGCGCGGTCAGCCGCTCCCTGGCCATCGCCGCCCCGACCACCTCGTGATGGTGGAAGGCCACCCGGCCGCCGGGCAGCTTGCGGCGCGTCTTGGGCTTGCCGATGTCGTGCAGCAGCGCGGCGAGCCGGACCACCAGGTCGTTCTCCAGGCCGTATCCGGCCTCCAGGGCGGTCGCCCTGGCCAGCACGGTCAGGGTGTGCTGGTACACGTCCTTGTGCCGGAAGTGCTCGTCCCGCTCCAGCCGCAGCTTGGGCACCTCGGGCAGGACCTGTTCCGCGACCCCGGTATCCACCAGCACCGATATCCCGCGCACCGGCCCGTCGGGGCCGGGCGAGCGGATGAGCTTGGTCAGCTCGGCACTGATCCGTTCCGCCGACACCACCGACAGCCGCCCGGCCATCGCCGTCATCGCCGCCTGCACCTCGGGTACCACGGTGAAACCCAGCTGCGCGGCAAACCGGGCCGCCCTGAGCATGCGTAGCGCATCGTCATTGAAGGAGTCTTCGGGCCTTCCGGGTGTGCGCAGCACCTTGGCCCGCAGGTCGCGCGTGCCGCCGAAGGGGTCGACGAGTTCCAGCGACGGCAGCCGCGCCGCGATGGCGTTGACGGTGAAGTCCCGCCGGGCCAGGTCTGCCTCGAGCGACGTGCCGTACGTCACCCCTGGCTTGCGCGAATCGGGCTGGTAGGAGTCGCTGCGGTAGGTGGTGATCTCGAAGATCGTGTCGCCCTTGCGCAGGCCCACGGTGCCGAACTCGATGCCGGTCTCCCAGACCTTGTCGGCCCAGCGTGCCACGATTTCCCTGACGTGCTCGGGCCGTGCGTCGGTGGCCAGATCGAACTCGCGGTCCGGGCTGTGGCGGCGCAGGAAGACATCCCGGATCGTCCCGCCGACCAGGGTCAGGTCGTAGCCACTGGCGGCGAACAGCCCGGCCAGGCCGAACGTCGGCGCCGCCGGCCCGCGCAGCATGTCGGCGGCGGCACGGCGCTGCTGCGGGGTGAGATCAGAGGAATCCGGCACGCCACGAGGGTAGGGGCTGGCGGCGGTCTGGCGTTAATGGACGCTCGCGGCGGTGCACCGTGCCGGACCTGGCGCCGGCCGCCGCGCCGCCCCCGGCGGGTGTGGCCGATGATCGCGGGGCGTAAACGGCAGCCGACGATCGGCAATAACATTTTGGGCATGGCGTGTGAGTGGCCGGCCCATAGTCCCGCGACGCAGGAGCGGGGCTACGGGCCATCGGGGGGTCCGGGGGGGCGCTCCCCCGGGCTAGCAGCGCGGGGGCTAGGCGTGTCCCGGCGGTGCCTCCGGTTCGCGGCCCTGGCCGGGGCGCTAGGCGTCGGCTGGCTGGCGGTGCTGCCCGCGGCACCCGCGCCCGCCGCCGCTGCGGGCGCGGGTCTCGCAGCGGCGCCCAGCGCCGCCGGGGCGCGGGCGCATCCGTGGCTTGCCATCACGTCGCTGAGCCCGACCATCGCGGGACCCAAGGGGCAGGTCACCGTGTCGGGGATCGTGGCCAACCCGACGTCCGCGGCACTGCCGGGCCTGGTGGTGCAGCTCTGGTCCTCGGCCTTCCCCTTGTCCACCCGGGGGGCGATGAACAGCTACCTGACCGCGCAGATCGCCGCCGGCCTGGGGCCGCCGGTGCCCGGGCCGCAGCTCAGCCTGCCCGGCCGGGTGCCAGCGCATGGGACCCAGTCGTGGACCCTGACGCTGAACGTGACCCAGGCGGGGATACACACGTTCGGCGTGTACCCGCTCGCCGTGGACCTGACCAGCGCGGGCGCCGAACTGGACGTGGCACGCACCTTCCTGCCGTTCTGGCCGGGAAAGCCGGCCGACCGCTCGGTGAAGCCGCTGACCATCGGCTGGCTCTGGCCGCTCATCGACACCCCGCAGCGCAGCGCGTGCGCGGCGCTGCTGTCCAACGAACTCGCGGGCAGCGTGGCGGGCGGCGGGCGGCTCAACACGCTGCTGCAGGCCGGCGAGTCCCCCGCGGGCCACAGCGCCATGCTCACCTGGGCCATCGACCCGGCGCTGCTCAGCGATGTCTCGGTGATGAAGCGGTCCTACCGGGTGGGCGCCCACGAGAACTGCACCGGCGGTACGACCGAGCCGCCCAGCCGTGCCGCGGCGGCCTGGCTCAGCGGCGTGCAGAGCGTGACCGGCCAGCAGGACTTCTTCGTCACCCCCTACGCCGACGTGGACATGGCCGCCCTGGCCCACCGCGGTCTCGACGGTGAGCTCAGCGCGGCGTTCGCCGATGGCCGCCTCGTGGCGCAGAAGATTCTCGGCCGGACGCAGCGGGCCACCCCGGCCACGCCCGGGGTGGCCCGGGTGGCCTGGCCGGCCGCGGGGATGGCGGACTACGGCGTTCTTGAGGAACTGGCGTCGCAGCAGGATGTCCAGGCGATGATCCTGGACAGCAAGCTGATGCCGCCCATCGCCCCGGTCACCTATACGCCCACGGCGGTCACCACGACGCCCAACGGGGCCGGCGGCCAGATGCACGTGCTGCTGTCCGACCACGAGATCACCGAGATCCTGGCGGAGCGGCGCAACGCGATCCCTGGCGTGGTGCCCGGCCCAGCCCCGATGCCCGCCAGCGTGCGCGGCCAGATACGGCAGGCGGCCGCGTTCGCGAAGGAGCAGTGGTTCCTCGCCGAGACGGCGATGATCGCCGCGGAGCCCGGCGCCGGCGCCGGGCGCGCCGTGGTGGCCGCCCCGCCGCGCCGCTGGGATCCGTCGCTGCCCCTGGCCGAGGCGCTGCTGTCGGAGACGGCCACTGCCCCCTGGCTGCGCCCCGCCACCCTGGCCAGCATGGTCGCCGCCGGCGCCCCGGCCGGATCGCCGAAACGGCAGTCCCCGCCGCTGCACCTGGTCAGCCGCGGCGAGCTGACCGGGTCGCTGCTGCGGCGGGTGCGCAACACGCTCGCCGCGCAGGTCCACCTGCTCGACAGCATCCTGACCACCGGCGGCCGTGGCTACCTGTCCACCGCCGTGGACGCGGTGGAATCCTCCGCCTGGCGCGGCGGCAGGCGGGCACAGCGGCCCGCCGGGCAGTTGCTGCGCCGCGACCTGGCCTTCGTGCAGGCGAAGCTGAGCCAGGTGCGGATCGTCGGCTCCCAGCAGCGCGGCGAGGCGGCCCGCGTCACGCTCGGCGGCAAGGCCGGCGACGTGCCCGTGTCGGTCACGAACAACCTGCCGCAGGAGGTCACGGTACGGCTGAAGGCCGAACCCCTCGCCGGCGAGAACCTGGTGATCGCGCCCTACAAGCAGACCATCACGGTGCCAGGCGGGAAGCAGGTGACGGTCCGGATCCCGGTGCGCGCCTCGGTGGCCGGGTCGAACACGCTCCAGTTGTGGCTGACCACCCCGAAGGGTGCCGCCCTGCCGGGCAAGCGGGTGAACCTGGTGGTGACCGCGACCCACTTCGGCACCCTGGCCATCGTCATCATCACTGTGGCGCTCGTGGTGTTCGTGCTCTCCGCCGCGGCCCGGGCGATCCGGCGTGGCGGGCCCGCGGAGGGGGGCGGCGGCGCGGAAGCGGAAGAGCTGGACCCCATGCCCAGCCCGGGCGATCCGGCATCTGGCGAGGATGAACCGGGTAGCGTCGGATCGGGGACCGCGGACGAGCGCGGGTCAGCCGAGGAGGACGATGAGCACGCCACCGCCCCGGGCGGGGCAGACCGCCGCTGACGGGACCGGGCGGCCGGACGGCTACGGCCGGCCGGAACCGGGGCCGTACGGCACCGGGGGGTTCCCGGCGGCGGGGCAGCCCACGGCGCGCCCAGGGCAGGCGGGACCGCCCACGGCACGCCCAGGGCAGGCGGGACACCGGGCCCCGCCGGGGGCGGCGCCGGGGCCGGCCCCGGCACCCCCTCCGGGCAGCCGCGCCGAGAACGTCAACGTGGTCCGCTCCAGCGGCGTCATGGCGCTGGGCACCCTCGCCTCCCGTGGCACCGGGTTCCTCCGCACGCTCGTCATCGCCTACGTGCTCGGGGTCGCCGCGGTGTCGACCGCGTACCAGAACGCCAACACGCTGCCGAACGCGGTGTACGACCTGATGCTCGGCGGCATCCTGACCAGCGTCGTGGTCCCGCTGCTGGTCAACGCCGCGAAGCGGGACGCCGACGGGGGCGAGGCGTACGACCAGCGGATGTTCACCCTGGCCACGATCGCGCTGGCCGCGCTGACACTGGTCGCCACGCTGGCCGCGGCGCTGCTGGTGGACCTCTACGCGCACGACCTCACCGGCGCCGAGCACCGCCTCACCGTCATCTTCGCGTTCTTCTTCATCCCGCAGATCTTCTTCTACGGGGTGAGCTCGCTGGCCGGCGGGGTGCTGAACGCCCGCGGGCACTTCGCGGCGCCCATGTGGACCCCGGTACTCAACAACGTCGTGGTGATCGCCGTCCTGCTGCTGTTCATCGCCGTCGGCGGCATCAGCGTCGTCGGCATCCGCGATCACCAGCGGCCAGATCGAGTTGCTCGGCTTCGGCACCACGCTCGGCGTCGTGCTGCAGACCGTCGCGCTGATCCCGTTCCTGCGCCGGGTGGGCTTCCGCTGGCGCCCGCGCTTCGACTTCCGCCGGGCCGAGGTCACCGAGATCAGGCGGATGGCCGCCCCGCTGTTCGGCTACATCCTCACCACCCAGGTCTCCTTCCTGGTGGTGCAGAACGTGGCCAACGTGGCCTGGAAGCACGCGTCCTACGACGGGTTCCCCACCTACGGCTTCGCCTGGCAGCTGTTCCAGATGCCGTACGCGATCGTGGGCATCTCGGTGATCACGGCACTGCTGCCGCGGATGAGCGCACACGCGTCCGAGCGGCGGTTCGGCGAGGTCAAGCGGGACTTCTCCGGCGGGGTCCGGCTGTCTTCGGCGATCGTGGTCCCGGCCTCGCTGTTCCTGCTGGTGCTGGGCGCACCGTTCGCCGAGGCGGTACTCGGGTACGGCCGCACCACGCCTGCCGACGCGAGATACATCGGCCTGGTGTTCGGGATCTTCTCGTTCGGCCTGGTCCCGTACATGTTGTTCCAGCTCATGCTCCGCGTGTTCTACGCCATGCACGACAGCAGGACCCCGATGTACATCGGGGTCGCGGTGATGGTCACGAACGTCGCCGTGAGCCTGTTCTCGCTGGCGGTGCTGCCGTACGGCCACATCGTGGAGGGACTGGCCGCCGCGTTCGGGATCGCGAACCTGGTCGGCACGGTGATCGCATGGCGCATCCTGTCCCGGCGGATGCGCGGCCTCGCGGGCAAGGCGATCGCGGTAAGCCTGATCCACATGCACATGGCGGCCATGCCGGCGGCGATCTTCGCGCTCGCGGTCACCTTCGCCGTCGGGGTCATGCTCCCCCCCGGGCCTGCGTTCGGCATCATCACCGTCGTCATCGGCGGGGGTGGCGCGCTGCTGCTGTATGTGATCTTCGCGAAGGCATTCGGCATCACCGAGCTGACCGAACTGGGCAGCGGGCTGCGGTCGAGGCTGGGCCGATGAACGGGCCGGCTATCGCGGTGCGCAGCGCGGCAGCCGAGTCACCGACAGGTAACGGTTTGCGCGGGCGAGAGGCGCGGGCTACGGCCGGTTGGGGCATGCGGCCTACCATGGTGACGGCAGCATGGTGATGTACGGCCGCTTGCTGGTCACCCCGGGGGCGCGGAAGGAGGGTCGAGAGCCTGCGCCGCTCTTGACTTCATATCAATGAGCACCTTCATCTCGGAACCGGGTACCCGTCTTGGCGGGCGGTACCGGCTCGAAGACCGGGTCAACGCCAGCAGTGGGTGGGCTGCCTGGAAGGCGATCGACGAGACCCTCGCCCGGCCGGTCACCGTCCTGACCTTCGCACGCGGCTTCCCGCGCATCACCGAAGTGGTGACGGCGGCCCGGGCGGCGAGCAGGCTCACCGACGCCCGGCTGGCGCAGGTGTTCGACGTCGAAGAGGACTGGGACCACGCCTACGTGGTGATGGAGTGGGTGGCCGGGGATTCCCTGGAGGACCTGCTCGCCGACGGGCCGCTCGACCCGGGCCAGGGTGCGGAGATCATCGCCCAGGGTGCCGAGGCGCTCGCCGTCGCGCACGCCGCCGGCGTCGCGCACCTGTGCCTCAACCCCAACTCGCTGCGCTGGACGGCCGGCGGCGGCGTGAAGATCGTCGGCATCGGCATCGACGCGGCCCTGGCCGGTGTCACGGCCGACGACCCGGCGCTGGCCGACACCGACGGCCTGGCCAAGCTGCTCTATGCCGCGCTCACCGCCCACTGGCCGGGCGGCGAGTGGCCGTCGCTGCCGCCCGCGCCGGAGATGGACGGGCACCCGTGCAGCCCGCGGCAGGTGCGGGCCGGGGTGCCGACCGGCATCGACGACGTCGCCTGCCGCGTTCTCTTCCACCGCGGCAGCCCGCCGGTCACCACGCCGGCCACGCTGGCCACCGCGCTGAACCGGGTGATACCCGCGCCGGCCGCGCCGCTGCCCGTCCCGTCGCGGGACTACGCCACCGGGACCGGTCCCGCTACACTCGCGCCCGGGCCGCCCTACCGGCAGCGCGGCGCTGGGCCGCCGCGGCGCGCCGCCCGTGGCGGCGGCACCATGGCCGGCCGTGGCGGCGGTAACAACCGGATACTGGCCACCGTCGCCGGGGTGCTGGTGGTCGCGGTGATCGGCATCGGCGCATGGCTGTTCAGCCATCACGGTTCGACGGCGCCGCCCAAGGTCAAGGGCACCCACAGCGCCTCGCCCAGCAACACCCCGGCGACCGCGCTGCAGGTGACGGGCGCGACCGCGTACGGGCCGAACGGCGGCGACAACCCGGGCCAGGCGGCCGAGGCGATCGACGGTTCGACGGCGGGCTGGACGACCGACTCGTACCAGCAGTCGCCGCACTTCGGCAACCTGTACCCCGGCACCGGCCTGATGCTGGACATGGGCAAGCGGGTCAACGTGTCGCAGGTGTCGGTGACCTTCGGGAACGTGCCGGGCAGCCATGTCCGCATCGAGGTCGGCAACACGGCAACCGGCACCGGCCTCGACAAGGCGCCGCCGCCCGGGTTCACCACGCTGGGCCACTCAACCAACGCGGTCGGCCCGGTCACCTTCACCGGGCACGCCGTCTCCGGCCAGTTCGTGCTGATCTGGTTCACCAAGCTGGCGGCCCAGTCCGGCTCGTCCGGGCACTACCAGTCGGATGTCTTCAAAGTCGTCGTGCGAGGGTCGTCCTGACGCCCCTCCCCGGGGAACAGCCGCCCGATGCCGAACTGCTCCGGCGGCATGTCAGCGGCGACAATGATGCGTTCGGCGTGCTGTTCACCCGGCACAAGGACCGGCTCTGGGCGGTGGCGGTCCGCACGCTGGGGGACACCGAGGAAGCGGCCGACGCCCTCCAGGACGCGATGATCTCCGCGTTCCGGCAGGCCAGCGGGTTCCGCGGGGATTCCGCGGTAACCACCTGGCTGCACCGCATCGTGGTCAACGCCTGCCTCGACCGGCTCAGGCGGCGGGCGGCCAGGCCCACCGTCAGCGGGCTGGACGAGCGGGCCATGGACGTCCTGGCCCCCGGGGCGGCCGGGCCGGACGTGGCGGCCAGCGCGGAAACCTCGCTCGACGTCATGGCCGCGTTGCGGACCCTGCCGCCAGACCAGCAGGCTGTACTGGTGCTGGTGGACATGCTCGGGTACTCGGTGGCGGACGCCGCGGCGGTGCTGGGCATCTCGCCAGGGACGGTCAAGAGCCGCTGTGCCCGGGGCCGCGCCCGGCTGTTGCCCCGGCTCGCTCACCTGCGGAATCGGGGAGAACCACACGTCGCCGGGGCCGCGCCCGTGCCAGCGATGCCGCAAGACGGCACCGCGCGGGGGAACCAGCCGCCGGCCCGGCGCGTCTCACCTGCGGAAGGAGGAGGTGAGCCCCGGCTGTGAGAGGGCATGCCGACGCAGAGACGCTGGCGGCGTTCCGGGAGGAACTGCTGTCGCGCCGCAAGGCCGCCCAGGTGTCCGCGCACCTGGCCGCGTGCCCGCGCTGTGCTGCGCTGAGCGCGCAACTGGCCGAGGTCACCGTCCTGCTCACCCACGCCACCGCGCCGCCGATGCCGGACGCGCTGACCGCGCGGATCGAGGCGGCGCTGGCCGCCGAGGCCGCCGCCCGGGGCCCGGCACCGGTCGCCGTGGGCGCCGCGCCGGGCACGAACGGGCGCGACGGCGCGCGGGGCACCGCCGGGCAGGATGCGGCCCGGGGCGCAGGCGGCCGCCGGCCGGGCTGGGCCAGCCGCGGCCGGTCCAGGCCGGCGCTGCGCGTCGCCACGGTCGCCGCCGCGGTCGCCGTCATCGCGGGCGGCGGTTACACGGTGGCGCAGTTGCTGTCCGGGAACCCCGCGGTGAACGGGCATACCGCCTCCGGCGCCTCAGCTCCGCACCGGCTGGCGAAGCCCCACCTGCCCCGCATGTCCACCGGCGCCATCCGGGCCGGAAGCGCGGCCTCCAGCCCCGGGACGGCCCCGGCCCGGGTGGTCAGCAGCGGCACCAACTACCAGCCTGCCCAGCTTGTCGCCCAGGCCAGCGCCCTGCTCAGGGACCTGGGCCCGAAGAACTCGGGCACCCACCCCGGCCCCACCCTGGCCACGCCGCCGAACGGCTACACAACCATCTTCCCCGACCTGCAAGCCTGCGCTGCGCACGTGGCCGGCACCCAGCACGCCCTCCTCGTGGACGTAGCGCGCTACCGCGGCCACCCCGCCGCCATCATCCTGCTCTCCGCCCCTCCCGGCGGCCGATCGCGGGCCGTGGTCGTCGCCCCCGGCTGCACCGCCACCACATCCCGCACCCTTGCCACGGCCGTCTTGCCGCGCTGAGTACGCCTGCCAGCCTCGGGAATCTCCAGGCCCTAGGATCGGTTGACGCCGATGCCAGTCAAGCGAAAGGCAACCAGACCGTGAGCGCCATTCACGACGTCATCGTCATCGGATCGGGTCCCGCCGGGTACACGGCCGCGCTGTACGCCGCCCGTGCCCAGCTCAAGCCGCTCGTGTTCGAGGGATCCGTTACCTCCGGCGGCGCGCTCATGAACACCACCGACGTAGAGAACTTCCCCGGCTTCCCCGGCGGGATCCAGGGCCCCGACCTGATGGACGCCATGCGCAAGCAGGCGGAGCGGTTCGGCGCCGAACTCCTCGCCGAAGACGTGACCGAGGTGGACCTGACGGCCGACCCCAAGCGGGTCATCTCCGAGGGTGAGACCTACCTGGCCCGGGCCGTGATCGTCGCGAGCGGTTCCAGGTACCGGGAGCTGGACGTGCCCGGGGAGAAGCGGCTGTCCGGCCACGGGGTGTCGTGGTGTGCGACCTGTGACGGGTTCTTCTTCCGTGAGCAGGACATCGCGGTGGTCGGCGGCGGTGACTCGGCCATGGAGGAAGCGCTGTTCCTGACCCGGTTCGCCAAAACGGTGACGGTCATCCACCGCCGGGACGAGCTGCGTGCCTCGAAGATCATGCAGGAGCGTGCCTTCGCCAACCCGAAGATCAAGTTCCGGTGGAACAGCGAGATCAGCGAGGTCCTCGGCGACAAGAAGATCACCGGGGTGCGGCTGCGTGACACCGTGACGGGCGAACAGAGCGAGCTGGCCGTGGGCGGCGTGTTCGTGGCGATCGGCCACGACCCGCGCAGCGAGCTGTTCACCGGGCAGCTTGCCACCGACTCCGAGGGTTACCTGATCGTTGAGCAGCCGTCCACCCGGACCGCCGTCCCCGGCGTGTTCGCCTGTGGCGACGTGGTGGACCACACCTACCGCCAGGCCGTCACGGCGGCGGGTACCGGCTGCGCGGCCGCGCTGGACGCCGAGCGCTACCTGTCGGGCGGGATGAACCCGCGAGACGTGTACTGACAACAGCGGAAGCTGAAGGGAGACCAGGAAATGGGCACCAAGAAGGTGACCGATGAGACCTTCGAGGCAGACGTCTTGAAGAACGACAAGCCGGTGCTCGTGGACTACTGGGCCGAGTGGTGCGGCCCGTGCAAGATGGTCGCGCCCGTGCTGGAGGCGATCGCCGAGGAGCACGGCGACAAGCTGGACATCGTCAAGCTGAACGTCGACGATAACCCCCAGGTCACCCAGAAGTACGGAATCCTGAACATTCCCACCCTGGGCGTATTCGTCAACGGCGAGGTCGTCAAGGAACTCGTCGGGGCCCGGTCGAAGTCAGCCCTGCTCCGCGAGCTCGGCGACTTCATCTGACCAGAATGGACGGCCCTGCGGCGCTCTCACCGCGGGGCCGTTTCGCGCTGGAAATCACTGTGGCCGGGCAGTGGCCGCTCCTGGCCCTCCGCGAATGGCCGCGCACGGCGGGTCCAGGTAGCTCAGGCCAGTCGTAGCGCCCGTTCTGGAGTCATCGAGCCGAGCAGGCGTTCCAGCGCCACTTCCACGTCCTCCCGCCACGACACGGTCGTCTTCAGCTCCAGCCGGAGCCGCGGGAAGTGATGGTGCGGCCGGACCGTCTTGAACCCCACGGCCAGCAGGTAGTCCGCGGGAAGCATGCAGGAGATGCCCTCCCCGCGCAGGTCACCGAAGGCCTCGATGGCCTTGACGCCGCGCCGGGTCAGGTCCTTGGCGACGCCCTGGACCAGCATCCGGCCCAGCCCGCCGCCCTGGAATTCGGCGAGAACGTTGGCCGTCATCAGCAGTACCGCATCGCCGCTGACCGGGCTGGTCGGAAAGGCCACGGACCGTGGCACATACAGCGGCGGAGCGTAAAGGACATATCCGGCCGGAACGCCATCAACATAGGCGAGTTTCCCGCAGCTTCCCCATTCGAGGAGCATCGCGGAGACCCAGGCCTCCTTTTCCAGCGAGGGATCGCCGACCTCCTGCGCGCGGGCATGGCTGACCGGATCGAGCTCCCAGAAGACGCACTTGCGGCACTTATGCGGCAGGTCGTCCAAATTGTCAAGCGTGACGTTGGCGAGGCGGCGCGTCACCGGCACCCCTTCGTCTGAAAGCAATTCTCCCGAGCGAGCCGGGCGTCCACGCGTCAAGCACGGCAATTGCCGGATGGCACGAGCGGACTGCCACTGGCCCCGTACCCTGACATGGTACCCACCGACCGGGAGGAGGGATCGTGCCAACCGAGCCCGCGCGCAATGACCGCGCCGATGACAAGCCCAGCACCAGCCCCCCGGAGGCGGACGCCGCCGCCCCGTCGCACGGGTCGCTGGTGGACGCGCACGTCGGGCGGTACGCCGCCCGGGCGAAGGACATGGCCGCCTCGGAGATCCGGGCCCTGTTCGCCGTGGCCGCCAGGCCGGAGATCGTGTCCCTGGCGGGCGGGATGCCCTACGTCACCGCCCTTCCCCTCGACGCGGTGGGCGACATGGCCGGCCAGCTGGTCGCCCAGCGCGGCGCGGCCGCGCTGCAGTACGGCTCCGCACAGGGCGACCCGGCACTGCGCGAGGGGATCTGCGAGGTGATGGCGCTGGAGGGGATCCGCGCCCACCCGGACGAGGTCGTGGTCACGGTCGGCTCGCAGCAGGCGCTCGACCTGATCACCCGCATCTTCATCGATCCCGGGGACGTGGTGCTGGCCGAGGGCCCGTCCTACGTGGGAGCGCTCGGCACGTTCGCGTCCTACCAGGCGCGGGTGGTCCACGTTGCGATGGACGACAACGGGCTGGTACCCGAGGCGCTCGGCGAATGCCTGGCCCGGCTCAAGGCGCAGGGCCAGCGGGTGAAGTTCCTGTACACGGTGCCCTCGTTCCACAACCCTGCCGGGGTGACGCTGAGCGCGCCACGGCGGGCCGAGGTGCTGAGCATCTGCCAGCGGGCGGGCGTGCTGATCATCGAGGACAACCCGTACGGCCTGCTGGGATTCGACTCCGAGCCACTGCGGGCGCTGCGCGCGGACGACGCCCATGGCGTGGTCTACCTCGGATCCTTCTCCAAGACCATCGCGGCCGGGCTGCGGGTGGGCTGGGCCCTGGCGCCGGCCGGGATCCGGGACAAGCTGGTGCTCGCCGCGGAGGCCGCGGTGCTCTGCAACTCCAGCCTGGCCCAGCTCATGGTCGGCGAGTACCTGGCCAGCCAGCCCTGGCGCGAGCAGATCAAGGTGTTCCGCGAGCTTTACCGGGAGCGCAGGGACGCGATGCTGGATACGCTCGGCGCGGTGATGCCGGAGGGCTGCCGGTGGACCCGCCCGGCCGGCGGGTTCTACGTCTGGCTGCGGCTTCCGCCCGGCCTGAATTCCAAGTCGATGCTGCCCCGGGCGATCTCGTCGCGGGTGGCCTACGTCCCCGGTACCGGCTTCTATGCCGATGGCGGCGGGGCGGAGCACCTCCGGCTCTCCTACTGCTTCCCCGAGCCCGGCCCGGATCCGGGAGGGGATTCGCCGCCTCGCCGAGGTGATCGACGCCGAGACCGAGATCCGGGCTACGTTCGGCCCGTCCAGGGCCGCGGCCGGCGGAGCCGGCCCGGCGGACCTCACCGGCCCGGCCGGCGGGCCAGCCGCGCAATGAGCGATCCCGGGCATGTGCTGATCCTGGCCGGTGGCCTCTCCCCCGAGCGGGAGGTCTCGCTCCGGTCCGGTGCCCGGCTCCAGGACGCACTGCGTGACGCCGGTGTCGAGGCCGACGTCGCCGACGCCGACGCCGGGCTGATCCCGGCCGTGATCGCCGACCCGCCCAGCGCGGTGTTCCCGGCCATTCACGGCGCATCCGGGGAGGACGGCTCCATCCAGGAGGTCCTCACCCTGCTCGGCGTGCCGTACGTGGGAGCATCGCCGGACGCCTGCCGCTTCGCCTTCGACAAGCCCGTGGCCAAGGCGATCGCGCGGGGAGCCGGGCTCGCCACCCCGCGGTCGGTGACCCTGCCCAAGGAAACCTTCCACGACCTGGGCGCCGGAGCGGTCCTGGACCGGATCGTGGCCACGCTCGGCCTGCCGCTGTTCGTCAAGCCCACCCGGGGCGGTTCGGCCCTGGGCGCCTCGCTGGTGAGCGCCGCCGAGGACCTGCCCGGTGCGATGATCAGCTGCTTCGCCTATGGTGACACCGCGCTGATCGAGGAGTGCATCCTCGGCACCGAGGTCGCGGTTGGCGTCATCGAATTCGGTGACGGGCCGGAGGCGCTGCCGCCGGTGGAGATCCGCCCCCTGGCCGGCAGTTACGACTACGCCGCCCGGTACACCCCGGGACAGACGGAGTTCCACGTGCCAGCGCGGCTCACCCCGGCGGAGTCGAAGGCCGCCGCGGAGTTGGCCGTCGCCGCCCACCGCGCGCTCGGGCTCCGTGACGTTTCCCGGACCGACCTGATCGTCTGTGCCGGGGAGCCGTTCTTCCTTGAGGTCAACGTCGCGCCGGGAATGACCGAGACAAGCACGCTGCCCATGGCCCTGGAAGCGGCCGGGCGCAGCCTTGGCACCGTCTGCCGCGACCTGCTGAGCCAGGCCGCCGCCAGGGGAACCTGAGGCGAACTTCTGCTCCTGGCTACCCGGGGGTATGGTCACACGGCACCGAGCGGGTTACCTTATGTCCGGAATGTGCGGCCCGCTCGGTAGCGCCCGGTGATGGGCTGCGCGCAAGGCGTAACCAGGGCGGCGCCTGAGAGCGAGCAAGACCGGCACGGAAAGGGAGTGAGGGCGATTCTGAATCGTTTCGGAAAGGTACTGATCACGAGCGCGGCGACGGCAGCGGTCATCGGCATGGCGGTCGCGCCGGCGTTCGCCACCGCAGGGACGTGGAGCGTCAAGCCTGGTGGTGCCACCACAGGTACGGCCGGAAAGACAGTGATCACCGACACAACCGCGGGCCAGTCGGTGACCTGCACGTCCTCGACAGCCAAGGGCACGCTCAAGCACGGCACCGGCCTGGCCGGTGCGGGCCTCGGCACCGTCACCTCGCTGGCCTTCAAGGGGTGCACGATCCTCGGCCAGACCGTCGGGGTGACAATCACCGGAAAGATGCCGCTCAATGGCGTCTCCTACAACGCGACGACGAAGGTCGCGAGCATGACCATCACGAAGATCCATGGGTCGTTCTCCGTGGCCAGCTTGAGTTGCAGTGCCACCATCGACGGCACTAGCGCCACAGCGCACAACGGAATGGTCAAGGCCACGTTCAGCAACGGCACAGACACGCTGAAGGTGCTCGCCGCCGGCGGCAACCTGCACCTCTACAACAACACCTGCCCGGTGATCAGCAGCGGCGACGCAGTGAACTTCACCGGCGGCTATAAGTTCGCGCCCAAGCAGACCATCACCAGCCCCTGAGACTGGGCGCGGTTAGCGAACCAGGCCGGCGGCTCCCAGTGCGGAGCCGCCGGTCTGTACCGTCGGGCCAGGCCCTAGGCTCTGCCCGTGGACCAACGGAAGAGTTTCGGCAGCGACAACCATGCGGGAGCGCACGGTGCGGTGGTACGTGCCCTCGCCCAGGCGAATACCGCGGACGTCCCCGGATACGGTGCCGACCCGTGGACCGGTCGGGCGGCCGACGCGCTCTGCGCGACGTTCGGCGCGCGCGGCGGTGCCTACTTCGTGTTCACCGGGACGGCGGCCAATGTCCTCGGGCTCAGCTTGCTGCTGCGCCCCTACGAGGGTGTGATCTGCGCGGAGACCGCACACGTGAACGTCGATGAGTGCGGCGCACCGGAACGAATCCTCGGCAGCAAGCTGCTCACCGTCGCGACACCCGATGGCAAGCTGACGCCGGAGCTCATCAGCACTCGGCTCGGCGACCGTGGTGACGAGCATCGCGCCCAGCCGCGAGTCGTGACCATCTCCCAGGTGACGGAACTCGGCACCTGTTACTCGCTGGAGGAACTCAAGTCGCTCGGCGGATTCTGCCAGACGGAGGGACTGCGCCTTTACCTGGACGGCGCCCGGCTGGCGAATGCCGCCGCCCATCTCGGTTGCTCGCTGGCGGATCTGGCCTCCTGGGCGGACGTGCTGAGCTTCGGCGGAACGAAGAACGGGGCGGTCGGCGCGGAGGCCGTGATAGTCATGGCCGAAGACCTGGTGACGGATGTCCCGTTCCTGCGCAAGCAGCAGGGGCAGCTGGCGTCGAAGATGCGCTTCTTGGCGGCCCAGTTCGAGGCATTGCTGGACGGCGACCTGTGGCTTCGCAACGCCGGGCAGGCCAACGCCATGGCCCTGCGGCTGGCGGAAGGAATCGCCGGGATACCGGGCGTGCGCCTGTGGCAGCCGGTGGAGTCCAACGCCGTGTTCGCGTCCCTGGATCCCGCGCACATCGAGCGGCTTCAGCGGGACTGGCATTTCTATATCTGGGACGAGCCCGCGCACGTGGTTCGCTGGATGACGGCCTTCAACACGATCGAGGCCGACGTTGACGCATTCGTCGCTGACATACGGCGCACGGCAGACGGGCACACGGCAGACGGGCACACGGCGGCAACGTGACGCGGGGGCGATAGTCGTGGCGCCCGTTGTTTCACGTGAAACGGCGCACACGTGCGGCGTTGGACGGTCAGGCAGTCAGGCTCTGCGCCCATTCGGCGGACATCGTGGTCACGATCCGCTGCAGGTCCTCCAACGAAGCGAATTCCACCACGATTTTGCCCTTCTGCTTGCCAACCTCCACCTTGACCCTGGTGTCGAGCGCGTCGGAGAGGCGGTCCGCGAGTTCGGTCAGCGCGGGTGCCGCCGGCTGCCTTTCCTGCGTCCGGCGCGGCTTCGCCTGATGCTGCCCGAGCGCCACGATTTCCTCCACCGCCCGCACTGACAGTCCCTCGGCGACGATCCGGTGGGCCAGCCGGTCCTGCTCCTCGAGGGCCGGCCAGGGCCAGCAGCGCCCGGGCGTGACCGGCGCTCAGCACACCGGCCGCAACCCGGCGCTGCACCGTCGGAGGAAGCTGGAGCAGCCTGATCGTATTCGAGATGTGCGGCCGCGATCTCCCCACTTTGCGCGCCAGCTCGTCGTGCGTGGCATCGAAGTCGTCAAGCAACTGCTGGTAGGCGGCGGCCTCTTCGAGTGGGTTCAGCTGCTCCCTGTGCAGGTTCTCCATGAGGGCCTCACGGAGAAGCTCATCGTCGGGGGTGCCCCGCACGATGGCCGGGACGTGCTCAAGGCCGGCCCGCTGGCAGGCACGCCAGCGGCGCTCCCCCATGATCAGCTCGAACCGGCCCGGCATCACCTTCCGGACCACGACCGGCTGAAGCAGCCCGACCTCGCGTATCGAGGCCGCCAGCTCCTCCAGCGCGTCCTCGTCAAAGTTCTGCCTGGGCTGCCGCGGATTGGGTGTGATCGCCCCGATGGCAACCTCATCGAAATAGGTACCGTCGCTCCGGTCCAGCTCCCGCACACCAATCCCGGAACCACCCACCGTTGCGCCCGCGGGGTCCCCGGCACGGCTCTCCACCCCGGCCGGCCCGGGCGCTGTGGGAATCAGCGCCCCGAGCCCCCTGCCCAGTCCCCGCTTCTGCTGCGCCATCTCATCTCCCACCACTGCCCGCACTACCCCGCCCCACCTCTCCTAGAGCATCCCATCCCCGCCCCCACACCCGCGCCCATTACCCAATCCCCCGCCCCTCCCGCCATCCCCCCTTCCGCTTCACCCCCGGAACCCGCCCAGCCACGCCTCCCTTCGCGCTTCACCCCCCCGAAGCCAGCCAGCCACGCCCCCGGCCTCACCCCCGGGAGCCGCCTAGCCACGCCGCCCTTCTCGCTTCAATCCCCTGGGGGAGGCCGTCCAGTGGCTTAGCACTGCCCGACCTGACACTGCTGCCCCCGCCGCGCGCCGGGTGACCTCCCCTTCCGCGAGTGGCCGCCGCTTCCGCGCCGCGCACTGGATCTCTCCGCTGTTCGCCCCGCGCCTAACCAGCCGGCTTGCCCCACGCGCGCACTCATCTCAGCGGTGCCAGGGTTGCTCTGAACAGCGTTTTGTCCGCTGTTCAGAGCAACCCTGGTATCGCCTCAGCCCTGCGACGCGACAAGTGAAGCAGCAGCGAGCTACCCGGCCGACCCGGCGCCGAACGCCATCTCCCGCGCCGCATCCAGATACGCCTGCGCCCCGCTGGATCCCGGGTCATACGTAATCACCGACTGCCCGTAGCTTGGCGCTTCGGAGACCCGGACACTGCGCGGGATCACCGCACTCAGCACGACATCCCCGAAGTGCTCGCGTACCTCGTCAGCAACCTGTGCCGCCAGTCGGGTCCGCCCGTCATACATGGTCAGCAGAATCGTGGAGATCCGGAGTTCCTGGTTCAGGTGCCCCTTGACCAGATCGACCGTGCGCAGGAGTTGCTCCAGTCCCTCCAGGGCGTAGTACTCGCACTGGATGGGGATCAGTACCTCCGTCGCCGCAACCAGCGCGTTGACGGTCAGCAGTCCCAACGATGGCGGGCAGTCGATCAGCAGGTAGTCCAGCCCTGAGACGTCATAGCCGGCCAGCGCGCGGTTCAGCCGGGCTTCTCTGGCCACCATCGGTACCAGTTCGATCTCCGCACCGGCCAGGTCGATCGTGGCGGGTGCGCAGTACAGGCCCGGTATCGCCGCGACCTCACGGACGATTGCGTCCAGGGGCTGCTCGTCGACGAGCACGTTGTAGACCGACGGAGTCCCAGCCCGGTGCTCGATGTCGAACGCGGTGGAGGCGTTTCCCTGCGGGTCCAGGTCGACCACCAGGACCCGGGCACCGTGCAGCGCCAGGCATGCGGCCAAGTTCACCGCGGAGGTGGTCTTGCCCACGCCACCCTTCTGGTTGGCAATGGTGATCGTGCGGCAGGCCGGCGGCCGCGGCCACTCGCGCTCGGTCTCTCCCAGCGCGGCGAGCGCCGCATGGGCCGGGCTCACCGCGACCGCAGGGCCCGGCGGGGCCGCACGAGCAGCGGCAACCGCGGCGGCCTGGGACGAGCCGGGCACGTCCACCGCAGCCGGGACGCCCTCGCTGACAATGGCTCTGGCCGATGCCCGGACGTCCTCGCCGACGGTGGCCCTGGCCTGTGCCGGGACACCCCCACTGATGGTGACCCTGGCCTGTGCCGGGACGATTTTGCCAGCGGGCGAACCGCCGACCGAGACTGCCCGGCATCCCCCGCCGTTCCGGCCGACGTGGCTGCCGGGCTCCCGGGCTCGTCGACCGAGCCCCCGCGGTTCGTGGCGGCCGGGCCGTCCTGCGTGCCGCGCGCTTCTTGCTCCAGGAGAGCACCGGCACTGGCGGCTGGCTTTCCCCGTGTCCTCACTGTGCCACTTCCCTGTGCCTCGTCTTGTGCGCTGATTCTCCGCGGCTCCGTTTCACGTGAAACTGCCGCCGACAGCGCTTGCTTCACCCGGGCCGGTGGCTCGGCTTCCCCCTCGCGGGCGACCGGTCCTTGCCCGTGATCGGTTGTCCTGCTTACGGCCCGGCCGCGGCCTGGACCGTGGGGACCGCCGACCTGGCTATAGCTACCACCGTCCACGGCCTGCCGGGCCCCGGCACCATGGGGCGGCCATCCCAGGCCCCCCTCTTTAAGCCCCGACTCGTCCCGCGCATCCCGGAGCGGGAAGCCGACAGGTTCCTCCGGCCATCCCACGCCGTCTGGCGAAACCACCAGCGCGCTCCTCCCAGGCCAGTCCTGCGCCCTTCCCAGGCCGGTCTTGCTGCGCAGTCCCGCTCCCGGACCGGCCACCCAGGCCCGCCATCCTCATCGGCGGGCGGTCAGTCGGACCACCGTTGCAACCGGATCGACCTTACCGCTCCCGGCGACGAGAACTTCCGCGTCCAGCACACCCAGCCGGCGCAGTGCCGCCTCGGCGTCGCGGATCTCGGCCTGGGCCTTCGCCCCCTTGACCGCGAGCACGATCCCACCTGGCTTCAGCAGTCCCAGCGCCAAGGCCGCCAGCCGGTCTAGCGGGGCAACCGCGCGGGCGGTCACCACATCCACAGTCAGGGTCCCTGCCATCTGCTCGGCACGCGCCCGCACCACTCTGGCATTGGACAGCCCGAGTTCGGCCACACACTCACCGAGAAAGGTAGCCCGCCGCAACGCCGGCTCCAGCAAGATCACCTCACTGTCAGGCAGCAGCATCGCCAGAACGATCCCTGGCAGCCCCGCCCCCGACCCCAGATCCACGAGCGAACAGGGCCCGGGCACCAGTTCGGCCACCACCGCGCTGTTCAGCAGATGCCGCTCCCAAATCCGCGGCACCTCGTTCGGCCCCAGCAACCCCCGCTCCACCGCCACCCCCGCCAGCAACTCCGCGTACCGCTCCGCCGTACCCGCAGCTCCCCCGAAAACCTCCCGCGCAACAGCGGGCATGGGCGGGGCGATCATGCCCGTCGCACGCGCAGGCGGGGGCCAGGTGCCCGGCGCGGCGCAGGGCCCGGGCCCGGCCCGGAGTGCCGAGCTCAGGCCCGGCCTGGAGTGCCAGGCTCAGGCGCAGCGCAGGGCCCGGGCCCGGCCCGGAGTGCCGGCTCAAGCGCAGCGCGAGGCTCGGGCGCGGCGCGGGGCCCAGGCTCAGGCGCGGGCGCGGCGCGGGGCCCAGGCTCAGGCGCGGGCGCGGCGCGGGGCCCAGGCTCAGGCGCGGGCGCGGCGCGGGGCCCAGGCTCAGGCGGGGGCACGGCGCCGGGCTCGGGCCCAGCCCGCGGTACGAGCGCAGCGCACGATGCAGGCACAGGCGCAGCGCGAAGTAGGGCTGAGGCGCGGCGTGCGGGCTCAGGCACGGCTCGGGGCTCGGGCCCAGCCTGCGGTACGAGGACAGCGCACGATGCAGGCACAGGCGCAGCGCGGGATGCGGCTCGACCGCGACCGGGGGCGCAGCCGCGACACGGGAACGGGATGAGCGCTCAGACGCATTGCGCGGTGCGCCAGAGCTCCCCGGATCCACCTCTCGCTTCACCCCACTACGGAGTCGATCCGGCTCAACAGATTTAGTGGGCTAGCCGCCGACACCGGCCGCAGCTCACCCGGCGGTGTCAGGGTTGCCAAGTGCCGCCCTTACCCCTGCGGCTCCATCACCGCAGCCTCCTCGGCCGGCAGTACAACCACCCGCCGCGCAGGCTCCTCACCCTCCGACTCACTCCTCAGCCCCGCCGCCGCCACCGCATCATGCACGACCTTCCGCTCGAATGGCGTCATCGCATCAAGCCGCTGCGGCACACCGGTCCGGCCGACCTCCTCCGCGACCTTCCGGCCCAGCTCGGCGAGTTCCTCCCGGCGGCGGGCGCGGTAGCCGCCCACATCCAGCATGATCCGGCTGCGCGTGCCGGTCTGACGGTGCACGGCCAGGCGGGTCAGTTCTTGCAAGGCCTCCAGGACCTCGCCCCGGGGGCCGACCAGCTCTGACAGCGTCGCGCCGACCACGGACACCACCGGCCGGTCGCCTTCCACGTCCATGTCGATGTCGCCGTCGAGGTCCGCGACATCCAGCAGCCCTTCGATGTAGTCGGCCGCGATCTCGCTCTCCTGCTCCAGATCCGGCGGGTCCTCGCTGGGATCGGGGGCCTCACCCGCGGTCTCGTCCGTGGCCACGAGTGTAGCGTGCCCGGAATCCGGTGCATCTTCGTCGCGCTCTGCCACATCAGCATCACGCTCCGCAGTTACGGCCTCCGGAGCAGCCTGGTCACCTGCTGCAATGGTGCCACCGGGCCCGGTGCTGTCAGTCGGCGCCGGGGCACCCGAGTTGTCATCGCCGGTCACGGCAACCACTTTCTCCTCCTGAATTCTCGCAATAACGCGGCTACGGCCTGGCCCAGCCACCCGGCCCCAGACCAGGCCGTCGCCTGGCCTGTACTTGCCCGCGCCTAGCGCTTACCGGAACGTTTACTGCGCGACTGACGGACGCGCTGCTGCCTGACGAGCTTAACCTCGGGTGCCTCCGGCTGTGGCTCGGGTTCGGGCTTGCCCCGCCCCAGTCGCCGCAGCAGGCCGGAGCCCGTAGCTGAACCGTTCGCCGACGCCTGCTGCCCGGCGGGGGCGGCGGCAGGCCGCGCTGGCCTGGTCCCCGCTGACCCCGCGCCCTGCGGCTTCTTCCCGGGCGCCTGGCCCGCGGCCGGCTTCGGCGTGCTACGGCCCGCGGCCGGCTTTCCGGTCTGCGCGGAGGGCTTGGCCGACGCGGACGGCTTCGCAGTACCAGCCGGCTTGGCGGTGCCGGACGGCCTGGCCGCACCGGACGGCTTCGTGGTGCCGGACGGCCTGGTGACAGCAGGCTTCGTGGTGCTGGACGGCTGCGCGGCGGGGACCGGCCTGGGCGCGGTCAGCCTGGCGAAGAGGGTGGGCTTGACCGGCGTGGCGGGTGCCGTGCCGGCGGTCGCGGTGGCGGCACCGGGCACCGGCGTCGGGTACCGCTTGAACAGGACGTACTGCTGGCCGAGGGTCCACACGTTCGTGGTCACCCAGTACAGGACCAGGCCGAACGCCCAGTACAGGCCGGAGAGGGCGAAGAACGGGACGATGTAGGCCATGTATTTCTGCGAGGCCGCCATCGGGTTGTCCGGCGTCATCGCCGGTGTCATGCCCCGCTTGGTGCTCTGCCGGACGGTCAGGAACGTGGTGGTCACGCTGATAGCCACAGCGCAGAGAATCACGATCTTGGCCTCTAGCGGCACGTGCAAGGTGCCGGTGAACAGCACCTTGTCGGAGATATGGGCGCCCAGGATGTTGGCGTTCTGCGCGCTCTTGACCACCGTCTCGGTCAGGCCGTAGGGGGTCGGTGTTCCGGACTTCCAGTCCGCGATCGCCACGGAGCACGCTGAACAGCGCGAAGAACATCGGCATCTGCGCCAGCAGCGGCAGGCACCCGCCCAGCGGGTTGACCCCGTTCTCGCGGTAGAGACGCATGGTCTCTTCGTTCAGGGTCTGCTTGTCGCCCTTGTACTTCTTCCGCAGTTCCATCAGTTGCGGGTTGAGCGCGGACATCTTGCGCATCGAGTGCATCTGCTTGACGAACAGCGGCACGAGGATGAGCCGCATCAAGACCACGAGCACGACGATCGTCAGGAACCACGCCTCGCCGCTGGTCGAGGGCATGATCAGGCTCAGCGCAGTATGGATGTGCGCCATCACCCAGGCGACCGCGACGTACAGGGGGTTGAGCGGATTCACGAGCTAACTCCCTCGGGACGGGACAGGCGCCCGCGGCGCGTGCCGGGCGGGACCGGGTCCAGTCCGCCGGGGTGGAAAGGATGGCAGCGCGCCACCCGGCGCACCGCGAGCCACGAGCCGCGTAGCGCCCCGTGCTCGATCACCGCGTCGAGCGCGTAAGCGCTGCAGGAAGGGACGAACCGGCAGTGCGGCCCGGTCATTGGGCTGATGAACCGGCGGTACCCGCCGATCAGGCCCATGAGCAAGCGGGCACCGGCGGAGGGCTTTGCCTCCGCTGCCTGCCTGCCCGGGTCCGTCCTCACCGCAGTGCCCCAACCTGCCGCCGCATAAGCGTGCTCATCACCAGGTCCAGTTCGGCAGCGAGATCTGCCTGGCGCGCGGTTGCAGCCTGTGGATGAGCACGTACCACAAGCAGGCTACCTCCCGGCAGGGTAGGCAGATACCCACGCAGTACCGAACGCAGCCGCCGGCGCACCTTGTTCCTGACCACGGCATTCCCGACGGCCTTGCTCACCACGAACCCAACCAGCGGTGGCTGCGTCTCGCCGCCCGCCCGGACCAGCAGATGGCCGGTCAGCAGGGCGCGCCCAGCGCGGGTACCGCGACGCACCGTGAGCTGGAACTCAGCACTGCGGCGCATCCGGAATTCTGCAGGAAGCACGCACGACCTCCGCCGTCACGCGGGGTGGTACAGAGCGGGGGCGGGCGCGGAGCGCGGGGGCGGGAAGAACAGCGTCATACGCTGACCCTGGCCCGGCCCTTCCGCCGCCGGGCGGCCAGGACCGCGCGGCCCGCTCTGGTCCGCATGCGCAGCCGGAACCCATGCGTCTTGGCGCGGCGTCGGTTGTTCGGCTGGAACGTGCGCTTGCTCACAGGAGGCTCCACATACGGTGTCATCACTGGCAGTCAGGCCACGAGGCGCGCCAGCGCGCGGCAAACTGCACGGGAAAGCTTGAGTCGGTTCACGTTACGCGCATCATTGAGCACCGGTCAAACCAGCGGCACCCGCGATGACCGGATGCCCCCCATGCTAGCCGGGGGCAGGAACGGCCGTTTGCCGAACGCGGCATGGCCGGCGCGCCTAGGCTGTGGACAACCGGCCAGGCCGCGCGGAACGGGGTGGCGCGAGCCAGCCACAGCGGTCCAGCGGCGTCCCGGGCACGGCGCGGAGTGCGGCGTGCACAGCCTGTGGATAAGACTGTTGATTCGCATGTGGGGGCGCAAGGTGAACACCCGATGAGCCAGGCAGACCTGGCGGAGGTGTGGGCGAGATCCCTCGAGGAACTCTCCGATCTCCAGATAGAGCCCCATCAGCGAGCCTGGCTGCGGCTGACCAGGCCACTCGGCCTGGTAGAGAACACTGCCCTGATCGCGACCCCCAACGAGTTCGTCAAGGAACAGCTTGAGACGCGCCTTCGGGCGCTTATCACCCACGCACTGTCCCGGGAGTTCGGCCGCAACATCCAGCTCGCGGTGACCGTCGACCCCGCGACCGCCAGCGGCGGCATCCCGGGACCGCGCGAGTCCGCCCCGGGCGGCACCGGCCCGGAGCACGCCGGCGACCACACCGGCCCCGCGGGCGGACACCCGGATCTCAGCCGCGGCGGGCACGGCGACCTACCGGCCGAAAACGGCGGGCACGGGCCCTACCCCCATCCCTTCGGCTACCCGTCGCGGGCCTACCCGCCGCAGCCCGGGCACGACCGCCCGGCCGGGCACGACCGCGACGCGGGCATGGGTCTCGTGCCGGGCCGCCTGGGCGGGCCGCCCATCAGTACGGGCCCGCCGATGACGGACGGGCCCGGCATCATCGGGCGGGACACCAGGACCGGCCAGGGCGAGCCGCTGGGCACGCTTCCGCTGTCCGAGGGCGGCAGGCACGGTGGTGAGCCGGCCGGGCTGCCGCACCGGCAGGGCAGCCTTCCCGGCCTGCCCGCGCCCGGCCTGCCCCGCCCGGCACAGGCACGGCTGAACCCGAAGTACACCTTCGAGACGTTCGTCATTGGCTCCAGCAACCGGTTCGCGCACGCCGCGGCCGTCGCGGTCGCCGAGGCGCCCGCCAAGGCCTACAACCCGCTGTTCATCTACGGCGACTCCGGGCTGGGCAAGACCCACCTGCTGCACGCGATCGGGCACTACACGCAGAGCCTCTATCACGGGGTGCGGGTCCGCTACGTCAGCTCGGAGGAGTTCACCAACGACTTCATCAACATGATCAGGGATGGCAAGCAGGACGGGTTCCGGCGCCGCTACCGCGACGTGGACGTGCTGCTGGTGGACGACATCCAGTTCCTGGAGAACAAGGAAGGAACGCAGGAAGAGTTCTTCCACACGTTCAACACGCTGCACAACGCCAGCAAGCAGATCGTCATCTCCAGCGACCGGGCGCCCAAGCGGCTGGTCACCCTGGAAGACCGGCTGCGCAGCAGGTTCGAGTGGGGCCTGATCACCGATGTGCAGCCGCCGGAACTGGAGACCCGCATCGCCATCCTCCGCAAAAAAGCCGTTCAAGAGGGCCTGAACGCGCCGCCGGAGGCACTGGAGTACATCGCGAGCCGTATCTCCACCAATATCCGGGAACTGGAGGGCGCCCTCATCCGGGTGACCGCGTTCGCCAGCCTCAACCGGCAGACCGTGGACCTCCAGCTGGCCGAGATCGTGCTCAAGGACCTCATTCCAGAGGCCCAGGGCCCGGAGATCACCGCCTCGACCATCATGGGCCAAACCGCGTCCTACTTCGGCATGTCGATTGACGACCTCTGCGGTACATCCCGGTCTCGCGTTCTGGTAACCGCACGGCAGATTGCCATGTACCTGTGCCGTGAACTCACCGACCTGTCACTCCCCAAGATCGGGCAGCAATTCGGCGGCCGCGACCACACCACCGTCATGCATGCGGAACGTAAGATTCGTTCGCTGATGGCCGAGCGACGCTCGATCTACAACCAGGTCACGGAACTAACCAACCGCATCAAGCAGCAGGCGCGGTCGGGATGAAGCAGCCCGCGGCCCGGATGAGCCGCCACGTATCAGCGCCGCCCGTAACAATCGGTACACACAGGCTGTGGATATCTCTGTGGACACGCTTGGGACAGCACGAGGACAACACTGGAAGGCCAGGGGGTAACCGGGAGGCGTCCGGTGGAGAAAGGATGGCTGTCCACAACTGTCCCCCGCCGGGCCATTGCCGGCACACAGGGCCTGTGGTCACGCAAAGCGGTGCTGGGCTGGGACATGACGGCTTGTCCCCAGCTTCCACCGACCCTATGACGACTACGTATTTCCTTATAACCAAGACTCAAAAACAAGAAGCAGGGGGCTGGCCGCGGAGCCGGAGCTGCCACACGCGAGGTACCCGCTCCACCCGCCGGCAACCCACCCGTGTGACAGGAGGCACCTTCCGGTGAAGATCCAGGTGGATCGTGATGCGCTCGCCGACGCGGTGGCCTGGACGGCCCGCGCGCTCCCGGCCCGCCCGGCCATCCCCGTGCTGGCCTGCATGCGCCTGCACGCGGGCGAGGAGCTCACGCTGTCCAGCTTCGACTACGACGTGTCCGCGCAGGCCAGCGTTCCGGTCGTGGCCGAGGAGGAGGGCACCGTGCTGGTCTCGGGCCGCCTGCTCGCCGAGATCACCCGCAGCCTGCCCGCGCGCCCGGTGGAGATCTCCGCCGACGGTAGCCGAGCCACCCTGACCTGCGGCAGCGCCACGTTCACGCTGCTGACCATGCCGGTGGAGGACTACCCCACGCTGCCGGACATGCCGCCCGCCGCGGGCTCGGTGGGCAGTGACGCCTTCGCCTCGGCGGTCAGCCAGTCCGCCACCGCGGCCGCACGTGACGACACCCTGCCCAGCCTCACCGGCGTCCGCATCGAGATCGACAACGACACGCTCACGCTGGTGTCCACCGACCGGTACCGGCTGGCCGTCCGCGAGCTGCGGTGGAACCCGGTCCGTCCCGGGCTGAGCGCCTCGGTGCTGGTCCCGGCGCGCGCGCTGCTGGACACGGCCCGCTCACTGACCTCGGGGGCCGAGGTCCTCATCGCCCTCGGCCTGCCCGAAGATGGCGGTCAGGCCGGGGACGGGATGATCGGCTTCGAGGGCGGCGGCCGCCGGACCACCACCCGGCTGCTCGGCGGCGAGTTCCCGCCGTACCAGGCGCTGCTGCCGGGCAGCCCCGCGGCGGTGGGCGAGCTCGCCACCGCGGCGTTCAGCGAGGCGGTCAAGCGGGTGGCCCTGGTCGCCGAGCGCAACACCGCGCTGCGCCTGTCGTTCGGCCCCGGCCAGGCGGTGCTCGAAGCGGGCACCGGGGACGAGGCCCAGGCCACCGAGGTGCTTGAGGCGAGCTACGAGTTCCACGGCGACCCGGACGGCGCGCAGCCCGACGGCGGTGGCTTCACACCCGAAGGCCTCGAGGCCGCCTTCAACCCGCAGTACCTGCTCGACGGCCTGTCCGCCATCGACTCCGACACCGCCAGGCTCGCGTTCACCAAGCCGGGCAAGGCCGTCCTGATCACCGGCAAGCCGGGCCCGGAGGGCGAGAACGACTTCCGCTACCTGCTCATGCCAATCGGCTGGGTACGTAGCCGCCCCTGATGCGAGCCGCCCGGGACGGGGGCTAGCGTAGGTGCCGGATGGGCCGCGGAGCAGGCGACGGGAGTGATCGCGCAATGCAGATCGGCATGATCGGCCTGGGCAAGATGGGTGGCAACATGGCGGAGCGCCTCCGCCGCGCGGGCCACGACGTGGTCGGCTACGACCGCGACCCCAAAGCCAGTGACGTGGCCAGCCTGGCGGAGCTGAAGGAGCGATTGTCCGCGCCTCGCGCGGTCTGGGTCATGGTGCCGGCCGGGGAGCCGACCCAGCAGACGATCACCGAGCTCAAGGGCCTGCTCGAATCCGGCGACCTGGTGATCGACGGCGGCAACTCGCACTACATCGAGGACCAGGAGCACGCCAAGCAGCTCGGCGAGGCCGGGCATCCACTTCATCGACGCCGGCGTCTCCGGCGGGGTCTGGGGCCTGCAGAACGGCTATGGCCTCATGGTCGGCGGGGACGACGAGGACGTGACCCGCGTGATGCCCGTATTCCAGGCGCTGAAGCCCGCGGGCGAATACGGTTTCGTCCACGCGGGCAAGGTCGGCGCCGGCCACTTCGCCAAGATGGTGCACAACGGCATCGAGTACGGGATGATGCAGGCCTACGCCGAGGGCTGCGAACTGCTCGCGGCCACCGACGTGGTGACCGACGTCGCGGGCGCCTTCTGCAGCTGGCGGGAGGGCACGGTCATCCGCTCCTGGCTGCTCGACCTGCTGTGCAACGCGCTCACGGAGGACCCCGGCCTGGAAAAGATCCGCGGCGTAGCGCAGGACTCCGGCGAGGGCCGGTGGACGGTGCAGGCGGCGATCGACCACGCGGTACCCATGCCGGTGATCACCGCCGCCCTGTTCGCCCGGTTCGCCTCCCGCCAGGACGACTCGCCCGCCATGAAGGTCGTCGCCGCCCTGCGCAACCAGTTCGGCGGGCACGCGGTCACCGCCTCAGGCACCGACGCCACGTAACCCGCCCAGCCCCGAGCTCACCCAGGCCCTTAGCGGTGGTATCCACGAGTAACCTCGGCGTGTGTACCTGAGCCGCCTCGCCCTGACCGACTTCCGGTCCTACGCCGCGGTGGACCTCGCCTGGAGCCCGGGGTGAGCACGCTGGTCGGCGCGAACGGGCAGGGCAAGACGAACGTGGTGGAGGCGGCCGGCTACCTGGCGACGCTGGGCAGCCACCGGGTCGCCAGCGACGGGCCGCTGGTCCGCCACGGTGCGGAGCGGGCGATCCTGCGCGGCGCGGTGACCTCCGCCGACCGCGACAACCTCGTGGAGATCGAGATCAACCCCGGCCGCGCGAACCGGGCCCGGCTGAACCGCAACCCGGTGCCCCGCCCGCGCCAGGTTCTCGGCGTGCTGCGCACGGTGCTGTTCGCCCCCGAGGACCTGTCCCTGGTGAAGGGCGATCCGGAACAGCGCCGCCGGTACCTCGACGACCTCCTGGTCGCCCGGGCGCCCCGGTATGCCGCGGTCCGCGCGGACTACGAGCGGGTGCTGCGGCAGCGGACCGCGCTGCTGAAATCGCTGCGCGGCCGGCCGTGGTCCCGCCAGTTCGCCGGTGCCGGGCGATCCGGGCCGGGCCCGCGCCCCGGTTCCCCGGACGAGGGGCTCGCCGCGGACCAGGACGGCCACGGCACCCCGGAAGGCTCCGCCCCGACCACCCTCGACGTCTGGGACGAGCACCTGGCCACGAAGGGCGCCGAGTTGCTCGCGGCCAGGATCAGCCTCACCGGCGCGCTCCGGCCGCTCGTCGCCCAGGCCTACACCGCAGTGTCCGGCGCTAGCGAAACGGCTTCTATTGCCTACCGGCAGGCGTTCAGCAGCAATATCCCCGGCCAGCGCAATGGCGCAGATGCCGTCGGCCAGCCAGAGCCGGAGCCGGACGCGGCGAAGCTGGCGGCGTGGCTGCGCGAGGCGCTGGTACTGGCCCGGGCCGAGGAGATCGAGCGCGGGGTGTGCCTGGTCGGCCCGCACCGGGACGAACTTGAAATCCGGGTAGGTGATCTGCCCGCCCGCGGTTACGCCAGCCACGGCGAGTCGTGGTCCGCGGCGCTCGCGCTGCGGCTGGCCGCCTTCGAGTTGCTGCGCGAGGCCGGCGACGACCCGGTGCTGCTGCTCGACGACGTGTTCGCCGAACTCGACGCCGGGCGGCGGGAGCGTCTCGCGGCCGTGGCGGCGGGCGCGGAACAGGTGATCGTCACCGCCGCCGTGGCACAGGACGTGCCGCCGGTGCTCACGGGCGCCCGCTTCGAGGTCGCCGAGGGGACGGTGATCCGTGCCGGAGGAGGCTGACTGGCAGCGCCGGGCCCGGCTCGCCGCGGACGCGCTGGCCGACGCGAAGGCGGACGCCCGGGCCAAGGGCCAGTACCCGGCCTCGAGGGGCCGGGCCCGGCCGGCCCGCGGACCGGCACCCGGCGGAGCCGCCGGGCCTGGCGCATCCCCGGCCGCGGACGGCCCTGCGGGCGACGGCCCGCGGCCCGGCCAGCCGGTCCCGCCAGGCCGCCCGGGCCAGCCGCCCGGGCGGGGCGCCGTACCCGGCCCGCGGCGGCCGCGGCGCGGCGGGCGCACCCGGCGGGAGGATCCACAGCCGCTGAGCGCCGCCCTGGACGGGCTGCTGGGCGATCATGGCTGGCGGACGGCGGCTGCGGTAGGCTCGGTGTTCGGCCGCTGGGACCAGCTTGTCGGTCCCGATGTGGCGGCTCACACCAGGCCGGAGCGGTTCAGCGACGGCGAACTTCTGGTGATCGCCGACTCCGCCGCCTGGGCCACCCAAGTGAGATTGCTCACGTCTGCGGTGCTGCGCAGGCTGAACGAGGAACTGGGGCATGGGACGGTCACCCGGGTGGTGGTGCGCGGCCCCGCCCCGCCCCGCCGGATGGGCCCACTGCGGGTGCGCGGAACACGCGAACATAACGACGACTACGGCTGAGTCAGCGGGCCTTACCAGGTAAAATCGAAGGGAAGTGCCCCCGGGACAGGGAAAGCGGGGGCTGACGCATGGTCCCGGGCGCATCCCTTTCAGGAGGAGCTTGTTCTTGTCCTACGACGCGCGCTCAATCACGGTCCTCGAAGGCCTAGAGGCGGTCCGCAAGCGACCGGGCATGTACATCGGCTCAACCGGTGAGCGTGGTCTCCACCATCTGGTCCAAGAGGTGGTGGACAACGCTGTTGACGAAGCGCTGGCCGGCTACTGCGACCGGATCGAGGTCACCCTGCTCCCCGACGGCGGGGTGCGGGTGGACGACGACGGGCGCGGCATCCCCGTGGATGAACATCCGGTGGAGAAGCGGCCCGCGGTCGAGGTAGTCCTCACCACCCTGCACGCCGGGGGCAAGTTCGACGCCAAGTCCTACGCGGTCTCCGGCGGCCTGCACGGCGTCGGCGTCTCGGTGGTCAACGCGCTGTCCGCCCGGCTGGACGTGGAGGTGCTGCGGGACGGCTACGCGTGGCGGCAGTCCTACCGTATCGGCGAGCCAACGGACGAGCTGGTCCGAGGCGAGGCCACCGACCGCCACGGCACCATCATCACTTTCTGGCCGGACGAGTCAATTTTCGAGACCACCGAATGGAACTTCGAAACACTTTCCCGCAGGCTGCAGGAAATGGCGTTCCTGGTCCGCGGCTTGACCATCGTGCTCATAGACCGGCGGCCCGCCTACATCAACGGCGAGCCGCGGGTCGTGACCTACAAGTACGACGGCGGCATCGCCGACTTCGTCCGCTACCTGAACGGCACCAAGGATCCGGTGCACAGCTCGGTGATCGAGTTCGGCGAGGAGGGCGATGGCATCTCGGCCGAGATCGCCATGCAGTGGAACTCGTCGTACTCCGAATCGGTGTACACGTTCGCGAACACGATCAACACGGCCGAGGGCGGGACCCACGAGGAGGGCTTCCGCTCCGCGCTCACCTCGATCGTGAACCGGTACGCGCGGGATCAGAGACTGCTGCGTGACAAGGACGAGAACCTGGCCGGCGAGGACGTGCGCGAGGGCCTCGCCGCGATCATCCACGTCAAGCTGGCCGAACCGCAGTTCGAGGGCCAGACCAAGACCAAGCTCGGCAACACCGAGGCCAAGTCGTTCGTGCAGAAGGTGTGCAACGACCATCTGCGGGACTGGTTCGAGCGCAACCCCGGCGAGGCCAAGGACATCATCACCAAGGCCACCCAGGCCGCCCGGGCCAGGCTCGCGGCCAGGCAGGCCCGGGACCTGACCCGGCGCAAGGGCCTGCTGGAGTCGACCTCGCTGCCGGGCAAGCTGTCGGACTGCCAGTCGGGCGACCCGGAGAAGTGCGAGATCTACGTGGTCGAGGGCGACTCGGCCGGCGGCTCGGCCAAGTCCGGCCGGGACCCGCTGTTCCAGGCCATCCTCCCCATCCGGGGCAAGATCCTGAACGTGGAGAAGGCCCGTATCGACCGGGTGCTGAAGAACACCGAGGTCCAGGCGATGATCACGGCCCTGGGCACCGGCATCCACGACGAGTTCGACCTCGCCAGGCTGCGCTACTTCAAGATCATCCTGATGGCCGACGCGGACGTAGACGGCCAGCACATCAGGACGCTGCTGCTCACCCTGCTGTTCCGGTTCATGAAGCCGCTGATCGAGACCGGCCACGTGTACCTGGCCCAGCCGCCGCTTTACAAGATCAAGTGGGACGGGCGCGGGGTTGAGCCGGGGTACGCCTACTCCGACCGGGAGCGGGACGCGGTGATCGAGGCCGGCATCGCGGCGGGCCGCAAGGACCCGCGGCCGCGCGACGGCGTGCAGCGGTTCAAGGGCCTCGGCGAGATGAACGCCAACGAACTGTGGGACACCACGATGAACCCGGCGCACCGGGTGCTGCTCCAGGTCACGCTCGACGACGCGGCGCAGGCGGACGAACTGTTCAGCGTCCTGATGGGCGAGGACGTGGAGGCACGGCGGTCGTTCATCCAGCGCAACGCCAAGGACGTGAGGTTCCTCGACATCTAACGGCTGCCAGCCCACCGCGACCGCAGCAGGCCGCGCGGGCACCGGCCGTCATCGTGGCCGGTCAGCCGCCGTTTTCGTAGCCACGGGAAGGATCAGCAAGTGACGGACGTGGATTCGGGAACCGTATCGTCCGGTGGAGGTGACCGGACCGAGCCGGTCGACATCCAGGTCGAGATGCAGCGCAGCTACATCGACTACGCCATGTCGGTCATCGTCGGCCGCGCCCTGCCCGACGTCAGGGACGGGCTCAAGCCCGTGCACACGCGCATCCTCTACGCGATGTACGACGGCGGCTACCGCCCGGACCGCGGGTACTCCAAGTGCGCCCGGGTCATCGGCGATGTGATGGGCCAGTACCACCCGCACGGCGACTCGGCGATCTACGACGCACTGGTCCGGCTGGCCCAGCCGTGGGCGATGCGGATGCCGCTGGTCGACGGGCAGGGCAACTTCGGCTCACCGGGCAACGACCCGGCGGCCGCCTACCGGTACACCGAGTGCCCGGCTGGCCCCGCTCGCCATGGAGATGCTCCGGGACATCGACAAGGACACTGTCGACTTCCGGCCCAACTACGACGGCCGCTCCAGCGAGCCCGTGGTCCTCCCCGCCAGGTTCCCCAACCTTCTGGTCAACGGTTCCGAGGGAATCGCGGTCGGCATGGCGACCAAGATCCCGCCGCACAACCTGCGCGAGGTGGCCGCCGGCGCCCAGTGGTTCCTGGACAACCCCGAGGCCACCGATGAGGAACTGCTTGAGGCACTGATCGAGCGGGTCAAGGGCCCGGACTTTCCCACCCGCGCCCTGATCGTGGGGCACCGCGCAATCGAGGAGGCCTACCGCACCGGGCGCGGCTCGATCATCATGCGCGCCGTGGTCGAGGTCGAAGAGGACCCCCGCGGCCGCGCGCAATTGGTCGTCACCGAACTCCCCTACCAGGTCAACCCGGAGAACCTGGCCGCCAAGATCGCCGAACTGGTGCGCGAAGGCCGGGTCGGCGGGATCGCCGATATCAGGGACGAGAGCAGCGGCCGCACGGGCCAGCGGCTGGTGATCATCCTCAAGCGGGACGCGGTCGCCAAGGTCGTACTGAACAACCTGTACAAGCACACCCAGCTCCAGGAGACGTTCGGCGCGAACATGCTCGCGCTGGTCGACGGGGTGCCGCGCACGCTGCGGCTGGACCAGTTCATCAGATACTGGGTGAAGCACCAGGTCACCGTGATCGTCCGGCGCACCCAGTACCTGCTGCGCCGGGCCCAGGAGCGGGCACACATCGTCAGCGCGCTGCTGAAGGCGATCGACCAGATCGACGCGGTGATCGCGCTGATCCGGGGCAGCGCGTCCGCGTCCGCGGCGCAGCAAGGCCTGCAGGACCTACTCGACATCGACGAGGAGCAGGCCCGCGCCATCCTCGACATGCAGCTCCGCCGGCTCGCCGCCTTGGAGCGGCAGCAGCTCACTGATGAGTATGACCAGCTCATGGCGCAGATCGCCGACTACGAGGAGATCCTCGCCTCGCCGTCGCGGCAGCGGCTGATCATCGGTGAGGAACTCGGCGAGATCGTGGCCAAGTACGGCGACGACCGGCGCACCCAGATCATCCCGTTCGACGGGGACGTGACCAACGAGGACCTCATCGCCGAGGAGGACGTGGTCGTCACGATCACCCGGGGCGGCTACGCGAAGCGGACCAAGACCGATCTCTACCGGGCCCAGCGCCGCGGCGGCAAGGGGGTCCGTGGTGCCCAGCTGCGCACCGACGACATCGTGGATCACTTCTTCGTGACCACGACGCACCACTGGATCCTGTTCTTCACCAACAAGGGCCGGGTCTACCGGGCCAAGGCCTACGAACTGCCCGACTCCGGCAGGGACGCCCGCGGCCAGCACGTGGCGAACCTGCTGGCCTTCCAGCCCGACGAGAGCATCGCCCAGGTGCTCGCCCTGCGGGACTACTCGGTGGCGCCGTACCTGGTGCTGGCCACCCGCGGCGGCCTGGTGAAGAAGTCCCGGCTGACCGACTTCGACTCGCCGCGTTCCGGCGGGATCATCGCGATCAACCTGCGCGAGGACGACGAGGTGATCGCCGCGCGGCTGATGTCGCCCGACGAGGACCTGTTGCTGGTCAGCAAGCGGGCTCAGGCGCTGCGGTTCCACGCGACCGACGAGGCGCTCCGCCCGATGGGCCGGGCCACCTCGGGCGTCATCGGGATGCGGTTCGCCAACGGCGACGAACTGCTCGGCATGTACGTGGTGCGGGAGGGCGCGGACGTACTGGTCGCGACCGCGGGCGGTTACGCCAAGCGCACCCCCGCCGACCAGTACCCGGTCAAGGGCCGCGGCGGCATGGGTGTCGTGACGGCCAGGATCGTGGACGATCGGGGCGAACTGGTCGGGGCGCTCATGGTGTCGCCGGAGGACGAGGTCTTCGCGATCACCTCCGCCGGCGGCGTCATCAGGACCACCGCCGCCGAGGTGAAGCAGTCCGGGCGGCAGACGATGGGCGTGCGGCTGATGAACCTCGCCTCCGGGGACAGCGTCGTGGCCGTCGCACGCAACGCCGAGGCCGGCCCGGTCCCCGACGGGGACGCCGACGAGGACCTGCCCGAGGCGGACGAGCCGCCGCCGGTCGCCCCGCCGGCTGACGCAGATTCGGATCTCACCGCCGGTGAGCCGCAGGACGGGTGAGCCGCCCGGCACGGCCGAGGAGGTAGATTCGTCCATGTTTGCAACGGATCGGGAGGGCAAGGCGTCATAGAAGTACCGGCCAGGCACGCGCGCCTGCGCCGGTAGTGTTGCCGGATAAGCTCGATGAAGGAGCTTCCCGAAGGAGGACGGCGTGGATCACCGCGTGGAGCCACCTGCGTGGCTGCCTCAGGGGGCTGCGCCGGAAGCAGCCGATCCCGAGGCTGAGGACAGCCCTGCGGCCCAGGACGCTCAGCAGTCCGAGGACAGCAGCGCAGCGCCGGCCGACACCGCTGCCGAGGAGTTCGCCAACGGCAACGGCAATGGCCACGACAATTCCTTCACCTACTCCCGCGACGACTCCTATCACTACGGTGCGGACGCGTCATTTGGCGAGGGCACCAGCTACCGGAGTCCGTTCACGCCGCACACTACGGCGGGGACCAGCTATGAGCAGGACGAGCCTGCTGCGGCGGAGAACGGCCTGCCCGGCAGCGACCCGGCCGGCAGTGGCGAGGCCCCGGAAACCGGCCTGGCCGCGCATGACCTTCCGGCCAGCGGGCTCTCCGGAAGCGCGGCAGCCGTGGCCGACCCGCCTGGCAGCGACCTTCCGGCCAGCGGGCTGGACGACCCGGCCATTCCCGACACGGGCTTCCCCGGCCCAGCAGCCGGCTACCACGGCGCGCCCGGCTACACCGACACGGCCACGGCCCACTACAACGACCCAGCGCCGCCGTACCCGGCCGCCGAGCCTTTGGCGGCCGCGGCGGCTGGTAACACCTCGTTCGATGGCCCGCGGAGCACGGCCGGCGACCAGCGTGCGACGTTCGGGACTGCCACCGCGGTGACCGGCAGCATCGGCGCCGCCCTGCGGGTCGGCAAGCAGCGCGGCTCCGCCCGGCTCTCCCGTGGGCAGGAATCGCCGAAGGCCCGTTCCGGCGCCCAGGCCCGCAAGGCCAACCTGGTGATATCCCGGGTCGAGCCCTGGTCGGTCATGAAGTTCAGCTTCCTGATCTCCCTGGTCCTGTGGATCGTGCTGTTCGTCGCGGTGGCCCTGCTCTACTACGCGCTGTCCAGCCTCGGCGTCTTCGGCGCCCTGCAGCGGACCCTGGCCAGTGTCACCTCCAGCCAGACCTCGGCCGGTGTCGACCTGACCAAGTGGACGTCGGCGACGCGGGTCCTGGGGTACACGATGCTGCTCGGTGCGGTCGATGTCGTGCTGATCACAGCCATCTCCACCGTGGGCGCGGTCATCTACAACCTGGTGACCCACCTCGGCGGTGGCATCGAGGTCACCCTCAAGGAGACCGAATAGGACGCCACCGTCACGGATGCGGTAACCTTTCCCGTCGGCACGCTCCAGCCGGGCCCGGATCGCGGCCCGCGGGCAGTGCCGCTACCGAGGGGCTATAGCTCAGCCGGTTAGAGCGCTTCCCTGATAAGGAAGAGGTCCGTGGTTCAAGTCCACGTAGCCCCACCCATGTCAAGACCACTAGGGCGGCCCTTCGGGCCCGTCGCATACGATCGGCTCCGCCGACCCTACACAGCGCCCACTCACAAGGATTCGGCGCCTGCGAGGAGGACGGGGGCGAATAGGAACGTAGGGGGCAGCGTTACACGGCATCGTGCGAAGGCCAGGGCGGACCCTCTCGCAGAGCGTTGAGGAATGCCACTCCGGATTGTCTCCCGCTCGGGTGCTGGTCGTCGCGACTCCAGCGGTGCGCTGCGATAATCGCCAGTACGACCCCCCGGAACTCGCCGACCAGTGCTTGGTCCGCCTCCGGATAGCGCTCGCTGACCTCTTTGGGGACCCAAGCAAGGTCGAATTCGACGGGGCCATGGACAGAATCCTCGAAGTCCATGAAAAGCGGCCCGTTCTTCGTCTTGAGCACGTTCCCCGGGTGCGGCTCGCCGTGCAGGATCTGCTCGGCCGCGCGCCGGTTGACAATCGTTTCGCTCAGATCTCGCAGCGTGTTGGCGAGAAGCACCCGATCGGTCTCGGCGAGATCGGGAGTGACGTCACGGCTCGCAACGTCTTGTTGAGTAGCCGCCACGCGATCCATGAAGTGCGGCGTCGGGACGTCGATCTGCCGCAGGCCGGCATGAAGACACTCGAGCACCTGCGCGTAGTCGGCCGACGGAAGCATTCGGCGAACCGGTGCAAAGTAGGTCCACATGGTGATTGCAAAGCCATCATGCACAAAGACGCGTGGCTCGACTCGAGGGTCGAGTCCAGCAACCGGGCTGTCGTTCTCCGCGAGCCGTTTCACAACTTCAACTTCCGTCGCCAACCTCGCTTGATACGCCTCCCCGCTGAGCCAACTCGCCCTGGCAGTCACGGGTGCCAGAGCCTCTGGAGGCGTGACCCGCACAACGACATCGCATGGCATCAGGCGGACGACAAGGCGGTTGGAGTCGTTGAGAACGACCGTGGCGTCGACCGGCAAGTCGAACGTCGAGGCAGTCGACCTCGCTGCAGCCACCGCACGCTGCGCTACCGATGCTTGCACCTCCGTGTGCCCTCCTCCACGCGGGACCCGCACGGCTGCATAACGCTACACCGTCGGCGACGCAGCGCCGTGTCCGTGACCAACTGGCCGCCGCTGGGGTCACCGCGGTCGTCATGCGCCCACCGCTGGCCGTCCTCCTGGCCGAGCAGTCGCCGGTGCTCCACTGTTGCCGACACTGCCGCCAAGCCGGTAGCCAGCGGCCGATGCCGGCCGACAGAACTGGAAGGCCGACCCAGCAGGTGGCTAGTAGTGGACAGTCCCAGACGGTCCGCCCAGTCCTACGGATAAGAAGGTCGCTGACAGCAGCGGTGACAGCAACGGCGGTTCAAGTCCACGTAGCCCCACCAGTGCAGGCCCAGGTCAGGAATTAATCCCAAGAAACCCGCCAGCGAATCGCTGGCGGGTTTCTTTGCTGATCAGAACGCTACTCCCCGCGCCTGTTTTCCTGGGTGCCCGAACCCGGGCGCCGTGCTACTTCCGGGATTCGGGCCCGGAGGCCCTGCGGTCTGGGTGCCTCCGGTTTTGCTGGCGTGGTACTACGCGATCACATGAATTACCAGGTGATCGCCGCCGGACTGCGCGCTGCCCTTGAGGGTCAGCCAGTTGTAAGGCAGGAAGTTCGGCTTCTGCTCGGTCACCCAGCAGCACTGCTCCTGCCTGGTGCGGGCACTGTCCGGGTAGCAGACCTGGACGAGGACGGGATGTGTTCCCATGGGGATCATGACCGTGGCCCGGGGCGGAATTGTGACCTGTCCGAGCGCGATGCCCGGAAGGTCCTGGCTGTAGTTCGTGCCGTAGATCGTAGCGATCACGGTGTGGTCGGTGTGGCTGGTGACCCGATAGACATAGGCGCCAGAGAACTCTGACCAACCGTAACCGGTTAGCGTGGGGCCGCCACTGGGCGACTGGCTTGCCAGGGCCGGAACAGCGGCCGCGGTGGACATGGCCATAGCCGCACAAGCGGCCACGGCAAGGGCAGTAGCGCGTATACGCATGTCTTCCTTTTCCCTGGGCCCGATCTGGGCCTCGTGGTCCAGGGTCGCGGCCGGGGGGTCAGGGGACGTCGGCCGATTGGCGGGTGCCGCCTACCCCAGGTGCAGGAGTTCTAGGAAGAGGGAGAACCAGGACCCGTCTACCGGGCTGCTTCGATCAGGCGCCGGAGGTCATGGTCGGATGCGGCGCCGATCACGCGCCCGGCGATCCTGCCGTCCGGAGAGATCACGAGCGTGCTGGGGAAGGCCGTGATGGGGATCAGCCGGTTGAACTCGAGCGCGATGCGGTCGCCCGGATCGCTCAGGCTTGGATAGCGAAGCCCGTGGTGCTGCATGTAGGCCCTGGCGCTGGCGGAGTTGTCCGCGACGTCGATGCCGACGAAGCGGACGCCCGATGGGGTGAAATGCCGGGCGGCGACCGCCAGCGCAGGCGCTTCCCGCTGGCAGACCGAGCACCATGATCCCCAGAAGTTCAGCACTATCATGTGCCCGCGGTCCGCAGCCAGACTGAGCTTCCCGCCAGTGAGCGTCCGGCCAGAGACAGCGGGCAGCGGCGGCCGCTGCCCGGCAGGGAAGATCGTGGTCCCCGGCATGCTGGACGAGCTGGCCGAGGAAGAATGCACGAGCGAGCAGCCTGCCGCCAGCAGTGCCACGGTTGCGCCAGCCGCCGCGCGGACGGCTTGCACGCGAAGGGACACGGCTGAAATCTACAAGGTGTAGTAGATCACTGCAATGACGGCAGCTCTTGCCACCGCTGGCTCGGGCGGCGGGCAGCATGACTAGCGGCGCCGCCGGTAGTCGAGCTGGAGTCCGCTGCTGTAGGCGGTGCTGGACAGCAGGTCGAGCTGGCGGGACTCGCCGGCATCCTCGAACAACCGGGGGCCCTCGCCCGCCAGGTAGGGGACCAGGGTCACGCGGTACTCGTCGATCAGGTCGAGCCGCGCTAGCGAACGCCAGAGGCTGATGCCGCCGTGGACGACGATGTATCCGTCGCCGCCTCGGCGGAGCTTGCCGACCTCCTTGGCGAGGTCGCCGCTGGCGATGGTGGTGTTGGCCCAGTCGGCGGTCTTGAGCGTCCGGGAGAACACCACCTTGCGGGCGGCATTCAGGGGTTCGGCGTTGGGATCGTCGGTAGCGGTCGGGAAGTAGCTGGCCATGCTCTGATAGGCAATCCGGCCCATGATGTGCAGGTCCGCAGCTCCATAAAACTCACTCCCTCGGGCGTCTTCCGCGGGGTCGTCCGGCAGGTCGCGGCAGAACTGGAAGAACGCGGTGCCCTCGGTGGCGATCAGGCCGTCGAGCGAGTAGTCGAACACACGCGCTACCAGCTTGCGCATCTCAGAACTCCTTGGTCTGCCGGGCTGCTGCCGTGGCGTTCATCGGGACAGACCTTGCCATCGTCCGGAATTAATCGGTAAACGACAGGTCAGGTTAGGTCATCTGGCAGCAGGGAGAACATCACGCTGTCGCGGCGGCTGTCGGCGAGTGGCATCCAGGCGCGCAACAGGCCCTCCCGGGTGAAACCGGCCCTTTCGGCGACCCGCTGAGACCGCACATTGTCTGGAGCTGTCGTCAGGTTCAGCCGCTTGATACCCAGCTCGCCGAAGGCCCAGCCCGCGAGCAGCCTTACCGCCATCGTGGCAGCGCCGCGCCCGCGTGCCCTCGTGGCCAGCCAGTACCCGACCTCAGCCAGCCCGGGGTCCGCGGCGAACAAGTGCAGTCCGATCACTCCCAGGCCATCGCCGCCTGGTCCCTGCGCGATGACGAAGGTTGCGCTGCTTCCCTCGGCCCAGCCACGGGCAGCGACCTGGGCGAAAGCGCGAGCGTCGTTCTCTGAATAGGGGCGAGGCACTGTCGGTATGTAGCGGCTCACCTCGGAGTCGCTGCATGCGGCAGTGACCCAGGGAATGTCACCGTCTTCCAGGCGGCGCAGGGCAACACCGGCCATCGACAATTGTGGGTCGGGAAAGACAAGCCGCACACGCGGCAGGATACGGGCCCGAGCACAAGTCCACGTAGCCCCACCACCCATCAGCTTGTGAACACCAGGGCGCCCTTGGCCGGGGCGGTGACTACTTGCGGACGCGGAAGCGAAGGATGGTGACGGCTTCCGACCGCGTCGAATGTGCCCCTCCCACGGTCAGGCGGGCTGCCACAGCTCGACCCGATTGCCCTCCGGATCGGTGACCCAGCCGAACCGGCCGACACCCTCCATGTCCTGCGGTTCTTCGGGCACGTCCACGCCCTTGGCGCGCAATTGCGCGAGCATCGCATCTAGGTCGCGGACCCGGAAGTTGAGCATGGTTTGCTGGGCGCGGGACCCGAAGTAGCCGGTCTCGGACTCGAACGTCGCGAACACCGTCGGCCCGTCTCCCTGACGCCACAGGCCGTTCTCGTCGGCGTCCAGGCCCAGGCAATCGCGATACCACGCGCTCAGGGCCGCCGGGTCGGCGGCGCGCATGAAGTATCCACCGATTCCGAGCACACGTTCCATGCCGCCATCTTGCCAGGGCGGCGACCGGGCGGGCCGGCACCACACCGTCGCCAGCCACCGTTCGGCCCTGGCGTGGGCGCGGTGAAGTTTGCCGGGCCGCACCGTCCGCGCGATCGTCAGCGCCTGCCTCCTCTGCGGCGTGCAGGGCGGCGGCCGCTTCCGTGGTGACCGTGATCGGGATGATGTGTTTGGTGGACTCCGCCCGGGTCCGCGCCAGCGGGCACGTGCATCCGCTGGGTTCGCCTCGGCACGGCCTGCGTCTCGCGCACTAGCAGGACGAGGACGTATACCAGCAAGAGCGTTAGTCCATCGAAGAACAGGCCCGCGATGATCGTCGGGATCGCCGTGCCGTCGCCGTTGGTGAGAGTCCGGCCGGTGCCCCAGTTCCAGAGCGGGTCGCGGGCACTGAACGGCTGGCCGAGTGGCACCGGGCTGCCCCAGATGACGTCCGCGCGGCTTTGGGAAAGGTAGCCGTCCGTCACCATGTGGCAGCCGCCGAACCTGCCGCCGCCTCCGCAGGACTGACTGTAGGACACCGGGTTGAAGGTGTCCTGGTGCTCCGCACCGACCACATATGCCCACGAGTTCACTTCGGCGGGCGTGACGAATGCGGTAATACAAGTCATCGTGGCGAGCATGACGATGCCGAATACCCAGCTGCCGTGGTGGCGCGGCGGATAGCGGTACGCGTGCGCGTACAGCGGGTAATGCGAAACGCTGCCCTTCGCGCTCACCCGGACGCCCGCGTCGGCGCGGTGAATGCGTGATGTATCAACGATTACGACGACCAGCCCCGCCAGTGCCAGAGCGAGCAGCACAACGACCGGGACAACACGGAGGGTTCCCGCCGTCCCGGTGAGGTTCTCGGACTGTTTTGCACCGATCCCCACGTACACCGCGAGCCCAATTACGCTGCCTGTCGCCACCCAGGCCCACCCGCGCCGCCGGTGATGCAGCCTGACAAGGCTGGCAACATCCGATGGCTCGCTGGTAGTCCGCCGTGCTGGCGCTTGCGGCACCGGCTTCTCCTCGCTTGGGTTGTGCCGTCTCCCCCGCACACCATGCTGCCAGGCTCGGTGATCGCGAGTGGAGCATCATGCCGCCACCGCGCTGACAGCCTTGATCGTTGTCAGGCCATGCCTTACGGTGTCAAGCGTAGCCTGACAAGGAGGTCGTGCGATGCCTGCTGGGACAGCGCAGTCCGTGATAGCCGCGTGCTCGTTCTGCCTGAAGCCACAGACCGAGGTAAGGAGGCTGGTGGCGGGACCCGGGGTGTTCATCTGTGATGGCTGCGTGGCATTGTGCGCGCAGCTGGTGGACGGCCCGCCGTCCCCGACGCCCCACCTTGCGGCCTGGGAACATGCGGTCAGCGTCGATGAGGCGCTGGCGAGCCTGCCCCGGATAGCGGCCGCGGGCGCACAGGTGGAACGGCATCTGGCGGGGTGGGTGCAACGGGCCCGTGCGCTGGGGGCGACCTGGGCGCGGATCGGCGAGGCTCTCGGGATGACCCGCCAGTCGGCGTGGGAGCGGTTCTCGGGCGAAGAGTAGGCCGGCGGCGGCAGGAACTACCGCCAGTTGGTAAGCGCGGTCCGGCCGACGGTGGGTACTTCTAACCGGGGGTACCGAGCTCGCGGCCCCGGATTCCCCCACAGTGGGTGATGCCGAATGACCGTCCTGCCAGGAATGGTGTTGCCTAGTTACCTCGGCCAATGGGCACAACGTCAGCACGGCTGGGAGGCCAAGCATGGCTGCTAGCACACGCTCCAGTGAAAGGGAGGGGGCGGCGGCGGGCGACGGCGCACGTGTCCCACCATTCGCATCGGCGTGGCGGCGAGCGCACCTGACCGTGCAGGAACGGATGGCCAGGGGCCGCAGTGCCCGCACCGCGGCGCCACGGGCGGACCACGGCCAGTGGGAGCCCGCACCGGACCGCGCCGACCCGGTGGCGCTGCTTGAAGAGCAGGCGGAGAGCCGGGTCCCGCATCTGGTGCCGATCCGGTACGGGCGGATGCTGGCCTCGCCGTTCACCTTCTACCGTGGCGGTGCCCTGATCATGGCGGCCGACCTGGCGGCGACCCCGGTATCGGGGATCACCGTGCAGTTGTGCGGGGATGCGCACCTGTCGAACTTCGGGCTGTTCGGCACTCCCGAGCGGCAGATGATTTTCGACATCAACGACTTCGACGAGACCCTGCCCGGGCCGTGGGAATGGGACGTCAAGCGGATGGCCGCCAGCTTCGAGATCATGGGCCGTGACAGGGGCTTTTCCCCGGATAACCGGTACGCGATCGTCACCGCCGGGGTGCGGGAGTACCGGGAGCGCATCCGGCAGGCGGCCGGGATGCCGACCCTGGCGGCGTGGTACGACCAGCTGCAGGCCGGGACGCTGCTCAACCTGGTGCGCGACGAGGTGCGCGTCAAGCGGGTCAGCAAGAAGGAAGCCCGGGCCTTCGAGCGGGTCGTGGAACAGGCACACACCCGCGACAGCACCCGGGTATTCGCCAAGCGGGCGAGCGAGTCCGCGGGGGAGTTGCGGATCGTGGCGGACCCGCCGCTGATCGTTCCGATCGAGGACATCGTGACGCCGGGATCGGAGTGGGAGGACGCCGAAAACCTGGTCAAGAAACTGCTCTCCTCTTACCGGCGCACCCTCGGCCGCCAGCACCATCCACTGGAGGAGTTCCGCTACGTGCACTCGGCACTCAAGGTCGTCGGGGTGGGCAGCGTCGGGACCCGCTGCTACATCCTGCTGCTGGTGGGCCGCGACCATAACGACCCACTGTTCCTGCAGGTGAAGGAGGCACGAGCCTCCGTGCTCGAAGAGTTCGCCGGGAAGAGCACGTATCGCCACCACGGCGAGCGGGTGGTTGCCGGGCAGCGGCTGATGCAGGCGGCCACCGACATCTTCCTGGGCTGGCAGACCATCAAGGGACTGGACGGCGTGTCCCGTGACTACTACGTCCGGCAGTTCCACGACTGGAAGGGCGGCGTGGACGTCGACAACGTGCTGGTGCCCGGGGCCACCTTGTACTCGCGCATCTGTGGTGCCACCCTGGCCCGGGCGCATGCCCGCTGGGGTGACCGCATCGCCATCTCCTCCTACCTGGGCAAGGGAGATGCCTTCGACCGGGCGATCGCCCGCTTCTCCGCCACGTACGCCGACCAGAACGAGCGGGATTACGAAGCCTTCACCAAGGCAGTGGAATCCGGCAGGCTGACGGCTCAGACCGGGGTATAGCACCCGGCCGCGCGCGGCCCGGAGCGTTCACACCCAACTCGCACGCGATCCGCACACGGACCTCAGGTCTGCCGCCGATGATGGCACACGGGAGAATCGTTGCCGAGATCGGTGAGGAATACGAGGTGAATGACACCTGCGGTGGCCGGGACCGGCGGCCTTCAGGGTTGCGGGCAGGCGTCCTGGCGGCCGCGGCCGTGACGGTCGCATTGCTCGCCACGGCATGCGGCGGTGGCAGCAACTCGTCCAGTTCCACGGCTGGCGTGCCGAGTCTCAGCAGCCTCACCGATCAGGCGCTCGCATATGCGAAGTGCATGCGCGCGCACGGCATCCCGAACTTCCCCGACCCGACCGTGCAAGACAGCGCACGTAGCAAGGGAGTGGGGTTCTCCGTGCCCAGCGGCGTTGACCAGCACTCGGCGCAGTTCACTTCGGCCGCCAAGCTGTGCCAGAAGGAGACGGGCTTCGGCCACATCTCCCCCGCGCAACTCCAGGCGGGCATGAACGCCATGCTGAAGTTCGCTGAGTGCATGCGCTCGCACGGCATAGCTAGTTTCCCGGAGCCGGTCGAGAACAGTCACCAGATCGGCTTCAACACCAGCGGGACCGGTATCGACCAGAACTCGGCGCGGTTCAAGGCCGCCCAGAAGACCTGCCAGCCGCTCCTGCCTGGTGGCGGGCCCTGATCAGCTCTGCCAGAGCACCCGGACCTGCCCGCCGGGCCGGATCTCGATCAGCGCGGTCCTGGACGCGTAGCCGTTGCCCGCGTCGGTGTCCAGGTAGAAGGTCCCGTCGGTGCCGACGGCGATGCCGTTGGGCAGGAAACCGCCGATGCCGGCCGGATGATCACGGGAGAAGTCCAGCAGCGTGCGCGTGCCGTGGCCGGTGATCGCCTGGACCCGCTGCCCGTTCATCGCGATGACACCGGCCTGCCGGCGGCCAGGCCGCCCGGCCCCCGCGGGTAGAAACCGGCCAGCCCGTTCGGAAGACGCACCCGCCCACCGGCGGTGATCATGAGCAGCGTCTTGGTGTTGGCACCGGCGACGTACAGATTGCCGGCGTGGTCGAAGGCAAGCCCGTCCGGCCCGTCCGCCGGTGCCCTGATCGCCTCGCGCCCGGTACCCGTGACGCCGGCCGCCCCGCGGGTGCCTGCGGACCGGATCAATCGCCCCGCCCGGTCGAGGCGCAGGATCTCGCTGGCACCCTCGTCCGCGATGTACAGGCATCCGCCCGGGCTGACCGCGACATCGGCAGGGCCCCCCAGGCTGGTGCGCAGCGGGGCCGAGCCGCCCGCCGCCCAGGCGCCGTACCGGCCGGTGCCCGCGACGGTGGTGATCGTCCCCGACGGCCACACCGCGCGGACCCGGTTGTTGCCGGTGTCGGCGAAGTAGATCGTGCCGTCCGGAGCCACGGTCATGCCGCCCGGAGCGTTCAGCGACGCGGCGGCCGCCGGGCCGCCGTCGCCGGAGTACCCGCGCCTGCCGTTTCCGGCGATGACCTTGAACCGGCCGCCCGGCAGGGCCTGAAGGATCCGGTCGAGGCCGTCGTCGGCGACATAGAGCTGTCCGTGCGGGCCGGCCGCGAGCGCACCAGGCCGGACCAGCCGGGTGAGGACCGCACCGGAACCACGTCCCGGCACCGGTCCGGTCACCCCGGCCGTGGCCGCCGGGCACACCGGCCCCGCCAGGACATGCGGCCTGCGCGAAGTGGGCGGCAGCCACCCGGCCGCGAGCAGCACGATCAACGCGGTGGCCCCGGCGGAGACCCCGGTCACCAGGGCGAGCCGGGCACGCTGGCGCCTGGCCGAACGCCGGATTCCGCCGCATGGGATCCGGCCACGCGGCCAGCTCGTGCCGCGGGTCGCGAAGCGCCCGGCGGATCCGGTTCTCCAGGTCGCTGGTGCGCTGATCCACTAATCCGCCCGCCTTACCCGCTCGGCCGGTGCCAGCACGTCGCCCAGCCGTCGCAAGGCTCGCGCTGCCTGGCTCTTGACCGTCCCGGCGGAGGTACCCATGACCGCGGCGATCTCCGCCTCGGTCAGGTCCTCGTAGTAGCGCAGCACGACCACCGCGCGCTGGCGGGGCGGAAGTTCCTGCAGGGCGCGCCACACCGCGTCCCGGTCATCCACCCGGCACGCATGATCCTCAGCCGTGACGCTGTCCCCCGCTGGCTCGGCTACCGCCCATTCCCGGCCGCCGTGCCTGCGGTGCCAGGACGCGCGTAACTGTTGACCATGACCTTTCGCACGTAGGAGCGCGGATCCTCGATCCGCCGCAGCCGCCAGGCGCGCAACGAGCGGCCCAAGGCCGTCTGCACAAGGTCCTCGGCGGCAGCGGCGTTTCCGGTCAGCACGTGGCCAAAGCGCAGCAGTCCGGGCAGCGCAGCGGCCACGAATTCGGTGAATTCGTCCTCATCCGCCATGGCTGCCGGCCCTCACACCCTCATAGACCCGGCCGCTGCCAGCCAGGTTGTCAGCGGAGCCAAAAAAACGCCCGCTACTCCCGGCCGACGGCGAAGGCCACGACTTCTTCGAGGCCGGGTACGTAGCCGTGGTATCCACCTCGATCCACGGGACATCCAGCGGATTGCGGCCGGGCCCATTGTCCGCGGGATTATCGGCCCGCCGATTCGGTGCACCCAATCCGCTGCCACACAAAGAATGGCGATGAATGCAGCGGCCTGGCGTGCCGGGCGGTGAGCCCCGGCGCGCCAGGCCGCGTAATTGTGTTACCGCGATGCGTGTTCAGCCGTAAGGCAGGAAGCAGATCCCGGCGTATCCCGAGACACCGCCGCACGAGGTGCGACCGCCGAAGTTGTCGCTGGCGATCCACAGTCCGGCGCTGGTGAGCAGCATGTCGTCGGCGCCGTGCCCGCGGGACCTGCTGTACAGGCCCGCGGTGCCCGCGGAGTTCAGGATCAGCGACCCGCCGGTCGCCCCCGGGGCCAGCCCGGCCAGGCCAGGAGCCGGTATCGCGCCCTTGCCCATGGCGTTGCAGTCGTCCCCGTTGGGGAACCACCGGTTGTGCCCGGCCACGTAGACCGCGCTGTTGTCCGCGGCCACTGAGTACAGCGAGTCACAGCCGTCGTTGGCGATCCAGTCGTGGGTCACTTCCTTCTGCGTGGCCGGGAAGGCCGCCGCCGCGTCGCACAGGCCGGGCATCGGGAACGTGCCGTTCCAGTTCCACACGCGGAACCCGGTGTCGGCGATGTAAATCGTCGAATCGTCCGGCGACCAGGCGGCGGCGTGGATGTAGAACGGGTGGGAGTCCCCGCAGTTGTAGTTGGGGAACTTGACGGGCCGGCTGCCGTCGAACTCCGGGGAACTCCAGCCGGTCAGCGTGGCCGTGGCGCCGCTCACGTTGAGCATGAAGATCTGCCGCCGGTTCGAGCCAGCGATCGAGGTGAAGTCACCCTCGACCAGCAGCAGGGTGCCGCCATGGGACAGCTGCTGGTTGTAGACCTCGGTGCCGTTGGCCTTCACGTCGTGGAACACGTAGTGGCCGGAGACGTTCAGGTGCAGAAAGCCGTCGTCCAGCCCGGTGAGCGGGCTCAGGCTGGCGTAGTACGGGTCCGCCGTGCTGCCGTTGATCGAGGTGAAGGTCCCGCCGGCGAGCAGGTGCCCGTTCACCACGAGCAGGGTGTCCACCTTCTGCGAGGCGTTGCCGGCGAACCCCGGCACGACATCCCCGGTCGTGGTGTCGATCTCGGCGATGTTGCGGACCTTCGTGCCGTTGACCGAGGTGAACTGCCCGCCGATGTAGGCGTCGTTGCAGTTGCTGCCGTCGAAGGCGATCGAGTTGACCTCTCCGTTGACGTCCGGGGCCCAGGAGGTGACCGCGTACGGCTTGGCCGCGCTGAAGCTGAAGATGTTGTTCCGGGGATAGGTGGTGGTGAACCGCTGGATCTCCGAGAAGGTGCCCACGGCGTACATGGTGGTGCCGCACTGCACGAGCTGCCGGATCTGCTCCGTGGTCCCCGTGGTCGCCAGCTTCGGCGTCCCGGTCGCCGGGGTGGGCGACACCGACCCGGTCTGCGCCACTTTCGCGGCCGTGGCACTGGCGGCCGCCGGGAGCTGAAGGGCGCAGCATCCGGCCGCGGCAATTCCCGCGATCACCGCATATCGCAGGCCGTACGGTTTACGCAGTAGTAGCTTCCGGGGGCGCGTTCTGTGCTGATCAGTCATTTGTCCTCCAATGGCAGGCGACCTTACCGCATCCCCCCAGGAGTTCTGCGTAGACCAAGATCCATCCTAAAAAGAGGTAAAAGCTTATAGATACTGAGATCAGCCCCGGCTCTCCCCGAAGTCCTGTCAATAGGACGCATGGCCCCGCCGTGCCGATTACATCCAGACCGGTGTAATCGCGGCGGGCGTTACAGTTAAAAGAAAAAGTAATAGACAGGCAAAGTAACGCTTTGCCTGGGCCGCGTGATCCGGGCGGCAAGGTAAAAGCCGGGCAGCGCAGGCAACCCGGGCGGGCACCCGGGCGTCCTTGGCGGGCGACACTGCAAGCAGGCGATATCGGGAGGTGGTCATGGGCCGCGAGCCGGACGATCAGGCCGTGGAACGGCTGCTCGGCGAGCGCGGACAGCACCTGATGCGCGCGGCGGTAGCGCTCACCGGCAGCCGGACGGACGGCGAGGACCTGTTGCAGGCGGCGCTGGAGCGGCTGCTGCACAACTGGGGCCGGGTCGACACCGACCCCGAGGGATACCTGCGGCGCACCCTGTACAACCTGGCCGCGGACGGCTGGCGGCGCCGGGGCCGGTGGCGGGGCAGGCTCGCCGAGTTCCGTTCGCAGGCCCGGGCGGAGTGCACGGGCAGCGACGACGTCGCCGTGGTGGACCTGCGCGACACGCTGGTCCGCCTGTTGCAGCAACTGCCGCCGCGGCAGCGGGCGGTCGTGGTGCTGCGGTACTGGGAGCAGCGCTCCGAGGCGGAGACCGCGGAGTTGCTGGGCTGCACCGAGGGCACGGTCAAATCCGCCGCGGCGCGGGGGCTGCGACGGCTGCGGGAACTGGCCGGGCCGGATGCCGGGCTGCCGGGCGCGCCGGCACCGAAAAGGACACAGCTGAGGACCGATTTCGAAGTGGCAGGAGGAAGATCATGAACGGGGCCGTGGAGGATCTGCTCCGCGAGGGCCTGGACCGGCTCACCGCGGACGTGCAGGTGCCGAAGGGGGTGGCCGGGCGGGCACGCACGCACGTGCGGCGCAGGAAGATCGCCGTCCGGGCCGCGCTGGCCGGCGGGGCAGCCGCGGCGACGGCCGCCGCCGTGGTCATCGCGACCGCGCCGGGCCAGGTCGCTTCGCGGACTGTCCAGGCGCGCACCGACGCCTTCGTCATCACGCGTGTGGCGCACGCGCTGGCGGCCAGGAACAAGGTCATCCAGACCAAGACCATCTTCAGCGCTCCCTATCCCCCGGTCATGGGCTGGAACTACCGGGGTGACATGCGGCTCGCCCAGTCCGGGTATATCCCGCCCGCTCTGGTTCCGGGCCTGCGCTGGGCGCAGGGACGGGTGCACTGGAACGTCGGTACCACCACGGTCCACGGACGGCACATCTACGCGCAGATCGACTACCGCCATCATGAGTGGGCCAACGCCGGGATCCTGGGGTTCGTGCCGAACGCCTGCACCGTCCGCCTGGACATCGTTGAGTTCAACGGCCCGGCAAACTGGCCGGCCTACATCCGCCAGGCGCTGTCCTGCGGGCTGTTCAAGGTCGCGGGGCACGCCCAAGTCAACGGCGTGTCCACGATCAAACTCACCGGCTCGACGACGAACTGGCATTTCTGGAGCCAACTGCCGCACGGTGAGGGCCGCGGCCCGTTCCGCGTGGATGCCACCCTGTACGTGAACCCGAAGACGTACCTGCCCATGCTGGTGATCTGGAACAACCGGACGCACTACCGCGACGGCAGGCCCCTGGACGGCACGACCCGCCAGGAGATCACCGCCCTGCCGGCCACGCCCGGCAACATCGCCATGGCGAACGTGACCGTCCCGGCCGGGTTCCGCCAGGTGCGCAGCGACGCCTTCGGCGGGCCGGTGTGGCCCTACTTCACCTCCGGGTGACCAAGCCGGGTAACAGCGCGGGCCGGGCAGCCACTGCCCGGCCCGCGCTGTCGCGCCGCGAATCAGGAGTACAGCTCGCCCACCGGGACCTCCGCCCCCGTCGAGGTGTCGTCGAACCCGACACCCATGCAGGTGATCAGCGACGAGCAGGACACGCCGGACATCGTGCTGCGGCTCGCGTTCGGGTCCGGTGACTGCACCGGCTTGACCGCCCACGACGATCCGTTCCAGTTCTCCGCCATCGGCAGGCTGATGCCGTTCTTGGTGACGAACCCCACGGCGTTGCAGCCGATGCTGGACTGCGTGGTGCTGCACGACACGCTGGAGAGCTCGCTGATGCTCCCGGACGGGACGGCGGCGCTCTGGACAGACCAGCTGGTCCCGTTCCACCGCTCCGCCAGCGGGACCACCTTGTCCGAGCCGTTGACGAAGTCACCCACCGCGGTGCAGGCGTTCGCGGCCGTGCAGGAGACCCCGCCGACGAACGGGTTACGGCCGCCGCCGGGGGTGGCGATGCCCTGGATCGACCAGGCCGCGCCGTTCCAGATCTCGGCCCAGCTGCTGGTGTTGTCCGAGGCCACCGCCTCGCAGGCGGTCGAGGACGTGCACGAGACACCGTTGAGCTGTGCCGTCGTGGACCCACTGGGCGCGGGGACGGTCTTCAGCGTCCAGGTCGTGCCGTTCCACTGCTCGGCGAACGGGGCCTGGTGCCCGCCCGAGTTGGTCCAGAACCCCACGGCGGTGCACGTCTTCACCGATGCGCACGACACGGCGGTCAGGAAGCTGTGCACCGCGCCGGCCGGGTTCGGGGTGGACTGGGCCGCCCAGCTTGTCCCGTTCCACCGCAGGGCGAGCGAGACCAGCGTCGATCCGCTGCCGACGGCATCGCCCACCGCCGTGCAGGCCTTCGCCCCGTTGCAGGACACGCCGGACAGGGCGCTGTCCGAGGCGTTGGGAATGGTGCCGACGATCCAGTTCTTGCCGTCCCAGGTCTCCACCACCGCGTCGAAGACGCTGCCGGTCTGCTCGTCGCCGCCGACCGCGGCGCAGAAGTTCACGAACGGGCAGGAGACCGTCTGCAGGCTGCTGGCGATCGCGCCCGCCGGGATCTGCGGTGCCTGAAGCTGCCAGCGCAGCGACCAGTTCTCCGCCAGGGCCCGGTCGCCGTCCACCGGGTCGTGGTAGAAGCCGACCGCGGTGCACGCGGTCGCGAACGTGCAGGACACGTCGCCCAGCCCGCTCTCGTCGGCCGAGGTCGAGAGTGGCACGTCCAGCACCGTCCATTTGGTGCCATCCCACTGCTCGGCCAGCACGCTCTCGACACCGTCGAAGAAAACGTCGCCGACACCCATGCAGCGGGTGTTGTCGGTGCACGACACGCGGGCCAGGTCGGGGGCGGAGCTGCTGCCCTTCGGCTTGACGATCGTCTGCAGCGCCCAGCTCGTGCCGTTCCAGCGTTCCGCGAGGTTCGTGCCGGTCGCCGTGCAGGCGGCGGGGGCGGTGCAGGAGACGCCCGCCAGGTCATTGAAGCTCGACCCGCTCGGGTTCGGCGTGGTCTGGATGGCCCAGCCCGACCCGTTCCAGGCCTCCGCCAGCGTGGCGAAGCTGGATCCGGTGGACGAGTCGCCCACCGCCTCACACGCGGTCGCCGAGGGGCAGGACACCCCGCTGAGCGCGCTGTTCGTGGCGCCGCTCACGTTGGGCGTGGTCTGGATGGCCCAGCTTGAGCCGTTCCAGGCCTCCGCGAGGGTCTGTGTCGCGCCACCGCTGGTGAACTCGCCCACCGCCTCGCACGACGACGCCGACTTGCACGAGACGTCGCTCAGCTGGCTGGCCGTGGCGCCGCCGGGATCTGGGGTGGACTGGATGGACCAGGTGCTGCCGTTCCAGGCCTCGGCGAGGGTTTCCATGGTCCCGCCGTTGCTGAAGTTGCCCACGGCCTCGCACGCTGACGCGGACTTGCACGAGATGCCGCTGAGCTGGCCGGCTCCGGGATCGGGGATGCTGACCACCGTCCAGGTGCTGCCGCTGAGGCTCTCGGCGAGCAGTCCGGTGGCGTCCCCCACGGCCATGCACGAGGTCGTGGAGGTACAGGACACCGCGCTGAAATCCCAGACCGACGCGCCCGTGGGCACCGGAGTGTTCTGCTGCAGCCAGCTTGCCGCCGCCGGCTGCGCCGCCATCAGCACACCCGTCAGCACCAGGGCCGCGGTCACCACGAGCCGTCTCATCACTGTCGTCACTCCCCCGCGGGTTCGCTGTCCGGGCGCGGCCTACCACGCCCCGGCCAGAGCATGGCATCAGGCAAAGTCCAGTTGCCCTCGCTTTGGCGTGATAATTACCTTTCCTGAGGTTCTGACCGAAACGGCGCGTGGCGGTGGGCTGGATAAGAGATCGCTTAATCGAGGCTCGCTGCATCGGAGGGCAGGAACTACAGTCAAGCTGGGATGACGGTCCGGCCGGGAGGAGGCGCGGATGAGCGGCGAGTCTGATGAGGCCCTCGAGGTGCTGCGCGGGATCTGGAGCGCGCAGGGGCAGACCAGCGCGGATCTCGACGGCATGGGCACCGGGAAGTCCTGCAAGAGGATGGCCGATGTCGGGTTCGGCGAACCGGATGGCGCCGAGGACGACCTGCGCGCCGCCTGGCGGGACCGGCTGGAGCGCGAAGGCAAGCTCAACACCGACGGTGGCACCGTCGCCGACCTGATACTGCGGCCGGCCCAGCAGGGCTGACCGGATTCCCGGTAAGGGAGACACTTGGCCGATCACCCGCGGACCGTCGGCGAGCTGACGGACGTCCTGCGCCAGGGTGGTTACCTCGCGGATCGCGGCCTGGCCACCGCGTTGTTCCTGTCGATGTCGCTGCCGCGCCCGATCCTGCTCGAAGGCGAGGTCGGGGTGGGCAAGACGGAGGCCGCCAAGGTGCTCGCCGAGGTGTTCGGCCGCAAGCTGATCCGGCTGCAGTGCTACGAGGGCATCGACACCCACCAGGCACTCTACGAGTGGGACTACGCACGGCAGATGCTGCAGATCCGGGCGCTGTCGGAGCACCAGATCGCCGACGGCGACGCCGTCGACACGCTGTTCGGGCCGAAGTTCCTGCTGGAGCGGCCGTTGCTGGAGGCCGTGCGGGCCGGCGGCCGGGCGGTGCTGCTGATCGACGAGGTGGACCGCGCCGACGACGAGTTCGAGGCGTTCCTGCTGGAGATCCTGTCCGACTTCCAGGTGAGCATCCCCGAGATCGGCACGATCAAGGCGCAGACGCCGCCCCTGGTCGTGCTCACCTCGAACCGCACCAGGGAACTGCACGACGCACTGAAACGGCGCTGCCTCTACCACTGGATCGGCTACCCCTCGGCCGAGCGGGAACTGGAGATCGTGCTGATCAGGGAGCCGGGCGTGCCGCAGGCGCTGGCCCGCCAGGTGGTCGCCGCGGTGCACCGGCTGCGCGAGCTTGACCTCGCCAAGCCGCCCGGCGTGGCCGAGACGATCGACTGGGCCCGCACCCTGGACCTGCTCGGCGGGACCGAGCTCGACCCGCAACTGGCCGGCGACACCCTCGGTGCGGTGGTGAAGGACCGCGACGACCTCGACCTGGTCCGCGACGACCTGGAGGAGATCATCTCCGGTGCCTGAGGCCGGGCTGACCGGGGTGCTGGTGCGGTTCTGCCGCGAGCTGCGCCAGGCCGGGCTGGCGGTGGGCACCGGGGACGTCCTCACCTACTGCGTGGCGATGACCCCGCTGGACGCCACCGACCTGGTGGATCTCTACTGGGCGGGCCGGGCCACCCTGGTGACCAGGCGGGACGACATCGCCGTCTACGACGAGGTGTTCCGCCGGTTCTTCCTGGATGCCGCGAACCTGGTCCCGGAACTGGTCACGCTCACCGCCAGGACCGTGGCCGAGGCCGAGGCGGCGCTGGCGATGCCGGAGACCGAGCGGGCCGGTGAGGAGCGCGAGGACCAGGCGGTGCTCGGCTGGATGGCCTCCGACGTCGCGGCGCTCAAGCACAAGGCCTTCGCCGCGTGCACCCCGGAGGAACTGGCGGCGGTGCGGCGGATCATGGCGCGGATCCGGCTCACCCCGCCGCGGCGGCGCACCCGGCGGACGACGGCGGCCCGTACCGGCCGCACCCCCGACCTGCGGCGCATCGTGCGGGAGTCGCACCGGCTGCACGGTGAGCCCGCGCAGCTCTACTGGCGGCAGCGCAAGGCGCGGCTCCGGCCGCTGATCCTGATCCTCGACGTCTCCGGCTCGATGGCCGACTACTCCCGCAACCTGCTTCAGTTCGCCTACTCGGCCCGCGCCGCGGCCGCGAAGGTCGAGGTGTTCTGCTTCGGCACCCGGCTCACCAGGATCACCCGCGAACTGGGCAGCCGCAGGCCCGACGAGGCGCTCGCCCGCGCCGGGCGCGCCGTGTTCGACTGGGAGGGCGGCACCAGGATCGGGGACAGCCTGGACGCCTTCGTGCGCGGCTACGGCCGCCGCGGCCTGGCCCGTGGTGGGGTCGTGGTGGTCTGCTCCGACGGCCTGGACCGCGGGGGATCCCGAGGTACTGGCCAAGGCCGCCGAGCGGTTGTCGCGGCTGTGCCACCGGCTGGTCTGGATGAACCCGCACAAGGGCGATGACGCTGGCTTCCGGCCCAGCACGCTCGGGATGATGGTGGTGGCACCGCACGTCGACCTGATCCTGTCCGGGCACGACCTGCGGAGCCTGGAAGAGTTCGCCGCGCTGCTGCCGAGCCTTTAGCGGCCGTGGCTGGAGTGAGGAGTACCGGTGGCGAGGTGGAGCGTAGGGATCGAGGCGAAGGCCGGCCGGGTGCTGTCCCGCGAGGAGATCGTCGAACTGGCCGACGCGGTCGCCGACAGCGACGGCATGGCCTCCGGCATCGGATCGAGCCGTTACGGCGTCACGCTGATCGTGCAGGCCGGTAACCGGGACGAGGCGGTGGAGCGGGCAACCGCGGACTTCGGCCTGGCCGTGGCGAAGGCCGGGCTGCCGCCCGGTCCCATCGTCCGGGTCGAGGCGGTCGGCGAGCACGAAGCGGTGAACGGCTACGAGGACGGCGATCGTTGATCAGGCTCGGCTCGCTGGCCGGGTACCCGTTCGAGGGGCCCCGGCTGCTGGCCGGCTGGACCCCGCCGGCCCGCCCGGCCGTCTTCGCCATCATGTACAAGCCCGAACCGGAGGCCAAGCCCGACAAGTACGCCGTCATCTATGTCGGCCACTCCGACGACCTTTCCGCCGAGCGCTTCCCGTTCTCCCACGCGCGATCGTCCTGCTGGGTGCGCCGGGCCGGATCCCGGTTCAAGGTGTACGTGTGCAGTTACGAGGTGCCGGGCGGAAACCGGCCGCACCGGGAGCAGATCACCCGCGAGCTGATCGCGATCTACCGTCCCAGTTGCAACAAGCAGCAATACGACCAGTCGTGGCGGGACGAGTGGATCGGCGAGTACAGCGCTCCTACCACGGGGCCGGTTGCCCGGCGGGGACCAGATGGCAGCGACCCGTCGTTAAGCAGCTAAATCCTTCCTAGGACGGTGGCGCGAAGCCGACCGCATCGTGCAGCCGCGAGCGGCGCCGCCCGGACGCGGGCCGCGCGGGTTCCGGCTCGGCGGGCGCCTCGGGGCGCGGCGTGACGTCGGTGACGATCTCCTCGGCCATCCCGTAGAGCAGCGGCAGCGCGCCGGCCACCACCCCGCCGGTCTCGTTGATGTGCCCGACGGCGGGGCCGATGAGCTTGGCGTGGCCCACGATCGTGTGCACCGTCCCGGCGCACTCCTCCAGGTTCCCGGCGATCCCGGTGAGCAGCGAGCCCACCCAGAACAGGTAGAACGCCAGGCCCGCGATCAGCAGCAGGACGTCGATGACCGTGAAGATGACCAGGCCCGTCATGATTTCACCTTCCCGAGCACGCGGCCGAGGAACAGGTGGTGCTTGAGGCCCTCGGCGAGCACCAGTTCCACGCCGTCGGCGACCTGCGGGATCAGCGCGGCGTCCGCGGTGTTGGCCGCGGCGGCCTTGAGGGTGTCCCGCACCTGCACTACCCGGCTGTCGATTCGCTTCACCAGCCAGATGAGCAGGCTGAGCAGGGCGGCGACCGCGACCACCACGACGAGGCCGAGGATGTTGGCGGTCAGCCAGAGGTTGTGCTCGGTCGAGGACATGGCGACGTTATGCATTGTCATCACCGAGCCTCGCGCGGCCGCGCTGCAGGCCGCCGATGATCGTCACCGCGTAGTCGATCGTGGTGCGCAGCGCGCCCAGCGGGGCGGTGTTGTGCACCGCCTCGGTCAGCGCGTCGTTGATCTTGGGTGCCTCGTTGCCGATGGCGCGGGCCAGCAGCAGGATCGGCACCACCAGCGCCACCACGACCAGGACGATCACGATGCCGATCGTGTAGCCCACCACCCAGCCGGTGGTCGAGGTTCCGGCGGCGAGGATATGTGGTTGCATGACGGCTCCTTATCCTCAGACCGTTTCGCAGAAGTCGCGCACCGGCTTCAGGCTCGCGTTGACCGAGGTGAGCCGGTCCGGCACGGTGCTGGTGAGCTGCGCGACCGCCTGCACGCCGCCGGTGGTCGCGGCCAGCGTCTTGCGGACCGCCCGCAGGTGGAAGATGACCCGGAGCAGGCCGAGTGCGGTGATCGCGATGATCAGCGCGGCGATGATCAGTGTTGCCCAGGCGGCTGCCGGCATGGCGAGTCTCCCTTTCAGCCGAGAAGCTTGGCGACGGAGCCCGCGTACCGGACCGCCCCGACGGATACCTGATGGACGACGGCGTCGGTGACGGCCAGCCCGTCCGGCACGACGGTCAGCTCACCGACGAGTTCCACCCCGCCGGCGAGAATGTCGTCGGTAGCGGCGCGGATCCGCTCCACCGCGGCGAGCACGCGGTTGAGCAGGAAGATGACCACCGGAAGCACGACAAGCAATAGCACGGCGTTGCCGATCCACCACAAGACCATGGCTCGTTCTCCTCAGCTCGCTGCCTGGTAGGGGACGAAGAAGCGGCGGAACACCCGGCGCAGTGCCATCAGCGCGGCCCGCATGCCCAGCGTGAAACCGCCGGCCGGGCTGGCCGCGGTGGCCGCGCCGGTGACGGTCTCACCCCGCTCGGCCGCCTCGATCCGGGCCGCGAGGTTGACCGCGAAGTCCCGCATGAGCACGGCGCTGACGTCGGAGATCATGCCCCGGCCGTACTGGGCGGCGGCGCCGGAGAGCTGCAGATCCTGGCCGACGGTGACCTTGGTGCCGCCCCCGGCCGGGGCCAGCGTCGCGGTGATCACCATGCTTGCCTGGCCGCGGCCCTTCTCCTCCGCACCGGTCGCGTTCACCACGATGCGCTTGGCCGCATCGTCGCGCTCGGTGATGTCTGCCTTCCCGGCGAACTGGAGGCGGACCGGGCCCATCCGGACGGCCACCTTGCCCTCGTACTTGTCCCCGCCGAGGTCATCGGTCAGTTCGGTGCCGGGCAGGCACGCGGCGACCTGCGGGATGTCGCCGAAGAACTGCCAGACCTTGTCGGGTGGTGCCGCTACCTGGAACTCGTTCTTGATCAGCATCGGGTTTCCCTTGTGGCGTAGGCGGCCGGGTCCAGCTCGAACTTCCGGCGGCAGCTCGTGGAGCAGAAGTAATAGGTCTCGCCCTCGTGAGGCAGCGGATGGCTGGCGCGTGCGGCGGCGACGGTCATCCCGCAGACCGGATCCACGGCCCCGGCCGGTCCCGCCTGCCCGCCCGCCAGCCCGGCTCCGCTGCCGCTTCCCGGGCCGGGGCAGCACCCGCCGCCGTGGCACCGGGCGTTGCCGTGGTGTGCCTGGCGGGGGCTGCCCCGGCCGCCCCCGCCAGGGCTCCGGAAGCGCGCAACTGGACCAGTTCCGCGAGTATCGCGACGGCGATCTCCTGATGGGTGATGTGGCCGAGGTCCAGGCCGGCCGGGACGTGCACCCGGTCGAGCTGGTCGGCGGGCACGCCCCGGTCCGCGAGATAGCCGAGCACCGCGGCGCCCCGGCGGCGGGACCCGACCAGGCCCAGGTAGGCGGGGTGGGCGGCGACCGCCTCCTGGACCGCCTCCTCGTCGCCGTGTCCCTGGGTGGCCACGATGACCATCGACTGCTCGTGGGCGCCGGCGGCGGTGAAATCCTCGCCCGCGACAAGCTCCGTGCGCCAGTTCAGCGCCCTGGCCAGGTCCGCCAGGGTGTGCGCCATCGGTGACCGGCCCACGATGACCAGGTGCGGCGCGGGCGCTACCGGTTCGATGTAGACCTCAAGCGCGCCCTCGCTCTGGCAGGAGATCGGCACGACGGTGATCCCGTCCGGTATCGCCGCGCCGAACTGTTCCGGGCTGCCGAGCAGCAGCAGCCGGGGTGTGCCGTCGGCGATCACCCGCTGGGCCTCGCGGATCACCACCGGTTCCGCGCACGCCCCGCCGATCCAGCCGCGCAGTTCGCCCTCGGCGGTGATGATCGCCCGGGCGCCCTGCTGGCTGGACGACGGGCCCTGCCGCCAGACCACGGTGGCCAGCGCGAACTTCTGCCCGCGCTGCTCCAGCTCGCCGGCCTGTTTCAGCAATTCCCAGCCGTCCATGTCCGCCTCTCCCTCGTGGGCGCCCGCCGCCTCAGTCGTCCGAGCGCACCGGCGGGGCGCCGGAGATGTCGCGGTGGTAGGTCAGGGCCTCCCAGACCCGGTCGGGCAGCATCGGCATGTCGATGTTGCGGACCCCGGTGTCGGAGAGCGCGTCCATCACGGCGTTGACGAAGGCCGCCGGGCCGCCGACCGCCGCGCACTCGCCGATGCCCTTGGCCCCGATCGGGTGGTGCGGGCACGGCGTGACGACCTCGCTGTGCAGCTCGAAGCCCGGGGTCTCCCACGCGGTCGGCAGCAGGTAGTCCATGTAGTTGGAGCCGACGCAGTTGCCTTCCGCGTCGAACGTGATGAACTGCATGTTCGCCATCGCGTACGCCTCGGTCAGGCCGCCCATGATCTGGCCTTCGACGATCATCGGGTTGATCCGCACGCCGCAGTCGTCGACCGCGACCATGTTCAGCACGTCCCAGACGCCGGTCTCCGGGTCCACCTCGACCGTGACGATGTACACGGCGAACGGCCACGTGAGGTTGGGCGGGTCGTAGAAGGCGGTGTTCTCCAGGCCGGGCTCCATGCCGTCGGGCATGTTGCTGTAGGCGGCGATCGCGCACTCCTGGATCGTCACGCCCCGGCTGGGCGCGCTGCGCACGTAGAACCGGCCCAGCTCCCACTCGACGTCTTCCTCGGAGACCTCCAGCAGGTGCGCCGCCAGCTTCCTGGCCTTGGCGCGGATCTTGCGGGACACCATCGCGACCGCGGCCCCGGCGACCGGGGTGCTGCGGGAGGCGTAGGTGCCCATGCCGAACGGCGCCGTGTCGGTGTCGCCCTCCTCGACCACGATGTCCTCGGCGGGGATGCCCAGTTCGTGGCTGACGATCTGCGCCCAGGTGGTCTCGTGCCCCTGCCCCTGGGTCTTGGCCCCGGTGCGGACGATGGCCTTGCCGGTCATGTGGATCTTCAGCTCGGCCGAGTCGAACATCTTGATGCCGAGGATGTCGTACTCGCGGCTGTTCCCCGCGCCGAGCGGCTCGGTCATCGTGGAGATGCCGATGCCAAGGCGCCGGCCCTTGGCGCGAGCCTCCTCCTTCTGCCGCAGGAAGTCCTGGTAGCCCGCCGCGCGCAGGCCGACCTCCAGGCACTTGCCGTACTGCCCGGAGTCGGTGAGGAAGCCGAACGGGGTGCGGTGCGGGAACTGGTCGTCGCGCACGAAGTTGATCCGGCGGAACTCGGCCTGGTCCATGCCCAGGTCGTGGGCGGCCGCCTGGACCATCCGCTCCTGGAAGAACATCGCCTCGGTGACCCGGAACGAGCACCGGTAGGCGACCCCGCCCGGGGCCTTGTTGGAGTAGGTGCCGCGCGCGGTGATGTGCCCGACCGGGATGTCGTAGGCGGCGAAGGCCGAGTGCAGCAGGCCGATCTTGAACTTGCTCGGCTGGGCGTCGGAGAAGAACGCGCCGTGGTCGGCGTCGCAGTGCATCCTGACGGCGAGGATCTTGCCGTCGCTGCGCATCGCCACCTCGCCGTCGAGGTAGATGTCGCGGGCGAACCCGGTGGAGATCAGGTTGCCGGTCTTGTCCTCGATCCACTTCACCGGGCGTTCCAGCAGGATCGAGGCCAGGATCGAGCAGACGTACCCGGGATACACCGGGACCTTGTTGCCGAAGCCGCCGCCGATGTCCGGCGAGACGATCCGGATCATGTGCTCGGGCAGCTCGGCGACCATGGCGACGGCGGCCCGGATGATGTGCGGCGCCTGGGTGGTCATGTACACGGTGAGCTTGGAGGTGGCCCGGTTGAAGTCGGCGATCGACCCGCAGCACTCGATCGGCGAGGGGTGCGAGCGCGGGTAGTGCAGCTTCAGCCGGGAGACCTTGTCCGCCTGGGCGAACGCCCGCTCGGTGCCGTCGGAGTCACCCACTTCCCAGTGGTAGATGACGTTGTCGCCCTGGTTCTCCTTGTCGTCGCGGATGACCGGGGCGCCCTCGGCCACCGCCTGGACCGGGTTGACGATCACCGGCAGCGGCTCGTACTCGACGTCGATCGCCTCGCAGGCGTCCTTGGCGATGTAGGGGTCGTCGGCGATGACGCAGGCGACCTCCTGGCCCTGGAACCGGACCTTGTCGGTGGCCAGCACCGCCTGGGTGTCGTAGGACAGCGTCGGCATCCAGGCCAGGTTGCGGGTGGCCATCATCTCGCCGGTGAGCACCAGGTGCACCCCGGGGATCTGCCAGGCCCGGCTGGCGTCGATCGACTTGATCCGCGCGTGCGCCAGCGGGCTGCGCAGGATCTCCATGTGCAGCATGCCGGGCAGCACGATGTCGTCGGTGTAGTTGCCCTTGCCGCGGATGAAGCGGTTGTCCTCGACGCGCTTGCGGCTCGCGCCGAGCCCGCCGATCTTGATCTCGTCCAGTGCCTGAGTCACTGCCTTCTCCTGTCTGCGTCAGCCGTCCGTGCCCGTTGTGGCGTCAGCCGGAGGCGGACCGGAGCTTTTCGGCGGCCCACAGGACCGACTTCACGATGTTCTGGTAGCCGGTGCAGCGGCACAGGTTGCCCGACAGCGCCCAGCGCACTTCTTCCTCGGTCGGGTCCGGGTTGCGCTCCAGGAGTGCCTTGGCGGCCATCATCATGCCCGGGGTGCAGAACCCGCACTGCAGCCCGTGCTCCTCCTTGAAGCCCTCCTGGAGCGGGTGCAGTTCGCTGGCCGTGGCCAGGCCCTCCACCGTTTCGATCGCGTGCCCGTCCGCTTGCACGGCCAGCATCGTGCAGGACTTGACGGCCGCCCCGTCCACCAGCACGGTGCACGCGCCGCAGTTCGTCGTGTCGCAGCCCATGTGCGTACCGGTCAGCCCCACTCCCCGGCGGATCAGGTGCGACAGCAACAGCCGGGGCTCGACCTCGGCCACCTTCTTCGCGCCGTTGATGGTGAACTTGATCCGGCGCACCGGGACGTCGGTCGTGGCCTCATCGCCGAGGTCGTCATAAACGATCGTCATCTCAGGCCGCCTTCTCCGTCTCTGGGCCGGGTTCCGCTTCGCCGGTGCCCGCCTGCTCCCCCGCGGCCGGGCCGGTGCGGGACAGGATGCGCACCACGAACGTGCGGACCATGTGCCGTTTGTACTCCGCGCTGCCGCGGTGGTCGGTCCGCGGCCGGGCGGCGCCCGCGGCCAGGTCGGCGGCCTGCTCGATGGCCTGCGCGGTGAGCGCCTGGCCGGTGAGCGCCTGGGCCGCCTCGGTGCACGCGATGGTGGACCCGCCGACCCCGGTCAGCGCGATGCCCGCCCTGGTCACGATGCCGTCGGTGGTTTCCACGGCGACCGCCACGCCGACCGTGGCGAAGTCGCCGACCCGCCGCTCCAGCTTGAGGTAGCCGCCCGCCCGCGTGCCCCGGTGCGGCGGGACCACGGCCTCGATGGCGATCTCGTCGTGGGCCAGCACGTTCTCGAACGGCCCGGTGACGAAGTCCGCCACGGGGATGCTCCGCCTGCCGCCGGGGCCCTGCGCCACCACCGAGCCGCCCAGGGCGGTCATGACGGAGGCCCAGTCACCCTGCGGGTCGGCGTGACACAGCGAGCCGACCAGGGTGCCCCGGTTGCGCACGATCGGGTCCGCGATCAGCGGCGCGGCCGCGGCCATGGTCGGCTGCCTGCCCGGCAGCACGGCCGAGTGCTCCAGGTCGGCGTGCCGGCAGAGGGCGCCGATGCGCAGCGTCCCGTCCGCGTCCTCGCTGTGGTAGTCCAGGCCGCCGATGTTGTTGATGTCGACGAGCAGTTCCGGGGTGGCGAACCGGAGCTTCATCAGTGGGACCAGGCTCTGCCCCCCGGCCAGTACCTTGGCCTCGCCGTCCCCCTCGTGCAGCAGCCCGATCGCCTCGGCGAGCGAGCGCGGTGCCTCGTAGCGGAATCGAGACGGATACATAGATCCTCCAATGTCCTGCCCGGGGCGCGGTCCGGCACTGCCGGGCCCGCCCGGGGCCAGGCTCAGGACTGGGCCGGTGGCGCCGGATCGCTTCCTGGCCGGGATTCCGGGCGCGCCGGGGCCGACTCAGGGTCGGGCACGGCCACCGGGAGCGACTCGTAGTCCGGGTCCGGCCGCGGCTCCTGATGTGGCGGCCACGGCCCGGCCACCGGCTGGCCGGCGATCTTGAGGTAGTCCATCAGCTCGGGCCAGGCCCACACGGTCGGGCTCTTCCCGGTCTTCGGTGCGTGTTCCACCAGTTCGTACAGGCGCGGATTGCCCTGGCTATGCCCGTCTGACTCGATCCGCATCGGCGCCGCTCCTGTTATTGGACGGGGCTCCCCACGCTGCACCGTCACGGGTGATGCTCACATGATCCGCTGGGGCAGCCAGGCTCGCAACAGCCGAATAAGCTCTTGCTTAAGAGCCCCCTGACCTGGGCTGCCGGCATTCTGCCCAGTTCCGGGCCGGTTGCTCAGCTCCAGATCGTCACGTAGACGGGGGGGCGGAACCTGGACGGGGGCACGCCGGCGGTCGGGGACCGCATCAGGTGCATGGCTTCCGGGGTGCTCAGGAACCGCCGCAGCGCGCTGGCCGCGTTGCTGCGGTTCTGCCGCTCCAGCACCGTGACGTACCAGGTGGCCTCCATCGGCACCCCCGGCAGCTCCACGAGCGCGAGCTCGCCGCGGCGTACCTGCTGGGCGACCAGGTGCTCCACCGCGGGCGCGACCCCCGCGCCGTCGGCGGCGGCCGCCCAGGCGGCGGTCTGGTTGGGGAACACCCCGATGCTGTCCTCCGGGATGCCGAGCCTGGCCAGCAGCTGCCCGGTGTCGCTGCCCGGATCGGTGCCCGACGGGTCCACCAGCCACCGCCACTGCCGTGGGCTGCCGCGCCGCGCGGACCTGCCCGGCGGTGACCACGACCAGCCGGTACCGGAACATCGGCTCGGTCACCACGGCCAGCGCCGGGTCGGTCGGCCGGGCTTGACCCGATCGCCACGTCGGCCAGCCGGTTGGCAACAAGCACGCTCATCTCCGCGGTCGCCGCGACGCCGGACGACACCTCCACCGAGCCCGCGTACCGCCGGGTGAACGCCTCCATCAGCGGGGTGACCACGAACTCGGCGATCGCCGAGGTGGCCACCACCCGCAACTGTTCCGGCGCGCCCTGCGCCGCGCGCACCGCGGCGTGCGCCTCGGCACCGAGCACCACTATCTGGGACGCCGCGGACAGCAGCCGGGAACCGCCGGCGGTGAGGGTCATCCCGGCCGGCCCACGGGTCACCAGCTGGTCCCCCAGGTGCTGCCGCAGGGCCGAGAGGGCCTGCGACACGGCCGGCTCGCTGACGCCGAGCGCGTTCGCGGCGGCGGTCACCGAGCCGAGGCGGGCAACCAGCACAAACGCGTTGAGCTGAGTGAGCGTCATGGCAGTCCAATTATGGCCGCCTCATACACTCATCAGGCGAAGCAACAGCGAGGGAGGGCCGGGTGCAGGTTCCGGCGCAGGTCGAGTACGAGAAGGCGGCCAGCGTCGAGCATGCCCTGGCGCTGCTCGCCAGGTACGGCCCCGAGGCCCGGGTGCTGGCCGGCGGGCACAGCCTCATCCCGATGATGAAGCTGCGGCTCGCCCAACCGGAGACCCTCATCGACATCAACGGGCTCAGCGAGCTGTGCTACCTCCGGGTCGCCGGCGGCGAACTGCGGATCGGCGCGCTCATCAGGCACGCCCAGCTACTGGACTCGGTACCGGCCGGCGAGCATTTCACGATCCTGCACGACGCGGAGCGGGTCATCGCCGATCCGGTGGTGCGCAACTGGGGCACGATCGGCGGCTCGCTGTGCCAGGCGGACCCGTCCGAGGACCTGTCGGCGGCGTTCGCCGCGCTGAAGGCGACCATGGTGATCCGCGGGCCGGACGGCAGCAGGACCGTGCCGGCCAGGGAGTTCCACACCGCGCCGTACGAGACGGTGGTCGCGCCCGGCGAACTGCTGACCGAGATCAGGATCCCGGTCAGGCCCGGCTGCGGCAGTGCGTACGAGAAGGTCGGGCGGCGGGTCGGTGACTGGCCGGTCGGCGCCGCCGGCGTGGTGCTCTGGCTCGGCGGCGGCACCATCGCCGACGCCGGGATCGGGCTCACCGCCGTGGGGGCCAGGCATTTCGCGGCCGCCGAGGCCGAGGAGTTCCTCCGCGGCGCGGCCGCCACCGAGGAGAACTTCGCCGAGGCCGGCCGGATCGCCGCCGAGCATTGCCGGCCAGTGTCCGATCAGCGGGGCCCGGCCGCCTACAAGCGGCACCTCGCCGCCGAACTCACCGTGCGCGCGCTGCGCCGGGCGGCCGGCCGGGCGCGGCGCGAGGGCACCTGACGTGCAGATCACCGTGATCGTCAACGAGGCCCCGGTCACCCGCGAGGTCGAGCCCCGGCTGCTGCTCATCCACTTCCTGCGCGACGACCTCGGGCTGACCGGCTCCCACTGGGGCTGCGACACCTCGAACTGCGGCGCCTGCGTGGTCTGGCTGGACGACACCCCGGTGAAGTCGTGCACCGTGCTCGCCGCCATGGCGGACGGGCACCGGGTGCGCACCGTGGAGGGCATGGGCGTGGCCGGCCGCCTCGACCCGGTGCAGGAAGGGTTCGCCCGGTGCCACGGGCTGCAGTGCGGGTTCTGCACCCCGGGCATGATGCTGACCGCGCGCTGGCTGCTCGACCACAACCCCGATCCCACCGCCGAACAGATCCGCGAGGCACTGTCCGGCCAGGTGTGCCGGTGCACCGGGTACGAGAACATCGTCCGGGCGGTGCGGTGGGCGGCCCGGTACGAGGCGGACGGGCAGGACGCCGGGCCCGGCCCCGGGCAGACCGGCCCCGGGCCCACGGCGGGCGAGGTGACCAGGTGAGCACCCGCCGTCCGTACCGCAGCGCCTATGGATCGGTCCGCCGGAAAGAGGACGCGCGCTTCATCCGCGGCCGCGGTACCTTCGTCGACGATGTGCAGCTTCCCGGCATGCTGCACGGCGCGATCCTGCGCAGCCCGCTCGCGCATGCCCGGATCCTGTCGGTGGACGCCGCCGCGGCGGAGGCGCACCCCAAGGTGAAGGCCGTCATCACCGGCGAGACGCTGGCCGCGCGGAACCTGGCCTGGATGCCGACCCTGTCCCGGGACGTGCAGGCGGTGCTGGCCACCGACAAGGTCCGGTTCCAGGGCCAGGAGGTCGCGTTCGTCGTTGCGGAGGACCGGTACTCGGCGCGGGACGCCCTGGAGCTGATCAACGTCGAGTACGAGCCGCTGCCGCCGGTGATCGACGCCAAGCGTGCCCTCGACCCCGGCGCTCCCGTGATCCGCGACGACATTTCCGGCAAGGCGGACAACCACATCTTCGACTGGTCGTCCGGCGACCAGGCGGCCACCGATGCGGTCTTCGCCGCCGCCGACGTCGTGGTCACCCAGGACATGCTCTACCCGCGCGTCCACCCGGCCCCGCTGGAGACCTGCGGGGCGATCGCCGACATGGACGAGGTCACCGGCAAGCTGACCATCTGGGCCACCTCGCAGGCCCCGCACGCACACCGCACGCTCTACTCCTTGTTCCTGGGCCTGCCCGAGCACAAGATCCGGGTCGTCTCCCCCGACATCGGCGGCGGCTTCGGCAACAAGGCCCCGGTGTACCCGGGTTATGTCTGCGCGATCGTCGGGTCGATGGTCACCGGCCGGCCGGTCAAGTGGATGGAGGACCGGTCGGAGAACCTGATGAGCACCGCGTTCGCCCGGGACTACCACATGCACGGGGAGATCGCCGCCACCAGGGACGGCACGATCCTGGCCCTGCGGGTGCAGGCGCTCGCCGACCACGGCGCGTTCAACGGGGCGGCGCAGCCGACCAAGTTCCCCGCCGGGTTCTTCGGCATGTTCAGCGGCTCCTATGACCTGCGGGCGGCGCACTGCCAGGTCACCGGGGTGTACACCAACAAGGCGCCGGGCGGTGTCGCGTATTCGTGTTCGTTCCGGATCACCGAGGCGGTGTACCTGGTCGAGCGCATGGTGGACCTGCTGGCCGGCGAACTGGGCATCGACCCGGCGCAGCTACGGCTGAAGAACCTGCTGCGGCCCGAGCAGTTCCCGCACACCACGCCGACCGGCTGGGAGTACGACTCTGGCGACTACGCCAGGACGCTCCGCGTGGCGCTGGATGCCGCCGGCTACCCGGACCTCCGGCGTGAACAGGCGCGGCGGCGGGAGCGCGGGGAGCTGATGGGGATCGGCATCAGCTTCTTCACCGAGGCGGTCGGGGCCGGGCCGCGCAAGCACATGGACATCCTCGGCTTCGGCATGGCCGACGGTGCCGACCTGCGGGTGCACCCGACCGGGAAGGCCGTGCTGGCGGTCTCCTGCCAGACCCAGGGCCAGGGCCACGAGACCACGTTCGCCCAGATCGTCGCCGAGGAACTGGGCCTTTCCGTGGATGACGTGGAGGTCGTGCACGGCGATACCGACCGGACGCCGTTCGGCCTGGGCACCTACGGTTCCCGGTCGACCCCGGTCTCCGGCGCGGCCGCGGCGGTGGTGGCCCGCAAGGTCCGCGAGCGGGCCAGGATCGTCGCCGCGGCGATGCTGGAGGCCTCCGCCGACGACCTGGAGTGGGAAGACGGCCGCTGGCAGGTGCGCGGCGACCCGGACCAGGGCAAGACGCTGGCGGAGATCGCGATGGCGGCGCACTCCTCACTCGACCTGCCCGAGGGGGTGCTGGGGCACCTGGACGCGGACACCGTCTACAACCCGCCGAACCTGACCTATCCCTACGGCGCCTACATCTGCGTGGTGGACGTGGACCCCGGCACCGGCGTGGTGCAGGTACGGCGGTTCGTGGCGGTGGACGACTGCGGGGTACGGATCAACCCCATGATCGTGGAGGGCCAGATCCACGGCGGGCTCGCCGACGGGCTCGGCATGGCCCTGATGCAGGCGATCACGTTCGACGCCGACGGCAACTGCCTCGGCGGCTCGTTCATGGACTACCTGCTGCCCACGTCCGTGGAGTGCCCGTCGTGGGAGCTCGCCGAAACGGTCACCCCGTGTCCCCACCATCCCATCGGGGCGAAGGGCGTAGGAGAATCGGCCACGGTGGGGTCGCCCGCCGCGGTGGTCAACGCGGTCATGGACGCGCTCACGCCGTGCGGAGTGCGGCATGCCGACATGCCGCTCACGCCGGCCAACGTCTGGTCCGCCATCCAGGGCACCCCGCTGCGGACCGACCTGGCCTTCACCTAGCGAGGAACGATGAACTCAACGGACGTGCCCGCGGGTGGCCTGGACGAGTATGTCCCGGACGTGGCCGCGCTGCGGGCCGCCCTGGACGCCACCGGGTACCTCGCGGACGAGGCGCTGGCCACGGCCCTGTTCCTGGCCGCCCGGATGGGGCAGCCCATCCTGCTCGAGGGCGAGCCGGGCGTCGGCAAGACCGAGGCGGCCAAGGCCCTGGCACAGGCGCTGGCCACACCGCTGCTGCGGCTGCAGTGCTACGAGGGCCTGACCTCCTCCGAGGCGCTGTACGAGTGGAACTATCCGCGCCAGTTGCTGGCGATCCGGCTGGCCGAGGCGCGCGGTGAGACGCTGCGCGACGCGGACCTGTTCAGCGAGGAGTACCTGCTGGCCCGGCCGCTGCTCGCGGCGCTGGACCATCCCGGGCCGCGCCCGGCCGTGCTGCTGATCGACGAGGTGGACCGCGGCGACGACGAGTTCGAGGCCTTCCTGTTCGAGTTGCTCGCCGAGTCGGCGGTCACCATCCCGGAACTCGGCACCCGGCGGGCCAGGTTCCGCCCGGTCGTCGTGCTGACCTCGAACCGGACCCGTGACCTGCACGACGCGCTGAAACGGCGCTGTCTCTACCACTGGATCGACTACCCGGACACCGCCCGGGTCGCCGCGATCATCCGCCGCCGGGTGCCCGTCACCTCGGAGGTTCTCGCGGGCCAGGTCGCCCGCGGCGTTGCCCGGCTGCGCGACCTCGACCTCGCCAAGCCGCCCGGCGTCGCGGAGGCGATCAGCTGGGCCGGGGCGCTGAACGTCCTCGGCGCGGCCAGCCTCGACGGCGCCGCCGCGGGCCGGACCGCGGGCGCGGTGCTCAAGTACTCCGAAGACCTGCGGGCCGTCCGGGACAGCGGGTTCGCGGCCGTGACCGCCGATGAGCCCTGACGGCTCCGTGGCCGATCCAGGGCCCGGCGCGGACCTGGCGCTGGTCGCCGCGCGGTTCGGGGCGGCGCTGCGGGCCGCCGGGGTCCCCGCCGACCCCGGCCGCTGCGAGCGGTTCGCCCAGGCCGTGACCGTGGCCCGGCCGGTCACCCTGCCGCGGCCTGTACCTGTGCGCGCTGGCCACGCTGGTGGCCAGCAGGGAGCACATCGCGACGCTGCGCCGGGTCTTCGACGCGGTGTTCGCCGGGGTGCCCGACCTGCCGCCGGCCGGCTACGGGCCGCCTGCTCTCCCCGGCCCGGAGCAGCCCGGCCGGGCCGCGGCGGACATCCTGCGGGACGCCGCCCATGCCGCCCAGGCCCACCCCGTCCGGCCGGTCACCGACCACGAGGAACCGGTGCCCGGCCGGCGATGATGACACCGGGGACGGTGCCGAGTCACTGGCCGCCCGCGAGGTGCTGGCCAGTGCCACGGAACGGCTGGCCAGCACCGACTTCGCCGAACTGTCTCCCGCCGAGCTGCTCATGCTGTCCGGGCTCATGCGCAAGCTGACGCTTGCGGTGCCGCTGCGCCGGTCGCGCCGGCCACGGCACACCCCGCGCGGGCGGCAGACCGATCTGCGCCGCACGCTGCGCCAGGCGTGGCGCACCGGCGGCCACCCACTGCGGCTGGCCCGGCGGGCCCCGGTGCGCGTGCCGCGCCGGCTCGTGGTGCTGTGTGACATCTCCGGCTCCATGGAGCCCTACGCCCGGGCGATGCTGCAGTTGCTGTACTGCGCCGCGGGCGGCGCCCAGGCCGAGGTATTCACGTTCGCCACCCGGCTCACCCGGCTCACCGGCACGCTGGCCCACGTCCGGCCTGGTGTGGCACTGCAGCAGGCGGGCCAGGCCGCGCCGGACTGGCTCGGCGGTACCCGGATTGGCGAGGCCATCGCCGAGTTCAACAACTCCTACGGCCGCCGGGGCATGGCGCGCGGGGCCGTGGTCGTGATCATCTCCGACGGCTGGGACACCGGGGACCCGGCCGTGCTGAGCCGGGAGATGGAGCGGCTTTCCCGGGTGGCGCACCGGATCGTCTGGGTGAACCCGCGGACGCAGAGCCCCGAGTACCAGCCCCTGGCCGGGGGCATGGCGGCGGCGTGGCCGTACTGCGACGCCGTGGTCAGCGCGCACTCGCTGAACGCGCTGGACGAACTGACCGCCGCCCTGGCCCATTCCGGGCGCCGGGCCTAACCGAGACCCTGGCCTGGTTCCGTACCAGCGGCGCCTGGGCAGCCGGTCGGTTGCCCGCCAGGGTTAATGCGTTGCCAGGCCCGTGCGCGCCGGGTTAGGTAGGGCGGGAAGTGGTCCGGGGCTGGCCTGGGTCGGAAGGGGTAGCCGTGGGGCACGTGGAGGTGGCGCACCTCAGCCACGCCCTGCCTGACGGCCGGGCCCTGATCGACGATGCGTCGTTCCGGGTCGGCGAGGGGACCACGGCGGCGCTGGTGGGGCCGAACGGGGCCGGGAAGACGACGCTGATCCGGCTGATCGCCGGGGACGTCCAGCCGCAGTCGGGGACGGTCAGTTTCAGCGGCGGCCTCGGCATCATGCGGCAGTTCGTCGGCGGGATCCGGGCCGGGGACAGCCAGGGCGTGCAGGCGGATACCGGCGCGCTCACCGGGGAGTCCTCGGTCAGGGACCTGCTGATCTCGGTGGCGCCGCTGCGGCTGCGGGCCGCGGCCGACCGGCTGGACGCGGCCGAACTGGCCATGATGGAGCGCGACGACGAGACCACCCAGATGCGGTACGCGGCGGCCCTGGCCGAGTGGGGCGACGCGGGCGGCTACGACGCCGAGGTGCTCTGGGACGCGTGCTGCGTGGCGGCCCTGGGCACCGGGTACGAGCGGTGCCGCTGGCGCGAGGTGGGCACCCTGTCCGGCGGAGAGCAGAAACGCCTGGTCCTTGAGGCACTGCTGCGCGGGCCCGCCGACGTGCTGCTGCTCGACGAGCCGGACAACTACCTGGACGTGCCGGGCAAGCGCTGGCTGGAGCAGCAGCTCGCCACGACCGCCAAGACCGTGCTGCTGGTGAGCCACGACCGGGAACTGCTGGCCAACAGCGCCCAGCGCATCGTCACCGTGGAGGACGGCAGCGTCTGGATCCACGGTGGCGGCTTCGCGACCTACGCGCAGGCGCGCAGGGACCGCATCGACCGGCTCGATGAGCTGCGCCGTCGCTGGGACGAGGAACACGAGAAGCTCAAGCAACTCGTCCGGATGTACCGGCAGAAGGCGTCCTACAACGACGCGATGGCCTCACGGCTGCAGGCCGCCGAAACCCGGCTGAAGCGGTTCGAGGACGCCGGCCCGCCGGAACTGGCGCCCAGGGAGCAGAACGTCCGGATGCGGCTGCGCGGCGGCCGCACCGGGAAACGGGCCGTCATCTGCGAGAACCTGGAGCTGACCGGGCTTACCCGGCCCTTCTCCACCGAGATCTGGTACGGCGAGCGGGTGGCCGTGCTCGGGGCCAACGGATCCGGGAAGTCGTCGTTCCTGCGGCTGCTCGGCGGGGAGCAGATGGCAAGCGATGGGGTGGCGCGCCTGGGAGCCAGGGTCGTGCCGGGGCTGTTCGTGCAGACCCATGCCCGCCCCGATCTCGCCGACCGGTGGCCGGAAGAGATCCTCATGACCGGGCATGCGCTGCTGCGCAACGAAGCGATGGCCGCCCTTGCGCGGTACGAGATCCAGTTCTGCGCGCGGCAGCCGTTTCGCGACCTTGTCAGGTGGACAGCAGGCACGCCTGCAGATTTTGCTGCTGGAGCTGGCGGGGTCGACGCTGCTCCTGCTCGACGAGCCGACGGACAACCTGGACCTCTCCAGCGCCGAGGCGCTGCAGGAGGGCCTGGAGTCCTACCAGGGCACGGTGCTGGCGGTGACCCACGACCGCTGGTTCGCCCGGTCGTTCGACCGGTTCCTGGTGTTCCGTGCGGACGGAAACGTGCAGGAATGTGACAGCCCGGTGTGGGACGAGACTCGCGCCGGCCAGGCCCGAACTGACCGTGGGCCTTGCTAGGCTGCAGGGGTCTTATCAGCCGGCCGTCCGTGGCGGTTCGGCTCCATGCGGCAAGTGTGAAGGGGTCCGCACCGTGAAGAAGCTGTTGCTGCTCGCGCTGGTGGGGCTTGGCGTCTTCGCGGTCTGGCGCAAGGTCCAGGCCGATCGCGCTGAGCTCGACTTGTGGACGGAAGCCACCACAAGCGACGAGTGACGCCGCGGCCAGAAGCTCCTGAGCGGTGGACGGGGGTGATCAGGTGAGTGGCAGGCCGCCGATTTCGCTGGTCATGCTTCGGCCTGTTCGGGACCGCGGCGCAGGACGACGGCATGCTTGAGCGTGCCTTCGCCGAGGCATGCGCCACCCAGGGCATCGTGCCGGGCACGGCCGACTACGCCCACCACATGGTCGACCGTCCATCAGACGCTCGGCGAGCCCGCCGGTCGACGTGTTCCGCGTGCCTGTTCCCCGGCAACACCGGCCGCGCCGAGGCCGCCGCGCTGTCCTTCGAGCGCTCGTTCCGCGCGGCCATCGAACGGCACGGGCTGATCGCCGGTGCCCGGGGCGCTGGAGGCGATCGAGCGAGCTGCGTGACGTCCGGTGTCCGGGTCTGCATGATCACCGGCCTGTCCCGCCGGCTGCTCGGCATCGTGCTTGACACGCTCGGCTGGTGGCGGCTGGTCGATCTCGCGCTGTCCCCCGAGGACGTGCCGCGGGGCTGCCCCTGGCCGGACCTGATGCTGGCCGCCATGTTGCGGCTGGGCGTCGAGGACGTCCGGGAGGCCGCCTTACGCCGGAAGCACCGCCAGCGGGATCCGTGCGGGCAGGCGGTGCCGGGGCGCGCATCGTCGCCGGGGTACTCGCCGGCGGGCATACCCGCGAGCGCATGCGGGCCGCCGGGGCGACCCACTTCATCGCCGGGATCGGCGATTTGCCCGCCCTGCTGGCCGACGCCGGCCCGGAGGCGCCTGACCTGGCGGTGCCCGAGGCGAGGCTGCCCGAGGCGCCGGGTACTCAAGCGGCCGCGGAAGGCGCCGCGGCGCGCGGTTCCGGCGAGCCGAGCCTGTCGCCACTGGTGCCGCCGCAGGCCGGGGCGCCCAGGACCGCCCCCTCGCGCCGGGTACCCTAGGAACGCAACGCTCGGGGCTATAGCTCAGCTGGAAGAGCACGTGCTTTGCAAGCACGGGGTCGGGGGTTCGAGTCCCCCTAGCTCCACTCCGAGGTCTTCACGTTTGAGTGGGGGCCTTGTTCACGTTTGGGCCCGGCTGATTGTTGCATCGGGGTGTGACGTTCCGCGGTTGTGGTGTAAGTGCTTCTGCGCGGGCTGGCGGGCCTGGCGTGACGTGTGGGCTGCCGCTGGGCCGGGCGGGTGTGGCGGGGGGCTGGTCTTGGCGGATGGGGCTGGGGCTGACGGCGGGTAGTGGTGGTTGCCGCGCGTTATGGCGGTGCGGCGAGGCTGGTGAGGGTCTGGCGGCGGCGTTTGCGGGTTTTGGGGGGCAGGCCGGCGGCGGCGCGGCGGGCGCTGTCTTGCTGCCGGGTGTTCCAGGCGTGCAGGATGCGCTGGTTGCGGGCGATGAGCAGGGTAGTGGTGAACAGCATCGGGGGTGCCAGGCCCATGAGGCGGCACCAGCCGCGGCTGATGTCGTTGCTGGCGGGGTCCTTGGCGGTGGCGAAGCCGCGTTCGGCGCCGGTGCGGCGGGTGTAGGAGCGGCGGTGCGCTCTGGAGGGGTAGTCGTGTTTCTGCGCCGTCTTGGCGAGCACGTCCGGGGGGACGGTGAGGGTCTGCTGGGTGCAGCATTCCTGCGGGTGCTGCGGGGGCTGGAGGATCTCGGGCCGGTCGCGGTCCAGGGTCATCGATGGCGGGCGGAGCGGGCAGCGGATCTTCCCCATGGCGGCGGGGCACTGGACTCGGTGGTAGCCGTCTTCGTCGTCGGCGGTGAGGCGCCCGAGCTTGTAGCGGGTGAGCTCGGCGGTCTTGCGGTCGTGGTCCGCGGCTTGTTCCCTCGTGGCGGCGCGGGCAAGCGGGGCTAGTTCGAGCAGCGGCCGTGGTGTCTTCGGGCAGTAGAGGTTGCCGTTGCTGATGATCGCGCCGTCGTGGGTGCCCTTAGGTCCGCGATCGTGCGGGTGCAGGTCCTGGACGAGCCGCGCGCCGGCGCGCCGGAGCGGGAGCGCCCAGGCGTCCGCGTCGCGGTGGGCGTAGCCGGAGTCGGTGAGGATGTCGCCGAGCGGGATCCCGGTGCCGGGCATCGCGGTCAGGACGGGAACCATGGCACGGACGGGATCGTGCCGGCACGACGACAAGGTGACGCGGCGGGCGAGTTCGGGGACGGCGGGGCCGTTCTCCTCTCGCATCATGAGCCCGGCCGACAGGTACCACCCGTAGAACAGCTCGTCTTCGCTGCGCAGCAGGTTGTTCTTGCGGTGGCCCCAGGACGCCTCGGGGTCGGCGCAGTCCCCGCCCTTGGCGGGCGGGGGGCGGGAAAAGGATTCCAGGTCCGTCCAGTCCACGGCCAGTGAGGTGCTGGCGTTCTTGAACTCCTGCGGGACCGATGCCTCCAGCAGGTCGTCGCAGATGCGCTGGAGCGGGCCGGAGGGCAGCCCGTCGGGCTCCTCCTTGCCGAGAGCGGCGGCGGCCAGGCCGAAGGTGCGCTCGGTCTGCCGGTAGGTCAGCAGGTGCGGGCCGTGCTTCCAGTCCGCGATCACCCCGAGCCGCCGCTGGTCATCGTCGCTGAGCGCGGTCAGTGCCTGATGAACCCGGGTCAGGTGCGCGGGCCGGTGATCAGCCTGGGCCAGGCACATCCCGGCCAGCAAGGTGCGGACCGTCAACTGCCGCGCCCGCACGCCGATGGGCAGCATGGCCTCGATCCGCGGCGCGACGCCGGAAGCGTCGATGACCGCCTCGAACACGCCGGCCGGGATCATCGCCGCGGGTGCCCCCGAGCAGCCGGACCGCCCGGCCTCGCCGGCTGGGTCCAGCCCGGCGACGAGATCGCCGAGCCGCTGGGAGCAGCTGATCCCGGCCGCGTGCATGAACGTGGCCAGGCCGAGCAGGTCCGCGCAGTCGGCCAGCCAGGTTGCCCGCAGCCGGCTGGTATCCAGCCGCGGCAGCCCGCCCCCGCCGTCCAGCGCGGCGGTCAGCGGGTTGGTCAGGTTCCGGCGGCCGGGATCAGCGCCGCCGCAGATCAGCGCGTTCCCGGCGAACCGGGCAGCGGCCAGCAACCGGGCGTGGTAGCGGGCAAGAACCGGCACCACGCGCGGCGCGCCGGCCCCTGACCTGGACAACGACACCGCCGGACCGGCAGGCTACGTCGCTGCCGCGGGCCTCCCGCAGGTCGCCGCGGATCAGCCCGGCTCCCGCGCCCAGGCAGACCAGCGCCGCCGCGCGCATCCGCCGCTCCGCAGTGGGCTGGGCATCCGCGAGCGCGAGATACCCGTCGATCTGCGCCAGGCTGTAGGGAAACTTGGACCGCTCCCGCGGCAGCGGCAGATCCTGCGGATAAAGCTGCGGCACCACCCGGCGGCCGATGAACCGCAAGTTCGCGCGCAACGTCCGCCGCGCCACCGGTGACAGGCCCGGCGCGCACCGGGTGAACCGCTCGGCCACCGACGGGTGCAGCACCACCTCCGGCACCGGGGCCAGGCCCAGCCCGAGCGCGTAATCGGCCAGTTTGCCCGCCGCCCACAGCAGGTTCTTCGCCCGCTCCTTCTCCTCCGGCGCCACCTGGCCGATCACGTCCCGGGCGAACACCGCCGCCCGCGGCGACACCGACGACGGCCGCCACCGCCCGGTATAGGCGGCCACCTCAGCACCCTTCATACAGCACTTATACTTAATGCGATGCGTGAGATGCGGGACCCCGGCTGCGACAATCAGAACGTGTCGCCCACCCCGGCCCAGCAAGCCCAGGCAGCCCGCATCGCCCGCGAGCTAGCCGCCCTCGGCTTCGCCCTGCCCGGCACCCTCGCCGACCGGATGACCCGCTGCGGCCACCCGAGCTGCCGCTGCCACGCCGACCCGCCCCGCCTCCACGGTCCCTACCACCAGTGGACCCGCAAGAAAAACGGCAAAACCGCCACCCGCATCCTGACCGACGGCCAGCTCGCCGACTACGGCCCCTGGTTCGACAACCACCGCCGCCTGCGCGAGCTCATCGCCGAACTCGAAACCCTCAGCCTCGCCATCGCCGAAACCGACCCGCGCTGGAACCGCTAGGCAGCCAAGACAAACGTGGACACGGGCCGCTTAACCTGTGGGCGCCACCTGGATCGCCCGGCATCCGCCCAGGTCGGCCCCAAACGTGAAGACCTCACTCCTCAATTCCTCATGTCTGGCCCGACGGCGTCTGTGGCGCGCTTACCGCCTGCGCGCTCGCTTTCGTCTTTATCGTCGGCTGATCCGGTCAGCGTAATCATGCGGTTGCCAGCGCCCCGGGACCATGTCCGTGAGATGGCGGGCGACTGGCGTGTTCATAGCGAAAGGCCTGTTTCGAGATGCGCGATGGCCTGGTCGATCAGCGAAGCGAGGTCGGCGTCAGGATCGTCGGCCATCGCCGCTAGCACCGCCATCATGGCTCCGACGACTGCGCCGGCGACGGTACGGACGGCGAAGTCGTCGGGACGGCGCCCGGAGCGTTCGGCCATGGCGTCGGCCAGGAGTTGCATGGCCCCGGCGAACTGGTCAAGCATCGCCGCGCGCAGCCTGGGGACCGACAGGATAAGCGCGACCCGCTCCCGTTGCTCGGTTTGCTCTTCAGCGGACATGTGCGCGAACAGCGCCGCGAACGCGGCGCGCACGGCGGATACCGGGGGCAGATCAGGTGGCTGCGCCCGGTACGACCCGACGATCAGCGGATTGTAATCGTCCTGGAGCACCACGTCCTCTTTGGTCGGGAAGTACCGGAAGAAGGTGGTCTCGGAGACGTCAGCCGCTTCGATGATCTGCTCGATCGTGGTGGCGTCGTAACCCTGTTCGCGGAACAGCCGCAGCGCGTGGGTCTGGATCGCGGCGCGGGTCTGTGCCTTCTTGCGTTCCCGCAGGCTCGGCCTCGCCTGATCAGTGCTCGCTGGCACGCGTGGCAACTCTCATGGGTGGCTCGAATCGCTCTCGGGCTACGGCCCGGGGCAGGAAGGTCAGCGTCAGGATAACGCCCGCGGCGGCGATCCCGGCCGAGACCAGCAACGACACGTCCATGCCGTGCACGAAGGCAGCCCGGGCCGAGTGGCTGAGCGAGGGCGATCTCAGGTGGCTGGCGACAGCCAGGCCGCCGTAGACGCTCTGGCGGACGGCGGCGGCAGCGGCTGGCCGAAGCCCAGTCAGGTCGAGGCGGGCCTGGTAAGCGGCGGCGAGCACGCTGCCGGTGATGGCGGTGCCGAACGGGCCGGCGGTCTTCTGGAACGCCTGAACGACCGCGGAGCCGATCCCGCTGCGTTCTTCGGGGAGCTGGGAAAGCGCGGCAGAGGTCGCGGCGGTCAGCACCATCCCGGCTCCGGCGCACAGGACCGCCATCCAGATCGCGACGAACGTCGCGCCCGACGCGGCGCCGGTTGCCGCGCCGACGAGGGAGCCAGCGCCGAGAAGGCCGAACCCCAGCGTGATCGTGAGCTTGGCCCCGGCCGCCCTGGCGAGCGCGCTGGCGGGCAGCGCGCCGGCGATGAGGCCGCCGACCAGGGGCAGTAGCCGCAGCCCGGAGCCCAGGGCGCCGACGCCCCGGACCGCCTGAAAGTACTGCGGCATGGTGAACAGCAGGCCGATCATGCCCAGGCCCGCCACCCCGCCCAGGATTGCCCCCCAGGTGAACGACGCGGAGCGAAACAATCCCGGGTCGACCAGCGGCTGGCCGCCCCGCCTGCGGAGCCGGCGTTCCCAGGCCGCGAATCCCCCGAGCAGCACAAGCCCGAAGGCCATCAGCGCCAGGGCAGCGGGATCACCCCAGCCGTCCTGGCCCGCTTCGATCAGGCCGTAGGTCACCGCGACTAGCCCGGCCGTCGAGCCGGCCATGCCGGCCGGGTCCAGCCCGGGCCGCTCGGCGGCCCGTGACTCCGGGAGGAGTCCGACACCGGCGAACAGGCCCGCCGCGACGACCGGGACGTTGATCAGGAACACCCAGCCCCACCAGAATCGTGACAGCATCCAGCCACCCAGGATCGGTCCCAGCGGCAGGGCCAGGAAGTTAGCCGCCTCGTAGACCCCGACTGCCCTGGGCCGCTCATCGTCCTCGAACAGGACGGTCAGCGCGGACAGGGCCATGACCGTGATCCCTGCCCCGGCCAGCCCCATCAGCAGCCGGGCGACCAGGAACACGCCCGGCGACGGCGCGTAGGCGCACAGCGCCGACCCGGCTCCGAAGGCGGCCAGCGAGGCGAGCATCACCTTCTTGCGGCCGTAGCGGTCACCGATCAGGCCTGCGGGCAGCACCCCGGCGGCGAGCAGCAGCAGGTAGCCGGAGGAGAACCACTCCAAGTCTGACTCCGGGGCATGCAGCGCCTTCGCCAGCGTCGGCAGGGCCACCGAAAGGACGGTGCCGTCCAAGGTCACCGCCAGGACGCTCAGGCTGATGGCTCCCAGCGCCCACCACCCGCGCGATCCCGCATCCGACATAGTGGTAACCTCCGAATAGAGGTTACCGCTTTTTATGGGTAACCAACACGGGATGACAGGAGACAGCGCAATGACAGAGCACATGCCCGGCGATCCGGACGCTGATGACCGGTTCGTGCGGCTTGACGATGGGGACATGCACGTCGTGGCGGACGGCAAGCCGGGCGCGCCCGCCTTGCTGCTGATCCACGGTTCTGCCGCCTCGCTGGTCTGCTGGGACCTGGTGGTCCCAGCACTAGCAGGCGCCTGCCGTGTCATCCGTGTCGACCTGCTCGGCTGCGGAAAATCGACCACCCCCGCCGGCGGGTACGATGCCCCCACTCAGGCCCGCCGGGTCGGCGCCGCCCTGGACAAGCTCGGAGTGAGCCGGGTGACGGTCATCGGGCACTCCTCGGGCTGTACGGTGGCCACGGCCCTCGCCGAGCAGCGGCCCGGCGCGGTGGCGGGCCTGGCCCTCATCGACTTTGGCCCCAGCCTGCGCGCCAAGACCCCTGAACGCCTGCTCCTCCGTCTCCTGCTGACCCCGTTTCCCGGGCGGCTGCTGTGGCGCCTGCGAACTGAGGCCAGAATCCGCAGGGCCGCGCGCGTCGGCTTCACCCGCCCTGTGGACATCCCCGACGCCTTCATTGAAGATGCGCTGAGAATGACACACCGGGCCTTCGTGGGAACGGTGCGCGCCCCCCTGACCTACCTCGGGCAGCGGAGCCTCCCCGACCGGCTAGCCCCGCTGGGCCTGCCGCTGCTGGTGATCTTCGGCACTGAGGACCAGCGCTGGCCTTCCTCGGGGGCTGCCGCCTACCGCATCGTGCCCGGCGCCCGCATCGAGTTGCTGCCGGGCGTGGGACACACCCCGATGATGGAAGACCCGCAAACGACCGGCAGACTGCTGCTGGACTTTGCCGTAGCCGCCGCGCGCGAACCTCCTCGTGTTGCTCCATCAACTGGGTTGGTCAGATGAAGTAGTGGCCCTGTTCGATGTCCTCGATGAGGCCGGGGTGGGTGGGCTTCCAGCCCAGGAGTTCCTGGGTGATGGCGCTGGAGGCGGGCATGTCGGTGCTGAGCAGGTGCACGAGCATGCCCTCGTACTCCGCGGCGGGCAGCGACTTGGCCGGCAGGTCCAGGTGCCGGCCGATGGCCTCGGCGATCTCGCGGACGGGCACGCCTTCGTCGCCGACGGCGTTGAGCACCGCACCGGCGGGTGCCTGCTCGACGGCCAGCCGGTAAAGACTCGCGGCGTCCTTCACGTGGACGGCGGGCCAGCGGCTGGTCCCGTCGCCGATGTAGCCGGAGACGCCCTTGGCCCGGGCCATGGCGATGAGCTGGGGGATGAAGCCGTGACGTTCCCCCTCGCCGTGCACCGAGCGGGGCAGCATGACCAGGCAGGAGCGGACGCCCCGGCCTGCGGCCGCCAGCGCGGCCTGCATGTTGGTGATGCGGGCCGCGATGGGCCCGGCGGCGATGAGTTCGTCGCGTTCGGTCGCGGGCCGTCCGGGCCGGACGAGCGTTCCGCCCGAGATCACCAGGGGCTTGCCGGAGCCGGCGAGGCTGGTGGCAAACGTCTCGATGGCCCTGGCGTCGGTCCGCGTCGCGGCCTCGGTCACGCTGGGCACGACGAAGGCCAGGTGGATGACGCCGTCGCTGTCGAGGGCACCGGCGCGCAGCACGCCGATGTCGTTCAGGTCGCCGCGCAGCACCTCGGCGCCCATGCCGGCGACGGCTGTGGCGGAGGCGTCCGAGCGGGCTAGCCCGAGGACCTGGTGGCCGGCGCTGATGAGTTCGGGGACGACGGCCGAGCCGATCCAGCCGGAGGCGCCGGTGACGAAGATGCGCATGGAAGGTCTCCCTGGTCGTGCTTCAGCGTGATGAAGATGCGCGGCGCAGGCGCCGCGGCCGGAATGCCGATGCGATCCGGTCGCATCAACTCTAACACGGCGATGCGACTAAGTCGCATCACCGAGCCAGGTGATGCGACCCGGTCGCCTCGCTTAGGCTGTGCCGGTGAGCAGATGGGCACCGGACGCGCGTGAGCGCCTGGAGACCGCCGCGCTGGACCTGTTCGTGGAGAACGGGTACGAGGAGACGACCGTCGCGCAGATCGCGGATCGCGCCGGCTTGAACCGCGCCACGTTCTTCCGGCACTTCGCCGATAAGCGGGAGGTCCTGTTCGGCGGTGAAGACGTGCTGGCCGGGCTGTTCGGCGACGCCATCCGGGGTGCCTCCCCGGATGCGACGCTCACCGAGTGCCTGCAGGCCGCGCTCGCGGCCGCCGGGGCCGCGATGACCCCGCAGCAGCGGGCCAAGGCCGCCCAGCGCGTGCTGGTGGTCGCGGCGAACACCGAAGTGCAGGAGCGGGGACTGCTCAAGCACGCCCGGATCGCCGGGTCGATCAGCGCCGCCCTGCGCGCACGGGGCGCGGACGAGCTGACCGCCCGGCTGGGGGCGGAAGTGGGGATGCTCGCCTTCACAATCGCCGTTGAGCGCTGGATGGAGGCGGACAATGACGAACCGTTCGCGCTCCATGCCGCAGCGGCCCTGAGCGACCTGCAGGTGCGCGCGGCCGAGCTCGACTCCCGATCCCGACCTTCAGCCTGACGTCAGTACTCGCCATTCAAGAGTGGTCGATGCTGAGCGGGCAGCTATGTCGCCGGGGTCTCACCAGCCATGTCGAGGACACCGGCGAGCTGGTTGCGCGACGTGACCCCCAGCTTGGGGAACAGCCGGTACAGGTGCGATCCAACCGTCCGGGGCGAGAGGTAGAGCTGCTGGCCGATTTCGCGGTTCGTCATTCCAGTGGCCGCCATCTGGGCGATCTGAAGCTCCTGAGTTGACAGCCGATCGCGCGCGGCTGGAACTCGGCCCTCGGCTCTGCTCGCCGGAGGCACGCAGCTCCTGCCGCGCGCGTTCCCCCCAGGGAGCGCAGCCTAGGGCGTCGAACACCTGCCGCGCGGCTCGCAGCGGCGCCGCGACTCGCTGACGCGCCGGTGGCGCCGAAGCCAGGCCCCGTAGGCGAGCTGCAGCCGCGCATGGTCGAACGGGTGATGCCTCAGGTCGCTCCGCAGCGCTACGTCGTACAGCCGTTCGGCCCGCTCGTCCGGGGCCAGAACGGCACGGGCGTACACCAGGCCGCCGTGCAGCGTCGGCGAGGGCGTGCGCTGAGCGAGCGTTTCCAGCTCGTCAAGGATCGGGGCCGCGACGTGGCGCTGTCCGCTTTGCGCCGCCGCATCCGCAAGATAGGTGATCGACATGAAGCGGGCCGCCTCGTGGAATGCCGGATCGTTACGGTCGAAGACCCGGGTGACATGCTCCAGCGCACCTGCGGGCCGCCCGGCGCCCAGCCAGGTCACGCCACGCGCGAATGCGATCATGCAAATGAGGTCGTTCAGGCCCTGGGAGATCGCCGTTTTCTCGGCCTCGGCGACTAGCCGTTCCGCGGTCTGTGCCTCGCCGCGCAGGCCGCGAAGAGCGGCACGCGCGATCAGCGAGCCGGTCTGCCACCAAGACTGCCCGACCTCCTCGGCGAGCCGGCCGGACTCGTCCATCAGCATCTCGGCCGAAGCCCAGCTGCCCTGGGCGATCGCAACCCACCCCCGCATCACAAGCACCTGGACGAGGACGCCCAATCGGCCCTGCGCGCGCAGTTGCGTCGTCGCGCTCGCCAAGAACCTGGACGCGGCATCGTGGTCGCCGATCGCGCGTGCCGCCATGCCCGCCAGGTACGCCTCGTCAGCACTGAGTTCATCTGCCGATGCTTCGATCGCCGCCAAGCGCTGAGACACAATCGAGCCCCACCGAATGGGCCCTGCCATCGCCAAGATCGCAACGCGGCGCGGGTGCGTCTGCGACACCGGCAGCCGCTCGACCGCGACCGCGACACGATCCCGGACCTGCTCACGAAGGCCCGAACGCCAGCATCGAACCGCGGCGCCGAAGAGAAGGTGAAGCGCGAGGTCGCTGTTCCCCGCATCAGCGGCTACCCCGGCTGCGTCGGCAAGTGACTGCGTCTGGCCCTGATCGCCGGGGGCAGAGTCCGCGAAGATGCTGCGCAGCCACGTCAATCGCGCGCGTTGCTCACCATCGGGATTCAGTTGCTCGGCTTCGCGCACCAACCGCTGCAGCAGATCCGAATCGCCCGCCTCAAACGCCAGCTCAGCTGCCCTTAGCAGCCGCGAGCATCGCCGCGAAGAATCCGGACTCAGAACGGCCGCGCGTCTGGCAGCGGCCACAGCCACGCCAACCGCACCACGACGAGCAAGCCGAACCGAAAGCAACTCGACTTCGCGGGCTACGGACTCCTCAGGCCCAACCGTCGAGGCGGCAACATGCCACAGCCGCCGGTCCGGCTCGCCGATGAGCACGGCCGCCAGCGCGGCGTGCACTTGGCGCCGGTGCGCTGCGCCCGCGGACTGGTAGATCGCCGAACGAACCAGCGGGTGGCGAAAGATGACCGATCCATCGGCAACGCTGACCAGGCCAGCTTCCTCCGCCGGAGCCCAGACATCAAGCGGAACCTCAGCCCCACACAGCAAGGACCCGGCGGCCAGCAACTCGGCGGCCGACGCGCGTTCATCCGCAGCAGTCAAGAGCAACAGATCGCGTGTTTGCGCCGGCAGTCCGGACACCTGCTGGGCGAAGGCCCGTTCAAGCCTGGACGTCAGCGAGACCAAGCCCGGCGAAAACCCGTCGATCCGGGCATCGCCAAGCCGCAACGCATCCGGGAGCTCCAGCAATGCGAGCGGGTTGCCGGCCGCGATCTCCAGGACTCGCCGCCGCAGGCCCGGCGTGAGGTCCCCCGCCGACACGTCCACCAGCTCGCTGGCGGCCTCGTCGTCCAGACCGCCGAGGCGGAGCTCCGGCAGTCCCGCGCCATCGAGCGTGCCAACGACGCCGTTTCGCAACGCGAACAACACCGCGATCGGCTCTGCATCCACCCGGCGGGCAATGAACGCAAGAGCGCTCGCCGTGGGCGGGTCCAGCCATTGCGCCTCATCCACGACCAGCAGCAAAGGCTCGCGCTCAGCCGCGTATGCGAGCAGATTCAGCGCCGCAAGTGCGATCAGGAACGGGTCCGGGGCTGGGACATCGATCGCCCCGAACGCGGCCGAAAGAGCGTCACGCTGTGGTCCGGGCAAGCGATCCAGCCACGTCAGCATCGGAAGCAGCAGCTGATGCAGCCCTGCGAACGCCAGGCCGGTCTCCGATTGCGCCCCGGCCGTGCGGAACACCGAGACACCGGTTGAGCTCGCCGTGGCCGAGGCCGCCGCCAGCAGGGCGGTCTTCCCGATGCCAGGGTCGCCGCGCAAAACCAGGGTCCCGCCTCGCTTGGGAATCTGGGCGACGAGCTGATCGAGAATTCCGACCTCGGCCTCGCGGCCGAACAGCGGCGAACCGGAAGAACCGAGCCGCGCCTGTCGGCCACCGGTGGGCATGCCTATCACGGTAGCCGTGATAGTCCGGGCCAGAAGACGAGGGAGCCAGGTCCAGCAAGATCCCTACGTTCGCCGGGCTGGGGCGCCGGAATTTCAGTCAGATGACGCAAGCGCGGGCCGGGAGCCGGAGGCAGGCTTTGAGAAGTGCCCGTCAGGTCAGCGCACGAGGGCGAGAGGAGAAGCCATGGCCAGCCCGGCCGAGCTGGAAACCAGTGAGCGGTACACGGCGATAGCCCTGCGGTGGTTCACGGAGGGATGGACAGGGAATCTCGCGATGGCCGGTGACATCTTCAGCGAGGACCTGCGCACCAACGATGTCCATGTCGGCGTGGCCGGACCGATCGCCAGGATCCGCGACCGGCTGGCCGGCTTTCCCGATGTGACCACGAGCATCGTGGACATGTTCGTCTCGGGGAACAAGCTCGCCGTGACTCTGCTGTGGCGCGGAACCCATACCGGCCTTTATGGCGGCGTGGCGGCGACCGGCAAGCCCGTCGAGGTGCGCGACACGGCAATCTGGCACTTCCAGGACGGCAAGGTCACCGAAATCCTGACAATTCAGGACCAGTTCGGGATCCTCAAGCAGATCGGGTACCTCCCCGACAGCGTCCACGCCGCCTGACAGGCGAAGCAGGGTTACCAGCGGATGGAGGGACATGATGGATCTCCGCCTGAACGGGCGAACCGCGGTCGTCACCGGCGCCAGCCGGGGAATCGGGCTGGCGGTCACACGCGGGCTTGTCGCCGAGGGCGTACATGTCACCGCCGGGGCGCGGCAGTCCTCCGCTGAGCTTGCCGAGTGGGCGGAGACCGGAATGGTGCGGGTGGTAGAGGTAGATCTGGCCGAGCCTGGCGGGCCGGCCAGGCTGGTTGCGGCGGCGGGCGACCGGATCGACATCCTGGTCAACAACGTCGGTTCCGCTCCGGCCCGGCCGGGTGGGTTCGGTGCGATCACTGACGAGGACTGGGAGGCATCGCTCACCCTCAACCTGATGGCAGCGGTGCGCACCATCCGCGCTGCGCTGCCTGCCATGGTTGCCGCCGGGAAGGGGGCGATCGTGAACATCAGCTCGGCCAACGCGTTCCTGCCCGACCCGGCTGTAATGGACTACAGCGCTGCCAAGGCCGCCCTGGCCAACTTCTCAAAATCCCTGTCCAAGGATGCTGGCCCGCACGGCATCCGGGTCAACACGATAAGCCCGGGTCCGGTCGCCACCGACCTGTGGCTCGGCGACCACGGCGTCGCCGCGACGGTCAGCCGCGCAACCGGTGCCAGGGCCCAGGACATCCAGAGCCAGGCAGCAAACCAGACGGTTACCGGCCGGTTCAGCCTCCCAGAAGAGGTCGCCGACCTGGTGCTCATCCTGGCCAGCGACCGCACGGCGAACGTCACCGGCGCCGACATCACCATCGACGGCGGCCTCATCCCCACCTGGTAGCCACGAAGGCCAGTCACCGGCAGCTACGAGCCGAGGTTGGACCGAGCGGGCAGGCATGTTCGAAGCGGCCGGGAATTCCCCGCTGTCAGTCATCTGACGGAAGCCGCGGCCTGCCACTGGTGCCTACGGTGACCGCATGACAGATCCGATCACCCTCGCGGACCACGCCGGAGTCCGGCTCACACACGGCAAGCCCAAGGTCAACGACGTAGAGATCCACTACGCGATCGGCGGTAACGGCGAGCCGGTGTTCTTGCTGCACGGCGTGCCGAAGACCATGTCGTACTGGCGCCACGTCGTGCCGCTGCTGACCCCGCACTACACCGTCATCGCGGTCGACAACCGGGGCTTCGGCGGCTCCCAGCGCCCCCTGGCCGGCTACGACACCGCCACCATGGCCGGTGACGTCGCCGAACTGGCCACCCATCTCGGCTTCGACCGGTTCCGCATTGTCGGCGAGGACTGGGGTGCCGCCATCGCCTACGCCGTCGCCGCCTTCCACCGGCCCCGGGTGCAGCAGCTGGTGTTCCAGGAGACGCTGCTGCCCGGACTGCCAGCCCCTGAGCGAGACTCCTCGCTTGCCCCCGATGACGGCCGGACCGGCTGGCACTTCAGCTTCTTCAGCCTGCCGAACCTGCCCGAGCTGCTGCTGGCCGGGCGGGAACGGCCGTTCTGGACATACTTCGCCAGGCGCCAGATGTGGGATCCCAGCGCGCTCACCGAAGAGGACATCGACGAGATGGTGCACTCGGCCGAGCAGCCGGGCGGCACCCGGGCCATCCTGGAGATGTACCGCGCCCGCCAAGTCGACGCCGAGCAGAACCGCCCGCATTACGCCAACCCGATCAGCTGCCCGGTCCTGGCCGTCGGCGCGCAGGCCTATCTCGGGGACCAGGTATCCAGGCAGCTGGCACAAGTGGCCTCCGACGTCCGCGGCGCCGTCATCACCGAATCCGGTCACAACATCGCACTGGAGAACCCGGCCGCCCTGGCCCAGGCCTACCTCAGCTTCTTCGCCGGACGCTGAACCGGGACCCGGACGGTGCCGCGATCGTTCCGGTCTGCGCTACAAGGCGGGCACGCCGATGCGGCGGGCGAAGGCGGGCAGGCCAGGCAAAGGATTGCCGACGGCATCCATGACAGCCTCTACCGGCCCAAGGACACAATCCCGGCGCCGAGTGAATCGTTCGCCGCCAGAGCTGGCGGCAAGGTTAACTGGTGACGGCGAATTGGTCCGGGGTCGGCAGCCGTAGCGGCTGCGAGGCGGCTAGGAGGATGGCGATGTCATCGGTCACCCGGCCACCGACGTGTCTCAGGTATCTCGCCATCAGGTCATCGAGCGCTTGGTCGAGGTCTTCGGTGTCGAGAATCTCGGCGGCGACTTCGCGCAGCGGGAAAAACCGGCCAGCCCGATCACGGCCCTCGATCAGCCCATCGGTGAACAGCAACAGCCGATCGCGGGGGTGGAGTTCGAACTCGTCGGGCACCAGTGGGCCGGCGTGAACGCCGACCGGCGGCGAGGCCTGCGACGGTTCTAGCGCTCGGATCTCCCGGCCTCGGACGTGCAACGGCGCCGGATGGCCGACGTTGACGATCCGGAGTTGACCCGAAGCGGCGATCTCAACGAAGAGGGCGGTGATGAACTCCTCGTCGTCGTGCACCAAGCCATGCTCGGTCTCCTGCACCACGTGCGCGACGAGATCAGCCAGATCGGGAGCCGTGTATACCCAACGGCGAAAGGCTCGCAGGGCGGCACTCGCCGTCTGGACGGCCACGAGGCCCTTGCCCCGGACGTCGCCGATGACAATGCGGACGCCAAAAGGGGTATCGGCCGTCTCATAGAGGTCGCCGCCGATGCCAGCCTCCGCGGTGGCTGACTCGTACCGCGCCGCCAAGGCGACCGGGCCGACGAAGGGCGCAGGGGGCCGGATGACTGCCTCCTGCGCGACCTTGACGATCTGGCGCAGGCGACCGACTACACCGTCACGCTCGGCGATGGCTGCCGCCGAGAACAGGCTGGTCAGGGCCACGGTGGCGTTGAAGCACTGCAGCGTCACCATCCGGTCCGCCAGGCTGTCCGTGGCGAAGTGGCCCTGCCCGTAGACCGCGGCCAAGGTGACAAGCGTCGACGTGAGGAGCGCGGCGGGGGCCGCGCCCTGCTGCTGGAAGCGCCAGGCGATCCAGATCAGCGGGAGAAAGACGATGAAGAGCCCTGGGCCCTGGCGGCTGGTAGCCACCAGCACCGTGCCTACCAGGAGAGCGGCCAGTCCGGTGGCCTCAGCCACCCGAAGCCAGGTGAGGGCGGGGCGTAGGCCGCGCAGAGCCCAGAGGACCGGTGCCACCAAGACGATGCCCATGTTGTCCCCGGTCCACCACACCAGCCAGCTGGAGCCGAAGTGCCCGGCCGCCACCGCTCCGGACAGGACGAGGCTGGCGGTACCGCCGGTGGCACTGATAGTGGTGGCCATAGTGCCGGCGGCCAGCAAAGTGAGGGCGTCCATTGGCCGAGCCAGGTCGGTCCGGAACTGGAGTCGCCGAAGCAGCCACACCGCCAGGACGGGAGCCGCCGTGTTGCCCGCGGCGATGCCGACGGCGGTGACGGGCGAGGGGCTGATCGGGACGTTGACGGCGAACGCTGCCAGCGCGATTGCCGGCCACAGGCCGTAGCCCTCCGCCAGGATGGCCACAACAGCGACCCCGGTGGGCGCCCACAGCGGGGTAACGCTGTGACCGACGAGCGAGAGTTCGAGGCTAAGCCGGGCGGCAGTGTAATAGGCGAGGCCGACCACACCCAGCTGGAGCAAACGGCGCCCTCCGAGCACGGCCGCGATGCGCTCGGATCGATTCGCCTGCGGCCGAGCCATTTTGCGGCCTTCTCCTGGAGGGGCTCTCCGCCACCAATTTCTAGGTAAAATCACCACATACCACGACCACCCAGACAACTTGGCCAGGCTAACTAACCGCTTGGATTAGCTGAAAAAGTTCTTGAATCCGTTGAAAGAACTCTCGCCGGCATCTCAGTATGCATGGATCTGCGTTGTCCCGCGTGACGTTTGCCGCATTGACTTCGATTATGCATGGCACTCCCCGGAGCCTGTGCGTCCATGCCAAGGGTTTTCAGTGTTTTCACGCCTTTGCGGTTTAAGTCTGGTTTGGTCTGGTTTTGCTTGGTTGTTATAGCGCCGGTCTCTCGCCCGAAACCTGACAATGTTGGCGGTATTCGGCAACAATGACGTCCCCGGTTATGCCGCGATCGCCTGGCGCCGGGCTCGCCATGCGGCCTCGGCCTCTCCCATCAGGGTGGCGGCCGGGCCCTGAACGAAGGGCCAGATCTCCTCGGTGATGGCCCGCCAGTTGGCTGTCGCGGACAGCTCGCCGAGGATGGCGAAATAGGCCGAGGTTGATGCGCTGGAGGATGACGTATGACCTCGGGACGCTGACGAAGCCCATCACGGGACTGCGCATATCGAAGAAGCGGCGCACGACCGAGGAAGCGTAGTCCCCGGTGATGGTCAGCGGGCCTGGTTCACGGATGGTCTCGTAGAAGACGGCCAGGTGCTCGACGATCGTCTCGGTGCTCAGCGGTGCGTTCGGGCGCAGGAAGCCTGCGTTCTCCAGGCTGCGCCGGAAAGCCACGGGATCGTGTTCTACGCACAGCCTGCGGTTCATTTCCATGAGCGGCTGCAGCTCGGCCGGGGTGAAGTATTTGACCAGCCCGAAATCCAGGAAGGTGACCTTGCCGCCGCCGTGGAACAGGTAGTTGCCTGGGTGCGGGTCGCCGTTAAACGCGCGGACCTCGTACAAGCTGCGGAACACAAAGCGGTAGATCGTCTCCGCGGCCAGGTCGCGTTCCTGCTGGGACCAGCCGGACAGCTCGGCGAACCGGGCACCATCCGACAGCTCACTGGTGACCATCCGCCGGGTGGACAGGCCGCCGACGATCCGTGGCACGTGGATCGTCGGATGCCCCTCGTAGTAGGCAGCGAAGCGCCGCTGACTGGCGGCCTCGCGGCGGTAGTCGAGCTCCTCCGCGACACGCTCCCGCAGTTCGGCGATCAGCGCGTCGACGTCCTGGGCAGGCGCGGTGATCCGCAGCATCCGGCGCAGCAGGGCGACGTTACGCAGGTCAGCCGCGATAGTCTCGGCGATGCCCGGGTACTGGATCTTGACGGCCACCGCCTGGCCGTCGAGGGTGATGGCGCGATGCACCTGCCCGGTCGACGCGGCGGCGATGGGCTGCGGATCCCAGCGGGCGAAGGCCCGTTCCGGCGGTGCGCCGAGTTCTTCCTCCACCACAGCCGCGGCCAGTTCCGGGCTCATCGGCGGGACGCTATCTTGCAGGCGGCCCAGGGTGCGGCGAACGGCCGGGGACAGGCCGTCGTCGACGTAGCTGGCCATCTGGCCGACCTTCATCAGGACGCCCTTCATCGCTCCCAGGGTGTCGGCGACGTCCTCGGCGCCGCCGCGATCATGCGTTTCGGGATCATGAAGGTCCTCCTGTGCGAGCGCTCAGCACGCCGTGTGCATGCGAGCCCGGCATCAGAGGACACGCGCCAAGGTAGTTGACTGTTCAAACATCCAGCTGTGAACACCGTCACACCGCCGCCGCCTGCACGTCAGCGGTCGCGTTGTGTTCAGGCGCAGGCCCAGCCGATTCGCGTCGTATCCGGCCTGCGTGCCGGTGCTGCCGCTTGCCGCGCGGACCTGAACCGCTACCGCCTGATCGACCGGATCCCGGCTCCGGCCGGTGTGCACCTCTGCCCAGGAAGGCCCGCGCAGGCTTCAGGCGGCCTTCTGGGTGGCAGTGTCGACCGCAGCGCCAAGCTCGCGGCCGTGGCGGCGCGCCTGCGTTTCGGCCTCCTGGCGCAGCTGGCGGGCGAGATCGGTGAACTGGTCCAGCGCGGGATTGACGCCCACCAGCGTGAACTCCGCCTGGACGACGTTCAGGTCGAGGTGCCAGACGTCGGCGAGGATGCGGCGCATCCATCCGGTCGCGTGGTCCCACCCTTCGCGGGGGGTTCCGACCCGGTAGTTGCCGCCGTGCACGGTCACGAGAACGGCGGGCTTGCCGGCCAGGATTGGCTGCGTCCCGGCGGCCATGCGCGGATCGGTGATAACCATGTCGACCCATGCCTTGAAGTGCTGCGACACTCCGAAGTTGTAGAGCGGGACGGCGAACAGCAGCGCATCGGCCGCGATCAGCTCGTCGGTCAGGGCAGCGGCGAGCGCCACCGCGGCCTGCTGCTCGTCCGTGCGTGACTCCTCGGGTGTGTAGCTGGCGTAGACGGCGTTCGCCCACGCCGTGGCCGGGACCGGATCGGTCCCGACGTGACGGCGGACGACCGGCTCGCCGGGGCGGGCGTTCCGCCACTCCTGCTCGACGATGTCGGCGATGGCGCGGCTGTGGGAACCCTCGACCCGGATGCTGGCATCGAGCCTGTAAAGAGACATGTCCGGCCCCTCCTGGCGAGATTTCACTTGACTGTTCAACTAAAAGTTAGACCACGATGACTTGATTCGTCAAGTCTTCATGATGCGCTCTGGCTGCTGAACGGATGGAGGAGGCTCCGGATCAGTTCGTTTCAGCAGCTCTTGCCTTGATACATCCGCTATGACGGCCCACGACTGAACTTGATTCTTCAAGTGGCCTTAGGGTGAGGCCACCATGCGTACGACCCTCCCGGACGCCGACCAGTCCTGATCTGGGAGATGCGCGCATCCCTGGGCCCGGCCGGTGCCGCTAGTTGATTTCCGAGGTGTCGATGTGCGACATGATGCGATCGGCGGCGAGGCCCAGGCGCCGTAGCTGCTCCGGTGACAGGACGTCGATGACCAGCGACCGCACGTGGGCCACGTGCCCGGGGGCCGCGTCGGTGAGCGCCTGAAGGCCCTTGGCGGTCAGGATCGCGTTGGTGAACCGCCCGTCGGCGGGGTCCTGCTCACGGCGCACAAACCCCCGCCCCTCCAGGCGCTTGACCAGGTGCGACAGCCGCGACAGCGACGCGTTGGCGAGATCGGCCAGCGAGCCCATCCGCATGGTCCGCTCCGGGCTTTGCGACAGCCTGGCCATGACCTGGTACTCCACCATGGCCAGGCCGGAGTCGCGCCGCAGCTGCTGGTCGATCGACCAGGGAAGCCACGTCATCAGCCGGACCAGGGAGAGCCAGGAGTCAACTTCAGCGGCGGTCAGCCACTGCACCGCTGGCTCCCCGGCGGTGCGTCGGGCTCCTTCAGTCACGGGATGACACTACCAACCACTGGATAGTTCAAGTGACTCAGCGTGATCAGCAGGCCGAGCCGGCCCGGACACGGGCCCATGGCAGCCGTGGCCGTGCTTTCTGCCCTGCCGGAGCGGGTCAGATGGCTTTCAGTGCCTCGGCTCGGGTCACGACCCGGCCCAAGGCCCCGTATTCGTGCAGGTCACCGAACATCTCGATGCGGATGGACTGGTCCAGGCCGCCGACGCGGACCGGGTCGAAACCGGCCGCCCGGATCAGCCCGGCGACCAGGTCCCCGGCCACTTCGTCGTCGGCGGCGTAGAACAGAACCGCCCGGTCGGGTTCCTGCCGGGCGGCCGAGGCCAGCGACCCTGCCGAAAGTGTGCCGAACGCCTTGACCAGCCGGGCCCCGGCCGGCAGCAGGCCGGCCAGGATCTGGCCCGAGGACTCCTGCTCACCGATGACCTTGCGGTACCCGCCCTGGCCGTCCGGGCCGATGGCATTGGTCGGGTCGATGATCACCTTGCCGTCCAATTGCTGCCCGTACTGGGTGATGAGCTGCTTGAAGATGTCAAACCAGACGGCGGGCACGATCACGTCGGCCCGCTGGACTGCCTCGTCCACGCTCACCGCCTCGGCGTGCTCGCCCAGGCTGGCCGCGATCGTGCGGGCGGCCTCGGGGTCGCGGCAGGCCAGCAGGAAGTCCTGACCGCCTGCCGCGAAGTGCGCCGCCAGCGTGCCGCCGATGTTGCCGGTGCCGATGATGGCCACCGTGCTCTCCGAAATGGTCACCTTGATCCACCCTTCCGTGACGTTGCTTCCCTGTCAGCCCCCGCCGGGAACTCGCGGCGGGCCGCGCCCCCGGCTTCCGCCCGAGACTTGAGCGTTCAAGTGAACTGTAACGGCTAGATACTTGAAGCGTCAAGTTCAGACAGGACGATACGCTCTCCGAAGATCCGGATTACTGCAGATAAGAATCGGATCCTTGCAGCTGAGAATGCCCGCTGAGGGGCTTGACACTTCAAGTCATCGTGGCATAGAACTTGAACAATAAAATGTCTTCTAGCCAGGTATCGCCGGAGGAGCCAGCCCATGAGTGAGATCGCCAAGCACTGGATCGATGGTGGGTGGACTGGGTCCGGCACTGAGAACACCGAGCTACCGTGACCGAAGCAGACCATCGCGGGGGCGAGGAGCCGTCGGCGAGGTGGCTGACCGCCGCGGAGGTGGGCTCCTGGCTGTCGGTGGTGCGGCTCATGACGTGGCTTCCCTGGTCGATCGATCAGCAGCTGCGCCGTGACGCGAACATCGGAATGGTCGAATACCAGGTGCTGGCCATGCTGTCGCAACGCCCGCAGCAGGCCATGCGGATGAGTTCCCTCGCCGAGGTCACGAACTCATCGCTGTCACGGCTGTCACACCTCGTAACGCGTTTGGAGGGGCGCGGTCTGGTCCGCCGCGAGCCTGATCCCTCCGACGGGCGGTTCACCAATGCGATCCTGACCGAAAATGGCTTCAAGACCCTCGCCGACGCCGCGCCGGGGCACGTGGCTCACGTGCGATCGCTCGTCATCGACGTACTGTCGCCCGAGCAGCTTCGGCGCCTGGGCCGCGATGCGAGCCGCATCATGTCGCGCATCCACACTGCTGGAACCGATTAGCCGCACCAGCGCCCCTGAGCATGGCCGGCTTCCGCGACCTGACGTTCACCTCCCGCAAGATCGCCTGGGTGGTCTACGGGCCGGTCAGCATGTTCCCAGCCGACTTTGGCAAGCTCTATGTCACCCGCGATGGCGGCCAGCAATGGCAGCTCGTCACCCCCTGATCAGGAGCCAGGCAATGACCGAGGACAGCGCCGGGGACACCGGCGGAATCGTCACCAAGCTCAGCCCGCGATCGGTGCCCGGCACCGTCGCCCGCCTGACCGACCTGCTCAGCGGCAAAGGCTTGAAACTGTTCGCCGTCATCGACCAGAGCGCCGAGGCCAGCGCGGCCGGGCTGACCCTGCGGGAGACCGTGCTGGTGATCTTCGGCAACCCGGCGGCGGGCACGCTGGTGATGCAGGCCGCGCCGCTATCCGCGCTGGACCTGCCGCTCAAGGTCCTGGTGTGGGCCGACGGGGCACAGACGAAGGTCAGCTACGTCGCGCCCGCCGCGCTGGGCGCACGCTACGGGCTCACCGCCGACCTGACCGCCAAGCTGGCCGGCATCGCCCCACTCACCGACGCCCTCGTCGCTCCGTAACTCGCTGCCGGGGACACCATCAACCCGGAGTTGGCTGTCGTGCAGGACTCACCGACACTGAGAGCATGAGCGGGCTGGTGCCACAGGTGACCGGGTGGGCGGTGCTGGCGGCCGCCACCGTCACCGCGGTGACGGGGTGCGCCAGCACCGTCGAGTCCCCCGCGCAGGTGCGCAAGCAGGCCAGCCAGGTCTCGCTGATGATCAGCAGTGCGATGGGGACAGACCCGCTCACCGAAGCCGGCCTCATCCAGATCGTCGAAAGCAACGGCGGGGGGTATGTCACTGCGATCACGCGCTCGGGCCGGGCCGGGACGGCGACCGAACGGACCGTCGTCTACGCCGTCCTTGGGACCAGCATCGTGTCCGCCGCCGGCTCCTCCGGAGGCCCGGGGAGGCCTGTGGACGGCACCCCCGCGGTGCTGTGTTACCGCTTCACCGTCGGCTACTACCAGTACCAGGTAGGGCAGGCGCAGCAGCCGTGCCCCCCGTCGGGGTCCGCCGGCGCGGCAACCGCCCAGGCCAGCCGGGTCCAGTCAGCCAGCAACGCCATCGCCAGGCTGCCGCCGGCCGCCCGGGCATCGGTCGTGACCGCCCCGGCTTCGCTGTCCCAGGCGGCCCACCTGCTGGGCCTGGACCGGCATGCCCGCCACATGGCCGGAATCCTGCCCCTCACCGCCCGCGCATTCGCCGCTGACCCCGGCCGTGCCGCGCTCGCGCTCCGGCTGCGGGCAGGCGGCTGCGTCTACCTCAGCCTCCCCGACAATCCCGACGGCGGCGGGCTGCCCGGGCCCTGGCAAAGCCCGGTGCAAGCTCCCTGTACCGGCGCGGCCGCGCTGGCTGCCTCTGGCTGGATCAGCAACAACCCCAACGCCGGCGGCTAACAGCGACATCGGTTCCTCCTGCAGTTGGGCCCGTTCCCAGTCCGCGCGGCTGGTCCCCGGCAGCAGCCCGATGGCGTCAGGGACCTCGCCAGCCCAGTCGAGAACCGCCACGATGCGCACGTCACCCCAGGTGATCGCGTCAGGCACACCGCGTCCCGGCCGCGGGATCGACCCGGTGCGGTCCTTCTGCTAGCGGGTGACCTTGTCCGCGCGGTGCGGCAGTTTCCAGCCCGGCCGGACGTAGTGGCAGGTGTAGCCCTCGGGATACTTCTCCAGGTAGTCCTGGTGCTCGGGCTCGGCCTCCCAGAAGGGCCCGGCGGGCGCAACCTCGGTGACCACCTTGCCCGGCCAGAGGCCGGAGGCGTCGACGTCGGCGATCGTGTCCTCGGCGACCCGCTTCTGCTCGTCGCTGGTGTAGAAGATGGCCGACCGGTAGCTGGTCCCCCTGTCGTTGCCCTGCCGGTTGAGCGTGGTCGGGTCGTGGACCTGGAAGAAGAACTCCAGCAGGTCCCGGTAGGAGATCTGCTCGGGGTCGAAGATGATCTCGATCGCCTCGGCATGGCCGTGGTGGTTCCGGTAGGTCGCGTTCGGCACGTCCCCGCCGGTGTACCCGACCCTGGTCGAGATGACGCCGGGGCGCTTGCGGATGAGATCCTGCATCCCCCAGAAGCACCCGCCAGCCAGAATGGCCTGCTGAGTCTTGCCGCTCATCGTCATCCACTCCCTGTGTCGTACTCACCTATGCATAGCACCCGCATGGGCCCAGCTATTTCACCTGCCGCCGCGACAGCATCAATGTGATCCGGGCCTGCCCCGCTCAGATCCAAGTTCGGTGAGGTCGGCCATGGAGTGCGGGCCGGCGGTCACGGCTCCCTGGCCGCCGGAGGGCGGGAACTGGGCGGGGAGTTCAGGGACGCGGCAAGCGGGGTGCCGGCCACCGGGCAGTGTCGCTTGAGGGACGGCGGGAGTTCCTGTGGTACTTGCTGGGTGCCCGTGCCGGACCGGCGCAGGGCGTCGTCGCTGATCGTGGTCCAGGCGAGCAGCGCGGCTGCGAAAGACGCCCCTGCGGCAACGGTCATGGCGACCGGGAAGCCGGCTGCCATTCTGGCGGGGTCCTCGAAGGCGGAGCCGGAGAGCCCGGCGGCAAGGGGAAGGGCGGCAACCGCGATCATCTGGCCGAGGCGCGAGAGCGCGTTGTTAACGGCGGAAGCGATCCCGGAGTGCTGTGCATCGACGCTCGCCAGGACCGTCGCGGTGATCGGGGTGATCAGCGCGGCGAGACCGACCCCGAACACGATCAGCGAGGGCAGCACCCCGGGGAGGTACCTGTCGCCGGGGTGGATCTGTGCCATCAGCAGCAGTCCCGCACCGGCCAGGACGGCTCCGATCGTCAGCGGGATGCGCGGGCCGATTCGCTGGGCGATCGCCCCCGATGGGGTGGAGAGGGTCAGTAGCAGCAAGGTGATCGGCAGTGTGGCGGCACCGGCTTGAAGTGCGGTGTAGCCGAGCGTGACCTGCAGGAACGCGACGAACAGGAAGATCACGCCGCCGAGCGCCGCGTAGGTGACCAGCGCGAGCAGGTTGGCGCTGGCGAACTGGCGGGAGCGGAACAACTCCAGGGGGAGCATCGGGTGCCGGGCCCGCCGCTCAACGGCGACAAAGGCAGCCGCGGCGGCCAGGCCGACGGCCAGGGCGGCGATCACCGCTGGTGTCAGGCCCCCGGACGCCTCGATCAGCGCAAAGCACACACCGGCGATGGCCAGCGTGGCGAGCGCGGCGCCGCGCAGATCCAGGCCGCCGGCACGCGTCGGGTCCCGGGTCTCTGGCACATGGCGAACCGCGGCCACGACGACAAAGGCCCCCAGCGGAATATTGATCAGGAAGACCGCGCGCCACGACACCGCGTCGGTCAGGTACCCGCCGACGGAGGGGCCGATCGCGCCCGCGACGGCACCCAGACCTGCCCACGCACCGATCGCCCGGGTGCGATCATCGGGATGAAAGACCGCGTCTATGATCGCAAGGCTCCCCGGGGTGAGCAGAGCTCCCCCAATCCCCTGAACGAACCGCGCTACCACGAGCAACTCGATCGTCGGGGCGGCCGCGCAAAGCGCCGACGCGGCCACGAAGACCACTGTCCCCAGGATGAATATGCGACGTCGGCCGTAGATGTCGCTGAGTGAACCGCCTACCAAGACAAGCGCCGCGAGCGTCAGCACATAGCCGTTCAGCGTCCACTGCAAGCCCGCGACACCCGCGCCGAGATCACGGCCGATCGTCGGCAACGCCACGTTGACGACCGTTGCCTCCAGCAGAATCATCGCCTCGCCCAGCACCGCCACCGCCAGCACCCAGCGACCGGCGGCCGAAGCAAGCCGCACCGAGCCATACCCTCGGCCTTCATTCCCCGCCAACGGCACCTCCCTGGCGCTCCTCGCTAGCCTCAGTGTGTCTTGGCTCCACCCATCACGAGTGATGCCGCCACGTGTCCCGGTTTCTAGCGACGGGAAACCCGGTCCAGACCTGGTATTCCCCAATCTCGACTCCGCCGTAGCATGGGCCCGCAGCGGGCCGGGCGGGGCACCCGCCGAGGAGGGGTAATGGGACAGGCCATCGGAGGATCATTGCCGCTGGCGGTCGGGATCGCGCTGAGCCCGGTCCCGATCATCGCGGTGGTACTCATGCTCACCAGCCGCCGGGCCAAGGTCAACGGCCCGGCATTCATTATTGGCTGGCTGCTGGGGCTGGGCATCGTCGGCGCCATCGTCCTGTCCCTGGCCGGAACGGCCGGGGCCAGCACGTCCGGTGCCCCGGCGGCCTGGGTGAGCTGGGTCAAGATCGCCCTAGGTGTCCTGCTGCTTCTGGTCGCTGCCCGCCAGTTCCGTCCCGGCCCCGCGGTGACGAGCAGCCGCATATGCCCAAGTGGATGGCTACCATCGACAAGAGCACCCCAGTCGCGGCGGTCGGCCTGGCCGCTGTCCTGTCCGGGGCCAACCCCAAGAACCTGCTCCTGGCCGCGGGCGGTGCCGCCACGATCGCCCAGACCGGCATCCCCGGCGGCGAGCAGGCCATCGCCTACCTGGTCTTCGCGCTCATCGGCACACTCGGCGTCGGCATCCCCGTCGCCATCTACGTCGCCATGGGCACCCGGTCGAAGCGGCTGCTCGCCGGGCTGAAGGACTGGATGACCGCCCACAACGCCGTCATCATGACCGTCCTGTGCCTCATCATCGCCGCCAAACTCATCGGCGACGCGATTGGCGGGCTGACCGGGTAGCCCGATCCTGGCCAGCGGGTGTTATTTGGCGGCCCATTTGGTGCCGTTCCAGAACAGGGCTTGGTTGAGATCCGCTCCGCCGGTCTTTTGCGCGTCACCCACTGCCCAGCAGTCGCTCGCCGTGAGGCAGCGGACCGCGCTCAGGGTGTTGCTGTCGAGGTTGGCGGTGCCACCGGGATCGGGGGTGGAGACCAGCGTCCAGGTGCTTCCGTTCCAGTGCAGCGCCTCGTTCAGGATCGTCCCGACGTCGCCGCTGAAACTGCCGTAGGTCCCGACGGCCCAGCAGTTGCTGACCGTGGTGCAGTTGGCGGCGATCAGCTGGTTGTTGGCACCGGTGCCGGTGCCGTCAGGGTCGGGGGTGGAAACCAGAGACCACGTGGTCCCGTTCCACTGCAACGCCTCGTTCTGCAGGGACGTCCCGGTCGCTCCCAAGCTGCCGTAGGCCCCCACTGCCCAGCAACTGGTAGAGATGCAGGCCACGCCGTCCAGCCCGTTGAGGTCGTCGGCGCCCGTGCCGCCGGGATTAGGGGTGGAGACCAGGGACCACGTGGTCCCGTTCCAGTGCAGCGCCTCGTTCAGCAAGGTGGGCGGGCTGCCGATGAAGCCGTAGCTGCCGACGGCCCAGCAGTTGCTGGGCGAGGTGCAGCGAACGCCGTCGAGCGCGTTGCCGTCGTTGGCGGCGGTTCCCTCCGGGTTGGGCGTGGTGACCTGGGACCACATGGTGCCGTTCCAGTGCAGGGCCAGGTTCAAGAGCACCTCGGCGCCGCCGCCCGTGTCTCCGTAGTCTCCGGCCGCCCAGCAACTGCTGGCGGAGGTGCACCAGGCGTCGAAAAGGACGTTGACGTCGCCGCTGGCGGTTCCGCCGGGATTAGGGGTGATGACCCGGGACCACTTGGTGCCGTTCCAGTGCAGGGCCTCGCCGAGCTGGGCCGTGCTCGTGGTGTAGTCCCCGACCGCCCAGCAGTCGCTGGATGAATTGCACCGCACTCCGCGCAGTTCGCTGACGTCGCCGCTGGCGGTTCCGCCGGGATTGGGGGTGGTGACCTGGGACCACTTGGTGCCGTTCCAGTGCAGCGCCTGGTTGAGCTCGGCCCCCTTGCTGGAGGAGTAGTTGCCCACCGCCCAGCAGTTCGACGCTGACGGGCAGAACACCCCGTCGAGTTGGCTGGAGACGCCGGGCACCGGCACCCCCGGCGCCAGGCCGGCCGCCACCGCCAACGGGCCGTGCTGCGCCGCCCACCCCGGAGGACTCCAGTGCCGCAGGATGGCAGGTTCCCCAGCCGGCAGACTGCCCCGCGCCCGGGAGGACAAGGCGGCGGCCGGCGCGCTGCTGGCCACCGCGCTCACAGCAACCAGCGATGCGCCCAGCAGCAGTACCGCACAACAACCTGACACCCGCTTTGGGATCACCGCGAGTCCTCCGCCCCATTTCAGTCCCCCGCATCCAGGAATTTTCCTCGGATACCCCACCGGGCACAATGCATCTGGAGCGTTTCAACGCACCAAGGCTGGAGGGATGGCCGGGATGGGCAGGGATCGGCTGGCGCGGTACAGCCTCACGAGTCCGGAGAACGACGCGGCGCTGGAACTCGGCCTGGCCGGGGGTGCCTGGTTCCGCAGCGCGATACCGCGCAAGCGGATGAAGGAGCTGATGCGGCGTTCCGATTACCCGGCCGTGCGGGACACCGCGATCTGGTTCGGGCTGATCTTCGGCTTCGCCGGCCTCGGCATTGCGTTCTGGGGCACCTGGTGGGCGGTCCCGTTCTTCGCCGCCTACGGCGTGCTGTACGGCTCGACCTCGGATTCCCGCTGGCACGAGTCGGGGCACGGTACCGCGTTCAAGACGCGCTGGATGGACCAAGGGCTTTACCAGATCGCCTCCTTCATGATCATGCGGGATCCGACCGTCTGGCGGTGGAGCCACACCAGGCACCACACCGACACGCTGATCGTCGGGCGGGACCCTGAGATCGCGGTGATGCGGCCGGCCCGGCTGGTCAGGCTGCTGGCCAACCTGGTGGGGCTGGTGGATGTGCCGCTGGCCTTCCGGCTGATGTTCCGGCACGCGTTTGGGCGGCTCACCGCCGACGAAGCCGACTACGTGCCCGAGTCCGAGCGGCACAAGGTGTACCGCACCGCGCGGATCGACCTGGCGATCTACGCGACCGCCATCGGCCTGGCGATCGGGCTGCGCACCTGGCTGCCGGTGGTACTGATCGGCGGCCCCCGGCTGTACGGGGCGTTTCTGTTCAACCTCTATGGGTTCACCCAGCACGCGGGCATGGGCGAGAACGTGCTCGACCACAGGCTCAACACCCGGACGGTGAAGATGTGCCTGGTCAACAGGTTCCTGTACTGGAACATGAACTATCACGTCGAGCATCACATGTTCCCGATGGTGCCGTACTACCGGCTGCCGGAGCTGCACGAGGAGGTCAAGCACGACTGCGCTGCGGCGTACCCGTCGATGTGGGCGGCCTACAAGGAGATCGTCCCTGCGGTGCTGCGCCAGCTGCGGGACCAGGAGTACTACATCCGCCGCGAGCTGCTGCCCGGTGCCGCGCCGTACAACGAGCCAGTGCCACTGGCAGACGGCCGGGCGCTGCCGCTGGCCGGCGCGGTTGCGGCCTGAACCGTCAGCCAGGAGAACCGATGGGCCAGTGGATCGCCGCGTGCGCGGCGGACGGCGTCGACCCCGAGGACGTCATCCCCTTCGAGCACGACGGCAAGGACTACGCGATCTACCGATCCCCCAGCGACGGCTACTACGCCACCGATGGCCACTGCACGCACGAACAGACGCTGCTGTGTGACGGCCTGGTCATCGGCAGCGTCATCGAGTGCCCCAAGCACAACGGCAGGTTCGACTACACCACCGGCAGGGCGCTCGGCGCCCCGGTGCTCATCGATGTGCGCACCTACCCGGTCAGGGTGGCTGACGGCACCGTCTACATCGAGATCGACTGATCCGGGTGGATGGTCAGCGCGACGGATGGAGGCCGTTGTTGTAGACGCGCAGCTGCATCGTGGCCAGGTCGAACAAGGGGGTCTTGATCCCGTGGCCGGCGCCGCGGCGGGCCAGGTCGGCCAGGACCTGCTCGACCTCGGCGGGCCGCCCCTCGGCCACGTCCCGTGACATCGACGAGTCGACCGGCGACCCGGCCTGGGTGATCGTCTGCGTCGTGCTGGCGATCGCGTCGGCAGGCATCGGGTACCCGGCCGCGGCCGACACGGCGCTGGCCTCGGCCAGGATGGCCGGGCCCAGGTCACGTCCGCCGGGAACGGCCACGATGTCGCCCACAGTGCCGCGCATCAGGCAGGTCAAAGCCCCGATGGTCGCGATGAACACCCATTTCTGCCACATCCGCGCGATGATTTCGTCGCTGATGCTGGCGTCGAACCCGGCCCCGGAGAGCTGGTCGTGGGCCGCCCGCAGCCGGGTGGTGCGGGTGCCGTCCTGCGTCCCGATTGTCAGGCTCGCGGGCGGGCTGGGCTGGGCGACTATGTCGCCTTCGCCGTTGACCTGGGCAGCGATAATGATCACCCCGCCGAGCACCGCCGACTCGCCGAACCGCTTGCTGAGCACGGCCAGGTGAGCCATCCCGTTCAGGAACGGCACCACCACGGTCTGCGGTCCGACGGCCGGTGCGAAGTCAGCGATGGCCTGGTCCAGCGCGGTCGCCTTGACCGACAACAGCACGACGTCCGCGGGCTCGGCGAGTTCCCCGGCCATGGCCACGTTCGGCCGCGGCGCCTGCCCGGACTCGGCCGCAGCCCCCGGGTCCCACGATCCGCAGCCCGCGCTCGCGCAGTTGCCCGGCACGATGGGGGCGGACCAGGAAGGTGACATCCCGGCCGGCCTGCGCCAGCCGGGCCCCGAAATAGCCACCCGTGGCGCCCGCCCCGACGACGAGGATCGTCATGGCCTCAGCGCCTCCTGCCGCATCCCCAAGCGAACGAAGCTCAATCTACCGATGTGAAGGAGCCGCGATTCCGGCTGGTGCGCCTTCGGCCTTGCGGTGGCGGATCTTCCGGAGCGCGGCGAAGACGGCTAGGAAGACGAGCAGGGCGAGCACGGCGAGCCCGACGAGGAGGAAAATCCTCCCGCGGCCGCTGTGGACCGGTGCGAGGCTGAAGCGGGTGATGGTGATGGTGCCTACCGAGCCGACGGTCAGGCCGAAGCTCAGCGCGGTCGCGCCGGGAGGCAGGGCTGGTGTCGTCCACGTCTCGTCCGTCCAGTCCGCGGCGGGCGCGCGGCGAGGGCTGGAGGTCCAATAGATCCAGCTCCCGACGGATGTGCGGTAGTAGAGATCGAACTGGGTCGGGCCGGTGGATTTGTACCATTCCCCGATGGTGTAGGAATGGCCGGCGGTGACGGACGGCGCGCAGCGGCCGAGGTCCAGCGCCGGCAGCAGTTTCGCATCACCAGAGGTCCACTTGGTCATGTGGATGGTCTCGGCGGCGGCCCCGCCTGGGCCATTACCCCGGTGGTAGCTGTAGGCGGTGGTGTTCGCGCCGAATCCGGCCGGCTGGAAGCATGCGGGATACCCGCCCTTGCCGCTGGCCGACAGGCTGGCGTTGGTGACGCCGGGGGGCTGGATTGGGTGCGCTACGGGGCCGGGGATGACCGGTTTGGCCGTAGCACCGATCACCTGGCTGATCGTCTCGACCCTGATGCCGTGGCTGGCCTGCCGGGCAAGCCAGCCGAGCACGCCGCGCAGTTCGGCCGGGGTGACGCCGAGCGGGCAGCCGGTGGGGCAGACGTCGTGGATGGTGAAGATCACCCATCCCCCGCCGTGCCGTTGTGCGCCCTGCACGATCGACTCGAAGGTGGCCGGTGACCAGACGGTGCCGACCGAGGCCACTTCGATGGGGGTGCGCAGCAGGTAGGGATTGCGCGGCGGAACGGTCTCCGCCCACGCGCAGGACCCGCACAGCCCCGCACCGCGCAGCTGCCCGGTGCCCATGGCGCTGTTGTAGCCGCACCGCCGGACCAGATCCTCGGCCTGCGGGTTCACTGTTCCGAACGGGTAGGCGAAGTCGGTGACGGCAAAGCCCCACCGGGACAAGTTCACCCGGTCATCGCAGATCTCACGCTGCGCCTCGGCCGCGGGCATCCCGGTGACCGGCACGTGCAGCACCGTGAGGCCACCGATCTCGTTGCCGTCAGCAGCGATCGCATGAACATCGCTCAGCGTCAAATACCGTGACCCCGCGCAGCTCACCGCCCGGCTCGGAACGCACACCAGCCCGGACGGGACGTAGAAGGTCGCGTGCATCCGGTACGTGCGGAAGATCGGCAATGCCGCCATCTGATCAGCGTTACCGCCGCCCCAGGTGAACGTGACGACGACCGGCGCAGGCCGCGCCGTGGCGGCATCGCTGGCACCGGCCAGGCCGCGGGCACCGGCAGACGCTGGCGGCGCGGCCGCCCGGAGGCCGGTCACCGCCCCGGCGTCCCGGGCGCGGGCCATGCCGGAGGCACCGGAAGTCAGCGCGGCCACGGCAAGCACCGCCCCCCCGGCCATTACCGCGCCCACGCGAAAGTACCGCTCCATGGATCCCCCGCACCGCTCCACGCCGCACTACCTGACACTGCCCCCAGTCCCAGGTCAGCGGCCCCCCGCTTACACGGTTCAGTCCATCATGACGGTCTGATCCAGGCTGAGCCGGGGGATCTTCATAGCGCCCGCCGGCCGGCCGGACTCCGTCCCGCCCCAGGGCGCGCCGCGGCGGTAGGGACGATGAGGGCGAACAGCAGGAACGTGATGACATGGATGCCGGTGCACCACAGGCAGATGGCGTCCAGCGTGAACAGTTCGGTGTAGATCAGGTAGAGCACGAAGCCGATTCCCGCGGCCAGCGACCCCAGCCGCGCCCACCGGAGCGCCGGCCAATCCGCCCGCCATGCCCAGGGTGAGTTCACCACGGTCATGAACAGGTAGAAGGCCAGGCCGAGGACTGCAAGGGGGAAGATGCCGAACACCACCGACTGAGGGCTGGTGGTGACCTTCTCGCAGTTGATGACGCCGGTTTCGGGGCAGGCGAGGGTCGCGGCCGTGGTGTAGTGCGCAATGGTCAGGTAGAGCGAGACGCCAAGCCCGCCGAGGGAAAGGGCCAGCGTAGTCAGCTGTAGCCATAGTGGCGCGGTGGCCCCACGGTGGCGGGCCGGGACTGCCATGTGCGCGGTGCCGTTGCCTGATCTCCCGCTCTTGTTCCTGGCTGGTGCGCTCATTGTCATCCTCGGTTGTCGGTTGAGGCCGCGCGGCCTGAGCATCCCGTACCATCATCTACTGTCTACGTACGTAGACCGTAGATGATTTTGGGCGCGCGGGCAACCGGGAAAGGATGGCCGGTCAGATGAGCAAGGCAGCGCGGGTGCGGGAGCAGAACGCCAGGGCGAGGATCGAGGCGCAGCGGGCCGCGGCCCGGCGGGCGGAGATCCGCCGGCGGATCCTGATCGCAGGAGGCAGCGTGGCCGTGGTGCTGGCGCTGGTGGCCGGGCTCATCGTGGCCAAGCTGATCCAGCCGCCCGCCCGGGCCACCACCACATCGGCGGTGGCCGATCCCGGGGTTGCCCGCCAGATCACCAGCATTCCCGCGGCCACGTTCAACGCGGTGGGCGCGGGCACGGCGACCGGCCTGAAGGCGCTGGCCGGGCAGCCGGAACTCACCGCCGGCGGGAAGCCGGAACTGCTGTACATGGGCGGGGAGTACTGCCCGTTCTGCGCGGCGGAGCGGTGGGCGATCGCGGCGGCGGTCAGCCGGTTCGGCACGCTGTCGGGCCTGCACTTCATCCACTCCTCACCGACGGATGTGTACCCCAGCACGCCCACGCTGTCGTTCTACAAGTCCCGCTACGCCAGCAAGTACCTGGCCTTCGTCCCGGTGGAGTGGTACGGCGAGAAGACCGATCCCAAAACCCCATTCGGCCACGCCTACCTGCAGCACCCCACCGCGCAGCAGGCGGCACTGTTCGCGAGGTACGCGGGCGGCTCGGTCCCGTTCGTCGATATCGGCAACCGGTACCTGGTGCCCCAGGCCCAGTACTTCCCCTCGGCACTGGCCCATCTGAGCTGGGCGCAGGTGGCGGCGGCCATGCGGGATCCGGCCAGCCCCGTCGGCAAGGACATCGATGGCGCGGCCAACATGATCACGACCGCGATCTGCAAGCTGACCCATGGCCAGCCGCGGAACGTCTGCGCCTCGCCGGGGGTCGCGGCCGCAGCCGGATCGCTGTGACCGGCCGGACCCAGCCCGGCCGCAGCGTGTGGCCTCTAGCCGGGCCGTGCCGCTGCCCGACAGGCCCGGCTAGAGCATGAGGGCGGGCTAGACCATGAGGATGAGCATGTAGCCCATGGCGATGCCCATGGCGATCTTGTAACACGCGGCCAGTCTCGGCGCGAGGGTCATGGTGCCCGCATGGTGGGAAAGCCGCTGAAGCACGGCGGTAGCCGCCGCATCCTTCGTTCCCGCACCGCCTGGGCCACCAGCGCCGGCCCGGATGCCGGCCTGATCCCGTACCGGCCCGGAAGGGGCCGCCGCCGGGGCGCGCACCAGTGCGGTGAGCTGGTCGGCTGTCCAGAGCACATAACCGATCATGAACAAGGCCAGGATCACGGCGAGCGCCCAGAGGCTGCCACCACCAGCAGCCGCGCTGCCCCCCATGCCGGACATGGGCATCGCCTGGCCCGGCCCGCCCGGCCAGGAACCAGGCAGCGCCGCGAGCATGAAGACCATGGCCGCGCTTTCGACCATGTGCGGCACGGGATGCGAGCACCGCCAGCCGCTGGCGGCGCCGTTGCGGCGAAGGCCCCGGACTGCCTGGTAGGCGAACCATGCCGCGGCGGCCCCGAAGACCGCCTCCCACACCGTGCCGGGCACCGGGCTGAGCCCGGGCAGCAGCATGCCTGCCATCGCGACACCCATGACGACATGCACCGCGTCCGCGTCGACCTCGGTGGACCGCTGCCACAGGCGCGCGGCGGCCAGGCGGCCCGCGCAGTAGATCGCAATCGAGATCATGACCGCCGCGAGCGCGGCCGCGACCCAGGAAGGCCCGCCCATGTCAGCGTTCTCCCGATCGCGCGGACCGGCACCGGCACGGCGCCGCGCCCGGCACCGGCGCGGCCGGCGCCATCGCCGGGGCCCGCTGGCGGTCCCCCGGCAGCCCGGCCAGAACTTTGCGGCTATGCATAACGGCAAAATGCTAATAGGGTCCGGCCAGGCGCGCAATGGGGCTACCCGAATGCGATTCCATGGGCCGGCAAGGCAGCCGCAAAGCACCAACGTCGTTCCGGGAAACCATATGGGGGTATCCAGGAAACCCCACGGGGGTACTTTAGGAACCCCCATAGGGTATTAACCGAGGTGCGGAGCACGGCGCGTTTACCTGTTATGTTGCCTGGCCGTCCAGGGGTGTGTAGATTCTCCGTGCGGCGTCACCCGCCATGTGGCCTTCGCCCTGGCTAACAGCAGCAGGACCGCATGCCGTCCCCTAACTGAGATGACACCCGTGCCTATATCCCTGACTCGTGGTATTACCGGAAGGTGATGTGGCGTGTCGTCGGCGGCAGTGAGTAGCGGGCAGTCGCCTGGGCCCGGAGAATCGTCGGGCCTGATGCGTGTTGAGCTCCTGGTGCAGGGAATGACGTGCGCCGCGTGCGCGGCCAAGGTGCAGGGCAGGCTCAATGCCATCGAGAATGTCTCCGCCACGGTGAACATCGCGACCGAGAAGGCCACCGTGACCGCGCCGTTGTCGGTTCCGGTGCAACTGCTTGTCGCGGAAATCGAGCGGGCCGGTTACGGCGCCGAGGTGGCCGGCGCGGGCGACGAGCCAGCCGACGCGGGCGGCGGCGCCGCCGACGCGGCACGCGTTGCCTATCTGCGGCGGCGGCTCATCGTCGCGCTGGTGTTTTTCGTCCCGCTCAGCGATCTGTCGGTGCTGCTGTCACTGTTTCCCGCCTACCGGTTCCCCGGCTGGCAATGGGTCCTGATAGTGCTGGCGGCCCCGGTCGCCGGATGGGCGGCCTGGCCGTTCCACCGCGCCGCGCTGAAGAACGCCCGGCACGGCTCGTCCTCGATGGACACGCTGGTGTCCCTCGGCATCATCGCCGCCTGCGGGTGGTCGGTGTACGCGATGTTCGTCCTGGACCGCGGCACCGTCCACCACACCGCGATGTACGAGCTGCTGCACGCCTCCGGTGGCGGCATCTACCTGGAGGTAGCGGCGTCCGTCACGACGTTCCTGCTGGCCTGCCGGTGGTATGAGGCCAGGGCCCGGCGCAGCGCCGGAGACGCGATGCGCGAGCTTGCCGGTGCGGGTGCCAAGGACGCCTGCGTGCTCGCCGGCGACGGGACCGAGCGGCGGGTCCCGGTGGCGGCGCTGCGGCCCGGTGACCGGTTCGTGGTCCGGCCCGGAGAAACGATCGCGGCCGACGGGACGGTGCTGTTCGGCCAGTCCGCGGTGGACCGCAGCATGATGACCGGCGAATCGGTGCCGGTCGACGTGGCCGAGGGCGACAGTGTCACCGCCGGGACGGTGGCGGTGAGCGGCCGCGCTGATCATCGGCGCGGTCAAGGTCGGCAGCGACACCCAACTCGCCCACCTGGTTGCCCTGGTGGAGGACGCCCAGGCTCAGAAGGCGGCGATCCAGCGGCTGGCCGACCGGATCTCCGGGGTGTTCGTTCCGGCCATCCTCGTGCTGGCCGCGGCGACCCTGGCGGGCTGGCTGCTGGCAGGCAGCACCGGGCAGCAGGCGTTCAGCGCCGCCCTGGCGGTGCTGATCATCGCGTGCCCGTGCGCGCTCGGCCTGGCGACCCCGGCGGCGCTGGTGGTGGCCAGCGGGCGGGGGGCGCAACTGGGGATCTTCATCAAGGGGTACCAGGCCCTGGAGTCGTCCCGCTCGGTGGACACCGTGGTGCTGGACAAGACCGGAACGGTCACCGCGGGCATGATGGCGGTGACCGGTGTGGCGCAGGCCGCGGGCACCAGCCGCACCGGCCTGCTCCGCTATGCCGGGGCGGTGGAAGCAAGCCTCCGAACATGCGGTGGCCGCCGCGATCAGCACCGCCGCCCGCGCCGAACTCGGGTCACTGCCGCACGCCGGTGGCTTCACGGCCTTGCCAGGACTCGGCGCACGCGGCGCCGTGGATGGCCACGATGTGATCGTTGGGCGAGAAAAACTGCTGCGGGACCGTGGGCTGGATATCCCGGCCGGGCTGGCCGCGCAGTGCGCGACGTGGGAGCGGGCCGTGGCCGCACCGTGGTGCTGGCGGGGTGGGACGGGCGGGCCCGCGGCGCCGTGGCGGTAGCCGACACGGTCAAGCCCTCCGCCGCCGGGGCGGTCGCGGCGCTGCACCGCCTGGGCCTGCAGACCATCCTGCTGACCGGCGACAACCAGGCCACCGCCGACGCGGTGGCCGCGGAAGCCGGCATCGGTGAGGTGATCGCCGGGGCGATGCCCGCCGACAAGGTGGCGGTGATCACCGGCCTGCAGGCGCAGGGGCGGTCGGTGGCCATGGTCGGGGACGGGGTCAACGACGGCCCCGCACTGGCCGCGGCTGACCTGGGGCTGGCCATCGGCTCGGGTACCGACGTGGCCATCTGCGCGGCGGACATGATCCTGCTCCGCGACGATCTTGGCACGGTTCCCGAGGCGATCAGGCTCGCCCGCGCGACGCTGGCCACCATCCGGCGCAACCTTGCCTGGGCGTTCGGGTACAACATCGCCGCGATCCCGCTGGCCGCCGCCGGGTTCCTCAACCCGCTGATCGCCGGGGCGGCGATGGCGGCGTCGTCGGTTTTCGTGGTGGGCAACAGCGTACGGCTGCGCCGGTTCGGCATGCCTGCCGCCGGCCCGGCCCCACGACCGCTGGCCGCCGCCTTGGTAGGCGAGGAGCAGCCTGGTGACCGGACCGGAACAAAGGAGCATACGGCGTCATGCCTGGAATGAATTCCGGCGTCAATGTCAACGACCCGACCGTGATCGCGGCGTTCAAGGCGGCGCTGCTCCACCAGGGGCTCATCGCGCTGCTGATCTTCGCGCTGCTCGGGCTGGCCTGGGTCAGCGTGCGGGCCTGGCGGCCCTTCGCGCGGAACAGCGCGGCGCAGGCGCCTGGCACGCCGGCACCTGTGGCGGCCGAACCGGCTTGGCGGCAGGTGCTGCGGGTCGGGTTCGGCCTGATCTGGGTCTTCGACGGGATCTTGCAGGCCCAGCCCAAGATGGCCGTCGGCCTTCCCTCGCAGGTGCTCGAGCCCGTCGCGGCGTCGTCACCGTCATGGGTGCAGCACCTGGTGAACTGGGCCGGGACGAGCTGGTCGTATCACCCGATGCAGGCCGGGGCGGCAGCGGTGTGGATTCAGGCCGGCATCGGCATCTGGATGCTCGTTGCGGCGCGCGGCACCTGGTCCCGGCTCGCGGGGCTGGTCAGTGTCGGCTGGGGGCTCGTGGTCTGGATGTTCGGCGAGTCCTTCGGTGGGATCTTCGCACCGGGCCTGACGTGGCTGTTCGGCGCTCCGGGCGCGGTGCTCATCTACTGCGTCGCAGGCGCCCTGGTCGCGCTGCCGGAGCGGGCATGGCACACGCCGCGGCTGGGACGGCTGGTTCTTGCCGGGCTGGGGCTGTTCCTCCTCGGCATGGCGGTCCTGCAGGCCTGGCCCGGCCGGGGATTCTGGCAGGGCAGCCTGCACGGCCAGCCCGGCACGCTGGCCGGCATGGTCCAGACGATGGCCACCACCTCCCAGCCCCACATCCTGTCGGCCTGGGTGAATGCGTTCGGCACCTTCACCGCCGCGCACGGGTTCGCGGTCAACCTGTTCGCCGTGGCCGCGCTCGCCGTGACCGGCGCGGCGTTCGTGAGCGGTCAGCCGAGGCTGATCCGCCCGGCGCTGGTCTTCTTCACGGTGCTGTGCCTGGCGGACTGGGTGCTCATCGAGGACTTCGGCTTCTTCGGCGGGCTCGGCACCGACCCCAACAGCATGATCCCCTTCGTACTGCTGGCCGTCGCCGGGTACCTGGCCCTGACCCAGGCCGCCGTGCCGCAGGCGGAGCCTGCCGCCGCCGGGGCGCCGATGAGCTGGCGGGACCGGATGCGGCCCGCGTCGCTGCGCCAATCGGTCACGTCGGCCAGCTTCCAGGCGGTGGCGTCGGTGGCCGCGGTCGGGATGATCATCCTCGGCGCGGCGCCGATGGCCGCGGCGCAGGCCAACCCGGTCGCCGACACCATCCTGGCCGAGGCGATCAATGGCACCAGCGCCCCGCTGAACATCCCGGCTCCCGCGTTCCGCCTCACCGACCAGCACGGCCGGACCGTCACGCTGGCGAGCCTGCACGGCAAGGTGGTCCTGCTGACACTCCTCGACGACACCTGCTCGTCGGACTGCCCACTGATCGCGCAGGAGTTCCGGGATGCTGGCCAGTTGCTGGGCGACACCCGGCACGTCGAACTGGTTGCGATCAACTACAACCCGCTCTACACCCAGGTCAGCTACATCCAGGCCTTCGACCGTCAGGAGGGCCTGGCCACCGTGCCGAACTGGCTCTACCTGACCGGCACCCGCGCCCAGCTCGAACAGGTGTGGCACCGCTTCGGTGCGGCCCCGGCGGAGATCCTGCCTGCCGGGTCCATGATCGGCCACGGAGATTATGCGTTCGTCATTGACCAATCCGGCCACCTGCGGCGGGAACTGGGATTCGACCCCGGCCCCGGCACCCAGGCGACCAAGTCGTCGTTCGCCGCCGAACTGACCGACGCCGCACAACAACTGCTGGGGCACGGATGAAGCCGGGCAGCCCGCCCGGCCCTGATCGCGATGGCCCTGGTGTCAGCGGTACTCACCGCAGGCTGCGGCGCCGCGGTGAGTGCCGGCCGCCGGCGCCTGGGGCACCATCAGCCGGGCCATCGTTCCTGGCCACCTCTCTTGGCACCGCGTCCGGGACCTGGGCCATCACGGTCATGGGTGGTTCGGCCGCCAGCCACAACAACTTCTGGCAGCTATTCGTGCGCCCGGCCGGAAGCGCCGAGTGGAAGCTGGTCACCCCGCCCGGGGTGGCCGACAACGGCGGCCTGGTCACGGCCGACGTGGGCGCCCAATCGCTGATCACCGGGATTCCGGCCCAGCCAGGACCTCACCTACACGCCACTGGCCACCACCCCTAACGGCGGCCAGGCATGGTCCGCGGCCGGGCCGCTGGACGCCGCCCTCGGCGACGCCCCCGACGCGCTGGCCGCGGCACCGGGGACCGGGCGCCTGCTCGCCGTGCTCACCAACGGCACCGTCAGGATCGCATCCCCGGGCTACACCCGGTGGGCCACCCTCGCCACCCAGCGCTCGCTGGCTAGCACACCCGCCGGCCGGCGCTGCGGCCTGACCGCCCTTACCGCGGCCGCGTTCACCCCCTCGGGGACGCCGCTGCTGGCAGGCCGGTGCAGCCGCCCCGGGACCGCCGGCATCTTCGCCGGCCGGAACGGGACCTGGCAGGCCGCGGGGCCCGCGCTCCCCGCCACGCTGGATCATCAGCACACCACCGTCCTGCGGCTGACCCGGACCTCCAGCGGTAACGTGGCGCTGCTGCAGGCGGGTGCCGGCCCGGATGCGAGCCTGCTCGCCGCCTGGTCCACCGGCAACGGGGGTCACTGGGCGCTGTCACCCGTGGTCCGGCTCCACGGTGCCGGGCTGACCTCCGCGTCCTTCGGCTCGGGCGGCGCGGCCGCGCTCGTCCTCACCGGGAACCGTGCCGAGACCATCACCGGTGCCGGGGCCGCCTGGCGGTCCCTGCCCGCCCTGCCGGCCGGCACCGCCACGCTGGCCCCCGGGCCCGCGGGCGGGTTCGACGCGCTGGCGGTGCACCGCACCACGCTGACCGTCTGGCAACTGGGGCCCGGTGCCACTGCCTGGCGAGCCACGCAAGCCATGAACGTTCCGGTCCAGTTCGGCTCGTCAGGCTGACATGGGAGCCGCCCGCCGCGGCGCCGCCATACAGTGAAACCCAGCGCGGAAGGCGCCGCACCGAGGCCGGAGAGCCACATGCACGGGTACGCCCAGAACAAGGACAACTACCTCGTCCGGCTGCGCCGGATCGAAGGCCAGATCCGCGGCCTGCAACGCATGGTCGAAGACGACAAGTACTGCATAGACATCCTCACCCAGGTAGCCGCCGCCACCAAGGCCCTGCAATCGGTGGCACTCGGGCTGCTGGAAGAGCACCTCAGCCACTGCGTCGCCGGCGCCATCGCCGAAGGCGGTGACACCGCCACCGCCAAAGTCCAGGAAGCCTCCGAGGCCATCGCCCGGCTCGTACGCTCCTGAGCCGGTGATCAGGGGGTCTCCAGCGTTGCCTGGGCCGCGGGCGCGGCGGCCAGCGCGCCGGGCTGGCCGGTGAAATTGGGAACAGCAGGCGCTGGCGCGAGAGCCTGTTCCAGGTCTGGGAAGTTGGGGATCAGCTGGTCGATGCCGGTGACCGCGAAGATGCGGAGGACGGCAGCGGTGCAGATGACCAGCAGCAGTTCACCGCCCTCGGCCTGGGCCCGCTTGTGCGCGCGGACCAGGACGTTGAGCCCGGCCGAGTCGCAAAACTGTGTCCGGGCCATGTCGACCACCAGCGTCCTGCTCCCGAGCCCGGCGGCATCAAGCAGGGCCGCCCGCAACCCGCCGGCATTGCCTATATCGATCTCCTCGGGCGCCGTCACGACGGGCACACCGCTGACCACATCAACGGGGAAGCTGGCCTCGGGCATCTGTGTCACCTCCGGTGGCCGCAGCTCGGCAACTAACGCGGCCCTGACCCGATCAGGGCACCACCAGGATCGAGGCCGGGGCCAAGACCTGTCAATAGAAACATGAGAAAAACTTCACGGGATTTCTCTCGCGAGTAACTCCTCGCGTGGATGTTCTCGCGAGGATATGCTCAGGAGGTATGAGCGTTCCTGACGAGCGCGGCGGCAGCTGGACGCTGCTGACCGGGCACGGGCACGTGCTGGTGGAGATCGCCCGCGATCCCACCGCCCGGATCCGCGACATCAGCGCCGTCGTCGGCCTCACCGAGCGCACCGTCCAGGTCATCGTGGCCGACCTGGAGGCCGCGGGCTACCTCACCCGCACCCGGACCGGCCGCCGCACCCGGTATTCGGTGAACCGTGGCCACCTGTTCCGGCACACCGCCCAGGAAGGACTTCGGGTCGGCCCGTTCCTCGACCTGCTCGCCGCGAACGGCGATCCCGCCACAGCCGGGCCGGATGACAGGTGAGCCTGGGTGTGCGGCCGCGAGGGTGCGCGCTCGGTCCCAGTGGTTACGGGAGGACTTTGCCGGCCAGGGTCTCGATGACGTGCGCCACCTCGCCAGCCGCTTTGAGGTGGGCGCTGTGGTCGCGGCGGGCCAGGATCACCTTCTGGCTGCCAGGCATGACGCCGGCAAGCGCGTCCAGGCTGTCGCCGAGATGCGCCGGGCTGCGTTCCCCGCCCAAGAGCACCGCGGGGGTCCGGATCTGGGCATAGACGTCGAGGCGCAGTCCCAGCCCCTCAAGGTCGGTGATCTGGCGCGGGGCGAGGGAGCGCATCCTGGGGATGACCGCCGTCAACGGGCGGATCAGCCAAGCTTGGGAGGCGGGCAGGCCTACCACGTCACGCACGAAGATCTGCATCGCCTTGCCGGGTTTACCGGCCGCGATCGCAGCCTTCGCCAGCTCGATTGCCCCGCCCTCTGGCGAAGGGCCGGTCGCGACCGGAGGCTCGAAGAGGACAGCACCGGCGAACGTGGCAGGCGCGGTCGCCAGCGCCTCCAGCGCCACCACCGCCCCCGAGGAGTGGCCGACGATCACGATCGGCTCACCGAGCAGCTCAGCCAGTGCAAGGACGTCTTCGACCTCTTTGGCCATCGAGTAACACGATGCCGCCGGGATATCTGCACGGTAGTGACGGCGCACGATGCGGACCACGCGGAAGCGCCCAGCGAGCCGCCTGGCCACCTTCTTCCAGGACCGCCCGTCGTCCAGGCCCGGGTGGATGATCAGGATGACAGGCCCGTGGCCTTCATCGAAGGCGCGGACATCGGTGCCGTCGGCCGAGACTGCCGTGATCATCGCCAACCTAACCGTGCCGGCTCTCGGGTCATAGCGCGTCGTGGCGCTGCAGGTAGTTCATGGCTGCCCAGCCGATCGGCACCGGCACCCAGAAGGTGGCCAGGCGAAACAGCAGCACCGCGCCGATTGCTTCCGCGCCGGGCATCCCGGCTGCGGTGAGGCAGGCCGAAAGCGCTGCCTCCACGGCGCCGACCCCACCGGGAGTCGGCACGACCGAGCCGATGGCGCTGCCGGTGAGGTACACCACGGCGACGCTGGCCAGCGCCACCGATCCGCCGAACGCATGGACGGAGGCGTCCAGGCAGAGGATGTAGGCCGCCGTCAGCAGCAGCGCGCCACCAATTCCCACGGCCAGTTTCGCGGGCCGCTGCGCGATGTCCAGCAGTCGCGGGATGACCTCGCTCAGCGCGGGTGCCAGCCGGGAGCGCAGCAGCCGGCGGCCCGCCGGGATCGCCGCCCCGATGAGCGCCACCGCCACCAGCGCGGCCAGCGCGATCCAGACCCAGTCCGGCGGCCGGAGTGAGTTCTTCCGGGCGTTGTGGGTGAGCGCCGCGAAGATGACCAGCAGGATCATGTGCAGGCTGAACGCGATGACCTGCGAGACGCCGACGCTCGACCCGGCGTCCGCGGGGCTCACGTCGGCCTTCCGCAGGTAGCGGATGTTCAGCGCTACTCCGCCGACGGCGGCCGGGGTGACCAGCGCCACGAACGATCCGGCAATCTGGGCCAGGAAGGTGCGGACGAGATTCAGCCGCTCCAGGACGAATCCCGTCAGCTCGAAGGTGGCGCCCACATAGGTCAGCACCGAAAGGAGAACCACCAGGACGGCCCAGCGCCAGTCGGCGTTCTTCAGGGTCGTGGCCAGGCTTACCTTGCTGAGCTGGCCGATCAGGATGTAGGCCGCGGCCACCCCCGCCACCAGGGTGATCAGCGTGCGCGGCCGGATGCGCTCGAGCTGGGCCGGGGGCACCTCGCCGCCTGGCGTGGTGCCCAGCAGCCGCTTGCGCAGCCCGGGCAGCACGTCCTTGTGGTGGCGCAGTTCCATCCGGGTGCCGCGGCGCAGTGCCACCGGCTGCAGCAGGGGCACCATGGCCGCCAGCTCAGCGTCGCTGAGCCGTTCCGCCGCGATGGCGGCGGCGCGATCCGGGCCGGCCACCAGGGCCAGTTCGGCAAGCAGCTGGACCAGGTCCAGCCGTAGCTGCAGGTCGCTCGCTGCGACGTCACCGTCGCCCGGTTCGAGCAGCATGACCTCACCCTCGCCACCGGCCCCCGGGGCGCCGGGGCTGGTGAACAGGATGTGATCGGCAGTGAGGTTGCGGTGCGTGACCCGGTGCTGATGCAGCCGCAGGACGGCATCCCAGACCCGGCGGAGCTGCTCGCTGGTGGGCTCTGCGTCCTGCTCCGCCAGCGTCGTGCCGTCGTGGTGCTCGTTGGCCAGTACCGCCGCCTCGGGCCCGACCTGAACCACCGCGCGCAGCCGCGGTGTGGCGACACCCGCGTCCTGCACCGCGTAGGTGAGCAGCGCCCGGCGCTCCACCGCCCGCTCCACGGTCAGCGAGCCGCTGCGCGACACCTGGGTTTTCAGCCGTACCCGCCGGTAGAGCCGGTACAGCGCGCCGGCGGCCTGCTGATCCCGGTCGAAAACCGTGACGTCACGCCGCGCGCCGCCCAGTACCGTCGCGGCGTAGCGCCGCGTCTCCGTCCGGGTGCCCCAGATTCTGCGCATCGCGGTCACGGGCACGTCGGCCACGCTCAGCGCCTCGGCGATGGCCGCCGCGGAGGGGCGATCCGATGCCGAGCCGAAGGCATAGCGCAGGCCCGACCCGATGGCCGACCCGATCAGCAGCGTGATCAGCAGCGACAGCAAGGTCGTATGCGTGTTCTTCGGGTTGGCCAGGGTGGCCAGCACATAGAAGGCCAGTGCGACCCCGTAGGCGCTGCGCCAGCGGGGGCGGCCCGACAGTCCGACCACGGTGACGTAAGCAGCGAGGCCGGCCAGGTAGCTATCGAGCACGGCCGCCGTGTGGGTGCGGACGACCGAAAGGGTCAGCGCCTCGTACAGCGGGGACGCGGCCGGCAGGCGGAGCAGCGCGTTGACTATCACCACCACGACGACCGCGGCGACACCGGCCCCGGCCGCCTCGGCCAGGCGCCGTGGCAGGCGGCGGATGAGAAGACGGGCCGCCATTACCAGCGGGAGGATCAGCAGGGCGATATGCGCCAGGCCGCCCAGCAGCCCCAGCACCCCGGTGAGCACTTTGCGGTCAAGAAGCTGGCTGATACCCACGACATTTGTCTCGAACCCGCTGACCGTGGCGCGCGCCAGCAGGCCAAGGCCGGCCAGCAGGGCGATCTCGGCGCATTCGAAGATGCAGCGCAGCGCATCGGCCGGCAGCCGCACCCGAGGCTCCAGATGATCTTCGATAAGCACCGGTACGCGCTGAGCGACCGCGTCCGGCCCCGGCCCGGCCCGGGCAGGCGGCGGATGTGGTTCCGCTGATGTCACGATTCGATCGTTCCACCCTTACCGCGAACGGAACATCACCGGCCCCGTCATCAGGCAGTTCCGCGGTCGGCATGTTCGCCGGCTCAGGGCAGACTGGGCGTATGACGCGAGGTGTGGTGCTTGGCGGCGGCGGCATAGCGGGTGTCGCCTGGGAAGCTGGAATCGTCATCGGCCTGCGGCGGGCCGGGGTGGATCTGTCGTCGGCAGATGTGATCGTGGGTACATCGGCCGGGTCCATTGTCGGTTCGCACGTGGCTTTCGGCACGGACTTGCAGGCGCTGGCCGCTATGACGCCCGCGCCCGCGGGAGCCGACACCGCGGCTGTCCCGGCCGTCAGCCTTGAGGTCATCCTCAGCGCGCTGGCGCCCCTGTTCGACCAGGGGCTGGATCCCGCGGAGGCGCGCCGCCGGGTGGGGGCCGCCGCCCGCGCGGCGGGCGGCGATGAGCAGCCCTACATCGCCCGGATCGCCTCCCTGCTGCCCGCCACGGACCGCTGGCCGCAGCGCCGGTTCCTGGTGACCGCCGTGGACACCGAATCGGGTGAGCCGGTGGCCTGGCACGGCGGCTCTGGCGTCCGCCTGGACCGTGCGGTCGCGGCGAGTTGCGCCGTTCCCGGCGTCTATCCGCCGGTAACGATCGGCGGGCGGCGCTACATGGATGGCGGCATCCGGTCCGCTACGAACGCCGACCTCGCGGCCGGCTCCTCGGCAGTCATCGTGCTCGACGCCATCGGGTACCTGACTCCGCGTGAACCGCTCCACAAGGAGCTGGCCGCGCTCGGCACCGCGGCCACACTGGTGATCACACCAGACACCGCGGCGGCCGCCGTGATGGGCACCAGCCTGCTCGACGCCGCCACCGCCGCGCCCGCACTGGAAGCTGGCCTGGCCCAGGCGATGTCGTGCAGCGAGCCGGCCCGCACCCTCTGGTCGGCCCCCTGATCCCGGCGGCCCCGGAAAACGGTTCGACGGCTTTGCGGAGTCCTGGCACAGTGGCGCACTATGGCGAACGCTGAGCTGGTGACCGCCGCGGACGTCCAGCTCATGCAGGGTCTGGCGCAGCGTGTGGCCGCCATCCGCCCGGACCTGTTGAGCAGCGACGCGTCGTTCGGCGAGCTGGCCTGGAACTGGGGCAAGGGGCACGCTAGCGACGGCGCAAGCTGGCCGCGCCGGCTGTGGTTCGCTGGCGCGGATCTGGTGGCGTGGAGCTGGGCCTACCTTCCGCACCAGGTGCGGCGGAGCGACGGGTCGGTGCGGGACGTCACCGGCGCCTATCTGGCGTATCAGGTCCATCCCGGCTACGCCAGGCTGGTTGACGAGGTGATCGACTGGTACGACGGTGTGGCGGCGGGCATCGAGCGTACGGTGCTGCCGAGCACCGCCGATGAGTTCGCCCGGACGCGATGGGCGGCGCACGGCTATGAGAGCGACCTGGTCGCGCTCGGCGATGCCGGGTCCTGGACCCAGCTCAACCAGCGGGACCTCACCGACGTGGCACCGCCGGCACTGCCGGCCGGATTCCGGTTCAGCACCGCCGACGAGGCCGGGCCGGAGGCCGCGGTCCAGGCCCACGTGGACGCCTGGGCCCCCACGACGTACACGGCCGAGAGCTACCAGGGCGTCCGGCAGACGGCGGCGTATCGCGGCGACCTGCACATCCTGGTAGAGGCGCCGGACGGGACGATGGCATCCTCGACGATCATGTGGCTCGACGAGGCGAACAAGACCGCTGAGTTCGAGCCGGTCGGGACGCACCCCGGCTACCGGCGCCTGGGACTGGGCAGGGCGATGCTGCTGCACGGGATGCACCGGGCGCGGGCGGCCGGGGCCACTCATATGACGGTCGCCTGCCTGGGCGCGCCGGGGCATCCCAAGGCGCGCGGGCTGTTCTACAGCGTCGGATTCCGGGAGCTCTCGCGGGACGCGCCGCTCATCAAAACCGCGACCGCGGGCTGAGAACTGGATCCGGAATGCTGACGGCCACGCCGGACCGGCCCCCATGCCGACGAGAGCCGGCCCGCCAATCCGCAACCCGCGTGAACCGCAAGGAGCTTGCTGACCAGGTTCGGTTCCGGTTCCTCGTGCTCTGAACACAGGTTCCCGGGAGTACCGTGGACAGACGCCCGCGGTTGCGGCGCGGCAGGTGAGGAGACCAGGTGCGGGACGACGGACGGAGGGCCCGTATCGTGGCGTCGGTCACCGACCGGGACTCCACGACGGGTGCCGCCGAGCTGATGCGGCGGCTCTGCCTGTTCGCGGTGGACCAGATGGCCTTGTCCGGATGTGCCCTGGTACTGATGTCGGGGGCCGATGCGGCGAGTGTGCTTGCCAGTGCCGGGCCACACGCGCGCACGATCACCACGCTGCAAATGGAACTGGGCGAAGGCCCCTGCCTTGATGCCTATGCCTCCCGCGTTCCGGTGCTGCTGCCGGACCTGTCAGCCAAAGAAGCGAACCGCTGGCCGGCGTTCGCGGCGTCCGCCCTGGCGGCCGGGGTGCAGGCCGAATTTTCCCTGCCCCTTAGCGTCGGCAGGCGCGGTATTGGCACGCTCGACCTGTGTCGTGACACGCCGGGGATGCTGAGTGAGGACCACTTGTCGGATGCGTTGGTCGCGGCGGACATCGCCCGGGATGCGGTGCTGTACCAGCAGCACGCCCCCGGGGACACAGGGCTGGCGGAGTTGCTGGAGACAGCCGGAAGCGACCGGATCGTGATCCACCAGGCGACCGGGATGATCGCCGCACAACTAGGTGAGACCGTGCCCAACGCGCTCGCCCGGCTACGTGCCACGGCGTTCGCTAGTGGATGGTCAATGTATGAGATAGCGCAGGACGTCGTCGAACGGCGGGTGCGGTTCGATGAGTGAGGCGGCGGGGCGGCCCGCAGGCGCCCATGACGGTCGGCAGCGGGACGGCATTGCCCGGGAGACCGTGCTAGCTCGCACGTTCGTTCGTCTGACGGACACGCTGGTCAGCGACTTTGACATTGTCGAGTTCCTGCACGGCCTGTCCACCGACTCGGTCGAGATCCTCAGCGCCGCGGCCGCGGGGGTGATGCTGACCGACGGGCGTGGCACGCTGCGGCTGATCGCATCCTCCGAGGAGCGGATGCGGCTGCTGGAACTGTTCGAGCTGCAGGGCGCGGAGGGCCCCTGCCTGGATGCGTTCTCCTCCGGGCGGTCCCTGCAGGCAGGCGCGGCTGACAGCCGCATCCGCTGGCCTGTTTTCGCGCCGCACGCGGCCGAGGTCGGCTTCCAGCGGATGTGCGCGGTGCCGCTGCGGGTCCGCACGGACATCATCGGCGCCTTGAACGTGTTCCGCGGCAGTGACGAGCCGTTCAGCGACGATGAGATGGAAATAGCGCAGGCCATGGGAGAAGTGGCAGCGATCGCGCTGATCCAGGAACGGGCGCTGCGGGAGCACAGCCTGCTCACCGGACAGCTGCAGGCGGCCCTGAACAGCCGGGTGGTCATCGAGCAGGCCAAGGGAATGCTCTCGGAGTACCTGAGTGTGCCTGTCAGCGACGCATTCGACCTGCTCAGGAGCTACGCGCGGGAAAACAACCGCAAGCTCTCCGAAGTCGCCGCTGACGTCGTCGACCGGGCGATCCCCAGCAGCGCGCTGGCAAGACGGCCCGGCTAGGTCCCCTCACATCACCGCGAGCTGGCCGCCGTCGATGACCAGGGCGGTGCCGTGGATGAACGAGGCGTCGTCGGACGCGAGGAACGCGTAGGCGGCCGCCACCTCCTCGGCTTGGCCAGCCCGCCCGAGCGGTATCCGCGCGCGGGCGTACGCCGTTTCGAACTCGGCCCCGCCGATCGAAGCCGAAATGGCCTCGTTCAGGGGGGTGCGGATATAGCCGGGGCACAGTGCGTTCACCCGGATGCCGTGGCTGCCCAGTTCCACGGCCATGGTCTTGGTGAGCAGCAGAACACCTCCCTTGGAGGCGTTGTAGTGCGCGTAGTCCTGTTCTCCCGCCAGCCCGTTCGTGGAGGACATGTTGATGATCGCGCCGCCGCCGCCGCGCTCCACCATGTGGCGGCTCACCGCCTGTGCCACCAGGAACATGCCGCGTAGGTTCACCGCGACGATCCGGTCCCAGTCCTCTGCCGCGATCGCGAGGAACGGGTCGCGCCGCGCGGTGCCGGCGTTGTTGATAAGGACGTCGATCCCGCCGAGGGCCCGGTGCGCGGCCGCCACCATCCGGGCCACATCGCCCGTACGGCTCACGTCGCAGGCCAGGCCGGACACCTCGCTGCCGGGCCCGAGCCCGGCCACGGCGCTGTCCACGTCCTGCTTGTCCAGGCCGGCGAGGAAGACCCGCGAGCCCTCTTCCAGAAACCGTTGCGCGGTGGCCAGCCCGATCCCGCTGCTGCCACCGCTGATCAGCACCCGCTTACCCTGCAGTCCGCGCATTCCGGCCGTCCTACCCGGGCCAGCAAACCTCGCGGCGGGCTGACCCGCACCGCGGGCCTAACTGGCTGGGTGATCGATATCCACAGGTGGCAGGTCCCGGACCTGATCCTTGGCGAGGTTGAGCCCGATACCGTCGTCGGCTCCGGTCACGGCGCTGATCGGGATGGCTACCTCCTTGCGGCCCCACAAGTGCCCTTCTTGGAGGAGCACGTGGGTCACATGATGGTTGCGGGGGTCGATGACGAGCCCCTCCACATGCCCGATCGCGCCGTCGGTGGCATGGACGCGGTCACCGCGGCGCACCCCGACCTCGCCGAGAGGGAGGGTGTCATACGTGACGGTCTCCGAGACTCCGGGGACGATTTCGCCATCCACCGGGGTGATCCCGCCGAGGCTGGAGTAAGGCCAGGCAAGCACCTGCTCCGGCCCGTAGGCCGCGTAGCCCACGGTCCCCGGCACGAACTGCGTCTCCTCGGCGGCATTGAGCTTCTCGAACTCCGCAAGGGTGCACCGGATCCGGATCTCGCCGCCGGTGGTGTCGACAAGATCGAGGGGCACAAGCCGGCCGAGCCCTTGCCGGCCCGCCGGTTCCACCACCAGATGGGTGACCGCACGGGCAACCGGGTCGACCACCACGCGGCTCACCTCACCGCAGGGACCATCGGTGCAACTGGCGCCAGCCCCGATCATCAGCGGGGTTGCTCTGTCCATAACCCACCTTCCTCGTCTGTCTCGACCCTGCGGCTGAGCGGGACCGGGGGCAGGCTGCTAGAGGCCGAAGAGGCCTAGTTCCCGGGACCGGGTGACGGCCTGGGTGCGGCTGGTAGCGCCCAGTTTGCGATAGATCGACTTAATCTCCGATTTTATGGTGTGTGGTGAGAGGAACAACTCGGCTGCTATTTCGGGGACCGGCAGGTGCGTGGACAGCAGCGGCAGGAGCCGCAACTCGGCCGCGGTAAGCGCTGATGGGCCGGCGGCGCGTGCTTCGATTGTGGCGAGCCTGGCTCCCAGTTGACCGGCCTGCGCGGGAAGGTGACCGAGGTCTGGCCGCTGCTGAAGAATGCTGTGGGCTTGCGTCAGGACCGCTGCGGCGCCGGCGCGGTCGGCGAGAGTGATGTAGGAGTGGGCCATCTCCAGAAGTGCCTGGACCGATACCACGGGCAACATGTAGGTGAGCAGGGGCCTGAGCCGCGAAGCACGTCCCAGGTAGAAGCGGCCCTGGGAGTTGTGTCCCTGGTGCAGCGCGTCACGGGCTGCCCATGCGTAGACCAGGGCGCTGCTCCAGTAGTCGTCGAAATGCCCGGCTTGCACGATCGCGGCTGCGCGCTGGGCCAGTGACGTCACCTCTGACCAGGAGCTTTGCTGAGCCGCCGCACCGCATTGCTGGGCGAGGATGAGAGCGGTCAAGGGCGGGGAGCCGGTATGGGACGCGACGTCCAGGGCGCGGGCCAGGACAGGCTGAGCCCGGGCCGGTTCTCCTTCCAGCAGGTAGGAGAGCCCTTCTGTGTACAGCATGGTCGCCCGGTAGGGGCTGGCCGGGCTGAGCCCGTCCAAGGCGGTCCGGGCATCACGCCGCATTCCGGCCATGCCGTCGCGGCACAAGCACGCGCGCAGGTAGGCCAGGGTGCCTTCCATTGTGCTTCCGTCCGGGAGAATCCCGGTGGGGGACGCGCGCTCCGCGGCGGCCATCCAGCGCTCGGCCTCGCCGGGCTGGCCGAGAAGGGCAAAGATCAGCGAGCCATGCGCGGCGATCGCGCCGTAGGACTCGGCTGCCGTGACTTCCCTGATCCACTCCATCCAGCGCCGCACCGTCTCGACGCGCCCGCTTGCCCAGACGGGCTGTTGCAGCTCCAGGATCAGCCGGGCCAGCCGGTCGTAGTCTCCTGCCGCCCGGGCATGGTCGATCGCCGTCTCCGGCATCCCGTTCGCCTCGAACCACACGGCCGCCCGGAAATGGAGATCCTGGGCCCGATCGGGCTCTCGGCGCCGGAGTTCTGCGCGCAGGAGTTCGCGGAGGAGGTGGTGATAGCGGTACCACTCTCGGCGGCGGTCAAGCGGCACCACCAGCAGGTTCCTGGCTTCCATCTGTTCGAGGACAGCCCCGGATCCCTGCTGGCCCAAGATCGCATCACACAGCGGCCCGCACATCCGGTCCAAGACGGATGTGCGGGTGAGGAACGACACTTCCGCGCCTGAGATCCGGTCGAGAAGTTCCGAGCGCAGGTAGTCACCCATGAAGACGTCGTCGCCGGTGAAGGTGAAGCCGGCCGCGCTCCGCTGGGTGCCAGCCCTCATCGCCAGCGCCGCGATGTACAGGCCGGCTGGCCATCCTTCAGTTCGCTGCAGGAGATCACTAAGCGCGGTCTCGTCGACCTCGGCTCCGGCCTCCCTCAGCAACAAGTCCGCTTCCCCAGATCCCATGGCCAGGTCGTCAGCGGTGATCTCCAGCAGCCCTCCCTGAGCACGCAACCGCGCCGTCGGCAGCGGCACCGCGGTGCGCGAAGCCAGCGCGAACCGCCAGCCAGGCGGGAGGCGCAGCACGAACTCGGCAATCGCATTCATGCATTGCCTATTTGTGACCGCCTCGGCCTGGTCGAGCAGCACAGTCACGGGCGGCTGCACCGAGGCGAGAGCGGATACCAACCTGGGAACCATGGCGGCGCCGGCACCCGAGGAGGCCAGCGCCGGGAAGATCGCCGGGTCGACGGGCCCGATCCGGTCCAGCGCGACAGCAAGAGCGCTCAGCAGCACCACGGGATCGTTTTCCGCGTCATCGCACGACAACCACGCCACGTGGGACCCGAGCCGCTCAGCCCACTGCGCCAGGAGCGTCGTCTTGCCATAGCCAGGTGGAGCGGTCACGGTGACGACCGGTGCCTGGGCAGCGACCAACCGCCCGACCAGAGCCGCCCGGACCACGATTCCCGGCCTCGCCGCGGGCGGATGGAATTTCGGCTCAGACAGTTCGAAGCCCGGCCCCGCAGCGGCCCCATGATCCGCGCCGGACGTTACTTGAGATGCGCCGATGGCCCCGGGCCTCATTCTTCAGGACATGCTTCACCATGTACGGGCACCAATGAGCCAGCGCCGGGCGAACCTCGACGCTGACCGATGATCAGCGTAAAAACCTATCGGGCCCGCCCGGATCACCCAGACCGGGTGATCCGCCCCCGCCACGCGGCAGTGCGTCACTGGCCTGGAGCGCACGACGACGTTGGAGACACCGGAGTCTGCGAGAAGCACATCCACAAGGTGCTCAGTCAGATTGGCCGGACTGACCAGGCGGATATGAAAGGTCATCGTAACTTCACTCCAGCTCCGTCCCCGGACGCTCGGCGGCTTACGGCCGCGGCAAGAACCTGCGAGTTCGGCAGCGACATCACGCCGTTGCCGGTGTCGAGCCGCAGATAGGTGATGCCGATCTCGGTCACGGTGCCTTCGAGCTGGCCGCCGAGTGCCCCTGAGCGCAGCAGTATTTCGTCGCCGACCTGGAACGGGCGGGACAGCAGCAAGACGAGCCCTGCGAAGATGTTGCTGAGCGCCTGCTGGCCGGCGATGGTGATAATGATCGTGGCGAAGGCCCCGCCGACCAAGAGCTGCCCGACCGGCACCTTGAGCAGCACCAGAGTGACCGCAATGGTGACAATGGCGCCGACCAGCACGATCACATAGCGCACCACCGCCGCGTGTGCCGACCCGGTGACCGATAGGAGCGTCTCCCGGGCCCTGCTGGCAAGCGATACCACTGCGATCGTCGCGAACACGAAGAACGCCGCAGCAGCCACTGCAGTGACGATGGAGTGGCCCAGGTGTCCCGGCTCGGCCAGGCTTTTCAAGTCACGGCCAAACGCATAGGAGACGCCCGCGGCAGCCAGGGCCAGCACCGAAAAGAGGATGGCGCGCCAGGGCCGGGCCCGTGCCTTGATGCTGGCTACCTGTTTCGCCAGGTCAAGCTGGCGCTTCTCCTGCAGGTCCACCGCGATCCCTTCACCGCGCGGGAGCGACCGTGCTGGAGCCACCTGCGGCGCTTCAAATCATGACTCAGGGTCCCTTGCTACGTTGACAATCGCATCACCCGAGCGGGTGAAACGCCGGTGTCGTGCCGGGCAGCGCAGCAATGCTGCTGATGGAAGGGTTAGGGGAAGGATGAGTACCAGCGCATATTCCTCCCCGCTGCGCCGCTTCGTGGCTCAGCTGGATGAGCTGCGGCCCAGCGGTGCGCCCGACATGGCGGAGGTGGGGCGGCTGCTGACGGGACTGGCCGCCGACGAGGAGTATTTCGCTCCGCTGATCGCGCAGATGCCCGCCGAGTCGCCCGGGGTGCACTGGCTGGCCAGGCCCGAACGAGGCCCGCGCCTGGTACTGGTCCACCGGCCCGAAGGGGTGATGGCGTACACCCATTCCCACCGATGCTGGGTCGCGATCGCCCCGGTGCGCGGGGTGGAGACTCATCAGCATTGGCACGCGGTCCGCGATGCCGGTGGCCGTGCCGAACTGAGCCTCACCGGCGAGCGCGCCCTCCGTCGCGGTGACGTGGTGACATTGGTCCCGCCCGACGATGTACACAACCATGGCCATGTCCGGGGCACCGGTCCCAGTCCCTACTCACTCATCCTCCTGGGTGACGACATGCTCCTGTTCGAGCGCGAGGAGTACGACCCGGCCCTGGGCACGTGGCGAAGACTCGCACCCGGTGACCCAGGCCAGTCGCACCGCTGATCAGCCCAGCAGGCGCAGCGTGCCGCTCTGCCCGTATCGGAGGAGCTTCATCCCTGCTGGGGGTAAAGACGGCTTACCACCAATCGTGGGATGCGCGGCCGGTGCGGGTGGGATTTCGTGATTTGTGCGGGTGATGTGCCCGCTGGCGGCCAGCCAGGGTGGCCCGGCCGGGGTCCCCAGCGGAGGTTTCGATGGCGGTTAATGCTGCTAAGCAGGTGGTGACCAGCCGCAGACGGCCGGCGGCTCCGGCCGGCGACCCGATCCTGGCAGCTAACATCACGGCGCCCGATCTGCCGGACTGGGTGGTACCGCGGTCGCGGATCACCAAGCTGATCGCTCAGGGCACGCGGTGGTGCCCGCTGACCGTGGTCACCGGCCCGGTGGGCGCGGGCAAGACGATGGCCCTGGCGTTGTGGACGGCCGCGGAGCCCGGGCCGGTGGCCTGGGTCCGCCTGGATGAGTGCAACACCAGGCCGGCGGCGTTCTGGTCCCATGTCGGCGCGGCACTGCGCCAGTCCGGTGTTGCTGTGTCCGGGGTCCCGCCGGGCGCCGCACGAGGCCGGGCGGCGGAGAACCTGTTTCTGCTGCTGCTTGCCTCGGTGCTGGCCGCGCAGGACCCGCCGGTGACGCTGGTCCTCGACGGCCTCCACCTGATCGCCGAGCCAAAGGTCCTGAACGGGCTTGATTTCCTGGTCAGAAGCGTGGGGTCCGGTCTGCGCCTCGTTGCCTCGTCGCGGGCCGATCCGCTGCTCCCCCTGCATCGGTACCGGCTGACCGGCCAGCTGGCTGAGATCCGGGGCAGCGATCTTGCGTTCAGCGCCGACGAGGCGGACCTGCTGCTGGCCCAGCATGGGTGCACGCTGTCAGCGGACTCGCGTGTGTGCCTGGTACGGCTGACCGAAGGCTGGGCGGCCGGGCTCCGCCTTGCCGCGATCTCCATGGCCGGTCACCCCGAACCCGACCGGTTCGTCAGGGAACTGCATGCCGAGGGCAGCGCCCTGACCGGCTATCTGGTGGAGGAGGTCCTCAACGCCCAGCCGCCCGAGGTCCGCGAGCTGCTGTTGAGCACGTCCATCCTGGACCATGTCAACGCCGAAGCCGCCGGCGAACTGGCTGGCAACCGGCAGGCCGGCCGGATCCTGGCGGCGCTGGCGCACGCCAATGCGTTCGTCCAGCCGATCGGCGGCGGGTGGTACCGCTATCACACGCTGTTCGCGCAGATGCTGCGGCTCACGCTGAAGCTTGAACATCCGGACCGGATCGCCTCGCTGCACCGGCAAGCCGCCCGCTGGCACGAGCGGAATGGCCAGCTTACCGGCGCGGTGCGGCACGCCACCGAGGCTGGCGCCTGGCAGCTCGCCGCCAGCATGGTCATCGACGGGCTGGCGATCGGCGAGATCATCGAGCCGCGAGGCGCCCCATCCCTGGCCGGTAAGTTCGCGAGAATGCCGCGCGGCGAAGCCTGGCCGCAGCCTCAGCCATACCTGGTCTGTGCCGCGGCCGACCTGTCCGCTGGCCGGCCTGGGCCAGCCGCCGCCGCGCTGGATGCGGCGGAAAAGATCCTCGACCGGCTTCCCGCCGGCCAGGAGGATGCGGCCCGGCTGGCCGCCGCGATGATCCGCCTCGCCGCTTCTCGCCGCAGCGGGGACCTGGATACGGCGACGCGGGCCGTCGCCTGTGCCGAGGCCTTAACAGGCAGGGTCTCAGGCCGCACGCTCGCGCAGTGTGCCGGGATTCGCGCCCAGGTGCTGCTCGCCCGCGGGGCTGTGGAGCTGTGGTCGGGCCGTCTCGGTGAGGCGGCCCGTGTCCTCGATTCCGGGGTGGCCGCCGCGGTGGCGGCAGCAGCGGAGCAGACGCGCATCGACTGCCTCAGCCATCTGGCGCTGGCAGAGGCCTTGCGCGGGCGGCTGGGCCGCGCCGCCAAGCTGGCCGGGCAGGCGACGGCGGCCTGCCCGGCCGACGGGCACGGGCCGCAAGGCCAGCACCTGAAGCCTGCCGCACTCGCGGCGCTCGCGTGGGTGCACCTGGAACTTCACGAGCTGGGCGCGGCGCGCGGCCGGCTCGAGCAGCTGGACACCGCCCTCCGGGCGAGCCCGGACGCTCTGATCGGGGCGGTCGCTTGCCTGACGGCGGCATACAGTGCCCTGGCCGAGGGGCGCGCCGAAGTGGCCACGCAGTTCGTGGCCAGGGCACGATCGGCTTGGCCTGTTCCGTCCTGGCTCGAGCAGCGGCTCAGCCTGGCAGAGTCGCGGGCGCTGGCGACCGGCCGCGACATCGAGGCAGCGCCCGCCGCCAGGCGGGCCCCAGTGGTCGAGCCGCTCACCGAACGCGAACAGGAAGTGCTGCGGCACGTCTCGGTCATGCTGACCACCGCCGAGATCGCCAGTGAGCTGTACATCTCCACGAACACCGTCAAGTCGCACATCAAGAACATCTGCCACAAGCTCGCGGCGACTCACCGCGGCGAGGCCGTCCGCCGGGCCCGCCAGCTTCGGCTGATCTGAGTACCCCCCCGTTGGGGTGATGCTGCCGCCGGGCCCGGGCCTTCAGCATGGCAGCGTAGAAGGAGGTACCCGTGGCCGAGCACTATGACGTGATCATCATCGGGACCGGGGCAGGGGGCGGGACGCTCGCGCATGCCCTGGCCGGTTCGGGCAAGCGGATCTTGCTGCTGGAACGGGGGGATTTCCTGCCCCGTGAGACGGATAACTGGGATCCGCAGGCCGGTGTTCGTGGACGGGAAGTACATCTCCAAGGACACCTGGTTCGACGTGGCGGGCAAGCCGTTCCAGCCGCAGGTGCACTACTTCGTCGGCGGGGCCACCAAGCTCTACGGCGCGGCGCTGTACCGGCTGCGGCCCGCGGACTTCGGGGAACTGCGGCACGTGGACGGGATCTCCCCGGCGTGGCCGCTGTCTTATGACGACTTCGAGCCGTGGTACACCGAAGGCCGAGCAGCTGTACCAGGTGCACGGCAACGGCGGCGAGGACCCGACCGAGGGCCACCGCAGCGCGCCCTACCCCTGGCCCGCGGTCTCGCACGAGCGCCGGATCGAGCGAGATCTCCGAGGGCCTGGAGAAGGGCGGCTACCACCCGTTCCACGCGCCGTGCGGGATTCTGCTGGACGAGGCGAACCGGGCCGCCAGCACCTGCATCCGGTGCACCTGGTGCGACGGCTACCCCTGCCTGGTGCACGCCAAGTCCGACGCCGAGGTCATCGCGGTCCGGCCGGTGCTCGGCCGGGGCAACGTCACCTTGCTGACCGGGGCCGAGGTGACCAAGCTGGAGACCGACGCACCGGGCGGGCACGGTCACCGGGGTCGTCGTGTCCCGCGACGGTGACCGCGAGGTCTACACCGGGTGACATCGTGGCCGTCTGCGCCGGGGCGGCCAACAGCGCCAAGATCCTGCTCAACTCGGCCAGCGACGCCCATCCCCACGGCCTGGCGAACGGCTCGGATCAGGTGGGACGGAACTACATGTTCCACAACTGCCTGGCCGTGGTGGCGCTGTCCAAGGAGAAGAACGACACGGTCTTCCAGAAGACGCTGGGGATCAACGACTTCTACCTCGCCACGAAGGACTACGAGTAGCCGGTCGGCAACATCCAGATGATCGGCAAGTCCAACGCCGAGGCCATGCGCGGGCGAGAAACCCAAGCTCACCAAGCTGTCCCCGGAATGGACCCTGTCCGACGTGGCCGGGCACGCGGTGGACTTCTGGCTCACCACCGAGGACCTGCCGGTACCCGGGAACCGGGTGACGACCGATGGCGACGGCAACGTCCACCTCGCCTACCGGTCCACCAACGACGACGAGGCCGGCCATCTGTACGACGAGCTGAAGAAGATCATGAACCACACGGGGATGGCCGAGCACCACGTGCTGCGCAAGAACTTCTACATGGACATGAGCATCCCGGTCGCCGGGTGCGCGCACCAGGCCGGCACCTGCCGGTTCGGCACCGACCCCGCCACCTCGGTCCTCGACGTCAACTGCAAGGCCCACGAACTCGACAACCTCTACGTGGTGGACACCAGCTTCTTCCCCAGCATCGGCGCGGTGAACCCCGCGCTCACCGCGATGGCCAACGCCCTGCGCGTCGGCGACCACATACTGGACCGGATGGCGTGAGGAGAGACCATGAACCGGTATCCCAATATCGGCGATCACGGGCTGATCGGTGACCTGCAGACGGCGGCGCTGGTGACCACCGACGGGACCCTGGACTGGTTCTGCTGCCCCCGGTTCGACTCACCGAGCGTGTTCGCGTCGCTGCTCGATGCCGACGGCGGCGGCTTATTCCGGATCGCGCCGGACCGGGACGACTACGTGAGCAAGCAGCTGTACCTGCCCGACACCGCGATCCTGGTCACCCGGTTCATGACCCCGGACGGGGTCGGCGAGGTACACGACTTCATGCCCGTCACCGAGGGCGGCGGCGACCGACCGGCACCGGCTGGTGCGGAACATCCGCGTGGTCCGCGGCACCATGCGGTTCGCGATCGAGATCCAGCCGCGCTTCGACTACGGCCGCAGGCCGCACAAGCTGGAGCTGTCCGAGCACGGCGCGGTGTTCGCAGTCCGACGGCCTGGAGCTGACCGTGCACGGCATCGCGCCGGAGGGGTCCTCGCTGGCAGGAATCGGGGATCACGCCGGAGCGCGACGGCGACGGGCTGCGGTGGACGCGGACCCTGCGGGAGGGCGAGATCGGCGGCGTGGTGCTGGAGTCCATGGGGGGCACGCCGCGGCGGGTCACGCCCGAGGAGGCCCAGCGGCTGGCCGACGAGACCGCGCGGTTCTGGCGTGGCTGGCTGCACCGGTCGAGCTACACGCGGCCGGTGGCGGGAGATGGTCGCCCGTTCGGCGATCACGCTGAAGCTGATGACCTACGCGCCGACCGGCGCGCCGGTCGCGGCGCCGACCACCGGGCTGCCCGAGCAGGAGGGCGGGGAGCGCAACTGGGACTACCGCTACACCTGGATCCGGGACGGCTCGTTCTCCATCTACGCGCTGCTCGGCCTCGGCTACATCGAGGAGGCCGCCGCGTTCGGCGGCTGGCTGCGGGACCGGGCGCAAGAGCAGGCCGGCAATGCCTCCGGCCCGCTGAAGATCATGTACCGGGTCGACGGCAGCTCCGACCTGGTCGAGGAGACCCTGGATCACTTCGAAGGCTGGCGCGGCTCCCGCCCGGTGCGGATCGGCAACGGCGCCGCCGACCAGCTGCAGCTCGACATCTACGGCGAGGCCGCGGACGCGATCTACCTGGCCGACAGCTACGGCCTGCAGGCTGGCTCACCAGGGCTGGACGGCGCTGGCGGGCATCATCGACTGGCTGTGCGAGCACTGGGACCAGCCCGACGAGGGCATCTGGGAGACCCGCGGCGGCCAGCAGGACTTCACCTACGGCCGGTTCCAGGCCTGGGTCGCGCTGGACCGCGCCATCAGGCTCGCGCAGCAGCCACGCCCGTCCGGCCAATGTGAGCCCGGTGGACCACCGAGCGCGACCACATCTACAACCAGATCATGGAACGCGGCTGGAACCCGAAGATCGGCGCGTTCACCCAGCATTACGACACCGAGGTCCTGGACTCCTCGCTGCTGATGATGCCGCTGCAGGGCTTCATCGCCCCGCGCGACCCGATGTGGCTGTCCACGCTGCAGCGCGATGGACCGCGAACTGGTCTCCGACAGCCTGGTCTACCGCTACAACCCCAGCGCCTCGCCGGACGGGCTGGCCGGCGACGAGGGCACCTTCTCCTTGTGCACGTTCTGGTACGTCGACGCCCTGGCCCGGCCGGGCGGCTGGACGAGGCCCGGCTGACGTTCGAGAAGATGCACACCTACGCCAACCACCTGGGCCTGTACTCCGAGGAGATCGGCGCCACCGGCGAGCAGCTCGGTAACTTCCCGCAGGCGTTCAGCCACCTGTCGCTGATCAGCGCCGCGGTCAACCTCGACCGCCAGCTCGACCACGGCCCCGGCACGGCGGCGGGGTACTTGGCGCGATGAGCGCTCCGCGGCGCGATGGCCAGAGAGCGGCGAGCGAGCCAGTCGGGCCGGGACCAGTGACCATGAACGTTGATCTGGCGCGGGTGGCAGTTCGCGTTCATGACGATCAACCATTTCTTCTTCGTCCCGGTCACGATCGGGCTGGCGTTCCTGACCGCGCTGCTGCAGACGGCCTGGTACCGGAGCAAGCAGGATGAGTACCTGCGGCTGACCCGGTTCTTCGGCACGCTGCTGGTGATCAACGTCGCGATCGGCGTGGTGACCGGGCTGGTGCAGGAATTCCAGTTCGGGATGAACTGGGGGGCGTACTCGCGGCTGGTCGGGAACATCTTCGGCGCGCCGCTGGCGATGGAGGGGCTGGCCGCGTTCTTCCTGGAGTCGACGTTCCTCGGGCTGTGGCTGTTCGGCTGGGACAAGCTGCCGCGCCGGATCCACCTGCTGACGATCTGGGCGGTCTCGCTCGGCAGCGCCCTGTCGGCGGCGTTCATCCTGGCGGCCAACTCCTGGATGCAGCACCCGGTCGGCTACCAGATGGTGAACGGCAAGCCGCAGCTGAACGACATCTGGGCGCTGTTCACCAACCCGGTGTTCGTGTGGGGGTACGCCAAGGTCCTGTTCGCGTCGCTGGTCACCGGCGCCGTGGTCATGCTGGCGGTGTCCGCGTGGCAGCTGCGGCACCGGCGGGGACCGCGAGGTCTTCGCCCGGTCGGCGCGGCTCGCGCTGATCGTGCTGGTCCCGGCGATCTTGTTCACCATGCTGGTCGGCGATGAGCTGGGGGTGATCGAGGCCCGGTACCAGCCGATGAAGATCGCCGCGGCGGAGGCGCAGTGGACCACCTGCCAGCCGTGCTCGTTCTCGATGTTCCAGATCGGCGGCGGGAACAACGACCAGACCCCGACCCAGATCATCGCGATCCCGCACCTGCTGTCGCTGCTGGCCACCAACCACTGGAACGGCCAGGTGGTCGGGATGACCCCGCTGCAGCAGCAGTACACCAAGCAGTACGGCCCGGGCAACTACGTGCCGAACGTGTTCATCCAGTACTGGGGGATGCGGGTGATGGCCTACGGGCGGTGCTGGTCCTGGTCATCGCGGTGTGGGGGCTGTGGCTGATCCGGCGGAAGAAACTGGCGACCTCCCGGGTGTTCCTGTGGGTGGCGGTGTGGGGCGCGGTGCTGCCGTTCTTGATGAACACGGCGGGCTGGTTCCTGACCGAGAGCGGCCGCCAGCCGTGGATCGTGCAGGGCATCATGCTGACCAAGAACGGGATCTCCCCGACGGTCAGCACCACCTGGCTGTGGATCAGCCTGATCGCCTTCGTGCTGCTGTACGGCACGCTCGGCACCGTCGACCTGATCTTGATGCTGCGGTACTCCGCGCAAGGAACTGCCGCCCGCGCGCGCCGAGGCCGAAACGGACACGCCCGTGCCGGCGGTCCAGTACTAGGGGTCACGATGAGCAGTCTCATCCCGTTCTGGTCCATCGTCATCGCCATCTTGTGGACCGGGTTCTTCATCCTGGAGGGGTTCGACTTCGGCGTCGGCATGCTGCACAACGCCGTCGGCCGGGACGACGCCGGCCGCCGGGCCGCGATCAACACGATCGGGCCGCTGTGGGACGGCAACGAAGTCTGGCTGATCGTGGCCGGGGCCGCGCATGTTCGCCGCGTTCCCCGGCTGGTACGCCACCATGTTCTCCGGCGTTCTACCTCGCGATGGTGCTGCTGCTGGCCGCGCTGATCGTCCGCGGCGTGGCCTTCGAGTACCGCGGCAAGCGCGACGCGGCCCGCTGGCGCCGCACCTGGGACGCGCTGCTGACCACGGGCAGCGTGCTGGCCCCGCTGCTGATCGGCGTGGCCCTGGGCGACCTGCTGCACGGGCTGCCGATCAACTCCAGCCAGAACTTCACCGGGTCATTCTGGGACCTGCTCCAGCCCTACGCCGTGTTCACCGGGGTCACTCTGGTGCTGGTCTGCGCGCTGCACGGCGCCACGTTCCTGGCCTGAAGACCACCGGCGAAATGCGCGAGCGCGCCGGGCGCCTGGCCCGCCGCATCGCCCCGTTCACCGGCGCCGCCGTCATCGGCTTCGTCATCTGGACCCACGTGACGGCCAGCACCACCTTCTTCCTCAACCTGATCGAACTGCTCGCCATCCTCGCCGTGCTCGCCGCCGTCTGGCTGGTCTACGAGCACCGTGAGGGCTTCGCCTTCACCGCGACCGCCGTCACCATCGCGTCCTGCATCATGGCGATCTTCGTCGACCTGTACCCGAACGTGATGGTCTCCAGCACCAACCCGGCCTACAACCTCACCGTGCACAACACCGCGTCCGGGGGGTACTCGCTCAAGGCGATGACCGTCGTCGTCATCGTCTTCCTGCCGCTCGTACTCGTCTACCAGGCCTGGACCTACTACGTGTTCCGGCGGCGCATCAGCGCGCAGGGATTCCAGCCGCGAGAACCGTCCCCCGCGCCCGGCGCGCCATCGCCGCCGGCCGGGAAGACGGCCGGTCAGGAACAATGATGCCGGTCGCCGGATTCGTCAGGAGGGCCGATGCCTGAGGGGCTGTCGCCGAGCGAGGTCGGCAAGGAACTCGCCGAGCACCGGCACAGGGCGGAGGAGAAAGAGAAGGAGCGGGGCGAGGGCTCCACCGAGGCCAAGGGCCGGGAGCGGTGGCTGACCATCATCGAGGCGATCCTGCTGGCGGTCGTGGCCGTCCTCGCCGCCTGGTCCGGCTTCGCCTCGGCGAAGTGGAGCACCCACTCCTCGCTCGACCTGGCCAAGGCGTCGGCCGCCCGGACGGTGGCCAACCGGTCCGCCTACCAGGCCGCCGACCTGAAGAACTTCGACTCGCTGACGTTCAACGCCTGGTTCACCGCGTACGTCGCGCACAACAAGCCCGCGATGCGGGTGGCCGAGAACCGCTTCCGGCCGGTGTTCCTGTCCGCGTTCAAGGCCTGGCTCACCACGGACCCGTTCACGAACCCGAACGCGCCGAAGGGCCCGACCTACATGCCGCAGTACAAGCAGCCGGAACTGGCCGCCTGCCAACGCGCTCGACAACAAGGCCAGCAGCTACTACACGCTCGGCGAGGAAGCGGGCGGCAACGCCGACAGCTACGTGCGGACCACGGTGTACCTGGCGACCGTGCTGTTCCTGGTCGGCATCAGCGGCCACTTCAAGGTCCGCTCGGCACGCATCGGGCTGATCAGCCTCGGCCGGGGTCATCCTGGTGTTCTCCGTCCATCTCGCTGATCCTCGCGCCGAAACCGCCGGTGTGAGGCCCGTCGATCCCCGGCTGTTGCGCCACGCCCGGGCGGCCCGGGGTTACCTGGTCTTCACGGTCGCGCTGGGCCTGGTGGTGACCGCCCTGGTGCTGGCGCAGGCGGGACTGCTCGCCCACGCCCTGGCGGCCGCGGCCCGCGGCACCGGGGCCGCGGCCCTGTGGCCCGACCCTGGTCGCTGCTGCTGGCGGTGGTGATCGCCCGCGCCGCTGGCCGCCGGCGGCGGCGAGACCGTGGCGCTGCGCGCCGCGGCCACGGTCAAGTCGCAGCTGCGGCGCAAGCTGACCGGGCACACGCTGCGGCTCGGCCCGGCCTGGCTGGGCGGGCAGCAGGCCGGGCGAGGTCGCGACGCTGGCCACCAAGGGCCTGGACGCGCTGGATCCCTACTTCGCCCGCTACCTGCCGCAGCTGGTGCTCGCGGTCGCTGGTGCCGGTGGCGGTGCTGGCCCGGGTCGCGGCCGCCGACTGGATCTCGGCCGTGGTGATCGCGGTGACGCTGCCGCTGATCCCGGTGTTCGCGGTCCTGGTCGGGCTGCACACCAAGGCCCGCACGCAGCGCCAGTGGCGGCTGCTGGCCACCCTCGGCGGGCATTTCCTCGACGTGGTCGAGGGCCTGCCCACGCTCAAGCTGTTCGGCCGGGCCAAGGCGCAGGCGCAGGTGATCGGCGAGGTCTCCGAGGCGCACCGGTAGGCGACCATGGGCACGCTGCGGGTGGCGTTCCTGTCGGCGCTGGTGCTGGAGCTGGCGGCGGCGCTGGCCACGGCGCTGGTGGCGGTGGAGGTGGGCCTGCGGCTGCTGGCCGGGCACCTGGGCTACCAGACCGCGCTGCTCGTGCTGCTGCTCACCCCGGAGGCGTACCTGCCGCTGCGCGCGGTGGGCGCCCAGTTCCACGCCAGCATGGAGGGCGCCACCGCGGCCGCCCGCGCCTGCGACATCCTGGAGATCCCGCTGCCGCCCGCCGCGCCACGGCCGGCGCCCGGCCGGGCCCGGCGCGCCGGTGCGGCCGACCTGCGCACGCAGCGCGATCACGCTGAACGAGGTATGCGTGGCCTATCCCGGCCGCGAGGTGCCCGCTCTGGACCGGGGTGAGCCTGGAGATCAGCCCCGGGCGAGCGGATCACGGTGACCGGGCCGAGCGGGGCCGGGAAGAGCACACTGCTGGCGCTGCTGCTGCGGTTCGCCGAGCCAACGGCGGGGACCATCGAGGCCGGCGGCGTGCCGCTGGCGCAGCTGGACTGGCTGCGTGGCGGGCCCAGATCGCCTGGGTGCCGCAGCGGCCGCACCTGTTCGCTGGCACGGTGGCCGGCAACATCGCGCTGGGCCAGCCGGACGCGAGCCGCGCGGCGATCGAGCAGGCCGCCGCCCTGGCCGGTGCGGCAGCGTTCATCGAGGCGCTGCCCGCGGCCTGGACACCGAACTGGGCGAGCGCGCGGCCGCGCTGTCGGCGGGGCAGCGGCAGCGGATCGCGCTGGCCCGGGCGTTCTTGCGGGACGCCCCGCTGCTGCTGCTCGACGAGCCCACCGCGCACCTGGACCCGATCACCGCCGCGGAGATCCTCGCCACCATCGAGACCCTGATGGCCGACCGCACCGTCGTCCTGGTCAGCCACGGCCCCGGCTGGGCGGGCCCGCGCCGGCCAGGCGATCACCCTGCACCACGGGAAGCTGGCCGGGCCGGATCCCGGCGGAAGCCGCAGCCGTCCCCGGCCAGACCCTGGTGACCGCACCATGATGCCGTCCGCAGCCGAGACGTGGCCTCGCCCCCCACCTCGGGGGCGCAGGGCGGGCGGTCGCATGGCCGTTTGGTGCGCGTGCGCCGGGATCCGCTGGTGCGGGTGCTGTGGCTGGCCCGGCCGCTGCGGCGGCGGCTGGTGCTGGCGGTGCTGGCGGGCGCGGCCGCCACGGGCTGCGGCGTCGCGCTGCTCGCTACCTCCGGCTTCCTGCTCGCCCGGGCGTCGCAGCACCCGAACATCCTCGCGATCTCGGTCGCCGTGGTCGCGGTCCGCGGCCTTTCGGTTGGCCGCGGCGTGTTCCGCTACGCGGAGCGGCTGGCCTGCCACGACGTGGCGTTCCGGGTGCTTGCCGACATCCGGGTGCGGGTCTTCCAGCGGCTGGAGCGGCTGGCCCCCGCCGGGCTGCGCACGCTCCGCCCGGGTGACCTGCTGGCGCGGCTGGTCAGCGACGTGGACGCCACCCAGGACCTGTTCCTGCGCGGCGTGGCGCCGCCGCTGGCCGCCATCCTGGCCGGCGCCGGCGCCGTGATCGCGTGCCTGCTCATCCTCGCCCCGGCCGGGGCGGCGCTCGCGGCGGGCCTGCTCGCCGCCGGGGTCCGGTGCCCCTGGCTGGCCGCCGCCGCGGGCCCGGCAGGCAGGGCAGCGGCTCGCCCCGGCCAGGGGCGAGTTCACCGCCGACTTCACCGACCTGCTGTCCGGCGCGGCGGACCTGCACGCGTTCGGGGCAGCAGACGCCGCCGCTGCCCGGGCCGCGGGCACGCGGGGCGAAACTGGCCACGACTGGAGCACCGGGCCGCCTCGGGGATGGGCCTGGGTACCGGCCTGTCCAGCGCCGCCGCGGGCCTGACGGTATGGGCGGTACTGGGACTGGCGGTCGCCGCGACCGGGGCCGGCGCGCTGACCCGGGTCCCGCTGGCCGTGGTAACCCTCACCGCCCTGGCCGCCTTCGAGGCGGTGACCACCCTGCCCGCCGCGGCGATCCAGCTCGGCCAGGCCCGGGCCAGCGCCATCAGGCTGACCGCGGTCATGGACACCCCTGACCCGGTTCGCGACCCGGCCGCACCGCTCCCCATCCCCGCGGGGCCGATCCGGGTGCGACTGCGCGGCGCCCAGGTCCGGTACGAGCCCGGCGGCCCGCTGGCCCTGGACGGGGTGGACCTCGACCTCGCCGCGGGGCGGCGGGTCGCGCTGATCGGCCCCAGCGGGGCGGGCAAGTCCACCGTGGCCGCCGTTCTGCTGCGGTTTTGCGAACTGTCCGGCGGCAGCGCGACCTTGGGCGGGGCGGCGGGGTCAGGGCTAGCAGAGGGGCGGGGGACCTGGCCGCGTTACGCCGCCGACGACGTGCGCACGGTCATCGGCGGCTGTGCCCAGGACCCGCACATCTTCGACACCACCATCGCCGGCAACCTCCGGCTGGCCCGGCCCGGCCGCTACTGACGAACAGCTCGCCAGCGCCGCGGGCCGGGCCGGGCTGCTGCCGTGGATCACCTCGCTGCCGCTGGGCTGGGACACCCCCGTCGGTGCCCACGGCACGGCGATCTCCGGCGGCCAGCGGCAGCGGCTGGCCCTGGCCCGGGCGCTGCTCGCCGACCCCCCGCTGATGATCCTCGACGAGCCGACCGCGCACCTGGACCCGGACAGCCGCCGCGCCCTGACCACCGACATCCTGACGGTTACCCAGGGCCGCGCCACCCTGCTCATCACCCACGACCTCGACGGCCTCGACCAGGTCGACGAGATCGTCATCCTCGACCACGGGCGGGTGGCCGCCCGTGGCACGCACGCCGAACTCCTCCGCGCAAGCGGCCTGTACCGCCAGATGCGGCGGTCCAGTCACCCGCACGGGTGATGCCGCGCGGCCGTGCATTGCGGTGTGCTAGGAGCAGGACCAGGCAGGAGGATGACATGTCGGACCGTGTCGACGCGTTGGTGATCTTCGGGGCGACCGGGGATCTGGCCAAGATTGAAACGTTCCCCGCGCTGGTGGGGCTGGTCGAGCGCGGCGTGCTCGACGTCCCGGTGATCGGGGTGTCCAAGCGCGGCTGGGGCCTGGAGCAGTTCCGCGACTACGCGGTCGCCTCGCTGCGGCTCAACAACATGGACCCGTCCAGCCCGGCGGCGGTCAAGATGCTCGGCCTGCTCCGCTACGTGGACGGCGACCTCGGCGACGACGCCACCTACCACGCCATGTCCGATGCGGTCGGCGCGGGCGAACGGCTGCTGTACTACCTGGAGGTGCCGCCGTTCCTGTTCGGGCGGATCGCCCAGGGCATCGCCACGGCGGGCCGGGCAGCAGGCGCCCGGGTGATGGTGGAGAAACCGTTCGGTGCCGACCTGGCCAGCTCGCGAAAGCTCAACGACACCATGCACCAGTACTTCCCGGAAGATGCCATCTTCCGGGTCGATGACTGGCTGGCCTTCGAGCCGGTGGAGAACGTGCTGTTCGGCCGGTTCGCCAATACCGTGGTCGAGCCGCTGCTCAACCGCACCTATGTCGAGGACATCCAGATCACCATGGCCGAGGCGTTCGACGTGTCCGACCGTGGCTCGTTCTACGACAAGACCGGCGCGATCCGGGACGTGGTACAGAACCACATGCTGCAGGTGCTGGCCACGGTGATGGCCGACCCCCCGGAAGGGCAGGGCCTGGCCAACTGGCAGGACGCCAAGGCGCGGCTGGTGGCGTCGCTTACCACGCTGACCCCCGAGCACACCGTCCGCGGCCAGTACGAGGGCTACCACGACGTGGCGGGCGTCGACCCGCACTCGACCGTGGAAACCTTCGTCGCCATCCGGCTCATGTCCGACTCGTGGCGGTGGGCGGACGTGCCCATCCTGATCCGGGCGGGCAAATGCATGGCGGTCACCGCCACCGAGGTCACGGTCAAGTTCCGCCACCCGCCCCGCGACATCTTCGGTCTCGCCCCACTGCCGCACCGCAACGAACTGCGGTTCCGGGTCTGGCCGGAGACCGCGGTCACCCTCACCCTCGCGGGCAAGAAGCCGGGCGCCGGCTGGGAGCCGCAGACCGAGGAACTGACGTTCGCGCAGCAGCCCGGCAGCGACCAGCGCCCTTACGACCGGCTGATCGGCGCCGCACTGGACGGCGAACGCTGGCTGTTCGCCCGGCAGGACACCGTCGAGGCGGCCTGGAAGATCGTGGATCCGGTGCTCGGTGACACCGTGCCCGTCCACCCCTACGCGAAGGGCACCTGGGGGCCCAAGGAAGCCGACCGGCTGCTTCCCGGCCGGGACGCCTGGCACGACCCGGCAGGCTGACAAGAAGGGCCTTTCCTGACAAGACGAAGGAGGCTGGGCGTGTCATGAGCAACGAGGGCGGCCAGCGCCGGGTGGTGATCATCGGTGGCGGCTTTGCGGGCCTGTTCGCGGCCCGGGCGCTGCGCCGGGCCGCCGTCCAGGTGACCCTGATCGACCGGGCCGCGCATCACCTGTTCCAGCCGCTGCTGTACCAGTGCGCGACGGGAATCCTGTCCGAGGGGAAGATCACCGCCCCGCTGCGCGAACTGCTGCGCAAGCACCAGAACGTGGAGTTCGCCCTGGCCGAGGTGACCGGCATCGACGCGGAACGGCGCCGCGTCCTGGTGACGCGCCCGGCCGGGGACAAGACCGAGTTCGGCTATGACTACCTGATCGTGGCCGCGGGGGTGCAGCAGTCCTATTTCGGCCACGACGAGTTCGCCCGCTATGCGCCCGGCATGAAGTCCATCGAGGATGCCTTGGTCATCCGGCGCCGGGTGTTCGGCGCGTTCGAGATGGCCGAGTCGGCGACCAACCCGCAGGAGCGCCGCCACTGGCTCACCTTCGCCCTGGTCGGCGCCGGGCCGACGGGCGTCGAACTGGCCGGGCAGATCCGCGAAGTGGCTACCAAGACACTGCGCTCCGAGTACCGGCACATCAAGCCGGAAGACGCACGGGTCCTGCTGTTCGACGCCGGCAGCGCACCCCTGGCCCCGTTCGGGCCCAAGCTGTCCGCCAAAGCTTCCAACTCCCTGGACAAGCTGGGGGTCGAGCAGCACATGCACTCGATCGTTACTCAGATCGACGGCACCGGGCTGAGCGTCCGCGCCGAGGACGGCACCGAGACCCGGTACGACGCGGGCACCGTCTTGTGGACCGCCGGTATCGCGGCGCCGTCGGTGGCGACCGCCATCGCCCAGGCCACCGGCGCGAAACAGGACAGGGCCGGGCGGATCGAGGTCGGCCCCGACCTGAGCATCCCCGGCCACCCCGAGATCCTGGTCACTGGCGACGTGATGAGCTTGAACAAGCTCCCCGGGGTCGCCGAGGTCGCCATGCAAACCGGCCTGTATGCCGGGCCGGCGCATCCGCCATGAGGTGGCGGGCCGCGCCACGGCCAAGCCATTCCGCTACTACGACCTGGGCTCGGCCGCCTACCTCTCCCGCGGCCGCGCCGTGGTCTCTGTGGGAAAGCTGCAGTTCGCCGGGTTCCCCGGGTGGGTCGTCTGGCTGTTCATCCATATCGGGTTCCTCACCGGCTACCGCAACAGGGTCGGCGCGGTACTGAGCTGGTGGTTCGCCTTCACCCGCGACCTGCGCCGGGAACGTACCTTCACCACCAAGCAAGTGGGGATCATGCGCGACGTGTACGCGGACCTGCCCGCATCCTCAGCACCCCCAGCTGATGAGCACTGACGGCCTTGAGCACTCTGCACCGCTGGCATGGGAGGCCAGATGATGTCGCCAGCCACCACGCCGGCCACCGGTGAGGCCAGGCGTAACACCGGAAGCCGCGGGTATGGACTGGTCCTGTTTGCGTCCATCCTGCTGGCCATAACCGGCTGCGCCAACCTGGTCCAGGGCATCGCCGCGGCCGCCGGCTCCCAGGTGTTCCACGCACACGCGCACTACGTGTTCGCCAGCCTGACCGCGTGGGGCTGGGCCACCGCCGTTCTCGGCGCCCTGCAGCTCGTCGCGGCGGTGGGAGTGCTGGCGGCCAGCCAGGTGTTCCGCTGGTTCGCCGTGGCCGTGGTCGGGCTCAACGCCATCGACCAGATGTTCTTCATCCCCGCCTACCCGGCCTGGTCGCTGGTCATCGTCGCCATGGACGTGGTCGCGCTGTACGGGCTGTGCGCCTACGGCAGCCGCGAAAACATCACCGCCGTATAGCGGGGCCCGTCGCCTGCCCATCCGGTGACCAGGTCCGTTCGGCCATGAGCCGGATCCCGGGATAGCTGTGCCGGCAGCTGTAGCGCGCTCGTGACAATCCGCGGACGCCCTGACGACATCGGGGCGGGACCGTTGCGGGCATGCATCCACGAAGAGGCACGATGATCGACGGCCCCGGCACGAGGGGCGGCTGGCGGTGCGCGCGGGTGGCTGCCCTGGCCACGGCACTGGCCGCCACGGCGCTGCTGATTGCGGCCTGCGGCGGCGGAATCCGCCAGCACGGCGGGCTCCTCAGGAACCGGCCAGGTGCGCGTTCAGCAGGCGCTGGCGTTTGCCCACTGCATGCGCTCGCACGGCGTACCCAACTTCCCCGACCCGGATATCTCGGGGGGCATCGTGATCAAGAAAACGTTGCTGGAGCCCAGTTACAACGCACCCCGGTCGGCCAGAGCCGCATGCGTTCACCTGCTCCCCAGGTACGGCCTGACGATCCCCCCGGCGCAGCAAGAGCAGCAGCAGCGCCGGCAGCTCGCGTTCGCCGCGTGCATGCGGGGGCGAGGGTTCGCGAACTTCCCCGACGGCTGGAGCGGCAACGTGGGGCAGCTCATCAAGGCTGGCATCGATCCCCACTCGCCCCAGCTCAACGCCGCGCTCACCAAATGCGGCTTCTGAGGAGGCGGATCATGAATACGGGCACGGCAACGGAACGTCCCGCGGTCGCTGCGGGTGACGGTGGCGGCCGCCGCGGTGGCCGGCGCTGGCGTGCGGTGCTTGTGGTGATCGTGGTCGTGGCTGCCGCCGCGGCGGCGTTCGCCGTGGCCCGCGTATGGACAGGCACTGCTTCGCCGGAGGCGAGCGGGACCGGTGCGGCCAAGACGTCGACCGCGACGGTGGCGCGGCGGGCGCTGGTGTCGCAGACGCAGGTGAGCGCGACGCTGGAAGACGCCGGGTCCTACAGCGTGGTGAACCAGGCGTCGGGGACGCTCACCAGGCTGCCCGGCCGTGGGGACGGTGGTGCGGCAGGGGCAGGCGCTGTACCGGGTCGACGGGCTGCCGGTGGTGCTGCTCTACGGCAACGTCCCGGCCTGGCGCACGCTCTCGCCGGGGATGACCGGGCGGGACGTGCGGGAGCTGAACGCTGGCCTGGTGCGGCTGGGATATGCCACCGCCGCGGCGCTTGGGCCGCGAGCCGGGTGGGACTACTTCAGTTCCGAGACCGCCTACGCGGTGGAGCAGTTCCAGGAGCACCTGGGGATCACCAGCCCGGCCGGGAAGCTGACCCTGGGCCAGGCGGTGTTCCTTCCCTCGGCGGTAAAGATCACCGCCTGGGGCACCAGCGTCCTGCCTGGCACGGCCGCCGCGCCGGGGTCCGCGCTGATGACGGCCACCTCCGACGCACCCGTGGTGTCGATCGCGCTGGATTCCGCCGACGAGTCGGAAGTCAAGGCCGGTGACACGGTGTCGGTCATGCTGCCCTCCGGCACCACCACCGCGGGGCTGGTGACCTCGGTCGGCACGGTCGCCACCACCAACGCAAGCACCGGCGCCACCACGATCACGGTGCTGGTCGCGCTGAAGCACCCGGCGGTGGCCAGGCGGCTGAGTTCCGCCCCGGTGACCGTGTCGATCACCACCGGGCGGGTGCGCAACGCGCTGGTGGTGCCGGTGACCGCGCTGCTGGCCCAGCCCAGCGGGGGGTACGCGGTGGAGGTGACCGGCCCCGGTGGCCACCACCTGGTTGCGGTGTCGATCGGGATGGCCGATGACGCGGCCGGGCTGGTCCAGGTCAGCGGCAGCAGGCTGGCCGTCGGCCAGCGCGTCGTGGTGCCCGCGCTATGACCGCGCACACGGCCAGGACGGGTGCCGGGAGCCCGGCTGCAGTGACCGGCCCGGGGCCGGGGGGCGGCGGGAAGGGCGGCACCACGCAGGAGCTGGTGCTGGAGCTTGCCGGGGTGACCAAGGTGTACCCGGGTACCCCGCCGGTGACGGCATTGCGGGAGGTCAGCTTCACGGTGGCCGCCGGGGAACTGGTGGCGGTCGTGGGCCCGTCCGGATCCGGGAAGTCCACGCTGCTGCACCTGATGGGCACCTTGGACCGGCCCAGCAGCGGCCTGGTGCGGGTGGCCGGGCTGGAGGTGGCTGCCCTCGGCGACCGGCAGCTGGCGGGACTGCGGGCGCACCGGATCGGGTTCGTGTTCCAGCAGTTCTTCCTGGCCGAGCATCAGAACGTCATGGACAACGTGGCCGACGGGCTGCTGTACGCGGGGGCCAGCCTGGTGGACCGCCGTGAGCGGGCCGCGGCGGCGCTGGACCGGGTGGGGCTCGGGCACAAGCTGGGTGCCCGGCCCACCCAGCTGTCCGGAGGTGAGCGGCAGCGGGTGGCGATAGCCCGGGCGCTGGCCGGGGAACCGGCGATCGTGCTCGCCGACGAGCCGACCGGCAACCTGGACTCCGGCACCGGCGCCGCACTGCTGGCGCTGCTGGAAGAACTCAACGCCCAGGGCACCACCATCGTGGTGGTCACCCACGACCGGGCCATCGCCGCCCGCATGCCCCGGTGCATCGAAATGCTCGATGGCCGGATCGTCACCGACACGGGCCGGGCGGGCGGCAGCCGCGGCGCCACACCGATGGCCGGGCGGGCACGGCCCGTACCTGGAGGGACCGCATGAGCACCGTCGCCGCACCCACATCTCCCGCGGCTCCGTCACCTGTGGCGGCGCGGCTGCGCCCGGCGGACATGGCGCGGCTGGCGGCGGTGGGGCTGCGGACCCGCAAGCTGCGGGCGGGGCTGTCGGCGCTGGGAATCGCGATCGGGGTCGCGGCGATCACGGCCGTGCTGGGGCTGTCGGCCTCCTCCCAGGCCGGCTTGCTGGCCGAGATCGCCAGGCTGGGCACCAACCTGCTGACGGTCCAGAACGGCCAGACCCTGACCGGCGGCACCGCCGAACTCCCGGTCGCGGCGCCGGGGATGATCGCCCGGTTGCCCGGGGTCACCCAGGTACAGGACACCGGCACGGTGAGCACCGCGAATGCCTACCGCAGCCCGCTGGTCCCCGTGGTCGACACCAACGCCCTGACCGTGGCTGCCGCCAGCCTGGGCCTGCCGGCCACGGTGGGCACCAGCCTGGCGCACGGCAGCTATCTGAACCCGGCCACCGCGCGCGAACCCGTCGCCGTGCTGGGCGCCGCGGCCGCGCAGCGGCTGGGCATCGACAAGATCTTCCCCGGGGAACGGATCTGGGCCGGCGGCGTGTGGTTCTACGTCACCGGCATACTCAAGCCCGCGGTGCTGGCCCCCGCGATCGATTCCTCGGTACTGGTCGGCTACCCCGCGGCGCAGAAGTACCTGCACTTCAACGGCCACCCCAGCACCGTCTACCTGCGGGCCGCTACCAGTGCCGTCAATCGCGTCGACAACCTGCTCGCCGCCCAGGCCAGCCCGCAGGACCCCGGCGGGGTCGACGTCTCCCAGCCCTCCGCCGCGCTCACCGCCCAGGCCGACGCCAAGGGCGCGTTCGGCACCCTGTTCCTGGGCCTCGGCGCCGTCGCGCTGCTGGTCGGCGCGATCGGGGTCGCCAACATAATGATCATCTCGGTGCTGGAGCGCCGTTCCGAGATCGGGCTGCGCCGCGCCCTCGGCGCCACCAGGAACCACATCCGCACCCAGTTCCTGGCCGAGGCGATCCTGCTCGCCCTGGCCGGCGGTGCCGCCGGGGTAACGGCCGGGGCCGCCGCCACCGCCGGCTACGCCCACACCAAAGGCTGGGCCATCGTCATCCCGCCGGTGGCCTGGGCCGGCGGCCTGGGCGCGACGATGGTCGTCGGCGCCGCCGCCGGGCTGCTGCCCGCGCTCCGCGCCGCCCGCCTCTCGCCCACCCAGGCGCTCTGGACCCTCTGACCGCAGGCGGCCGCTCGGGTCACCCTGCCGCGGCGGGCGATCCCGGAGGTCCTGGCAAGGTCCGGAGCCTGACGGTGAAGCCGTCGCTGGTGTGCCGCAGCGCGACGTCGATGTCGAGCTGGTGCATGACCCAGAGCCCGAGTCCAAGCCGCCGGCCCGAGGAGCTGCCTGGCGCAGGGACCAGGCCTGCGAGGCGATCCGCTGGGCCGTGGCCGGTGTCGTGCACGGTGACCACGACGCGGTCCGGGGTGGCCCAGATGCGTACCGTCGCGGGCGGTCGGCCGTGAAGCTGTGCGTTAGCTACTGCCTCGGTGACACCGATCAGCAGGTCCTGGAGTGCGGTACCGGGGATCCGGCCGCGGCCGATCTGCGTGAGCGCGTGCCGGGCAGCGGCGGCGGATGGGTTGACCAGCTCGGCCACGGGCGCGGATTCTTCGAGCGGGTCGGGTGCGTAAGGGAGGCCATCGAATGCCACGGCGTCCTGGTAACGGTCGCTCGCCCGGCGCTGCCCCGACGGCCAGACGAGGTGGGGATGCGTTCGCTCGACCACGTCGAGTACCGCCGCCGGCGCGGTGGCAGTGTCGTACAGGCACCGGCCCCACACCGGGAAGTCCTGCCAGACGGTGTTGACGGCCGATTCGTAGCGGTCCCATCCCTCGAACCGCCCGCCGTTGCCCGGGTACGGCACCTCCCCGGTTATCCGGATCTGCGCGGCGCCCATGGCGACGTGGCGTTCAAAGAGCCGCCGGTAGGCCGCGATCGCCCCGGCAGGTGTGGCGTACAGGTCCTGATCGCCGGTGAATTCGACGGCGGACGGATCGGTGAGCCACGACCGCAGCAGGGCACTCTTACGGTCGTCGTAACCGATGATGACAGGCTCGCCCGCGGCGATGCCCTCTTCTGCGAACGGCACGATCAGGGCGCGGAACTCGGCATCGGAGCCGTAGAAGCCGGCCTCGTGGAAGTGGCCCGCGTGGCCGCGGGCGGCGCCGGACCTCACGGCACGTCCTTCACTTCCACCCGCCCCTTACGTCTTGGCTGGTGTCCATCAGCCTCTCACCCAAGTCGGCTTCCCAGGAACGCGGCGGCTAAACGAGACCTGCGGCTGTCCCGCATGCGCGCCGGCGGCCGCGGGGGGCAGAGGCAGATTGTAAAGACTGTTGACTGTCAATTTCCTTGTCTGTAGCGTGAGCGCATGCCCGGGGAGCAGGACTGGTTCGACGACCTCAGCTTTCCGGCGCTGCTGCGGGTGGCCCGGAGAACCTACGGCTCCGCGGTCACGCAGGCCCTGGCCGAGGAGGGGTGGGCCGACATGCCGCGCAACGGCAGCTTCGTGATCGGCGCCATCGCACGGACCGGGGCGCCGCTCAGCCAGATCATCATCGCGCTCGGGGTGTCCAAGCAGGCCGCCGGGCAACTCGTGGACACCCTGGTTGCCCGCGGCTACCTGGCCCGCGAACCCGACCCGGACGACCGGCGGCGGCTGACGATCTCGCTCACCGGTCGCGGGCTCGCCGTGGCGGAAGTCATCAGGGACGCGGTCGAGCGGGTCGATGCCGCCGTGCTGCGCCGGGTGGGCCCGGAGTATGTGGCGCACACCAGGGCGACGCTCGCGGCGCTGATCGAGGCCAGACACGACACCGAAGGACACCGTCGTGACCAGTGAGCAGAATGTGACCGCAGCCCCGGTGGCCGAGAGTCCCGCGGCGGGCGGGGATGCCGTGCTGGCGCGCCGCTGCGTGCTCGCCGTCATCGCCGGGCTCGCCGGGCTCTCTTACGCCTGGGCGCTGAACTCGGTCCTGCTGGAGCCCTACTACGCGGCCGCCGTCCGCAGCATGTCGATGAGCTGGCACAACTTCGTCTACGGCGCCTTCGACCCGGCCGGGACCATCACCCTCGACAAGCTGCCCGGCGCCTTCTGGGTCCAGGCGCTGGCGGTGCGTGCCTTCGGCTTCCACACCTGGGTGATGGTGGCGCCGCAGGCCATCGAGGGTGTCCTTACCGTGCTCGTGCTCTACCGGGCCGTGCAACGGCTGGCGGGCCCGGGTGCCGGGCTGATCGCCGCCGGCATCGTCGCGGTGAGCCCGGCGACGGTCGCGCTGAACCGGGGCAACATCTCCGACTCGCTGATGATCCTGTTCCTGGTGCTGGCCGCCGACGCGGTGTCTGCCGCGCTTGCCAGCGGAAGCCAGGGCAGGCTGGCGCTGGCCGCGGTGTGGGTCGGGCTCGCCTTCCAGGCCAAGATGATCGAGGCCTGGCTGGTGCTCCCCGCGTTCGGCCTGGTGTACCTGGTGAGCGCGCCAGGCTCGGCGGCCCGGCGCGTCCGCCAGCTCGCCGTGGCGGGCGTGGTCGCCGGCCTGGTCTCGCTGTCGTGGATGACCGCCGTCTCGCTGATGCCGGCGGCGCATCGGCCCTACATCGACGGCAGCCACGACAACTCCGCCTACGAGCAGGTGTTCGTCTACAACGGGTTCGGCCGCTTCGGTGACCAGACCCCGCTGCAGTTGCTCGCGGGCCAGTCCCTGGGCATCGGTGCCGCCCTGCACACCCCGGCCGCCGGCCCGGGCCGGCTCCTGCGGGGCAACCTTGGCCGCGACGCCGGCTGGCTGCTCCCGGCCGCCGTTGCCGCCGCCGCATGGGGGCTGGCAAGCCGCCGCCGCCGGCCGCGCGGCGATCTGCTCAGGTCGTGCTTCCTGCTGTGGGGTGTGTGGCTGGTGACACTTGCCGTCACCTTCTCGCTGACCACGACCATCAACGCGTATTACACCGGGGCGCTGACGCCGGCGCTGGCCGCGATACTCGGCGCCGGAGCCGCGGCCGTGTGGTCAGCGGAGCGGTCCGCGGCCGGCCGGCGGATCGGCCTGGCTGTCCTCACGGCCGGCACGGCCGGCTACGCCGCGTGGCTTGTCGCCTCGGCCCCCGCCGCACCCGCCTGGCTGCTCGCGGCCGTCATCGCCGTCGGCGCCGCGGCCACCGTGACCGTGCTCGCCTCGCTGGCGGTCCGGACGGCCAGCCTGCTCGCGGCCGCCCTCGCCGCCGGGCTCATCGCGGCGTGCCTGGCACCGGCGGTGGCCTCGGCCGCGCTGGTGACGCGCCACGAGGGCGCCTTTGATACACCGTTCGAGCCCGCGGCGGCCCGCCAGGCCGTCGACGCCCTGTTCCAGGGCGTGGTTGCCCAGGCGAAGCTCGCCATACCGCCGCTCGAAGCGGCCCGCAGGGGGGCGCCCTACCTGCTCGCGACGCAGACCGCCGCGCTCGCGTCGGTGTTCATCTACGTCAGCGGCCAGGAAGTGCTGCCCATCGGCGGGTTCACCGGCACGATCCCGGCACCGACCCTGGCGCAGTTGCAGGCCGACATCCGTGCGGGCAAGTTCCATCTCGTGCTGGCCACCACCACTGCCGACCCGCGGCTGCGGTGGATCGCCACGCACTGCCTGACCGTCAGCCTCCCCGGCCCGCTGCACAACTACTTCTGCGGGCCGCGCATGGCTGGCTAGCGGATGTCGGTGTCGTCGTCGTCCACGACGTGCATCGCCGCTTCCTCCGCGGCGGCACCGCCACCATCGATCCCGATGTCGCGCGCGACGAGATCCGCCTCCTCGTCGGGGTGGGCGCCCTCATCCTCGGCCACCAGCCGGCCCGCCCGGGGATCCGGGCCGTCATCCAGCAGCAGCCCGTCGAGGTCCTCGTCGCCGGCCTCCTCGTCGCTGGCGACTTCCCCGATCGGCTCCTCGTCCTCCTCGCCGGCCACGTCCGGCTCTTCCTCAGCGAGCAATTGATCGAGGGACTCACCGGCCTGCTGTTCCGAGGCCGTCGAGCCATACCGGATGGCGGCCGACCACCGTTGCGGCGCGGCGACCCCCCGGTCGAGCGGGTCGTCTCCGGGGTCGCCGTCCAGCGTGTCGGACGCATCCAGAACCTCATAGTCCGTAAGGTCGGCCGATTCCGGCCGCCTCTGCTCGGGCATCGCTGCTCCTTCACTCGTCGTAACGTGCCGGCGAAGCTCTTCCCGGCTCAGCCTCAATCAGTGTGCATCCTGCGCCGCCGTTGTCTGGCCGGCCGCGGCGGGCGCGGGCGCCTATGCTGGGTGTGGGCTGGCATCGATCGGGGAGGAAATCGCATGCCTACACGCCCGGGTGCAGTTCTGCTCACAGCGGGGACAGCGGCACTGGCCATTATGCTCAGCGCCGGGTCGGCAACGGCCGCCACGGCCACGTGGAACGTCTCGCCTGGCGGAATCCTTCACCGGCAAGCAGTCCGGGAAGGTCACGCTGACCGACAGCGTCACGAAGAAATCGGTCGTGTGCACCACCACGGCGACCGCCGGCACGTTCAAGTCCGGCACCGGGCTGGCGGGCACCGGTATCGGGGCGCTCAGGTCGCTGTCGCTCACCGGTTGCGCGACGGCTCATGGCCTCGCGTTCACCGCGAAGGCCGGTGCCTTGCCGTGGGCGCTGAACGCGGACAAGTACATCCCGGCCAAGACCACGACCTATGGCACCCTCACCGGAGTCCATCTCACGCTCGCCGCCACCGGATGCAGCGCCACCATCGACGGCACCGGTGCCACCGGCGACAACGGCTCGGTGGTCATCCACATCCACAACTCGCCGTCCAAGCTGAAGCTCGAAGCGGCAGGCGGCAGCCTGCATGTCTACGTCGGCAGCGGCTGCACCGGGCTGTTCAAGAACGGCGACGCGGTAACCGTGACCAGCGCCTACCTGATGTCCCCGGCGCAGACCATCACCGAATCGTCCTGATCCCCCGGCTCTGCCGGGAGCGGGGCGGGCAATGCGCTGCCCCTAGAAATGTATGCCCGGTGAACGCATCATGGCTGAAAGGTGAACTAGCGCCCGCTGCCCCGGCTCGCAGGTAGGTGCCCGGCCAGGCGCGGCATGCCGCGGCAGCAGCGGAGGTGACGGTGCCGGATTCGCGTGGGCGCTGGATGCGAACGCTGCCGGTGCTGGACGGCCTGCTGCCGGCAGACCGGTCCCACATCACCGCGGACGTGCTTGCCGGTATCACCCTGGCCGCGGTGAGCATCCCGGTATCCCTGGGATACGCGAAGATCGCTGGGATGCCGGTGGTGACCGGCCTGTACACGCTGCTGCTCCCGATGGCCGCCTTCGCCGTCCTCGGCTCGTCGCGTCACCTGGTCGTCGGCGCCGACTCCGCCACCGCTGCCATCCTCGGCGCGGCCATCGCCGGTCGTGCGGTCGCCGGCTCGCCGCAGTACGTCCGGCTGGCCGGGCTCGCGGCCCTGCTCGCGGGCGTCCTGCTGTTGCTGGCCCGGATGGCCCGGCTCGGGTTCCTGGCGAACTTCCTGTCCCGCACGGTCCTGGTCGGATTCCTCACCGGCGTCGGGATCCAGGTGGCCGCCAGGCAACTCCCCGACATGCTCGGGATCACCGTCACCGACCCGAGAACCCTGCCCAGGCTTCTCGATATCGCCCGTGCGCTGCCGCATGTCGGCATCGCGGACCTGGCGATCTCGGCGGGCGTCATCGCGGTGGTCCTGGCCGCCCGGGTGATCAACCGCAAGATCCCTGGCCTGCTGATCGCGGTGATCGCCGCGATCATCCTGAGCCGGGCCGCGGACCTGGCGAACCACGGCGTGGCCGTGCTCGGGCACCTGCCACGCGGGCTGCCGCACCTGGGCCTGCCCGCCCTCGGCTGGCACGACGCGGCCACGCTCGCCGGCACCGCCGTGTCGCTGTTCGTGGTCATCCTCGCCCAGAGTGCGGCGACCGCACGCGCCTACGCCGGGAAGTACGAGGAAGCCTTCAGCCAGGACACCGACCTGGTCGGCCTGGGCGCCGCCAACGTGGCCGCCGCATTGTCCGGCACCTTCGTCGTCAACGGCAGCCCGACCCAGACGCAGGTGGCCGACAGTGCGGGCGGGCGCAGCCAGCTTGTCCAGCTCACCACCAGCGCGGTGGTCCTGCTCGTCCTGCTCCTGCTCACCGGGCCGCTGGCAAGCCTGCCCGTCGCGGCCCTGGCGGCGATCGTTTTCCTCATCGCCGCCGGGCTCATCGACGTCCGCGGACTGCGCCGCATCCTGGCCTGCCAGCGCCACGAGTTCACGATTGCCCTGCTCACGGCCGCCGCGGTGGTGATCCTTGGCGTCGAGGAAGGCATTGCGCTCGCCGTTGCCATTTCGATCATCGACCACCTGCGGCAGACCTCGCACCCGCGCAGCAGCGTGCTCGTGAAGTCGGCGGCGGGCCACTGGCAGCCTGCCCGGTCGTGCCCGGCGCACGGACCGAGGACGGCCTGGTGGTCTACAGGTTCGGCACCAGCCTCTACTATGCGAACGCGTCCCGGCTCGTGGACGACGTCATCGCCCTCGCCGGACAGGGCAGCCCGCTGCGGTGGCTGGTACTCGACGCCGCGGCGGTAGGGGACGTCGATTACACCGCGGCAGCCGCCCTCACCCGGGTCATCGAACATCTCCATAACCGGCACATCCGTGTCGCCCTCAGCAGCGTCCTCGGCCCGGTGCGCAAGCAACTCGACCGCTACGGCATCGGCGCCGCCCTCGGCCCGGCGGCTTACTACGAAACCCCCGGTGCGGCACTCGAAGCCTTCCACGCAGCGACGGGGTAAGCGGCGCATGGACCGCGGCGCCGGACGCCCCGGTGAACTGCGGGGAGGGCTTGGCGTTCGTTACGCTGTGCCCGCAAGCTGGGTGATTGAAAATTCGTGATCTGGTAGCCGCCGCTCAGGGGTGCGCCAACGTCAGGGAGTTTGCCTCATGAGCGTCCCCGGGCCGGAACCCGCCCAGGCCGCGGAAGACGCGGCGACGGCTGCGCCGGCCACGGCCGGGAAGGCGGATCGGTGGAGCGACCCCCGGCTGCCCTGGCAGGGGAAGGCACGCACCGCCGACATCCTCTGCTGGCTGGGCATCGTGCTCAGCGGGGTGTTCTACTGGGCCCTGCTGCCGTTGCGGGTGTCGCTGCTCGGCACGCACCCGGTCGTGGCGGAACTGCTGAACGGCAGCACCGAGTCCATCATTTCTGCCGCCGCGTTCGCCAGGACGGGCGACGGCACACTGGCCGTGGTGCTGCTGGCCGCGATTCCAGGGCTGATGAAGTTCGACCTGCTGTACTGGTGGGCCGGGCGGCTGTGGGGCGAGCGGTTCCTCATGGCCCTGCCCGGCAGCCGGCGGCTGGCCAAGCACATGGCGCGGGTCGAGCGTTACGGCCGCAAGTTCACCTGGCCGGCCGTGCTGGTCAGCTCGTTCCTGCCCATCCCCAGGGCGATCATCTTCGTCATAGCTGGCTGGGCCGGGATGAGGCTCGTCACATTCCTCGTCCTGGACCTGATCGGCGTGCTGCTGTGGGCGGGCCTGCTTGCCGGGCTGGGGTACGCGATCGGTCATGACGCCGTGGCCGCGGCCAAGACCATCTCCCACTACAGCTGGTGGGTCACGATCGCCATCGTGGTGCTGAGCGTGGTTCTTACCGTGATTTCCCAGCGCCGGCCGGTAGCGGCCCCGGCAGACCAGAACGGCGGCTGACCGGGTCAGAACCGGAAGGGTGAGTCGCCGGCCTGGAAGACGGGCTGCCCGCCGACGACCGTCGCCAGCACCCGGATGTCCGCGATCCGCTCGGGCTCCGTATCCAGCGGGCTGCGGTCCAGGATCACGAAGTCCGCGAGCTTGCCCGGCTCCAGCGACCCGATGTCCCGCTCCCGGTGCATGGCGAACGCGGCTTCCGTCGTGTACAAGGCGAGCGCATCCCGCACGGCCAGCCGCTCGCCCGGCCCCAGCACGCGCCCGCTGCCCGTCCGGCGCAGCACCGCATCCCGCATCCCCACCAGCGGATCAGCGGTGATGACCGGCGCGTCGGAGGACCCCGCGACCCGGATCCCGGCCCGCCGCCACGACGCGTACGCGTACAGTTCATCGCTCCGCTCCGGCAGCGCCTCGGCGAACCCGTCACCGAGGATGGACAGCATCCCGGGCTGGGCCGCCACCACGATCCCCAGCGCCGCGGCCCGGGCGGCCAGCGGCGCGAACATCGAGCCCGCCGTGCTCGATCCGGTGCCGCAGCGGGTTCCCGGAGCGGCCGCCCAGCACCGCGGCGTAGCTGTCCAGCACGGTCTCGATCGCCCGGTCCCCCTGAGCGTGGATGCATACCTGCAGCCCGTGGGCGTCGAACTCGCGCACCATCGCGGTCAGTTCGCCCGGCGCGAAGTACATGATCCCCGAGCCGTAGGGCGGGACCGGGTAGCTGCCGTGGATGGCCGCGGTGCGGCTGCTCATCCCGCCGTCGGCCCAGATCTTCACCGAGTCAGCGGCCAGCCGCGGCGAGCGGCGCCCCCGCAGCCCGGACCCAAGCAGCCAGTCCGCCTCGTCGTGCACCACCAGCCCGGCGATCCGCACGCCGAGCACGCCCTGCTCGTCGGCCTCCGCGTAGGCGGTCAGCGACGTCGCGGCGGGTATCCGCATCGCACGCCGCGGTGACGCCCAGCGCCGCGAAATGCTGCCCCGCCCGGGCGACGAGACCAGTTCGCTGAACGGCACTCATCCGCTCCATGTCCCGCCGCAGGCCACCCCACAGCATGGCGAAGGTCGGTCCCTCGTAGATCACCCCGTCCAGCCGGCCCTCGCGGTCCCGCCCGAACCGGCCACCTGGCGGGTCCGGCTGCCGGTCGCCGAGGCCGGCTTCGGCGAGCGCGGGCGTGTTCAGCACGCAGGCGTGCAGCGAGGTGTGGAACAGGATCGCCGGCCGGCCCGGCACCGCGGCGTCGAGGTCCGCGCGGGTGGGATGGCGCCCCTCGCGGAGCTTGTACTCCACGTACCCGCTGCCGGTCACCCACGACCCGTCCGGCGTCCGGGTGGCCGCGTCCCGCAACCGTGCCAGGATCGCCGGGATGTCCGGCGCCGCCGGCTGGCTGCAGTCCGCGCCCGAGGCCAGGTAGGCCACGTTGCAGAGGTGGCAGTGCGCGTCGATCAGCCCCGGAATGACGGCCGCCCCCGCCAGCCGCACCACGTGCGCGCCCGGCGCCGCCGCCGCGCGCACGCGCTCCGCCGGGCCGACCGCCGCGATCCGGTCGTCCCGGACCAGCATCGACGTGGCCGGCCCGGCGCCGGCCGCCATCGTGACGATGTCCGCGTCGGTCAGCAGCACATCCACCGTTCAGCCCTCCACAGGCGCAGCCATGGCCGGACCGGCTCCAGCGGCCGTTCAACTCCACCACCGTACTGTCACGCCCCCGCAGGACCGTGCTAGCCGTACCCCGGATTCGGGTGGCCGCACGATCGATCTTCCCTGCTCTCCGGGCGACCCTGGATACAGGTGCCGGGAACAGCCGGGAACCGCAGGTCACAGGAGGAATTCCGATGAACGCATCGACTGACGACATCACTCGCTCACAACCTCTGGCCATGAGGATCCTGGTGCGGCCGTTCGTCTATCGCCACCCGAAGGCCTGGGCCACTTTGTGCATGCCCGTTGGGCTCTGGCTCTGCATCCTCGGTCTCATTCTGTGTGCTTACGGCTTCTGGTGGGGTGCGGGGCTGGTGGCGGTGGGGGCGCTGGAGCTCTGGATCGGCTACCGGCTGCTGCGCGTCGCCCGGAGCTAGCGCGGATACTAGAGCGCGGAGGGAACGAGGAGCGCCATGGACAGGCCCGGGGACTGACCAGCCGCCCAGCCCTCCCGTAGCAGCGTGGGGCGGCCCTGTACCCGAGCCGGGGGACGGCGTCATCCCCGCCCGGTCTTTGCTCATGAGAATTCTGGTGCGGCCCTACGTCTATCGCCACCCCAGGGCCTGGGGCGGTTTGTGCCTGGCCGCCGGGCTCTGGATCTGCATCCTCGGTCTCATTCTGTGTGCTTACGGTTTCTGGTGGGGTGCGGGGCTGATAGCGGTGGGGGCGCTGGAGCTTTGGATCGCCTACCACCTGCTCGTTGCCCCGTTGCCGCAACGGGTCCGTGAGCTGGAGCAGTCCCGGGCCCGCGTGGTGGACGACTCGGCCGCGCAGGCTGCGCCGGATCGAGCGGGACCTGCACGACGGCGCGCAGGCGCAGATGGTCGCGGTCGCGATGAAGCTGGGCCTGGCCAGGGAGAAGCTCGGCGGCATGATCGACGGGACCGCGCAGGCCGACCTGGAGCGGGTCCTGGAGCTCGTCGACGCCGCCCACCGCGGTGCCAAGGAAGCCATCACCGAGCTGCGCGACCTGGCTCGCGGCATCCACCCGCCGGTGCTCGACCAGGGCCTCGGCGCCGCGCTCGCCACCCTCGCCGCGCGCAGCGAGCGTGCCCGTCGAGCTCGCCATCGACCTGCCCGAGCGCCCTTCGGCCGCGATCGAGACCATCGCCTACTTCTGCGCGGCCGAACTGCTCACCAACGTCGACCAAGCACAGCGGCGCCCGGCATGCCACGCTGGAGGCGGTCCACGTGCCCGGGCTGCTGCGGCTGCGGGTCGAGCGACGATGGCTCCGGCGGCGCCCGCATCGAGGCCCGCGGCGGCCTGGCCGGGCTCGCCGAGCGGGTCCGGACCGTGGATGGCAGGCTGCAGGTCAGCAGCCCGCCCGAAGGCCCCACCGTGGTCACCGTCGAGCTGCCGTCCCACGCCTGAGCCGAACCGGGAGCCCTGGATGCGGATTGTGATCGCCGAGGACTCGGCAGTCGTCCGGGCGGGCCTGGCCGAGATCCTGGCCGATCGCGGCCACGAGGTCGTCGCCGCCGTCGGCAACGCCGCGGACCTGCTGGCCGCGGTGGACGAGCACCGGCCGGACGTGACCGTGGTGGACGTGCGGATGCCGCCCGGCTACACCGACGAGGGCCTGCGCGCCGCGATCACGATCCGCCGTGACCACCCCAAGACCGGGGTCCTGGTGTTCTCCCAGTACATCGAGACCCGGTACGCGGCCGACCTGCTCGGCGCCGCGTCCGGCGGCGGCGCCGCGGGCGTCGGGTACCTGCTCAAGGACCGGGTCGCGGACGTCGGCGAGTTCGTCGAAGCGCTGAGCCGGGTGGCGGCCGGCGGCACCGCGCTGGACCCCGAGGTCGTGACGCAACTGCTCGGCGCCAGCCGGCGGACCGACGGGCTCGGCACGCTCACCGCCAGGGAACGCGATGTGCTGGCGCTGATGGCCGAGGGCCGGTCCAACGGGGCCATCGCCGGCGCTCTCGTGGTCTCGGAGCGCGCGGTCGAGAAGCACATCGCGAACATCTTCACCAAGCTCGGCCTGCCGCCGTCGGACGCCGACCACCGCCGGGTGCTGGCCGTGCTGCGCTACCTGGAATCCTGATCGGCCGTACCGGGAGACCGGCTGCCGGATTTGGCGCCCGCGAAAATCGGCGCACGGCGTATGTGACCGTCACCAGCCTGTCGGGCAGCAACACCACCACGGCTGGGGCCAAGGCCACGGTCTGGAACCTACCGGGCGGCTGAGGTCGTCGGCCGGCACCGGTGTGCCGCTTTCGCCGCGGCGTGGCTGGTCACGCGGCGGGGGTGTGGAAGTAGTGGCCCTTGCCGAGGTCGTCGATGAGCCCGGGCTGGGCTCGGCTGCCAGCCCAGCAGCTCGCGGGTCAGCACGCTTGAGGCCGGGCAGTCGATCGCGAGGAAGCTGCGCCAGCCAGCCGAAGTGCTCGCCCGCGTCCGCCGGGGCGATGGCGGCCAGCGGCAGGTCCAGGTGGCGCCCGATCACCTCGGCGATGTCGCGGATCGGCACGCCCTCGTCGGCGATCGCGTGCAGCACCGATCCCGCCGGGGCCCGCTCCAGCGCCAGGCGGAACAGGTGCGCGGCGTCGAGGCGGTGCACGGCGGGCCAGCGGTTGGCCCCGTCGCCGATGTAGCCGGAGACGCCCTTGGCGCGGGCGACGCCGACCAGGGTGGCCATGAAGCCGTTGTCTCCCTCGCCGTGCACCGTCGGGGGCAGCCGCACGACGGACGAGCGGACGCCGCGGGAGGCGAGGGAGAGCGTCATCAGTGCCGTGGCCATCCTGGTCTGCGGCCCGCCGGGCAGGTGCGCGGCGGCGTCCATGCTCCGCGCGTCCAGCTCGGTCGCCACCCGCCCCGGCGCGAGCCCCGAGCGTCCCGGAGGCGATGACGAGCGGCCGGCCGGAGCCCGCAAGGGCCTCGCCGAACGTCTCGACGGCGCGGCGGTCGGCATCGGCGGCGCCCTGGAAGTCCCCCGGAGAAAGCGAGGTCGTGCTTGAACGCGAGGTGGATCACGCCGTCCGACGCGGCCGCCGCGCTGCGCAGGCTGTCGAGATCGTCAAGGGTGCCGCGCTGCACCTCCGCCCCGGCCGCGGTCAGGGCAGCGGCCGAGGCATCCGAGCGGGCCAGCCCGATGACCTGATGGCCCGCGCCGATGAGCTCGGGGACGACGGCGGAGCCGATCCAGCCGGACGCGCCGGTGACGAATACACGCATGAGAAACCTCCAGGTGGTCGGCCGTCCCGGCCCAGCGGGCCGTACGCGGAGCTGATGTCAGTCACTGTCATCAGCTTAGCAGCATGATGTCAGTGACTGTCATCAACTATGATCGGAGGCATGAGCCGGTGGGAGCCCAACGCGCGCGGCCGGCTGGAGCAGGCGGCGCTGGAGCTCTACTGCGAGCGCGGGTTCGAGCAGACCACGGTGGCGGAGATCGCCGAGCGGGCCGGGCTCACGGAGCGCACGTTCTTCCGGTACTTCGCCGACAAGCGCGAGGTACTGTTCGCGGGCGCGGTCACGCTGCAGGAGTCTCCTGGTGAGCGCCGTCGCCGGCGCGCCGGAATCGGTGCCGCCGATCGAGGCGGTCGCCGCGGCACTGGAGGCCGCCGGCGCCCTGCTCCAGCAGCGCCGCGAATACGCCCGGCAGCGCCAGGCCGTGATCGCCGCCAACGCCGAGCCTCCAGGAGCGCGAGCTGATCAAGCTCGCGTCGCTCGCCGCGGCGCTCGCGGGCGCGTTGCGCGGGCGCGGCGTCAGCGAGCCGGCCGCGAGCCTGACCGCCGAGGCGGGGATCGCCGTCTTCAGGATCGGCTTCGAGCGCTGGGTCACCGGCACCGGCCGGGCGGAGTTGCCACAGCTCATCAGGGAATCACTCGACGAGCTCAAAGCCGTGACCGCGGGCAGCTGACCGGCCGCCGGGAACCATGAGGAGGAACGCCCATGGCCGCTCCGGCTGAGCTGCGGTTCCGGGCGGCCCGGCCGGACGACGCGAATGCCATCGCCGGGCTGCATGCGGACAGCTGGCAGCGGCACTACCGGGGTGCCTTCTCCGACGCCTTCCTGGACAATGACGTCGCCGGGTTCCTGCGGCCGTTGTGGGCCGAGCGTCTCGCGGCCCCGGACCCGCAGGCGCGCACAATTCTCGCCGGGTGCGGCGGGGCGGTCGTGGGCATTGCGCACACACTCCTCGGCGAGGACGCCACCTGGGGTGCGTTCATCGACAACCTCCATGTCGTGCAGGGGCTGCCCGCCCATAGCGGCGCGGCACCGGCCGGTGCCCGCGCCGGGCGGTGCCGTTACGTCAGGCTCGCGACGATGACCATCCGGCGGTGCTCGGCGGTCAGCGGCTGCCCGTCCTCCCCGAAGCCGGCGACCGTGGCGAACCCGGCGGCGAGCAGCCAGTCCCGGAGTTCGGGGAAGCCGAACAGCCGCTTGACAAAGGTCACGCGGCGGGCCCGGCCACCGCGGACGACGGTCCGCTCGGCTTCGAACCGGCCGGTCAGCGCGTCCAGGTGGTAGCGGTCGGCGAGCATGTCGCCGTTATCCCGTGCCGCCACGATGCGTGACGGGCACCAGGAGATGAGAAACCTGGTCAGGTTGTCCAGGTCCATGGCCAGCCGGCCGCCGGGCCGCAGGACGGCGGCGATCCCGTCCAGGACGGCCCGGTTGGCGGTGTCGTCGAAGTAACCGAACGCGGTGGACCAGTTGACCACCCGGTCGAAGTGGCCCAGCCACGGGAGCCCGCGCATGTCCCCGGCCACGTAGTCGACGCTGACCCCGGCGGCGGCCGCGTCGGCGCGGGCCCGGTCCAGGAAGACCGCCGAGGAGTCCAGCCCGGTGACCTGGCAGCCGCGGGCAGCCAGCGGCCGGCCAGGTCGCCATGCCCGCAGGCCAGATCCAGCACCCTCATGCCCGGCCGTAGCTCCAGCAGCCGCCAGGCCAGTTCCGCGGCGGCCTCACCGGGGACGCCGGCGCCAGGGACGGCGGGCCCGTGCTCGGCGAACCTGCTGGCTCCCTCGGCCGCGGCAAAGAAGTACAGGTAATCCTCGTCGTACATCGCCGCCGCGTCGAACAGGTCGTCCATGCCAGCGAACGATAGAGAGGATCACCGCGGACGGCAACGCCATAACGGCACCCCGGCCGTGCGCCCGGCCGCGGCGGCCCCGGGTGCTGCCCGCCGGTCAGCCGTAGGGCAGGAAGCAGATGCCGGCCAGACCGGAGGCATCGCCGCACTGGTCCGAGCCGTCCAGGTTGTCACTGGCGATCCACAGGCCGGCACTGGTCACCAGCATGTCGTCCGCGCCGAGCCCGCGGGATCGCGAGTACAGCCCGGCGGTGCCGCTGGTGTTCAGCAACAGCGATCCGGTGGCCGGGTCGATGCCGCCCAATCCAGGTGCGGGAACGGAGCCGGGGCCGGCGCTCTTGCAGCCGTTCGCGTCGTCCCCGTACTGCTCGTGACCGCCGATGTAGACCGCGCTGCTGTCGGCGGCCACCGACAGCAGGGTGTAGCAGCCGGTGTAGTTGATCCAGCTGTGGCCGACCGTGGCCAGGGTGGACGGGAAGGCCGCGGCCGCGTCGCACAGCCCGGTGAGCGGGAACTGCTTGCCCCAGTTGTAGGGGTGGAAGCCGGTGTCCCCGACATAGACGGTCAGGCCGTCGGGCGACCAGGCGGCCGACTTCACATAGAGCGGGTGGTTGTCGGAGCAGTACTGGCTGAACTCGCTCGACGTCCAGCCGGTCACATTGCCCGCGCTGGCGGCCAGGTGGAACATGAAGATCTGCTGCCTGGGCAGCCCCTGCACCGAGGTGAAGACGCCCTCGGCCAGGACGTAGTCCCCGTCCGGCGCCAGCTGCTGGTTGTAGATCTCGGTGGAGTTCGTGTCCGAGCCCGGGTAGGAATAGTGGCCCTTGACCTTCAGATCGAGGTAACCGTCGTCCTTGCCGTTGCTGGGGTTCAGGCTGGCGTAGTAGGGATGCGCGGTGCTGCCATTGATCGAGGTGAACTGGCCGCCGGCCAGCAGGTGCCCCTTCGGGGTCAGCAGCACCGTGTTCACCTGGTTGTTGGCGTCGTGCGCAAAGTCGTTCACCAGGGTGTTGTTGTAGGTCCTGATGTAGGCGATGTTGTCCGCGCTGACGCCGTCCACCTGGGTGAAGCTGCCGCCGATGTAGGCGTGGCCGCAGTCGGAGGTGAGCGCGATGGAGTTCACCGTGCCGTTGACGTCCGGTGTCCACGACGTGATCATGAACGGCGCGGTGGCGCTGAAGCTGAAGACGTTGTTCCGCGGGTAGGTGACGCCCGACTGAGTGATCTCGGTGAACGTGCCCACCGCGTACATGGTGCTGCCGCACTGCACGATCTGCCGCACCTGCTCGGTGCTGCCCGTGGTCGCCAGTGCCGGTGTACCGGTGTCCGGGTTCGGCGACACCGGTCCTGTCTGCGCCGCCGCCGGGGTGAGGGCGAATGCCGTCACCACCAGGCAGCTCCCGACCGCGCCTGCCCCGTAACGCACCAGCCAGCACGCGCGTCTGCGCATCACACCTCCAGTTGTCCTGCACGGGGCGGGGTCGGTTCGCGCGACCAGGCGCCACACCAGACCGCTCAGACGGCCACAAGCGCAGCAGTGTAGGGCCTTTCCGGGCATTACGTGCGCTATCTGTCCAGTGCTTGCCCGGCCCTTGGGAATCAGCGCCGGCGGCGCGCGCGGCGCCTATTTGTCGGCCAGGATCGCCTGGCCCTTGACCAGCCAGGAAACGCCGAACGCGACGATCGCGATGGTCTCCAGCCAGAAGACCGGGTTGAGCGAGTTCAGCCCCGCCGCGAACGGAAGGGAGACGATGCCCGCCAGGGCGAGGGACACCAGCATGATGAGCCCGCTGATCAGGTAGACCCTGTCCCGGGCCTGTTTGGCGGGGGTGCGCCCGCTGGGGCCGGACTTGCGGAAGAGCCAGAGCGCGATCACGATCAGCGACGCGAACATCACGGACCCGAAGGCGAAGTGGAAGTCGCCGACGATGCTGGCCGCGGTCGAGGGGTTATCCGGCGGGGTGGGGAACAGGGCCACCCCCACGGCGCCGATCCCGGCGGCGTTGCAGAACAGGCTGTCCCACCTGTCGTACCCGTGGTAGGCGAGCAGAAAGGCCCCGATCACGGACAGGCCGCCCACCAGGACGCCGCGCATCCCGGTGTAGTAGTAGTCGCTCACCGACTGCTGCAGGTGACCGGAGAAGATCACCCAGTTCCCGGCCGCCAGGGCGAGCGGCAGCAGGATCCCCAGGTAACCCACGGCTTTCCGCAGGGTCATGTACGAGATGATGCGCGGATCGGCTGGCTGGCTCATCGAGCGTGCTTCCCGGCGTGCTGGATTCTCTGGCGTGGGGGCACGGAGAACCTGATCACGCTCGCCAGGTTCGTCGCGGACGGCAACTTAACACCGGTCATCGACCGGTACGGCCCGTTCGATGAGATCGGGGCGGCCGGGCCCGGTTCAGCCGTCCCAGCGGACCACGATCGGCCCGCGATGCCCGGCAGCGGCAGGGACTGCGCCTCCGCGGCGACGGCATCGCGTTCCGCAGCCGACAGCGGCCACCAGGGCTGCACGGTCAGCACCGTGTCCGCGCGCCGCCAGGTCCCGGCGATCTCGCCATCGATGAGGAGGCCGCCGGGCCAGACGCGCGGGGTCCACAGGGCCTCGCGCCGGCCGGCGTCCGGGACCAGCAGGTCGCGGTCGGCGCCGTGGCAGCAGGAATAGGCGTCGCCGCTGGGGAGCAGCCGCGCCGGTGCCACCGGCCCGGGAGCGGCACGGAAGGCCGCTTCGTCCCGGCTCAGGATCCACGCGTCCCCGGCCGGGGTGCGCACCGGGGTCAGCTCCGGGCCGAGCGTCTCGACCGCGGCTGCCCGGGCCGCGAGCCGATCCCCGCCCACCGGCCAAAACCCCCGGGCGTCGCCGGGCCGTAGATGTGCAGGTACCGGCGGGCAAGTTCCAGGCGCGCCCGCACGGGTCAGCCTCGGGCGGCGGCACCGTCCATATCTCCGGCTGCCGCGCGCCGTCCCACCGGATCAGCACCGTGCCGGTCGCGGCCGCGTAGCGCAGGCTGCCCGGATGCACGCCGAGCGCCTGGCCTGCCTGCCCGTACGGCATCCCGCGCCGCCGAGAACGGCGTTCAGGCGGGCGGCGAGATCCTCCGCCCGGTGCCGGCGCTTGGCCTCGCCGGGCAGCGTCCCGAGTGAGAACACGGCCAGGTCACGTGCGGCGACAACGAAGACACTGAACCGCGGCCCCCACAGCTGGACCAGCGACGGGTCCTCCCAGGTGGTCGGCCCGGTCTCCGCGACGCGCGCGTGGATCGACAGCAGCGCGGCCCGGGGCATGCTGTCCTGCAGCCCCGCCCAGGCGGCACGCCGAAGCGAGCCCGGCCCGGGCGGAAGCCGCTCGTCGAGCCCGCCGGCGTGCCGCCGGAACGCCAGAACCTGCGGCCGGGTCAGCGCGAGCCGCGTCCCGGTCACGTCGCCTCACCACGGCGTGCACGGCCCATGCCGTCCCCCTCGGGAGTGTTGCGAAAAGCCCTCCGCGACCCCGTCACCAGGCACAGTAAGGCACTGAGCGGGCTTATCGGTAACCTCGGCGGAGTGGAGAACCTGGTCGCGCTTGTCACGGGCGCCAACAAGGGCATCGGGAAACAGATCGCGCGCCAACTGGCCGTCGCGGGCGTCAGCGTCTACGTCGGCTCGCGCGACGCCGCGCGCGGGGAGCGGGCCGCCGCGGAGATCGGCGGCGACGCCCGGCTGATGGTCCTGGACGTGACCGACGAGACGAGCATCGCCGCCGCCGCGGGCCAGGTGGGCACGCTGGACATCCTGGTCAACAACGCCGGCATCTCCGGCGAGGACAACACGGCGGACCGGGAGGACCTGGCCGCCTTCCGCCGCATCTACGAGACCAACGTGTTCGGCCTGGCCGCGGTGACCAACGCCTTCCTGCCAGCGTTGCGCCGGTCCGCGCACCCCCGGGTGGTGAACATCTCCAGCGGTACCGGATCGCTGACCTGGGCGACCGGGCCACAGTTCCCGCACCGGGGCAGCTATGCCGCCTACCGGTCGTCCAAGGCGGCCATGAACGCGCTGACCATCTTCTACGCCCACGCGCTGGCCGGTGACGGCATCAAGGTCAACGCCCTGGCGCCCGGCCTGCGCCGGACCGACCTCAATGCCACCGCCGCCGCCAGCGGCGGCGATCCGGCCGAGGCCGCGGCCGGCGCGGTGCGGCTGGCCCTGCTGCCCGACGATGGTCCCTCCGGGGAGTTCTTCTCCTGGGACGGGACTCCGGTCCCCTGGTAACGGGCCACCATTCCGGTCTCGCCGAGGCCGGGTAACGACGAACCGGGTCTGCGGACCGCTGGGGGTGCAGTGCCGAAGTTGCCGGGCCGGGCGTGGAAGCCGGCGCGCGGGGAGGACGACGAGGCCGGTGATGAGGACATCGGCCGGATCCTGGCGCTGTCCGATGGCGTGTTCGCCATCGCCGTCACCCTGCTGATTCTCGACATCGCGCTCCCGGCCGCAACGAGCGGCGACGCCCTGCCGCGGGCGCTGCTGCATCTGTGGCCGCGGTACCTGGCCTACGCCCTGAGCTTCCTGGTGATCTCCAGGTTCTGGGTGATACATCACCAGGCGTTCCGGCTCATCGCCCGCGACGACGCCACGCTGGTGTGGCTCAATCTGCTGCTGCTCATGGGCGTGGCCTTCCTGCCGTTTCCCACCGCCGTGCTGGGAGACCACGCCACGGTGCCCGCGGCGGCGGTGCTCTACGCGATCTCGGTGGGCCTTGTCTCGGCGGCATCGGCCGCCTCCTGGTGGTATGCCTCCGGCAGGGCACAGCTGCTGCGGCCGGACGTCGGGCGGGCCCAGGTACGGTCCCTGCGGGTCAGGAGCGTGGCCGGACCGGTGTTCTTCGCCGTGACGGTGCCGGTGGCCGCCTTCGTTCCCTTCGTCGCGGAAATGATGTGGGCCTTCGCATTCCCACTCGTCCGGGCGGCCCTGGGCTGGTATCTCGCCAGGGAGCACCCGGAGCCTGGCTAACCCCCGGGAGGCGGCAACAGGCGCGGCCGCCAGCCCGCGAATAACCATTCACCGACTCCCGCAAACGGCCCCCGGCCAGGTCAATTGTTATGTGACCAGAAAAGGCCCACCTAGGCCAGCCCCGGGCGTCGTTGTTCACCGAACGGTGTCGGCGTGATCAGCTTCAGCGATCCTCGCAGGGCGGCGGATCACCCGCCCGGTGTGAGCCGGTACGTGGCACGCTGCGGTATGGCGGAACGGCCGTCACAAATGTCCGCTTGACCCGGTCCATGGCTTCGGATGATCATGGGGTGCAGGGCCATTTTCGGGGCCCTGCCGGGGCATGGATGACAGCAAAGTGCGGGACCGGACCGGCCGGCCGCAGGGTGCGGGCGGACCGGCGTTCGACCTTGTCGCGGCCAAGCTGCTGCGCCCCCCGGTACGCGCGGAAACGGTCCGCCGCTCGCCGCTGATCGAGCGGCTGGCCGGTGCCGGCTCCCGTCCGATCGTGTCGGTGGTAGCACCGGCGGGCTACGGGAAGACAACCCTGCTGTCGCAGTGGGCCGAGCGTAACGGCCAGGCGTTCGCGTGGGTGTCGGTGGACGAGAACGACAACGACCCGAAGGTCCTGCTCGCCTACGTCGCCGAAGCCCTCGATGTGGTCGAGCCGATCGGCGAGCGGGTGTTCGAGGCGCTGTCCTCCCCGGCCAGCTCGGTGCCCGGCTCGGTCGTGCCGAGGCTCGGCCGCGCCTTCGCGGCCATGGCCGCCCCGGTGACGCTGATCCTGGACGACGTGCACCTGCTGCACAACTCCGAGTGCCGGGCCGCCCTCTCGGTGCTGGCCGATCACGTGCCAGACGGCTCCCGGTTGGTGCTGGCCGGGCGGGCGCAGCCGCCGCTGCGCGTCGCGCGGCTGCGCGCCGAAGGCCGGGTCCTGGAGATCGGCCCCGCCGACCTGTCACTGACCAGGGCGGAGGCGGCGGCACTGCTGCGTGCCGCCGAGGTGGCGCTGGGCGACGAGGACGTCGGTGAACTGTACCGCCGGACCGAAGGGTGGCCGGTCGGCCTGTACCTTGCCGCGCTCTACCTGAGAGAAGGCGGAACGCTCGGCGGCGCGGCCCTCTCGTTCGGCGGGGATGACCTGTTCGTCAGCGAGTACGTGGAGTCGGAGTTCCTGGAGCGGATCTCCCGCCCGCAGCGGGAGTTCCTGACCCGGACCGCGGTGCTGGAGCGCATGTCCGGGCCGCTGTGTGCGGCGGTGCTGGACCAGCCCGGGGCCGCCGCGACCCTCGCCGCGCTTGCCCAGTCCAACCTGCTGCTGGTGCCGCTGGACCGGCGCGGGCAGTGGTACCGCTACCACCACCTGTTCCGGGACATGCTGCTGGCCGAACTCGAACGCACCGAGCCCGGACTGATCACTGTCCTGCGGCGGCGTGCCGCCGACTGGTGCCTGCATAACGGGCTGGCCGAAGAAGCGCTGGAGTACTTCATGGCCGCGGCGGACGTGGGCCAGGTCGCCCGGCTCACCGAGGAACTCTCGGTCCAGGTATACCGGCAGGGCCGGACCGCCACCATGGAGCGGTGGTACCAGTGGCTGGATGAACGCGGCGCGATCGAGGGATATCCGATGGTCGCCGTGTACGCCGTGATTCTCGCCGCGCAGACCGGACGGGCAGTGGAGGCCGAACGCTGGGCAGACGCGGTCGATCGCTGGCAGTACGGGAACACCGCCCGTGCCGATGCCCCCGCCGCCGAGGCGTGGGCCGCAGTGGTCCGGGCCCTCCTGTGCCGGCATGGGGCCGAGCAGATGCGGGCCGATGCGGACGAGGCGGCGCGAAGGCTCAAGACGGCGGGCATCGTGGCCCCGGCGGCACAAGCCTTGCAGGGGCTGGCACGGGTCCTGTGCGGCGACCCCGAGGGCGCAGACGCCTTTTTCGAGGAGTGCAGCAGCATCGCGGAGATCGGCTCGGTGGACACCCGCACGGCGCTGCTGTGCGAACGGTGCCTGCTGGCGATGGCGCGCAACCAATGGGCCCAGGCCGGGACGTTTGCCGCCGAGGCCCGCGCTGTCCTGCTCCGCGGCGGGGCCGAGGACCCTTTCGTCAGTGCCGTGGCAGCCCGGGTAGCCGTTCAGCGGGGAGAGGTGCCCGCCGCGCGCCGGGAACTCGTCACCGCTCAGCGGCTGCGGCATCTGCTCACCTACGCGACCCCCCATCTGGCCGTGCAGGCCCGGATGGAACTCATCCGCGTCCATCTCGCCCTCGCCGACCTGGCCGGCGCCAGGACGCTGATGGTCGAGATCGACGAGGTGCTCCGGCGCCGGCCCGGCCTCGGCACCCTGGTGGGCGAGGTCAAGACGCTCCGTGGCCGGCTTGCCGCCGAGCACGGCCCGAGCATCCCCGGTGCGTCGGCGCTGACCGCCGCCGAACTGCGGCTGCTGCCGCTGCTCGCCACGCACCTGTCGGTCCCGGAGATCGCCGCGGATCTGTTCCTGTCGCCGCACACCATCAAGTCGCAGATGAAGTCGATCTACCGCAAGCTCGGTTCCTCCAGCCGGACGCAGACGGTTTCCCAGGCCCGCGACCTGGGCCTGCTGGAAGGGTGAGCGACGGGTTTAACCCCATCGGGGGGATGGCATCCGCCGGTACGCGCGGTGAACTGGGAGCGACGGCACCGGAGGATGGCATGAGCCAGGCACCCAGATTCCAGGAAACCCTGCGCAGGCTGGTGATCTTCGACGAGAGGCTGGCCGGCACGGGATTCGGGCCGCACCTGGCCGGGCCCGCGGCACTGGACGGCAAGTCGGTGGCGCTGCTTCAGCTCGCGGCCTCGGTGGCCCTCGGGTCGTCGGCGGTGTGCCTGCAATGGAGCACCTCCCGGGCACTCGCGGCGGGCGCCACCAAGGACGAGGTTGCCGACGTGCTGCTGGCGATCGCCCCGGTGGCCGGGCTCGGCCGGGTGGTCTCCGCCGCGCCCAAGGTGGCGACCGCGCTGGAGTATGACGTCGAGGCCGCGCTTGAGGAACCGGGCGATCACTGACCGTGGTGAGCAAGGGGGACGGGATGGCCGGCGACCAGTTGCCGAGCTGGCGGGATACGCCGCCAAGCGGTCCATCGTGGCGTTCATCGCCGCCGTGACCAGCCCCGGCTCGGCCGACTTCGTGCCGGAGCCGGACCGCGTCGCCGTGTTCGACAACGACGGCACGCTGTGGACCGAGCAGCCCATGTACGCCCAGCTCGCGTTCGCCCTGGACCGGGCGGCCGAACTGGGCCATCCCACCAGCCTCGGGCAGCTGCACGCGGGCGGCATGCCGGCCCTGACCGACCTGCTCAAGCTCACCCATGCCGGCCTCACCACCGGCGAGTTCGAGGCCGCCTGCCGGCGCTGGCTGGCGGCGGCCAGGCACCCGCGCTCCGGCCGCCCGTACCCGGCGATGGTCTACCAGCCGATGCTGGAACTGCTCGGCCTGCTCGGCCGCAGCGGCTTCTCCTGCTGGATCTTCTCCGGCGGCGGCACCGATTTCATGCGGGCCTGGGCCGGGGATGTCTACGGCCTGCCGCCGCACCGCGTGATCGGCAGTGTGGGCGCCACCGAATTCCGGCTCGGCCCGCACGGTCCCGAGCTGGTCAAGAGCGCCACCGTTCAGGTGATGAACGACGGGCCGCAGAAGCCGGCCTTCCATCCACACCCACGTGGGCCAGCGGCCCATCCTGGCGGCCGGGCAACACCGACGGGGACCTGGCCATGCTCCAGTGGGCCGCGGCCAGCCCGTGCCGGACGCTGCAGCTGGTGGTGCGGCACACCGATGGCGAACGCGAGTACGCCTACGACCGGGACCCGATACTGGGCAGCGGGACACAGCGGATTCACGCCGCTGCCACCCAGAACGGGTGGACCGTGATCGACATGGCCGCCGACTGGTCGGCTGTCTACCCGCCGTACCCCTAGCACGCCAGGCACCCGCATCGGCGCGGGCCGGCGTAGCGCATGGATCTGCTGCGGCGCGCCGGCGCGCTCCTACGCAACCGGTTTACCACCAATCGTGGGATGTCCCGCCGATGGGGCTGCGGTTTGGTAGAGGTGCGGGGCCAATGGCCCGCTGGGGGGCAGCCGGGAGGAGGCGGTGGCGCGATGACGGCCGATGTGGGCAGGCCGGTGGCCGCGCGAGGGCGTTCGGCGGCGGCGAGCCGCGATCCGATCCTGTCATCCAAGATCACCGTGCCCGGCGTGCCCGGCTGGGTGGTGCCGCGCTCGCGGCTCACCAGGCTCATCGCCCGCGGCATGCGGTGGCATCACCTGACCGTCGTCACCGGTCCTACCGGGGCGGGCAAGACGATGGCCCTGGCGCTGGCCGCCGCGGCGCAAGCCAGGCCCGTCGCCTGGGTCTCCCTCGATGAGTACGACAACCGGCCCGGTGTGTTCTGGTCCTATGTCGTCGCGGCGCTGCGCAGGTCCGGCCTTGGCCTGGCCAGGGTGCTGCCGCCCACCGGCCGGGGGCGCGCCGCGGAGCACCTGTTCCTGCTGCGCCTCGCCGAGACGCTGGCCGAACAAGACGCGCCCGTGACGCTGGTCCTCGACGACTTCCATCTGATGACGCAGCCAAAGGTGCTGGACGGGCTCGACTTCCTGCTCCGGCACGCCGGTCCCGGCCTGCGGCTGGTGATCTGTTCGCGGATGGATCCGCTGCTGCCGCTGTACCGGTACCGGCTGGCCGGCGAACTGGCCGAGATCCGGGCCGGTGACCTTGCCTTCACCGTCGCCGAGGCGGGCATGCTGCTGGCACAGCACGGCAGCCCGCTGTCCGCGGAGTCGCTGGAATACCTCACCCGGCGGACCGAGGGCTGGGCCGCGGGCATCCGGCTCGCGGCCATATCCCTGGACGGGCACCCGGACCCGGACCAGTTCGTCAAGGAACTGACCTCCGACTACAACCCCCTGACCAGCTATTTGATGGAGGAGGTGCTCGGCACCCAGTCGGCCGACGTTCAGGAAGTCCTGCTGAGCACATCGATACTGGAGCACATCAGCCCAGACTGTGCCAGCGAACTGGCCGGTACCGGCCGGGCCGCGGCGATCCTCGCCGCCCAGGCGCGCGCCAACGCTTTCGTGTGGCCGATCGGCGGCGGCTGGTACCGGTATCACACCATGTTCGCGGAGGTGCTCCGGCTCAAGCTCCGGTACCGGTCGCCGGACCGGGTGCCGGACCTGCACCGGCGGGCCGCCCGCTGGTACCAGCGGAACGGCCGCCTCACCGAGGCCGTGCGGCACGCCGCCCGCGCGGGCGACTGGCCGCTCGCGGCCGCCATGGTCATCGACGGGCTGGCGGCCGGGCAGCTCACCGACCCCGGGCGCGGCCACTGCCTGGCCGAGGAGTTCGCGGGCATGCCGCGCACGGAAACCTGGGACACGGCCCAGCCCTATCTGGTTGCCGCGGCGGTGGCGCTGGCCGGCGAGGGCCCAGAGGCCGCCGCCGCGCTGCTGGCGGCCGGGCAGCCCGTGCTGGACCGGATGCCCGCCGATCAGCGGGCCACGGGCCGGCTGGCCGCCGAACTGATCCGCCTGGCCGCCGCCCGCCGTACCGGGAACCTGCTGACCGCCGCCGCCGCCGCTAGCGCCGCCGGGGCACTGCTGGCCGACGTCCCCCGCGACAAGCTCGCCCGGCACCCGGAGATCCGTGCCCAGGTGCTGTCCGGCCGCGGGATGGCCGAGGTGTGGTCGGGCCGGTTCGGCGACGCGGCCCGCACGCTGCGGGCGGCGGTGGCCGCCGCGACCGTTCCGGGCGGCGGCTACGACCGGGCCGACTGCCTGGGGCAGCTCGCACTGGCCGAGGCGCTGCGGGGCCGGCTGGACCGGGCCGGGGAACTGTCCGGCGAGGCGATGGCGGCCTTCGCCGGCGGCGAGCAGCGGCCTGCCGCTCAGCGCCCCAGCGCCGCCGCGCTGCTCGCCCTCGCCTGGGTGAAAACGGAAGGCGGCGGCCTGCGGGAGGCCGCTGACCTGCTGAAGCAGCTGAATGCCGCGCTCGCCGCGACCCCGGACAAGCTGCTCGGGGCCATCGCCTGCCTGGTTGTCGCCCGGGGCGGCCTCGCCGAGGGGCACCCCGGGATGGTCGCGCAGTATCTGGCCAGGGCGCGGTCCGGCTGGCCGGTGCCGGCCTGGCTGGAAGAACGGCTGAACCTCGTGGAGTCCGTGGCGGCCACGGCAGGCGGCGGGCAGCAGCACCTGCCCGCCCCGGCCCGGGACGGCGATCCGCGCCCGGCCCCGCTGGCCGCCCCGGGTCAGGCCGGCCCGCTGGTCGTGGAGCCGCTCACCGAGCGGGAGCAGGAGGTGCTGCGGCACATCGCACACATGCTGAGCACCGCCGAGGTCGCCCGCGAGATGTACATCTCGGCCAACACCGTCAAGACGCACCTCAAAAGCATCTTCCGCAAGCTCGCGGCGGAGCACCGGGGCGAGGCGGTCCGCCGCGCCCGCCAGCTTGAGCTGATCTGAGCCTAGGCCGCGGACCGCTCGCGCCGGGCCGCGGGCAGGGCCACCAGCATCAGGACGGCGGTGAGGGCGAACGCGGCCGGGTACCCGGTGTGGCTGACGAGCAGCCCGAAGATGGCGGGGCCCGCGCCGTACCCGGCGTCGTAGGCCAGGTTCCACAGCGCGCTGGCCGTGCCGGCCCGGATGGCGGCATCCGGTCGATCATCAGTCACGAAGGTGGCGTTCTGGCAGATCCCGAAGCCGGCGCCGAACAGGCACATGCCCGCGATCACGGCGGCCGGGGAGGCCAGCCAGATCATGGCGATCATGCCGAGGGACGCGATCACCAGCGCCGGGACCAGCAGCCGGGCGTGACCGCTGCGGTCGCCCTGGCGCCCCGCCCACCAGCGGCCGATCGTGGCGGTCAGCGCCTGGGCGAGCAGGCCGGCGGCGGCGAGGTTGCCGGACACCCCGGTGGCGAGCGGGAGGAAGGAGACGACCACGCCCGCCGCCACGGTGCTGGCGGCGAAGATGAGGAACGGCCGCAGTTGCCCGGCGCCGGCGCAGGCCGGCCAGCAGGCCCGTCCGGCCGCCCGGCGCCGCTCCGCGCCGCCGCCTTCCGGCCGGTCCGGCCGGGCAGCCACGGGACCACGGCGAGCGGGATCAGGGCGGTCGCGGCCGTCAGGCCGACGACCACCGCCATGCCGAGGTGGCCAGCGAGCCAGACACCGGCCGGCAGCGCCACGATTCCCGGCGCGGTGGCCACGATCCCGAAAAGGCCGAGCCCTTCGCCGCGCCGCCCGGGCGGGCACCAGCATCGCGGTCAGGGCGCCCGCCATGACGGTGCTGAGGCCGAAACCGAAGCCGCGGACGATGCTGACCGGCACGATGACGGGCAGCGGGCCACCGGGGAGCAGCGCCAGGGCCGGCGCCCCCAGCAGCAGCGCCCCGGCCGCGAGCAGGGCCCGGTAGCCGAACCGCCGCACCAGGATCGGCGCGGCAAGCTCCGCGGCCACGGTGCCCAGCAGCAGCACGCCGGTCACCAGCCCGGCGCCCGCGCTCCCGGCGCCGGCCGCCGCGGCATACATCGGCGTGACCGAGAGCATCAGGTAGAAGCTGGTCAGCGCGCAGAACTCGGCGAGGAACACCAGCGCGAGCGTGCCGCTGACGATGCGTCCCCGCGGCGGGCCGGTGCTGGCCGGCGTGCCGGTGCTGCGCGGCGTGCCGCGCCTGGTGCCGCGGCGTGGCCTGGCGTGCGTCACAGTGCTCATGTCTGCGACGGTAGTGCCGAAGTGGATCGCTGATAAGGTCCAATACCATGGCGATTCAGTGGTCCGGTTTGGGCCCGGAGCTGCTCCTCCGGCTCGACCGCGGCAGCGGCCAGCCGCTGCGATCCCAGCTGGAGGCGGGCCTGCGCGAGGCGATCCGGGGACGGCAGGCTGCAGGGCGGCGAGCGGCTGCCCTCGTCCCGTGAGCTGGCCCGTGAGCTGGGCGTGTCCCGCGGCCTGGTGCAGGAGTGCTACGGCCAGCTGCTGTCCGAGGGCTACCTGACCAGCCAGGCCGGCTCGGCCACCCGGGTCGCGGCGGGTGCGTACCAGGCCGCGGCGCGAGCCGGCGCAGCGCCCGGCAGCCGCCGCCGCGGCTGATCGCGGACTTCCGCTCCGGAGTCCCCGACCTGGCCAGCTTTCCGCGCGGCGACTGGGTCTGGGCGACCAGGGAGGCCTGCGGCAGCATGGCCACCCTCGACCTCGACTACGGCGATCCCCGCGGCAGCGCCGTGCTGCGCGGCGTGCTCGCCGGGTACCTGCGCCGGGTGCGGGCCGCCGCCGCGGATCCCGGGCAGATGATCGTCAGCACCGGATTCGCGCAGGGGATCGTTCTCGTGCTGCGGGCGCTTGCCCGGGCCGGCGTGCGGTGCGCCGCCTTCGAGGACCCCGGGTACGGCGGCGCCGACACGAGCGAGACCTTGCAGGCCGCCGGCGCGATGGGCCTGCGCACGGTGCACGTGCCCGTGGACGAGCTCGGCATCGACGTCGCGGCGGTCGGCGGAGCGGCGCCCAGGTCGTCGTGGTCACCCCGGCACACCAGTCACCCACCGGGGGTGGTGCTCGCGGCCCGGCGGCGGCACGCCCTCGTGGAGTGGGCGAACCGCAACGACGGGTTCATCATCGAGGACGACTACGACTCCGAGTTCCGCTACGACCGGGAGCCCGTCGGCGTGCTGCAGGGGCTGGCCCCGGGCCGTGTCTTCACCATCGGCACGGCCAGCAAGGCGCTGGCCCCGGCGGTGCGCCTCGGCTGGGTCCTCGCCCCGCCCGCGCTGGCCGCCGCGGTCGCGCAGGAGAAGCGGATCAGCGACCGCGGCTCGTCCACCCTTGATCAGCTGGTGCTGGCGGCCCTGCTCGAGTCCGGCCGGTACGACCGCCACCTGCGCCGGATGCGGACGGTCTACGCCGGCCGCCGCGCCAGGCTCATCGAGATCCTCGCCCGGCACGCCCCCGGCGTCCGGCTGACCGGGCTGGCCGCGGGGTTTCACGCCGTCGCGCACCTGCCGGGCGCCGCGGACGAGCAGGCCGTGGTGGCGGCCGCGCGGGAGCGGCGGGTCGGGCTGTACGGGATGGGCCAGTTCCGGGCGGCCGGGAACGGCGGCGCCCCCGCAGCTCGTGCTGGGTTTCGGCCAGGTCGGCGAGCGCGCCATCGAGCCGGGCATCGCCGCCGTCGCCGATCTGCTCCACTGACCGGGCCGGGGCCGGCGGCGCCGTGGTCAGGCGTCCACCGCGGGCGACGGCGCGCTCTCACCGTGATACTGGGCCCACATGGGGCCCCAGCCCGTCTCCGGGTCGGTGATCTTCGCGATGAACTCCTCGCAGAACGCGGTCTCGGCCGCCAGCAGTGCCAGCCGGTACTCCTCCTCGACAAGGAACAGTTCGGGCACGCCGTGGCGCAGCGTGGTGCCGATCAGGCCGCGGATCTCCTCGCCTGCCTGGTGCAGCTGGCCGAGCCGGTGCCGCAGCAGCGCAACGACCTCGCCCGGGGGCAGCGCCGCGATCAGCGACAGCGCGGCCACGAAGTGGGGGTACTCCTGCTGTGGTTCGGCGACCAGCTCCCGCAGCCAGTCGCGGAACTCGGCCCGTCCCGCGTCGGTGAGCGCGTAGACGGTGCGCTCGGGGCGCTGGCCGGCCCGGCTGGTTTCCAGCTCGGTGATGTACCCGGCCCTGGCCAGCTGGCCGACCACCATGTACAGCGAGCCGTGGTTGAACTTGATGCTGCGGGCGTCGCCGTGCTCGCGCAGCGTGCGGCCCAGCTCATAGGGGTGCATCGGCTGCTGCGACAGGTATGACATCACCGCGAGCGCGAGCAGGTTGCCGACCTTGCGTTTGCTGGCCATCAGTCCATCCGTCACCCGGGGTGTGCCGCCGCTGGCGGCACACCCCATTGTGCTCTTCTGATCAGGCGGTGCGGGCCGGGTCGTCCACGGTTGGGTAGCTTCGCTCGGCGTGCGCCCGGCGCAGGTCGGCCAGGTACTCGCGGGAGAACATGGCCGACAGCTGGGCGACGCCACCGCGGTGCACGCGGATCTCGCCGTGCCGCAGCTGCCCGGTGAGCACGATGCGCCGGCCGCTGGCGGCCGTGCGGCCTTCGGCGTCCTTGACCCGGCCGCGGCCCTGCCGCTGCAGGTCCCAGTCATCGATGACGGCGCCATCGGGAACCAGCAGCTTGAGCATGGCGTGGTCGAGCTCGCAGTCGACCCTGATCTCGCCGTCTTCGATGTACGGGGACCGCAGGTCCAGTACGGCGTGGCCGCGGTGCGCGCGGACCTGGAACTCGCGGGCGGTGGTCCAGTTGCCGAGGTGCTTGGTCACCTCGTAGTTCGCGGCGATCCGGACCGGGCTGGCGGTAACGGTGTGCGTGGTGTTCATCTCAGTGTTCCTCTCCTGGAATCGGGCAATCACCGACGCTTGGTCAACACTGAGTATCCATAACCGAATAGTTGATGTCAACTATTTTTGGGAAAAGCCACGCCGAGGCCCGGGCCGGGCAGGGCGTACGGCGGGGCGCCAGAACGGGCCCGCCAGCCGACGGCCAGCGCGACCGTGACGGGCATCGCGAGCGCCCAGCCGCAGAAGCCGAGCATGACGGTGACGGCCAGCGCGGCCGGCAGGGCGGCGAGCCGCGCCGGGCCGGTGAGCACCCGCGCGGCCGCGACCATGGCACCCAGGTAGACCGAGAGGAACAGCGCCGTCGGCACCGCCACGAGGGCAGCGGTGCTGACGAGCCCCAGGCCGTAGCCGGCGATCAGCAGCAGGCCGGTGGTGGCGATCGCGGCCAGCAGCCTGCGCACCGGCGCGGATTCGCGGCCGCCCCGCGCAGGGTTCGCCAGTTGCCCGGCCATGGCGGCCGCGCCGTTGATATAGGCGTTGATGGCGCCAAGTGTCAGCACGATGGCGGCCACCGCGGCGATGTCCCTGCCCGGCGCGCCGACGGCGTGGCTCAGCAGGCCGGCCAGCGGCACGTCGGTGGCCGCACCCCGCCCCAGCACGCCGATCGTGGCGATCGCGAGGCCCAGGTACAGCGCGGTGGTGACGGCGAGGGCGATGGCCACCGCGCGCGGCAGTTGCCGGGACGGGTCGGCGAAGCGCGTGGTGAGCGGGGCGACGGCCTCCCAGCCGACGAACGAGAACATGAGCGTCGTCGCCGCACTGCCGATCGCGAGCCAGCCGTGCGGGGCGAACGGTGCCCAGTTACCGGCCCGCGCCGCCCCTGCCGACCCGGCGACCGCCACGACCACCAGGCCGGTCAGCAGGCTGACAAGGACAACCTGGGCGGCGGCGCTGGCCCGTAGCCCGCCCGCGGCCAGGCTCACGACCGTCAGCAGCAGGGCGGCCGCGACGGCCGCGGTGGCAGGCCGGCCGCCGCCGGTCAGGTCCGTGACATAGCCGGCGCCGATGAGGCAGACGATCGGTGCGCCGCCCACCACCCCGGCGAGGAACATCCATCCGGTCGCGCGTCCCGCGCGCGGCCCCAGGCCCGCGGTGACGTAGCCGATCACGCCGCCGGCGGAAGGGTGGCGCCTGCCCAGGGCCGAGAACACCGCGGCGAACAGGCCGGACAGGCCCAGCAGGGCAAGCCAGGCGAGGATCGAGGCCGGCCCGGCCTCGGCTGCGGCGAGGCCCGGCAGGAGCAGCAGGCCGGGGCCGAGGATCGCCCCGATGTACAGGGCAGCACCGCGCGCGGTGGTCAGGTTCTGCGGGCCGGCGGGCTTGTTCACTGCTGTCGGTGCCATGCCTTCACCATCGCCGAAATCGGCCGGCACGCGATGGCAAATATGGCGTGGTCAGGCCTGGATGGCGCAACGTTGTTGCGTGCTGATGGCTATACGCTAATTTCTATGCCCGAACATGCCCCAGACAGGGTGGATCGTGCCATCGTGATGAGGCTCCAGCAGGACGGCCGGATCGCCAACGTCGATCTCGCGGACGCCATCTCGCTGTCGCCGTCGGCCTGCCTGCGCCGGGTGAAGGCGCTGGAGGCCAGCGGCATCATCGCGGGGTACCGCGCGGAGGTCAGCAGGCAGCGGGCCGGACTCGGCCTGACCGTCTTCATCGGCCTGAAGGTCGAGGGGCACTCGCAGGAGACCTCATCCCGGATCGAGCAGACCCTGCTGGCCATTCCCGCGATCGTCGCCTGCTACCTCGTCTCCGGTACCAGCGACTTTCTTGTCGAGGCCGCCGTGCCGGACCTCGCCGCCTACGAGCGGCTGCTGCTGGGGCAGATCCTGACGATCCCCTCGGTCGTCGAGGCTCAGAGCACGTTCGCCATCCGGGCGATCCTGTCCCGCGGCCCGCTGCCGCTGGACCACTGGCGGCAGCGCGGCTGAACGCGCCCGCCGTGGCGTCCGCTCGCCCGCCCGGCGTGACGGCTCAGGGCTGGCCTGGCGTCGCGGTCCAGGGCTGGCCCGGTGCCGCCGCGGGCGGGCACACTGGGTGGTGCGACCGCTCGGGAGGCCAGGCATGCACACGTCAGTTCCGGTGATCGACCTCGCGCCCTGGCTCAGCGGCGGTGACGAGGCCCGTGCGGGCGTCGCCGCCGAGGTCGACGCGGCGTTGCAGAGTGTCGGTTTCTTCCTGATCACCGGCCATGGCGTGCCGCCCGAGTCGCGGGCGCGGGTACGCACACAGGCGCGGGCGTTCTTCGCGCTGCCGCGCGAGGCCAAGCAGCGCTACGCCGTCACCGTCAGCGGCCGGGGCTGGCTGCCGCCGGGCGTCGAGGCGAACGCCTACGCCGAGGGCACCCAGACCCCGCCCGACCTGAAGGAGTCGTTCGCCGTCGGCGCCGACCAGGCGACCGGGGACCCGGCCGCCGATGGGTACTGGTTCCAGCCCAACGTGTACCCGGCCGAGGTGCCCACGCTGGAGCCCGCCGTCGTGGCCTATCTCGCCCGCATGCGCTGGCTGGCGGATGAACTGCTCGTTCTGTGCGCGGCGGCGCTGGGGCTGGATGCCGACTTCTTCACCCGGCACACCGGGCACGCCACGCACACGATGAACATCAACTGGTACCCGCCGATGGCGGTGGCCGGCGAACCCGAGCCCGGCCAGTTCCGGATCGGCCCGCACACCGACTTCGGCACCGTCACGATCCTCGACCGTGAGCCGGGCCGCGGTGGCCTGCAGGTATGGACCGAGCAGGACGGCTGGCAGGACGCTCCCTACGAGCCCGGCGCCTTCACGATCAACTCCGGTGATTTGCTCGCCCGCTGGAGCGGCCGCCGGTGGAAGTCCAACCGGCACCGGGTGCTCCCGCCGCAGTCCGAGGCGCCGGACGAGGATCTCGTCTCGCTCGTCTACTTCTACGAGGCCGACTACGACGCCGTCATCGAGTCGCTGCGGCCGCCCATCGGCAGGCCCAACGACTACGAGCCGGTCGTGTCGGGGCAGTTCATCAAGAAGCGCCTCGACGCGATCACGATGGCCGGCTAGCCGCTGCCGGGCACTGCGGCACGGCGGCGGAGCACGGCTGGTCCGGCCCCGCCGCCAATGGCCTGGTTACTTGTCGAGGACGGCGGCGTCGGCGCCGCCCTCCTCGCCGAGGATGGAGCCGATCATCGCCACCGACTGGGGACGCCGCGACCGCAGCCAGGCCAGCACCGCCAGCCCGAGGACCAGCCAGACCACGGCCACGAAGGGGGTCCACTTGAGGATGCCCGGCGGGGTGGGGTGCACCGAGCCGTACCACGCCGCGCCGAAGACCACCGCGCCGACCACGGGGATCACCACGTGCGAGACCGGGTTCCACCTACGGGTAGTGCGGGTCTGCCAGAAGAACGAGACGCCGCCCAGGCAGACCAGGATGTACACCACGATGACCAGCAGCGTGCCCACCGTGGCCCAGAAGTAGTAGTTGCTGAACGGCGCGCCGAACGCCGCGTCCGAGAACGGGTAGCCCACCAGCAGGGCCATCACGATGGACACCGCGGTGACCGCGACCGTGGCGTTGACCGGGGTCTTGAACCGCGGGTGCGTCCGCCCGAACGCCTTCGGCAGCACGCCCTCCCGGCCCATCGCGAACAGGGTGCGCGCGGCGGCCGTGGCACACGCCACAGAGACGATGAACGCCGCGCACATGCCGCCGATCTCGACGAGGGTGCCGAGCCAGTGCCCCACGAACGTGTTCGCGACGGTCTGCAGCGCGACCGGGTCGGCGCCGAACTTCGCGCCGTTGTTGACGCCGAACCCGATGGTGATCGCGTACGTGGTCCACAGGTAGAAGATGATCACGAACGCCGTCGCTGCGATGACCGCGATCGGGATGTAGCGCCGCGGGTTCGCGGTCTCCTCGCCGAAGTCGGCGGCGGTCTCGAAGCCGATGTAGGACGTGACACCCAGGATGATCCCGTAGAACACGCCGCTGAAGCCGCCCTCGTTGGTGTGGCTGAAGCTGAACGCCGACAGGGCCTGCCCGTGGGCGCCGCCCTTGGCCGTGGTGACCACGTCAACGATCAGGATGATCGCCACGGTGACGATGCCGACGACGAGCTGGACCCGCGTGGTGACCCTGATCTTGATGGTGGACAGCACCAGATAGACCACCATGCCGATGAAGAAGAACAGGATCCACAGCTTCGGGTTCAGGTGCAGCAGGTTGGCGGCCAGGTAGCCGACCCCGGACATGGTCATCGGGACGAAGCAGATGAAGCCGAAGAAGTACAGCCAGCCGGCCATGAAGCCGGCGTCCTTGCCGAGGCTGCGGCTGGTATAGGTGTAGGCGTAGCCCGCCGCGGCCATCCGGCGGGTGAAGCCGATGACGACGAACGCCAGCGCCAGGCAGGCGATGCCGCCCAGCAGGAAGGCCAGCGGGGTGGACCCGCCGCTGACGACGGCGACGCCGGAGACGTTGAGCAGCATCGCCATGCCGGGGGCGATCACCGATACCGAGATCGCGATCGCGTCCCACAGCCGCAGCGAGCCGTGCGCAAGCTCACCGGTCGCTGCGCCGGCTATCAGTGCGGGGTCGGTTTTGGCCATGTCGTGTTCCTCTCACTCGGGCGGCCGGCACCACCTCCGGCCCGGAGCGGGGCCCGCGATAAGTCGGCGGGCCCGTGCTCCTCTGGCATCAGGACGGTGTTCCCGTCGAGGTAGAAGTCGAAGGCCAGGGGCGTGCAGTCACGTTCCATCAGCCAGGCGAAGAAGCGCTGGTGCACGGGGTGGGCGCGGTATTCGTCGAGCGCCGCCACGTCGGGAAACTCGGTGTAGAGCAGGTAGCCGTAACCCCGGGTGCGCGCCCCGGTCAGGTCCGTGCCGAACCGGCATTTGGTCATCAGCCCGATCTCGCTGGGCCAGGACGCCACCATGGCGCGCATGTCCGTGGCCTCGTCCTCGGTCAGCTCCCGGGGGAAGCTGAACAGCACGATGTGCTGCAGGGTCATCGCCGCTCCTGTTTCCGCTGCGTTACGACGGCCGTGGCGGCCGGCCGTCAGTAGAACTCGAAGTACTCACGCATCTCCCAGTCGGTGACGTCCTGCCCCTCGGGCGGCGGGTTCTCGGCTACCGCCGCGTCGTGCCTGCCCAGCTCCGCCCGCTTCATCTGGAGCAGGTAGTCGACCAGGGTGCCGCCGAAGGCCTCGCGGAAGAACGTGTCCTTCTCGAGCGCCGTGACGGCGTCTGCCAGGGACGTCGGCAGCATCGGCGCCTCGGCGGCGTACGGGTCCGCCTCGATCGGGGCGGGCGGCGCGAGCTTGCGCCGGATGCCGTCGAGCCCGGCGGCGATGTTGGCCGACATGTACAGGTACGGGTTCGCGGCCGGCTCGCCCATCCGGTTCTCCACATGGCTGTTCGCGTCGCCGGGCGCGCCCTGGGCCCGGACCAGCGCACCGCGGTTCTCCAGCGCCCAGGTCACCCGGTCGGGGGCGAAGGAGTAGGGGCGGAACCGCTTGTAGCCGTTCACGGTGGGGGCGGCGAACACGGTCATCGGCATCGCGTGCTCGATCAGCCCGGCCACGAACTGCCGGCCGGTCTCCGGACAGGTAGTCCGTCTCGCTGGCGAACGCGTTGTGCCCGTCCGTGCGGGACAGCAGCGACTCGTGCAGGTGCCAGCCCGAGGAGAAGAAGTTCGGCAGGGCCAGCAGGCACATGAACGTCGCGAGCAGCCCGCGGCGCTGGCACATCTGCTTGACGGCGGAGCGGAACAGCACGACCGCGTCCGCGGCCGCCAGGCCGCCGATGGGGCTGAAGCTGAACTCCATCTGGCCCGGGCCCCACTCGTCCTCCATCGAGCGCGGCGGCAGCCCCACCGCGGACAGGCCGTCGCGGATCGCTTCGAGGGTGGCGGCCACGCTGTCCAGCCGCACCTCCGAGAGGTACTGGTAGCCAAGCTCGAACACGCTCACCCCCGGCGGCGGCGGCGTGAAGCCGGCGTTCTCCGGCGTGACCGGCTCGCCGGTGAGCTTGAGGATGTAGTACTCGATCTCGATCCCGCCGAGGAAGTCGTAGCCCGCTTCGCCGAGTTCGCCCAGCATCCGGCGCATCAGGCCGCGCCCGTCGAGCGGCATCGGCTGGCCGCTGGAGAAGTAGGTGTCGCAGAGCAGCCAGCCGGTGCGGTCGGCCCACGGCAGCACCTGGAAGGTGGCGGGATCGGGCACCAGGACGATGTCGGGGAACCCGGTGAACTCGTCGATGCCGAACCCGCCACCCGCGGCGAACGCCGGCACGAACACCTGGTTGCCGGTGTCCAGGCTGTAGATCGCCCCGGAGAAGTCCAGGCCGTTCGACAGGGCGGCGATCGCCACGTCCGGGGCCAGCGACTTGCTGCGCGGGTGACCGTGCTGATCGACCACGGTCAGCCGGACGGTGCGCAGCTCACGCTCGCGGATCTGGCTGGCCACCGCGTCGGCGGCCGCGGCCTGCTCGGGCGTGTACAGGTCATGCCGCGCGACGAATCCGGCCTGGCCGACCCCGGTAACCCGGTTCCGGTCTGGCGAAGGGCTTCCCATTCTGGCTGGCCTCCGATCAGGCACGTCGCCCGCGCATGGCGCGGGCGGTGCCAGTCAGGTTCGCTGCCTGGCCTTGCTGGCCCGGGGGACGACCCCGAATCCCCGCTGGGCCAAGGCCCCGTTCCTTCGTCACGGGGCCTTGCCTTGTGCTGGCTCATGACTTCCAGCATGGCGGCAGTGAAGTTGTCCGGTTCTACGTCGGCGAGGGAGAGAAATGTTTCTGTCCGCTGTACGCCGTTGATCTGGAAGATCTTGGTAAGCAGGAGTTCGCGCAGGTGGGTGTGATCCCGGACGCGCAGCTTGACGAGCAGGTCAAGGCCGCCGGTGACGACGCTCATGTCCTCGGCCTCTGGCATCGCCCTGATGGCGTGGATGATCTCGGTCAGGTCCATGCCGGGCCCGGCCGTTACGGCGAGATAGACGACCACCGGGTATCCGAGCGCGGCCCAGTCGACCTCCACCCGGTAGCCGCGGATGGCTCCGTTGCGTTCCAGCCGGGCAAGCCGGTCGGCCACCGCGGGCGGGGACATCTCGACGGTGCGGGCGAGGGCGCGCTGGGACTGGCGCGCGTCGGCCGCGAGCGCGCGCAGTAGTGCCAGGTCAAGCTCGTCGACGTCGACCTTCGGGGGGGTCGGGGCGGCGACCTCGGTCAGGTTGGCAAGCGGAGCCGAGCTAGTTGCCATTTGCCAGGTAGCCCATCTCGTGAACCCCGACCGTGTGAGCTATAGTGCAATCAGAACGTATCAATGTAAGTAAGGACTGGCCAAGATTTTTACATTTGTAAACTTTGCTGTCAAGAGAGGCCAGCAAGAGTGAGCGCGGCCGGTCGGAGAGGGACAGGCACATGACGGCAGCCCTTGAGCAACACGACTGGAGCGCCGGCCTCGCGCAGCGGACGCACGCCCTGGGCGGCGGCGAGCTCACCGCCATCCTCGCCCTGGCCGGGGCTACCGACCTCGTCACGTTCTCCGGTGGCTTCCCGGATCCGGCGACGTTCCCCACCGCGATCCTGGCGGAGATCGCGGGCCGGCTGATCGCCGGCGACGCCGCGGTTGCCCTGCAGTACACCGCGACCGAGGGCCTCGCCGGGATCCGCGACTACCTGGCCGGGCGGCTGGAGTCGCTGGAAGGGTCGCGGCCCGGGCCGGCCGAGCTGATGATCACCAGCGGTGGCATCGACTGCATGGAACTGCTCGCCAAGAGCTACGTGGACCCGGGCGACGTCGTCGTCGTGGAGGCGCCCACCTACCTGGGCGGCATCATGGCGTTCCGTGGGTACGAGGCGGACGTGCGCGGCGTTCCCATGGACGACGACGGCATGCGCGTCGACGTGCTCGCCGGACTGCTCGCCGGAGGCTTGCGGCCAAAGATCGTCTATACGATCCCCGACTACCAGAACCCCACCGGCCTGTCGATGAGCGCCGACCGGCGCGCCGAGCTTGTCGGCCTGGCCCGCCGTTATGGCTTCCTGATCTGTGAGGATGTCGCGTACCGGGAGCTTGGCTTCGGCGGCCCGCCGCCGGTCAGCCTCTGGTCGCTCGCGCCGGACGTGGTGCTGCAGGCGGGCACCGGCTCGAAGATCTTCTTCCCCGGGGTCCGGCTGGGCTGGGCGGCGGGGCCGCGGCAGGTCATCGGCAGGCTCGTGGTCGCCAAGCAGAACTCCGACCAGTGCTCCGGTGCGCTCGGCCAGCGGATGTTCGAGGAGTACGGCCGGGCCGGGCACCTGGGCCGGCAGATCGTCGCGTCGCGCGCGCTGTACGCGCGCCGGGCCGAACTCACGACGCAGGCCCTGGCCGCCCACATGCCGGACGGCACGACCTGGACAACCCCGCAGGGCGGGTTCTACGTCTGGCTGACGGCACCGGACGGAGCGGACACGGTGGCGCTCTCGGCGGCGGCACGGGCGCGCAAGGTCGCCTACGTGCCGGGCCGCCCGTTCTACCCCGGCGATGCCGGGGCGGCACAGATCCGGCTGGCCTACAGCCGGGTCGCGGATGATCTCATCGACGAGGGCATTCGCCGGATCGGCGAGGTCCTGAAGACCGGCTTGGAGGGGTAGTGAGCGAGGAGCTTGGCGATGCTGCCAGCCACTTCACCACGGAGGCACTGGGCGAGCGTGGCGGGGACGGCCGGTACGTGAACGTGGACACGATCACGCCGGTGGAGTTCCTGCCCGGGCTCGGCTTCCGCCCCGTTCTCGGCGTGCGTGCCATGACGAACTTCGTCAGCTTCCAGCCCGGTACGGAGGCGCCGCGGCACGTGCACGAGGAAGAGCAGATCGTGATCGTGCTGGACGGCGAGTTCACCTTCGACCTCGACGGGGACGTGCGCACCATGCGCAAGGGGGACGTGGCCGTGGTACCGGCCTGGGTCCCGCACGGAGCCTGGACGACCGACAGCCACTGCCTGGAGGTCGACGTCTTCTGCCCGCCGCGGCAGAGCCTGCTCAAGCTGGCGGAGGCGCAGGCCGCCGGCGCGGCGGGAGAGGCGCCCGGCGGCCCCCCGGCCGGTGCGTAGATGGACCTGGGGCTGTCCGGGCAGCGGGCCATCGTCACCGGCGGGTCCAAGGGCATCGGCAAGGCCATCGCGGCCGAGCTGATCGCCGAGGGGGCCGCGGTGACGATCTGCTCACGGCACCCGGGTGAACTGGACGCGGCAGCCGCCGAGCTGGTCAAGCAGATGCCCGATGGGGCGGCCAGGCCCCGTCCGGGCGATGCCCTGTGACGTCACGGACCCCGGGCAGGTGACCGAGTTCATCGAGGCGGCGGCGGGGGCCATGGGCGGGCTGGACATCCTCGTCAACAACGCCGGGGGCGCCCGGCCCGGCCGGTTCGCCACGCTGACCGACGACGACTGGCACGCCGACATCGACACCAAGCTGCTCTCGCAGATCCGCTGCACCCGGGCGGCGCTGCCGCACCTGCGGCGCAGCACGCTGCCCCGGGTCATCAACATCAATGCCGTGTACGGGCGCTACCCGGACCCGGCCTTTCTCGCGTCGTCGGTGAACCGGGCCGCCTGCCTCAACCTCGCCAAGGCGCTGTCCATGGAACTGGGCGGCGAGGGAATCCTGGTGAACAGCGTGAACATCGGGTTCGTCACGACGCCGCAGTGGGAGAACATCCACCAGCGCCGCGCGCCGGACATGCCCGCCGGGGAGTTCTTCGGCCAGCTTGCCGCCGCGGAGGTCCCGCTCGGCCGGTTCGGGCGGCCCGACGAGGTGGCCGGCCTGGTCGCCTTCCTGGCCAGCGACCGCGCAAGCTACATCACGGGCGCGTCGATCGACGTGGCCGGCGGCATGGGCAAGTACCTCTAGAGTCGCCCCATGTGCCGTCTGCTTGGTTACTGTGCCCGCCGCAGCACCTCGGCGGCAGGCCTGCTCACCGGGGAAGGGCTCCGTGCCTTCACCGCGCTGTCCGCCTACCACTGCGACGGCTGGGGCATGGCCTGGTACGACGCGGATGGGCCGCACATCAGCAAGTCCCCGCGCCGGGCGGAGCAGGAGCCGGACTACGGCGGGCTGGCCAACCAGGCGCTGGGTGATCTCGGCCTGGTGCACCTGCGCTGGGCAACACCGGGCCTGGGCATCGGCTACGACAATTCCCACCCGTTCTGCTACGGGCCCTACGCGTTCGCCCACAACGGCGCCATCCACCCGCAGGACCGCCTCGGCGAGATGCTGCCGGCCGACTGGGAACGGCGGCTCGCCGGGACCACCGACAGCGAGCGCTACCTGCTGCACCTCATGTGGCGGCTGGAGGAACGGCGCGGTGACATGATCGCGGCGGTCGCGGACACGGTGGCCAGCATCGCCGGGCGGTACGCGGTGAACAGCCTCAACGCGGTGCTGCTGGCGCCGGCGAGGATGTATGTGATCGCCTGGCACGACCCGGCCCGGATCCCCGCCGCGGAACTGCGCAAGCGTGGCCTCGCCAGCACGCCCGAGGAGATCGCCGGGTACTTCCACCTTGCCTACCGGGCCACCGGCGACGCGGTGGTCGTGGCAAGCTCCGGCTGGCCCCAGCCCGGCTGGACCCCGCTGCCCAATGCGAGCGTGCTCACCGTGGACCGGGTCACGCTGGAGACGGCGGTGGTCTCGCTCGACCTGGTGTCGCCCGCCCGCGAGTCGTTATCCGCCGGAACCACCGCCTAGGGCCCCGCCGGCGCCCTTCAGGTTCCGTAACTCTGCGTGGTGATCTACCGGTTGATTTGGCTGATTAATGTCGTATATGCACCAGTTGTCCCGTAAAGTGGTTGCGTTCAGTACACATGGAGGCAACGGTGGGGACAACGGGACACTGGCTGGCGCGGGGCGCATCCGGAGCGGCGCTGTGCGCGCTGGCGGTGAGCGTGGCAGGTGCCCCACCCGGCGCGGCGGCGGCGGGACCGGCCCGGGTCTCCCCCGTTTCCGCGGCGGGCACCCCGGCGCTGGCGCCCTCGGGCCGGACCGAGCAGGTCCGGCAACTGGTGCAGTGCGGCGGGACCATGTACGCGGTGGGCAGCTTCACCGAGATCAGCCAGGGCGGCGTGACTTACCGGCGCGACAACGTGTTCAGCTTCAGCGCCACCGCGCCGTACCGGGTCACCTCCTGGGCGCCGGCCGTGAACGGCACGGTGAACTCGATCGCGCTGGCGGCCGGCTGCTCCCGCGCCTACATCGGCGGGAGCTTTACCAGGGTGGACGGGGCCAGCGCCGGCAATATCGCCAGCATCAGCACCTCGCGCGCCGCCCTGGTGCCGGGCTGGGCACATCACGCCAACGCCGCCGTGGACACGCTCCTGCGGACCCCGAACGGGCACCTGCTGGCAGGCGGCAGGTTCACCGCGATCAACGGGTCGAGCCGGCGCTACTACGTGAGCCTGAGCCTGTCCACCGGCCGCGACGACGGCTACCTGGACCTGCACGTCTCCGGCCATTACTCGTTCCCCGGGGCGGACCCCAACCGGACCGCCGTCTACAACCAGCAGCTGTCCCCGGGCGGGACGCATGTGCTGGCCGAGGGCACCTTCACCAGGGTGGCCGGGGAAGCCCGGCAGCAGATCTTCATGCTCAACCTGGGCACCCATGGCAACGTCAGTGACTGGTACTCGGCGGAGTTCAGCCGGTTCTGCGCGGCCGACCACCCCTTCTATGTCAAGGCGGCCGCCTGGTCCCCGGACGGTTCGGCGGTCTACGTGGCCACCACCGGCTTCCACCCGGAGGGCTGGCACAGCACCTTCCCGCTGACCGGGCTGTGTGACGCGGTCGCGGCGTTCCCGGCTACCCGGACCGGCGGGCTGGCGCACGAATGGGTCAACTACACCGGCTGCGACTCGCTCTCCTCCATCGCCGCCGACTACGGCGCGGTGTACGTGGGCGGCCACGAGCGGTGGGCTTACAACGGCCGGGGCTGCAACCAGGCCGGCCCCGGAGCCGTCCCGGCGCCGGGCATGGGCGGGTTCACCTCCGGCGCCGCGGGCGGGCGCCTGCTCACCGGTGCCGGCGGCGCCGGTCTGTACTCCCGGGGCCGCGGCATGGGCGCCGACGACATGCTGATCACGCGGGCCGGCTTGTGGATCGCCAGCGACAACCTGGACGGCACCGATACCTGCGGCGGCGCCGGCGGCCACGCGGGCATCTGCTTGCTGCCCTACCCCTCCTAAGCGGGAGCCGCGAAACCCGTCCAGCCAGGGCTGGTGCGCCCGCGCGGGCCCGCCGGCCGGGCGGCATGGCAAACTCCGGTGTTATGGCTGTTCCGCTTGTCCGCAGTGACCGGCTGTTCGCCGGTGCCCCGTACGCGTACGCCGCCAAGGCTGGCCGGGCTGACCTGATCTTCACCGCGGGTGCCTGCCCCCTCGATGAGCAGGGGCAGGTCATTGCCCCGGGGGACGTCCCGGCGCAGATGCGCCAGGCGCTGCACAACCTGCGGATCGCCCTGGAGGAGTCCGGGGCGGCGATCGGGGACGTGCTGAAGACCACCGTCTACGTCGCCAGCGCCGACCGGGCGGACCTGCTCGCCGCCTGGGCCGAGGTGGCCGGCTTCTTCGGTGATCATGACGCGCCCAGCACGCTGCTGGGGGTGGCGGTCCTTGGCTACCCCGGCCAGCTTGTCGAAATCGAGGCGGTCGCGGTCGCACCGCCCCGGTAGGCGGGCGGGCCTGGCATGGACGACGCCGCGGCGCTGGAAGGTGCCTACCGCCGGGAGGGCACCCGGAATCCGGGCCGCGCTGGCGAGCCGGCTCGGCGACGTCGCACTGGCGGAAGATGCCGTGCAGGACGCGTTCATCGAAGCCGTCGAGCACTGGCAGAAGAAGGGGGAAGGGGAGGCGGGCGGGGTGCCGCCGAACCCGGGTGGGTGGCTGGCTACCACCGCCTGGCGCAAGGCGCTCGACCGGATGCGCCGGGAGCGCGCCGGGCAGGAGAAGCTGGCGCTGCTGGCCGCGGCCAGCCCGCCGTCGGCGGGCCCGCCCGGCCGCCCGGGTGCACCGGGCGAGCAGGACTCCTGGGGCTCCCGCGACGAGACGGATGAGCTGCTCGGCCTGATCTTCGCCTGCTGCCATCCGGCCCTGTCCGTCCAGTCCCAGATCGCGCTGACCCTGCGCGTGGTGTGCGGGCTGACCACGGCCGAGATCGCGGCCGCCTTCCTGGCCAGCGAGCCGGCCATGGCGCAGCGGCTGTCCCGGGCGCGCAAGGCGCTGCGGGAGACCGGCACGGCGGTGCGCATCCCCGGCCCGGACCAGCTCGGCGGCCGGCTCGATGAGGTGCTCGCCGTCATCTATCTCGTGTTCAACGAGGGCTACCTGGCCAGTGCCGGGCGCACTCCCGCACGCCGTGACCTGGCCGCCCAGGCGGTGGCGCTGAACCGGCTGCTGCAGGTGCTGATGCCGGCCGAGCCCGAGGTGCTGGGGCTGCTGGCGCTGATGCTGCTGCACGAGTCCCGTGCCGCGACGCGGTTCGACGGCTGGGGGCGGCTGGTCCGGCTGGCCGACCAGGACCGTGCCCGGTGGGACCGGGCGCTCACCGGCGAGGCGACCCGGCTGCTCGCCCGCGCGATGGCGATGCACCGCCCGGGCCCCTACCAGCTCCAGGCCGCCATCGCGGCGGTCCACGCCGCGGCGCGGCGCTACCCGGACACCGACTGGCGCCAGATCAGGGCGCTGTATGACCGGCTGCTGGTGTTCACGCCCTCAGCCGTGGTGCGGCTCAACCGTGCCGTCGCCACCCGGTTCGTGACCGGCCCGCAGGCCGCACTGGACGAGGTCGAGCCGCTGGCCGGTGACCTCGGCGACTACAGGCTGTTCCACGCCGTGCGGGCCGAACTGCTGACCGAGCTCGGCCGGCACGGCAAGGCCGGCCTGGCGAACGGGCGGGCGCTTGCACTGGCCGCCAACCCGGCCGAACGTGAACTGCTCGCCCGCCGCCTCGCGCTGTAACCGCCGGGGCGTCACTGCGCCATGACCGGGCGGACCTCGATCACGATCCACCCGCGGTCCACGCCCGGCCAGGTCTGCGCGATCTGCACCGCCTCATCGATGGTCGCGGTTTCCAGCAGGGAGTAGCCGGCGAGGACCTCCTTGGCCTCGATGTACGGGCCGTCGGTCACGCCGCCCGCCCGCACGGTCTTGGCCGTGTGCGGGAAGTCAAGCTGGTGCCCGGCGTCGGCGAGCACGCCGGCCGCGCCGTACTTCTCGTACCAGGCCCCAATCTCGGCCATCCACGCCTCCAGGCCGGGACCAGGTAGCTGCTGGCCAGCCTCGGTAATCGCGCCCAGTATCAGGTACTTCATTTTTTCCTCCCGTGTACGGTGCCGGGGCGCCCGGCGGCGCCCTCTCACTGATTCCACGAACCACCCGGCCGTGGTTTCGACATGCCCTGCCCCCGGACACCATGCCCAGCGCGGCGGCGGGTGCACCGTGGCCTGCCCGTGAGCCGATGAGTTTCCGCGGGACCCCACCGGCCACTCGCCGATGGTGGTCGAGCAGCCCTGACCGCCGCCGTCACCGGGGTGAGCCCGGGCTGGGCTAGGAACCGGCCGCCGGCCCGTCGCCCAGATCGCGGGGCGCGACGAACGCGGTGAGCCGGGCCCGGCCCGGGGCGAGCTCGGGCCAGGTTCCGGCGGACCGCAGCACCGCGACCGCCGCGGTGGGGAACTTCGCCCGCATCCGCTCCAGGTCGCCGGGAGCGGCGGTGCCGGGCCCGGCACCGAAGGGCGCCGCGAGCAGGAGGGCCAGCTCACCGATCCCCGGGTTGTGCCCGATGAGCAGCAGCGTGCCCGCCGCGTCGGGCACCTCGCGGATCAGGGCCAGTAGGTCTATGGCCGCGGCATCGTAGATCCTGCCGTCGAACGTGACCGGCGGTGCCGTGGCCGCGAGGCCGGCCCGCGTGAACTGCCAGGTCTCGCGGGCCCGGCGTGCGGTCGAGCACAGCACCAGGTCGGGCACCAGCCCGGCGTCGCGCAGCCAGCGTCCCATCACGGGCGCGGCCCGGATGCCGCGGCGGGCCAGCGGCCGGTCGTGGTCGGCCACGTCGGGCCAGGCCGACTTGGCATGCCGGAGCAGCACCAGGGTGCGGCCGGGGTCTTGTGCCATGGCTACAGCCTGGCAGGCCGGCCCGGGCCGGGCGCGGGCGGGCAGGTCCGAGCTCCACCGGCGGCCGCCGTGCTAGGCCGGGTTCTGCGTGGCCGGCTCCTGCGCTGCCGCGGCGCCGGGATCGCCGGCCGCGCCGCGCCTGCTGACGGACCGCATCGGTGTCATGGCGGCCAGGCCGCCCACCACGAACAGCAGCCCGCCGCAGCCCAGGATCGTGTCATAGGGGCCGAGGTGCACTCCCGCGACGGTGGCGTGGAAGCCGGCCAGCGCTGTGCTGGCGAGCGTCCCGGCCACGATCATCCCGGTCATCGAGGACAGCTCCAGGATCGGGCTGAGGACGGAGCTGACCCGGCCGAGGAACTGCGGCGGCGTGGAACTGAGAATGATCGGGTTGCTGACCGAGTTGAGCACGCCCGCGAAGAGCCCGAGGGCAAGGGCGAACGCGATGGCCGGCGCGATGGCGGTGGACCTGGAGAAACCGATCAGCAGGATGCCCGCGCCCACCAGGGACACCCAGAACAGGTTGCCGGCGGCGAACCGCCTGGCCAGGCGCCCGGTGAGGATCGACCCGGCCACGGCACCGACGCCCACGGCGCCGATCACGAAGCCGAGCCAGCTGGCCCCGGCATGCAGGTTGTGCGGTACGAAGAAGGCGACCAGCGAGTTGACCGCGCCGTTCCCGATGAGCGCGACCGCCAGTCCCATGCCGAGCGCGATGAGCACCTTGCTGCGCGCGAAGTAGACCAGGCCGTCGCGGAGTTCGGTCAGGTAGCCCTTGCGGGTGGCCGCCGCCGCGGCACCGGCCGGCAGCGGGACGCTGATCGCCCGCACGCACAGGAACGAGACGGCGAAGGACGCGGCGTTCAGGATCAGCGCCCACTGGACGCCGAGGGTGAACAGCAGCGGCGCGGCCAGCGGCGGGCCGATGACCTGGGCCATCGCGGCCGACGCGGAGAGCTGGCCACTGGCGGCGGGCTGCAGTTCCTCCGGCACGATCGCGCCGATGACCGCCAGCCGGGACGGGACGAAGAACTGGTCGAAGCTGGAACAGGCCACGATCACCGCGTACAGGATCGTCAGCTGCGCACCGACGGGCAGGTCGTGCCGCAGGGCGGGCAGCACCAGGAGGCTGGCCACCAGGACGCAGCGGGCCGCGTCGGACACGAGCATGATCTTGCGCCGGTTCCACCGGTCGACGAACACGCCGGCGATCGGCCCGACCACGATGGCCGGCACCGCCGCCGCGATCAGTGCGCCGCTTGCCGCGGCCGGTGCCCACGACTCGCCCTTGGCGATGACCGTGGCGGTCCACAGCAGCGCGGTGACGTAGAAAACCATGTCGCCCACGGCCGAGATCGCCTGGCCGGCCCACAGCAGCCGCCAGTTCCTGTTACCGCGCAGCAGGGGCCCCGGCCGGGACTCCGTCACCACCGGGCCGTCCACAGGGCAAGACTCAGCACAGCAGAACGGTATTGCCAGGGACGTTTCGGTATCAACGACGGCCAGCACAAGCAAATGGCAAAACCATGGTAGCTATTCAGCCGGGGCAGATGGCGGCTGGTAGCCATGGGCCGGTGGTGAAGATCAGGGTGAGCGCGTCGAGCGGGTCGATTCCCCATTTGGCGGCGGTGGAGAGGTGGGACTGGACGATCGCGAAGTCGGCGAGGCCTTGCAGGGTGCGCCAGCATCCGCCGGAGGTGCGCTGCTGGACTTTGACGGGGCGGACGTCGCGCTCGGCCTGGTTGCTGGTGAACCCGACGGCCAGGTCGGTGGCGAACCGCAGGATCATGTCCTGGTGGTCGCGGAACCGGCGGGCCAGCCGCAGCCCGTCGCGGGCTATCTTGGCGCGCCGGTTCTGGTTGTCGGTGATGCCCTTGGCGACCGCGCCGCGATACCAGGCGGTGATCTCGGCGAGCTGGGCGTCGCTGAGCTGGGGCTGCCCGGCGGCGCGGGCGGCGGTGGCCTGCTTGTTCGCCCGGATCAGCAGGTCGGCCATGGACCGTGCCCACACCTGGCCTTCGGGATCGAACTCATACAGGCCCTTAAGGTCGCGCAGCCCGTGGGCGCCGCACCAGGCGTGCACCGCGTCGGACAGGTGGTGATAGCCGGCGTAGCCGTCACGCACGATCGTGCCCTGGTAGCCGGGCAGCACGCCGCCGGCGTCGATGTCCTCCGCGGACCGGCCGCCGGTGTGCATGGCGGTGAGGAACTCGGTGCAGGCCACATGCACATAGCGCAGGTCCCCGGCGGCGCGGGCGGGGGTCTCGTCGGCATACAGCACCCCAGCGTCGCGCAGCAGCGCCCGGACCCGGTCCATGAACGGGCCCAGCCGGGCCGCCGCCTTCCCCCGCACCCCGGCAACGAACCCGGCGGAGACGTTCACACCGGTGAAGGCGGCCAGCAGCTTGGCGGCACGGGCGACCGGCAGGTGATGGGCGCAGACCGCCAGCGCCGCCCTCGCGTGCACCCCCGGCCCGTACTGGACAAGGCTGGTCACCTCCGCCGGGGTCATGCCCTCGGTCACTGCCCCGCAGCCCGGGCACTCCTTCGCGACCACCTGGTACTCGGTCACCACCGGTGGCGGCGCGGGCGCGGCCTCGAACACCTGCCGCCTCATCACGCCGGTGACGGCAGCATCAGACAGGTCCGCGCCGCAGGGACCCGCACGCCGCCGGGACGCATTCCACCTGCTGGCCGGGATGATCGGACTGGCGCAGCGTTGAGGACGGCGCCCCCGGCTGCTTACCTGGCTTGCGTCCAGATCGGCGCCGCAGCGACCGGTCCTTCGGCTTCTTCTGATACGGGCTGTCGGAGGACGGCGGCTTCGATGAGGTGGAGGAATCCTTGCCCAGCTGCCGCCGGAGTTCTTCGGCCTGCCCGGCCAGCACCGCCAGCCGTGCCTGCGCCGCCGCAAGCTGGGCGTCCCGGGCGGCCAGCTGCGCCACGGCAACCTCCAGCTGGGAGTCCCGGCCGGCCAGCTGCGCCTCTAGTTGCGCCACCCGGGCACGCAGCGCCGCCAGTTCCCCAGAAGGCTGGACAGGGGTGTGGCTGCGGTGAGCATGCGCGCTGTTTCTCGCCGGAGCCGGGGCCGTTGGCGCCGTCACCAGGGACCGTGGTAGGCCAGGCCCACCGCCAGCGCGGCCACGGCCAGTGAGAAGAACGCGGCCCAGTTGACCCAGTTGAGGAGCCGGGTATCGCGTGCCCGGATGTGGGCACCGGCTGCGGACACAAAGTACAGGACCAGGCCGCAGGCTGCGGCCGTTCCGAGCGCCGGCACGGCGAAGCCCGCCACCAGCCCGAGCGAGCCCGCGGCGAGCAGGAGGCCCAGCCGGACCATCCACGACACCGGCACTCGCAGCCTCTCGGCGACCTTGGCTACTGATTTGTCGTGGGTGAAGTTCAAGACGGCGGCGTAGGCGTAGGCGATCGCGGCCACGCCGGTGACCGCGACGTAGGCAGCGAGCATGGCGGCCTCCTCGGCCGGGGCGGCGGGTCCGCGCGTTCCCGGCACCGTTAGCTTGGCATCAAGTAACTTAACGTCAGGCTACTGGGGTCTCGCTTGATGTCAAGCTAAACTTCGCCAGGTGGAGAGTGACTCCGTCGACCGCATCATCCAGGCGTGGCGAAAACGTGACCCGCACCTGGATTCCAGCTCGCTCGAAGTCACCGGGCGCCTGCTGCTGTGCGCGGGCTACTACGAACGCACCGTCGGCACCGTCCTCCAGCGGTTCGGGCTGAGCATCGCCGACTTCGACGTCCTGAACACGTTGCGCCGGGTCGGTGACCAGCACGGCAGCAAGCCCAGCGACCTGGCCCGGTCCTCCCTGATCACCACCGGGGCCATGACCTCACGGCTCGACCGGCTCGAACGAGCCCGGCTCATCCGCCGCACCCCCGACCCGGCCGACCGGCGCGGGGTGCTCGTCCGTCTCACCCCGCAAGGCAGCAAGGTCGCCCGGCAGGCGCTTCACGAACTGATAGCCGCCAACCAGGCATTCCTCAAACCGCTCAACCGGCAGCAGCAGGACTCGATCGCCTCCGCGCTCAAGCAACTGCTCCTCCACCACGAACCCCGATGAACGCCGTCACAGCCAGCTTGACCCGCCGGGTGCTACCGCAGCCGAGCTCACCGCCTTGCAGACCGGAACGACCACGGCGGCGGCCCCGACAGAAATGACGCCGCGGGCGACGGCGGCCTCCGCCACTACCGCTACTACCCGGCCTTATGCCGTAAGACTCCCCCGTCATGACCCATAGATCTTGCTCCAGCTACGCTCGCCGAGACTTCCAGAGTTCCGGCTGAATAGCTACAAACCATGCTCCCCAAGTTACTCCGGCAAAGCGGTTTGCATCCGGGATCATCGGCGGGGAATTGCAGCAATCTGCGGGCGCAACCTGGGCAGTCACCCCCGATGACGCCACGGCCCGCCGCGTCCGGGGCACAGCGGGCAGGGGCCGTCCTGGGGAGCCCGCCGCCGGGCGCCGGTGTTTGCGGCCCGCCTCGCCGGGCAGCGGTCATTGAAATCGTAAGGGGATCAACCATGGCTGAAGAAAACAAGGCCGCCAACAAGGTGACCGAAATCAAGGGCAAGATCAAGAAGAAGGCCGGCCAGGCCACGGACGACAGGAGCCTGGAGGCCGAGGGCCGGGCCGAGGAGACGAAGGGCGACCTGAAGCAGGCTGGCGAGAAGGTGAAGGACGCCTTCAAGAAGTAACAAGATCCGCTGCGGATCGCCAGGTACGCCGGGCCGCGGCCGCGAATTCCGGCGGCGCGGCCCGGGCACTGGCGCCGCCCGGTGCATCATGGGCGGATGCCGTTGTTTTCGTTTGAGGGCCGGGAGCCGGAGATCAGCCCGGCCGCGTGGATCGCGCCCACCGCCACCCTGGTCGGAGACGTGCGGGTCGAGGCGGAGGCTTCGGTCTGGTACGGGGCTGTGCTGCGCGCCGACTTCGGCACGATCATCGTGCGGCGCGGGGCGAACGTACAGGACGGGTCGGTGCTGCACGGCGGTGCCGACCCGGTGACCGAGGTGGGCGAGGGGGCGACCATCGGCCACCTGTGCGTAGTGCACGGCGCGGTCATCGGCACCGAGGCCCTCGTGGGTAACGGTGCCACGGTCCTCGACGGGGCGGTCGTCGGGCCGCGTGCCCTGGTCGCGGCCAGGCGCCACCGTGCCGCCGGGAATGACGATCCCCGGCGAGATGGTCGCCGCCGGGGTCCCGGCCAGGGTGATACGGGAGATCAGCGGCGGGGCCAGGCAGTGGGTGGAGCACAACCCGGAGATCTACCGTGCGCTGGCCCGGCGGCACGCGGCCGGTATCAAGCCCGTCACCGGGCCCGCTCCGGGCGGTTAGCCGCGCATCGCGCCGAGCAGGAGGTCGGCGACCCGGCCGGGGTCTTCCAGGTACGGCTGGTGCGCCATGCCGGGCAGGTCCTGGTAGCAGCCGCCACGCAGCCGGGCGGCCAGGTCGCGGCTGCGGGCGGCGATGAATGGGACGTCGAATTCGCCGCAGGCGACCGTCACCGGGATATCGACCTCGTCCAGGCGCTGCCACGCGTCCACGCCGCTGCCGCCGTCGTCCTCCCGGTCCCCGTTGCCCAGCACGATCGCGTTCATGTCGAGAGCCAGCGCCCTGGCCTCGCCGCCGACCCGGCCCTCCGGCTGGGACGGCCCGTCCAGCCACAGCCAGGTCTCCAGGCGGTTGATCTCCGCGTGGTCCCCGGCGGCGATCGCCGCGTCCAGCAACTCGTCGAAGCGCTGGGTGTCCGGGTCCAGTTCGGCGGGGTCCGGCGCGCCGCTGGCCGCCGAGCCGATCAGCACCAGGCCCGCGACCCGGTCCGGCGCCAGCAGCGCGGCGTCCAGTGCCAGGCCGCCACCGGCCGACGCGCCGGCCAGCCATGCCTGCCGGGCCTGCTCCCGGTCGAGGACGGCCAGCAGGTCATCGGCGTGCGTGAAGGGAGCCGTGCTCACCGGGGACTCCCCGTAGCCACGCCGGTCATACGCCACCACCGTCACCTGCGGGGCCAGGCGCTGCGCCACCTGGCGCCAGCCGCGCCGGTCGGACACCCCCTCATGCAGCAGCACCATCAGCGGGGCGCCCCCCGGCCAGCGTTCCCCGGCCAGGTCGCATCCCGGGCGCGTGACGACGAACCGCTCGCTCATGACGCCATACTGGCCGCCGGCGTCCGGCGGCGGCAACGCATTACGCGCGCGGCGATCGGCTCCCCCCGGCATCCGCCCCCAGGTCCGCCAGCGGGGACTTCCCGTCGCTGCGGGCGGGCCATCGCCGAGGCCTGCGTAACGCAGCGGCTTTTGAACCTGATTTCTCGTTGTTTACCAGCCTTTGAACCTGACGCCCGCCTCGGCCGTGCTTGGTGGGGCGGGTGCGGGGAGCCCGCGGTGAGGAGGGGACATGCGGGTGAGATCAGGGCTGGCCGCCATCGCGGGGGCCGCCGCGCTCGCCGTGCCGCTCGGCCTCGCGGCCGTGGTGGCACCCGCCGGGGCGGCCGCGGCGGCACCTGCCCGGCCCGGTGCCGCGGCGCCGGCCGGGGCGGCCGGTACCGGCACGAGCCAGTGGCCGCAGCTCGGCCAGTCCCCCCGCCGCCTGGGCACCAACCCCGCCGAGAAGGCCTTCAACCCGGGCAACGTCAGCGGCATGCGCACCCTGTTCACCGCCGACTTCGGCAGCAACACGGCCAGCGAAGGCGGTCCCGCGATGGCCGGCGGGGTGCTGTACCAGGGCGGCTTCGACGGCAGCCTGAACGCCTATCCGGCCAGCGGGTGCGGCCAGCCGTCCTGCCAGCCCATGTGGCGGGGGATGGCCGCCGGCGACTTCACCAGCACTCCTGCGGTGGCCGGTGGCCTGGTGTTCATCGGCTCCGCCGACCATTTCCTCTACGCGTTCCCGGCCGCTGGCTGCGGCGCCGCCGTGTGCGCGCCGCGCTGGAAGGCGCACCTGCGCGCCGCGGTGGTGGACTCCTCGGTCGCCGTCGCCGGGGGCGTGGCCTACGTCGGGGACTTCACCGGCCACCTGTACGCGTTCACCGCGGCCGGCTGCGGGGCGCCGACCTGCCAGCCGCTGTGGACCGGGCACGGCCTGTCCACCGAACTGATCGGGGCACCGGCGGTCGGCAACGGGTTCGTCTACGTGACCACCTTCCACGACACGCCCAACCTGTTCAACGGCCGCCTGCTGGTCTTCCCCGCGGCGGGCTGCGGGGCGCCGGACTGCGCACCGTCCTGGACGGCCGGCATCGGCGGGCCCGCCGGGAGCACCGCCGCCCCGGCCGTCACGGCGAGCACCGTCTACACCACTTCGGGAACACTGTTCGGCAACGGGACCAACACCAGGTTCCACCTGATGGCGTTCGGCGCCACCGGCTGCGGCGCGAAGACCTGCAAGCCGCTGCGGGCCTACGACACCGGCGACGGCGGCGCCGAGGGCCCGCCCGCCGTGTCCGGGAACATGCTGTTCGCCACGACCCAGGGCACACCGGACCCGAACACCATCGGTGTCGTGGCTGCCTACCCCGCCGCCGGGTGCGGCAAGCCGCGATGCGAGCCGCTGTGGACCGGGGTCAATTTCGAGTCCGGGTCCGCCTCCGCGCCATCGGTGGTGGACGGCGTCGTGTTCGTCGGCAAGGGCCCCGCGAGCAGCGTCCCGCCCGACGCGGGCCTGTACGCCTTCAAGGCGGCAGGCTGCGGCGCCGCGATCTGCATGCCGATCGCTTTCCTGCAGCTCAGCAGCAACCAGGACTACCTCGGTGCGCCGCTCGCCGTCGCCGGGGGCAAGGTGTTCATGGCCTCCGACGACAACGTCAGCGGGCGCAGCCTGGTGTACGCGATGGGCCTGCCCGGCTGACCGCGGGCCACAGCGGCAGGCCCGGCACCCCGTGGGGGATGCCGGGCCCGGCGGCGATCGGGTCAGTAACCGGCGACCTGCATGTCGTGCAGGAACGTCCTGGTCTTGCCGATGGCCGGCGTGGTGGCGTTGATGTAGATGCCCTGGGCGTGGGCGGACTTGGCGGCGGTGGCCATCTGGCCGGCGCTGCCGTAGGTGGTGGAGAGCTCGGCGTCCACGACGACCTGCGGGTTGGCGGCCTGCGCCTGGCTCTCGGAGGAGCTGTAGAGGTTGTCGAACTCGGCCGGGTTGGTGGTGTTCACCTGGTCCTGGACGACGACGATGTCGGCGGAGCTGGCGGCCGCACCCGGGATGTTGCAGCGCAGGTACCAGTGGTCGAGGCTCTCGCCGGGCGTCTCCGGGCAGGCCGAGCCGGGCACCAGGCCCAGGTCGCGGCCCGGGGTCTCAATGACCTTGAGGCCGTTGGCGTGTGCCAGCTGGCCGAACTCCTGCATGTACAGCGCCGGGTTCTGCTGCTCGCTGACCGGGGTCTGCGACCAGTACTCCGGGTCGTACATGACCCACTGGTAGGACGGCGCGATGGCGTGATTGGCAATGTCGGAAGCAAACTGCGCGTAGGAGTTGTACACAAGGACGCTGGAGGTGGCGAATCCGTCACTCACCGGGGAAGTGCCGGTGCTGGGCCCGGTCGCGTAGGAGCCGGGCGTGTTGAAGAAGTGATTCGCGGTGGCCGGGGAAAGCTGGTCCAGCTGGTGGATGTTCCAGCCGGTCATGATCCAGTTGCTGGTGCTGGCGGCGGAGGCGGGCGCCATGCCGAGGGTGGCAGCGGCGGCACCGGCGGCGACCGTGGCGGCGAGGGCGGCCGACAGGCGGGCGATGAGCTTCTTGGCTGAGCTGGCTGACATGACTACCCCTTAAGAATTGCTGCAGTTTTAATTGCAATAACTACTTTGCTAGAAATCACTGGTGGTCCCCAGAGGCGTGCAGCCCCTCTTGGGCAGGGTTTTCGCCCCTGGCTGTTCGCCTGGTTAATGGGCCGTCGCGGGGCAGTTGAGCCTGGGGAAGAAGACCCGGCGGAATGGCCATCCGGCCTTATCGGCCAGGGCCGTAAGACCCGGGCCGAAAGTCCCGGCGGCGTGGCCCGGCCTGCCGGTCCGGAGCCGGAACTCCTTGCTGGGCAGCGGTTACCGCACCGTGGCCGCCGCTGGCGGCCGGGAGCGTCGGCCTGGCCCGCTGGCGCCGCGCAGGCTATCTGATCTGGAAGCTGCCGAGGCCTTCCGGTGGCTCGGCCCGCACGGTGACGCCGGCCACCACGGCCAGGCGCGGGCCGTGCCGCGACCAGTCCAGCAGGTGCTGCACGTCCGCGTCCGGGCCCTCGAAGACGGCTTCGACCCGGCCGTCGTCAAGGTTGCGCACCCACCCCGTCACGCCACGCTGCCAGGCCATCCGCTGGCAGGCGGCACGGAAGTAGACACCCTGGACCTGGCCGGAGATCACCACCCGGTAGCGCACCACATGCCGACGCTATGACGCCACGCGGCGGCGCGGGCGGTCGCCCGGGATTCCTGAAAGGCTGGTGGGATGACCGACTTCACAGGTGAGGACCTAGCCGGTTCCCGGTTCGAGGACGTCTATCTGACCGGCGCCCGGTTCCGCGACGTCGACCTCAGTGGTGCGGACTTCCGCCTGGTGGACCTGACCGGGGCCCGGATCAGCGGTTCCAACCTGGTGGACATGGACATCAGCGGCAGAATCAGCAACCTGCGGGTCAACGGCGTGGACGTCGTGCCACTGGTGGAGGCCGAACTCAACCGGCGCTACCCGGACCGGGCCAAGATGAGGCCAGCGGACGCCGAGGGGTACCGCGAAGCCTGGGACATCCTGGAGCAGCTGTGGCAGCGGACCGTCGAGCGGGCCCGCGGGGTGGACCCGGGCCTGCTGCACGAGCGGGTCGACGACGAGTGGTCCTTCATCGAGACACTCCGCCATCTCGTGTTCGCCACCGACGCCTGGGTGCGGCGCGCGATCCTGGGAGACCCGGCGCCGTGGGATCCGCTGGACCTGCCCCACGACGAGATGCCCGCCGAGGCCACCATCCCGCGCGACCGGGGCGCACGGCCCTCCCTGGACCAGGTGCTCGCGCTGCGCGCGGACCGGATGGCCACCGTGCGCCGGGTACTCGCGGGCCTCACCGACACCGCGCTGGCCGGCCGGACCGTGCCGGTCACCGAGCCGGGCTACCCCGAGCCGGAGAGCTTCCCGGTGCGCCGCTGCCTGCAGGCCATCCTCAGCGAGGAATGGGAGCACCGGCTGTACGCGGAACGCGACCTCGACCGGCTGCAGAGGCCAGGCCGTGACCCGCGGCCGGCCCGCCGGGTGCCCGGGCCTCAGCCGAGCCTGGCGCGCATGGCCTTCAGCAGGTCCGCCGCGGCGAACGGCTTCTGGATGAGCGGCGCGTCCTCGTCGAGCGCGCCACGGGGCCCGAGGACGTCCTGGCTGTAGCCCGACATGAACAGGATCGGTATCTCCGGGTACATCCCCTGGATCCGCTGCGCCAGTTCCGAGCCGGACATCTGGGGCATCACCAGGTCGGTCAGCAGCATGTCGAACTGATGATCGGCGGCCAGCGTCAGCGCTTCCATGCCGGAGGCCGCCTCGAGCACCGAGTATCCGTTGCGGCGCAGGATGCGGGCGGTGAGCTGGCGGACGGCCGGTTCGTCCTCCACCACCAGGACCATCTCGCCGCGGCCCCGGTTGGCCTCGTCCACCGGCCGGCTCGGCAAGTCCCGCGGCATGTTCGGCCGCGGCCGGGAAGAAGGCGCGGAACGTCGTGCCCATGCCCGGCTCGGAGTAGACGCTGAGGCTGCCGCCGGACCCGGCGACGATGCCGTGCACGGTGGCCAGCCCCAGCCCGGTCCCCTTGTCCTTGGGCTTGGTGGTGAAGAACGGCTCGAAGATCCGGGACACGACCTCGGGGGGCATGCCCGTCCCGGTATCGCTGACCGACAGCTCCACATAGTGGCCCGGCGCGATCGGCGGATGCAGCCGGGTGTAGTCCTCGTCGAGCATGGTGGTGCCCAGCCTGATGGTCAGCGTCCCCCGTCCGGCATCGCGTCCCGGGCGTTGACCGCGAGGTTGATCAGCACCTGCTCCATCTGGCCCCGGTCCGCGCGGATCGGCGGCAGGTCCCCCGTCGCGCGCACGGCCAGCGTGACGGTCTCGCCGATGGTGCGGGACAGCAGGCCCTGGATGTCGGTCACGATGGCGCCCAGGTCGAGGACCTCGATATTGGCCTTGTCCCGGCGCCCGAAGATCAGCAGCTGCCGGGTGAGCCGGGCGGCCCGCTCGGCCGCGGTCTTGATCTGTTCCACGTCGGCCCGGACGGACTCGTTCCCTTCGGTCGCCTCGGCCACGAAGGTGGTGCAGGTCAGGATGACCGCGAGCAGGTTGTTGAAGTCGTGTGCCACGCCGCCGGCCAGCTGGCCCAGGCTCTCCAGGCGCTGGGCCTGGTGCAGGCGGTTCTCCAGCCGCTCCCGCTCCGCCTGAGCCTGCAACCGCTCCTTGATGACCTGGTCCTTCAGCGCGCGCTTGTGTGCTTCCTCAAGTTCGTGGGTGCGCTGTACGACGGTCGCTTCGAGGGAGGAGTTCAGCTCTTGCAGCCGGGTGACCAGGCGCCGGTTCTCCCGGCGCAGCCGGGTGCGGTCGATGGCGGCCCGGACGCTGCGGACCAGATCCTCGGGCGGCACCGGCTTGGTCAGGAAGTCGTCGACCACGCCCACGGCCGCGATGGCGCTGTCGGCAGAGACGTACCCGGTGAGCAGGATCACCGCCAGATCGGGGTCGGCGGCCTTCAGGCTGGCGGCGAGGTCGATCCCCGTGGTGTCGGGCAGCCGCTGATCGACCACTGCCAGATCCGGCTGCTCCGGGCCGTGCGGCGCGAGCGCGGACGCCCCGGAGCCGAATCCCTCCGCGGCGATCCCGGCGATGCCGAGTATGTCGACGATCGTCTGCCGCATGTCGGGATCGTCGTCGACGATGTACACGGTGCCCGTGCCGATCATCTCGGCCGCCGGTGCCGGTGCGGTCATCTTCTCGCCTGGCTGGCGTCAGCGACCAGTCCCAGCATCCGGCGGGTCTCGAAGGGCTTGTGCAATACAGCGAACGCGTTGGCGCTCGCGGCGGCCTGCAGCCGTGCTTCCTGGGCATAGGCGGTCATCAGGATGACCTGAGGCGGTGGCTCCCCCATCTCCTCCAGCACCGAAACACCGTCCCTGCCCGGCATCCGGATGTCCATCACCACCACGTCGAAGGCCGTCTCCTGCACCGCGCTGAACGCACTCTCCCCGTCGGGTGCCGACGAGACCCGGTAGCCGTTCTGCTCAAGGATGGCGACCAGGGTGTCCCGCATCCCCGGCTCGTCGTCGACGACCAGCACGGCGGAGCCGCTCATCGCGACGCGCTCGCCAGCGCCGGGGCGGCACGGCACGGTGATCGTGAAGGAGGTGCCCGCCGACGGCGCGCTCACCACCTCGATCGTGCCATGGTGGGCCTCGATGACCCGTTTCGTCACCGCCAGCCCAAGGCCGATACCGCGGGCCTTCTTGGTGAAGAACGGGGTGAAGATGGCCTCACGGGTCTCCTCGTCCATGCCGGTCCCGGTGTCGGTCACGATGATCTGAACCGCATCGGTGCCCGCTTCGGCCGTTACCGTGAGCGTGCCCCCGCCAGGCATCGCGTCATAGCCGTTGGTGATCAGGTTCAGCAGCGCCTGCCGGATCTGGTCATGGTCCGCGTCGATCGTGACCTGCGGCTCACCCTGCTGGATGACCTGCACGCCCTTCGGCGGCGGCGCGACCGACAGCGCCTCGGCCACCAGGTCGGCGACATGCACCGGGGCCAGGATCGGCTGCCAGGCCCGCCGAGTAGTCGAGCAGGTCCGAGACGATCAGGGTGGCGGCCGAGATCTCCCGCTTGGCGGTGGCGATATGGCGCCGGACCGGGTCGTCCTTGCCGCCCGCTCCGGCCTCCATCAGGTACAGGACGTTCATGACCACGCCGAGCGGGTTGCGCAGTTCGTGCCCCACCGTGGAAGCCAGCTGGCCCACGGCGGCCAGCCGCTCCTGGCGGATGAGCTGGGCCTGCGCCTCCTCCAGGTCGGCGATCGCGGTGCGCAGCGAGGCGGTGCGCTCCGCCACCAGTGCCGTGGCATAGTCACGCCGCCTGCCGAGCGTCTCGACGACGGCGGTCACCAGCACCGCGGCGATCAGGCCGATCGCCAGAATGATCAAGGGCATGGCTTCGGCCAGCGCGCCGACGACCGGATGCGGGCTCTGGGCCACGATGAGCCAGGTGCTGGCGCCCACCCGGAACGGGTACGCCAGTCCGGACAGCGGCAGCTGTCTGGTCGTGGCGATCACCAGCGTGGCCGGGCTGGGCCTGGCCGACGCGTAGATCGCGATGGTGAGGTTGCCCCATGGCGAGGACGCGGAGCCCAGGCTGCCCGTGGCCGCACCGGAGAGCTTCGCTTCCTCCCAGACCACCGTCCCAGGCCCCGCGGCCCGGCCCAGGCCGAAGGCGAGCCAGCGGACGGGCCCCTCCCGGATCATGCCGCTGACCATCCCGGTGGCCGTCAGGGCCCGGCGCGCCAGTTGTCCCTGGGCGGCGGGGAGCGCAGTGCCCACGGCAGGCGCGGCACCTGCCGTCGCGATCACCCTGGCAACCGTCCCCCGCTGGGCAGTCACCATGAAGGCCTCGCTGCGTGAGGTGGTGACGGACCGGGCCGCCGCGGCGAACGACCCGCCCGGGCCCTGGCCGGAACGGGCCAGCGTGCCGAGCAACTGCAGCGATGTCTGGCTGCCCGAGAAGGCGCTGCCGAGTACGGCGGCGGCCTCACCGGTGCGCTCACGCAGAATCAGCCGTTCCTGGGCCCGGATCACATCGCTTGTGATGAGCGAGGAAACCACGACCACACCCGCAAGGACCAGGAAGGTCACCGCGGAGGCAGCCCGCAGCGGGCGCCGTGCCCTGGGTCCGGCGATGGTCGGCCCGTCGGATGCAGATCCGGGCATGGTCCCCCCTGAGCGCTATTACGTTCTGTATATGAATGAATACTCAATGTTACAGAGGTGCGGCGTCAAGGGTCGCCTGGGGCCATGGCCCAGTGATCCATGGCTATGCGGTACTTAGTCCGGATATGCGCGCTGTGCACGGTGGCCGGGCCGCGCGAAGGCGGCGGGCGCGCGCGGGCACTGGCGGATCGCGGACGCGCAGGAGAGAGCCCGCGGGCGGCCGAGGCGGCCGCCCGCGGCTGAGCCTCCTTACGTGGTCACCGTCTGCGGGAAGGCGACCGGGCTGCGGTTGAAGTTCTGGTCCACGGCACGCACACCGAACTGCACGTTGTCCTTGGCGATGTTGAGCGTGACCGAGGTGACGTTGCCCACCGGGATTGCCTGGGTCCAGTCCGGGTCCGTGGTCTGCCGCACCACCACCTCGTAGCCGATCAGATTGGACTCGGGGTTGGCGTTCCAGGTGAGCGGGGTGAGATTCGTCCCGGCGAAGTTGACCGGGGGCGACACGTGGATCTGCGCGTTCTTGGGCGTGCTCGGCGAGGAGGCAAGCGCCCACAGCGCGGCCGCGTTCACCTTGGTCACCCGGGCGACGTAGCTGAAGTCCACGTACTGGATCAGGTCGCCAAGCTGCACACCGTTGACCACCTGGGTGTTCTGGTGTTCGTGGTTGAAGTTCTCCCGCGGCTCGGTGATCCTGGCCGCCGCGTAGCCCTGGCCCTGGAACGACAGGGAGTCGGTGCCGCGCAGGTACCGGTCGCGCCGCCAGATCAGCTCGACGTTCATCCCGGTCAGCCAGAACGGCGCCACCTCGTTGACGTACCGGCCAAGCTGGCGGGACAGCCCGTCGTTCTCGCCGCCGACCGCCTGCATGAGGGAAATATCTGACGAGGTCGCGTTGGTCGGGATGCCCTCCAGGAACATTCGCACGCTGAACGGGTTGGGCGGGGTGCCGTCGTGGGCATTGCCGGTGCCGATGATGTCGTTGCTGAACATGCCCTGGACGTCGTTGCCGGCCGCCGCCATCTGCTGCGCCATGAAGGTCGAGCCGTAGAGCCCCTCCTCCTCCCCGTCGACGGTGGCGAAAATGATGGTGCCGGGGAACTGGTGCGTGGCGAACACCCGGGCGAGTTCGAGGACGCACGCGACACCGGAGCCATCGTCGTCGGCGCCCGGTGCGTCGCTGGTGAAGTCCAGTATGTTCGTCACCCGGGAGTCCAGGTGCCCGGTGACCACGTAGAACCGCTCCGGGGACGCGGTCCCCTGCAACGTGGCGATCACGTTGGTGATCGTGGTTGGCACGGGGATGTTGCTGGCGACCGGCTGCACGAACGTTTGCTGCTGCACGGTCATGTTGCCGTTCGAGGTGGCGGCGATGGCTTGCATCTGCTGCGTCACCCACGCGGTGGCCGCGCCGATGCCGCGCACCGGGTCGGTCTGGCTCGACGCGGTGTGCCTGGTGCCGAATCCGACCAGTGTCTGGATGGTGGCCTCGATGCGGTTCGGGTCGATCTCCTGGAGCAGGGCGACCAGGTCTTCGTCGGGTTCGCGCCGATGCGGGATGGGCTTGGGTTTGCCGGTGGTCGCGGCGCTGGCCGGGATGACCTGCGAGACGATCGGCGCGGCGACAGCGGTGATGGCGGAGGCGGACAGGAACGCGCGGCGGCTGGGGCCTTTTGAGCCCGAAACGTCATTGTTCTCCATGTCCTGAATCAAGAACGGCTCAAGGCGTCTGTCAAGCCATTGCCGCCATTAGGTTCCGGACAGGGCGCGGGCGGGGATTGGCCGCCCGCCCGGCCCTGCTGCTGGCACCCGGCAGCGCACCTGGCTGCGCGGATGCGCCGCGGGCCCGGGGCACGCACGGATGATCCGCGCCCCGCCGAACGGCGAGCCCACCATCTGGTGGAACGAGGCGACGCCGATGCCGAACATCGCGGCGACGACCGCGGCGCAGGCCAGCGCGCTCACCGCGGGCAGCGTCTCCCGCCGCGGCAGCCGGGTCACCAGCCATGCGCCGAGCAGCGAGATGGCGCCGAGCGCGGGCACGTAGAACCTGGCCACCTGCAGGGTGCTGCCGCCAGGCTGGGCCGTCCAGGTGTAGCTGGCATACAGCGCCCACACCACGAACCACGACGCCGCCAGGGCCAGCGCGACCGCGAGATCAAGCCGGTGCTTCCGGCCGCGCCAGCAGATCCAGGCCCGCCGCGAACAGGTCCCATCCCGTCCTGCCCCGCCTGCCGGTGTGGCCGCCAGGGCCCGCCCCGGGCCCTTCGGGCAGGCCGGGCGCCGCCGCCGCGCGGCCGGCGCCGATCGCCTCGCTCACCAGGACGCCCCCCGCTCAGCCGACAGGACGCTGCGGAACGCCAGCGCCACCCAGTCATCATCCACGGCAGCCCTGCGGGCGCTCTGCGAGCCGCGGGTGAGTTCGGTGTGAATCGCGCACCGCCGGTGCACCCCACACCGCGGCGCCCCTAGCGCGGTGCCGCCAGGTGGGAGCCCGCGCCGCGGCCCGCGTCCGTGACAGTGCGCCCGCCGGATGATTCCCTCTGTGCAGGTGCTCCCGCGCCTCCTGGCCGGGCGATGCGGTCCGGCGGGCTGGCGGGGATTCTTGGGTGGCGGCTGGGCGCGGATGCGCCAGAGATCGGCGCCGCTTGCGGGTGCGGATCCAGCCGGAAAGGGGTGTGCGATGACGAACCGGCCGGACGGTAACGTTCAGCGGCAGCAGGTGGCCCGTCATGCCGATGTCGCCTTGCGGTCCATGGGGCAGCCAAACTCGGTTGCCCGCCAGTTCGATTTCTGGAACGACAGGTATGAGGGGCGGCGCCTGTTCTCCGAGCTGCTGGGAACCTTTTTCCTGGTCCTTGTCGCGGTCGGCGGGGGCATGGTCAACGCGCGTTTCGGCGGCAATGCGGTGCCCTACGGCGCGCGGGTGGTGTCACCGGCGCTGATGGTGGCCGCCGTCATCCTGTTCATGGGAACGGTCTCCGGCGCTCACCTCAATCCCGCGGTGAGCTTTGCCTTCGCGCTGCGGGGCGACTTCCCGTGGAAGCGCGTCCCCGCCTACATCGCCGCGCAGTTCGCCGGCGCGGTCCTCGCCACGCTGCTGCTCTGGGCGCTGATCGGCAAGCAGGGCAGCGCCGGGCTCACTCTGCCCGGCCCTGGCATTTCCGCGACCACCGCGATGCTCTGGGAAATCGTGCTGACCACCGGGCTGGTGAGTGTGATCCTGGGCACCGCCTCCGGGGCCCAGCAGATCGGCCCGCTCGCCGCCATCGGCGTGGCCAGCTACATCGCGCTCGCCGGGCTGTGGGGAGCGCCGGTCAGCGGGGCATCGATGAACCCCGCCCGGTCGCTCGGCCCGGCCCTGGTGCTCGGGGACTGGACCGCGTGGTGGGCGTATCTGGCCGGGCCCGTCGCCGGCGGGGCGATCGCCGTGGGATTCGCCTTTGTGCTGCGTGGCCAGGGCGGCGGCATCACCGCCATCAAGGCGGCACAGGGCGCTCTGGGCCCGGGATCGAGCGACCTGTCCTGAGCCCCAGCCGGGCGCGGGCGCCGCGGGACGGACCGGTCCCGCGGCGCCCGCACCGGGCGTGCGCGGTCAGGAGGCTTCGAGGTTGGCCCGGCTGCCGTAGGAGCACAGCCCGTACAGGGCGACCACGTCCATGGCGATGATGGTCAGTGACCAGAACGGGTAGGCGGGGATGAAGAACATCTGGTCGATGGCGTTGAGCCCGATCACCACCACGGCGAACCAGCGGGCCGCCTGGTTGCCCGCGAGCACCCCGCCCGCGGCCAGCAACTGCAGGATGGCGAGGATGAGCGTGATCCAGCCCCAGGCGCGCAGGTTCGCGAACACATAGTGCGCGTTGGGCGTGAACACGTGGGACTGGGCGATCGCGGCGATGCCGTAGATCGCGTTGAAACAGCCGACAACGACCAGCAGGATCGACGCGAACAGGACCAGGCCGTAGCCGTGGCCTTCTGCGTGGCGCCTGGCCTCGCCGACGGTCGGGGTGGTTGATGGCGGCATCATGGTGGCCTCCCATGCCGGAATCGCGAGATTCGCTGACCCTTCCACCCTGGGAGAGCCGCCGGCCGATGTCGTCACCCTGCCCCGGGTGATTCGGCAGGCCGGCGCCGCGCGGGCCGCCCGGCCCGCCGCCGTGCCGCTGCCCTGCCTGACCCGGCCCGCTGCCGGCCGGACCACGCCGCCGCGGGCCCCGCATCCTGGGTCACCCCCGGCGGGTGATGACGCGGCGGTGCATCCCTCGCTGCGCTGGGCCCGGCCTGGCGCGGCGGACCGTCCGCTTGTGACACCCCGCCGGCGCAGTGTGGGTCTGGCCGGCGGGGTGCGATCGGGGGCTCCCCCCGGCTTTGGCCGGGGCTCCGTCCCCGGGGGGAGCCATACACATATCACCCGGTCAACCTGACCGTTCGCTGGACAAAGGCTGCACATTATCTGGATAATCCCCGAAGGAAAATGGCATGTGGCCTGAGGCCGCCATTGACGGCAGGCGGGCGGGGCGGTGCCGTCTCGGCTGGTGGGCTCGCCGGAATGCCTGCCGTCGGCGCCGCGGCCCCGCCATCCGCCGCCCGTCCGCGCACCGGTGCGCCCAGTGCACGAAACGTAGGGTTTCCCCCGACCCGGCGGCGGGGCCGCCGGGCCTAACTTCTGACCATGTCAGTGCAGGGTGCGTGTGGCGGCCGGGTGCGGCCCGGGCCCGCCGCCGCTGGTGTGGCCGCGGTGCGGGCCCGGTGACCGGGCCCGAGCCGCAGTGGCACGTGGCGGAGTGCCTGCTGCCCGGCCTGTCCCGCGGGACGGCCGAGGCATTGGGGCGGCGCGTCAGGCAGGAACTGGCGGGCCCAGCGGGCAGCCCGGTCTCGTTCCTCGGCTCTCTGCTGATGCCCGAGGACGAGGTGCTGCTGTGCCTGTTCGCCGGGCCGGAGGCCGAGGTCCGCGCGGTGAGCGAGCGGGCCGGCGTCCCCTTCGAGCGCATCCTCGTCTGCGTGGCGGTCGGCTGCCGGACGCGCGGGGCGATGGCCGCGGCCGAGCCCAGGCGGGCGGAAGGGGCCCACCCGGGGCACGGGCCACGGGACCCGGCCCGCGGCAAGGACGAGAACACACGGTGATTTCGACAAAGGGAAGGAACGACGATGCAACTCCACGGCAGCGTGGGCAGCCGCCCGCAGCAGCTTGTGCTCGCGATGACAGCCACGGCCGCCCAGGCGGTGACGCTGGCGGCGTGCTCAAGCTCCGGCAGCACCGGTACCCAGGTGACCGCCACCCAGTCGGCCAAGGCGATCGCGGCCGCCCCAGCGACCACTGCGCCAGCGCAGGCGGCGGCGAACGGTGGGCTCTCGGGGAAGTGGCGGGGCCAGTACAGCGGCGCCTACCAGGGCCACTTCGTCCTTAGATGGCATCAGTCCGGGTCCAGGCTGACCGGCACGATCAGTCTGTCCACCCCCGCGCGCGGCACCGTCCCCATCCACGGGACGGTGCAGGGCAGCACGATCAAATTCGGCACCGTCGGGTCGGAGGACATCACCTATTCGGGCTCGGCGTCCGGCAGTTCCATGTCCGGCACCTGGCAGATCAAGGGCCCCAGCGGATCCGCCGGCGGCGGCCCCTGGAGTGCGGCCCGGTCCTGAGGTCAGCGGATCCGCAGCGGGAGCGCACGCGGCCCGCGGATCTGGCCCGCCGACCAGGTCACCGCCGCCGGGTCGGCGAGGGCTGAACGCACGGGATCCGCTCGAGCCAGACCTCGAGGGCGACCCGGAGTTCCATCCGCGCCAGGTGCGAGCCGACGCAGCGGTGGATGCCGAGGCCGAACGCGGCGTGCCGGTTGACCGCGCGGTCGATGACGACCTCGCCGGCCCGGTCGAACTGGGCCGGGTCGCGGTTGGCCGCGGGGAACGACAGCAGGATCCAGTCGTCGGCCTTCATGTCGACGCCGTGCCAGTGCATGTCCTCCTTGACCAGCCGCGCCATCGTGACCGGCGCGTAGGCGCGGAGGAACTCCTCCATGGCGGTCGGCAGCAGGCCAGGCTCGGCGACGAGCCGCTCGCGGTCGGCGGGATCCTGGCCAGGTGCCACAGCGACGCGCCGATCGCGCTCCACGTCGTGTCGATGCCGGCGATGAGCAGCAGGGCCATGGTGCCGACGACGTGCGTCCGGGCCGAGCTTCTGGCCGTAGAGCTCCGCGTTGAGCAGGTAGGTCGTGAGGTCGTCGCGCGGGTTGTCGAGGTGCTCGTGGACCTGCGCGAGCAGGTAGTCGAACAGCCGGGCGACCCGCTCGATGCGCTCGTCCGGCGGCAGGTTGATGCCTTCGAGCAGGTCCTCGACGAACACGGCGGAACTGCGGCCCGTCCTCCGGCGGGAAGCCGAGCATGTCGGCGATGACCCGCATGGGGATGTGCTGCGCGTAGTCGCGGGCGGCGTCGACCACGTCCTGGCCCGCGAACGCGTCGATCAGCGAGTGGCAGAACGCCCTGGTCGCCGGCTCCTGCTTGGCGACCTGCGGTCTTGGTGAACGCGGGGAGCAGCAGCTTGCGCGCGTCGTGGTGGAACGGCGGGTCGGAGGAGATCGGCGGCGAGCCGCCGATCGGCGCCAGCTCGCGGGGCGGCCGGAAGTTGCTCAGGATGATCGACCGGGAGGAGAACCGCTCGGTGTCGTAGGCGATCGCCGCGACGTCCTCGTAGCGGGTGGGCAGCCAGGCGCCGCCGAACCGCTCGGTGTGCGCGATCGGGCAGCGCTGCCGCAGGTCGTCCTGGATCGGGTAGGGGTCGGCGGCCCACTCGGGCTCTACGTGGGAGAAGTCGGTCGCCCAGTCCGCGACCGGGCCGGTGACGACCTCGCTGCGTGGTGCCGAGCACCTCGTCTTCGCGCGGCTCCCGGAAGGCCTCGGTGAACCGGTCGTCGGCGGTCATGTCAGGCCTCCTCGACAGTCGATCGCGCTGTTCCGGGCAGTTGAGCGACGGCCAGGCGGGCGTCGTGCTCCTGGCCCGGCGGGACGGTGCCGTCGCCGAGGACCGTCCCGTAGCCCTCGTCGTCGTCGCCGAACAGGCCGGGGGCGAGGTCGTAGCAGCGGCCATGCCCCTGGCAGCGCCCGGGATTGATGTGCACTTTCACCGCGTTGCTCCTGTCTGTTCGGTGCTGCTCCGCGCCGGTCCGCCGCCGGGCGACAGGGCGGACGATCACGCGGGTGAGCAGCGCGGCCCACTCCTCGTCACCGACCGCGTGAAGATCCGGTGTGACCAGCGCGCTGCCCATCGCGAGCAGCAGGCAGAAGTGGGCAAGCGCGTTCGGTGACAGCGCCGGGTCGAGTTCGCCGCCGGCCTGGGCCGCGCGCACCAGGTCGGCGAGCCAGTCGGCGCGCTCGCCGACGTAGTCGCGCATCGGCCGGGCGACGTCCTCGTCGCGGCGGGCCGCGACCAGCGCCTCGACGATGAGGTAGCCGCGGGCGCGCCCCGGCGGCGGGGCAGCCACCGGCCGATGACCAGCAGCAGGTCGGTGATCGACCGGTCCGGGTCGGCGGCGAACACGTCGGCGAGCAGCCGCCGCCCGTGGGTGCGCAGCGCGGCCACCAGCAATTCCGCCTTGGAGCCGAAGTGCGCGTACAGGGCGCCGTTGCTGACCCCCGCGGCCGCGGCGATGTCGGCGACGCGCGTGCCGTCGTAGCCTCGCTCGGCGAACACGTCGGCGGCCGCGCGCAGCAGCCGTTGGCGGGTCTCGGCGGCGGTGACTCCGGCGATGCGGCCCATGAAACAGAATTAAACGAACGTTCATCTGATTCGTCAAGGGGTGCCGTGGGCTGACGTAGTGGATTACGGCTTAGGTGGGTGCGGGCAGCGCTAGCCGGACGTGACTGTTTTTACGAACCAGGCTGACTGGAAGACGGCGCTGTCGGCGGCGGAGAGGAAGCCGGGGAGGAGGGCGAAGTCGTGCCACATGTGCGGCCACTTGGTGTAGGTGATGTCTGTGCCCGCGGCCGCGGCGCTGGCGGCCAAGAGTTCGGCGTCGGGGGCGAGCAGGTCGTCGGACGCGGCCTGGATCAGCAGCGGCGGGAGGCCGTCGTGCCCAGCGCGAAGCGGTGAGACCCCGGGGTCCGGCCATTGTGAGGGGCTGGCGTACGCGGCGGCGCACGCCGCCAGCCAGGGCGGGTTGAGCAGGAGGTCGCGGCGCACAAGCTCCGGCAGGGCCTTGCGGTCCCTGGTGAGGTCGAGCCAGGGCGACATGAGGATGCAGCCGGCCGGAGTCTTCGCGCCCGCATCGCGCAGCGCGAGGAGCACGGACAGGGCGAGGCCGCCGCCCGCCGAGTCGCCGGAGACCACGATCGAGCCCGGGCCGGCCTCGCTGAGCAGCGCGTTCAGCACGGCATGGGCGTCATCGAGGGCGGCGGGATAGGCATGCTCGGGTGCCAGCCGGTACTCCGGTACCACGACCCGGCAGGCCGCCTGCGCGCTCAGGCGCGCGGCCCAGGTCCGCATAATGCGGGCCGAGCCTACGCAGTAGCCGCCACCGTGGAAGTGCACCACGGTGCGCCTGGGCCGTGCACCTGCGGCCGTCACCACCTCGGCGGGCACCCCGTTCAGCACGCTGCCCGTGACGCGGGTGCCGCGCGGCATCAGCGTCACGATGCGCATGACCTGATCGAATCGCCGGCGCTGCGTCTCCCAGGCCAGCGCCGGGTCGAGGACGCGCCGGCCGAGCTGCCGTATCCCGGGGCGGACCAGCGCCGGTGGCAGGCGCAGGCGGCTTGCGCGGGACGCGTCCGCCCGCCCGGCGCGGCCGGGACCGGCGGTCATGCGCGGACCGCGCCCGGCGCTGCCGGAACCGGCGGCCTCGGCATGACCCGGTAGCTGGCCAGGTCGAACCGGCGGACCCGGTGCCGGTACAGGAAGGTGTGGTCGGGCCAGTTGTTTGTGTTGCGGCCCGAGGCCGTCGTGTACCAGCTGCGGCACCCGCTCTCCCACACCGAGGTGCGGCTGGTTGTGGCCACCCACGCGTTGAACGCCTGCTGAACCTCGGGGCGCACGTCGATCCAGCCGAGGCCCTCCGACTCCAGGGCCCGCAGTGCCGCCGCCACGTAGCCGATCTGCCCTTCGAGCATGTAGAGGATCGAGTTGCCGCCGAGGTTGGTGTTGGGCCCGTAGAGCATGAAGAAGTTCGGGAAGCCCGCGACGCTGATGCCGAGGTAGGCCTCCGCGCCGTCGTGCCACGCCTCGTTCAGGCGGCGCCCGCGCTGGCCGGTCATCTCCATGGGCGCCAGGAAGTCGAGGGTCTTGAACCCGGTGCCGTAGACGATCACGTCCGCGTTGCGGGTGGTGCCGTCGGCGGTGCGCACGCCGCCGGCGACGATGCGCTCGATCGGGTCGGTGACAAGATCGACGTTCGGGCGGGCCAGCGCCGGATACCAGTCGTTGGAGAACAGCACCCGCTTGCAGCCCATCACGTAGCCGGGGACGCACTTGGCGCGCAGTCCCGGGTCGGTGATCTGGGTGCTGAGCTGGCGGCGCCACAGTTGCATCGGTCCCGCGAGAAGCTTGGGCGACAGGACGAACCCGCTGGTGAGCAGCTCACCGTGGAGGAAGATCCACAGCCGGTCGGCCTTGCGCACCACCGGGAACCGGTCGTAGAAGGCCTGCTCGGCCTCGCCGTAAGGCCGGTCGGTCTTGGGCAGCACGTAGGGCGGGGTGCGCTGGTAGACGGCCACGTGGGCGGCCGTCTTGGCGATCTCCGGCACGAACTGGATGGCGCTGGCCCCGGTGCCCACGACGGCCACCTGCTTGCCGGTGACATCGGCGTTGTGGTCCCAGCGCGCGGAGTGCCACGAGGGGCCGGCGAAGTCGCCACGGCCCGCGATATCGGGCAGCGCGGGCCGGTTGAGCTGCCCGACCGCGGAGACCACCGCGTTCGCCTCGATGGTGTCACCGCTGCTCAGGGTGAGGTTCCAGAGGGCACGGCCCTCGTCGAACCGGCATGCGGTGACGCCCGTGCCGAGGCGCAGCCGCGCGCCGAGACCGTTCTCCGCGGCCAGATCGCGCAGGTAGGCCAGGATCTCCCGCTGCGGGGGGAAGCGGCTGCTCCAGCGCCCGGGGGAGAACGAGAACGAGTACAGGTGCGCGGGCACATCGCAGGCGGCGCCGGGGTAGGTGTTGTCCCGCCAGGTCCCGCCCGGCCCGTCGCCCTTGTCGACGATGAGGAAATCCTCGATGCCCGCCCGCCGGAGCGCGATGCCCATGCCGATCCCGCCGAACCCGGCCCCGATGACGACCACGCGGTACGGCGGATTCCCGGGCATCGGCCCTCCTCGCGCGCCGCGCGGCCCAGGCGAGTCCTGCCCGGGTACCAGGCCCGTCGGGGACCTGGCACGGGCAGGATAACGGAAATGCCCCCGAACCCGGCTCCGCCGGGTGCCGGGCGGTCACTCCCCGGTCACGGCCCGGGCACCGGCTCGCCGTGCTGGCGGGAGAGGTGCGCCGGCAGCGCCGCCGACACCTGCCAGCCACCGGCGGCGGTGGGGCCCGAGGTCAGGCTGCCGCCGCAGGCCTGGACCCGCTCTCGCATGCCGGCCAGGCCATAGCCGCCACCGGACCCGGCCAGGCCCGCCGGCCGCTCCCGCGCAGCCGCGTTGACGATGTCCACCGTCACGCCCGAGCCGTTCCCCTGGACGGTGATGCCGACCGGCGCCCCGGGGGCGTGCTTGAGGGCGTTGGTGAGAGCTTCCTGGACGACGCGGTAGGCGGCCTCGGACGCGGCGGGCGCGAGCTGGTCGCAGTCGCCGGTGAAGCGGCAGTTCACGGCGAGGCCGGTGGCGCTGGCCCGGTGCACCAGCTCGGTGACCATGGGCAACCCGGGGGATGCCGCCGACGGCATCTCACCGGCCAGCATCTCGACCAGCCTGCCGATCTCGCTGCGGGCCTGCGCCGCCGCCGCCGCGACGGACTCCAGCGCCTCCGCGATCTCGCCGGGGCCGGTCATCCGCTGGCCGGCGCTGGCCTGGACAACCATCACGCTGAGGCAGTGCGCGACGATGTCATGCAGATCCCGGGCGATCCGCGCTCGCTCATAACGGACGGACTCCTGCGCGAACAGTTCCTGCTCGGCCCGCAGTTCCTCGTTGCGCGCCTGGAGTTGCTCAGCCATCCGGCGGCGGGAGAGCACGACCCGCCCGGCCAGCCAGGGACCGAAGGTGATCATTTCCGCGACCGGGCTGAATCCGCCGCCGGTGAGCTGCGCGCACGCCGCCAGCGCCGCGGTCCCGGCCAGGCCGGCCGCGACACCGGTTTCTGTCCCCAGGGTGTAGCTGAGCAGGAACAGCACGCTCAGCAGCGGAGTCCCGAGCGCGCCGTTGAGCACGGTCACCGCCAGCGGCTGTGCGGCCAGCAGCAGGACGCAGGCCACCGCCGCGGCGGCCACCGGCCACCGGCGCCGGACGGCGGCCGTGGCGACGAAAGGCAATACGAAGATCAGTGCCGTCCACTGCGGGTTCCCGCGCGCCGCCGCCAGCGCCACGTAGCCAATTGACCAGGCCGCCAGCAGCGCGGCCAGCAGCGCATCGCCCCGCCAGGAGGTGAGCAGCCGTTTCAGCAGGCCGGCCAGGTCAGGCATGAGAGCTGACGAGGGGAAGCCGGGCCGTGGCGTAGCAGACTCCGCCGGCCAGCCGGCTATCCACGGTGCCGCCGTGCAGGCGGGCGCGTTCCCGGGCGGCCGCCAGCACGGCGCGCGCGTCTGCGCTGGGTGACGGCGGCCCGGAGACGTGCAGTTCCAGGGCTTCCGGGCCGAAGTGGAGCCGCACCTCGACCGGCGCGCCCGGCGCATCCGCCAGGGCCAGCAGGAGGTGCTCCACGATGCGGTAGCCCGACAGCTCAAGCCCGGCCGGCAGGGTACGCGGGTTCCCGTCCACCGTGAGCCGGGCATCGGCGCTGGTGGCCCTGGCGAGGAGCCTGGACATCTGGGCCAGCGTCGGCTGCGGCTCGCTGGGCGGGGGTTCCCGCAGCACCCCGAGTACCTCCCGGAGGTGCCCGAGCACGGCCCGGCCGTCCTGCTCGATCGAGGCCAGGGCCTGCCGGGCCGCGGCGTCGCCGGTGGCCGCGGCGGGGCCGCCGGGTTCCGCCGCGAGCGCGCCGAGCCCGGCGGCGGCGGTGGCGGCGATGCCGCCGATCTGGGTGTGCAGGGCGCCCTCAAGGTCCGCGCTCATCCTGGCCCGGTCGGCCAGGACCGCGAGACGTGCCGTCTGCTCGCGCTGCTCGCGCAGTTCCGCCGAGCGCTGCCGCAGCGCCTCGGCCGTCCTGGTCCTGGCCCGGACCAGGCAGCCGGCCGCGAAGAACGCGGCCAGCAGCGCCAGCACGAACGGCAGCCCCTGGACCTCGATCTGCGGGTCGTAGAGGCTTTCGGCGACCACCGCGGCGGCGCAGAGCGCCAGCCCGGTGGCCGACCTGGCCCGGTTCCTTATCGTTCCGATAGTGAAGGCCACCATGTATATCGCCGGCAGGGCGGCGCCACAGCGGACCAGCGGGCCGAAGATCAGCCCGTTGAGCAGTGCAGCGGCGGCCAGGACGGCGGCCGTGGCCAGCGGCGCCCGGTGGCGCCAGGCGAGCGGCGCCGTCATCAGGACCGCGCCGGCCGCGGCCGCGGCGCCGCCGTGATCATGGGCGAAGGGCAGCGCACCCATGATCCCGGCGGCCAGGGCGGCGCTGAGGATGAGCGCGACCGCGATGTCCAGCACGCTCAGGCCCGCGACGGTCCAGTGCAGCGGGGCCCGTAGGTTTCTGGCAGTGAGCATGACGTGCGTCTCCCCAGGTTGCAGACTCATTGTCGGGTGCGCGGCAGGCTTGATCAACCGCGCGGGCTAACTCCGCTCGCCCGCCATCACCGCGCCGGCGCCGGTGGCGGGGCTCACCCGCTTGGCCGCCCGCCGGTCCCGGACCGTCAGCACGGTCAGCACGGCCACGCTCACGATCATCAGCCCGATTCCGATCAGGCCCTGCGGGGGCGGCGAGCCTGTGCTGGAGTGGTGCGCAGCCGGGGCCGAGATCATCACCCAGACGGCCCAGGCCACCGCGGTCAGCACGGCCAGCACGGCCGCGGCCAGCGCCGTGCGGCGGCCGGCCCCGGCGCGGTCGCCGGCTGGCATCCTGGTCCGCCGCACCCCGGCAAGCTCGGTGGCGATGGCGAGCGTGAACGCGAGCAGGATCGCCTGGACGACGTAGTAGCCGAGGGATGACCCGTTGATGGGGTACACCGTGCTGGGCGGGCTGACGCCGTCCCCGGCGTCGATGCCCAGGGTCTGCACGATCATCACGATCAGGAAGGGAACGGTGGCGGTGATGGCGGCCCGGCGGGGATCACGGATGATCCAGCCGGCGATGAGGGCGGCGACGAAGCCGGCCAACGGTGTCATGGCAACCTCCGGAATGTTCTGTCGGGGCAGTTCAGGCCCGTTCTTTGTCGATGCTGGGAACGGTAGGGGCGCACTGCTCTGCGGTCGTCCTGCGTACGAGCGACCTTCGCTGGCTGCGCGTACTGCTTGAGGACTACGGCCCGTGCAGCGGTGGCGGGGTGGACGGGCGGTACCGGTTGGCGGATAGGGCGGTACCGGTTGGCGGACAGGACGGAACTGCACAGCGCGGCGCGAGCTGTGGGCCCGCGCCGCGCTGTGGGTGCGGCTGGTTAGGGTGCGTTGACCTGGTGGCGGGTCCAGGTGGTGGCGGCGGTGGGCTCGGTCCAGTCGTCCAGGGCGGTGGTGGTGAAGGCGTTGGTGGTGAACGGGGCGGTGATCACGGCTTCGCCGGGGGAGGCGGGATCGTAGGTGAGGGCGGGCGGGCCGAAGGCGGCGGGGTAGTTCGCGGCCGTGACGGTTTCGCGGTTGAAGGTGGTGAACGTCGAGCCCTGCCACCAGAAGTCCAGCCGCTGCTTGTCGGAGGTCACGTTCTGGACGGCGGCGACCAGCAGGTTGCCGCCGGTCCAGGTGATCGCGGGGTCCTGGGCCAGGAACTGGGCGTCGGTGACGCCGGGCAGGGTTTCCTGCGACCAGAACTGGGCGCTGTTGGCCTTCCACATGAACCGCAGCGTGATGCCCGAGCCGTCGGTGAAGGCGGCGGCCACGGCGACGTTGACGCCGTCCCAGGTGAGGGCCGGGGGGCCCCAGAACTGCCCGGCGCGGGCGCCCAGCGTGCCGTCGGATGCCCAGGTGGGGCCGCCGTAGGGCTCGAACCAGGTGTAGCACGCCCCGTTGCTGCCGACGGCGGCGATGACCACGCCGGTGCTGGTGGCGGTCAGGTCCGGGGCACCCCAGCCGACGCCCTGCGTGGGGGAGGCCACGGTTTCCTCGCCCCACCCTGCGCCGGACTGGTACCAGAAGAGCACGTCGCCGGCCGCGTTGGCGATGGTGATCACCGAATTGGTGCCGGCGTGCCCGGCGACGCCCGTCCAGGCGATCTTCGGCTGCTGGGCGAGTACCACCTGCCCCACGCTGACCTGGGCCACCAGTTGCGGCGCCGACCACGTGCTCTGGCCGTCGGCCTGCTGGTAGAACCAGATTTTCCCGCTGGCGTCTTCGGAGACCACCTGCACCGAGGTCGCGGTCGCGGTCACCGATGGGGTCCCCAGCGCCGTCCCGCCGTTGCGGGCCTGGGTCTCGACGGTCTGCCGCTGCCACGCGGCAGCGCCCGGGACCTGTTCGTAGGCATACAGCGTGCCGTTGGCCCCCACGGCCGCGGTCACCAGGTCCGTACCATTCCACACCACCGGGCTCAGCCCCGGCTGGAATCCCCGACGAACCCAGGACCCGGGCACTGGCCACCCCGGCCCCCGTGCCGGCAACGGCAACCACTGCCGCGGCCGCGGCAACACCCACGGCGGCGGCGAGCCGCTGGACCTTCTTGATCATGATGACTCCCCTTTCGTCAGCCGGAGTGCCCGGCGCGATGAACACTAGGAACCGGGGAAGCCGCGGTCGCCCTGCGTGCGGGTGACGTTTGTGGCCCGGGGTCACCCGTGGGGACTACCGTGGACGCCAACCTGAACAGTGCGGGGGAGCTAGCCGATGGCCGAGCCTGTCAATGCCATGGCGAATGCCGACGGCACCTCCAGGCGGCCGATCACCGTCCTGATCGCCGACGATCAGCAGATGGTCCGCCGCGGCTTCCGGGTGATCCTCGAATCCGAGCAGGACATCAGCGTGGTGGCCGAGGCCGGTGACGGCCGGGAAGCCGTGGACCTGGCACGCCGCCACGCCCCGGCGGTGGCCCTGCTCGACATCCGGATGCCGGTGATGGACGGCCTGCGTGCGGCCAGGCAGATCCTGGCGCCCGGCTCCCGCACCCGGGTGCTGATCCTCACCACCTTCGATGCCGACGAGTATGTGTACGAGGCGCTGCGCGCCGGGGCCAGCGGTTTCCTGCTCAAGGACGCTCCGGCCGACCAGCTGGTCACCGCGGTCCGCAGCCTGGCCGCCGGTGACGCGCTCATCGACCCGGTCATCACCCGCCGCCTCATTTCCAGGTTCGCGCTGGCCGCGCGGCCCGCCGGGGTGCCGGGCGAGCTGGGCGAGCTCACGCCCCGGGAGCTTGAGGTGCTCCGCCTGGTGGCCCGCGGGCTGTCCAACGCCGAGATCGCCCAGCAGCTGGTGGTGGAGGAAAACACCGTCAAGACGCACGTCAGCCGGATGCTGACGAAGCTCGGCCTGCGTGACCGGGTGCAGGCCGTCGTCCTCGCCTACGAGCTGGGATTCGTCACGCCAGAAGCGCGCGGCTGAGCGCGGCCCGGCCGCCGCGAACATGGCCGTGCCGCCGCGCAGGCCTCCGGTTCCAGTCGCGGCCTGTCTTGCCTCCGCGCCACTATCGATATATCGTGATCGTGTCGCGAGTGGTCGTCGAGGGAGTGCGAAATGCCTGCAGCACAGGCCACGGCCGGGGAGTTCGATGCCAGGCTCTGCCGTCCCTTCCACGCGCTGCTCGCCCAGGCCCGCGGCGCCGCCCGGCAGATGGCGGCCGGGCACCGCCAGCGCCCGCGCGGCGGGCCATGGGACCGCGGGCAGAAGGGCCCGTGGGAGTGGCGCGGCGGTTTCGGCAGCCCGTGGACCGGATTCTGGCCCGGGGAGCAGGGCCCATCCCGCGGGCCGAAGGCCGGGCGCGGCGACGTCCGGGCCGCGATCCTGGCCCTGCTGCTGGAGGGCCCGCGCAACGGGTACCAGATCATGTCGGAGATCGAGGAGCGCAGCGGCGGCGCCTGGCGGCCCAGCCCCGGTGCGGTCTACCCGGCCCTGTCCCAGCTTGCCGATGAGGGACTGATCGAGGCCGAGGAATCCGGTGGCCGGCGCACGTTCCGGCTCACCGGCGAGGGACGGCGGTACATCGAAGACCACCCGGAGGCGGCCCGCGCGGCGTGGGAGTCGATGACGCAGGAGCCCGGGGAGGTACCGGGCCTGTTCGTCCAGGCCGCACGGCTGGGCGGCGCCATCGTGCAGGTGGCCCGCGAAGGCACAGCGGAGCAGATCCACCAGGCCGAGGCGCTGCTGGAACAGGCCCGGCGGACGATATACCAGATCCTCGCCGGCCAGGAAGACGGGGAAGAGTAAGGCAAGGGATGAGTCATGGATGATCGAATGCGCGCCTCCGACGCCGAACGGGAGGCGGTCACCGCACGGCTGCGCGACCACTATGCCGAGGGGCGGCTGACACAGGACGAACTGGACGAGCGGGTCACCGCGGCGCTGCACGCGAAAACCTTCGGCGACCTGCGCGCCCTCACCACCGACCTGCCCGGCCCCGCCGCGGTGCCGCCGCGCACCGCGGCCCGCCCGTCCTGGGGCGGGCCGCCCTGGCGGCACCGGCACCGCCCGCCGGTGCTGCTGTTCGCGCTGATCGCCCTGCTGGTGGTGCTGACCTCCGGCGGCGGCTGGGTGCTGTTCGGGTTCTTCCGGCTGATCCTGCTGTTCTGGCTGCTGAGCATCGTGGCCCGGATCGCCTTCGGGCTGATGTACCGGCGCGGGCACCGCTAGCGGCAGGCGGCCGGGCCGGCGCCGTCGAGACGCCCGCGCGGCACCGATGAGTTGCCGGCCGCGGCGCGGTCTGACATTGCAGAACGATCATCCACCGGGAACCCAACCGCCAGTTCCCGGGCGAGCCAGAGGGAGAGGAGCCATGAGACACCAGGTGCGGCCTGATCCGGACCAGGACGGGCGGCTCGGCTCCGGGCAGAGCCCCCTGGCCCTCGCCGGTCCGCTCGCGGATGGTGCGGCGGGGTCGGCCGGCCTGTGGTGGCTGTGGGGCCTGGTGGACCTGCGCCTCAGCCTGGCCGAGCCCGACAGCGCGGCCTGAATCCGGCCTGCCCGGCGCGCACACTGTGCCTGTCCCGTGGTGCGAACAACATGCCCGTCTGGTGCCCGGGGCACTAGCGGGGGACCGTCGCCGCGGGCAAGACTGGCGGCATGACTTGGCCGGGGGCCCGCCGGGGCGGGTGCCCCTTCCGGCCGTGCCAGGCATATGCGCACCAGGGCCGGTGCCTCATGTTAAGGAGCCCGAATGAGCGCGAGCGTCTGGATACTCAACCTGGTCATCCTGGCGTTGGTCCTGGTCAGCGACCTTGGCCGCCGTAAGGTCACGCCGATACGGCTGCTGCGGCCCGTCATCGGCGCGGCCGTCATCATCCCTTTCTTCTTCAAGGGAGCCGCGACGTCCGGCCGTGGCCTGCTTCTTGAGGTCGCCGGCCTGGTGGTGGGCCTGGCGATCGGGGCCGTCGCCGCGGCGTTCATGCGCGTCAGCTACGACGGCGAGGCCGCCACGGCGGTCTCCTTGGCCGGCTGGCCGTACGCCGTGGTCTGGGTCGTCGTGGTGGCGGCCAGGATCTACTTCACCTACGGCGCCACCTACGTCTTCAGCCAGCAGCTGGGCACCTGGATGTTCACGAACAAGATCAGCGTCGGTGGGCTGACCGATAGCCTGATCTTCTTTTCCATCGCGATGCTGCTCGGCCGGACCGGGCTGCTGGCCGCCAGGGCGCGCGCCGTCACGGCCCGTGCCCGGGTGGCGGGAGCCGAGGTCACCGCCGCCTGATACCGCGCCCCGGCGCCGTCCGTGGCCGGACCAGGTTCCGCGGCACGCTTCCGCGCTAAGAAGGTGATCGCGATGTTCTACCTGCTCAACAGGCTCTTCAGGCTGCTCTTCCGGAAATGGAAGGCCCGCAGGTAGCGGTAGCGGCCGCCAGCCGTTACCCCGAGACCGTCACGCTCACCGGGGCCGAGGCGAGGCCGTTGGCGACCACCACCAGCGTGCTTGGCCCGGCCGGGGTGCCCGCCGGCAGGGCGAATGTCGCCGAGGAACTGACGCCCGGCGCCACCGACATCTTGGTCATGCCGGAGGTGCGCGCGTAGGTGACCGTGCCCGAGGCGGTGTTGGTGATGCGGACCAGGGGATAGTTCGTCGCGTCCTGGTAGTCGTCACCGTAGGCCGCCGCCTGGGTGAGCCCGTTGAGCTGCCGGCCCGTCAGGGTGTAGCTGCTGCCCGCGGTCAGGCTGGCCGGCACGGTGGTGATCGCAGGCAGCCAGCCCGGCTGCGGCGAGCCCGTCGGGTTGTACACCTCGATGTCGCCGATCCGGTCGTTGAACAGCACCTGGCCGGTCGGCAGGACCATCATGAACGCGTCGTTGGAGGCCATGTTCGCGGCGTTCGGCGGGTCCGGCACCTCGGTCAGCGTGCTGCCGTTGTAGTCGAACACGTGCGTGGGCGGGGTGTAGTCGCCCGGGCTGGCGGCGACGAGCACGTCGCCGTCGGGCAGCACCGCGGCTGGCCCGTCGGCCACGTCGTACTGTGCCCCGCCGATCACCGGGAAGCTCGGGCAGGCCGACCAGGTGCCCGTCGCGGTGCTGTACATGGCGTTCGCCCCCGTCGCGCCGGTGGCGAAGACCGAGCCGTCGGGCTGCAGCACCTGCGGGCCGACCTCGCCGTCGCCGTCGATGAGCGCGACCGGGGTGCTGCCCGCGCTGGTCCAGGAGCCGGTGGCCGGCGAATAGACCTCGGTGTTCGGGACGTCGTTGGTGTCCACGGTGAGCACGTCGCCGCTGGGCAGCAGGGACCAGCCCTCCTCGCCGTTGCCGTCGGCCTTGCCGGTGCCGGTCGCGTGCCAGGTCAGGTTCTGCGCGTTCAGGATGGCCTCGGCCGTGGTGCCGGAGAACCCGGACGCCCCGACCATGAACTTGCCGGTGGCCAGCACGGTGCTGGGCGCGTCCCCGATGCGGACCCATTCGCTCCCGGCCGGGTGGGCCACCATCGTCCAGGTGTTGGCGACCGGATCGTAGATGGCCCCCTTGTTGGTCCACACCAGGTTGCCGTGGTTGTACTCGCCGCCCTCGATGATGACCCGGCCGTCGGGCAGCAGGGCCGAGGCGAAGTACAACGGGGCGTAGCTGGACGGCAGCGCGGCGACCTGGCTCCAGGTTCCGTTGACATAGCTGCCCGTCGCGCTGGGTGTCAGCTTCCACCACTTGTTCGTGCCGTTGTTGTTCGGGCCCTGGTTCTGCACCAGCACCGTCCCGTCGGTGAGCTGGATCATCGCACCGGGGTTGACCGGCGGGTGGTGCGTCAGTGGCTGCCACGGGGACCCGGCCCGCGGCGCCGTGCGGACGCGCTTCACCACGGGCACCGGGTCCGGCCTGGTCCCGCGCCCGCCGTCCGGGTCGGGCGGCGGGGGCTGCGGGATGACCGCGGCGGAGCGCACCGGGGCGGATGGGCGGGCGGCCGCGGCCGCGGCTCCCGCCGGGACGGCGGCAACCGCCAGGGCGCCCGCCGCCAGCAGGCCCAGTTGCATCCGGAACGTACGCGGCATGGGCTCACGCCCCCCCTCGGCTGCCGTGGCCCCGCGCCGGCCTGCGAGGCAGCAGCCCATCAGCATATATATGCCGGAAAATCAGGCTTCAGCCGTACCCGGGTAGCTTCTCCCCGGCCGGCCGACCCCGTCAATGTCCGGCCGGAGGCCGCATGACATCACCACGGCGCCGGTGGCACCGGCGGGCGGGGGCAGCGGGGCTTTGCGTAGCGCGGGAAAGCAGGGCATCCTGCCCCACGAGACCAAGTCCCCTCAACCGGCAGGCCAGGCCATGACCGAGCGAACTACGCCAGATGACATCACCGCGGCCGTTCTCACCAGCTTCGATGCGTGCACGGACGAGCGCCTGCGCACCGTCATGCGCTCGCTCACCGCGCACCTGCACGCGTTCGTCAAGGACGTCGGGCTGACCGAGGAGGAATGGCGGGCGGCGATCGGGGTGCTGACGGACACCGGGCACATCACCACCGGCAAGCGCCAGGAGTGGATCCTGTGGTCTGACGCGCTCGGGGTGTCGATGCTCGTGGATGCCCTGGCGAACCGCGGCCCGGGGACCGGTGGCGCGACCGAGTCGACCGTGCAGGGGCCGTTCTACGTCCCGGGGGCGCCGCGGCGCTCCTTTGGCGACCGGCTGGACGAGATGCCGGCGGGTGAGCCGCTGTGGATGCACGGCACCGTCCGCTCGCTGGACGGGCGGCCGCTGGCCGGGGCCGAACTCGACGTCTGGCAGAACGGTGACAACGAGCTGTACGCCGTCCAGGATGCCGGCGCACCGGAAGACCATCTGCGCGGCCGGTTCACCACCAGGGACGACGGCAGCTACGGGTTCGTCACGGTGCGACCCACCCCGTACCCGATCCCCCATGACGGGCCGGTCGGCCACATGCTGGCGGCGGCCGGGCGGCATCCCTGGCGCCCGGCGCACATTCACGTGATCGTGCGCGCCGCCGGGCACCGGCCGGTGACGACGCACATCTTCGACGCCGACAGCGAGCACATCGGCAGCGACGCGGTGTTCGCGGTGAAGCCGTCCCTGCTGCGGGAACTCACCGCCCGCCCGCCCGGCGACCCCGGCCGCCCGCCCGGGCTGAGTGACCACAACGGCCGCTGGTGGTCGCTGGCCAGCGACTTCGTCCTGGCCCCCACCGGCCAGACCGTGACCCCCACCAGGCCGTGACCCCGCCGGCCAGGCCGTGACCCCGCCGGCCAGGCCGGCCGAGCGCGTGCCGGGCCCTGCGCGGCGCGCGGCGGACGTGCCCGGCCGGGCCGATCAGGGGCGGATCCGGGCCCGGTCATGGACCGGCTGGGCGGTCCTTCCTGGGCAGCTTGGCCAGCACGGCCCGGTAGGAGGCGTCAACGGCTTCCAGTAGCTCGTCGCCGGGGATCGCGCCGCCGATCCGCAGGCTGTTCCAGCCGAACCGGCCAATGTAGGCCATAACCGAGGTGTCCTGCGGATAACGCAACAGCCATTCGTCGGCCACTTCCCTGGTCGGGCCGCACTTCAGGCCGACCGCACCAGCGGGCCCGGCGCCCAGGAAGGCGAAGATCTTGGGGCCGACCTTCACCACCACGTCGCCTTCCCATGGCTCGTCCTGCCACGCCCCGGGCTTGGCCAGGCAGTGTGCCAGCAAGTCTTGCCAGGTCATGAGCACCTCCCTGGCGCTGGGCCTAGGGTGCCCGGATCCGGTCATCCAGCGCCTGCCCGGTATGTCGTTCGCCACACCGCTAGCCGGTTTAAAACCGCAAGATACCGCCTCGCCGGTGTCTCACCAGGCTTCCTGGTGTCACTCCAGTCACATAAGTAACGGCTCGTAGCCAATTGAGTGCCGTTTCTGGTGTGCCTGAACATGCGCGGTTTGCGTTCTCCGCTTATTCTCTCCTCGATGGCTAGCAGAGGACGAGCCCAACAGGAGAGAGTCCAGTGATGTTCCGTGGCACCCCCGCCCTGCGGGGACAGGAGGTGACGTTCGGGAGCATTGCCCGCTAGCTAATAACGGTCCCGGCCAGGTGTTGCAGCACGCGGCCGGGACCTTGTGTGTCGGATCAACCTTAGGAGGAACCCCGACATGTTCAGTATTCCAGCTGCCGGACTGGCGAAGACCCTGATAGGGGTCACAATTTCGCTGCATGGGGCACCGGCACACCACGTGCCGGGCCACTACACGGTCCGGCCGGGCGACACCCTCTCGGATATCGCCCGTCAGGAGTACGGCAGCCGGGCCGACTGGCCCGCCCTGTGGTGGACCAATCGTCACCAGATAGGTAACCCGGACGCGATCGTCGCGGGCCAGAAGCTGCGGCTGAGCACCTGGCACCCGCACAAGGCGTGGGTGCGGCGGGCCGCCATGGCCGCCGCCGGCCCGGCGCTCGCGCCGGCTCCCACCGGGGGGCAGGCGCCGTCCAGCCTGCCGGTCGCCGCCACCTCGTACCCGGCCACGACCGGGGGCGTGAACTGGTCCGCGATCGCGGCCTGTGAGTCCGGCGGTAACTGGAGCACCAACACCGGCAACGGCTTCTCCGGTGGGCTCCAGTTCTCCCAGGGCACCTGGGACGCCTACGGCGGCGGCCAGTACGCCTCGAGCGCCGCGGGCGCCTCGCAGTCGCAGCAGATCGCTGTGGCCCAGCGGGTGCTCGCCGGCCAGGGCATCGGTGCCTGGCCGGTCTGTGGCGCCAACGGATAACCCCCGATACGTCGCCTGCCTGCCCCTGCGGTCCCCAGCCAGGGGGCGGGCGGGCGATGCACCAACCGGGCCCCGGACGGCACCCGGCCGTCCGGGGCCTGTCATCGTTACGACCCGCGCCGCGCCTGCCCGCTGGCACCGGGCGGGCGGGCGGCCACGGTTATGATCGGGCCATGGCCGATGCGTCTGAGACTGCCGCGAGCCTGCGCGTCGCCCGTGTGACGGCGCTCAGCAGCGAGGACCGCCTGCACCTGCTGACGTATCTGCTCGCCAAGTACCCGGACAGCTTCTCCGAGATGCTGGACGACGCACTGAGCGCCGTCAGCCCCGGCCGCGCCGGTGGCAAGGACGAAGCCTGACCATTACCTGGCCCTGTCCCACCCGGCCAGCGATATTCACCCCGGCCAGGCCGAGGCCCAGCGGCGCTACAACGAGCGGGTGTCCACGCCGCAGACGCTGCGGACCCACGGGCAGGTGGCCCGGTTCTTCGACGGCCTGGACCTGGTGCCGCCCGACGTCGTCTACGTGCACACCTGGCGGCCGGCGCCCGGGGATATCGTGCCCCGGGACGGCGTGTCTGCCTACGGCGGCGTCGCCCGCAAGCCCTGTGGCCGGCCCCCAGGCTGGCTGGCCACGGCCTGACCAGGCCCGCCAGCCGCAGCACAGGAGGAACGCGTGGTGCGCCCCTACTCGGCCCTGACCCAGCTGGACTGCGCACGGTGCGGCGAGAGCCACGACGCGGGCGCCGTGCAGGGGCTGTGCCGGTGCGGCTCGCCGCTGCTCGCGCGGTACGACCTCGGCCGGGCCGCCGCACTGACGGATCCCGCACAGATCGGCCGCCGCCCGGCCGATCTATGGCGCTATCACGAACTGCTGCCGGTCACCGGCGCCGCCCGCGTGGTGAGCCTGGGCGAGGGCATGACGCCGCTGCTGGCCATGCCGCGGCTAGGCGCCGCGCTGGGAGTGCCGCGGCTGCTGATGAAGGACGAGAGCCTGATCCCCACCGGGTCCTTCAAGGCACGTGGTGCCAGCGTCGGCGTGTCCCGGGCAGCCGAGCTGGGTGTCACCGGGGTGGCCATGGCCACCAACGGCAACGCCGGGGCGGCGTGGGCAGCCTACGCCGCCCGGGCGGGGCTGCCCAGCCTCGTCGTCATGGCCGCCGGCGCGCCCGCGGTCCACCGCGCCGAGTGCCTGGCCGTCGGTGCCGAGCTGCGGGTGGCCGCCGGGCAGCATCGCGGACGCGGGCCGGCTGGTCGCCGCGGAGGTGCTGGCCCGCACCGGATTCCAGGACGTGTCCACGCTCAAGGAGCCCTACCGCATCGAGGGCAAGAAGACCATGGGCTTCGAGATCGCCGAGCAGCTCGGCTGGCGGCTGCCCGACGTGATCGTGTACCCCACCGGCGGTGGGGTCGGGATCATCGGCATCCACAAGGCACTGCTGGAGATGCGCGAGCTTGGCTGGATCGGGCAGCAGCCGCTGCCCCGCCTGGTCGCGGTCCAGTCCACCGGGTGCGCGCCGATCGTGGCCGCCTTCGCCGCCGGTGCCGCCGAGAGCGAGCCGTGGCCGGATCCGAAGACGGTCGCCTTCGGCATCACCGTGCCCAAGGCCCTCGGCGACTTTCTGGTGCTCGATGCGCTGTACGCCACCGGGGGGACCGCCGTCGCCGTGGATGACGCGGCGCTGCTCGCTGACCAGCGGGTGGTCGCGCGGCTGGAGGGCAGCTTCCTCTGCCCCGAGGGCGCGGCCTGCGTCACGGCGGTGCGCCTGCTGCGCGAATCCGGCTGGCTGTCCGGGGCGGATCAGGTGGTCGTGCTGAACACCGGGACCGGGCTCAAGTACCCGCACACCATGCCGCAGGACTGGCCCGCGCCCACGGCATGACCGCCGCGCCGGGCCTGTCGGCCCGGCGCGGCGTCTGCCCGGGACGTCCCCTGCCCGGGCGCTGGCCCGCGGCCGAGGCGCCCCCCTCGCGGTGAGCCCGCCCCGGCCGCGGGGATGAGCGGTGATCAGGAACCGGCGATCACCTGGTTCAGCGCGGCGATGTCGAGGACGCCGATCCCGGTGACCTCGTCGTAGCCGGGGGTGGCGGTGTACCCGCCGTTGTTGCCGCCGACGATGTCGGTGAAGCCGGGCACCGCGCTGGTGTCACCGAGCGAGGGGTTCACCTTGTCGTAGAGGGCGTAGAAGTCGATCGCGGCCATGCCGAGCTTGTTGGCGTGCCCGGACTGCAGCCGGGCCCAGGAGCCCAGCGCCAGCGGCGAGGACAGGCTGGTGCCGCCCACCCCGGTCGGGGTGCCGTTGACGTATATCTCCGCCGCGGTGGCCACGTTCGGGTCCGCGTCCATGGCGATGTCGGGCACCGCGCGGCCGCCCATGACCGCGCCCTGGCTGTAGAACGGGTCGCTGTCCTGCGTCCAGAAGCCGGGGACCTCGGTCTCGCTGTCCCCGCCGCCGCTGCCGACCCAGCCGATCTCCTGGACCCGGTTGCCGCTGGCGTCGGAGATCAGGCTGGTGCCGCCGACCCCGGTGGTGTACATGCCCGACGCCGGCCAGTTCGTGCCGGGGAACGAGCTGGGCACGCCGGTGGCCGCGACGAAGGCGCAGCCGTCGCCGTTGTCACCGGAGGAGGCGAAGAAGGTCTGGCCCTGCATGGCGCCCTCGGTGAGCACGTTGTCGGTGCCGATCATCGAGCCGTCGAGGTAGGGGCCGATGTCGCAGCCGCCGACGCTGGCCGACATGGCGACGGCCTTGTCCTGGGAGACGAACGCGGCGACCGCGGTGTCGATGTTGGTGTCGTTCAGCGCGCCCACGTTGTAGAGGTAGATGTGCTTGAGCGTGGTCGCCATCGCGCTGGATGACTGGGTGTCGAGGTCCCACTCGTCCGCGCCGGAGGTGTCGGTGCTCTGCGGGCCGACCTTGACGATGGACACCCCCACCTGCGGCAGGCTGAACGCGGCCTCCGCGGTGCGCAGGTCGGTGATCGCCCCGGTGACGTTTCCCTCGGTGAACAGCGCGACCGCGGTCCTGGACCCGGTCGGGGTGCCCGCGGCGTCATAGGTGTTCTGGAAGTCCTCCGGCGGGATCTCGTTCGGGATGACCGGGCTCCCCGCCGACGTCCCGTTCGTGGCCCCGGCCACCGCCTTGCGGGCCGCCGCCTTCCCGGCCGCGTTCGACGTCATCAGGACCGGCTGCGGCGTGGGCAGCCGCCAGTTGGACAGCCCGGCCACGGCCTGCACGATCCCGCCGAGCGAGGACGGCACCTGGGCGGCTCCGACGTTCGCGCGGAACGTGCTCCCGTTCGGCATCTTGTAGCTGCCGATCTTCGTGTTGAACGCCTTCTCCGCGTCACCGACGGTGCCGGCCGCGGAGATCAGCATCCGGTCGCCCTGCACGGACACGCCGGTGAAGCCGCTGCTGCTCAGGTAGCTGGTCACCGCGCCGACCTGGGCGGCGGACGGCGCGTAGGCGGCCTCCCACTGCGCGGGGGTGAGGAACTGATGGAAGGTGGCGCTGCCCGGCTGGTACATGGCGCGCAGCGCCGCCTGCTCCGCCGCCGCGTTTTGGGGCTGCAGCATAACGGCCAGCCGCACCGGGGCGGATGCCGCGGCGTTGCCCGTCAGCGTGGCGCCCTTGATCGACGTGGCCAGCGTGGCGGTCTGTGCCCAGCCGGAGGTGACAGCCGAGGCGGCCACCGCAGGTGCGGCAGCGGCGCCGAGCGTGACCAGCACGCCCAGTGTGCCGGCCACGGCGACGCCGCGGCGTGCCGCGCGTGAGTGCGACATGGGGTCTCCCGGTCCTTCGGTATGGGTGCCCCGGGTTGGGCACTGCCTGCTGAGATGAGCCGATCCTCGGGCGGGGCGGTTGCAAAGGTGTTGCGAAGCCGTTACTGCCCTTGTTACTGGCGGGTAATCGGATTGACGGAGGTCAGGCCGGCCGGGCCCGGGTCACCGGCGGCGCGGATCCATCCCTGGCCGGGGTCATCGGCGGCCAGGACCCGTCCTTGGCCAGCGCCACCGCCTCCTCGGCGGACATCCCCAGCCCGGCCTGGTGCGCGGCGGCGAACGCTTCCCCGCCGAGGGCCGCCGCCGCCGCGTCCCTGGCCTCGTTCAGCCTGGCCTGGTCCGGTCCGACGATGGGCGCGCCGATGTCCTGCCGGATCGCCTGGGACGCGCCGAACAGCGTGGCGGCGCGCCCGGCGTTACCCGCGGCAGCCTCCACGGCGGCGAGTTCCTCCAGCATCTCCGCGACCGAGCGGCGCTCACCGACAGATTCGGCCACCTCCAGGCTGCGCAGATGGAACTGCGCGGCGGCGGCATAGTTCCCGCGCCGCGCGGCGACCAGGCCCAGGTTGCCCAGCGCCACGACCACCAGCCGCCGGTCGCCGAGTTGCTCGCTCAGCTCCAGTGCCTGCTGGTGCAGCCCGGCCGCGCGGTCCAGGTCGCCGGCCTGGTAGGCGACCAGGCCCAGGTTGGTCAGCGCGCCGGAGGTCAGCTTGTGGTCGCCCAGCCGCCTGGCGTTGTCCAGGTGCTCGCTGAGCCGCTGTTCGGCCAGGGCGAGGTCGCCGGAGTTGATCGCCACGACCCCCAGGTTGCCCAGGATGAGCGTGGCCCGGCGCAGGTCGCCGATCTCGGTGAACCTGGCCATGCTCTGCGTGTAGTACGCCGTGGCCTGGCCCAGGTCCCCCTGGTGCAGGGCCAGCCTGCCGAGGCCGCTCAGCGCCTGGCCGGTCTGCTGGGCGTCCCCGGTGCGGTCGGCGATTTCGAGCGCCTCCGCATGCAGGGCCTGGGCCAGCGGGTACTCGCCGCGGAAGTGCGCCGCCGCGCCCAGGTCGGACAGGGTGCTGGCGACCCGGGCCTCGTCGCCCCGCTCCCGCCAGATCGCCAGGCTCTCCTGCTGGTAGCGCCGCTGCGCGTCGTGGTCCGCCTGCACCGAGGCGAGCTGGCCCGCGCCGTCCAGCGCGACGGCGCGCAGCCGCGTGTCCGCATCGGGGCCCGCGGCGGCCAGCGCCGCGTCGAGCGCGGTGCGGGCGAGCGCGATCGGGCCGCGCACCAGCCAGAACGGGGCCAGGACGCCGGTCAGCGCCAGGGCACGCGCCGGGTCCGCGGCGGAGCCGGGGCCGGCCGCGGCACGGGGGTCCCCCGGGGCTGCGCCCGTGGCCGCCCCGGCCGGGGCCCGCCCGGGGCCTGCGGCGGAGCCGGGGCCGGCGGCGTCAGGCTCCACTCCAGGGCCACCCGGAAGTTGTCCCGCTCGGCTTCCAGCAGGTCCAGCCAGGCGGCCTGGTCCGGCCCGGCCAGGTCGGCCTGCCCGGCGAAGCCGAGCAGCCAGGCCATGTGGCGGCGGCGCAGTGCCGTGGCCTCCCCCGCGGCCGCCAGCCGTCCCAGCGCGTACTGGTGGATCGATTCGAGCATGCCGTAGCGCATGCTGCCGGACCGCTCCTCGGTGGTCAGCAGCGACCGGTCGATCAGCGCGGTGACGGTCTCGAACACGACATCAAGCGGCAGCGATTCGTCCGGGCAGACCGCCTCGACGGCATCGATCGTGCACCCCCCGGCGAACACCGCCATCCGGCGGAAGCACACCTGCTCGGGCTCGCTGAGCAGGTCGTGGCTCCACTCGATGGCCGCCTCCAGGGTCCGGTGCCGCGGCAGGCCGGCCCGGCTGCCGCCGGTCAGCAGCCGGAACCTGTTGCCGAGCCGGGCGGCCAGTTGCGCCACGGTCAGCGCGCTGACCCGTGCGGCCGCGAGTTCGATGGCCAGCGGGATGCCGTCGAGCTGGCGGCAGATTTCGCCGACCGCGGCCACGTTCGCGCCGGTCAGGGTGAAGCCGGGCCGGGCCAGCGCGGCCCGGTCGCAGAACAGCCGGACCGACTCCGCCTCGGCCGCTGCCCGCGGATCTGCCAGCTCCGGCTCCGGCACGGTCAGCGGGGGGACCGGCCAGCTTGCCTCCCCCGGCACGTCCAGCCTGGTCTGGCTGGTGGCCAGGATCCGGAGCCGCGGGCAGCTCCGCAGCAGCGCCGCGATCGTGTCGGCGGTGGCCTCGATGACGTGCTCGCAGTTGTCCACGATGAGCAGGGCCTCGGTGTCGCGCAGCCGCGCGGCGATGCTGTCCAGGAGGGTCTGGCCTGGTTCTTCGCGGGCCGAAAGGGCCACGGCGACCGTGGGCACCACCAGGTCCGGCTGCCCGATCGGGGCCAGCTGGACCAGCCACACCGCGCCGCCGTACCGCCCCGATGCCTGCGTGCCGGCGCGCAGGGCAAGGCGGCTTTTCCCGGAACCGCCGGAGCCGGTCAGCGTGACCAGCCGGGACAGCCGGAGCAGTTCCCCGATCGTGTCCAGTTCCGCCTCGCGGCCGATGAATGAAGTGGTCTCGGTGGGCAGTCCCGGCGGCGGCGTGGCGGCGGGCGGGCCGGCCGTGGCCGGATCCGTATCCCCGCCGGAGTGCCCCGGTACCGGCGCGGTGGCCGCCTCGCTGGCGACGCAGGCCGCGCCGAGGCCGGCCACGGCGCGACCGGCCACGGCGGGACGGTGGTTCCGGGGACGCCGCCTGCTGCCGATACCGGCCGCGGCCACACCGGCCGCGGTGCCGCCGGCTGCGGCGGGACGGGCTCCCGGGGAGGCGCCGTCGCCGGAGGCGGCGTCCCCCGTACCGGCGGCCCCCCTGGCACCGGCGGCGTCCCCGCCGGTGAAGGTGTCCCCCGCGCGGGCGGCCCCCCTGGCACCGGCGCTCGCTGGCCCGGCCGGGTGCCAGTCAAGCCGGGGATCCTGGCGCAGGATCCGCTCGTGCAGGCGCTGCAGGCCGGGGGTCGGGTCGATGCCGAGTTCCTCGGCGAGCCTGCCGCGCAGCGCCGCGTACGCGGTCAGCGCCTCCGCCTGGCGGCCGCACCGGTACAGGGCCAGGATCCGCTGCTCGGTGAGCCGTTCACGCAGCGGATGGGCGGCGGCCAGGCCGTCCAGCTCGGCCACCAGGCTCGCGTGCCTGCCGCAGGCCAGGTCGGCGCCGACGCGGTTCTCCAGCGCGGTCAGCCGGGCCTCCTCCAGGCGGCCCGCGTCGGCCTGCGCGAAGGCCAGGTCGGCCACGTCCGACAGGGCCGGGCCGCGCCACAGGTCCAGCGCCGCCCGCAGGGTCACGGCGGCGTCCTGCGGCCGGCCCGCGCCCAGGTCCGCCTCCGCCGCCTGGACCAGGCGCTCGAACCGGACGGCATCCAGTGCTGCACCGGTGACGTTGAGCCGGTAGCCCGGTGCCTGGGTCACCAGCAGCCCGGCCTGCGCGCCCAGGGCACGGCGCAGCCGGGAGATGTAGACCCGCAGCGTGGCCATGCTGTGCGGGGGCGGGCTCCCCGACCACAGGTCGTCGGCGAGCCGGTCCGCGGACACGACCAGGTTCGCCGAGAGCAGGAGCCTGGCCAGCAGCGCCCGTTCGCGCAACCCCCCAAGATCCAGCTTCAGCCCGTTGTCTTCGACCTCGACCGGGCCGAGTATGCGGAACTCCACAGCAGGCCACTGCCTTACCTGAGCAGGCTGGATTGGCCCATCGTAAGCAGGTCAAGGCGGTCACGGGGGAACAAAACGCGGATAGGGGACTACGCCGGGTAGCGGAGCGGGGGCGTTGTCAGGTTTTTGTAACACCCATCCTGCAGAACGGCACTATGAACTCTGGGCCAACCGGGCCGGTGCGGGAAGCCGCGTCATGGGCGCTGCTCGAACAGGCCGGCGACGAGGCCGTGCTGCCGGCCGGCATCAGGCTCGCGGACGAGGGGCGCCCCGGCCGGCAGTGTTTCGTGCTGATCGAGGGCACCGCCACGGTCGAGGCCGCGGGCAACCGGCTGCGCGAACTGGGCGCGGGAGCGTTCGTCGGCCTGGTGGACGCCAACGGACGGCCGCTGCCCCTGTCCGGGCTGACCGTCCAGCTGGCGACGCACTCCCGCGTGCTCGTCATCGACGCCCGGCGCCTCGCCGTGCTCATCGACTCCGAACCCGCGGCGGCCGCGGCCTGGCGCAAAATGTCCCAGCAGGCGTGACCAGCACCCGGACGGCGCCAGGGCGGCACCGTCCGGTGTGCCGATCCGGGGTTAGTAGATCCAGTGGTTGCTGAGGGCAACCTTGCCGTGGGAATGGGCGCTGGCGTGTCCCATCGCTGCTGCTGCCGCCCCGCCGGCGCTGCCGAGCGCGAGGGCCAGAGCGAGGATGCCGAGCACCAACCGGGCGCGGGCCGACCTCGGGGGTCTGCGGTGCGCCGATAACCTGCGGTGCGCGCCGCCCTCCGGGCCGCTAGAAGGAGTGCCGTTCCATAACGAAGTACGAGTCTCCATGGGTGAGGGTCCCCTCATTGACGACATGGACATCGGGTCCTCTAGGACGGAGAAGTTACTCCTGCGCCGGCGCCGATATGGGGCATTCGGGCCAATTGCCGGCAAGTTTTTCCGCACATGCCCGTGCAAGTTGCTCAGACAGGGTCAGTGTCATCACATGCGTAACATCAGCCTGTTGAGCACCAGATATGATCCCTGTCCACTCAGCATCGCTGCAGTCTCAGGCGCCACGGAAAAGGTCACCACGGGTGTTTAATCGCCGACCGCACGCGCTTTCTGTGAAAGGGTCCATGCAAATTGCGCTGCACCATATCTGACCAGGGGGAGAGCATTTCTTTTTCTGCGCTAACCGGCCTTCCCGCAGGGTGTGAGAAGGCCATAGCGGGTATTAAAATCGATTGAATGGTTCCGTGCATCCCATTCTGACCAGCCGTGAGTTTGCCCTGCGGGCATGGAAGACAAGGCGATCATGGAATTTAGGGTTCTCGGGCCGATCGAGATGTGGTCGGCCGGCCGGCAGCGGGACCTGGGCCCGGCCAGAGAACGCTGCGTCCTTGCCATCCTCCTGCTGACGCCGCGGACGCATAGTCCCCGCCGAGACGCTCATCGACCGGTTGTGGGATACCCGGCCACCGGCCAAAGCCAGGGAGAGCCTGTCCGCCTATCTGGCCCGGCTCCGGGCCTCGCTTCGCCAGGCCGGCGGTGACGACGTCCGGCTTGCCGGGCGCGCCCGCGGTTACGTGCTCGACGTCGATCTCGAAGCGGTGGACCTGCATCAGTTCCGCCGGCTGCGGCGGCAGGCGGACGTGGTACTGGCAGCCGGTGACCACGACCAGGCGGCGAGCCTGCTGCGTGAGGCGGACGGGCTGTGGCGCGGCCCCGCCCTGGCGGGCATCGATGGCGACTGGGTGACGCGGATGCGCGACAGCCTCGAGGAGGAGCGCCGGGCAGCCATCCTGGGGCGCGTCGAGTGTGAGCTGGCGCTCGGACGGCACGCCGACCTGGTCGGTGAACTGCACCATCTGCTGGCCCAGTATCCGCTGGACGAGACGTTCATCGCGCACCAGATGACCGCCCTGTACCGCAGCGGCAGGCCGGGTGACGCGCTGAGCCTCTACCGGGAGACCCGCAGCCGCCTGGTCGAGGAACAGGGCACCGAGCCCGGGTCGGCACTGTCCGACCTGCACCAGCGGATCCTGCGCCGCGATCCCGGGCTTGCCGTGCGGCCTGCCGATCCTCGGCCGGCCGGGTGCCGCGGCCGGACACGCTGCCAGCCCGGGTGCTGCGGCCGGACACCCTGCCACCCGAGACCGCCGAGTTCGTCGGGCGGGACGAGGAACTGAGCCTGATCGTCGGGGAGCAGGGCGATGCCCCCCGGGTCAGCCTGATCGTGGGCATGCCCGGCGTCGGCAAGACCGCCCTGGCGATCCGCGCCGCCCGCAGCATCGCCGGGCAGTATCCGGACGGTGTGCTCTACCTGAACTTCCACAGTCACGATCCCGGGCGCCCCTCGCTCGACGCCGCCGAGGCGCTGCGCCGCCTGCTCCAGCTGCTCACCGGACCGGCCGCCCGCATACCCGAAACGGTGGGTGAGCGGGCCGCGCTGTGGCGGGCACAGCTTGGCCGGCGCCGCGCCGTGGTGGTCCTGGACGACGCCGCCGTGCTGGACCAGGTCGCTCCGCTACTGCCGCCGCCGGATGGCCGGTCGCTGATCCTGGTCACCAGCCGGTACCGGATGCCCGGCCTTGAGGATGCCCAGGCGCTGACCCTGGACGTGCTGCCGGTAGCCGATGCGGTCACGCTGTTCCGGCGGATCGCGGGCGGCCGCACGGCGGACGATGACGCCGAGCTGGCCGCGGTCGTGGACCTGTGCGGACGGCTGCCGCTGGCCATCCAGCTCACCGCGGGCCGGCTGGCCAGGGACTACCCGCACCGGCTGGGCGACCTGGTGGCGGAGCTGTCCCACCCGCCCGCCCGGCTGGCCGGCACCGGCGTGGCGGCCCTGGACTGGGTGCCCGCCTTCGAGCTGTCCTACCGCGCCCTGGAACCGGGCCACCAGGAATTCTTCCGCCGGCTGGGGCTGTGCCCCGCCGCGCAGATCAGCCTGCATGCCGCTGCGGCCCTGGGCGGCCGCACGCTCGCGGAGGCGGAGGAAGCCCTCGGGGCGCTGCTGGGCCATCACCTGCTGTCCCCTGCCCCCGGCGGCCAGTTCGTGTTCCACGACCTCATCCGCGGGTACGCGGCCACGTGCGCCGAGCGTGACGACCCATCATCCGAGCGGCGGCTTGCGATCGGCCGGCTGCTGGACTACTACCTGCACGCCACCGACGAGGCCGACCGGGAGCTTTACCCGTTCCGGCGCCGGATGCCGGTATCGGTCACCCGCCCGCCGGGCGCGGTCCCGGCGCTGGCCACGAAGCAAGACGCGGCGGCCTGGCTGGAGGCTGAGTGGGGCAACGTGCTGCAGGCCGCGCAGTACGCCGCCCGGCACGAGTGGAAGCGCAAGTGCGCGGACCTCGTCCACGCCGTAGCCGGTTTCGTGCAGATCAAGGCGCACTGGGACGAGGCGATCGCGGCGCACACCCTGGCCCTGCAGGCCGCCCGCGACATCTCCGACCCCGGCAGGATCGCGCTGGCGGCGCTGGAACTCAGCGAGGTGAGCCAGCAGACCGGCCGGCACGAGGCGATGCTGCCGCTGGCCGAGGACGCCGCGGCGATCTACCGGGAGCAGGGCGACCGGCGCGGCGAGGCCCACGCTCTTGACCAGATGGGCGTGGCCCACCTGCGCACCAGCCGGTACCGCGAGGCGCTCGCCTACTTCCACGAGGCGCGGATCGCCTACCGCGACGCCGGGGACCAGCATGGCGTGGCCGATACCCTGAGCCACGCCGGCATCACCTGCTGGCATCTGGGCCGGCACCCGGATGCGACGGATCACCTTGGCGAGGCGCTTTCCCTCTACCGCGAAGCCGGCGATCGCCGGGGCGAGGCGGGGACGCTCAACAACTTCGGCCGGATGAAACTGCTGTCCGGCCATCACCGGGACGCGCTCGACGCCTACCAGAGGTCGCTGAAGATATTCGCCGAGACCGGCGTGCCGCAGAGCGAGGCGATCCTGTACCTCAACATCGGCGGCGTCTACGACTACAAGGGCAGCTACGAGGAGGCGCTCGCCGCCTACCGCCGGGCCCTGGGCATTTTCCGCGACATCGGCGACCTCCCGAACGAAGCCGATGTGCTCAATGACACCGGCGCCATCTACCGCAAGGCGGAGTGCTACGACGACGCCCTGATCCACCATGAGCAGGCCAGGCTGATCGCCGAGGAGATCGGGAACCAGTCCCAGCAGGTCATCGCGCTCCGCGGGATCGCCGACGTGTACCGGGCATCCGGTCGCTACACCGAGGCACTCGACCAGTACCACGCCGTGCTCAGGCTGGCCCGAGAGATTGGCGACCCCTACGAGGAGGCCAAGATTCTCGAAGGGATCGCGGAAACGACGCTCAGCACCCGGCGCCCCGATGCCGCGCGGATTGTCTTCCGGCAGGCGCTGGACATCTTCGAGCGCCTCGGCGTGCCCGAGGCGGAGTCGGCACGGATACGCATAGAAACCATGAATTCCGCGCTGGGCGCCGCTTAGCCTGCCCGCCCCGCGGGCGCTGCGCGGCCTGCCTCAGCGGACCTTCCGCGGCTTTCTTGCCTGCCCGTTTCCGCGCGTCTGACCTGCGGTGCAAGGTCCGCGTCAAGATCAGTGCAACCCGGCCGACGCAGGCTTTTGCCGTGGTCTTCGTCAAGAACACGCCAGTGGCCGAGCCGGTCAGCAAACGGCTCCGGCCGCTCTACGCGACCGCCTTCATCCACAGCTTCGTGCTGTGGTACTCGATCGAGAAGCTGTTCATGCGGTCGGTGGGCCTGAACGACTACCTGATCACGATCGCGACGCTCGTGTACATCGTGGTCATGATGGTGGCCAACATCCCGCTCGGCCTGCTCGCCGACCGGTGGAGCCGCAAGGGCGTGCTCTACATCGCCACCTGTGCGCTGATCGGCAGTTCCGTGGTCTGCGGTTACAGTCACGGCCTGGCCATGTATGCCACCGGGATCTCGGTCTGGGGGCTGTTCTACGCCGCCTACGCGGGAACCTACGATTCGGCCGTCTACGACGTGGTGCTTGAGGAAACGGGCACGGGCGAGGCCTTCGAGCACTGCTACGGCCGGGTGCAGATGTTCGAGGCCACCGCGTTCATCACCAGCGCACTGTGCAGCACGGCCGTCGCCCACTACGCCAGCCTGCGGGCCGCGTACTTCCTGACGATTCCCTTCACCTGCTGCGCATTCCTCACCCTGCACCGGTTCCGGGAGCCGGGCCTGCACCGCACGGTGCCCAGGCTGCACCTGGGGGCGCACCTGGGCCGGATAGTGCGCGGCACGACCAGCGGCAACGTCGCCTGGATCGTGACCGGGCTGGTGGCCAACTGCGTGGTCATGCGCCTGCTCATCGAGTTCTACCAGCTCTGGTACCTCGGGCTGGCGCTGCCCGTGGTCTTCTACGGCCCCTGTTGCGCGCTGATGTACTCCGGCGCCTGGAGCGGCGGCGCGCTCGCCAACTGGCTGCGGGACGGCCGCACGGTGCTGCTGGTCGCGTGCGGCACGCTGGTGATCTCGGCCGGCCTGTTCGTCCGGATTCCCGGCGTGGTGGTCGCCGCCCAGGTTGCCACGATCTTCGGCGTCACCGTCCTCAACATCGCGCTGACCCGCTACCTGCACGATGCGATGCCGTCCACCGTCCGGGCCGGGGCCGCGTCGGTGGTGAGCACCATCGGGTACGGCGTCTTCGTGCCGACCGCCCTCGGCTTCGGCATCTACAGCCGGGCCCATGGCATCTTCGAGGCCGCCAGGTTCGTGGTCGTCCCGCTCGCCGTCGTCTGCTTCTCCGCCGCCCGCGCGCAGCGCCGGCGGAGCCAGCCGGCCGCGCAGCCCGCCCAGGAGCCCATCGAGCAGCTGCTGGCCCTGGGCCTGCTCCAGGAACGCCGGGTGCCTTCGCCGGAACCGCTGGCCGGGCCGGTCCGGGGCAGGTCACCGGGCGGCCTGCCGAGCGCCCCCTACTACTGGCTGGCTCGACCGGGGCCGTCAGCCGCGCGGCCGGGCCGAACGTGAACCGGGTCGGGGACCCGGCGAAGTCGCTGGCGTCCAGGGCGAACACCCAGTCGAGGCGCAGCGCGTAGACGCTGTTCGGCGGGGCATCCACCATCTCCGGGCCATAGCTGGTCTGGTATTTGGCGTTCTCCGCCGCCAGCATGGCCGCCAGTTCCGCCGGCCGGTGATCCGCTCCGCCAGGCCGTGCGCCACCACCGGCTCCTGCGGGTTGTCGGTGGACAGCGTGCAGCGGGCATCGGCGCTCAGGTTGCGCGCCTTGCGGGAGCCGTTCGCGCTGGAGAACCACAGCCGGCCGGCGGTGCCAACCGCCCAGACCGGCATCAGGTGCGGCGCGCCCTGCGGAGTCACCGTGGCCAGCCAGAAGTCGTGCGAGCGGGCCAGCCGCTCCACCACCCAGGACCACGGCAGCAGCCCGGTCCCCTGATCGGCGGGCAGCGTTCCGTAGCCAGGCATGTACGGGCGCGCGGCGATCGGTTCTGGCACACCCCGAAACTAGCAACCGGGCCGCCGGAAGTGGCCGAAGTCCGCCGCGGTCCCGCCGCCCGGCGGACCAAGCCCGGGCAGCGCCGGCACCGAATACTCCTCGAGGGTGAGGTGCGATGCTCGAACTGGTCGTGGTGGGCGTGGTGGCCGGGTTCCTGGCCGGGATCTCGCCGTGCATCCTGCCGGTCCTGCCGGTGGTGCTGGTCGCCGGGGCGACGCCCGCGCAGGGCGGGGACCGGCCCGCGGCGGAAGCGCCGCGCCGTGGCCTGGCCGGGGTCAGCCTGGACGGCCGCTGGCGGTGATCGCCGGCCTGGTGGTCAGCTTCAGCGTCGTCGTGCTTGCCGGGTCGGCGCTGCTTTCGCTGCTGCACCTGCCGCAGGACTTCCTGCGTGATGCGGGCATCGTGCTGCTGGCCGTGGTGGGGCTGAGCTACCTGATTCCCTGGCTGGGCGACCTGGTCGAGCGCCCGTTCGCCCGGCTGGGCACGCGCAAGCCGGGCGCCGGGCTCGGCGGGTTCGTGCTCGGCCTGGCGCTCGGCGTGCTGTACGTGCCCTGCGCCGGGCCGGTGCTGGCCGCGCTGACCGTGATCGGGGCGACCCACCGGGTCGGGCTGGGCGCGGTCATCCTCACCGCCGCGTTCGCCGCCGGCACCGCGGTACCGCTGCTGGCGGTCGCCGTCGCCGGGGACCAGCTCAGCGGCCGGCTGACGGCCATCAGGCGGCGGGCACCCCAGGTTCGCCGGGCCGGCGGGGTGGTGCTGATCGTCGTGGCGGTGGCGATCGCCGCCAACGCCTTCGCCGGGCTGCAGCGGCTGGTGCCCGGGTACTCCAGCGCGCTGCAGGGCTCGGCCAAGGTGCGCAAGCAGCTCAGCGCGCTGGCCGGCACCCCGCAGACCACACTGGCCAAATGCAACTCCCAGGCCACCGGCCTGGTGAACTGCGGCCGCGCGCCGAACTTCACCGGGATCACCGCCTGGCTGAACACCCCGGGGGGCAAGCCGCTGTCGCTGCCGTCGCTGCGCGGCAAGGTGGTCCTTGTCGACTTCTGGACCTACTCGTGCATCAACTGCCAGCGGACGCTGCCGCATGTCGAGGCGTGGTACCGGGAGTACGCCAAGGACGGCTTCGTCGTCGTGGGCGTGCACACGCCGGAGTTCGCCTTCGAGCACGTCGTGTCGAACGTACGGGCCCAGGCCGCGGCGCTCGGCGTGCACTATCCGGTCGCGATCGACGACAGCTACGCCACCTGGAACGCCTACAGCAACGAGTACTGGCCGGCGGACTACCTGATCGACTCCCGCGGCTACGTCCGGCACGTTCACTTCGGCGAGGGTGACTACTCCGGCACCGGCCAGCTGATCCGCGACCTGCTGCAGCAGGCTCACCCCGGGCATGCCGTGCCGGCCGCGGTCAGCCGCCCGGACCTGACCCCGGCCGGCGAGCTGAGCCCGGAGACCTATGTGGGCTACGAGCGCCTCCAGTACCTGGTGTCCGGCCGCAATGTGGCCCGTGGCACCCCGGCCGTCTACCATTTCCCACGCTCGCTGCCGCTGGGCGGGATGGGCCTGGCCGGCACGTGGACCGTGCACGCGCAGGAGGCCACGGCCGGCCCGGCGGCCCGGCTCGAACTCGCGTTCCACGCCCAGGAGATCTACCTAGTGCTCGGTGGTGCCGGGAAACTCGCGGTGACCATCGACGGCAGGCCCGCCGAGACGATCGACGTCCGCGGCGTTCCCCGGCTCTACACGCTCTACCATGCGGGCGCGGCCAGCAACGGGACTCTCGTTTTGCATGCCGCACCGGGAGTGCAGGCCTACGACTTCACCTTCGGCTGACCCGCGCCGCGGTACGGCGGTGGTCTTACCTGGCCGGTCGGCGCCCGCGGCCGGCCGCCGCACTAGTCACAGTGTTACTTCTGCTGTCACAGTAGGGCTAGCGGCCGCTCTGCTGCCCGCACCGGCGAGCCGGCGGGGAGCCATGCACAGGAGAGGACGAGACCGTGACGTTGCTCAGCGGCGCCGAGTGGCAATCCAGGATCTTCAGCGGCGGGTGGACGCAGGCGCAGGGCGGCACCCTGAAGACGATCGAGCCGGCCACCGGCGAGGTGCTCGCCGAGGTCGGCCTGGCCGGTAAGGCGGATGTCGCGGCGGCTGCCCGCCGGGCCCGGGCGGCCCAGCCGGAGTGGGCGGCGAAGACCGGCCCGGAGCGCGCGGCACTGATCCGCCGGGCCGCGCGCATCGTCGAGGACAACCACGAGGAGTTCGAGTCCTGGCTGGTCCGGGAGGGCGGCTGCATCCCCGGCAAGGCGGCCTTCGAGGTGCAGCTCGTGCTGGGCGAACTGTGGGAGGCGGCGGCGCTGCCGACACAGCCCTGGGGCCATCTGCTGCCGAGCAGCGAGCCGGGGCGGGAGTCGGTCGCGCGGCGGGTGCCGCTCGGCGTGGTCGGGGTCATCAGCCCGTGGAACTTCCCGCAGATCCTGTCCATCCGGGCCGTGGCGCCGGCGCTCGCGCTGGGGAACGCGGTGATCCTCAAGCCGGACGCGCAGACGCCGGTGTCCGGCGGAATGCTGGTCGCGCGGCTGTTCGAGGAGGCGGGCCTGCCCGAGGGCGTGCTGCACGTGCTGCCCGGCGAGGCCGAGGCGGGGTCCGCGCTGGCCGAGGACCCGAACGTTTCGATGATCGCCTTCACCGGCTCGACCGCGGTGGGCCGCCTGGTGGGCGCCGCCGCGGGCCGGACCCTCAAGCGGGTGTCCCTGGAACTCGGCGGCAACAACGCGCTCATCGTCCTGGACGACGCGGACCTCGACGTGGCGAGTTCCGCCGGCGCCTGGAGCGCGTTCCTGCACCAGGGCCAGATCTGCATGACCGCGGGCCGTCACATCGTCGTGGCGGCCGTGGCCGACGAGTACCTCGACCGGCTCGCCGGCCGGGCATCCGCCCTCCCGGTGGGTGACCCGCACACCGAGCAGGTCGCGCTCGGCCCGCTCATCAACGAGCGGCAGCTCCAGAACGTGGACCGGATCGTGACGTCGACCGTGGACGCCGGCGCGCAGGTCCGCGCGGGCGCGACCTACGACCGGCTCTTCTACCGCCCGACGGTGCTGTCCGGGGTCACCGCCGAGATGCCGGCCTTCCGTGAGGAGATCTTCGGGCCGGTCGCCCCGGTGATCGTGGTCCGCGACGACGCGGAGGCCGTCGCGGTCGCGAACGACACCGAGTACGGGCTGGTCGCCGCGATCCAGACCGGGTCGCGCGAACGCGGGCGCGCCGTCGCCGACCAGCTCACCACCGGCATCGTGCACGTCAACGACCAGACCCTCAACAACGACGCGTACGCGCCCTTCGGCGGCACCGGCGCATCGGGAAACGGCTCCCGGTTCGGCTCGCAGAGCAGCTGGGACGAGTTCACCCAATGGCAATGGCTGACGCTGCGCGATCAGGCGCACGGGTTCCCGTTCTGACCCTCGTGCTCCGCGGCTGCCGCGGCGGCCAGGCGCTGGCCGCCCTGGGGTTTCGTCATGCCCTAGCCTGGTGCCGCGGTCCAACCGAGGGAGCGTGGCCAAATGACCGACCAGGCCGGGGAGCCGGACCCGTGGGTCATGCAGCACGAGTTCACCTCGAAACGGCTCAACCGGCTCGCGGCGGCCCTCGGCACGCGGTCCTATCTTGAGATCGGCGTCCACACCGGCGGGACCTTCGCCAGAGTTCAGGTCGCGGAGCGTACGGCGGTGGACCCTGCCTTCCCGTTCCCCGTCTCCGACCACGCGGACGACGTCACGATCTTCGCCGAGATGACCTCCGACGAGTTCTTCGCCGGGCTGCCCGCGGCGAAGACCTACGACCTGATCTTCATCGACGGCCTGCACACGTTCGAGCAGGCGTACCGGGACCTGTGCAACAGCATCCTGCACTCGCATCCGGGCACGGTGATACTCCTGGACGACACGGTGCCCTCGGACGTGTACTCCACCCTGCGGGACCCCGAGCAGGCCTTCGCCTTCCGCGCGGCGGCCGGCCCGGACGGCGGTGTGGCCTGGCACGGGGACACGTTCAAGGTGGTGTTCGCCGTGCACGACTTCCACCTGGCGCTGGACTATCGCACGATCATGGGCTCGGGTAACCCGCAGACGCTGGTGTGGCGGTCGAACGCGGGGTGGCGGCGGCCGCTGCTGGACTCGCTGGAGCAGATCACCAGGCTGACCTACTTCGACATGGTCAGCAACGGCCACGTGCTGCGCGAGTGCGACGAGGAGACGGCGCTGCGGGAGTGCCTCACCGCCGTCGCCCCCGCTGACCACGGCTGATCACTCTTTGTATCTAAGTGCGGCCGGATTGCTCTGTACCCAAGACGGCCAGCGCTCTGCTGCCGCACAACGGATTCGGGGGAATCTGCCATGTCGTTCACCCTTCGGGGCGTGCTGAGCGCGTCTGCCTGTGAGGACTGCCCCATTTCGCTCGACGGCGCGACGGTGCGCGTGTACGCCACCCTGCCGGATCAGGGCGTGACGGCCCGGGCCGCCGCGGACCCGCGGCATACGTTCCGCATCTTCGACCGCGCCGGGGCGGCGGGCCAGGCCGCGCCGGAGGCGGCGCACGGGGCGCTGCTGGGCGAGGCGGCCATCGGGGCCGATGGCAGCTACTCGGTCGAGCTGGGCGGCTCCTACGGTGGCGACGCCGTGGACATCGACCTGTACTGCGGCACGCTGAGCGGTCACGTGCCACCGCACCCGGTCCAGGTGGCGCTGACCACGCTGCAGCCCGCGTGGCGCCTCGCCGGCCCGGCCGGTGCGGCGCGGCCGCTACCGAGGTCGCCGCGTTCGACTACGCGATGCCGCCGCGGCTGACCTGCGCGACGCTGGGCCGGCTGGGCCTGTGGGTCATCTGCGGCCAGGTGACCGTGTGCAGCACCGGCGAGGTGGTCGAGGGCGCCACCGTCTACGCGTTCGACCGCGACTGGCTCCAGGACGACGCGCTCGGCTCGGCGGTGACCGGCCCCGGCGGCAAGTTCCAGATCTGGTACACCGTGGCGGAGTTCTCGAAGACGCCGTTCTCCCCGCTGATCAACATCGAGCTGGTGCCCGGGCCGGACCTGTACTTCCGGATCGAAGGCCCCGGCGGGGTGGTCCTGCTCAGCGAGCCGCCCAGCACCGGGCGCACCTCGGGACGCCAGAACGTCGGCCCCTGCTTCTGCGCCGAACTGTGCGTTCCGGAGGCACCGCCGCGGACCGAGCCGATCCCGGACTTCCGTTACATCGGTGCGCTCGACTACGTGACGGACGTGGACAGCGGCCCGGCCGACTCCGGCCGGACCCTCGCCGACGACCGCGCCTTCTACAGCGGGCTGCGGCTCAGCGGCCCGATCGGCACCACGCTGGGCGGCCAGCCGCTGGAGTACCGCTTCGAGGTCCGCGCGCTGCCCGCCGGGCCCTGGAACCCGGTCCTGCCGGGCCAGATCCTGCCCACGATGATCGGCACCTCGGAGCAGCTGGTCGGCGCGAACCTTGAGGTCAGCGCGGTGGTCGTGAACGGGACCAGCTCGCCGGCCGAGATCGCCGTCACCCCGGCCGCCGACGGCTGGATCGCCATGCCGCAGGAGGGCAACCTGTCCACCGGGCTGTTCACCCCGAACCTCAACATGATCGTCCTGGACACGACGACGATCGCCGCGTGGCCCCCGGTCGACGTCGGCGCGATCATGGCCGGGACCCCGCTGCCAGCCGCCGACCTCGCTGCGGACCACCAGTTCGGCATCAGGCTCCGGGTCCGCCAGGCGGGGCTGCCGCTGACCGAGACCGACGGTGGCGAGTGCCAGACCCTGGCCATCGACAACACCCTTTACGACCACGTCAACAAGGGCGGCAGCTGGGTGCCGCAGCAGGTGTCCGGCCAGATGGACGTGACCAGCGTCAACGTCAAGGAACTGATCGGCAGCGGCTGCGGCGGGGTGACGAACTCGCTCACCGTGCTGGTCACCGCGGCGCACCCGAACCTGGGCCCGGTCAGCCTGAGCATGGCCGGGGGCGGCACGACCTGGGGGTTCACGCTGCCGCCGGCGACACCCGGCCAGATCGCCGGTGCCGCCACCAACGGCTTCGCCGTGTCGGCGCTGCCCACCTGCGCCTACGTCGTCACGCTGGCGACGCAGATACTGCTCACCACCGGGGACACCGTCCCGCTGCCGGTGTACGACCAGGTCGCGTTCTGCAAGCGCTGACGCGGGCGAGCGGGCCTGGTTAAGGTCACCGCGTCGGGGGCCACCTGGTCACCGGCGCGGTGCTGCGGCAGCGGCAGCGGGCCCGGGTGCCGGGTGCCGGTCAGCCGGGCGGGGCGGTACGGGGTGGCGAACATCGGTGGTCCTGTCCTCCCGGCCTGGCCGGATACCTGGCCGCTGGGCCTCCCAGGCTGGCGGCCCGGGCATGGCCGGCGGCAGAGGCCGGCTTACCCACTCGCGGCCGGACGCGGCGGCGCACGCCGGGCAGGCCCGCCGTCCTGACGCGGCGCCGGCCAGGGTGAGGGTCATCCGGCCGGGCCCGGGTGCGGGTAATTCGGCCCAGCCCGGTGTACGCCGGCCGCCCGGCCCGGGCGCGGCGGCCGGCCCAGCGCCGGTGCGTCCGGCGGCCGCTAGACGATGCCCTCCTGGAGGGCCAGCCGGGTCAGGTCCGCACGGCGGCGGCACCCGCTCTTGTCCCGGATGCGGTCCAGGTGGGTGCGCACCGTGCGCACGGTGATGAACAGTTGCTCGGCGATCTGGGCGTCGGTATGCCCGCGGGCGACCAGCGCGACCAGTTCCCTTTCCCGCGAGCTGAGCTTCCCGGGGCCGGCCGGCCGGTCCTGCCCGGAAACGGCCCCGCCGGTCATCATCACCGCCAGTTCCACCGCGGCGGTGAGCGTCAGGGCGGCGCCCCGGTCCTGCGCCGCGCGGAACTGCCGGGCGCCCAGCGACCGCAGGGCGTCGGCCGCCGGCGGCTCCCGGCGGCGCAATTCGAAGGGCGTGTCCGCCAGCCCGCTGGCCCGGCTGTGCACGTCCCTGGCCGACCACAGCGTCACCGCCTCGGCGTACTGGCCGGTCAGCGCGCACAGGTAGCCGCACTCGTCCAGGGCGTCGATCACCCGCAGCCGCTTGCCCGCATTCGCCGCGATCTGGAGGGTCTCCCGCAGCGGTTCCCTGGCGTCGGCCGGGCGCCCGGTCTGCAGGGCCAGCACCGCCGTGAGATACAGGCAGTCCGCCAGGGCGACCAGGTCACCCGCGTCCCTGGCCTGGGCCACCGCCTGTGCGTACAAGTCAGGGGAGGCCTCCCGTGGCCCGTTCACGATGAGCGCGTACAACAGCACACCGCCGCCGTTGCGCGCCACCCAGCCGGGGATCCTGGCCTGATCGATCAGCTGTACCTGCCTGGCCCATGCCAGGGCGTCCTCACCGTCGCCCGCATAGACCGAGGCCAGGCTGAGTTCGGTCAGGGCGACGTGCTCGCCGGTGACGTAGCCGGTCTGGCGGGCCAGCGTCAGGGCGGCCCGGGCGTCCGCGGTCGCCTCGGCCAGCCGGCCCAGGTTGCGCAGCGCCGATGACCGGCCCGTCAGGCTGTCCACCAGGTCAGCCGAGGCCTGGCCGCCGGTGAGCGCGTCGGCCACCGCGCTGTACTGGCCGAGCAGGGTGTCGTAGTTCGAGGTGCCCTGGGCCAGGTTGCACATCCAGATCTGGGCGGAGTGCCAGGCGCGGGCCTCCGGGCCGGCCCGCTCGGCCGCGCGCTGCAGCAGCGTGGTCCCCTGGATCCACCGGCCGCGCAGCCGCCACCACGGCGCCAGCGCCACGGCCAGCCGCAGTGCCGCGGGCGCGTCGTACTCAAGAGCCCAGGCCATCCCCTGGTAGATGGCGGCGTCCTCGGCATCCAGCCACTGCGCGGCGGCCAGTTCGCCGGCACCGGAGGCCAGGCCGGTGGCGGCCTGCTCGGCCACCTGGAGGACGTGCGCGGCCAGCGCCGCGCCCGCCACGTGCTCCTCACCGGCCTCCCTGAGCCGGTCCCTGGCGTAGGCCCGCAGCGTTTCCAGCATCGAGTAGCGGGAGCGCCCGTCCGGCCCGGTCCGCGGCGGCGTCAGCAGGGAGCAGTCGACCAGGTGCAGCACGCCGGGCCCCGCGTCCGACCCGGCTATCGCCATCGCGGCGTCCAGCGTGAACGGGCCGGGGAACACCGACAGGTGCCGCAGCACGTGCTGCTCGGAAGCACTGAGCAGCTGGTAGCTCCAGCCGAACGTGGCCTCCAGCGACCGCTGCCTGGCGGCCGCGCCGCGGTGGGCGCTGACCAGCAGCCGGAACCGGTCGTCCAGCCGGCCGAGCAGCTCGCCCAGGCCGAGCGCCTCCACCCTGGCCGCGGCCAGCTCGATCGCCAGCGGCAGCCCGTCCAGCCGTGCCACCAGCCGGGCCACCACGGCACCCGACTCGCCGTCCAGGGTGAAGTGCGGGTCGAGCTGGCGGACCCGGTCCACGAACAGCGTCACCGCCTCCGAGGCCGCCGCGCCGCCGGGGCTGCCCCGGTCCGGCAGCGCCAGCGGGGGCAGCCGGTAGCGCGCCTCCCCGGGCAGTCCCAGTGGCTCCCGGCTGGTCGCCAGGATCCGCACGTCGTCGGCGGACAGCAGCACGGCGGCACAGAACTGCGCGGCCGCTTCCAGCACGTGCTCACAGTTGTCGAGGACCAGCAGCAGTTGCTGGCGGGCCAGGTTGGCGCCCAGCGCCTCCATGACCGACATCCCGGGGGCCTGGCGCAGCCCGAGCACGGTGGCCACCGCGGCGGGCACCAGTCCCGGCTCGGCCACCGTGGCCAGCTCCACGCCCCAGACGCCGTCGGCGAAGCGCTCCGCCACCTGCCGCGCGACCTCGTCGGCCAGCCGCGTCTTGCCCATCCCGCCCGGCCCGGTCACCGTGACCAGCCGGTACTTGCCAAGCATTCCGGCTACCGTGTCCACGGCGCCGGCCCGGCCGACGAAGCTGGTCAGCGCCGCCCGCATGCCGTGCAGCCGCTCCGCTGGCTCGCTGGTCGCGTCCGCCGCCACGCTTCGTACGATACCTCTTAGTGATGATGCAAGTACTCAAAGCAACCGCCCGGCCGGCGTCGCGGAAGGCGGGGCGCGACGCCGGCCGGCCGGGCCTGGCGGGCCGGTCAGGCCGGCACGGTGTAGGTGATGGTGAAGCCGGAGAACGTGGTGTCGCCGGACGGGCACACTCCGGAGGAGTAGGCGTTCTGCGCCATGTTGACCACGGTGTTCGCCGGGAACGTCTCGGTCATCGACGTGTACGCCGGGCTCCCGGTGTTGACGGTGGTGTCGAAGGCGACCAGGTCGCTGGCGGTGTGGGTGGCCAGTGTCTGCTGGTTGATCTCGAAGAACATCGCCGCGGAGCCGCCGGTGTAGTAGACGGTGATCGACTTCAGGCTGGCCTTGGGCGGCAGCGACAGGCCGGCGTTGAAGCACCGCCCGGTGTCGGTGTTGGACAGCGTCGCCGGGTCCCACTGGTTGAAGTAGTCGTCGGCGGTGGCGTGCAGCCCGTCCGGCGCGTACGCCGTCGAGGCGAGCGAGTAGTGCTGGGTGACCGTCGCGGCGGCGGGCGCGGCGGCGGAGGCGGCGGTGGTGCCGATGGCAAAGAACCCGATGGCGGCACCGGCGGCGAGCGTGGCCAGGGTGCTGGCCCGGCCGCGGGTCATGAGCTTCATCTACTTGGATCCCCTCGGGGCGCGTGGCTGGTGGTGGGTGAGCGCGGCGGGCAGGTTCGAGCCGTGCGCCGCGGCCGCTCGTGCGGGCGCCCGGACGGGTCCCCGGTAGTTGGTCTGGTGCGTGATCACGGCATGGGCGGCGTGCGCCGGCCTGGCCGGTCCGCGGTAGTTGCTATGCGTGGCCGAAGAAGCGGCCAGCGCGCTGGCGCCCGCTGAGATCACGGACGCCGCGACGGCCGCCGCGACGGCCGCGCCGAGCCAACGGCGGCTGGTCATGTGATCAGCCCCGCATCGTGTGGCAGGTGGCGTTCATCGCAGAGGTCCTTCCTGGTGGTGGAAACTGTGGTGCTGTTCAGCAGCCTGCGCCGCCCGGCGCGGCGCGCCATCCGTGCTGGCCACCGAACCGCCACTGATCCGCCACGGACCGGCGGACCGGCCACCGGGCTGGTAGGGTCGCGGGCCGTGCTTGAGGAGGGAACCGGTCACCGGAATGGATGAGCGAATCGAGAACGCCAGGCGGCTGTACGAGCGCGCCGTCTTCGCGGGCGACACCGCCGCGCTGGCCGAGGCCGGCCGCGGCCTGGACGGCGTGGAGGCGGACCTCGCCCTGGCCCGTGGCCGGCTACTGCACACCCGCTTCCTGCACCAGCGCGACGACGACCCCGGCCAGGCCCGCGAGGACCCGGACGAACTGCCGCTGTTCGAGCACGCGGCGCGGCTCTACCGGGCGCTCGGCGATACCGGCGGCGAGGCCGAGGCCCTGTTCTGGGTCGGCTGCTTCCATCAGGTGGTCCGGCGGGACAACGACGCCGCGGTGCCCGCCCTGCACCGCTCGCTGGAACTCGCCGCCCGGGCGGGCGACCGGCTGACGATGTCGGAGGCGCTGCGCCATCTGGGCATCGAGGCGCACGCGGCCGGGCGGCTGGACGAGGCCAGGGACCGGCTGGCGGAGTCCACCCGGCTGCGCCGGGAACTGGGCCTGATGCCGGGGGTGGCCGCGAACCTGATCGGCCTGGCCTACATCGCCGCGGCCCAGGACCGCAGGGACGACGCGCTGGCCATCCTCACCGAGGCCGGCGACCTCGCCACGGCCAGCGGCGCGCACCGGATCCTGCGCTCGGTCGAGGAGGCCCGGGCGGCCATCGCCGGCTGAGCGCGCGCCCCCTGCGCCCCTGGCGTCCCCGGCACACCTTCCGGGATGTCACCGGTCCGCGGTGCTTGGTCAGCCGATCGGCACCGTAGTCCAGTGCGCCGGGCTGACGCCGAGCAGCCGCAGGTGATGCCCGAACAAGGCGACCACGCCGATGGCGAGATGACGGCCGAACTCGGAGATGAACACCGCCAGCCCGTCGGCCCGGGCCGCGCAAAGTTGCTGCCCGCCGGGCAGGTGATCGACGATCACCTTGTAGCCCGCGATCACCCTGCGGGTGGACTGCCCGTCCGGGTAGAAGTGGCATGAGCTGTGCGCGGTGGCGGGGTCGGTGTCGAGGTAGGGAACGCCGGGGCGGGCCTCCCCGCTGCCAGCGGCCAGCGCGACGGCACCCGCGGTCAGGGAATATTGGCTGGCTCGCAGCACCCCGCCGTCTGGGAGGTAGGCAACGCTGCTGACCCGCCAGGGCCGCGGCACGCCCGTGAGCTGGGCCGGGAACACGATGTGCGGTGCGGCGCCCGCCCCGTACCGGACGTGAGCTGCGACCCTCAGCGCGTCGTGGCGGGCACCGTAGCTCAGCAGCGCCCAGCCGCCGCGGGCGTACTGCCAGATCAACGACCCGTCGGCCCAGAAGGCGCGATGCCCGCGCACGGCGGGCGCGCGGCCGGTGATCGATGCTGTCTGGCCGCCGCCGGTGCCGTAGGTGCAGTCCATTTCCTGCTGCGCCGCGCTCAGCGTGCAGCGGTCAGCCGAGTAGAGGGTCAGCGACCACACGGTCTTGCCCGGGTGCGGCCCGGCGTTCAGGTACATCTGGGTCCGGCCGGTGCCGCCCGACACGACCGCCTGTGCCGCCGGCAGCCAGCCGAAGGAGGCATACGGGACGAGGGGATTGAACCGGCTGGGCGCCTGTGCCGGTTGAGCCGCCCGCGGGCTGCTGCCCGCCGGCGGTGTCGTGCCCACCCGGGCCGGGATGCCCGGCGCGGCGCCCACGGCGAGTACCACGCCAACGACCGCGGCTGCCGCAACGGCCGGAACGCTCGCGATGCCCGCCCGGCGGACGCGAAACCGCCTGTGGCCGCGGCTGACGGCCAGGCCGACATCCGCCCGCGACGGTGGCGGTTCGCTGCTGGCCAGCTGCTCGTACAGCTCACGGAGCTGGGACTCAACCATGGTCGGGCACCTCCTGGTGGCCGCTGCGGCCCGGTGGGACATCGGGCCGGCCGCCATGCCCGGTGGTGAGCGCCCGGCGCAGTGTGCTGATCGCCTTGGCCGTCTGGCTCTTCACCGTTCCCGGTGAGCAATTGAGCACCTGGGCAGATTGGTCGACGTTCAGGTCACAGTAGAAGCGCAGCACCAGGGCGGCGCGCTGCCGCGGTGGCAATGCGGCGACCGCCCCGCGCAGGTCCAGCGCCGCATCATGGTCCACCTGCCTGGCCGGCCGATCGGCCATTCCGCCGGCCAGGCTTACCCTCTTGGCCCAGCTGGACCGGCGCTCGTGCACGAACTCGCGGACCAGGACAGCCCGCACATACGCATCGACATGATCAGCAGCCCTGGCCTTGTCCCAGTGCACATAGAGCTTGGTGATGGTCGCTTGCACCAGGTCATCGGCTCGCTGCCAGTCCTGGCAGAGCACCATCGCCAGCCGTCGCAGCGCAGGCAATCTGGCCGAGGCGTACTCGGTGAACTCGGCGTCACGGCCGGCACTCACCGCGGCGGCCCTACTGCTTTCGGATGCATCACAACAGCCAGAGGCGGCCAGCGGCGCCTTCGGTTGCCCGCCAAGCCAAGGTCATCTGGGGTAATCATCGGACCGGGAGGCGGAAGCCGCAAACCAGCCGGGCGGAATGCTGCCCACTGCTGGAGGCGGGGCGATCCCCCGGGCGGCTACGCCGCCCCGCCTGCCTCCGGTGCGCTGTCGTTCCCGCGGTCCTCATCCTGCTCCTCGTCCGGGAGCGCGTCGGTGCTGGTGTCGAGGATGGGCACGCCGGCGGCCGCGACCGCGATGACCGCGGCGAGCCGGTCGCGGTCCAGCCGCCAGCCTCTGATCATCCGGGTCGCCCAGGCCGGGACCCGCGGCACGGGGCAGCCGGGTGCCTGCTCGTTCCCCCATCGCAGCGGCTCGGCCGTGGCACGCCGCTGAACCCCGATGCACTGCACCCCCGCCGGCCGCGCCGGGTACAGCACGATCCGCTCGACATCCGCCCACGGGATGAACAGCCGCGAGCCACGCCGCACCGTCAGCCGGTCCGGCACGGTGCCCAGCGTGATGCCCGCCTGGTCGGCGCGGAACGCGATCGTCCGGCGGACCCGGTCGATCACGCCGGCGCCCTGGGCGGCGAGCACCGCGAGGATGAGGCCGAGCGGGAGGAAGATCACCGGCAGGTGCCACAGGAAGCCGACGACGATGAGGAGCATGCTCGCGACCAGTCCCGCGGCCGCCCGGCCGGTCAGCCGGTAGCGTTCCTCGTATCGCATCAACTCGTGCCCCCTCGATCCAGGTGGCTATATTACCGGGCGGGTAAACAGGGAATATGGTGCTGTCCGGTATCAGCCCGGCGCCCGTCCCACCTGGTATCAACCCGGCATCTCTCTCATGTATCGCGCTGGCGGCCAAACGGGATCCGCACGCGGCCCGCGAGCGCACCGGACAGTGCCCTACCCTGCTCCGCATGCGTATTCCACCCGGCGCAAGGGTTTATCTCACCACGGTCATCAGCTTGGCCGCGGTTGCCCTGGCGACCTGGTTCGGCATGCAGGCGGGCGCCGCCACGGTGGATCGCGGCTGGTGGACGCTGGGCGCCGTGCTCGCCAGCGTCACCGCCGCCGGGGTGCCCGCCTACGAGCAGGTCCGCAAGGAGCAACTGCGGGCCCGGGCCCAGCGGGCTGCGGTGGACGCGGCCGTCGCGATGCGGGTCACCATGAACGATGCACTGGACCCGATCGCCCGCCAGCTCGGCCGGATCGCCACCGCGGGCAGGCACGAGCGGGAGGCACTCGCCGAGGCGGCAATCCCGATGGTGCTGGACTCGGCCGCGCACCTGGCAGGCGCCGGGCGGGTGCGGGCCTGCCTGTACCGGTTCGCGCCGGGCACCCCGAGGGTGCTGGTCCCGTCCCAGTACAGCGGCCGGGTGGACGACCCGCTGGAGCCGATCACCGAGGGAACGGCCGAGGGGGACCTGGTCTTCGGCATGATCCGGCACAACCAGCACCTGTTCTGCCCCGACCTGGCCACGAGCGCGCCGCCGGGCTGGCGGATCACCGCGCCGCAGACCTACCGGTCGTTCGCCGCGGTGCCGGTCGCGGCCGGGCACAACGCGTTCGGCATGCTGATGATCGACGCATTAGAGACCGACGGAATCCGGCGGGACGACGTGCCGCTCATCCGGCTGCTGGGCGGCCTGCTCGCCGTCGCGCTAGCCTGAGAGCGGGGCACGGGAAGCAGACCGGCCGGCCATTGTGCCCGCACGGGCGCGGGCCGACACTGAGATCGTGAGGAATGCCGACGTGGCGGTGAGCATCACCATCGAGGACCACGACGACCGTCCGGAACGGATGGTCAGGGACCCGGCGCGCTACTTCGCCGATGCCCGCAAGCGGGCCGAGCGGGAAGTCATGAGCCAGGCGGACTGGCTGATCGACGGCGACCGGCCGCGCAAGTCCCGGTAGCCCGCCCAGCCGGCCGCGCCACCGCGGGCCGCTAGCCGCCCGCCGTCAGTTCGAGGATCCGCGCCAGGAATCCCCGGCGCGTCCAGCCCGTAGTGCCGGTACAGGTGCGTCGGCGGTCCCACCGGCGCGTACTCGTCCGGGATGCCGATGCGGTGCAGCGGAGCGCGGATTCCCCGGGTGACCAGGACGTCGGCGACGGCGGTGGCCAGCCCGCCGATCGTGTTGTGTTCCTCGGCCACCAGGATGCCGTGCGCCGCCCCGGCGGCACGCTCGATCGCCCCGGTGTCCAGCGGCTTGAGCGTGTGCATGTCCGCGACGGCCACCGTGACGCCGTCCGCCGCCGCGGCGCGGGCCGCCGCCAGCGCGGGCGCCACGGTCGTGCCGTAGCCGAGCACCGCCAGGTCCGCGCCCTCGGCCAGCCAGTGCGCCCGGCCCAGCCGCCAGGCGCCGATCGTGCCCGGCTGGTACACGTCCGGATCCCGGCCGCGGCCCAGCCGCAGGTACACCGGTCCCGCCACGTCCACCGTCTGGCGCAGCGCGGCGTCCAGGCTGCGGGCGTCGCACGGGGCCACCACGGTCACGCCCGCGATCGACCGGAGGATCGCCACATCCTCGGTCGCGTGGTGCGAGGTGCCGTAGTAGCCCAGCGAGATGCCCGCGTGGTGGGCGAGCACCCGCACCCGCATGCCGGTGTAGGCCAGGTCGGTGCGGATCTGCTCGGCGCACAGCAGCCCCGCGTACGACGCGAACGTGCCCACGTAGGGAATGAGCCCGAACGACGCCATCCCCGCCGCCACGCTCATCATGTTCTGCTCGGCGATGCCGAGGTTGAAGAACCGGCCCGGGTGCCGCTCGGCAAACTCCGAGGTGCGGTTGGAGTACTTCAGGTCGGCGCCGAGCACCACGATCCGGGGGTCGGCGCCGGCCAGGTCGGACAGCGTCGCGCCGGCCACGAAGCTGTGCGTCAGCGACCCCGACGTCAGCAGGTTCCACGACCCCGGGTCCAGGCCCGCCGCCGTCACTGCTCCGCCGCCTTGGCCAGTTCGGCGAGCACCCGCTCGCGGTCGGCGGGCGCCAGGTAGCCCAGGTGCCATTCCCGGCCGCCCTCCATGAACGACACCCCCTTGCCCTTGACCGTGTGGCACAGGAGCAGGTGCGGCCGGGGCACCGCGGCGAACTCCGGATCGAGCAGCGCCGCGGCCACCGCGTCCGGGTCGTGCCCGTCCACCTCGCGGACCTCCCAGCCGAACGCGCGCCACTTGTCCGCGAGCGACTCGATCCCCATCACCTCCTCGGTCGGCCCGTCCAGCGACATCTGGTTCCGGTCGAGCACGCCGAACAGGTTGCCGGCCCGGTGATGGGAGGCGGCCATCGCCGCCTCCCAGATCTGCCCCTCGTTGCACTCGCCGTCGCCGAGCAGCGCGTACACCCGTACCTGCGGCAGCCCGGTCACCCGGGCGGCGAGTGCCATGCCGAGCGCGACCGACAGCCCGTGGCCCAGCGACCCGGAGCTGAAGTCGGCGCCGGGCACGTGCCGCATGTCCGGGTGGTCGCCGAGCGGGTTGCCCAGCCGGGTGTAGGAGTCCAGCAGGGCCGGGTCGAAGAACCCGAGGTCGGCCAGCACCGGGTAGACGCCCACCGCCACGTGGCCCTTGCTGAGCACCAGCCGGTCCCGCTCCGGCCAGTCCGGCTCCCCGCGGCGCAGCCGCATCACCCGGTAGTACAGCGCCGCGAGGATCTCCGCCGCGGAGAAGACGCTGGTGTAGTGGCCGGTCTTGGCGATGTCGATGAGCCGCACCGTCTCGGCGCGGATGAACGCGGCCCGCTCGCGCAGGTCATAGTCATGCGTGACGCTCCCCGGGGCCGGCCGCCCGGGCCCGGGGGGCCCGTGGCCGGCCTGGCCATGACCGCGATCAGGCACCCGGTTCCCCGTCGCTGACCACCCGCTCGATCGGCGTGGGACCGGCCGTGCCGTTCTTGAGCCTGCGCCGCAGCGCCAGGAAGTACCACAGCGCGGCGAGCACGGCGCCACCGGCGATGACCTTGTCCGAGCCGTGGAACGGGGACGGCAGCGCCAGGATCAGAATCACCAGGACGCACCAGCCCAGCACCAGCCAGATCACCGGCCTGGCCCACCGGCCCAGGCTGAACTGCCCGGGCACGTGCTCCAGCACGGCACGCTTGCGCGCGTAGGCCACCGTGATCAGGAAGTAGATGATGTACGGGATGATCGCGGTGGCCGCGACCAGCGTGCCGAACGCGTTGGCCTGCAGGTACCCGTAGATCATGAACGCGATGTCGAGGATGCCGAACACGACCAGCGCGATGATCGGCGTCTGGGTGCGCGGGTTGACCTTACGGAACCACACCGACCACGGCAGCATGTTGTCCCTGGCCAGCGAGTAGACCAGCCGCGCCTGGGCCGCCGCGCCGACCACGACGATGGCGAACATCGAGAACACCACGAACGCGATGAACACCTTGGTCAGCCCGGAGCCGAGCCAGTAGCTGCCGATGGTGAGCAGCGGCAGCCCCGGCGCCTCCACGGCCTTGATGCTGGGGATCGCGATGGTGAAACCGATCAGCGCGATCATGCCGAGCACGCCGGACCCGACCACGGCCCAGATCACCGCCCGGGGCACGTTGTGCCCGGCGTTGACCGCCTCCTCGGACAGGTCGGCGGCCAGTTCGAAGCCGACCAGGGTATAGATCCCCACCAGCGCGGCCAGCGCGATCGAATACCAGATCGCGTTGTGCTGCACCGACGTGGTGCTGAACAGGATGCTCGCGCCGCTGCCGGGCTTGCTCCCCACCCCCCACAGGATCAGCAGCAGCACGCCGAACACGACCGTGCCGATGATCTCGGTGAACACCGCGACGTTGTTGACCCTGGCCGCGACCTGCACGCTGATGATGTTGATCACCATGGGCAGGATCATGATGATGATCGCCACGGCAAGCGTGAGGTGCGGCGTGGCCGTCACCCCGAACTCGCTGATCAGCAGGGGCGCCGCGACGAGCAGGATGATGGCGCCGCCGCCGACCGTCATGTACATCAGGCCGGCGAACCCGACGAACCAGCCGTAGGTGGGGTTCACCAGCCGGGAACTCCACTGGTAGGCGTACCCGGCCAGCGGGATCCGGGTGGACAGCTCCGCGACGACCAGCGCGACGAGCACCTGCCCCACCACGGCGATCGGCCACAGCCAGATCATCGCGGGCCCCCAGTAGGTGAGCCCGAACCCGTAGTTGAGGAAGATCCCGGTGGTGATCGAGATGATCGAGAACCCCACCGCGAACACGGAGAAGAAGCGCAGCCTGCGCCGCAGCTCCTGGGCGTAGCCGAACCTGTTGAGCACTGCCTCGTCGGCGCCCGCCGCCGGGGCCGTCGTGACCTGGCCCCCGGCGCCTGCGATGTCTGCCACGGTCCCAACCCTTCTGGCCGGACCGCCGCCGGCCACCTTGTGCCTCACGGCGGGCGGCGGGGGCCGCCGGCCGCCTGTGCCGATAAGCCGTCGATGTGCCTGCGCACCGAGGCGAACGCGTGGCCGGTCGCGTCCAGCACCAGGTCCAGGTCGGCGGGCGTGGTGGCCGCCGAGACGAACCAGTTGTGCCGCGGGTGCAGGAACGCCCCGCGCCGGGCCGCCTCCCCGGCGAACGTGTTGGCCAGCGCGAATTCCCGGTCGCCCGCGAACGTGAGGAACGGCATCTGCGGCGGGCCGGTCTGCCGGATGGCCAGCTCATACCGGGCCGCCTGGTCCGCCAGGCCATCCCGGAGCGCCTGGCCGCGGGCGGCCATGGTGGCCACCGCGTCCTGTTCGGCGAGCGCCGCCAGGGTGGCCAGCCCGGCGGCCATGGACACCGCCGAGAACCAGAACGACCCGGTGGTGAACACCTCGGTGGCTCCGCGGCGGAAGGCGTCGTTACCGAGGACCGCGGCGAGCGCGTACCCGTTGGCGATCGCCTTGCTCCACGCGCTCAGGTCCGGCGCCACCCCGAGCGGTTCCCAGCTGCTGCCCAGGTGCAGCCGGAACCCGCAGCGGACGTCGTCCAGGATGAGCGCGGCCCCGGTCCGGTCGCACAGCGCCCGCAGGCCCTGGGCGAACTCCGGGCTGGCGAGTTCCTGGTCCTGGCCGATGTCGTGGCGGAACGGGGTGACGATCACGCCCGCGAGGTCGCCAGCGGCCGCGTCCGCCGCCTGCTGCGCGCTGGCCAGGTCGTTGTAGGTGAAGTAACCCATGTTCGCGCGGTCCTCGGCGGTCACGCCGCCGGGCCGGGGCGTGCACCAGGGGGCGGAGCCGTGGTAGGAACCCCGGGCGGCGAGTATCTTGCGGCGCCCGGTGGCCGCGCGGGCGATCATCAGGGCCAGCGTGGTCGCGTCGGTGCCGTTCTTGGCGAACATGGCCCAGTCCGCGTGCGCCACGGTGGTGGTCAGCGCCTCGGCGAGTTCCACCATCCGCGGCGACGGCGCGTTCTGGCAGTCGGCCTCGCGCCGCTGGGCCTCCGCCGCGGCCTCCACCTTCGGATGCCGGTGCCCCAGCACGACCGGCCCGTAGCTGCACATCAGGTCCACGTACTCGCGGCCGTCCACGTCCCACACCCGCGCCCCGGCGCCGCGCGCCATGAACTGCGGGTATGCGGCAGGCAGCCCGGCCGCGCTCTGGTGCCCGTACATGCCGCCCGGGATGACCGCGGCCGCCCTGGCCCGCAGGGCCGCATCGGTGGCACGGGCGCGGGAGCCGGTAGCAGTCATCGAGGAGTCTCCGTTTTGCCAGATGTGCTTGTGACCTCGGCCGGTAGGGCCGAGACCCCGTGACGAAGGAACGGGGCCTCAGGCGCGGCGGGGCTCCGGGCCGTGGGGTCCGGGGGCTTGCCCCCGGGGAGGGCGAGTGCTCCCCCGGGCTGGCACCGGTGCCGGCCAGGAGATCTGCCGCTTGGGCAAAGCTGGTGAGCGTCGCGTCGGAGCCGAGGCCCTGCGCGACCAGCGCGGCCGCCGCGGTGCCGAGCCGCCCGGCCGCCAGCGGATCCCAGCCGCGGCACAGGCCGGTGATGAACCCGGCCGAGTAGGCGTCGCCGCACCCGGTGGTGTCGATCACCGGGACGCCGAGTGCTGGGATGAGCGCGTCGGTGCCGCCGGCGACGATCCGGCTGCCGCCGGCCCCCAGGGTCACCGCCACCGCCCCGGCGCCCGCGTCCAGGACTGTCATGACCGCGCCGTCCAGGTCCGCGGCCGCCGTGATCGCCAGCAACTGGTCGGAGTTCGGCAGGAACCAGTCCACGAAACCCAGCAGCGGGGCCAGCCGGTCAAGGACCTCCGGGGCACCGGGCCGGAGCAGGTCCATGGTGACCAGCGTGCCGCCGGCCCTGGCCGCGGCCAGCGCGGCCGCGAGCGGTGCGCCGGCGAACCGGCCGAGCACGTCCGGGCCGCCCACGTGCAGCACGTCGGCGGCCGCGATCACGCGCAGGTCCACGTCGCCCGGCCGCAGGTGGCCGGTGGCCCCGGGCACGTGCAGCGCCGGGCGCTCCCCGTTCGGCCTGATCGGCAGCATGGTGGCGGAGGTCTGAGCGCCAGGGACCCGGGCCAGGTGGCTGGTGTCCACGCCGTGCCGGCCCAGCAGCGACACCAGCAGACGGCCAAGGTCGTCGTCGCCGATCGCGCCCATCGAGACCACCCGGGCGCCGAGCTTGGCCAGGTCCACCGCCGTGCCCGCCGCGGTCCCGGCGGCGGTCAGCCGGATCTCCTCCAGCAGCACGCTGCCCTGGCCGGGCGGGATCGCGGTGACCGGGCGGCCGAGGATGTCGAGGATGTGCGCGCCGAGGCAGACCACCAGCGGGGACGCGGTCGGCAGTGTCATGCCTGGCCTCCGGGGCCTCGTGCCACGGTTAGCCCGGATGTTAGACGGACGTCCGAAATAATTCAATAGTGCGCCCCGTGCGGGTACTGTCTCCTCAGCAGAAACGAGCGGTCCGGGAGCGTGCGATGCCAAAGGTCGTGGACGCCGACGCGCGCCGGGACGAGGTGCTCGCGGCTACCTGGCGGGTCATCGCCCGGCACGGGCTGGCGGGCACCACCGTCAGGAAGATCGCCAGGGAGGCCGGCTATTCGGCCGGTGTGCTCGCCCACTACTTCAGCGACAAGCAGGACATCCTCGGCTCGGCACTGGTGCTGTCGCACCGCCGGGTGGGCGAGCGGATGGACCGCAGCGCGGCCGGCCTGGCCGGGCTCGCGGCGCTGCGCGTGGTGATGCTGGAGGCGCTGCCGCTGGACGCACAGCGGCTGCTGGAGGCCGAGATCGAGGTCAGCTTCTGGGGCCGGTCGCTGGGCAGCCCGGAACTGGCCACGCTGCAGAACGCCGAGTTCGAGAGGCTCTGGTCCCGGCTGCGCACGCTACTGCTCGCGGCGCGCCAACTCGGCGAACTGGCCGGCGGCACCGATATCGAGGAGGCCACCCACCGGCTGGTCGCGCTGATCGACGGGCTGAGCGTGGAGGCGGTGCTGTACCCGGCCCGGGTGCCGCCCGGCCGCCAGGTGGCCCTGCTCGACCAGTTGCTGCACGACTTTGCCAAGCCGCCGCTGCAGCCGCTCGTACCCTTGCCGAATGACGCAAAATCCGGATGCTTCGCCTGGCCGGCCGCGGGCGGTGACGCCCGCCGCGGGCGTGCCCGCGCACGCATCGAGGGGCGGCGCAAGGTTCCGGCAAAAGGCCTGGCTGCTGCTCTGCCTGCCGGTCGGCCTCACCACGTTTGCCGCCTTCCTGTACATCGGCATCCGGGCCAGGCGGCGGCGGTGGCTCGCCTGGGCCGGGGTGTACGCCGCCACGCTGGCAGGCTGGCTTGTGCTGGACACGCCAGCGCACCCGGGCAACACCGCGCAGGGCGTGGGCGCGGCGCTGGCGCTGGTCACGTGGATCGGCGGCGGCGTACACGCCCTCGTGGTGAGCAACGACGCGGTCCGCCGGATCCAGAGCAGCGAGGACCCGGCGGTAGAAGCCGCCGAAACGCGTATCGAACGCCGGGCCGCAGGCCGGCGCTTGCTCGGCAGCAAGCCCGCGCTGGCCCACGAGGTGGGCGTCGGGCGCCCGGACATCCCCGGCGCGGACGACTACGGCCTCATCGACGTCAACCATTGCCCGGCGGCCGCGCTGACCAGGCTGCCTGGCATCGGCAACGACCTGGCCGCCCGGATCGTGAGCCGGCGCGAGCAGGCCGGCGGGTTCTCCTCCGCCGAAGACCTCGGCGTGCTGCTCGACCTGCCGCCGGCCACCGTCGACGGCCTCCGGGACACCGCGGTCTTCCTGTCTGACTGATCGCAGCAGGAGCGCTGGCGGCGGTGCTGTGCCCGGCCCGGGTGCCGCCCGGCCGCCAGGTGGCGCTGCTCGGCCAGGTGCTGCGCGGCTTCGCCAAGCCGCCGCTGCGGCCGGCTCGTACCCTTGCCGAATGACGCAAAATCCGGATTCCGCCCCCGACGGTGTGCAGCCGCCGGCGCCCGGCGCTCCGCAGCCAGCGGCACCCGGTGCTCCGCAGCCAGCGGCCTCCGGCGGTGGGCAGCCGGCCGCGTTCAGCCAGCCGCCGCCCAGGGCCGCGACGCCGGGACACTCGTGGTTCCGGGGCAAGGCCTGGCTGCTGCTCTGCCTGCCGGTCGGCCTCACCACCTTTGCCGCGTTCCTGTACATCGGGATCCGGGCCCGGCGGTGGCAGTGGCTGGCCTGGGCCGTGGTCTATCTCGCCACGCTCGCCGGGTGGCTGGCGCTGAGCGCGCGGCACCATGAGACCGGCGCTGAAAAGGCGTGGGGCGCGGTGCTGTGGCTGGGCACCTGGATCGGGGGCGGTATCCACGCCCTCGTGGTGAGCGACGACGCCGTGCGCCGGATCCGGGCCCGGGCCGACCCGGCGCTGGAGGCGGCGCGGGCGCGCGTCGACCGGCGGAACATGGGGCGGCACCTGCTGGCCACCCAGCCCGCCCTCGCCCGGGAACTCGGCGTCGGCCTGCCGGACATCCCCGGCGCGGACGACTACGGCCTCATCGACGTCAACCATTGCCCGGCGGCCGTGCTGACCAGGCTGCCCGGTATCACCGGGGAACTGGCCGGCCGGATCGTGGCCGAGCGTGGCCCGGTCGGCGGGTTCTCCTCGACCGACGATCTCGGGGTGGCCCTCGACCTGCCGCCGGCCACCGTCGACCAGATCTGGGCGCTGGTGGTCTTCGTCAAGGACTGACCCGCTGCGGCTGCCAGCCGGCCCGGCCGGTGCGGCGCCCGGCCGGGCCTTGGTGCGGCGCCGGTCACCCGGCGAGGTGAATGGTGACCTGCGGGTGCTGCCCGGACACCACGGTGGCGTAGCCGCGGGCACCGGCGTAGCTGCCGGTGCCACCGGTTACCGCCACGGTGAACATGCCCGGGCCCTGCTGCGTCGAGGTGACCAGCCCGGACAGGTCGATCTGGCCGGCCGAAGACGGCGACCACGGTGCACAGTTCGTCGGCGGTGCCACCGCCCAGCCGCGTGACCGTGCAGCTCTCCCCGTCGGTGCCGATCTGCGTGCCACCGTGCATCAGCTTGTTCGCGGCCAGCTCGACAAAGCCGACGGCGGCGCCGTGCCCGGAGCCGAGGTTGAAGGTGTGGTCGCTGATCGGCGTTTGGGTATAGCTGATGGTATGGCCGGCCGCGCTGGCCGGTGCGGCCGCTGCCGTGATCGCGATCGCGGTGCCTGCCGCGGCGAGCACTCCGGCGGCGATGCGCATTCCCTTGCTGAACATGTCTGCTCCCTCATCGTGCCGCGTGCCCGGAGCGGCCTCGCGGTCTGATCCGGGACGCTACGGACCGGGGGGCTCGGACCGCTTCGGCCTGCGGTCGGTTCGGCGGCCCGACCTTGGGTGGAACGGCGGCGGCGTGGCTCCGCCCGCCGGGGGATCGCACGCCGCCCGGGCTCCGCCGGCAGGGGGAAGCCGGATCGGGCGGTGGCGGCGTATTTTGCAGCCATGGACCGCGCTTTGCGGCTGTGGTCGGCCGTGTCATGGTGGCTGATGCCGCTGGCCATTGTGGCCCTGGGCGCGGTGGACCTGGCGCAGCACGGGAGCCTGTCCTCGGAAGGGGGGACGGTCACCTTCCCCGGGCCGGTCGGGGTGCACGCCGCGTTCCTGCTGCTGTGCACGGTGCCGCTGTGCTGGCGGTTCCGGGCGCCCGCCACGGTCGCCATCGTGGTCACCGCGGCCTCCGGGGCCTGGATACTGACCATGTTCAACTGGAAGGACCAGCCGCCGTTCGAACCGGGCCTGGCGATCATCGTGGCGCTGTTCGCCCTGGCCAGCCGCAGCGATGGCCGGCCGCTGTGGATCGGTACGGTGGTGGCCGGCGTTCCCGTCGTCGCCGCGGAGATCCTCGGCGGGCTGGCCGGACAGGGCGTCGGCAATGTCGTCCCGGCACTGCTGTTGTTCAGCCTTACGTTCGTCATGGGGCGGATCGTGCACGCGCACCGGCGGCAGGCCTCGGGTCAGCAGGACCGCGCCGACCGGCTGGAGCGTGACCAGGAGGCCCGGGCCGCGCAGGCGGTGGCAGCCGAGCGGGCCCGGATCGCCAGGGAACTGCACGACGTCATTGCGCACAGCCTGAGCGTCATCGTGGTGCAGGCCGCGGCGGAGCGCCGGGTGCTGCCGCCGCGCAGCGGTCCACCGCGGAGGCGCTCGACTCGATCGAGCAGAGCGGGCGGCAGGCCATGACCGAACTGCGCCGGCTGCTCGGGCTGCTGCGCAAGAGCGACGGTGAGCTGTCGCTAGCCCCGCAGCCCGGGCTGGACGGCCTCGGCGACCTGGTGGCCGAGGTCCGTGAGGCCGGCGTCGAGGTGGCCGTGCGGACCGACGGCGATCTGGCCGCCATTCCCCGTGGTGTTGACCTGTCGGCGTACCGGATCGTGCAGGAATGCCTGACCAATGTGCTCAAGCATGCTCACGCACGGCATGTGGAGGTGCTGGTGCGCAGCCGTGGCCGCTGCGTCGATATCGACGTGACCGACGATGGTGCGGCGGTCCAGGGCCCGGCCACCGGCGGCCTCGGCCTCATCGGGATGCGCGAGCGGGTGGCCGTCTACGGAGGCACGGTGCACGCCGGGCCCCGCGGCCGGGGCGGGTACCAGGTGCGGGCCTCGCTGCCGTTCGAGACCGGGGAGCGGGCGCCGCTGTGACCATCCGGGTGCTCATCGCCGATGATCAGGAACTCGTCCGTGCCGGGTTCCGTAAGCTGCTCGATGCCGAGGGCGGCATCACCGTTGTCGGGGAGGCCGCGGACGGCGGGCAGGCGGTCGCGCTGGCCACCCGGCTGGCGCCCGACGTGGTACTGATGGACATCCGGATGCCGCGCATGGACGGGCTGGAGGCGACCCGCAGGCTCACCGGATCGACCGCGGTGCAGGTGCTCATCCTCACCACCTACGACCTGGACGAGTACGTGTTCGAGGCGCTGCGGGCCGGGGCCAGCGGATTCCTGCTCAAGGACTCGCCGCCGGACTCGCTGATCGCTGGCATCGCCACGGTCGCCCGCGGCGATGCACTGCTGGCCCCGTCGGTCACCCGGCGGCTGATCGCCGAGTTCGCGCGCCTGCCGCCGGTGGGCTCCCGGCCCGCGCTGCCAGACCTGTCCCCGCGGGAGACCGAGGTGCTCGTGCTGCTGGCCCGCGGGCTGTCCAACCGGGAGATCGCCGGGAAGCTGTTCCTCGGCGAGGCCACCATCAAGACCCACGTCGGCGGCATCCTGGCCAAACTCGGCTGCCGCGACCGGGTGCAGGCCGTGGTCGCCGCCTACGAGGCGGGCCTCGTCCAGCCCGGGCATCCTGACCCGCAATAGCCGCGGCCTGCCACGCTGGGCGCGTCCCGGTCTGCCCGCGCTCCGGCCGCCGCGGCGCGGGCATCAGTTCAGCAGGAGGCGGGACGGGCGGGACGGCGTGTGCCACAGCCGGTTGGTGGCGACGGCGCCCTCGGTCTCGGTGATGATGTCGCCGCCGGTGCCCAGGTTGACGTCGAATTTGGGGAACGCCGAGGAGGCGATCTCGACACGCAGCCGGTGCCCGTCGGCCAGCCGCACGCACGTGTCCCACAGGCGGATCTCCACCTCGTACGTTTCGCCGGGGGTGACCGGTGACTCGGCCGCGAAACCGTCCCGGTAGCGCAGCCGGGCGACACCGTCGCAGAGCCGCTGGGCGAAGCCGCCCGGGTGCACGTCCAGCAGCTTGGCGGTGATGTCGGTGTCCGCGGCCGAGGTGGCGACGTGCGCGATGACCTTGACCGGCCCGATGACCTCCAGCGGTTCCGGCAGCGGGTCGCTGGTGAACACCAGCACGTCGCCGCGGCTCTCGATGCCGAGGTAGTCGTCCGGGCCACCGATCTGCCCGCTGCCCTCGTCGGTGACGAACGGGACTGGCCGGTCCGGGTCGTGCGCCCACTCGTCCGGTGGCTCCTGCGCAGTCACCGCCGCGGTCACCAGCCGGCCGTCGCCGAACCGGCTGTTGGCATGCCCGTCGCTGGAGAAATGGAAGACCGTGGACGGCGCCCCGGCCGGTGGCCACCGCTGTTCGTCGCGCCATTCGTTGGCGCCCATCACGAAGATCCGCACCGGCGCGGGGGCCGGGTCCGGCTTGACGCCCTTCACGTGCTCGTCCAGGAAGGCCAGGGTGCAGGCGTCCAGGTCGATCAGCGCGTCCGGGCCGAAGTCCACCTCACCGAGGGTCCTGGTCGTATTCACCGCATGCCCCCACGGGCCCATCAGCAGCCGCTGGCCGGAGCGGCCCGCGGCCACCATCGCGGCGAAGTTGGCCGGGGTGCCGATCTGCTCGTCGTCGTACCAGCCGGAGATGTGCAGCACCGGCACGTCGACCTCACCGATCCGGTGCTGGTAGCGGACCGGCTCCCACCACTCGTCCAGGGTGCGGTGCCGCAGTTCCTCGCGCCACAGCGGTGATGCGAAGCCGGCCGCCTCGTCCATGGTCAGCAGCGGCCGGTGCCGGTACACCTTCATCCAGTCCACATCCTCGGTGAACTGCGGCATCCGGCCGTCGGTCATCCGGAACCAGTGAATGTGCATCGGCGTGGGCAGCCCGGTCGGCCACTCCACGAACGGGTCGCTGGGCGTCACCAGGCACACCATCGCCCGCAGCGCCGGCGGCCGCTCCAGCGCGGTCAGCCACTGGATCCGGCCGCCGTAACTGCCGCCGAGCGTGGCGACATCGCCGGTGCACCAGTCCTGCGCCGCCGCCCAGGCGATGACCTCGGCCCCGTCCGGGCCGTCGTTGCGGTACGGGTGGAAGGTGCCGTCGGAGTCGCCGCGGCCGCGCACATCGGCGTGGATGCACGCATACCCGGCCTTGGCGAACTGGTCGCCGCGCTGCGACTGCCGCTTCCCGGCTTTGCCGTAGGGGGTGCGCACCACCACGACGGGTGCGGGCAGCACCTTGGGCAGGACCAGGTCCGCCGACAGCGTGATGCCCTCGCGCAGCGGAATCCGGACATTGAACCTGCGCACCACTTCAGCCTCGGTCACGAGAGGGGATGCTACCCGGCGGCCGTGATCCCATTCGGTGCGTGTCACGCCGCCGGGACCGGGCCGCCTGCCACCGCTGCACCCCGGCCTCGTGGGCGGCCCGGACCATGCGGACGCCCACCTGCCGGGGTCCGGATGCAGCGCCGCAGCCCGCTGTGGGGCTCGTTGGCCATTACCACGGGCGAGTGCGCAAATCCCCGCGCCGTGGCCGTTGTCACCGCATTTGCCCCGGGATCGAGGCCCGCCGCCCGGGCCGGCGGCGTGGCCGGCCGCGCGCCTCGGCTGAGCCGCGAGTTAGGGATCTACTGTGCAGGGAAGTGGCCAGTGCGGGCCGGACAGCACGGGATCCGGCCGGGAGGTGGAGGACGTGGAGTTCAAGGTGGTGCTGTTCATGCCGCGGGATGCCGCGAGCGTGCCGCTCAGCCGCCAGGTTCTCGACAGTTGCCTGGAGACCCTCGGCGTGACCGCCGACACCCGGACCGACATTGCCCTCGCCCTCAGCGAGGCCTGCGCCAACGTGGTCCTGCATGCCGGAGCGGGCGAGGAGTACGAGGTGATGGCGAAGGCCCAGAATGGCCGGTGCGTGATCGAGGTGGTGAACGACGGCGACGGCACGGCCGTGGCGGCTCCGCCGAGCGAACCGGTGCCGCTCACCGCCGAGCACGGCCGCGGTTTGAAGATCATCGACGCGGTGACCGACAACCTCCGGCTGACCGGCAACGGCCGCGCCGGGACCACGGTGCACTTCGAGAAGAAACTGGCCTGGGTGCCGGGTGCGCCCGGCGAGCACCTGGTGTGACGCCCCGTTACCCGGCCCGCGTGTCCGCGGTGCGGGCACCGGCCAGCACGGCCTGGACCAGGCGCTCGGCGTAGCTCCGGTCGGCGGTCTGCCCGGTGATCAGCACCCGGTAGTAGATCGGGCCGGATATCTGGTCGATCAGCAGGGCGTGGTCGATGCCGGGGCGCAGGCCCTCCCGCTCGTCGGCGCGGCGCAGCCGGGCCAGCGCCATGCCGTGCCGCCGCGCGTGCAGCGCGCGGATCATGGCGCCGATGTCGGGATGGCGGGCCGCCACGGCGACAAGCTCGCCTGCCAGGCCGGCTGACACGCCGTCATTGCGGCCCGCCGTGCGGTACTGGGCCAGGACCGCGGTCAGCGCAACGGCGAATTCGGTGAGGTCGTGGCAGAGGTCACCGGTATCGGGCACCGGCACCGGCGGGATCATCCGGGTGACCACCGCGATGATCAGGTGATCCTTGGTCGGCCACCGCCGGTACAGCGTCGTCTTGGCCACGGCGGCCCGCTCGGCCACCTCGTCGATGTTCAGCCCGGCGTAGCCCCCGGCGAGCAGGAGGTCCCAGGTGACGGTCAGCACCCGCTCGTCCACGCCGGCGTCGCGCGGGCGGCCGCGCCGCGCTGGCACATCCTGGTCTGTCACTGCACGGTTCCTCTCGATAACCTCAATGCAGCGAAATCGAGGTTATGCGGGAAAGCTCCAATTACACAACGTAAGTTGCGTAATTGTGACCCGTGGGCCGTGACCCCCTACGATGGCGCCTGCCCCGGGATTTTAGGCCCCCCGGGGCAGGTGCGGCATCCCGCAAGGCGGGTGAGGCCGGGACTCAGCGAGCGACCTGCGCGGCCTGGCCGGCCGTCACCTGCTCCCCGGCCGGGACGGCCGGGGCCTGGATGGGCGCCTGGCGGGCGGCCGCCTGCCGCGGCAGCAGCAGGGTGACGGCCGTCGCGACGGCGACCAGGGCGGCGTTCACGGTCATGGCAATCACCATCCCGGACACGAACGTGCCCCTGGACGGCGCGGCCCCGAGGGCGCTGTAGAAGATCGCGCCGATGACGGCGATGCCGCTGGCGGCGCCGAACTGCTGGGTGGTGGTGAGGATTCCGGCCGCCGCGCCCGCCCGCTCGGGCCGGACGTGGGTGAGCACCGCGCCGATCAGGGACGGCAGCGAGATCCCCTGGCCCAGCCCGATGAGCACGGTCGCCGGGGCGAGATCCCAGCCGGTCAGGTGCGCGCCGTAGTGCGCGCCGGTGAGGGCGAGCGCGATCGTGCCCACAGCGGTGATGCCCGACCCCAGCGTGATGGCCCGGGGCCCCAGCCGTGCCGAGAATCGCGGGCTCAGGATCGACATCACGGTGAACGCCGCGGCCAGCGGCAGTGCCTCGATCCCGGCGTGCAGCGGCGACTGGCCGAGCCCGGCCTGGAGCAGCAGGGTGAGCACGAACATGAAGCTGCCGAAGAAGAACACCAGGCCGAAGTTCACCACCAGGCCGGCCGAGAAGGTGCGGTCGCGGAACAGCGGCAGGTCGAGCAGTGGATCAGCGTTCCGGCGGGCCAGGCGCCGCTCCCAGAGCAGGGTCAGCCCCAGCAGCGGCAGGGCGGCGGCGAGCGACACCCAGGTCCACGGCGGCCAGCCCTGGTCGCGGCCGAGCGTCAGCGGCACCAGGGCCAGGGCGATGCTGGCCGAGACCCCCACGGCACCGAGCGGGTCGAGCCGGGGCCGTCGCTGGGCCCAGGCGTGCGGCACCACCCGGGCCGCGGCGACCAGGGCCACCACGCCGACCGGCACGTTCACCAGGAAGATCGCCCGCCAGCCGAGCCCGAAGATGTTCGCCTCGATCAGGCCGCCGCCGAGGATCTGCCCGGATACGAAGCCGGCGCCCATGGTGACGCCGAACCAGGCCAGGGCGCGGCTGCGCTCCTGCACCGGGAACGTCGCCGTGATCAGCGCCAGCACCTGCGGCACCATGGCCGCCCCGGTGAGGCCCTGCACCAGGCGCGCGGTGACAAGCTCGCCGGAGGACTGGGCCAGCCCGCACAGCAGCGACGCGGCGGCGAAGGTGACCACACCGATCATGAACATCCGCCGGTAACCGAACAGGTCACCCAGCCGACCGCCGGTCACCATCCCGCTGGCGTACATGAACGCGTAGCCGCCGACGATCAGTTGCAGCGCGGCGTCGCTCACATGCAGGTCGCGCTGCAGCGACGGGGCCGCCACGTTGACCGCCCAGATGTCGAAGCCGGCCATGAACATCGCGGTCAGCACGACCGGCAGCATGAACCAGCGGCGCGGGTCCTGGCCGGGCGGCGCCAGCTGGGGCGTTGCTGGCCTTGACAGCGCATTGCGCACGAGTGCTCCCAGTAGTTCGATGGTCATCGAAGTTCGATAACCATCGAACAGTACAACAATCGTCGAACTAGTCGCAACTCTGAGCTATGCTCGGCACTGTGATGGACGATGGGGTCGAGCCGGCGGCGGAGGACATCAAGCTGCCGCGCGTGCTCGCCGCGCTCGCCGACCCGCACCGGCTGGCTGCCGTGCGGTTCGTGGCCACGCACGGCGAGTCGTGGTGCGCCCAGGTCATCGAGGAAGCCGGGCTGCCGATGACCAAGCCGACCTTCTCCCATCACCTGCGCATCCTGCGCGAGGCGGGGGTCATCACCAAGCGGATCCAGGGGGCCCGGGGCTACATGTCCCTGCGCAAGGACGACCTGGACCGGCGCTTCCCCGGCCTGCTCGACTCCATCGTCACCGCCGACAGCGAGACCGTGGCCTGACCCGTCCCCGCCGTCCCACGCGCCCGGCTCAGCTACCGAGCAGATCGCGGCGGCGGAACACGGCCAGGCCGGCGGCCGCCGCGGCCACCCCGATCCCGATCATGACCACGGCCGCGGCCGCACGGAACGGCTCCGCGGGCACCAGGCCGATGTGCGCGAACGGCGTCAGCCCGACCAGCCAGGACGGTGCGCCGAGCAGCGCGCCGACCGCCTGCCAGAGGAACGTCAGCACGACGAACCCGTAGCCGACCGCCGCGCTGGCCCGCGGCACGACCGCGTACGCCAGCGCGGCGACGCCCAGGTACAGCGCGGCCGCCGGCAGGCAGTTCGCGCCCGCCTCCAGCATCCGGCCCGCCGCGACGCTGGACCCGCCCGCCGCGACCCCGGCCCAGGTGAGCAGGCCGGCCAGCAGCGAGATCACCGCGGCGGCGATGGCCGCGAGCACCAGCCGCCCGGTGAGCCAGCCGGTGCGGCCGACCGGCAGGGCCAGCAGCGTTTCCAGTTGCTGGCCGGCCTCCTCGCGCCGGGCGGCCCCGATCTGGGCGCAGCAGAACAGGCTGATCCCGAGCACGTAGAGGAGGAAGACGAACGCCAGGTACCCGGCCGGCGTGGTGATCGAGCCGGTGCCGAGCTTGGCGATCTGCCGGGACACGCCCGCGGGGATCCCGGACGAGGACACGCTGCTGGAGACCACGCCGAGGATGAACGCGAACACCGCGAAGCTGACCGCCCACGCGATCAGGCTGTCCCGCTGGCCGCGCAGTGCCTGTGCCGCCGGGGAGGACAGCAGCCGCAGGCCCGACCCGCCGGTCCGCTCCGGGAGCAGGCCGCTGCCGAGGTCCCTGGCCGCGCCGAGCCGCGCCGCCGCCAGCAGCAGCAGCGCGCTCGCCGCGACGGGCAGCAGCAGCACCACGGGCCGCGGGCCGGCGAACGGGCGCATCTCCTCGGCCCAGCCGAGCGGCGTCGCCCAGCGCAGCCAGCCGGCCCCGGCCACGGTGTCCGCGATCACCCGCAGCAGGAAGAACAGCGCGACCGCGCCGCCGCCGATTTCCAGTGCCAGACGACGTTCCGGGGCAAGCTGGCTCGCCACCGCGCCGGCCCGGCGATCACCGGGATGACCGAGACGGTGGCCAGGGCAAGGTAGGCCGATCCGGCCACGGGCAGGCCGCCGAACGCGAACCCGGCGAACTCGGCGGCCCACAGGATCACCGTGGTCGCCCCGATCGCGGCCATCGCGGACAGGTACGCCGTGCGGCGGCTGACGATCCCGGCGAGCATCAGCTCCGCCCGCCCGGCGTCCTCCTCGCCGCGCAGCGCCCGCACCGACGCCAGCAGGGCGTACACCGCCGCGGCGATGGCCAGCACCCCGCCGACCCGCCATGCCGTGTAGCCGCTGACCGTGGCGACGTGGTGCGGCTCGCCGTAGAGCAGGCGCAGCCCGGGGTTGTTGCCGAAGCCGCGGGCGAACGCCGCCCGGCTCGCGGCCGTGGTGTACACCCGCTTGTACCCGACCGGCTGGATGAACGAATACACCAGGAACAGGTAGGTGAAGACGACCGTCAGTGTCCGGCCATCCCGGATCGCCCGCTGGACCAGGGCACCGGCCGGCCCCGCCGGCCCGGGTCTCCTGGCGCCGCCCGCTCCGGGCCGGCGCCTCGCTAACGGCCGGCATGGCCGTCGTAGTGGTGCAGGAAGATCTCCTCCAGCGACGGCTCCCGGCTGACCAGCGCCGTAACCGGGTGCCCGGCCAGGGCCGTGACGACCGGCCCGACGCTGCCGCTGACCTCGAACCGCAGCGCGTTCGGGCCGGCCGGGTGCACCTGCACCCCGGGCAGCGGCGGGAACTGCGGCGCCTTCCCCTCGAACGTGACCTCCATGGTCTGCGTGCTGAGGTGGCGCAGTTCCGCCAGCGTGCCCTGGTCCACCAGCTTGCCCTCCTTGAGGATGCCGACCCGGTCGCAGACCGCCTCGACCTCGCTGAGGATGTGCGAGGAAAGGAAGACGGCCTGGCCGCGTTCCTTGGCGGCGGTCATGCAGTCGCGGAACACCATCTCCATGAGGGGATCCAGCCCGGCGGTCGGCTCGTCGAGGATCAGCAGGTCCGCCCGGGTGGCCAGCGCGGCGACGAGCTGCACCTTCTGCCGGTTGCCCTTCGACAGCGCCCGCACCTTCTTGCCGGTGTCCAGGTCGAACCGCTGCACCAGCTCGTCCCGGTAGCCGCGGTCGGTGCTGCCGTGCAGGCGGCCGAGGAACTCCAGGGTCTGGGCGCCGGTCATGGCCGGCCACAGGAACGGCTCCCCGGCGACGTAGGCCACCCGGCGGTGCGCCGCCACGGGGTCGGCCCACGCGTCCACGCCGAACAGTTCCGCCCGGCCGCGGGTGGGCCGGTGCAGCCCCAGCAGGCACCGGATCGTGGTCGTCTTCCCGGCCCCGTTCGGGCCCAGGTAGCCGTACACCTCACCGGGCTCGATCGACAGGTCCAGGGAATCGAGCGCCAGCGTCTCGCCGTAGCGCTTGGTGAGGCCCTCGGCCTGGATCGCCTTCACCGGTCTGGTCCTGTCATCTGGCGTGCCTTCTCCTCTGGCGGGCGTTCCGTTTCCGGTTGCCGTGCCTGCAGGTGCCGCACCGCCGCCCGGGCCTGTTCGGCGAGTTCCGGGCTGAGCAGTGGCTGCGAATAGAAGTCGATCATCGCGGCCGACAGCCGCAGATGGCCCTCGGCCGTGAAGATGTCCGCGCCGAGCCAGCGGGACAGCTGGCCGTGCATCATGAGCAGCCCGGACTGCATCGCGACCAGCACCGCCGAGTAGCCGTGCGGATCCGCCATCTGGCCCGGGTTGTGCTGCGCGAGCCAGGCTTCGCACAGTTCCACCATCTCGTCGTACATGGCCTCGGCCGCAGGTGAGCCGTCCACCAGCGAGCGGGCCAGGTAGCGGAGGGTCAGCAGCACGGTGGGATGGGCGGCGGACATGAAGGCGGGATTGCCGAGCTGCCCCTCCAGCACGGCCTGCTCCTTGATCCGCATCATCTGGTCCAGCGCATAGGAGTCGCAGGCCTCGCGCAGGTCGTCCTTGGACCCGAAGTGGTGCCGGACCAGGCCGCCGGATACCCCGGCGGCCTTCGCGATGTCCCGGATGGTCGTCCCGTCCAGGCCGCGCTCGGCGAACAGGCGCAGCGCCGCGTCCCGGATCCGCGCCCGGGCGGTCAGGTCCTCGGCGGGCCGTTCCCCCGCCGTGTTTGCCACCACGTCTCACCTGCTGCTGTACGAGTGAACAGTTTGCTGGACATGCGTATAGCAGACTATACAGATGAATAGCCGACGGCGGCAAGGCCGGATGCGGTACCGGCGCAAAGCGGCGCCTGGCCGCAAGCCCCGTGTGGGACCCGCGGCCAGGCGCCGGACAGGCGCTGCTATTCGAGTGGCTGGTGGCCCAGGTTGCGGGGCTGGCGGCCGGCGAAAATCCAGCCGCCGATGGCCGCGACCAGGGGCATGCCGATCAGGAGGATGAGCAGGTTGGTGACCGGGACAGTGGTGAAGATGGCGGACAGGCCGCCGTTGAGCGAGTTGGTGCGGAACCAGCCCGCGGTGCCGACGTAACCGCCCACGATGCCGAGTACCGCGCCGAGGAAGCCGAGCGCGCCGGCGGTGGTGGCGGTGAGGTTGCGGCGGGTTGTGCCGCTCGCCCCGGTGGCGGCCAGGGTGCGCAGGTCGCTCGCGGTCTCGCTGCGGATCAGGCCGACGCTCATGGCGAGGATGGCGAGCGCCAGCGCGATGCCGAACACGGTGGCCCAGTTGATGATCGTCGCCGACGTGGGGATGCTGTTGCTGCGTCTCCACGGTCATGTTCGCGGTCGCGGCCGCGAGCCTGGCGTTGTGGATCTGCGCGCTGGTGAGCGGGTTGGTGGTCTGGATCAGCCAGCCCGCGACGTGGTCGGCGCTGCAGGTGCGAGCGTGCGGACGGCGTGCTCGGTGATCACCGTGTTGGGCGCCGACGTGCCCGACGGCAGCGCGCTGACCTCCTGGATAGCGGGTTGGCGAGGCAGCCGGTTCTTCGGGCACGGGAACGTGGTCGGGCCGTTGGGTCCCTGCTGGGGCGGCGGGCCGCCGGAGCCGGGGTGATCGCTTCTGGGACGCCTTCGCCGGGCGGCTGTAGAGCAGCTGCATCTTCGAGAGGCCGGATAGCCCGGGGCGCATGCTGAGGATGTCCGCCTTGGGGCTGAACTCGGACTGGCTTGATCCCGAAGGCGCGCAGCAGCTGCGGAGTGCCCAGGTACAGCGGCCCGGACCAGCTGCGCCCGCTCGCCGCGTGGTTCAGGTTGGCGCTCGTCGACTCGAGCTCGACAACGTCGCGCGACCCGAGCGCGGTGGCGATGGCATGTGCCTTGTGCCGACAGCGACCGTCAGTCTGGCCGGCCTGTCGTGCCCTGGCCGCACGGGCCTTCGCAAGCCGCCGCGGCCGTGTAGACGATGAGCTGGTTCGAGGCCAGGTTTGGCCCGGCGTAGTCGAGCACGTTGCCGTACCGCGCGGCCGCGACGACTGACGATGATCACGGCGATCAGCACGCCGAGGCTGATCGCCGCCAGCGCCGAGCCGGAGCGGGCCCGGTAGCGGGCCAGGTCGCGAAGTGCCAGCCGCACCGAGATCGGCGACCGCGCTGCCCAGCCTGGCGAGCACGCGACAGGCAGAACGGAGCCAGCAGGATCACCGCCGCGGATCAGCGCGACGAGCCCGAGGACGAGCTCGGGCAGGCCGCCGTTGCCGCTGCCGCTCGTGCTGCCCGACGTAGCCGAGCAGGAAGAAGCGCGATCACGAGGAAGACGATGCCGGGCACGGCCGAGCGGCGGACCTGCTTCGGCGGGGCGGGCCGCCCGGACAGGGCGGTCACGATCGGGACCTTGGTGATGGAGCGGGCCGGCCGCGAGGCGGCGAAGTACGCGGCCAGCACGGCGAGCACGAGCGGCCAGCGACGATCACCGCCCACGGCAGGGCGAACATGCCGATCAGGTGGTGCGAGCTCTGCTCGAGGTGCGGCCGGTAGGCGAGCCAGCCGGCCAAGCCCGACAAGGCCGCCGATCAGCGCGCCGACGACGCCGACGACGACGCCGTTCGCCCGCACCACGAGGCGGACGTTCCGGTCGGTGGCGCCGAGCGAGGCGAGCATGCCGAGCGAGCGCAGCCGGCGCTGGGCCAGCACCGTGAAGCCGCCGACCGCGACCAGGGCGATGAGCAGCATCCCGAGCGTGAGCGCGGCCACGCGAGATGGTCTCGGGGTTGATCGCGTTGCTGTCGCGACCGGCGATCGGCGGTCGATACGTTCGGGCCGAGCGAGCGCGGCCTGACGCCGCGGCGCGTCGAACAGGACGGTGACCTGGGTCGGGGCGCTGACCTGGCCGGGGACCACGAGGGCGAACTCGTCGAGCAGGCTCTGCGGGTTCTCGACGATGCCGACCACCGTCCGGGTCGGTGCCGCCCTGGTGCCACACGTCGCCGACATGCAGGTTGAAGTCGGAGGCCACCCCGCTGGTCACGGCGACCTGGTCCGGCCCCGGCCGGGAAGTGCCCGGAGACCAGGGAGAGCATCGGCTGGCCGAACGGGCCGTGCGGGTTCTGGGCGCGCAGCTCGTAGGTGTTGATGGAGCCGGGGACGCCGAAGCGTCTGGTTCTCGATGACGTCGACGCGGCCGAAGCGGTGCTCGCAGCGACGCGATCTGGCTGGCCAGGTGCGGGTCGGGAGCCGGGAACGCGGCCTGGTCCTGGGCCGTGCCGAAGCCCGCAGTTGGCCGGCGGCGGGTTGTTCGTGGCCACCGCCGCGCCGATGATCGTCGCGGCCACCGCGACGGTGATGAGCGCCAGGACCAGCAGCTGCTGGCGCCACTCGCGGCGGAACAGCCGCCACGCCCAGCGGATCACCGCGCGGCGGGCGGGCACGCCACCGTCACCGCGCGGCCGGGGAGCCGCGGCGGCCGGGCGTTCGAGCAACGTCGTGCTCATTGCGTCTGCCCCGGGCTGTGAGCAGCGACTCCGGGCCGGCGGCGGGACGGTCTGGTCGACGATGTGGCCGTCGCGGAGGAAGACCACGCGGTCGGCCCACGAGGCCAGCTGCGCGTCGTGGGTCACGACGACGGCGGCGACGCCGCGCTTGCAGGCGTCGAGCATCATGCGCATCACGGCCTCGCCGTTGACCGAGTCGAGCGCGCCGGACGGCTCGTCGGCGAGCAGCAGGCGGCGGTCGCCGACCACGGCGCGGGCGATGGCGACCCGCTGGCGCTCGCCGCCGGAAAGCTGGTCGGGGTAATGCGGCCGCCCGCTCCGACAGGCCGAGCTCGTCGAGCGACACGCCATCCCGGCGGCGCGGGCTGCTCCGCGCCGGGCACGCCGTCGAGTTCCAGCGGCAGCGAGACGTTCTCCACCGCGGTCAGGCCGGGCAGCAGGTTGAAGTCCTGGAACACGTAGCCGATCGAGCGGCGCCGCAGCCTGGCCTTGGCGTTGCGTGACATCCGCGACAGCGGCGCGCCGTCGATCAGCACCTCGCCCTCCGTCGGCTCCTCCAGGCTGCCGGCGATCGTCAGCAGCGTGGACTTGCCGGACCCGCTCGGGCCCATCACCGCGACCATCGCGCCGGGCTCGACCGACAGGTTTATGCCGCTCAGGGCGTTCACCGCCGTGTCGCCCTGGCCGTAGACCTTCGACACACCCTGCAGTTCCAGCTGCTCATGTCAATGGCCTCCTGCCCCGTCGTATCGGTGGCGCGCCAGCCAGCAGGTGCCAGCGGCGGGCCAGCCGGAGATTGCTTGCCCGAACGTTGTGGTCTTGGGGTTCTCCTCTGCGTGCTCCCGCCCAGCGCGCGGGCTGGCAGTGGCATGGGAACGGGCCGGGGATCAGCCTCAGCCAGGCGGTGGCTCCGCTTCGGCGCGGCCGCTCGACGGCCGTCGGCGAGTCCAGCCGCGACGACCGAGTCCAGCCGGAACAGTTCTGCGTCGACCACCAGGGCGAAGCTGAGGTCGAACTCGGCCTCGTCTTCCTTCAAGTCGGGTCCACTGCTGCATCAGCTCGACCAGGTACCGCCGGTGTACCTGGATCACCTCGTGCACGTCGACGCCGGGGACCCGCAGCGCCACCAGCACCTTCATCACCAGCTCGTCGCGGGGCGGTGAGCTCAGGTCCGGCGGCGTGCGCAGCCACCCGGCGAGCTCCTCCGCGCCACCGGCGGTGATCCGGAAGCCCTTCTGCGGGCCGGCCTCGGCGGTGTCGTCGGACTCGACCAGCCCGTCCCGCTCGAGGCGCTGCAGCGTCGTGTACACCTGGCCGACGTTCAGCGGCCAGACCTCGCCGGTCCTTGCCTCGAACTCCTCGCGGAGCTGAAGGCCGTACTTGGGGCCCTCGCTCAGCAGCGCGAGCATGGCGTGCCGAATGCTCATGCGGCGCTACAACTGGTGATCATGCTCGGTACTATACTGAGTATATAGAGGCCGCCGAATCCCTCCGCGGAGTGATTTGACGCGGCGCCGGGATCACTCTGTGGGGTGATTGCCGGCCAATCGGACGGCGCCGGGTCAGCCTGCGGGATGAGGCTCCGCCGCCGGAAGGGGCCCTCAGGGGGCGACCGAAGACCAGTCCGCGAATCCGGTCGGGTCGTGGCGGCCGATGCTCGCGTGCTCGAACAGCCCCCAGCCCTCCTCCCCGGCGAACCAGGCCCGCGCCAGATGGTCGGTCACGCCGAACGGGATCCGCCCGGCCACCGCCGGATCGGTGAGGTCGTAGACGCTGGCGGCGCTCCATCCCCGGCCCATCCACCGGCCGTGCGACCAGTCCGGGTCGCCGCTATAGCCCCCGCCGACGTGCAGCGGCACGGAGGTGACCGTCTCGACCTCCAGTGTCAGCGCCGTGCCCGCCGGATCCTCCAGGCGGATCCGGGCGGCCTCCGGGTGCCTGGTGCCGGCCCGGTAGCTGATCTCGGCGCGTGGCCAGCCGAGCTGCTCCACCCGGCCGTCCGGCCAGACCCGTCTGGCGTCGTTGACCGTGCGGTACCCGTCCGGGTTCTCCTGCAGGATCACGATCAGCGCGCAGGACGGGAACTGCAGCGGCGCGTACAGCCACCAGAAGCCGGCCATGGGCTCGGCCGCCGCCCGGCCCGGCGGCTCGGGGTCGCCCACCGGCCGGATGCCCCAGGACCGGTCCCGGCACCGGACCACCGGTCCGGCGTGACGGTGAACTCCCTGCCCGCCGACGCGCAGCCGCCCGGCCCAGTTGCCGAGCTGGCAGAACCGGGACGCGTCGAGCACCGGCCGGCTACCGGACAGCAACAGGTGCGGTTCCTCCTGCACGGCGGGGAATGCCCCGGTCCAGCGCAGCTCGAAGTCGAGGCTGCCGTCCGGCGACTCGCAGCTCAGGGCCAGCTCCCGCAGCGGCTCGACCACCTCGATCCGGTAGCCGCCGACCTGCTGCTCCAGGCTCCGTTCGGCCAGCGCGTCGGAGAACCGGACGCTCCACTGGCGGTCGCCGCACCGCGCCGCCGCGTACGCGTCGATGACGCCCAGGTTCGGGTAGACCCCCAGGCCGGTGACCATGAAGATCTCGCCGGTGCGGTCGTGCAGGTTGAAGTAGCACCGGTCGTAGAAGTTGCGGTCGCTGGTGCCGACCCGGTCCATCGGGAGCGGCGTCTGGTGGACCGGGTACTCATCGAGCGGAATCGGCACGGCTTTCAGTCCCATCGGTAGCTGCCCGCGAGCATCTGTTCCAGGCTGGCCCGGTGCAGCACGTAGTCGTCCCGCTCGGCGGGCACCTCGTCCTCACCAAAGTGGATCATCCGGCGCTTGATCCTGGCCATCACGATCGCGTGCCGCACGGCGGCGTACACCAGGTAGAAGTCCATATCCCGCAGCGGGCGGCCGGCCAGCTCCTGGTAGCGGCGCTCCACGTCGGCGCGGCGCAGGAAGCCGGGCAGCCCCGGGAGGCCGAAGAACTCGGCGATGTCCTGGAAGAACCGGTGCAGGAACACGAACCAGCCGACGTCCAGCTCGCGGGGGCCGAGCGAGGCCATCTCCCAGTCGAGCACCGCGGCGGGCTCGAAGCCCTGGTAGATGATGTTGCCGATCCTGGCGTCGCCCCAGCAGAGCACGTCGGGCCCGCGCCCGGCCGGCCAGTGCTTCTCCAGCCAGGCCAGGCTCCGCTCGATGATCGGCACGCGCAGGCCGTCGCCGGACAGCGCCCAGCGGTAGTAGTCCCGCTGCTGCTCGAAATGCCAGCGCAGGCTGTCCATGCCACCGGGCGGGCGCAGCGATCCGAACGCGGCCGCCGGATCTGCGATCGCGTGCACCTGCGCCAGCACGCCGACGCTGGCCTGCTGCAGCCGGCCCGCTCCGCGTCCGTGGCGTCCAGCAGCCAGCCGGTGAACACGTACGGCGGGTTGTCCAGCGGCACCCGGCCGTCGACCTGGTCCATGACGAAGAACGCGGTACCGAGCGGGCCGGGGTCCGGCTCGTTCCAGCGCATCCCCGGCAGCGGGACATCACTGAGCGCGGCCACCTGGCTGATCACCTCGAACTGGCCGGGCAGGTCATAGCGGGGGAACACCGGCAGCGCGCTCGCCTCGGGCGCCAGCCGGGCCACGTAGGCGCCGCGCCGCCGGGTGCCCGCGGTGGCCCAGCCGGCCTCGAACAGCACCGACGTGCTGGACAGTCCGCCGCTGCCGGGCACCCGCACCCCGCCGACCGTCAGCTCGTCCGGGTGCCCCAGCCTGCCCGCCAGCCAGCTCTCCAGCGCCGCGCCGACGGCACCGATGCTGCGCTCGCTGACGGTCATCTTGCGCCGCTCGTCCGGCCGCCGGTCTTCCGCCGATGCCGTCACGGCGCCTCCTGTTGCGGGAGACCGGACCGCCGCTATCCGGGTCCTGCCGCGGCCCAGGTTTCCGCTCGTCCGGCCGTTCAGCCAGCCGGGCGGAAACTGAAACACGTTCTAGTGGAGGACGCTAACCAGTGGCGCCCCGGCGGTCAATGGCCGGTGCCCTTGGCCCAGCAGCCCGCACGGCGGGCATCCGTTTGTGGTTGGTGGCGCACCACCCACGTCATTGCTGCCACAACCATCGATGCCGGCCCGGCTGACCTCGTGGTTCTCATGATGCACGGTTGTGCTGATCACATCGTCCTGGGTGTTGTGTTGAATGGGCCAACTGATCCGCGCCGGTCGCGGCAGGCACGGATCAGGTATTCGGTCCAGGCGGTGTGGCGGTTGCGCAGTTCCGTCGCGGTCAGGTCGGCGCGCCCAAGATCGCGGTAGTTCGGCACCCAGGACTCCACCTGTTCGTATGATCGGGCCACGGCCCACAGATCCCACAGGAGCCGGTCGGGCAGTGCAGAATTGCTTGCCGTTTCGTAGGCCTCCAGGAACCTGCCGGCGGTGTGTTCGCCGTAAAGCAGGTACAGGTCTAGCCGGCACCAGCCCACATCGAACCCGCGCGGGCCAAGGCCGCCGCCGGGCCAGTCCACCACCCCGGTGAACACACCGCCTTTCCACAGCGTGTTACCGGACCAGAAGTCGTAGTGCGTCAGCACCTCCGGTGCGCGGGTGAAAACTTCGCGGCTGGCGATCACCAGGCCGGCCGCGGGGCCGCTGACAGCGGCAGGCGATCCTCCGGGGCGCTCGAACACGCGCTGAAATCCAGCCAGGCGGTACCGGGGCGTCGCATGGATCCGCGCGAGTGCCTGGCCGAGTTGCCCGGCCATGGCGGCTGGCTGGCCGGGCGTGAGGTCGGCGGCACCGGGCAGGCGCGAGATCAGCACCCATGATTGTGCTGGCGGTGCGTCACTCATGCCGCTGGCCAGCAGCCGGGGGGCCAGGCCATCAAGTCCCTCCAAAGCGGCCAGAACCCGTGTCTCGCTGGCGGCGGCGTCATCGCCCGGGGGGAACTCGCGAAGGACAAACTCACGTTCGGGGTTCACCGTCCGGATCAGCCAAGTGCTGGCGTGTGTCCCCCCGGCGAGCGCACGCATTTCCCGCACCGCCGCGCCAGGGCCAGCAAGCGCTGCGGCCCGCTCCGCGGCGGCCGGCGGCCAGGGCACATCACGCATGACAAGAGCGTAAGAGCGGAGAGCGTGCCCGTTGACGATGAGGGCCACGTGTCCGGCGCGCTCCAACGCCAGCAGCCGGCATCGATGCCGCTAACGGGCCGCTTGTCACAGGTCGCTGGCCCACTCAATGACCAGGCGCCGACCCTCGCCAGCAGCGGCGGCATTGTCCCATTCTCCATAACACCAACTGGTGTCCTCGTGGGACCAACCATGGGAAAGGCCCAGTTCAGCGTTAGTGAGGTCGCCGCTTCACCACATCCCCGACACCGCTGAAGCCGGTACGTCAGATCAATTGCGAGGGTGCCCGGCGCGGCCAGGTCAGCCGAGAGCGAGGCTCTCATCGTCGAACTCGGCCATCAGGCGCAGTCGCCCGCCGAGTGCGGCGACATAGGCAGCCAACGTCGCTCGCGTGGCTTGCTCCTCACCGTGCTCGATTGCGGATACGCGCCGCTGACTAACTCCCATCTCCCGGGCAACCTCCGTTTGCGTCATGCCCCGCCGCTTGCGTATTTCCGCGAGCCGGTACGCGTACACCTGGGCCAGGAGTCGCTGCGCCCGGTCATCGCTCTTGGCTATCTCATCTTCGGTGAGAAGCTCACGCTGCACGTCCTCCCACCTGTGATAAGCCGTCACTGGCTCGTCTCCTTCAGATATTCGTGGTAGCGCTCCTCGGCTTGCCGGACCGCCTCTGTGTACCAGTGGGCCCACTGACCTGACTTGTCTCCTGCCACAAGCAAGACGGCTCTCCTGCGCGGATCGAAGACGAACAAGATCCTGACTTCGGTCGATCCACTGGAGCAGGACGTAATTCCTTGAGGTTGTGCAGAGACGACCCGGTGATCCGGTCGACGAGTGGCCGCCCGAGCCCTGGCCCGACCACCCGCAGGACGGTGAGTGCATCCGAAATGGCCAGGAGCGTCGCCCTGTCCGTCTGGCGCAACCGATGCAGCCACTCCCTCGCCTCAGCAACCATCAGAAGCTGATCGTTCCCGGTGGGGAGCGTCGGCTTGCGCAGAAGCACCACCACTGGGTGACGTCACAGGTCCGCCGCCCACTCAATGACCAGGCGCCGGCTTTGGTCTGGGACGGGATTGTTCCTTTCCTCGTAGCACAATCTTCTGTTGGTGGTGCGCCACCAACCACAAACACGGCCGGTTAGGTGCGCCCGGCGGCTGGGCCGGCGGTGGTCCCGCCTGGGCAGGCGGAGGTCCCGTCCCGGCCGGCGGCGGCGCCGCCCCGGCGGGCTATGGCCCAGGGGCGCTGCAGCAACGCCCGCTCGGCCAGCGTCCAGGCGGTGCTCGTGAGCAGGTAGAGCACGCCCGCCAGCGGCACGAACGCGGCAACCGCCACCGTGGCGTACGGCAGCACCCGGGTCAGCGCGGCCGGCACCGCGACGGTCCCTGGCGTGGCGGCGCCGGCGCCGGCCGTTACCCGGCGGCTGCCCGGTGCCACGCGGGGGCCCGGTGCCGTGTCGCCGGCGCCCGGCAGCCCTGTGGCGCGGGCCATCCTGGCCGACAGCCAGGCGATCACCGCCAGCGCCGCGAACAGCCCGGCGAACACCGCCCCCTGCGCGCTGACCGGGCCCGCGCCGCCCAGCCAGTAGCTGGCCAGCGGCGCACCGAACAGGCGGTGGGCGAGCAGGGTGTTCGGCGCGCCGCCGACCTGCCGCGACCGGAACAACAGCGACAGCACGCTGAACATCGGCCACTGCACCAGCAACGGCAGGCACCCGGCGAACATGCTGGTGCCCTCGGCCGCGTACAGCGCGGCCAGTTCCCGCTGCAGCCGGTCCGGCTGCCCGGCGTACCGCTTCCGCAGTGCCTGGGCCTGGGGTGCCACCCGGGCCTGGGCGGCCATCCCGCGCAGGGCGCGGAAGCTCAGCGGCAGCAGCAGCAAGCGGACGGCCATGGTGATACCGACGATCGCTGCCGCGGCGGCCAGGCCCCCGAGCAGCGGTGTGAGCAGGTTAGCGAGCAGTGTGACGACGTGATACGCGGCGTCCACGGGGACGTCGAAGAAACCGGACATGGGACAACCCCTCCAGCGGGCCAGAACTGGCAGATGACAGCTGGAGACGGCCGCGATCAGCCTGCGGAGACGTCAGCGGGCACTAGCAGCCCTCAGCGGGGCTCGCGCGCTCCCAGGTCAGAGATGGGCGGCCGCCGGGGCCGCCGAAGGCGCTCTGGGACGGGGCCGCCCCGCCGCGTCCGGGTCGCGCTGCGGCAGGAACCCGGCACGCCAGGACTTCTCCCGGAGTGCGGCGGCGCGGCGGATCAGCGGTACCGCCGCGGACACGCGGCCGATCCTGGCACCGCTGGCCAGGCCAGCAGCCAGCGCGCCGGCCAGCACGGCCCCGGCCAGCACGGTCACCGCGACGGCGGACAGGCTCGACGGCGCGAGCAGGAGGTGCTGCGTCACATGCCACAGGTCGGCCAGCAGCGCGAGCACGCTCAGCAAGCCCGTCAGCATCGCAACCTCCGCCGGAACCCTCACGAGAAGGTGCCTGGCCTTCAGCGTACGCCGTCAGCCCGGTACGGAAACGTACTGCCCGGCCACCGCTGGCCCGGGGCGGCCGGCGGCGGCCGGGCAGTACCCCCGATGGGGGGTGGCGGGCAGGGACTAGTTGCTGCGCTCCCAGGTGACGCTGAACCCGTTCCCGCTGCCGTTGAGCGAGCCAGGCTGGGCCTTCACCCGGCCGGCGGAGTCGATCATGGTGATCTCGTCATCGGTGAACGATGAGATGACTCCGGAGTTCACGGTGGCGCCGGACAGCGTCCAGGAGTGGAAGTCGGCCAGTGGCAGGACGCCACCCGAACCGCTTGGCGCCTCCGCGATCCACTCGGCGCTCGAATTCGCGCAGCCTGAGCAGCTTTGCGTGGTCGTGAAGCTGTTGGCCGAGTGGGTGGAGTCGGTGACCTTGAGCGTGTAGCTGCTGCCGCTGCGGGCGACCGAGGCGCTGATGCTGTCGCCCGGCTGCACGCTGGAACCGACCACCTGGATGTCGTTCGTGGGATACATCTCCCACCAGCTGAAGTAGAACGCGCGGCCGCCCGAGCACTCGGCCAGCGTGCCGTCCTGCTCGACGGAGCCGCTGGTGAAGCCGTCGATGCCGACCCAGAAGGCGGCGAGCTGCTCCGAGCGGCCGCTGCAGGTCACCGACGGCTCGGTCCAGTTGCCCGTGGCCGTGCTGAACGTGGTGCTGGTGTCGGCGTAACCGGACCAGTTGGTGCTCTGCACCTGGGTCAGGCCCTGGAACCGGGACACATGGCCGACCGCGTGGTCGGTGGCGTGCTCGCCGACGGACAGGTGCCGCAGCGCGGCGCGCGCGGCCGCGAGGGCGTGCGCGTACGTGGTCGCGGGGGAGGCGGCGGCGCTGGCGCCTGGGGCCACGGCGATGACGAGGCCGAGCACGGGCGCGCAGGCAGCGATGGCGCAGATGATTAAGCGGGGAGGACGGCGATTCATAGGGTCTCCTCTCATGGCACGGCCGTCAGTGGCCGGCTGCATACCGAATGTAACCTCCGCCCCGGGTGCCATCAATAGCCGACTAGACAGAAGTGTCCGGTCCGGTGGGCCAACGTGTCCGCGAGGTTACGAATCCCGTTAGTGGCCGTTGGGCCAGGTGTGCACCGGCTCGTTGGTGTGCATGTGCTCGATGTACCGCTGGGTCATCAGCCGCAGCGCCTCCGCACGGTCGGCCCCGGTCTTCTCGGAGATCGCCGCGACCGTGGCCGCCTGCCAGGCCGCCCCGTTCTGGCCGGTGATGCAGCGCTGCTCGATGATCCCCAGCAGCCGGTCGGACACTGCCTGGCCCATGCCCCAGCGGCTGAGCCCTTCGCGGGCGAGTGGCAGCAGCCGGCGCAGCACCAGTTCGGTGACCGGCGTCTCGCCAAAGCCGGGCCAGTAGAGGTTGGCGTTGAGGCCGTTGCGCGCCGCCTCGTAGAGGTTCTCCGTGGCGGTCGAGAACGCCATCTGGGTCCATACCGGCCGCTGGGCCTCGGCGAGCACCCGCACCAGCCCGTAGTAGAGCGCCGCGTTCGCCATGACGTCCGCGACCGACGGGCAGGCCGGCAGTACCCGATTCTCCACCCGCAGGTGCGGCCTGCCGTCCACCACCGCGTAGACGGGCCGGTTCCACCGGTAGATCGTCCCGTTGTGCAGGCTCATCTCGGCCAGCTGCGGGGCGGCGCCACGGTCAAGCTCCGCGAGCGGGTCCTCGTCCTCGCAGATCGGCAGCAGGGCGGGGAAGTACCGGATGTTCTCCTCGAACAGGTCGAACACCGAGGTGATCCAGCGGTCGCCGAACCACACCCGGGGCCGCACGCCCTGCTGCTGGAGTTCCACCGGCCGGGTGTCCGTGGCCTGCTCGAACAGCGTGATCCTGGTTTCCTGCCACAGCCGCCTGCCGAACAGGAACGGGGAGTTGGCGGCCAGCGCGACCTGCACGCCCGCGATCGCCTGGGCGGCGTTCCAGTAGTTCGCGAAGGACTCGGGGGAGACCTGGACGTGCAACTGCACGCTGGTGCAGGCGGCCTCGGGCGTGATGCTGTCGGCGTGGGTGACCAGCCGCTCCGGGCCGTCGATCTCGATGCGCATGTCCTCACCGCGCGCCGCGAAGATCTGCTCATTGATCACCCGGTACCGCGCGTTCGCGGACAGAACGCCCTCGTGCAGATCATGCTCCTGCAGCGTTGGCAGGATGCCGATCATGACAAGGCGGTTGCCGACGCCGCGCGCCTTGGTGTCCGCGTCGTTGAGGCTGCCGCGGACCTCCTGCTCCAGGCCGGCCACGGCATCGCCTGCGAGCCCCCGCGGCGGCACGTTGATCTCGATGTTGAACTGGCCGAGTTCGGTCGCCCAGAGCGGGTCGGCGATGGCGTCGAGCACGTCGGCGTTCTGCATGGACGGAGCCCCGCGCTCGTCCACCAGGTTCAGTTCGATCTCCAGGCCCACCTGTGCCGGGTCGGCCTCGAACAGGTGCTCGCGGAGCATCCGGGCGAACACCTCCAGCGAGCGCTGGAGCTTGTCCCGGTACTGCCGACGGTCCTCGCCGCTGATTTTGATTGGCTGAATGTCCCGGCCCATCAGCCCTCCGCACAGTCAAGGAGACGATTGCGGCGGGGAGCCGCATGAATTTGACTTTACGCTGGCCCGGGGCCCGTCTTAATCCCCCTGGGCGGGGTGGTGGGGCCGGAGCCAAACTGTCACGGGTAAACCACCTTGCCCGCCGTGGCGGTGTAGCTCACCGTGTAGGCGGGACTGCCGGACAGCGCGCCGAACATGCCGCTGCGGGAGTGGTACAGCAGCACGGCGAACGCTTCCCCGTGAGACGGGATGAAACCGTTGCCGGTGCTGACCTTCAGCGTCCCGGCCAGTGTGGCCTTGCCGCCGACGCTGAGCTGGCCGAACTTGGTCCCCGGCGTGGTCCCGGTGATGACCGAGGAGAGCGTGCCCGAACTCGTCTGGTTGTAGCCGCCCGTGATGGTGAGCACGCCGCCGGTGGTGCTCGGGGCCACGGTGCCGCCGTTGAGAACCGAGCCCGTGATGGTGCCGAACCCGCTCAGCGTGCCCTTCGAGATGTTGATCTGCTTGGCCGCGGTGACCGACCCGCCCGCCAGTTGCGTGGACCCGGCCGTCTGCTTGTAGCCGAGGGTGTTGATCGCCAGGGTGCCGCCGTTGACCTTGACCGTGCCGCTGTTGCTGAACTGCAGGTTGCTCGTGGTCGCGGTGCCCGTGCCGGCGGCCACCAGGAGCGTCCCACCGTTGCTGAAGTTGTCGGGAGCGACGCAGCAGGCGCCTGCCCCGATCGTGCTACCGGTCTTCATCGTCAGCGTGCCCAGGTTGCTGAGCGTGGTGGTGCCGGTCAGCTCCACCTCGCCGGACCCGGCCACGCTGCTGGTGCCGTGCAGGGTCAGCGCGGTGGGGGTGGTGGTCGGCGAGGTCAGGGTCTTGGTGGCCGTCCCGCTGATCGTGGTCGTGATCGTGTTGCCGACATCGAGATTGCCGTTGATGGTCCCGCCGCTCCAGGCGAAGTTACCGGCGCCGGTGAAGCTCCCGGGCCCGGAGAACGTCCCCAGCGTCAGCGCCACGGTGGTTCCCGACTGGATCTGCACGTTGCTGGCGAGCGTCATCGAGGAGTTCTGCTCGAAGTCGAGGGTGCCGCCGCCGCTGATGATGACCCCGGGGCTGAACTCGCCGGGGCCGACCGTATCGATCAGCGTGCTGCCCGCGCCGATCACCACGGTCCCCTGGTCGTTGAAGTTCATCCACGCCAGATTGGCCTTGCCGTTGGTGGAGCTCGGCACGGTCAGCGTCCCGGTGCTGAGGAACTCATCCGGGTTCACGCAGCACGCGCTTGCCCCGACCTCCGCGCCGGGCCTGATGGTGAACGCGCCGGAGGAGCTGATGTCCGCGGCGAACGGTTCCAGGATCCCGGAATCCCTCGACCGTGGTGGGGCCGTGAAACGCGAGCAGCGCGTGGGTGCTGCCCGGTGACATCAGGATCTTCTTGGCGGTGCCGCTGACCGTGGTGTGGATCGTCTTGGCCACGTCCAGGTTGCCGTCGATGGTCCCGCCGGTCCAGGAGAATTTGCCGCCGCCGACAAAGGTGCCCGGCCCGAAGAACTCCGCGTTCCCGGTCAGTGTCATCGTGCTGCCCGCGCCGATGGACACGCCCGCGGCGAGCGTCATTGCGGCGCCCTGGTCGAACTGGAGCGTGCCACCTCCGGTGAGGTCCGCGCCCGCGGCGAACTCACCGGGACCGGCGGTGATATCCAGCAGGCCGCCGGAACCGACCACGACGGAGCCCTGGTCGTTGAATTCCATGTCGGCCAGGTTGGCCGTGCCTGAGGCCAGGCTCACCGTCCCGGTGTTGAGCAGCACATCGGGGTTCACGCAGCAGACCGTGGCCCGGACCACCGCATTCGGCGCCACCGTCAGCGAGCCGTTGTTGGTGATCGCCGGGCCGCTGTCCTGGATCGACAGCAGCCCGGGCCCGTTGAATTCGGCCGTGCTGTCGAAGGTCATCGGGTCCTGGCTGTCCTGCTCGCCCGCGCCGCTGAACGATGCGTCGCCTTCCGTGGTCAGCGTCACGGCGAGGGTCTCCGCACCGTGGCTGACGTCCCACGAGAAGTCGCCCGCGACCGTGACGTCGCCGCCGGACAGCGACGCGTCGGTGAGCGTGAGGTCCTGCAACATCGTCCCGCCCGGCATGCCGCTGACATGCGGGGTCGGTTCTGCGGCGGTGGGCCCGATGGTGACGCTGTCGCCGTTCGCCGGCACCTCGTTGCTTTGCCAGTTCATGCCGTCTGACCAGCTCGAGCCGTCGCCGCCGCCGGTCCACACCTGGTTGGACGACGCGCTGGCCGCCGTTGGCGCCAGCAAGGCGGCCGTCAGGACCCCGGTGCCTGCTGCCAGGATCCCGGCGGCCGCCGGCCGGGAAAGCCGGCGCCAGGCCGCTGAGCCCCACTGCGTGCGATGGTGCCGGCTGCCTCGGGCAGTGCGGGCCGGTGGGGTCATGGTCACCTCTCATGGCCGGAGCGCAGCGCCCTGGTGCCCGAAAGGTACCCCTTGACCTTTGCCAGGTGCAAGGATTACTTAAGCATTACTTTATGTCGCGGCCTCGCGGATCGCCAAGCGCAAGCCAGGCGTTCGTTAGCCCCGGCCCCCGGTAACCGTCCGGCTCAGGGAGCTGCGGTATCCGCGCAGGCTCGCGGGCGGGACCGGCCAGGCCGGTGCTGTCGTCCCGGCAGCGGCTGGTACCTGAACCGTCTCGTGCGTCATGATCTTGGCATGGCTTCTCCGCACCCCCGCGCCGAGCCCTTCCGGGCGGCGCTGGACATCGAGGCATCGGGGGATCTGGCTCTGCGGCTGGGCACGGCCCGGCTGCCCGCGGGCGGCGGCGCTGCCCGGAGAAGCGCCGCCCCCGGGGAGAGCGGCACCGCCGGGGAGAGCGGCACCGCCTGGGCGCGCGGCATGCCCGGGGACTGGCTCGCCCAGCTGATCGGAGACTGGCGGGCGTTCGATCCGCTGACCCTGCAGGCGCGGCTGGACCGGCTCACGCACCTGCGCGCCGAGGCCGGCGGTGTTTCCGTGCACCTGGTGCACGCGCCGGGCACCGGGCCGGACCCGCTGCCGCTGGTGCTGACCCACGGCTGGCCCAGTTCGTTCCTTGAATACCTGGCGCTGCTGCCGCTGCTCACCGACCCGGCCGCGCACGGCGGCGACCCGGCCGACGCGTTCACCGTGGTGCTGCCCTCGCTGCCGGGTTTCGGTTTCTCCGGGCCGCCGCCACCCGGTGGCCTGCTGCACCAGCAGGTCGCGGACCTGTGGCACACGATCATGACCGGCGTGCTGGGCTACCGGCGCTACGCCGCCCACGGCAGCGACCTGGGTGCCGGGGTCACCGCATGGCTGGCCCGGGACCATCCCGATGCGGTCGCGGCGATCCACCTCGCCACGCCGGGGCTGGCCGCGCCGCCCAAGCCCTGGACCGATGCGGTGAGCGAGCACTTTGCGGAGGTCGAGGCGTGGTCGGCGGAGGAGGGCGGCTACGCGCACATGCATGCCACCAAGCCCGCGACCGTCGGTGCTGGGCTCGACGACTCACCGGTCGCGCTGGCCGCGTGGCTCGGGGAGAAGCTCATCCGGTGGAGCAGCACCACGGCCGACGGGCAGCCCGCCTGCGACCGGGACCATCTGCTGTCCACGCTTACCCTCTACTGGACGACCAGGACCGCAGCCTCGTCGCTGCTGCCGTACTGGGCTTACCGGCACGCGCCCGCCAGCGCGCTGCCTGCGGACAACCCGGGACCCGTCCCGGCCGCGATCGACATCTTCGGCGGAGAGATCGTCCCGTTCCCGAAGCCGCCACGAGAACTCGCCGAGCGGTATTTCAACGTCACCCACTGGGCCGAGCACGGCCGTGGCGGCCACTTCCCGGCGGTCGCCGAGCCGCGGCTGCTGGCGGACCGGCTCCGCGAGGTGTTCCGGCCGTGCCGCGGGTCGTAACAGCGCCCCGTCCGGCCCGTGCCCGGCCGGTCTCCGCCGGGCCAGCCGTTGCCCAGCCAGCGACGGCCCGGCCAGCCGCTGCCCGGGCCGTCGTCGTCCGGGCGGTACTCGCTGCGGCCGCTGCCGTCCTGGCGGCCGGGTGTTCGGGCGGCTCGCCGGGCCCGCCCCAGCCGACCGTGGCGACCTGCTACGCCTTCGCGGTGCGAGCGCTCGACCAGCGCGTCACGGTGACCGCGGTACCACCGGCGTGCCGCGGGCTCAACCACGAGCAGATCAACCTGGCCGTCGACCGGGCGATCCACGCCGTGGCCGGGCCGCACCGCAAGGCCGTCGCCCGGCGGCTGGACCACAAGGAGGCCGCCTACCTCTCCTACCTGGTCACCGTGGTCCCGCCGCGGGCCCAGCCGGCCCCGGTGGCCGCTCCGTCCCAGCCGTCCAGCCGGGTGCGGCTGGACCTTGCCGCGCTGGCCGCGTGGGTCGTCACCGCGGCGGCGGGCGCGCGGCTGCTGGCCGGCTGGCTCACCCGCGGCGGGCTGCGCCGGCGCTACACCCGGGTGGCCGGGGTACCGCGGGCCGTCATCGCCGGTCACTTCGTCCTGGCCCTGACCGGGCTGGGCATCTGGATCGCGTTCCTGGCCACCGGGCTGCACGCCCTGGCCTGGGCGGCCGTGGGCCTGGTCCTCGCCGTGGCCGGACTCGGCATGGCCACCCTGGCCGGCGGCCTCCCCGAGGGGCACCTGGCAGGCGCCGCCACCGAGCCACCGGGCGCCGGGCCAGCCGGCGCCCATTCACCCGGCGCCGGCGCGCCCGGTGGCGAGGTAGCCAGCGCCGGGCCGGCCGGCGGCGCGGCGCATGCCGGAGAGGTGCCGGTGCGGACGGCCGCGATCCAGATGCCGGCCGGGCAACCGCTGCCCTTCATCGCGCTGCATGGCGTCCTCGCAGCGGCCACCATCCTCCTGGTGGTGCTCGCCGCGATAGGCGTCGGCTGACCGCCCGCCCGCCGCCGCCCCAGATCGCCCGGCTGGCCCCCCGTGGCCGCCCCCGGATCGTTCGGCGCCGTACCAGGAGACGTCCGGAACGGGCGTCACGCCCACAGCGGAACCTGGCCGCCGCCGCCGTCCGCCGGAGCACGCTGATGAGGTGGCCGGAGAATTCTCTGGTGAGGTCGCCTCGTTCTACGCCCGGTACCGGCGCGGGTACCCGGCGGCGTTCATCGGCCTGCTGGCCCGCGCGCTGCGACTGGGCCCCGATACCGTCGTCGCCGACATCGGCTGCGGCACCGGGCAGCTGACGATCCCCCTCGCCGGGCAGGCCCGCGCCGTGGCAGGCGTGGACCCCGAGCCGGACATGCTCGCACTGGCCGCCCGCGCCGCTGCCGAACAGGGCGTGACTAACGTGGCCTGGATGCTCGGCTCCGACGAGGCCCTGCCGGTGCTGGCCACCCTGGCCGGAGGCCCGGTACTGGACGCGGTAACCGTTGCCAACGCCATCCACCTGATGCCGGAACCGCGGCTGTTCGCCGCGGCGATGGCCGCACTGAAACCCGGCGGCGGCATCGCCGTCATCGCCAACGGAACGCCGCTGTGGCAGCAGCCCAGCGACTGGTCGCGGGCGGTCCGTCAGGTCCTGGAGGAGTGGCTGGGCACCACGCTGGAGTCGTGCTGCGGCACCGATGAGCAATCCCGGCAGCGCTACCGCGACGCCATGTCGAGCGCGGGCCTCACCGATGTCCACGAGGAATGCTGCGAGTACGTCGGCCGCCTGGATGTCGATGAGCTGATCGGCGGCCTGTACTCGGCGATGTCACCGCACCTGCTGCCCCCCGCCGCCGAGCGCCCTGCCTTCGCCGAACGCATCCGCCGCTCGGTCGGCCCCGCTACCCGGCTCAACGAGTGGGTCCGCGTCGCCGCCCTCATCGGCTACCGCCCTGACGTCCGCCGCGGAATCACACCGGCCCGCGCACCCTTGCAAGGGGGCTCCGGTTGACTAAAGCCGGGCCGCTCCGCTCAGATACACCGTGGCAGCCTTCGTCCCGCACCGGAGGTAAGACCCGATGCCCTACGTTCCGACCACCGCCGGGGAGATCGACGTCGACGATCTCGGCCCGGTGCTCATGCACGAGCACGTGTTCATCCGGACCGAGACCCTGCAGCAGGGCTGGCCCGGCTTCGGGGGGTGGGATGCCGACGCCGAGGTGGCGGCCGCGCGCGAGCGGCTGGCGCGGCTCAGCCAGGCCGGGGTCGGCGCGATCCTGGACATGACCGTGCCGGGCCTGTCCCGCGATCCCGCGCTGGTCGCCCGGGCGGCCGAGGGCACCGGGCTGAAGGTCATGTTCGCCACCGGCTACTACACCTACGACAACCTGCCGTTCCCGTTCCAGTTCCGCGGCCGGGGCAAGATCCTCGACGACGAGGACCGGATGCTGGAGTCGCTGTTCGAGCGGGACGTGACCACCGGGATCGGTGACACCGGGTTCCGCGCGGCCGTGCTGAAGATCGTGACCGACGAGCCGGGCCTGACCCCGGACGTGGCCCGGCTGGCTACGGCGGTCGCCCGCGTGCATGCGCGCACCGGCGTGCCGGTGTGCACCCACGCGCACGCGCCCTCCCGGAGTGGGCTGGAACAACAGCGGATCCTCGCCGCGCACGGTGCCGACATGGGCCGGGTGATGATCGGGCACTCCAACGAGAGCACCGACCTCGGTTACCTGGAGCAGATCATCGCCAACGGCTCCTACATCGGCTGGGACCGGTGCGGGCTGCAGGTCGCCGTGCCGCTCGCCGACCAGCTGGACACCCTGGCCAGGCTGTGCGAGCGGGGCTACGCCGACCGGGTCATGCTGTCCCATGACAAGGCCTCGTTCACCGACTGGTTCACCAATGCCGAGCAGGACTTCGTCCTGCCCGACTGGAAGTTCACCTACATCCACAGCGCGCTGCTGCCTGGCCTGGCCGAGCGTGGCGTCACCGCCGGCCAGATCGAGCAGATGCTGGTCGGCAACCCGCGTGACTTCTTCGGCCGCAGCGAAGGCCCGCCGTCCGCGGGCAGACGGCCCGCGGCCGCGCCGGAGGCAGGGTAATGGCGACGGCGGCGCCGCCCCGGGGCGCGAACCCGTTCGACGACTCGGGCGTGCGCGCCGACACCGGCGGGGTGCGCCGGTACCCGGGCCTGCATGCCTCACTGCTGGAGATGCTGCGCGACAGCGTCCAGGCCGCGCCCGGTGCCGAGGCGCTGGCCGAGGTCGGCGGCCGCCGGATCAGCTACGCGCAACTGTGGGACGGCGCCGCCCGGGTGGCCGGCGGGCTGCGCGAGGCAGGTATCCAGCCCGGCGACCGGGTGGCGATCCGGCTGCCGAACTCGATCGACTGGGTGCTGGCCTTCTTCGGCGGCTTGATGGCCGGCGCGATCGTGGTGCCGGTGAACACCCGGTTCACCGAAGCCGAGGCCGGCTACGTGATCGGCGATTCGGGCAGCACGCACGTGTTCGAACCGGGCACGCCGCTGCCGGACGGCGGCCCCTGCGTGCACGAGGGCGCAAGCGGGCCGGACGTCGCCGCGATCTTCTACACCAGCGGGACCACAGGGTTCCCCAAGGGCGCGATGCACACCCACGAGAACATCCTCGCGAACGTGGAGACGGTGTTCCGGTGCGGTTCCATCCCGCCGGACGCGGGGCCGGAGTTGCGCTCGCTCGTCGTCGTACCGCTGTTCCACGTCACCGGGTGCCACAGCCAGGCCCTGCCGACGCTGCGGGCCGGCGGCACGGTCGTGATCGACGCCGCCTTCGACGGCGGCCGGATGATCGAGACGCTGGAGCGGGAGCGGATCACCGCCTGCACTGCGGTCCCGGCGATCTACTACTACATCCTCAACCACCCCGACTTCGCGCCCGCGAAGGTGGCCGGGGTGCGCTGGGCCTCCTATGGCGGTGCCCCGATCGCGCCCGCGCTGGTGCATCAGATCGGCGAGCGGTTCGCCGCTGCGCGGCTCGCCAACGGGTTCGGGCTGACCGAGTCCACCTCGATCGCCACGGTACTGCCGCACGAGTGGGCGGCCGGGCATGCCGATTCCGTCGGTTTCGCCGCGCCGCACACCGAGGTCGCGATCGACATCGGGGCCGGCGCCGGGCCGGGCGAAATCCTGATCCGGGGGCAGAGCGTCTGCGCGGGTTACTGGCACAATCCCGAAGTCACGGCGCAGGTGTTCGCCGAGGGCTGGCTGCACACCGGGGACGTGGGCCGGGTCGGCCCCGAGGGCCTGGTCTACGTGCTGGACCGGATCAAGGACATGATCAACCGCGGCGGCGAGAACGTCTACTGCGTCGAGGTGGAGAACGCGCTGATCGGTGCCCCCGGGGTCGGCGAGGTCGCGGTCGTCGGGGTGCCGGACGCCATGATGGGCGAGAAGGTCGGCGCGGTGATCGTCCCGCTGCCAGGTGCCGCCGTGGACCCGAAGGCGGTCGTGGCCTACGCGCGGGAGCACCTGGCCGACTTCAAGGTGCCGCAGTTCATCGCGGTCAGCGCTGCACCGCTGCCGCGTAACCCCAACGGCAAGGTGCTGAAGGGCCCGCTGCGGGACACCGGCTTCGGCCCGCCCCTGTTCGGCTGACCCGGCCCATCCAGCTCGTGACGATCACGCCGCTGCTGTCATGATCATGGCGTTTTGGTCGCTCCGCGATACCGGCTTCCATGATCTGGGGTGCCGGCGGCCAGCCACAATGCTGGGGCGATCAGTCAAAGAGTTCCCGCAGAACCGCGGCAGATCGCGGGGGGACAGGCTCATCTGGGAAGAACTGCGCGCATATCCGCAGTGCGTCAGCCGAGGATCGCACTCCGGTCATCCCGGCAAGCAGGCGAAGATCGTCGATGTCGCGTGTCCAGGCCACGAGTGCCTTCATTGCGAAGACATGCTCGGGTGAGGCTGCCATGACCCGCAGCCCGGGATGGTCGAATACGCGGCGCTTGGCTGGGTCGTCTTTCCCGGAGATGTAGACACTTGCCTGCTCGTTCAGCCACCAAGGAGGCAGGCCGAGATCCTGCGCGACCTAGCGGACCTCTTCCAGCACGATTCCGTGCGGCACGAACCTGGCATCGACATCGCGCGTCACCCGGCCGGTGTCGCAAGCGAGGGCCATGGCCGCACCGCCGACGACGAACACGTCCGCGACGACGCCCCGGCGGGCAAGGCGCTCGCCGAAGGCGGTGAATGCCTGCTCCAGTTCGGCCCGGCCGAGCGGGACATCGCCGGGGTTGCTCACGCGGCTTCCAGGGCGCCATCATTCCTCGGCTGGCCATGGCCCGTAGGCAGCTGGATCGCGGTCGCGTGCAACATTCCGGCGGTTGGGGTCGTAAAAGAAGTGTGAATGCGCCTGCGCGGGAGGCACCAGTGGGTTCAGAGGCCGATCACTCCTTCGAGGAGTTCGTCCGCGGCCGTTCCACGCACTTGTTCCGGCTAGCGCTGGCGCTCAGCGGCTGGAACGAAGCCGCGGCGCAGGACTTGCTGCAGATCGCGCTGGAGCGCACCTATCGCCGCCGCCGGCTGCTTTTCCGGCACGGCGGCAGCGCCGAGCCTTACGTGCGCCGGGTGCTGGTGAATGCCGCGATTGACTGGCGGCGGGTGCTGCGGCGCCGCGGGGAACTGCCCCTTGACCCGGATGCGGCGATTCCAGCGGCCGGGGACCAGGCCGGGCAGATAGCCGACCGTGACCTGCTACTGCGCGCCCTCGCGGCGGTCCCCCCACGGCAGCGGGCGGTGCTGGTGCTGCGGTACTGGGAGGACCTGCCCGACGTTCAGATCGCGGCGGCGCTGGATTGTAGCCCGGCGACGGTACGCAGCCAGGCCGCCCGGGGGCTGGCCCGACTGCGCCAGCTGACACAGGTCCCCCCAGCCGAAGGATCCCAGTACTCCAAAACAGGTGAGCAGCATGAGTGATCTCGAAGACCGGCTCAGGGAAGCCATCAATGCCGCGGTCGCCGGCGCCGAACCCAGGCCGGGTGTACTAAGCGCGGTGCGGCGCCGCCACCGCCGGTGGCTGATACGGGTCACCGGCGCCGGCGCGGCCGCGGCGGCCATCGTGGTTGCCGGTTTTGTGGTGCCATTGGCATTGCTCTCCCCTGGCAGCCGGGTGGCCACCGCAACAGGCGACGGCGCGGGCGGCCCGGTCACCGCCTATGTCGTCGGCGAAAAGGGCACGGTGACCCCGATCAGGACCGCCACCAACACACCTCTGAAGACGATCAGCGACCGGGGTGTCGACTCGCTGGGCATCGTGCTCACCCCGGACGGCAAGACGGCCTACGTGCTCAACGACGTACTGCCTGCCATCGTCCCCAGTACGGTAACCCCGGTCCGGACCGCCACCAACACCGCGCTCATGCCGATCAAGGTGGGGGCCGGCGCCCGGCACTTCGCGATGGCCCCAGACGGCAAGACCCTCTACGTGGCCAACGTCTACTCGGGGACCGTGACGCCGATCCGGACCGCCACCAACACCACGCTCAGGCCGATCAAGGTGGGCAGGCACCCGGAGGGGATCGCGGTCACCCCGGACAGCAAGACCGTCTACGTCGCGAACTACCTCGCGGGAACCGTGACCCCGATCCAGGCCGCCACCGGCAAGGCGCTCAAGCCGATCAAGGTCGGCGGCTATCCGTGGGCCATCGCGATCACCCCGAACGGCAAGACCGCCTACGTAGCAACCGCCTACGGGGTGGTCCCGATCGCGACGGCTACCAATACCGCCCTGCCGCTAATCAGGGCTGGCCGCGGCGCCCTCGACGTGGCGATCACCCCGAACGGCTCGACCGCCTACGCACTCACGGCGAACGGGGTGACACTGATCCGGACTGCCACCAACACCATCCTGCCGCCGGTCTCGGTAAAGCAGGGCTCCATCGACATCGCGATCACGCCGGACAGCGCGACCGCCTACGTCACCGACCCAGCCGGCGAGGTGATCCCCATCAGCACTGCGACCGGCAAGGCACAGGCCCCGATCGCGGCGGGAAAGGGTGCACGGGCCATCGCGATCACCCCGGACGGCAAGACCGCCTACGTCACGCTCTTTCATGGTGACTTCGGCACGGTGATCCCGATCCGGACCGCCACCAACAAGGTTCTCCCGCCGATCAGGGTGGGGCAACTGCCCATCGCGATCGCGATCACCCGGTAGCCGGTTGATGGCGCAGCGGTAGCCACTGCGCAGCACGCCTCCTTTACAGCCCTCGAAGTGGTTCAAAGATCGCGCAGCCAGGCGGCGCGCCTACAAAATTCCATGATCATCAGCTGTCCTGATCAGGGACCACACAGGCCTTGCTCCGTTTGCAAACGCCGGCTACCGCTCAGCACGGAGCCAACTTGGCGGTCCACGCGATGATCAGGCGGCGTTGCGGGGCGGCAGTGTCGTTGGGGACTTGTTCTGCCACCCCCCAGGTGCAGCAGTCCCGTGATCATGGCGCATTCCCGTGATCTACCAGCGTGAACATGACGTTTCGGATTTGGTGCGCCGTGCCTATATGACACTCCGCCATGATCATGGCGCCGGTTTTCCTGTATTGCCGGGCGGGCGTGGCAGGCACATGCCCGCGAGTGTCGCTGCCCGGTGTTACGGTCCAAGCCATGACCTATCCGCTGACCGCGGCTCAGGCACACCTGGCCGAACTCGTCGCCGAGGCGCGGCGCAGCCACCGCCCGGTGACGATCAGCGAGCACGGCAAGCCGGTCGCCGCGCTGATCAACGTCGATGACCTCGCCGACCTTGAAGATCGCGCGGCGCTTGCGGCGCACCTGGCGGACAAGGCCGCCGGGCGCGGCGGGACCAGCCTTGAAGGACTGGATGCTGCGCTCGACCGGATCGACGCCGAAAGCCTCTCGTGAGCCTGGCCGTCATCGTGCGGGAGACGGCGTTACGCAACCTCGCCCGTATCCGCGGGGAGGACAAGGATCTGTTCACACGGACGTGCCGGGCCATCAGCGCGCTGGCCGATCAGCCATATCCGGAGAGCGCGGTCGCATGGGGCACCACAGGCGTGTACCGGTTACATGCGGGCGACATCCGCATTCTCTACGAAGTAGACGATCAAGCGGCGACGGTGTACATCATCAACATCGGGATCATCGCCTAGGCCACGGGGATCTCAGGGGTGGATGTGGCGGCCAGACGGAGCCGGCGCGTGGGCGTTTGCGGGCGATTGCGGGGTACAACCCACCCCGATGAGCAGGGCCGAAGCCTGATCATCTGAGGGGGTCACCAGCCTGTGATAGGACACCCGGAACGAGACGTCGGCGGCGAGCGTCCAATTCACCGGACTGGAGGAGGCGCGTCCGGTGAAGTCAGCGTTACGAACCGCTCTGTTGCTGGCCGCCGTGGTCACCACCGGCGTGACGGCCTGCGGACCAGGCGTCTACTGGTGTGCCTGCCCCTCGAATGTGTTTCCGCTGAGGGTGTGCGGCACGTTCTTGAACCGTCACGGAACGCGCCTGGAACCCACGATGCTCCTTCCGCTGAGCGCCCGGAACCGGCGGGTGGCCCGCGCGCCTGCGCACTCGGTGATCCCGCGGCCCGCGGGCTGGGACGTCAAGAACATCGCCATGGACGCGATCACCATCAGCACGAACTGCGCTCACGCACCGGCGGTCACAGTGACGCCGCTGGCCGCCGCGCGCACGCTCGCCGTCGCGCGGGGAAACAACGGCGGGATCGCGGGCCTGATCCTGGCCCAGACCTCCAACGCCACGATCGTGGTGCGCGCCTACCGGGGCCATCACCTGATCGGCAAGGCCACCATCCCCGCGGTGGCCCCACCACCGCCGCCGCCGCCGCCACCGCCGCCATCGCCGAGCCCCACCTCGGCTCCGTGCCACCGGATCGGCCACCTGGGCGGCCAAGGACCAGAACCGCTGTACTGCCTATCCGGCCCGATCCTTCCGCAGGCCGACTGAACCAGAGCCAGGCGCCAGCCTGGGTGGGGGCAGGCTTGACGGGCGGTCACAGGTCGCCGGTCCACTCAATGACCAGGCGGGCGGCCTGGTCGGCGGGGCCAGGGATTTCGGATTTATCGCGCCACCCCCCAGGTGCCGTACTCCCATGATCATGGCCGACGTCCGTGATCTACCAGCGTGAATGTGGCGTTTCGGATTTGGCGCACCATGCCCTTGTGGCAGTCCGCCATGATCATGGCCGTCCGGTTTCCTGCTTGCCATGCGGGCGTGGCAGCCGCTCGGCTGTGCCCGGTGACTGGGGTTCGCCCCTGGATTCACTTTCTCAAATCGGGCCTGGTTTCCCCATGCCGGTCGGTTTCTCCCATGAGCCAGGCCTTTCTCGTGGCCTGGGGTGGTGGTGGGCCAGGTCTCAGGTGCCGGTCCGCAGGAGTTGCGAGACACGCTGCGGTGACACGTTGAGCACCTTGGCGATGTCACGCCCGGACAGGCCGGCTTGGCGCAGCCGCCGTGCCGTGGCCCGTGACTGCGCGGCGGCCAGCCGCTGCGCCTGATCGGCTGCGCTCACAGCTTCCCGCGCGGCGCGCGTCTCCTCGTCGAGACCGCCACCTATCTCGGGAGTGATCCTCACAGTGAACCCGTCGCCTGGCAGATCGCGGCGTGCGATCAGATCGCGGGCCATGTCCTCGGCGTCCCACAGCGTGCGTGACTGGGTGACACCGACGCCCTCGATGTGCAGTTCCCAACCGTGTTCCCAGCGCTTGGCGCGAACCTGATAGGTCTTCACTGCAGCCACCCCTCTGGCAGGCACTTCGTTCGCTCGATCGTGTCGCCGATCACCCCCGCCGAGATCTCCAGGTGGCGGAGAATGTCCGCGGTATGTCGGCCGCCGCAGCCACAGACCCAGGTGGTGTGGCGGCCCTTGTCGTTCTTGATGGCACAGCCGTTGCGGCGCAACGCACGGGTGACATCCCGGCGCTTCATCGGCTTCACCATGACTGAATCTATCCCCTCTTGATGTCGGCATCAAGTCGGACTTGACCCTGGCTGGCCGTCGGCCAGCGGTCCAGTGGCAAGGCCGACGTGTAGCGACTGCGCCAACCACACCGCAAAGACAGCGCCGGTGATCGACCGGTCACAGGTCGGCAATCCGCGGGTTAACCGGTTTGACCGGGCCTGGCCATGAGCCGAAGATTGCGGTCATGACCACCGTGGTCTGCTCGTGTTGCGGCACGGTGCCGGAACACGGCTGGGTGAACCTGCTCTCGCACCGCGACATCGTCATTTGTTACCAGTGCCTGGACTGGCTGAAGACCAGCCGCCGCAGAAAGGTGGCCGCGGCCGGTGGCGGGGCCGGGGTCGCCGGCATCGAGCCCGTCTTCAGGGTGACCGACATTGGCCGGGCCGTGGATCACTACCAGCGGCTGGGCTTCCGGACCTCCTATCACAACGAGTCCTATGCCTTCGCGCACCGCGACGGCCTGACCATCCACCTCGGTCAGGGCGGCGACCCCTCGGCGGCCGGCCACAGCGTGCTCTACATCCACGTCGACGACGCCGACCAGCTCGCCGCCGAGTGGCGCAAAGCGGGAGTCACGGTGAGCGGCCCCGAGGACTACGACTACGGCAAGCGCGAGGGCTTCCACGTCGACCCGGACGGGAACAAGCTCCGGTTCGGCTCGCCGCTTCAGCAGCCGGAGAGCTGACCAGGGCCTACCCGTCGGCCAGCCGGGTGGCCTGGGCCTGCAGGTAGCGCTGTTGCGGAAGGCTGATGGCACGCCGGGCCGCGGCCTGGTAACACTCGCGGGCCGCTGCCCGGTCGCCGGCCATTTCCAGCAGGTGCCCGCGGACCGCGTGCAGCCGGTGATCCCCGGTGACCCGGTCATCGGATTCGAGCCCGGCCAGCAGGTCAAGCCCGGCCGCCGGGCCCCGGACCATGGCCACCGCGACGGCGTAGTTCAGCGCCACCACCGGGTTGTCCGAGATCCGCAGCAGCAGCTCGTACAGCGCCATGATCTGCGGCCAGTCGGTGGCCCCGGCGCTGGGCGCTTCGTCGTGGATCGCGGCGATCGCGGCCTGGAGCTGATACGGGCCGGTCGGCCCACGGGGCAGCGCGCTGGTGACCAGCGCCACCCCCTCCGCGATGGCGGCGGCATCCCACCGGCCGCGGTCCTGCTCGGCCATGGGCACCAGTTCGCCATGTGGCCCGGCGCGGGCGGGACGCCGGGCATCGGTGAGCAACATCAGCGCGAGCAGGCCGGCCACCTCGCCGTCCCCGGGCAGCAGCCGGTGCAGCAGCCGGGCGAGCCGGATCGCCTCCGCCGCAAGCTCCACCCGCTGCAGGTCTGGCCCGGAGGTGCTGGCGTAACCCTCGTTGAAGACCAGGTAGAGCACGTGCAGCACCGCGGCGAGCCGCTCGGCGCGCTCGCTGGCCGCGGGCATGCTGAACGGCTCGCCGCTTGCCCGGATGCCCCGCTTGGCACGGCTGATCCGCCGGGTCATCGTCGCCTCGGGCACCAGGAACGCGCGGGCGATCTCGGCGGTGCTCAGGCCGCCGACCGCGCGCAGCGTGAGGGCTATCTGCGAGGCAGGCGACAGAGCCGGATGGCAGCACAGGAACAGCAGGATGAGCGTGTCGTCGGCGCCAGCGGGGCCGGCCTGGTCGGCGGCGGGTGCGGCCCACTGGCCGGGCGGCGACAGCCGGGCCACGGTGTCCTCACGCCGCTGCCTGGCCTGCTCGCTGCGCAGCAGGTCGGTCAGCTTCCGCGAGGCAACCCTGATCAGCCAGCCGCGCGGATCGGCGGGGACACCGTCGCCCGGCCACTGCACGGACGCCGCGAGCAGCGCCTCCTGGACCGCGTCCTCGGCGGTGCCGAATTGCCCGTAGCGCCGCACCAGAGCGCCGAGGACCTGCGGCGCCAGCTGACGCAGCAGGTCCCCGGTTGCCTGGCTGCCGGGCATCCGCCGGTCAGAGCTCCAGTTCGCCGCGGGAGTCGGCGACCGGCCGCACGTCCACGAACGCGCCGGCGGCGGCGCCGGCCGGGCCCGGGCAGTCCGTCAGTCGGGCGGCGATCTGCGTCGCCCGGTCGAAGCTCTCGCAGTCCACGATCCAGTAACCGGCCAGGACCTCCTGCGTCTCCGCGTACGGCCCGTCGGTCACCACCGGCGCCCCGCCGACCAACTGGATCCGCCGCGCGTGGACGGGGGCGGTCAGGCCACGGGTCTCAGCCAGTTCCCCGGACTCGGCCAGGTCCTTGCTGAACCCGGCCATGAACGCCCCCATCGCCGCGAAATCCTCCGGTGCCCAGGCCGGCTTGCCTGGGGCCGGCTTCCCGGTCAGGGCGTCGTAGTCCTGCTGCGAGCCGTACAGCAAGATCATGTATTTCATCGCGGTCTCCTCTCTCCTGGCACCGTAGCCGTGCCGCTACCAGGTACGTCGGAGCCGCCCGCCGGTCCCGGACATCCACCAGCCGGTCATTTCCCGCCGGAGCCTGCCGGGCCAGGTGCCGGGCGGCCGGCGGACAAGGGCCGGGCGGGGTACGCGATGTCGGCAAGGGCGGCTACCGTAGGCCCGGTGCGGGTAGCGACCTGGAACGTGAATTCGGTCAAGCAACGGGTGCCGCGGCTGCTGCCGTGGCTGGACCAGCGGCAGCCCGATGTGGTCTGCCTCCAGGAGACCAAGCTCGCCGACGGCGCCTTCACCGAACTGCTCGGCGGTGAGCTGGCCGGCCGCGGATACGCCGTCGCGCTGCACGGCCAGCCCCAGTGGAACGGGGTGGCGATCCTCTCCCGTACGGGCCTGGAGGACGTCGTCGCGGGCATCCCCGGCGGGCCCGGTTTCCCCGATCCCGAGGCGCGCGCGGTGTCCGCGACCTGCGGCGGGGTCCGGGTGCACTCGGTGTATGTGCCCAACGGGCGGACGCCGGACTCCGACCACTACCACTACAAGCTCGCCTGGCTGGCGGCGCTGAAGGAAATGGTCGGCGCGGGCCCGGAGGCGGTCATGGTGTGCGGGGACATGAACATCGCACCTGCCGACGCCGACGTGTTCGACCCGGCCGCCTACATCGGCCAGACCCATGTCACCCCGCCGGAGCGGGAGGCGCTGGCCAGCCTGGAGGCGCTCGGCCTGCATGACGTCGTGCGCGACCGCTGGCCGGCCGAGCGGGTGTTCACCTACTGGGACTACCGCGCCGGGATGTTCCACCAGGATCTGGGCATGCGGATCGACCTGGTGCTGGCCAGTTCCCCGGTCGCCGGGCGGGTGCGGGCGGCCTGGGTGGACCGGCAGGCGCGCAAGGGCACCGGGCCGAGCGACCACGCGCCGGTGATCGTGGACCTGGACGAGGCGCCCGACGGTGACATCGGGCCGGTCGTGCCGCCGCCGTCGGCGCCCGCCGCCAAGCGCGGCCCGGTCAAGCTGCCCCAGGCGCCCTGACCGGCCGCTCGAGCTCCCGGCGTGCCCGGCCACCGGGCCCGTGGCGGCCGCCGGCCGTGCCACGGTCCGCGCTGAGCTAAACCGAAGTTCCCCCTGATGAGCCTCTGATCAACCCGGCGATGGTGCTGTGACCAGGTGAAGTGCACTCTCTAAGAACAGGAAACGTAGTCATGTAGATCACGTTTTTCTGGGTGATATCGGCGTGTTAAACTGCTTATATGCTGTAGAGGACGATAAAATCGTCGTCATGTACGTGGCCAAGGTGCCGAACCGGGGCTCACCTCCTGCCGTGCTGCTGCGCGAAAGCTACCGGGAAGCGGGCAAGGTCAAGAACCGCACCCTGGCCAACCTGTCGTCCTGGCCCGAGGCGAAGGTCGACGCCCTTGCGCGCGTGCTGAAAGGCCAGCCGCCGGCCACGGCGCTGGAGGGGGCATTCGAGATCGCCCGCAGCCTGCCACACGGGCACGTCGCCGCGGTGCTGGGCACGGCGCGGGCGCTGGGGCTGGAGGAGCTGATCGACCCGGTGGCGTCGTGGCAGCGGGATCTGGTGACCGCGATGACGGTGGCGCAGGTGATCGCGCCGGACTCCAAGCTGGCCATCGCCCGCGGGCTGCAGGCCGGGACCGCGGCCAGCTCGCTGGGCGAGGTGCTGGGCCTGGGCAGCTGTGATGAGGATGACCTGTATGGCGCGATGGACTGGCTCGCCGCCCGGCAGGAGAAGATCCAGGACGCGCTGGCGGCCCGGCACCTGGCCGGCGGGACGCTGGTCCTTTACGACGTCTCTTCCGCCGCGTTCGAAGGGCGGACCTGCCCGCTGGGTGCCATCGGCCACCCCAAAGACGGGGTCCGCGGGCGGCTGCAGATCGTCTACGGGCTGCTGACCAGCAAGGATGGCGTCCCGGTCGCGATCGAGGTCTTCGAGGGCAACACCGGGGACCCCAAGACCGTGGCCGCCCAGGTGAGCAAGGTCAAGGACCGGTTCGGGATCACCAAGATGGTGCTCGCCGGCGACCGGGGCATGCTGACCGCCGCCCGGCTGCGCGAGGACGTCGGCCCCGCGGGCCTGGACTGGATCACCGCGCTGCGCGCCCCGCAGGTCAAGGCGCTGGTCCGCGACGGCGCGCTGCAACTGTCCCTGTTCGACCAGGCGGACCTGGCCGAGATCACCCACCCGGACTACCCCGGCGAGCGGCTGGTCGCGTGCAAGAACCCGTTCCTGGAGGCCGAGCGGGCCCGCAAGCGGGAATCACTGCTCGCCGCCACCGAGGCCGACCTGGAGAAAATCGCCGCCGCTGCCGCACGGGAACGCAGGCCGCTGCGCGGCCAGGGCAAGATCGCGCTGCGCGCGGACCGGGTGCTGCGCCGCCGCAAGGTCGCCAAGCACTTCACCACCAGCATCGGCGAGGACAGCTTCACCTACGCCCGCGACCAGGACTCCATCACCACCGAAGCCGCCCTCGACGGCATCTACGTGCTGCGCACCACCGTCGAAGCCAGCAGCCTGGGAAGCAGCGAGGTGGTCTCCTCCTACAAGGCCCTCGCCCAGGTCGAGCGAGCGTTCCGGGCCTTCAACACCGACCTGGACATCCGGCCCATCCGCCACCGCACCGAGACCCGGGTCCGCGCGCATGTGTTCTTGCGGATGATCTCCTACTACATCACCTGGCACATGCACGACCGCCTCGCGCCGCTGCTGTTCACCGACGACGACAAACCCGCCGCCCAGGCCACCCGCACCAGCCCCGTCGCTCCCGCTGCCCGCTCCCCGCGCGCCCTGGCCAAGGCCGCTGCCAAACGCACCGAAGGCGACCTTCCCGTGCACAGCTTCGACACCCTGCTCGCAGACCTGGCCACCATCTGCCTCAACCAGATCCAGCCCGCCGACCCCGCCCTGCCCGGCTTCCGGCTCGTCACCACCCCCACCCCACTCCAGCGCCACGCCCTCGACCTGCTCGGCATCAGCCACCGCCTCGGCGTCGCGTAGTCAGAAGCCTGCCCAGCACCACGCCAAAGGGCCAGGTAAACGGCCACGCACGCGGATCACACAGGGGAACTTCGGGCTAAAGCACCACCGGTGGCCAGAGGTTGTGCTGTGACGCGATCGGGTCGCCGGCCCACTCCCGCATCGCGGCCAGGTTGTCGTGGGCCGGGTACTTCGCCGCGGCCGGGCCATCGGCGAATGCCCGCAGCAGGTTCGCCGTGACGGCCCGGGTGAAGTCGCCGGTGTGCCGGTTCATGCCGAACTGGTAGGGGCCGGCGAACGAGGCCACCCAGCGCATGGTCCCGGCGTTGAACACCCCGGCACCGCTGTGGTGGGTGTAGTACGCCGAATCCGCGTAACTGTTCACGCCGCGGCAGGTCAGCGGTGAGTGCGAGAGGATCTCGATGGGCCGCTCGACGGCCGAGTCCGGGTTGACCCGGTCGTACTCGATCCCGACCAGGCCGCGGAACCTGGTGCCCTTCCGTACCCCGGTCCCGGCGAACATCCAGGCGTGCGGCGCGGCGACCACGTACGCGGCGGTGGTCGGATTCGACTCGTACAGGGTGCCGGTCAGCGAGGATTCGGGATCGGGGCTGGGCGGCTCCCGCCAGTCGCTGGTGACCAGCGCGTTGTCCTTCCCGTACATCGGGTCCCGCAGGTAGCTCGTCTTGTAGCAGATGACCAGCCGCCGCGGGCCCAGCCGGGTGCCGGCGCAGCCGGGTCCGCCGGAACATGCAGTTCGCGCCGAGGAAGGCGATGTTCACCCCGGCGTTCCTGGCGGCCGTGACGTGAGCCCGCTCCGGCGGCGACCAGTACTCGTCGTGGCCGAGGGAGAACAGCGCGCTGGCCCCGCGCAGCAGGTGCGGGTCGGCCTCGATGTCCTGGCTGGTGGTGTAGGCGAGCGGCATGCCGAGGCGCTCGGCCAGCTCGATCAGCTTCCGCTCGTGATACAGGAACATGTAGGCGCCCTGCCGGTCGTAGGGCCGGTCCAGGCTGACCGCGAGCGCGCGGTTGTTGTAGTCGGTGATCCCGGCGGGCCCGTTGTACAGGTCGTAGCCGCCCCACATGTTGTAGGCCTGCCAGGTCGCCACCGAGTTCTTGATCACGGTCTTGCCCGCGGTCTTCGCCGACCGCACGGTGACCGGGACGAACCGCTGCGAGCCCGCTTCCGAGTCCATCCGCAGCAGGTAGCTGCCCTCGGGCCAGTCATGGGTGGGGACCGTCGAGGGACGGATCCCAGTGCGCCTCCACCGTGTTGGTTGGTTTGGTCAGGACCGGCTTGCTCTGCTTGTGGCCGGTCACGGTGCCCGACCGCCACACCTTCCGGGCCAGGTCGCCGCGGTACCAGCCCATCCGGAACGCGGTGACGGTGAACGAGCGCCCGGTCGTCGAGGCATACAGCGTGATCGGCTCGCCGGGCAGCACGCTGGCCTGTGCCGCGTAGCCCAGCATCGCGTCCGGGCTGCCCACGTGCCTGATGTCCCAGCGCGGGTCACCAGGCAGTGCGTTTTCCGGCACCGGCGCGCGCCGCAAGGCAGCAGGCCTGGCGCCTGTTTTCGGCGCGTCGCCCGAACCGGCGGACTCGCAGCCAGCCGTCACCGCTGGGATGGCGGCCGCGCCAGCGGCCATACCGATGAAGGCTCGCCGCGAGAAGCGGGAGGGCGAACCCATGGACCAATCCTGCCCCTGCCGGATGCATGTAACCTGCATGATCCGTACCCGTGCGCTATAGGCCGCGCCACAAATCGGCAAAATCTCCGCCGACGACACCGAAACGACGGGCCCGGGCGGGTGCCGCCGCGGCGAAAAGGGGGATAAGTGGCCCCCGACTCGGCCAGCCGGGCACAATGGTGGCCTCACCATCTGTTACTGCGTGAGCCTCACCCACCTACTGCGTGAGCCTCACCACCCGGTTACCGAGGAGCCAGGAATGCTGCCCCGTGCAGCCCGGAAAGCCGCCGCATCCAGCGGGCGCGCACTGCGGTCGCGGTGCCAGGCCCGCCTGGCGGCCCTGCAGCCCCCGCTGGTGGCATGACCGGCCCGAACCTCGCGACGCGGATGGGCGCGGCATTCGCCCGGCGCAGGCCGCCAAGCCCTCCGCCGGACGCCCCGTCCCAGGACGATCCGCCGCCCGCCGCCCCGCTGCCGGAAGCGCAGCCCGCCGCCGAGCCTGCGGCCACCAGCCCGGCGAGCGCCGAGCCGCCTGCCTCGCCAGCCGGGCCACGGCGGCCCTCGCCCGCCTGGGCCCTTGCGGTGCTGCGCCGTCACTGGCTGGTTTCCGTGCTGCTGGCGGCCGGCCTGGTACTGCGGGTGCTGGCCGTCGCCGCCTATCAGCCCGCGCTGATCTACGTCGACACGCTCAAGTACCTTTACGGCGCCTCGCCCGGCTCCGAGCCGTTCGGGTACACGCTCGCCCTGAAGATCGTCCTGGTCGCCGGCGACCTGGGCACGGTCGCGATCCTCCAGCACCTGCTCGGCCTGGCCATGGCCGTGACCGTCTACGTCGTGCTGCTGCGCCGCGGCGTCCCGCGCTGGCTGGCCGCGCTCACCACCGCGCCGGTGCTGCTGGATGCCTACCAGTTGCAGATGGAACAGACGATCATGCCCGACGTGCTGTTCGAGGCGCTCGTGGTGGCGGCCCTGGCGGTGCTGCTGTGGCGGCCGGTGGTGACCGCGCGGTTCGCGGCGGTGGCCGGCCTGCTCCTCGCCGCGGCGGCGACCGTGATGCAGCTCGGCGTGATCCTGGTCGTGCCCGCGGCGATCTACGTGCTCGCCGCCGGCGGCGGCTGGCGCCGGGCCACGACCGGCACCGGCGCGCTGGTCATCGCGTTCGCCGCGCTCGTCCTCGGCTACTGCGGCGCCTCCTTCCTGCACGACGGCCATTTCTGGCTGGCCCGGCGGCAGTCCCTCACCGGCCGGCTGGCCGCCTCGGCCGACTGCGCCACCCTGCAGCTGTCCGCCGCCGCCCGGGTGGTGTGCCCAACGCCGGCCCAGCAGGCGCTGGGCCCGGACTGGCTGGAGCACTCCGGCCAGTCGCCGCTGATCGCCAACGCCGTCGCGGCCCACATCAAGCCCGGCGTCGCGATCGCGGACCTGAACACGGCCGTGCTGGGCCAGCAGCCGCTGCGGGTGGCGGCATCCATCGCCCGGGACGCGGTCCGGCTGTTCGCCCTGACCAGGACGCAGACCCCCAGCGTGACGCCGATCGCGCGCTGGCAGTTCCAGGACGGCTACCCGGAATACCCGCCGTGGGTCACCGTCTGCGCCCCGGGGCCCTATGTCCCGTACAACTGCATGGTCGCGCAGCAGGTGGTGCAGAAGCGGGTGGCGCCGGTCAGCGACCTGCTGGTCCGGCCGGACGGCCCGATCGTCATCGGCGTGCAGCGCAAGCTGTTCGGCGCCTTCCACGCGCACCCGCTCAAGCCGGGATACGGCGGCCCGGCGCAGGTCAACCGGCCGATCGCCGGGTTCCTGCGGTCCTATCAGCTCGACGGCGGCTACACCCCGGGCCCGCTGCTGGCGCTGTGCACGCTGGCCGGGGTGGCTGGGTCGGTGGTACTGCTGCGGCGCCGCCTGTCCGGCCGCACCCGCCAGCTCGGGCTGGCCTGCCTGCTGTTCACCGGTACCGCGGTGTTCGCCCTGCTCGCCCCGGACCTGTATGAGTTTTCCTGGCGTTACGAATTGCCCGCGACGGTCACCCTCGTACCGGCAGGGGTGCTCGGGGCGGTCACCCTGCTGAGCCTGCGCGGGGCGGGCCGCACGGCGCCCGGCGAGCCGGTGCCCGCGGAGCGGCCGCCGCAGGACTGAGCCGGGGTCAGTCCAGGCCCTGCGCCGGGACCGGCAGGCCCGCGTCGGCGAGGACCTCGGGGGTGGGGCGCGGGCTGGTCCGTACCCCGGCGGCGATGCCGCGGAACAGGGATTCCCGCAGCGTGCGGCGGTCGGGGGAGCGGGCGAACGTGCGGGCCCAGCGGCGCAGCGTGGAGCCGCCGTAGGCGGCCCGCTCCAGCGGGGCCAGTGGCGCGCTGTCCCGGAACATCCAGATCTTGTTGCGGACCTCGTAGAAGAACCGGTCGCCCGGGTCGACGTCGGTGGCGCCGAACGTCTTGGTCTTGTGCACCACGACGCTGGCCGGGCACAGCAGCCCGGTGTTGCCGCGCAGCAGCCGGGTGGTGAACTCGAAGTCGTCGTTCCACAGGAAGTAGTCGGCCCTGGGCAGCCCGCGCCGCCGGGCCTGTGCCGCGTCGACCAGGATCGACACGAACGACGCCGAGCGGATCGGCACGCAGCCCACGGCGGCGGCGGCCAGCCGCTCGGACTTGGCCGCGAACGGCTTGCGGCGCGGGGTGTTCATCGGGTGCTCGCGCCCGTCGGTCCAGAGCACCTGGCTGGCGATCAGCGCCGGAGCGCGGCCAGGCCCGGGCCGTCGCGCGGTCCCGGGCGGCGAGCAGCGCGCCCAGCGCGCCGGGCTCGGGCACCGTGTCGTCGTCCATCATCCAGATCAGGTCCGCGCCGCCGGCCAGGGCCAGCGCCATGCCGCCGGCGAACCCGCCGGCCCCGCCGGAGTTCCGCTTGAACTCGGCCAGGCGCACCGCGGGGAACTTCTCCCGCACCGCGGCGGCGGTGCCGTCCTCGGAGGCGTTGTCGACCACGATCACCGCGTCCGGTGCCCGGTCCTGCGCGAGCACCGCGGCCAGGGATTCCAGCAGCAGGTCACGCCGGTTGTAGGTAACCACGACCGCGGTCACCTGCGGTGTGCCGGTCATCAGCGGCCCCGGGTCCGGGTCCGCTCCAGCGCCCGCCAGGCCAGCACCCGCATCCGGCGCACCGCGGCGTAGCGGCCGCTGAACTCGCGCACCGCCCGCTTGAGCCGCGGCGAGGCCGCGGCGGCCGCCTCGATCCGCCCGGCCAGCCCGCGGCCGCGGTCCTCCCGGGACCGGGCCGCCGGGTACTCGCGCTGATACTGGTTCACGACCAGGGCCGCGGCCGCCTGGACCGCCGCGTCGAGGACCGCCTCGGCCGGCTGGCCCGACGGGCTGGCCGCGGGCTCGGTGACCTGCGGCGGGCGGAGGTCGTCGAGGTCACCCGCGATGTCGTACCCGGACTCGCGCAGGCCCGCGATGAGGGTCTCGGACTGCTCCTTGGCCCAGGCGTCCCGGTCGGCGGGCAGCACCAGGCGCCCGCCGCGCGGCAGGCCGGCCAGTGCCCGGTGCGCCACCGTCTCCTTCACGTTCCACATGTAGAACCAGTCGGGGACCTCGTCCGGGCCGGGCAGCGCCTGGTTCAGCCGCCGCAGGAACTCGGTCTCGGCCATCCCCAGCGAGGCGTTCGGCCGGGCCTGGCTGAGGTCCGCGCTGGCCGGGTCGATGCCGAGCAGGGACGCGAACCGCTCCCACAGCAGGCCGCTGGCCGAGCCTCGCGGCGGGTTGGTGATCACATGGATCTGCTCCGCGGGCACGTGCGCGGCCCACAGCCGGAGGATCGCCAGCGTGTCGTGCACCCGCCAGAACCACCACTGGCGCCGGTCGGCATCGGCCGATTCGGTGTCGATGACGTCCGCCAGCCAGTCCTCCCAGCCCCGGGCGTTGCGGTGCTTGACGGTCTCCTGCCACTCCGCGGGCAGCAGCGTCGCCATATCGCGGACGGTGAGCACGACGTGCACCTGGGCAGGCCGGAGCGAGCGCACGGCGGCGGCGGCCTGCGCGGAGTCCGCGGCGGAGAACAGTTCGTGCGAGATCACCGCGGTCTTGCCCGGCTGCTGGGCCTGGCGGGCCAGGATCTCCCACTCGCCGGTCCACGATCCCGCCGGGTCGGTGGCCAGCTTCTCGATGCCGCGCAGGTCCTGGCTGGCGCGGAAATGATCTTGAGGGTGGTGCCCCGGCAGCACGATGCCCTGGGCGGCCAGTTCGGTGCGGCTGCCCCACAGCACCTGCTGGATGAAGGTCGTGCCGGTCTTGGGCTCCCCGATGTGCAGGAAGACCCGGCCGTCAGCGGTCTGCTGCGCTGCCAACTCGCCGCCCCTCGCGGATTCTGGGTGATGACCTAGCTGACCAGGCAAGATAGCCCGCCGCCACGACCAGCCGGGCCAATCAGCTCACAAGCTATCGTAGGAGAAGGGGCGTCCAATGCAGTACGCGACTACCTGCACACAAACCTGCACAGAGCTGACAAGCCGCCTATGCTTCGAAGCGTGCCGTCGGGCCGCTCGCGCCGGTCCTGGACCGCCAACGCACGCATTTCACCGGTAAGGAAGGCGAGTTCTGCTTATGCACGAGCCCTTCTCCCTTCTGGTCTCCGTCTATAACGGGGACCGGCCCGACTACCTTCGCCGGGCGTTCCGCAGCGCGGTCCACGACCAGACCGTGCGGCCGGACCAGGTGATCATCGTGCGGGATGGGCCGGTCCGGGCGGAACTTGCCGAGTGCCTCGATGAGCTGTGCGCGACCAGCCCGGTGCCGGTGACCTTCGTCCCGCTGCCGCGCAACGGCGGCCTCGGCCCCGCGCTGGACCGCGGGCTCGCGGCGAGCAAGCACGACGTGATTGCCCGGATGGACGCCGACGACGTGGCCATGCCGCACCGGTTCGAGGTGGAGATACCGCTGATCGCGGACGCGGACATCGTCGGGTCCGGGCTGCTGGAGTTCTCCGGCGACACCGATGAGATCGTCGGGCAGCGGGTGCCGCCCACCGGCACCGAGACGATCGCCCGGTACGCCCGGATGCACGACCCGTTCAACCACCCCACGGTCGTCTACCGGCGGCGCGCCGTCGAGGCGGCGGGCGGCTACGGGGACCTGAAGCTCATGGAGGACTACGCGCTGTTCGCCCGGATGCTGCAGAACGGCGCGCGGGCGGTCAACGTGGCCGAGCCGCTGGTCTACTACCGGGTCGGCGAAAGCGCCTTCAAACGGCGCGGCGGCGCTCGAGCTGCTGCGCTCGGAACTGCGGTTGCAGCGTGAATTCCGGCAGAACGGCTTCACCACGCCGGTGCAGTACCTGCGCAACGTGGCCATCCGCGGCGGTTACCGGCTGATCCCCTGGTGGGTCCGCCGGGCGGTGTACCGCCCCATCCTGTCCCGCGGGCGGGCGCCACAGCCCGCGCCCGATGCCGCGGAGGGTGAATACGGGCGGCGGGACGGCGAGGCCCCGGCCGCCGGCTCCGCCGCGGGGCGGCAGGCGCCGGTGAGCCCGTGAACGCAGACCTCGTCATCGCCGGATCCGGGTTCTTCGGGCTGACCATCGCCGAGCGGTGCGCCCGCGACCTGGGCCTGCGGGTGCTGATCCTGGAGCGCCGCCCGCACATCGGCGGAAACGCCTACAGCGAGAAGGAACCGGAAACCGGGATAGAGATACACCGGTACGGCGCGCACCTGTTCCACACCTCGAACGCGCGGGTCTGGGAGTACGCCAACCGGTTCACCGGGTTCACCGGCTACCAGCACCGGGTCTTCTCGGTCTACAAGGGCCGCGTCTACCCGCTGCCGATCAACCTCGGCACCATCTGCGAGTACTTCGGCGCCGTGATGTCCCCGGACGAGGCGCGGGCGCTGATCGCCGAGCAGGCCGCCGAGGTGCCCGCCGGCCAGGCGGCCAACCTGGAGGAGAAGGCCATCTCGCTGGTCGGCCGGCCGCTGTACGAGGCCTTCTTCCGCGGCTACACGTACAAGCAGTGGCAGACCGATCCCGCCGACCTGCCCGCGGAGGTAATCACCCGGCTCCCGGTCCGGTACACGTTCAACAACCGCTACTTCAACGACACGTTCGAAGGGCTGCCGGTCGACGGGTACACGGCCTGGCTGGAGCGGATGCTCGACCACCCGCGCATCGAGGTCCGGCTGGGCACCGAATTCGCCAGCCACCGCGCCGATCTGCTGGGAAACGTCCCGGTCGTGTACACCGGCCCGCTGGATGAGTATTTCGGCTACGCTGCCGGTGATCTGGGCTGGCGCACCCTCGACTTCGAGCTTGAGGTGCTCGGAACCGGGGACTTCCAGGGCACGCCCGTGATGAACTACGCGGATTCCGACGTACCGTTCACCCGCATTCACGAGTTCCGCCACTTCCATCCGGAACGCGACTGGTACCCCAAGGACAAGACAGTGATCATGCGAGAGTTCTCGCGCTTCGCCGACCGTGGCGATGAGCCGTACTACCCGATCAACACCGCGCAGGACCGGGAACGGCTGCTGGCTTACCGGGAAATGGCGGCCCGCGAGCCTGGCGTGATCTTCGGCGGCCGGCTGGGCACCTACAAGTACCTCGACATGCACATGGCCATCGGGTCCGCGCTGAACGTGTACGACAACCGGGTGCGGCCGTTCTTCTCCGGCCACCAGTCGCTGGGCAGCTTCGGGGGCAGCGATGACTGACGACACCACGGCGGGCGTGCCGTCGGTGGCCAAGGAGGGCGCGGTGGGCGGGCAGGCACCGGCCATGGCCGGGCGCAGCCTGCGGGTCGTGCAGCGGGTCGTGTTCCCCGGTGCGGACCTGGACGTCGTCCCGCTGTACGTGGAGACCAACCCGGAGCGCGGCGCCGCCGAACTCGCCGCCGAGTTGCTGGCCGAGTCGCTCGGCAACCGCGATCCGGTCCCGCCCGCCCCCACGGCGATGGGCGTGGCGACCGGGGAGACCCAGTCGGTGATCCGGTTCGGCGTCGGGCTGCCCGGCCCACCCGCTGGAGGAGATCCTCCCCCGGCGCAGCGCGGCGATCAGCGCGAACAGCCGGGTCTCGTTCGCGACCTACTTCAACGCCTTCCCGGCCAGCTACTGGCGCCGGTGGACCGCCGCGGACTCGGTGACGCTGCGGCTGCGCGTCGCCGGGGAGTGCGCGGTCATCCTGTACCGGTCCGCCGCCAAGGGGCACAGCTTCCCGGTCGAGACGATTCAGATCGACACCGACGAGCCGGAGGCCGTGGAGCGGACCCTGCCGCTGGCCCCGTTCATCGACGGCGGCTGGTACTGGTTCGACATCGTGGCCGGCCCACGGGGCACCACCGTGATCAGGGCGGACTGGGCCGTGCCGGCCGAGCCGGCCCCGCCGGGCCGGATCAGCCTCGGCTTCACCACGTTCAACCGGGCCGACTTCATGGTGGGGCATCTGCGCACCCTCGGCGCCTCGGCGGAGGTGCTCGACCTGATCGACGTGGTGTACGTGATCGACCAGGGCACCAGGAAGGTGGCCGACCACCCGGACTTCGCCGACTCGGCGAAGGGGCTCGGCGACCGGCTGCGGATCATCCAGCAGGGCAACATCGGCGGCTCCGGCGGGTTCTCCCGGTCCATGGACGAGACGGTGCGCGCCGGGGACAGCGACTACCTGCTGATCCTGGACGACGACATCACCCTGGAGCCGGAGAGCATCCTGCGCGCGGCGGCCTTCGCCGACCTGGCGCGCAAGCCGACGATCGTCGGCGGGCACATGTTCAGCCTCTACGACCGGTCGGTGCTGCACGCGTTCGCCGAGTCCATCGCGCCCCGCAAGTGGTGGTGGGAGACCTCGCCGAACACCAAGGCCCGCCATGACTTCGGCCGCCGCAACCTGCGGAACACCCCGTGGCTGCACCGCCGGGCCGATGCCGACTACAACGGCTGGTGGATGTGCCTGATCCCCACGAAGATCATCAAGGAGCTGGGCCTGGCGATCCCGGTCTTCATCAAGTGGGACGACGCCGAGTACGCGGTGCGGGCGGGCAGCAAGGGGTACCCGACCGTGTCGCTGCCCGGGGTGGCCGCCTGGCACATCCCCTGGCTGGACAAGAACGACGCGCTGGACTGGCAGGCGTACTACCACATCCGCAACCGGGTGATCGTGGCGCTGCTGCACTCGCCGTTCAAGCGCGGCGGGCGGCTGATGGCCGAAAGCGGCGAGCGGCAGCTCCAGAACCTGCTGTCGATGCAGTACTCGACGGCGGCGCTGCGGATGCTGGCCATGGAGGACATCCTGTCCGGGCCGGACCACCTGCACCGCGACCTCGGCACGAAGATGGCCAGCCTGCGCGAGGTGCGCCAGCAGTACACCGACTCCCGCGGCTCGGCCGACCTTGAGGACTTCCCGCCCGCCCGGCGCAAGGCCCCGGACCAGCTGAAGATGAACACCACCCCGACCAACAAAGTGAACCTGATGACGAAGGTCGCGGCCGGGACGCTGCACCAGTTCCGCAAGCCGCGCAAGTTCCAGCGGCCGCAGATGGCCCTGCCCTACCAGGACGCGGCCTGGTGGATCCTGTCCAAGCTGGACAGCGCCGTGGTGTCGGCACCGGACGGCACCACCGCCGCCTGGTACCAGCGGGACCGCAAGCAGTTCCGGGCGCTGGCCAGGCGCAGCGCCGCCCTGCATCTGCGGCTGGTCATGAACTGGCCGCGGCTGGCCAGGGAGTACCGGGCCGCCGCGGCGGACTTCACCTCGCCGGACAGGTGGCGGGAGACCTTCGAGGCGTCACTCGGGGACCCGCCTGGTGGGCCGTGAGCCAGGCATCCCTCGGGCAGAGCGGGCAGGCGCCGCCCCCGGCTGCACCGGCAGGCCCGCCCGCCCCGGCGTCCCCGCCCGTCGGCGGGACACCTGCGCCGGGGGATGGCGTAACGCACCATGACGATGCGGCGGCGCAGGCGGGTATGCCGCCGGTGACGGATGCGGCGCGGGCCGGGGGATGGCGGGCGGCCGCGGCCAGGTACGCGCAGGCCGGCGCCGCCGCCGCGGTGATGCTGGTTCTCGGGCTGTGGGGGCTGGCCAGGGACTCGGCCATGGGCAACGACGAGGTGGCCACCCGGTGGGCCGCGCTGCTGAGCCTGCGCGAGCTCGCCCACCTGGTGAACAACGTCGATGCCGTGCACGGCCTCTACTACCTGCTGATGCACGGCTGGGTCGCGGTGGGCAGCAGCCCCGAGGCGCTGCGCGTCCCCTCGGTCGCCGCGATGACCGGCGCCGCCATAGTGATCGCGGTGCTGGCCCGGCGGCTCGCCGGATCCGGCTGGGCGGCCCTGTTCGCCGGCCTGGTCATGGTGCTGACCCCGGACATCAGCTACTACGCGCAGACCGCGCGGTCCTACGCGATGGTGTACGTGTGCGTGGCCGGGGCCACGCTGGTCCTGGTGCACGCGCTGGCCGCCGAGGCGGCAGGTGCGCCGGGGCCGCGCCTGGCCCGCTGGTGGATCGGCTACGGCGCGCTGGTGACCCTGGGCGGCTACCTGAACGAGATGTCGCTGCTGATGCTGGCGGCCCATGCGGTCACGGTCCTGCTGGCCCGGCAGGGCCGGCGGTCCGTGCGGCACTGGGCGGCCGCGGGCGGCGTGGGCGCGGTACTGGTGACGCCGCTGATCCTGATCAGTATCCGGGAGCACGCCGCGGTCAACTGGATCCCCGGCCCGGCCTCAATGACCTGCGGATCATCTTCCACGACTACTTCGGCGCGACGACCGCCGCCGGGGTGCTGCTGCTCGCATGCGCCATCGTGGCCGTCCTGCCCCCGCGGTCCACCTGGCGGTGGCTGCGCGGCCAGGCCAGCGGCTCCGGGGCGGGCGGCGAGGTGGCCACGGGCAGTGTCCCCACGGGCGGCAGCTTTGGGGCGGGCGGCGAAGCTACCACGGGCGGCAGTGTCCCCACCGGCGGCAACGCTGAGGCGGGCGGCGGCGCCGACGTGGCTGGTGCGGGCGGCGCGGCGGGCGGTGAGCTGGCCTGGTGGCGCAGCGGCGGCGTCAGCCTGGCGTCGGTGGGTGCGCCGTTGCTGGTGCTGCCCGCGCTGCTCCTGATCCTCGAATCGCTGGTGCTGCCGCCGCTGTACGTGGACCGCTATGTCCTCTACGGCGAAGCGGGAGCCGCCCTGCTGGCCGGGGCCGGGATGTGGCGGATCGGGCGGTGGCTGAGCCGCACCGTGCGCTGGCCGGCCCTGCTGTGGATACCGGGCGCGGTGATCTGCGCATGCACCCTGGTGCTGCAACTCGGGCCGCAGCAGCGGGCCCGCACCCCGGAGAACGCCGGCTGTACAACTTCGGCGGCCCGTCCCAGTACGTGGGGGCGAACGCGCGCCCGGGTGACGGGGTGCTGTTCTTCGGCACGTTCTTCCGCAAGGCCCGGCTGGGCTACCCGCAGGACTTCGCCAGCACCACCGACTTCGCGATGGCCGAGTCGCCGGAGCAGGCAGGCACGTTCCGCGGCCACGACAAGCCGTTCGCGGCCACCTACCCGCTCATGCTGCGGTACGCGCGCATCTGGGTGGTGGGCCATGCGCCCTCGGCGCACGCGACCGATCCGCTGCTGCGGGCCGAGAGCGTGGTGCTGCAGCACCGGTTCCGGCTGATCGCCACGCGGCACTTCCGTGGCATCGCCGTCACGCTCTGGCAGCGGCGCTGAAACGGGCCGGTCCGGTGACCGCCGCCCCCGACGTGTCCGCACTGCGGATGCTGCGCCAGGCCAGGGACCGGATCGACCGTGACTACGCCGACCAGGTCGGCATCGCGGCGCTGGCGGCGGCGGCCGGGTACTCGCCGGCGCACTTCATCCGGGCGTTCCAGTCCGCCTACGGGGAGACGCCGGGGGCGTACCGGACCCGGCGGCGGGTGGAGCGTGCCTGCGAGCTGCTGCGGTCGGTGAACCTCTCGGTCACCGAGATCTGCCACGCCGTCGGCTTCACCAGCCTGGGGTCGTTCAGCGCGCGGTTCTCCAGCCTGATGGGCCGGTCCCCGTCGGCCTACCGCGCGGAAGCCGCCCGGCGCGGCGGCCCCGCGCCCATCCCGGGGTGTTTCGCCCTGATGTGGCGCACGGGCTTGCCGGCCCCGCTTGGGCCCGCCGCGCTCAGCTCCGCAATTTCGGAGAAGCGTCCCGGCCCTGATCAGCCCTAACGTGGTGACTCGTCAACGGACATCGTGAGGGAGTCACCATGATCATGGGCATGTCGTTCGTCTCGGTCTGGGTGCTGAACCAGGACTCGGCCAAGGAGTTCTACACGAAGAAGCTGGGCTGCGAGCTGACCACAGATTTCCAGCTGGACAACGGGATGCGCTGGCTGACCGTCCGCCCGCAGGGCAGCACCGGCCAGGAACTGCTGCTGATGGACCCGGCCCATTCGATGCTCGACGGCCCGACCGCGGAGCAGGTACGGGCGCTGGTGGCCAAGGGGGCACTGAGCCCGGGGGTGATGTCGACCTCGGACTGCCGCGGCGACTACGCCGCCCTGTCGGCCCTGGGCGTGGAGTTCGTGCAGGAACCGGCCGCGCGCCCCTACGGCGTCGAGGCGGTCATCAGGGACGATTCGGGCAACTGGTACAGCTTCACCCAGCGCAAGGGCTGACCCCGCCCCGCCCCCGGGCCGTGTGCCGCGCCGCCGGTTGCCGGGGCGCCGGCGAGGGGGTTGACTGGCGTGATGTTCACCGAAGCGGAGCTTGACTACCTGCGATCCCAGCGCCTCGGCCGGCTGGCCACGGAGGCACCCGACGGCACCCTGCAGAACAGCCCCGTCGGCTTCGGCGTCGACGCTGAGGCCGGGGTCATCCTCATCCGCGGCCGGGACCTCGGCAACACCCGCAAGTTCCGCAACATCGCAGCGAACGGGAAGGCCGCCTTCGTGGTCGATGACATCGTGTCGGTCAACCCGTGGACCGTGCGCTGTTGCGAGATCCGTGGCACCGCCGAGGCGCTCACCGGCCAGGAGTCGCCCAGCCCGTACCTGAGCCCGGAGGTCATCCGGCTGCACCCGCGCCGGATCATCAGCTGGGGGCTGGGCCCCGACGGCACCGAGGGATCCGCCGCAGCATCGGCTAGCCGATCATGTGCACGTGCCCGCGCGGGGTCCAGGGCCGCGGAGTGGTAGGCCTCGGGCAGCGCCGCTGAGCCGTGCCCCGGGCGTGGCTGCCATCGCATCGCCGGCGGGCGCTTCGCGGCAAGGGAAATCACATTGAGACCAGTAATTAAACGTAAACCTATAAGTAAAGTAGTTTATCTCTGGTATTTACCAGCTCTTTACGAACTGGCAGCCTGATGGAAGTAATCCATAGGTGAAGGAATTTCGTCATACCTGTGTATGATCTGTGATATGTCGCTATTTTAGGACATGAGGACGGGGGAGCTGTCCTCGCAGGTCGCGTGGCGTGCACTAGGCCGCGCGGCAGGTCTACATAGGGGGGCCGCGGCAAGTCTGCGGAGGGGGCTCTCGTCGCCGCTGGCTCGAAATAAAGGCGCTCCGGCAGGATCTGCCGGAGTTCTCTGCTCTGGCGAAATGCCGAGCATGAAAAGCCAGGAAACGTTGACCGGCGAGAGGGGTCTTCTGACGAAATTACCCGGACTTTTGGCGAACACGTTATGAGCGCCTGAGGATGGCGCGGCCTCCGCCCCGGCTGGCACCGAGACGGAGGCCCTAGAGCAGAAGCCCCTGACTAGAAAGCCCTTGCTCTTGAGTACTAACGATGCCATCCGCTGCATGGTTCCAGCGGATGTTTCGCGGCAACGCGTCGGCCCTGGCCCGGTCGCGTCGCTGGCTCAGGACGCCGCGGCGACTGGCCCGCCCCAGCCCACCTGGGGAAACGTATCGGCTCGGCAGCCAACCGAGGACGAAGTTTCTGCTGCTCCGTGCCTGGGTGGCCGCGACGAACGGCCCCCGGAGCGTCACGGGATCCGTTCCCTCGCCTTTGGCGCCATTGGCGGCAGCCCATTTCTCCCCAGGCTCGCCCTGCAGCCCGTCATGGCGCGCGAGCTCGGCCTCGGCCGGCTCGTAGCACAGCACGGCGCGGTCCGCGCCGGGCTGACGGTCGTGTTCACACCGGCCAGTATCAAGACCCCCGCCCCCACCGTCCGTACCTGGCCACGGCAGAGAACTTCCGTCGGCAGGCCGCTACGCCACCAGTCACCGCCAGGGAACGACGGGACATGCCGTGGGAGGGGACTGCGCGCGGCATGAGGGATAAAGGAGAAAAGTACGAACGGGAAACGCTGGACGACTTTCTAGCTTCAATCGGCAGGCCCTCAGGGAAGCAGGGACGCGAACTTGATCAGCTACATCATTCCCATGTCAGCGACAGCGGTGTTCATTCTGCCGGTCCGGATAATCTGGCGATGGAAGAAGCCGTTCCTGGAGCCCTAGCAGAATCCTACGCTATCCCCGCTATCAGCTTCCATTACAATCGGGCGCTCATTCTCACAGCGGTGCTTGGGCTACTGGTAGTCCTGGCCGCCTGGAAAGGCGTGGTGAGCTGGCACGGTTTTGCGGGGGTCCGCTGGCAGTTGCTGGCGGTCGCCGCTCCGGTGGCAGCTTTCAAGGCTTACGGCTGGGTCCTCTCCGCTTTCGACCGGCCAGTGCGCGTTTCCGCTGCTGAGCAGGCGCAACTGGATCACCTGCGCGTGGTAGTGACGGTCCCGGCCTACAACGAGGACCGGACGATCCTGGATCGCTGCATTTGGGCACTGATTAACCAGAGCCGCAAGCCGCAGCGGATCGACGTGGTCGATGACGGGTCCACAGAAGAGGACTATTCCGATTTGCGTGCCCATTGGGCGGGAGAGCACCAGGGAGTAGAGGTTACCTGGGAACGGCAGCCGAACGCGGGCAAGCGCCGGGCGCACTGCCTGACATTCAAATCTGACAAGCTCGCGGACATCTTCGTGACCGTCGACTCGGACACCGCCCTGGTGCACAACGCCCTGGAGGAAGGGCTCAAGCCGTTCACCGACCAGGCGGTGCAGTCGGTGGCCGGGATCGAGCTGGGCTACAACGCCGGTTACAACTTCATCACCCAGATCCAGAATGCGCTGCAGCAGCTCGCCCAGGTGGTAATCGGGGCCGCCTGGTCGGTCACAGGTGACATGTACACGAACCGCGGCCCCTTCGCCCTCTATGACGCTGACATGGTGCGGGAGCTGGTCCCGCTGTACTGGGGGGAGACGATCTTCGGGCGCCAGGTCGTGCTCGGTGACGATTCACTGCTCGCACTGGCCGGGAGCATGCGCGGCCGGTCGGTGCAGCAGCTTTCCGCGTTCGGTCTGACCATGTGGCCGGAAACCGTGGACCATCACATCCGGCAGCGCGTGCGCTGGGCGCGCGGCCGGGCGGTCCGGAACTTCTGGCGGGTCAAGTATTACCCGCTGCATTCTTATCTTTTCTGGTACAGCGTCATGGGGATTTATGGATTCGTCTCTGGCCTGGAAGTCGCCTATGAGATGGCGACTGGCTGGCCCCAGGATAAGAGGACGGTTGGGGCGGCCCTGCTCCTGATGGCGATCTGGTCGTGGCTCTCGCAGATGCGGGCCCTGTGCATCAAGCGTGACGGCGACACCTGGCTCGACCAGGCGATCATGGTTTTCATCCGGCCGGTCGCCTCGCTGTGGTCAGCGGTAATGCTGAACCGGCTGGTCCGCTCCTGGGGGAGCCTGACACTGCTCAAGCAGAAATGGACCACAAGACAGAAAGGCGCTGAGCTGCACACCGATACACCGGGCTCAGTGCTGCTACAGCCAAGAATGGAAGGATAAGATGCTTAGCAGAATTGCTAACTTTCTGCGCCTGCGCGAGCTATGGCCACTATACCTGATACTAGAATTGCAGGCCGCCCTCACCGTCCCCAGGATCGCGGGCCTGCCGTCCGGCGTGGACGAGGCCTTGTACCGGTGGGAGGGCTACATCGAATGGCAGCACTGGATTCATGGGGCGGCGCTGCCTCGGTTCACCGGTTTTACCTCTGGTGCTCCGCAGATATACCCGCCGCTGTCGGCCCTCACCGGTTCCCTGCTGGGTGCCCGGCTGCTGAGCCTCGCTTTTATGCTTGGCATCACGGTGCTGCTATGGCTGACGGCGCGGAGGCTGTCCAACCGCACCGTTGCAATCGCCTCTTGTGCCCTGTTCGCCGCGATAGGCCCCACTACCTGGATCGGGACGCTGGCCACCTTCGACGCGATGGCCTTCTTCCTCCTCACCCTCGCGGCATACCTCGCGACATTCAAGGGCTGGAAGTTCCTGATCGGCTGCGTGGCCGCCCTCGTGCTGGCGAACCTCACCAAGTACGCGAGCATTCTCTGGGATCCCGTCATCGTGTGCATCGCCCTCATCCGCTTCGGCTGGAGGCAGGCCGGCGCGCTCGCCCTGGGCACGGCACTCCTGGCCTGGCTCTCGCTGAACGGCCTGGGAGATGTTTCTGGCCTGCTGCGCACGACCACAACGCGCCCGCATGGGGATAACCCGCCGCTGACCGTCCTTGGCATGGCGTTTAGCTGGATTGGCGTGGTGGTCATACTGGCCCTCGCCGGGGTGATCCTGGTCTGGAGGAGCAGCGAACCGCGGGAACTGAAGTGGCTGCTGACGCTGTTCTTCGCCGCAACGCTGCTCGCCCCACTCGACGAGGCCCGCATCAGAACGCTTCAGTCCCTGGACAAGCACGCCGGGTACGGGGCCTGGTTCGGCTGCATCGCTGCTGGCTACGCTGTGGACCGCGTTATCGCCTGGGCCAAGAGCCGGGCCTCCCAGCCCCGTATTCCGGAATTCGCGGCCGCAGCGCTGATCCTGCCAGTGCTGCTGCTTGGGATTCTCCAGTTCAACCACGCGGTGCCGAAGCCACCATGGTCCGGCAAGGTCATCGCTGTCCTCCAGGTACTTTCGCCGAAAGCGGGGACTGGATATATCCTCACTGATCAGCCTGAGGCGCAGCACCTGGTGCCGCCCATCGCCCCTCCGCTGGACTGGAAAATAGCCCGCGTTTTCACGGTAGGACGAGGTAATAATCAATCAGCCATCATTCACCATTACATGCGGCTGATCGCCGGCAAGCAGGTCAAGCTCATCGTCCTCGGGTTCACGGGCAAGTTCAAGCTGCAAGACGACCTGTACCTGAAGGCTCTGCGGGAAACCCATGATTACCGGCAGATTCATCACGGCACCAACCAGATAAAGATCTGGATGCGTAAATGAGCCGGTCTTCTCGACGAATATGGCAGCTGATAGTAACGGTCGCCGGCGCGTGCGCTATCGCCGGGATGGGCATTGCCCTCTTTCTTTTGCATTCAGGCTCGAGCGACCCTTCAGCCCATTCCGTCACACCAAAAGAGACTTGCACCAAGACGCTGCCCGCCACAGCCGGGCACTATATTGGCGCGGTCGTACGCCCAGTGACCGCGCGCCAGCCGTTCAAGAGCAACATCGCCGAGCTGTACACCAGTTTCGGGGGCCACTTCCCCGGCTCCCTGGCCACCAGGTTCCGTGCCGCGGGCATGGTCCCGTTTATTCAGGTGAACCCCAGGAATGTGAAGATCACGGGTATCGCGGCCGGGCATTATGATACATACCTGCGCACCTATGCGCGGGATGCCAAACGGTTCTGCACCCCGCTGCTTTTCAGCTTCGGGCATGAGTTCAACGGGCCCTGGTATAGCTGGGGATTCAAGGATACCCCGCCCCAGACTTTCGTCGCGGCGTGGCGGCATATGCACAGCATTTTTGCACAGGAAGGCGCCACTAACGTCATCTGGGCCTGGGACCCCGACCATGCTGCCAAGAACCCCGCTCCATGGTGGCCGGGCTCGCCGTACGTCAACTGGATCGGTATGGACGGCTACTTCCGCAAGCCTGCGCAAACATCATTCCGGGTCCTCTTCGGGAACCGTATTGCCGAAATCCGGAAGTTCAGTAAAGCGCCGATCTTGATAGCGGAAACAGGAGCGCCGCCCAGCAATCAGCGTGCCAAGCAGATCCGGATCTTGCTCGGCGGGGTGCACAGTTATGGCCTTCTGGGCATGATCTATTTCGATATACCAGGAATTCAGGACTACAGGATCAACAATGATCCAGCAGCTCTTGCCGTCCTCAAGCGGGCATCGGCGGGAATAGTCCATTAACGGGATGCCCCGGCTGCCCGGGGAGGCCACCTAGCGATTCGTAGTCGTCAGAGGTTTCAGGTCATGAGCAGCACACGCGTTATGGTCCGGCGGCAGCGGCATCCATTCATGGTCGCGGCCGGATGGATGATTGCAATCGCCATGGCAATAACGGTCGTGCCCTGCTGCCTGGGCGCGTTTCCGTCACGGTGATACTCCTGTGCCCGCTGTTTGCTGGCACAGGGCATCGATATCGCCTATCAGAGCGGCGCTGCTACCCCGGCCCTGTGGTCACGGGGAAGCTGCTAGCCGATCATGTGGGCGTTGCGCCACAGCCGGGTGGCCGGGCGGGCCGATCAGGCCGGCTTCGCGCAGGAACGCCACGATCTTTTCCCCGCCAAAACGGATCGTTTCGTGGTGGGCGGGGTTCGCCAGCGCGACGCGGTGTGCCTGCGCGGGGTCCAGGCCCACGGAGCGGTAGACCTCGGGGCTGACCAGGTTCCGGGCCACGATGAAGGCGACCCGGCCGAGCACCAGCCGCTGCATGGGCAGCTCGGCCAGGGACAGCCGCGCCGCGCCGCGGGCCAGTTCGGCGCGGGCGAAGCCGATGTGCCTGGCCTCCTCCAGGATGTGGATCCGGTTCACCATCTGCACGACCGGCTGCAGCGACTCGTCGGCCACCATCTCCCGCTGGTACCGGTCGGTGACCTCCTCGCCGATCAGGATGGCGCCCCACATGGCCGGCCCGTGGGCGGTGCTGGCCAGCAGCCGGCCCAGCGCATGGACATAGCGGGGCGGCCGGTAGTACGGCACGCCCATCCACTCGATCAGCCGGGCGAACATCGTGGAGTGGCGGCATTCCTCGGCCAGCTCGGCGAGCGCGTACTGCACATGCCGGGTGGCCGGGTCCCCGTCGTAGGCCAGCTTCGCCAGCAGCCGCATCAGGATGGCCTCCAGCCAGATGCCGAAGCCGGCCACGCTGGCGGCCTCGTGCTTGCCGAGTTCGCGCCGCTGGTCCGGGGTGAGCCGGTCCCACAGCGGCGTCCCGTACAGCGTGGAACGGTGCTCGGGCAGGAAGATCTTTCCCGGCTCCGGCGGCACCGACCAATCGATGTCCAGCTCCGGGTCGTAGGACCTGGCCGCCGTGGAGCGCAGCAGCCGGTCGGCGGTCCGCTCACGGTCGGTGCTGCGCCGGCCCGCGCGGGCAGCTCGCTGGTCTTGATCACCGGGGTTCCCTCCAGCCAAACTGTAACTTGAAGTAACAGTTACCTCTGGTATCATCATCGCCGTGAGCGCGACTGTCAAGGGCGATGCCCGCAGGGACCGGTGGAGCGACCACCGGGCACGCCGCCGGCGCGAGTTCGTGGACGCGGCGCTGCGGGTGCTGGAGGCCCAGGGCCCGGACCTGCCGATGGACGCGGTCGCCGCCGAGGCGGGCGTCACCAAGCCGGTCCTCTACCGGTACTTCCACGACAAGTCCGCCCTGGTGGACGCGCTGGCCGAGCGCGGCTCCGAGATCCTGCTCGACCGGCTGATCCCGGCGATCCGGGCGGGCTGCCCGGCGCTGTCCCGGGTGCGGGACGTGGTCGGCGCCTATTTCGCGGTGATCGACGAGCACCCGAACCTGTACTGGCTGCTGGCCCGCGAGGCCAGGGGCGAGGGCAGCGCCGGCCCGGACTCCATCGAGCAGAACAAGGAGTTCATCGCCACCGCGCTCACCGCGGTGATCGGCGACTACCTGCGCGCCTACGGGCTGGACTCCGGCGGGGCCGAGCCGTGGGCCTACGGCCTGACCGGCCTGGTGCAGAGCACCGGCGAATGGTGGCTCCAGCGGCGCTCCATGAGCCGCGCCACCGTGGTCGAGTACGTCACCGAGATCATCTGGGCGGCGATCTCGGGGATGCTGCGCGGGTCGGGCATCACCGTGGACCCGGACCAGCCGTTCCCCGAGACGCGGCCGCCGTTGCACGCCGTGCCCGGCAGGGACGCGGGGCTGGCCCCGGGATGACCCGGCCAGGACGCCCGGCTGGCCCGGGGTGACCAGGCGGGAGACGATGGCAGGCAGGCGGCAGAACCAGCAAGGAGGCCAGATGGCCGGGCTCGGCGACTCAGACGGCTACGAGGGAACCGCGGTGCTGGAGGTGGGCGGGTCGCGGTTCGACGTCCGGGTGCGATTGCGGGGCCACTTCCAGCCCATTGACGGCCGCTATCACTGGTATGGGCGTATTGACGCGCATGAAGGGCTTACCGATTTGCTCGGCCAGGGCAAGACGAGCGGCGTGCTGACCACAGCCGACGGCTCAGCCCCGGGCGAGGTGTCCGAACCGGATCCATCGGGCCGGTACCGCGTCACCGGCATCTCGACCCCGCCGTTCCACGCCGGGAAGCCGCCGGCGGCGCCGGAGCCCGAGCGCGCCGCGGCCACGCCCGGCGTGCCGCTGCCCGGCCATGTCCGGGTGGCCATCGTCGGCGCCGGGCTCGGCGGCATCGGCGCGGCCATCCGGCTGCGCCAGGCGGGCGTGACCGGCTTTGTCATCCTGGAACGGGCCACCGCGGTGGGTGGCACGTGGCGGGACAACACCTATCCCGGCTGCGCCTGCGACATTCCCTCGCACCTGTACTCGTTCTCGTTCGCGCCGAATCCCGGCTGGTCGCACAGCTTCTCCCGGCAGCCGGAGATCTGGCGGTACGTCGAGGACGTCACCGACCGGCATGGCCTGCGGGACCACCTGATCTTCGGCACCGAGGTGATCCGGGCCGATTGGGATCCCGGCCCGGCGCGCTGGCGGCTGCGGACCAGCCGTGGCGAGCTCACCGCCGACGTGCTGATCTGTGCCGCGGGGCCGCTGTCCGAGCCGTCCCTGCCGGACGTCCCGGGGCTGGCCGACTTCGCCGGAGAGGTGTTCCACTCGGCCAGGTGGGACCACTCCTTCGGCCTCGAAGGCAAGCGGGTCGCGGTGGTGGGGACCGGCGCCTCCGCGATCCAGATCGTGCCCAGGATCCAGCCCGAGGTGAAGCGCCTGGTGCTGTTCCAGCGCACGCCCGCCTGGATCGTGCCGCGCCGGGACCGCCGGATCACCGAGTTCGAGAAGCGCCTGTACCGCCAGGTCCCGGCGGTGCAGCGGCTGGCCCGGCTGGGCATCTACCTCTCCCGCGAGTCGATGGTGGGCGGCTTCACCAAGCGGCCCGCGATCCTCAAGGCGGCCCAGCGAATGGCGCTGCGCAACCTGGCCAGGTGCGTGCCCGAGGACGAGTTGCGGGCCAAGCTGACCCCGGACTATGTGATGGGCTGCAAGCGGATCCTGATCTCCAGCGACTTCTATCCCGGCGGTGCGCCCGGCCGAACGTGCAGGTGATCGCGTCCGGGCTGGCCAAGGTGGACGGCAACACGCTGACCGCGCAGGACGGCACATCCTGCGAGGTGGACGCGATCATCCTGGCCACCGGGTTCCACGCGGTGGACGCGCCGATCGCCGGGCGGCTGTACGGGGCGGACGGGGTGAGCCTGGCGCAGGCCTGGGACGGCGACATGCGCGCGCTGCGCGGCACCACGATCGCGGGCTTCCCGAACCTGTGCATGGTGATCGGGCCCAACACGGGCCTCGGCCACAACTCGATGATCTACATGATCGAGTCCCAGCTCAACTACATCGTCGACTACCTCGCCACGCTGGACCGCACCGGCGCCGCCGCGCTGGACACCAGGGCCGGCGCCCAGCAGGCCTGGTGCGACGACGTCGAGCGGCGGATGGCCTCGACGGTGTGGACCACCGGCGGCTGCGTGAGCTGGTACCTCAACGCCGCGGGGCGCAACCCGACGCTGTGGCCCGGGTCCACGATCGGGTTCCGCAGGGCGACCCGCCGTCTGGACCCGGCCGAGTACGAGCTCATCCCGCAGCGGCAGGGGGCGGAGCACTAGCGGGCCCGTCCCCCGCCGCCGCGCGGGCATCGCCGCGTGTCAGTTGCCGGGTGCCGTCAGCCCGCCGCGGTCGCGCCGCTGGCCGGCGACCTGCCGGACCCGGACATGTGTGTGCACTTGTGGCCCGGCATGGGCCCCGGTGCCGTCGAGGACTTCGGCGACGGCTTGGCCGCCGCCGGGCTCGCCGGCGTGGATGTGGTCGCCGTCGACGACGTGTGTGCCGCGGTTGTCGAAGATGCGGAGGCGCTGGCCCCGCTCAGCCCGAACGCCAGGGTGGCGCCCAGCACGGCCGCGCCCGCGGCCGTGCCGACGAGCGGCTTGGTAATCCTCACACGGTTCTCCCTTCACTGTGTTCTGCCGGCCAGTGGCCCGGGTGGGCTGGGATGGACCCTGTTCCGCCGGGCCGCCGCCGCGGCGGGGCCAGGTGACCCGTGCTCCGTGCGGGTAGTGGCTGAGGCGGGCCGGGGTGATCCCGTGCTCCGCCGGGCGCTGGCCCGGGGCGGGCCTGGTGGCCCGCCAGTCCCAGTACGCCAGGCGGACCTGACCGGGCTCTGCGCGCCGCTTCTCAGCGGGCGCAGAATCCGGCCCGGCACGCGCCTCCCCGGCCGCCGCTGAACCCTCGCCGGGGCTGCCGGGGGGCCTGCCAGGATGGGCAGGGTGACCCTTAAGCATCCGACGTCGAGCGTTTTCGTGTTCCGGCGGCTCACCGGCGGCTGGCGGATCGGGCTGATCAGGCATCCCCGGTTTGACCGGATGATGATCCCGGGCGGGCATGTCGAGCCGGAGGAGTCCTGCGCCGAGGCCGCGCTGCGGGAGGTGGCCGAGGAGACCGGCCAGGCCGTCACGCTGGTCGGCCCGCCGGCCGCGCCGGTGCCGGCCGGCTACCGGGGCCGCCGGACCGCCCTGCCCTGGTGGATCGCCGAATACCAGGTCACACCGGACAGTCACCTAGGCGTGGCGCACGTCCACGTCGACCACCTGTACGTGGCCCTGGCCGACGGCGCCCTGCCCGCGGCCGGGCCGGGCCGCCGTCAAGCGGCACACCCGTTCGGCTGGTACGCGGCCGGTGACCTGCCTGGCCTGGACATGTTCGACGACGCCAGGCTCCTCGCCCGGCTGCTGCTGGCGGGCCTGGCCGGCGGCGTGGCCGGCACGAATCCGGGCGCGGCGACGGAAGCCCTGGTGGCGGGGCTCAGCGAGGCCACCGCGGAGGTGCCTTAGCCCCAATACCGTTTACTTAATAGTCAGGATGACGGTTGCGGCTTCTGGCCGCTTGGCAGGCTGGGGCCAGTCGCGGTGGGTGGCGTGTTTGGCGCCGTAGTTGCTCATCTTGCGTTTGATCACGCGTGGGCTGGCCCGCAGCCGCCGCTGGCTGGGCAGCATCTCGGACAGGATCTCCTGGCGTGCCCTTGGCATGGGCCTCAGCTAGGGCCTGAGGGGGAAAAGCCCGGGTGGGAGGCGGTGGTGCGGCGGGCTGCCCGGAGCGTGCGGGTGAAGCTGAGCCGGTCGGGGTCGGTATCGGCCTCCAGGGCGACGGCGTGCATGAGCCAGCGGATGGCGTAGTGGACGCACAGGTAGCCGTAGACCTCCTGGGTGACGCCGTCGGGCATCTTGGAGCGCAGCACCACACGGGGTCCGCGCTGGTGGGTTTTCAGCTCGTCCAGGGCGGTCTCGAACTCCCAGCGCTCGGGGTAGAGGGCGGCCAGTTCGGCGGCCGGCGCGGCCGCGGGGTCCAGGATGGTGGTGATCAGCCGGTACCGCGGGGCGGCCTGGGGGCGGCCGGGGTCCTCAAGGGCGTAGTCGATCACCCGCACCCTGACGTCTGTGTCGCGCATGCGGCCGCCGGCTCTTTGCCGCAATCGCGCCAGGAACGAGCCATCCGCCAGCCGCTCGCGGGCGGGCAGGGCAAGGTCAGCTTTGGTGCGCCACAGCAAGCTCGGCCCCGCCGGACCCGCCGCGTTCCACAGATCGAAGCCGTAGAAGTTCCGGTCGCGCCAGCACCAGCATGCCCTCGCCCAGCGCGGGCAGCAGGTCCCAGGCCAGCGTGGTCTCCCCCGTGGTGCAGGCACCCACCGCGGCGGCCGTCAGCGCGTGGGTACCGCACTCGGCCAAGCCCACCAGGCGGACCTGCGGGAACGCGCCCGCCCCCGCACCGCGGCCGGAGCCCGGCCGGCCGAACGCCGCCTCGTTCGCGGCGGTATCCGCGACGTCCAGGCACGTGCCGTCGATGCTCATCAGCCGCCAGCCCCGATACCAGGCACCCGCGGTCCCCGTGGTCGCCAGCGGCGCGGCCACCGCCGAGAACAACGCCCGCAGCGGCTCTGGGCCCAGCCGGGCGCGCGCCTTGAACAGCGCCGCCTTCGTCGGCACATGCCACGACTGCGCCCACCCCGACGCCCACGACAGGCCCTCCACCAGCTTCCGCATCACCTCCTCATAAGAGGCCTGCGAGAACAGCGCCAGGCCGAGCACGTAGTAGACCACCACCCGGGCAGGCAACAGCCGGTGCCGCACGCTCGCCGCGGCCGGCCTCCGGCCACCACCCGGTCCACCAGCTCCGGCGGGAAGCACCCGGGTCGAGCACCCCGATCGAAATATGATCCGACAAACGCTGATCCGTCTGCCGGCTTGACCCATCCGGCCCGGGGCACCCCGGCAGAATAACACCGCCCCAAGTCTTAAGTAAACGGTATTGGCCTTAGCCCGGGCTGTCGCCGGCCCAGAGCGCGAGCACGGAGTCGATGGTGTCCGCTTCCGCCGCGGGCTTGTCCGGCCGGTGCCGCAGCACGCGGGCGAACCGCAGCGCCACGCCCCCCGGATAGCGCGGGCTGCCCTGGACCCCGTCGAACGCGATCTCCACCACCAGTTCCGGCCGCACTCGCAGCACGCCGTAGGCGTTCTGCGGGTCACCCGCCGGGCCGGACCCCGGCGGGTCGGCGAGTTCCAGCAGCCGCTTCGTCTGCCAGGTGAGCATCTCGTCGGTGAGCCCCTTGAAGGTCTTGCCGAGCATGACCAGGCCGCCTGTGGCGGGGTCGCGCGCGCCCAGGTGCAGGTTGGACAGCCAGCCCCGGCGCCGGCCGTGGCCCCATTCGGCGGCGAGCACCACCAGGTCGAGCGTGTGCCGCGGCTTCACCTTGATCCACTCGCTGCCGCGCCGCCCGGCCGCGTACCGGCCATCCGGGGCCTTGACCACTACCCCCTCGTGACCCCGGCCGACCGCGTCGGCGAAGAACGCCCCGGCCGCCTCGGCGTCCCCGGTGACCAGGCGCGGCACGAGCAGGTGCGCCGGCATTACCGCCGCCAGCCTGGCCTGCCGTACGTGCGCGGGCTCGTCGATCAGGTCCGTCCCGTCCAGGTGCAGCAGGTCGAAGAAGAACGGGGTCAGCGGGGTGTCCGCGCGCTGCCGTGCGACGTCCATGTGGCTGCCGGCGCGGCTGGCGGTCACCTGGAACGGGCGCGGCCGCCCGTCCGGGGCCAGCGCCACCGCCTCGCCGTCGAACACGGCGGCCTGCACGTCCAGGGCCAGCACCGCCTCGGTGATCTCCGGCACCCGGATGGTGATGTCGTCGAGGGTCCTGGTGAACACGGCGACCTCGGGGCCGGCCCGGTGCACCTGGATCCGGATGCCGTCGATCTTCCATTCGACCACCGCGGGCGACAGCCGGGCGAACGCGTCGGCGACGGTGGCCGCCGACGACGCCAGCATCGGTCGCAGCGGCCGGCCCACTTTCAGGCCAAACGCTCGAAGCGCGGCCAGTGCCGCCCCGGAGCCGGGCTCTGCCTCCGTGGCCGGTGCCCCGGCTGCCGCCGGGACCTGGGCCGCGGCCAGCGCGGCCTCGGCGATCAGCGGCAGCGACCCGGCCAGCAGATGAGCACGGCGGACCTCCGCCGCGGGCACGCCGGCCGCCCGGGCCACGGCCTCGGTCATCACCCCTTCCAGCGCCCCCTGGTGGAGTTCACCGGTGAGCAGCCGGACGAGGAACTCGCGCTCGGCCTGGCTGGCCCGGCCGAACACGCCGGCGAGCAACCGCCTGCGCTCGGCCTGCGCGCCTGCCCCGGCGACCTGGCCGACGGCCTCGAACACGGCGTCGGTCTCGGCCACGGTGAGCGGCCCCGCACCGGCCACGGCGTCGCCGGGCTCCGGCCGGAGCAGTTCGCCCAGCGACGCGTAGCCCACGCCGATCTGGCGCTGCCGCAGTTCCCCGGAGAGAAAGGCGACCACCAGCGCGACCTCGCCGGGGCTGGCCAGGCGCAGCAGTTCCGCGATCTCCGTGATCTTCGCGGTGCGCCCGGACGTGGCCGCGACCGCCTCCGACGTCTCGACCAGCTCACGAAGCAGCACAACCGCATTGTGCCCTAGCCGGCCGACACCGGCCCCAGGTCAGGTCCTGGTCAGCCGGTGTGGACGCGCCCGTTGACGTCGCTGGCGGCCAGGTGGCTCGGCACCTCGGTCGGCATGGTCGTGCTGGCGGCGTCGGCCGGGGCCGAGAACTCGGGCGCATTGGCCGCGGCGCGCCGCTTCAGCAGGTAGGCGGCGGTGGCGCTCAGCCCGGCGGCGGTGACAAGCCCGGCGGCCAGCACCGGCCAGCGGCGGCGCCGGCGTGCCGGGGCCGGCTCGATCCGGCGGGCCGCGGCGCTCAGCATGGCGGCCATCCTGGGTGCCACCTGGTCCTCCAGGGTGTGCCCCGTGTGCTCCAGGCGCGGCGCGGCCCAGATGCGGGCGTGCACGATGCCCTTGCGGGCCGCCGTCCGGGCGCTGGACGTCACCGGCCGGGCCTGCGCCACGGCCCGCCTCGCCTGCCGCCGGGTGGCGGCCCTGGCCGCCCCCGCACGTGCCTTGGCCCGGCCCTTACCCCTGCTGGCCTGCGACTTTGTCAGAAGGGACACTAGAGACCTCCCCGAGATAAGCTTCCCGCCTGACTCAGTTCCCCCCGCTCGTGCGCTCAACCCCCCGGCGGGCGGTTCGCCGTCATGGTCCCGGTATGCGGGTATGCTCAGGCGACGTCTTCATGAAAGGGTCTGCCCCTGGCGGCACCCGGGCCATGCCAGGATTCAGCCATGACCAATTCGCTCACCGCCACCTTGCGGACCAACCAGGGCGACATCGTCCTGCGGCTTTTCCCCGACCATGCCCCCAAGACCGTTCGGAACTTCGTCGAACTGGCCGACGGGTCACGCGAATGGACCGACCCGCGGACCAGGCAGCCCTCCAAGGACAAGCTCTACGACGGGACGATCTTCCACCGGGTGATTCCCGGTTTCATGATCCAGGGCGGGGACCCGCTCGGCACCGGCACCGGTGGCCCCGGCTACAAGTTCGGCGACGAGTTCCACCCCGACCTGACGTTCAACCGCCCCTACCTGCTGGCCATGGCGAACGCCGGGCCGGGGACCAACGGCTCGCAGTTCTTCATCACCACCGTGCCCACCCCCTGGCTCACCGGCAAGCACACGATCTTCGGCGAGGTCCTCGAAGGCAGCGACATCGTGGACAAGATCAGCAACGTCCGGACCGGCTCCAGCGACCGGCCCGCCGACGACGTGGTGATCGAGTCGGTAGAGATCACCGAGGAACCCGCGGGATAAGTCATGGCCACCCAGCAAGCCCCCGACGCCGGGAGCGGCTCGGGTGTGCCCACCTGTTTCCGGCACGCGGGCCGGGAGACCTACCTGTCCTGCACCAGATGCGGCCGGGCCGCCTGCCCGGAGTGCCTGAAACCGGCGCCGGTCGGCCAGCACTGCGTGGAGTGCGTCAAGCGAGGGCGGCCGGACGGTCCGGCAGCCCACCGGGGTATTCGGCGGCCGCGCCGTGTCGGGCGCCGTCGTCACCTGGACCCTGGTCGGCCTCAACGTGGCGTGCTACCTGGTCGAGTGGATCTACCCGAAGGTCGTGGACTACTTCGCCCTGATCGGCGGTGCCAACGACCCCACGATCCATCAGCTGGTCGGGGTCGCCCAGGGGCAGTACTACCGGCTGCTGACCTCGGCGTTCCTGCACGAGCCGGGGCTCTCCGGGTTCGGCCCGCTGCACATCATCTTCAACATGTGGGCGCTGATCCTGGTCGGCCCGGCGCTGGAACGGCTGCTGGGCCAGGCTCCGGTTCCTGGTGGTGTACCTGCTCAGCGCGCTGGGCGGCTCGGCGCTGTTCTACCTGCTCGCGCCGGCCAACGAGTTCGGGCTGGGCGCCTCCGGTGCCATCTTCGGGCTGTTCGGGGCCTATTTCGTGGTCGCCAGGCGGCTGCGCGTGGACTCCAGGTCGATCGTCTTCCTGATCGTGCTCAACCTCGGGATCAGCTTCGCGGTCGCCGGGATCGCCTGGCAGGCCCACGTGGGCGGGCTGCTCACCGGCGGGCTGCTCACCGCCGCCTACGCCTACGCCCCGCGCAACCACCGGACGCTGGTGCAGGTGGGGGCGACCGTGGTGGTGGTGATCCTCCTGGTGATCGCGGTGCTGACCCGCAACCACCAGCTCCTGTCCGGCTCGGGCTGAGCCGCTGACACCGAATCACCGGCCCGGCGCGCCCAGCATGCCGGGCCGGTGCCGTTCCGGGCCTAACGCGGCTTCGCTAACGCCACTTCGTGGACAGCGCGACGCCCGCGATGATGAGCACGAACCCGATGGCGAGGTTCCACGCCGCGAGCGCCGACACGGGCAGGGTGCCGCCGGTGATGTAGTACAGCGCGATCCACGCCAGCCCGACCAGCAGGCAGCCCAGCATGGTGGGCACCAGCCACCGCGGGCTCACCTTGGACTTGGCTGTCCGTGTTGGCGGCGTGTAGACCGCCTTGCTTCTGACTCGGGACTTGGGCACGGTCGTCTCCTGAGAGGGCTCCTGCGTCCAGACTAGTTGCTTCTGGGCGCTGTGGTTCCGGTCAGCGGTGACCAGTTACGGGCCGCCCGTCCCCGTCGGCGAGGGGGTCGGCGACACGGACGGCGAGGGGGTCGGCGGCGTCGGGCTCGGGCTGGCGGCGTTCTGCACCACGCTGAGGGTGATCTGTGTGCCGGCGGGCACCCGCTGCCCGGCCTTCGGGTTCTGCAGCACCACGGTGCCGTTGGCTAGCTGCGGGTTGCTGACGGTCACCCGTTGGATGTTGGTGAACCCGGCGTTGTTGAGCTGGCCGAGGGCGACATCGTAATTCTCATTGATCACATCCGGCACGAGGTTCCCGCCCGGCGGCACGAAGATCGTGACCGTGCTGCCCTTCGGCGGCCTGTGAGCCGCCCTTCGGGTCCTGCTTGACCACGGTGTTGGCCGCTGCGGTCGAGCTGTTGTCGGTCTGCTGCTGGACCTGGAACCCGGCGGCCCGCAGCGTGGCCTCCGCCTGGCTCACCGTGTCGTGCTTGACGTCGGGCACCTGCACCTGCTGTTTCCCGCTGGACACGATGAGGATGACCTGGCTGCCCGCGGGCACCACGTTGCCGTTGGGCGGGCTGGTGCTGATCACGATGTTCTTCGGCACGGTGGCGCTGGGCTGCTTCTGCACCGTGTACTTCAGCCCGGCGTCGGTGATGGCCTTCTGGGCCGCGGTGAGCGACTGGCCGTCCACCTGCGGCACGGCGTGGCCGGAACTGCCGCCGCCGAGGATCGCGTAGGCGACGCCGCCGACCACGCCCAGCACGACCAGGATCCCGGCGATCCACAGCACGATGGGCAGCCAGCGCCGCTCCGGCGGCTCAGGCGGGTAGCCGTCGTCGTCCCGGCCGTACTCGTAGCCGGCCATCGCCCCGGTGGCGCCGGCCATCGCGGTGGCCGGGCCGACACGCTGGGTCGCCGTGCCGTAGGCGGCGGTACGGGGCGCCGCGACCGGCACGCCCTGCAGGGCGCGCTGGATGTCCTGCCGCATCTCCGCCGCGGACTGGTACCGGTCCCGCGGGTCCTTGGCCATCGCCCGCAGCACGATGGCGTCCGCCCACTGCGGGACCTCCGGGTCCACCCGCGACGGCGGCACCGGGTTCTCCCGGACGTGCTGGTAGGCGATCGCGACCGGGGAGTCGCCGAGGAACGGCGGCCGCCCGGTGAGCAGTTCGTACAGCAGGCAGCCCGTCGAGTACAGGTCGCTGCGGGCGTCCACCCGCTCACCACGGGCCTGCTCCGGGGACAGGTATTGCGCGGTGCCGATGACCTGCGCGGTCTGCGTCATGGTGGCCTGGGCATCGCTGACCGCCCGGGCGATGCCGAAGTCCATCACCTTGACCTTGCCATCGCGGGTCAGCATCACGTTGCCGGGCTTGATGTCGCGGTGCACGATCCCGTTGCGGTGGCTGTAGTCCAGGGCGCGCAGCACCCCGTCGGTGATCTCCAGGGCCCGTTCCGGCAGCAGCCGCCGGTCTTCGCGGAGCAGTTCGCGCAGGGTGCGGCCGTCCACGTACTCCATGACGATGTAGGGGACGTGCGTCCCGCCGGTGTTGTCCTCGCCGGTGTCGTAGACCGCGACGATCGAGGGGTGGTTCAGCGAGGCGGCCGACTGGGCCTCGCGGCGGAATCTCGCCTGGAACGTCTGGTCCCTGGCCAGGTCCTCACGGAGGGTCTTCACCGCGACGATGCGGTCCAGGCGGATGTCCCGTGCCCGGTACACCTCGGCCATGCCGCCCCGGCCGACGACGCCGTCGAGCTCATAGCGGCCGCCGAGGAGGCGGCGCTGTGTCATGTCGCGCACTTGTCGAATCCGTCCTGGCTCATAGTCAACCGCTGCTCCGGGAACTCATCGTTTCGATGAGTTCAGGTAGTTCATGTACGCCTTGATGATCTGCACGGCCACCGGGGCGGAGGCGTCGGCACCGAGACCACCGCCCTTTACCACGACGCCGACGGCTATCTCCGGGTTGCCAACCGGCGCAAAGCTGGTGAACACGGCATCATCGAGGCCGGTGTTGTTGGGCCCGTTCTGCGCCGTCCCCGTCTTCGCCGCGACCTTGATGCCGGGCAGCAAGGGTGCGATGTCGCGCGCGGTCCCGTACGGCGTGTTGACCACGTCGTACATCATCCGGCCCACATCGGCGGCCACGTCCGGCCTGACCGCTTGGCTCAGCACGCTGGGCTGGGTGGTCACCAGCGGGGTCGTGTTCGGCGCGATCACCTTCTGCACCAGGTAGGGGCGCATCAGCGTGCCCTGGTTCGCGATCGCCGCCGCGAACATCGCCTCCTGCAGCGGGGTCACGGTGTCGTTGTACTGGCCGATCGCCGAGTAGGCGGTGAAGTCGGGGTTGGACACCGGCGGGTAGTTGCTCGGCGAGACCGGCATCGGGATCCGCAGCGCCCTGTTCATCCCGAACGCGTTGGCCTGCTGGTGCAGCTTGGCACCGCCGAGATGCTCGCCCAGGCCGCCGTAGACGGTGTTGCAGGACACGGCGAACGCGTAGATGAGCGGGACCGACCCGTTGCCGGTCGGGTTGCTGCCGTCATCGCAGGGCAGGTTGTCGTAGTTGATGAGCTGGTGGGTGGTGCCGGGCAGCTTGAGGTTGGTCGGGGCGTAGTAGCGGCTGTCCGGGTTGTACTTCCCGGTCGAGAAGGCCGTGGAGCTGGTCACGATCTTGAACGTGGACCCGGGCGGGAAGGTCTCGTTGATCGCCCGGTTCAGCAGCGGCTGCTGCTTGGAGCTGAGGTACTTGTTGTCGGCCTTGATAAGCGCGTTGCCGTTGAGCGTGGCCAGCTTGTTCGGGTTGAACGACGGGTAGGAGGCCAGCGCCAGGATGGCGCCCGTCTTGGGGTCGATGGCGACGGCGCCGCTGGGCAGCCCGGTGGCCTTGAGTGCCTGGTAGGCGGCCTGCTGGGCGGCGGAGTTGATGGTGAGCTGGACCGTCGCGCCCTTCTTGGGCTTGCCGGTGACCAGGTCGATGAGGTTGCGGACGGCGAGCCGCGGGTCGGTGCCGGCCAGCAGCCGGTCCTCCGCGCCCTCGATGCCGGTCTTGCGGTACGGGGTGTCGTAGCCGGTCACCGGCGCGTAGGTGGCCCCCTGTGGGTAGTACCGCTGGTAGCTGTACACGCCGCCGATGTGCTTGGACTCGGCGATCGTCTGGTTGTCCGAGGTGATGATCGCCCCGCGCTGGTACTGGTACTGCAGCGCGAACGTGCGCCCGTTACCCGGGTCGTCGGCGAGCTTGCCGGTCTCGAAGCCCTGCACGTAGTTGGCGTTCGCCAGCAGCAGCAGGAACATCGCCAGGCAGGCGAGGGAGACCCGGCGCAGGGCGTGGTTCATCCAGCCCTCACCACCTGGGTCATGCCCTCGTCCTGGATCGGCTGCGGGGCGGGGCGCCTGGCCGTGTCGCTGATCCGCATCAGCACCGCGATGAGCATCCAGCTCGCTACCAGGGATGAGCCCCCCTGGGACAGGAAGGGCGTGGTGATCCCGGTGAGCGGGATGAGCTGCGTCACCCCGCCCACGATAACGAAGACCTGCAGGGCCACCACGAACGCGAGACCACCGGCCAGGAGCTTGGAGAACGGGTCCCGCACGGCGATCGCGGCGCGCAGCCCGCGCTGCACGATCAGGCCGTAGATCAGCAGCAGCGCCATCAGCCCGGTGAGGCCGAGTTCCTCACCGAACGCGGTGATGATGAAGTCGCTCTGCACCAGCGGGGTCAGGTACGGCTGCCCGTGCCCCAGCCCGGTGCCCAGGACGCCGCCGAAGCCCAGGCCGTAGAGGCCTTGGGCGACCTGGTAGGACGGCACGCAGGGGACGTGCACGCTGTGCGACCCGCAGAACACGTTGGCGTACGTGAACGGGTGCAGCCAGATGGCGAACCGCACCCCCACATGGGACACCAGCTTGCTGGCGGCCCAGGCGCCGGCCAGGAACAGCGACGTCCCGATGAGCAGCCACGAGGTGCGCTGCGTGGCCACGTAGAGCATGATCAGGAACACCCCGAAGAACAGCGCCGAGGTGCCGATGTCGCTCTCGAACACCAGCACCAGCAGGCTGGCGCCCCAGGCGATGAGCACCGGCCCCATGTCCCTGGCCCGGGGCAGCGCGATCCCGAGGATGTGCAGGCCGGCCAGCGCGAGCACGTCCCGCTTGGCCACCAGGTAGCCGGCGAAGAAGACAGCGAGCGCGAGCTTGGCGAACTCCTCCGGCTGGATGCTGAACCCGCCGAGGGCGACCTGGATCTTCGCCCCGGTGCCGGGCACCTCGCTGATGCTGTTCGGCAGCATCGCCGGCAGGGCGAGCAGCACCAGCCCGACGGCGCCGAGGGTATAGGTGTAGCGCTGCAGGGTGCGCGGCTCGCGGATGACCAGCAGCGTGCCCACGAACGCGATCACCCCGATGGCGCTCCAGACGAGCTGGAACGTGGTGGTCGAGGCGCTCATGGTGGAGATGACAGTGCCGGGGTTGCCGCTGCGGCCCGACTCCTGGAGCCGGTAGATCATCACCAGGCCGAGGCCGTTCAGCAGTGCGGCGAGCGGCAGCAGCAGCGGGTCCGCCCACGGCGCGAGCCTGCGGACGGCCAGGTGAGCACCGAGCATCAGGATCGCGAACAGCACGCCGTACGTGGCGATCCCGGTCGGCACGTGCCCGTTCAGGCCGAGCCCGACGCTCGCGTAGGCGAACAGCACCACGCCGATGGAGAACGCGAGCATGATCAGCTCAGCCCCGCGCCGCCCGCGCGGCAGCGGCACCGCCAGGCTGGGCTGCGCGGGCATCGCACCGGTGCTGCCGGACCCGTTGCCGGTGGCGCCGAGAGCGCTCATGAAGATCCCCCGGAGCCCGTGCTGCCGCCGGTGGCCGCGGGGCCTGGGCAGCCCGGGGGGATCGTCGGCTGGGTCTCGGTGAACGTGGGCGGTGTGGCGCGGACCTTGCCCTTCGACGTTCGCACCGGCTTGTCGGTGTGCCACTTCTTCACGTAGTTGGCCTTGGCCGTCTTGTAGGCGGCGAGGTCCGTGTTGTACCTGGTCACGGCCGCGTAAGCGGTCAGGCAGGCCTGGTACTGGTTGCGGATGTTCGCCACGATGTGCAGCGCGCTGCTGCGGCTGGTGGCGGACACGGTCGCCCTGATCTGACCCTGGTACGGGGACGGAACGCCGGCCAGCGGGATGTCCGTCCGCTGGTACATGTGCGACAGGCTGACCCCGGCCACGGACTGGTTGACCCCCTGGAAGATGGCCACCGCGCCGCCGTCGGCGCCCACGTAGTACTGGTCCTGGGTGTACCGCCAGCCCAGGTAACCGCCGCCGACGATGAGGACGAGCAGCAGCACGAACAGCGACCGGACGATCGGCCACCAGCGCCGGCCCGGCCCGGTGTCCTCCTCGTCGTGGTCGCGCGGCATCCGCGGCGCGGGGTCGTCGTGGTCCACGACGATGGACTGCGGTGCGGTCTGGGACAGCAGGTGCGCCCGCGCCGCCGGGCTGTCGGTGCGGATCGTCGGCCTGCCGCCGTTGGAGGCCGCGCCGGCCAGCACGGACGGCTTGCCCGGCAGGCGGGGCACGGTCGCGCTGTCCACCACGTCGGCGACGATGCAGGTGATGTTGTCCGGCCCGCCGCCCCGGATGGCCAGTTCCACCAGTTGCAGGACGGCTTCCTCCGGATCGCGAATGGTCGCCAGGGTCCGGTGCAGTGTTTCCTCGCTGACCACTCCGGACAGCCCGTCCGAGCACAGCAGGTACCGGTCGCCGGCGTGCGCCTCGAGTATCGACAGGTCCGGCTCGGCTTCGGAGGTCCCGTCCAGGGCACGCAGCAGCAGCGACCGCTGCGGGTGGGTGGCGGCCTCGTCCGGGCTGATCCGGCCGTCGTCCACCAGCGACTGGACCAGGGTGTGGTCGTGCGTGATCTGCTGGAACTCGCCGCGGGACAGCACGTAGGCGCGCGAGTCGCCGATGTGGCACAGCGCCACCTTGCCGCCCGACCAGAGCATCGCGGTGAGCGTGGTGCCCATCCCGCCGATCGACGGGTCGGCGCTGACCATGTCGTGCAGGATCTGGTTGGCGTGCGCCACCGCGGTGGACAGAGCGATCTCAAGCTCGCTCGGGGGCATGTCGTCGTCGAGGTCGGCCAGCGCGGCGATGGCCACGGCGCTGGCCACCTCGCCGGCGGCGTGGCCGCCCATGCCGTCGGCGACGGCGAGCAGGCGCGGTCCGGCGTAGGCCGAGTCCTCGTTCCCCTCACGGAGGAGGCCTACGTCCGAGCGGACCGCATAGCGGAGTTCGAGTGTCATTTGCGGAGTTCCAGGACGGTCTTGCCGATGCGGATCGGCACGCCCGGGGGCACCGGGGTCGGCTGGGTCACCTTCTGGCGGTCGAGGTAGGTGCCGTTGGTCGACCCGAGATCCTCAACAATCCACTGACCGTCCTGCGGGAACAGCCTGGCGTGTCGCGTCGAAGCGTAGTCGTCGTTCAGTACCAGCGTGGCATCATTTGCCCGGCCAATGGTGATTTGCTGGTCCGATAGCCCGATCGAGGTCCCGGCCAGCCCGCCCGCCGTCACCAGCAGTCGCTGCGGCGTGCTCCGGCTCGTCTTCCCCGGCCGGGCCGGCTTGGGCGCCTTGACCGGTGGTGGCTTGCGCTGCCGTCGCCGCTGGCGGCCCGAGCGGGCCGAGCCGAACAGGTCCGTGCGCACCACACCGACCGCCGCGATGACGAACAGCCACAGGACCGCCAGGAAGGCGAGCCTGATCAGCAAGAGGGTGAGGTTACTCATCGGGTCATGTGTCCTCGGGTGGGCCGAGACCGCCGTCTGCCTTTCCGTACTTGTCCCGCCAGGGCGTCAGTATGCAGCGTCCCGGCGGAACACCAGGGTGGTCCGCCCGAGCGTGACTCTCGTCCCGTCGGTGAGCGCTACCCGCCGGACCGGCTCACTGTTTACGAACGTGCCATTGGTGGAGCCCAGGTCCACCAATACCACCTGCTCGTCCTCGACACGCAACTCAGCGTGATGACGGGACACGCCAGGATCGACGAGGCGCAGGTCGCAGTCGGTGCCGCGGCCGAGCATGGTCACCGGTGAGGTCAGCTCGTACGTGCGCTGCGTGCTGCCGTCGCTGCCGGGCTCCGGGCCGGACACCAGCAGCCGCGGGCGGCCGGCGAAGGCACCGGGCGGGCGTGGCAGGTCGCTGGCGGGCCGCCGGATCTCGCCGCCCTCCACCGTGGTGCCGCGGATGACCCCCGAGCGGATCCGGAACGTGCCGGTCGTCAGGTCGGGCACGCCCTCGAAACGCATCCGCACCGGGCCGACGAACGAGTACCCCTGCTCCTTGGCATGCTCCCGGGCCAGGGTGGCAAGCTCGATCCCGAGGCTGTCGGCGTAGACCTCCAGCCGCTCATGGTCGGTGTCGGACAACTCCACGACGAAATCGTTCGGCACCAACGTCCGGCCCTGCGCGACGATCGCCGCGCGGTCGTCCATCTCGCGCTGAACCGCGCTGGCGATCTCCACCGGCTCGACTTCGGATTTGAACGCCCGCGCGAAGGCACCCTCCACCATCCCCTCGAGCCTGCGCTCGAAGCGCTGTAGCACTCCCACCGGGTACCTCCTTCCCCTGCTCGCATCCGATGGTATCGGCGGTGAGGGTCCGCATGAGGACGTGCTAACCTGACTCGTTGCCCGGGCGGGTGGCGGAACGGCAGACGCGCACGGTTCAGGTCCGTGTGTCCGCAAGGACGTGAGGGTTCAAATCCCTCCTCGCCCACGAGCCACTCCGCCGTGGTCGGCGGCCTTCGAGCCACCTTCCCCTACGGGCCGCGATCATTCCCGGGGGGCGACCCCCCGGACCCCCACGTTCGACGGTCACCCTCTGCCGTACAGCTTCCCATGATCACCGCCCCCGCATTTCCCAGATTCCTGGGTTCCATGGGCCCTCCGCCCGCCCGTCCCGAGCCGATGAGGGTACGACAGTATTACCTGCAGGTCAGGGCACCACAATGACCGGGCACCGCGCATGTCGCGCCAGCCACCCCGGCACAGACCCCACCACCTGGTGCCACTTCTGCCGCGGCGCCCCGATCACCAGCGCATCCGCACTCAGTTCATCCGCCGCCGTCGACAACTCCCGCGCCGCGTTGCCGTGCCGCATGATCACGCGCACGTCGACCCCTCCGCAGTCGCACACCTCGGCAAGCTCACTGAGGACCCAGCGCTCGGTTTCCGCCCGCGCCCTGGGCGCCCCGATGACCTGCCCGGTCAGCGGCTCGCAGTAGACACCGGGGGTGACGTGGACGATCACCAGTGGGCGGGACAGCCGCCGGGACACTCCCGCGGCATAGGCCAGCGCGTTGCGACTGGACGGCGACCCGTCATAACCGACCACGACCGGGTGGTCCAGCTTCGAGTCCGCGCCTGACTGGTGCAGCGGCTCATTGCCGTGCACCCGCCGCCGACGCGGCTCCGGCTGACCGCCAAGGGGCGAAGACTCTGCTTGGTCCATGGCCTCTCGTCCTTTGTAGGGTCCATGGTCCGCTTACGGGGGCGCTCCCGCAACGTCAAGCGGAAGCAAATCAAATTATAAGTTGCTTTTCGTCAAACAACTAAAAGGCTCGCGTGGATCATGATGCCCCCGGCGTCCCGGTCACCGGGGGGCAGACGGCACAATCGATACTGTGCCGGAACTGCCAGAAGTCGAATCTCTCGCCGTCTTCCTGCGGGAACGCGCGACGGGCGCGGAGATCGACTGGGCCGCGAGCACGGCCATCTCGGTGCTCAAGACCTACCAGCCCGAGCTGAGCGCGCTGTCCGGGCAAAAGGTCACCGGGACCGCCCGCTACGGCAAGTTCCTGGACGTGATCAGCGGGCCGGCTCCGCTGCATCTGGTGATGCACCTCGCCCGGGCCGGGTGGCTGCGCTGGAAGGACGACCTGCCCGAGCAGCCCCCCAAGCCCGGCAAGAGCCCGCTCGGCTTCCGGCTCCGGTTTACTGACGGCAGCGGTTTCGACCTGACCGAGGCCGGCACGAGGAAGCGCCTCGCGGTCTACCTGGTCACCGACCCGCAGCAGGTGCCGGGCGTCGCCTCGCTGGGGCCGGACCCGCTGGCCGAGGACTTCACCGTGGACACGCTGGCCGGCCTGCTCAAGGGCCGCCGCACCCAGATCAAGGGCGTGCTGCGGGACCAGAAGATCATCGCTGGCGTCGGTAACGCCTACTCCGACGAGGTGCTGCACGTGGCCAGGATGTCCCCGTTCAAGCTCGGCATCCAGCTTCACCCCGGATGAGGTGGCCGCCCTGTATGCGGCCATGACCGGTTCCCTGCGCGAGGCGGTCGAGCGCAGCGCGGGCCTGGCCGCCGCCGACCTCAAGAAGGAGAAGAAGTCCGGCCTGCGGGTGCATGGCCGGACCGGCCAGCCGTGCCCCATCTGCGGCGACACGGTGCGTGAGGTGTCGTTCGCCGACTCCTCCCTGCAGTACTGCGCGACCTGCCAGACCGGCGGCAAGCCGCTCGCCGACCGGCGGATGTCCCGCCTGCTGAAGTAGCGCCGCTCACCAGTCGATCTCGAACCACACGGTCCGCCCGGTGCCGGTGTCCTCCCGGCCCCACCGGCTCGCCAGTTCGCCGACGATCAGCAGGCCGCGCCCGCTCTGCCCGTCCCCGCCGCGCTCCGGCCGCCACGGCCCGCCCTCGTCGGTCACCCCCACCCGCAGCCGCCCGGCCCGGACAGCGGCGATCACGGTGAACCGCCCGCCCTGCCCTCCCGACCGGCTGTGCCGCACCGCGTTGGTGGCCAGTTCCGAGACGCACAGCAGCGCGTCATCCCCGGCCGGGCACCCGTCCAGCAGGCCGGCGAGGAACCGGCGTGCCTGGCGCACCTGGCCGGCTTCGCCGGGGAACGCCCGGCCGGTGGCGGACAGCGCGGCAAGCACCGGCAGGTTGGCGGCCATGCCCTCTCCACTGGTTCGGTTGCGGTTGCCTGCACAGCGTGTCGTGGCCGCACTACGCTTTGAAAGAGCAATGGAACATGCGTAACGACAGCCCATCCATCCGTGTGCTCGCACCGGCTGACGTGAGGACGTGTGAGGAAATGCCCCCGTCCCGTGATGACGACCATTCGGCGTTAGCGCTGTTCGCCGCCGAACTCCACGCCGCCCGGGCCCGGGCCGGCATGTCGCAGGACGAGCTTGCCGCGCGGATCAACTACAGCCCGTCCCTGGTGGGCATGGTCGAGAGCATGCGCCGGGTGCCCCGGCTGGACTTCGCCCAGCGCTGCGACGAGGCGTTAGCCACCACAGGCACCTTCGGCCGCCTGCACGAGGACCTCCGCACGGCCGCGTTCCCCTCCTGGTTCCGCCCCTTCGCCCAGCACGAAGCCGAGGCAACCTCCCTCCGCACGTTCGAGTTGGCCCTGGTACCGGGGTTGCTCCAGACGGCCGAGTATGCCCGTGCCGTGCTGAGCACAAGAGTGGGAACAACCGAGGACCAGATCGATCAATGGGTGGCAGCCCGCCTGGAGCGTCAAGCGATTCTGGCCCGGGATGATCCACCGCTGCTGTGGGTGATGCTGGATGAAGGGGCATTGCACCGCCGGATCGGCGGACCGGACGTGATGGGTCACCAAGTGGAGCACTTGGCGGACATGGCTGGTCGGCACAACGTCGTGATCCAGGTGATCCCGCGCGATGCCGGGGCGCACGCTGGGTTGCTAGGCGCTTTTGTGATCGCGGATTTCGCGGCGTCGCCCAGTATCGTGTACCTGGAGACGGCGCTGACCGGGCTGGTTGTCGAGCGCCCCGAGGATGTCAGCGCGGTCACGCTGCGGTACGAGACGCTGAAAACCGAGGCGTTGCCGCGAGCAGCCTCACTCGAACTTCTGAGAGAAGTGGCCAAGACATGGACCTGACCGGCGCCGTATGGCGCAAGTCCAGCTACAGCGGCGATAACGGTGGCAACTGCGTCGAGGTTGCCGAGGTGTGGCGCAAGTCGTCCTACAGCGGCACCAACGGCGGCGCTGCCGCGCTGCCCGCCGCCATCGCGGTGCGCGACTCCAAGGACCCCGACGGCCCCAAGCTGGTATTCACCCCGCAGGACTGGGCCGCGTTCACCGCGGCGATCCGCACCGGCGGTTAACCCTGGGCCCGCGCTAACACGCGGCGGCGGGCGCCACGGGGAGCGTAACGCCCTGGCCGCTGCCACCCGAGCGGCCCCGCGGTTAGTCGTCCCCCGCCGGAGCGCATGCCTGGGGCTTGACTCAACAGCCCGGGGAGCGTAACGACGCCTTGGCCGCTGCCACCCGAGCGGCCCCGCAGTCGACGTCCCCCGCCGGAGCACATATCTCGGCTTAACTCAACAGCCCGGGGAGCGGGACTGTCTATGGGCAGTTTGTGCTGATTACGCGTGGGCAAGCTGGGGGCGGCAGTGCATGTGTCGCTGGGCGCGCTGGAGAGTGCGCTCCGGTTCGTCGAGGACCTGGCCGAGACCGGCGATCCCGACGGCCTGGGCCGCCGCGCGCTGCCCGGGCTGGCCGGGCTGATCCGTGCCGACGTGCTCTCCTATAACGAGTTCGGCCCCGAACCTGGCCAGGTGTACTACTGCGCCTACCCGAGGACGTGGTCTTCAGCGCGGACAGCATCGCCGCGTTCGAGGCGCACCTGCAGGAGAACCCGCTGGTCGATCACCTGCAGCGCACCGGGGACGGCAGCCCGGCCGCGGTGACTTCACCGAGGACGACCGTGACCTGCTCGCGGTGCTGGGCGCGCCGCTGGTGCGGGCCATGACACGGGCGCGGTCCCGGCACCGGGCCCGGCAGGCGATGACCGGGCCCGCCGCCGCCCAGGCGGCCGGGCTGAGCGGCCGCGAACTCCAGCTCCTGGAACTGGTCGCGCGGGGCCATACCAGCAGCGCGATAGCCCGCAAGCTGGAGATCAGCCCCCGGACGGTGGCCCACCACCTCGATCACATCTACCGCAAGCTCGAGGCCTCCAGCCGCGCGGCGGCGGTCTACCGCGCCGTCACCGAGGGCATGGTCGCCCTCCCCGGCAGCGATTCAGGCGGAGGCGAGTAGCCCGGGTGCCCCGGCGGGCGCCGCGTGCACCACGGCCGCCGTGGTTTCCCAGCCGGAGTCCGTGCCGCCGATCGCCTGGATGGCCGACCGGAGCGTCGCCAGTGCCGTCACCATCGCGGCGGCCGGGTCCGTGGCCTCGACCGTCATCTGCACGTCCACGTGGCCCGTGCCCAGGTCGGCGGCGAGATCCGGATCCTCGATGGCGCCGCCGGCCGCCTCCAGCCGCAGCAGCGCCTCCATCAGCGGATCGAGGCGAACTCCAAAGGCGGCCGGGTCGTCGCAGGTCATTTCCTGCACCGTCAGGTATTTCACCGCGTTCCCTCTCGTCCGCCCCCTCAGGATCGCACGCCGCCGCCCCGCCGGCTAGAGCCGCAGTTCCTCAATATCCATACTGACAATCACGAGAATGCTGCCCTCACGCGCGGGCCGGATGGTCCTGCCTTGGGATTTGCGGGCCAGATCGCCCCGGCGATGGCACGATGCAAGGGTGCGATCCGAAACGGTGGTAGCGGGCCAGGACCGCGTGGACGCGACCGCGCGCGCGGTGATCGAGTGCGCGGCCGATGCCATCGTGGCCTTCAGCGCCGAGCGGACCGTGCTGTTGTGGAACCCGGCGGCCGAGCGGATGTTCGGCTGGAGTGCCGCGGAGGCCCTGGGCAGCGAACCGGCGCTGATCCCCGAGGAACTCAAGGCCGAGCACAACGCCGCGCTGGAGCGGGTCCGCTCCGGCGGCCAGATCTCCTACGTGACCCGCCGGTCCCGCAAGGACGGCAAGCTGCTCGACCTGCGCATCGACGCCAGCGCGCTGCGGGACCGCTCCGGCGAGGTCATCGGCTGGGTGAACGTGTGCCACCGCACCGGCGAGGACACCGCCGCGCGGCACCACATGGCCGAGCGGGCCCGGGTGGTCCGCAAGCTCGGCGACGTGGTCGCGGACATGAACGCCCAGCGCGACCTGGAGGCCGTGCTGGACCGGATCGCCGCCAGCCTGTGCGACCTGACCGGCGCGGACGCGGGCGGCTTCGTGCTCATCGAGGACGACCGGGTGCGCCTGGTCAGCATGGAAGGGCTTCCCACCCGGCTCCGCGGCCGCACCTCCGACCTGCCCACCAGCATGGTCGGCCAGCTCATGCGGTCCGGGCGGAACGTGATGATGGCGACCGGGGAGTCCGGCGAGTTCGCCGACCTGATCTGGTCCGCCCTGCCCGGGCTGCACACGATCGCGCTGTCCCTGTCGCACGTCGGGGACCGCCCCTATGGCGCCCTGTACGCGCTGTACAGCGGGCGCAAGGTCGGGCACGTGGAGCTGGAACTGCTGGAACTGCTCGCCGGGCACGCCGGGGTCGCGCTCACCAACGCGACCGCGTTCGAGGAACTCGTGCGGCAGCGCGCCCACGAGCGCGCGGTGATCGACGCCAGCGCCGACGGCATCGCGGTGCTCGACGGCGCCGGGCTGATCCGGCAGTGGAACCCGGCCGCGCACAAGCTGACCGGGATGTCCGCGGACGAGGTGACCGGCAAGCCGCCGCCGTTCCCGGTGCCCGAGCCGGGCGCGCCCCGGGTCACCCACCGGCTGCCCAACGGCCGCTGGCTCGACGTGCTGTGCAACGAACTGAACGGCAAGGACGAGCGGGTCGTGGACTTCCGCGACGTGACCGCTGCCAAGGAACTCGAAGAGGCCAAGGACCTGTTCCTGGCCACCACCAGCCACGAACTGCGCACCCCGATCACCGTGGTCCAGGGGTTCGCCAGCACGCTGGCCCAGCGCTGGGACAAGCTCACCGACGCCGAGCGGCGCAGCGCGGTGCAGACGATCGCGGAACGGGCCGGCTCGCTGAGCCATCTGGTGGAGCAGTTGCTGCTCGGCGCGCGTGCCGGGGCGGACCAGCTCACCGTGCGGAACGGCCCGCTGGACCTGGCGGTGCTGCTGCGCGGGACGGTGGCCGCGTTCCTGTCCCTGTCGGACAAGCACACGCTGGTCGCCGAGATCCCGGACGGCCTGCCGCAGGCGCACGGCGACGCGATGGCCACCGACATCATGGTCGGCCAGTTGCTGGAGAACGCGTTCAAGTACTCGCCGAACGGCGGCACGATCACCGTGGCCGCCCGCCCGGCCGGGGACTGGATCGAGGTCACCGTGGACGACGAGGGCATCGGCATCGCCCCGGGCGACCACGAGCGGATCTTCGAGCGGTTCGTCCAGGGCGAGACCGGCGACCGGCGCCGGTTCGGCGGCATCGGCCTGGGGCTGTACATCGTCCGGCAGCTTGCCCGGGCGCAGGACGGTGAGGTGGCGGCGGCCTCCCGGGCCGGCGGCGGGACCAGGATGAGCCTGCAGTTGCGCCGGGCCGCCGCGCCCGGTCCGGGCTGACTGCCAGTCCCGGCTGGCTGCCAAGCCCGGCTGATTCCCGGGCCGATGTCCTATCCGGTGTAACGCTCGGCGAGCGTCAGGCCCGCAGTGGTGGTCGCGGAAGCGCCGACGGCCACGCACCGCGCCGCCGAGGTGCAGTCGACCGCGTTGAGCGCGGTGAACACCGACCCGGCCGGGTTGGGCGTCGGCTGCACCGTCCAGGCGCTGCCGTTCCACCGTTCGGCCAGGCTGTTGGTCGGGTCGCCCCCGCCGGCCACCGGCGACCAGTCGCCGGCGGCGACGCACACGGCCGCGGCCGGGCAGGACACCCCGTTGAGCGTGGCCTGCCGGTTGCCCCGTGGCGGGGCCACCTGTTCCCGGGCCCAGGTATTCCCGTTGCCGGCCTCGGCCAGCGGCCCCTGCCCGGAGAAGCCGACCCAGAAGCCCACCGAGGTGCATGCCGTCGCGCTGGTGCAGGACACCGCGTTGTCCTCGTCCTGCATCTGGCTGCCCGGGTTGAGCTGATGCTGCATGGCCCAGGCGGTGCCGTTCCAGCGCATGGCGAACACCGACTGGGCGATGTCCGCGAAGTCGAAGTCGCCGCCGGCCATGCACGCGCTGGCCGCCGTGCACGACACCGACGTGAGCGAACTGCCGTTGTCCGCGTGCGGGTTCGGCACCGGCACCACCGCCCAGGCCGAGCCGTTCCACTGCTCCGCGAGGGGCTGGTACAGCACCGTGGGCCCCGGTTTGGCGAACCCGCCGACGGCCATGCACGAGGTCGGGGAGGTGCAGGACACCGCGTCCAGCAGGGCGCCGCCCTTCCCGAGCGGCGGGGTGCGCTGGATCGCCCAGGTGCTGCCGTTCCAGGTTTCGGCCAGGGCCTGCCCGTTCGGGCTGGCGGTGGTTACAGAGAACCCGGCCGCGACGCACCAGTGGGCCGTGGCGCAGGACAGGCCGGTCAGGAAGTTGTTCCGTGCGCCGGGCACGGCGGGGATGGACTGCAGCGTCCAGGTGGTGCCGTTCCACCGCTCGGCCAGCGGCAGGTAATCGGACCCGGTGGTGTAATCCCCGACGGCCTCACACAACCGGGGCCGCGGGCAGGAGACCGCCTCAAGCCGGGCGTTGGTCGCCCCTGGCGGGTTGGGGCTGGGCTGGATCGACCAGCCGCCCGGTCCCGCCGCCGCGCTGGCCGGCCCGGCCGGGGCAACGCCGAGCGCCAGCGCCGCGAGGGCGAAGGCCACAGCGCACAAGCGTGTCATCGCACACCAGCCCGTCGTGGAAGGGCGTTCGGTGGCGAAAGCGTATCCCGGTCCGGGCGATCCCGGCAGGACGGTCCGGGCCCACTTAGGTCTGTTACTTGGGCCCGCTTACTTGGGCTCGCGGACCCGGGGCTCGCCGCCGGTCGCGGCGAGGTAGGCGTCGATGATCTCCGGTACGTTCTCCCCGGCCTGGACGATCCGGCCCTTCTCCAGCCAAATGACCTTGTTGCAGGTCTCCTCGATCTCGCCCAGGTTGTGCGCCACCAGGAACACCGTGCCGGCCTGCTCGCGCAGTTCGTCGATGCGCCGGTGGCTCTTGACCCGGAACTCGGCGTCGCCGGTGGCCAGCGCCTCGTCCACGAGCAGGATGTCCTGGCTCTTGGCGGACGCGATGGCGAACCGCAGCCGGGACCCCATGCCGGTGGAGTAGGTCTTCATGGCCAGGTTGATGAAGTCGCCGACGCCGGAGAAGTCCACGATCGACTGGTAGCGCTCCTTCACCAGTTGCGGGCTCATCCCCATCGCCAGGCAGCCGAGTATCACGTTCTTCTCGCCGGTGAGGTTCTCCAGCAGCGCGGCATTGACACCGAGCAGCGCCGCGTGCCCGAGCGTGTAGACCATGCCCTGCTCGGCCGGCAGCAGGCCGGCGATCGCGCGCAGCAGGGTGGACTTGCCGGACCCGTTGCGGCCAATGACCCCGACGGCGTCGCCCTTGTAGGCGATGAACGACATGCCCCGGATGGCGTGCACCTCACGGATCGACGGGCGCCGCTGCCGCTTCACCATGCGCAGCAGCGCGGTCGCCGCGGTGCCCTTGTCCGCACCGGAGCCGTAGACCCGGTACACCACGTGCAGGTCGTCCACGACGACCATCGGCTCAGCCACGGCCGTAACTCGTTTCGGCCCGCCAGAAGAAGAAGAACCCGGCCACGACCGCCAGCGCGGCCCACCCGACCGCGTACCCCCACAGCGCCGGCGTGCTGACGATCGGCTTGCAGTAGGAACTCCAGTAGATGACCTTCTCCGCGAACACGTCCGCGTTGATGTGGTACTTCGCGGGGTCGCCGTAAGCCGCGCACCGCATGGCGTTGTAGGCGTGGTAGCCGGGCATGCTGGTGCGCTGCTTCTCCAGCAGGGCGTTCCTGATCAGCGTGATGTACACCGCCGCCGGGTTGACCTGCAGCAGGTAGGCGAGCTTGTGGTGGGCGTAGAGGAGCTTGCCGGGGATCAGCGTCAGCGTGGTCTGGATGCTGAAGATGACACCGGAGGCGTACATCCAGGTGCGGATGATGAACGGCAGCAACTGGCTGACGTCGTCGAAGCCGGACCCCCAGCGCGCCAGGATGAACGAGCACCCCACGTTGAACAGGGTCTGCAGCGCCAGCACGGGGAGGATGAGGAACCAGTACCAGGTGAGCGGCTCGCCGTAGGCGAGGATGATCACGAAAAGCACGGCGAACGAGAGCAGCAGCTGCTGCAGTTCGATAAGCACGTAACCCAGCGGCAGGCAGCCGCGCGGGAACGGCAGCGCCCGGATCAGCGGCAGGTTGTCCCGCATCACCACCGACGAGGTGATGCAGGCGCGCTGCGTGAAGTTGAACACGAAGATGCCGGTGACCAGGAACGGGATGTAGTCCGGCACGCCCCGGTTGACGCCGATCAGCAGCCCGAAGATCAGGTAGTAGACGCCCGCGTTCAGCAGCGGGGTCAGCACCTGCCAGAGCTGGCCGAGCCGCGCCTCGCTGTACATCGCCACGTTGCTCGCGGTGGCGAAGCCGCTGATGAACTGCCGCCGCTGCCACAGCATGCGCAGGTACTTCAGCGCGGCCGGCCGGGCGGAGGCCGGTTCGAGGTTGTGCTGCTTGGCGAAGTCACTCAGCCGCTCGCCGGCCGGGAACTCGCCGTCGGCCAGGTACAGCTCGGGCGGCTCGCCGGCGAGAACGGCCGTGCCCGCGGCTCCCTGACCGGCCGGGCCGCCGTTTTCCGGCAGGCCGCCGGGGCCGCTCAGGCTGCCCGGCTTGGTCAGCCCGCCGGGCGCACTCAGGCGTCCTCGGTTAGTCACGACGGTGAGCTTATGGTCTTCGGGCGGGTGTGCTGGCCGAATCCGCAGTTGTATGGCGCAACTCTCACGGTTCGAAGGTACCACGGGGTGGGTTGTGGGGTACAACTGTTCCTATGGATCCCGCATCGGGCGGCGCGGAACTGGATCAGCTCCTCGGGCTGCTGCTGCGCATGCTGAGCCCGGCGGCCGTCCCGCCGGGTTCCCGGCCTGCCGGGAACGACCACGCGGGCCGTGCGGTCCCGGCCGGCCGGGGGCGGGCGGCGCTCCCGCGGTGACGGCCTCCGAGGCCCGCGCGCTGACCGAACTGCTCGCCGCGCACGGCATCGCCCAGGGCCAGCTCGCGGCCCTGCTCGGCCTGGAGAAGAGCACGGTGAGCAGGCTGGCCGCGAGCCTGGAGGGCAAGGGCTGGATCCGCAGAGGCAGGGACGAGCAGAACCATCGCTACGTCCGGCTCTATCTCACCCCGCAGGGCCGGGCGGTCGCCGACCGGCTCTGGCAGGCGTGGCAGTCGCGGCAGGAGCGCATCCTCGCCGGGCTGACCGCACCGGAGCGGGCCGGCCTGGCCCTGGGCCTGCGGGGCGTGCTGCGGGGCCTCGCCGCCGAGGGCCTGCTGGCCGCCCCGCCGCCCGCCAACGGCCAGCCCTGACTGGCGTGCGGCAGGTGTCACGAGGAAGGACAATCCCGGGGCCGGTCCGCCCTCGTTTACTGCCCAGCGCCTGCGCCGGGTCAGGGGTTTGGCGCAGGGACGATTGCCCAGGCTGTGCCGTTCCATTGCTCGCTGAGCGGCAGACGCTGGCCGGAGCCGTTGTCGTTGTCGCCCACCGCCATGCAGAGGTCGGCGGAGACGCACGAAATGCCCCCGAGCGCGCTCAGCGTGCCGGGCGCGTTGGGGCTGGGGACGATCGTCCACGAGCCGCCGCTGGTGGATTCCACCAGCGTCCTGATGCCGAGGGAGGACTCCGTGCTGCCGGTCGCGATGCAGACGGCTGCCGAGGCGCACGCGACGCCGCCAAACTCGTCGTAAGTGGTCCCCGCGGGATACGGGGCTGGTGACACGTGCCACGTCCCGCCGCTCGCGCGCCCGGTCAGCGGGGTGGCGACAAAGTTCCCCCCGGCGTTGTGAAACGCGGCGCCTGCCGCTCTGCAGACGGTGGCCGAGACACAGTCGACGGCATACAACGCGGTCTGCTTGCCGGGCAGGCCGGGGCTGGGGACAACCGTCCAGGTGTTGCCGCTACCCTGCTCCACCAGTGTGGCCTGGTTGGGGTTGCTGACGGTGAAGTCGCCCACGGCCGTGCACACGGCGGCCGATGCGCAGCTGATCCCCCACAGGGCGCTCGCGATCGACCCGCTCGGATTGGGGCTGGGCACCAGCGCCCAGCGCAACCCGTTCCACCGCTCGATCAACGTGGCGGGCGGCATGCCGCTGTGGTCGTTCCTGCTCCCGGCGGCGACGCAACTCGTTGCCACCGGGCAGGACACCGATGCCAGCGTCGCGTCGCGGCCATCCGGGGGAACCGGAGCCTGCAGCAGGGACCAGGCAGACCCGTTCCACCCCTCGGCGAGCGGGACCGAGCCGTTCTGCGCGTCGCCCACGGCCATGCAACTGGCGGCCGAGGCGCAGGATACCGACTCCAGTTCGTTGGCCTCGCGGGGCCCGCCCTGGTTGAGGGTGGGAACGATATGCCAGGCCGTGCCGTCCCACCGCTCCGCGAGCGTCCGCAACCGGTTATCGGCGTCTACCGCCGCGCCGACGGCCATGCAGAACGACGCGGCCGGACACGAGACGCCGGCGAGGAATGTGTAGTCCGAGGTGAAAGCGCGGTCACGGGCGCCGGTGGCGCCGGCCCGCGGGGCGGCATCAGCCGCTGCGGCGGGCACCAGGGCAAGCAGGGCCATCGCCGCACCCGCCACAGCGAGTGGTCTCACGGCGCGCCTCCAGGGGTTGCCGGCTTTTCAGCATCCCGCGGTCATCCCGGCCCGGACAACACCGGCCGGTGGAACCTTGCCCTAACCCCACACTCCACTCCACCGCCGCCCCGGCGAGCAGCGCGGCGGGCAACTCATGCATAAGAGATGCCCCGGGGCGCCTGCCTGCGCCCCGGGGCAGGAAGGGCCGCCCAGGCCCGCGGCTGATTACGACCCGGACGGGCCGGGACCGCCGTACAGCAGCCCGAAGCTGTCCGATTCGCCGTAGCCGCTGGGCGAGCCGTTGGGGTCGGGCGGGGTGCTGGTGCAGGTGTAGGAGTTCGTGGTGACGAGCACGATCTCGGCCTGCTGCTCGCCGGAGTACTGGCCCGAGCCGAGCTGGAAGTAGCCGAAGCTGAGCTCTGCGCCCGCTGGCATGGCCGACGGGTCGAACGTGATGGTGAGCTGGCCACCCGATTGCGGCGTCGTGGTGCTCGGCCCGGCCGGGTTGAACGACACGACCTGCGCGAAGCCGGTCGGCGGGGGATCGGAGGAGCAGAAGCTGCCGGAGGTGACCATCGCCGGGATGCCGTCCTGGGCCAGGTCGCTCTGCAGGGCCGCGGGGTCGAGCAGTTCCTTCGGGTTGATGGTCAGCGTGGCCGTGCCGTTGGCGTTGCTGACGAGGGTGAACGCCGCGGTCCGGATCGTGCCGGGTGCCCGGGCCGGGCCGAGTACGCCGGTCAGGCCGAGTGCCAGTGCGGTACCCGCGGCGGCGCCGGCCGCCGCCACGCCCGCGACCGCGGAGAGCCGGCGCGTCCGGCGTGCGCGGCCCCTGGCCATGACCTTCGCCACATCTGGGGGGCTGGCCACGGGGATCCCGGAGAGGGAGTCGGACGCGGCGCGCAGCACCTCGGTGTCGCTCATTTCATCGTGGACGTTCATTGACCGGCCTCCATGTTCTTGGCAGGGGTGAGCTCGTGGCGCAGCGCCGTCACGCCCCGGGACAGGTGCATCCGGACCGTGCCAGCCTCGATCCCCAGTTCCCTGGCGATGGTGGCGGTGTCCAGATCGAGGAAGATTCGCAGCGCGATCACCTCACGCTGCCGGGCAGGCAGGCGCCATATAGCCGTGAGCAAGGTGCCATCGAGGCCACCGTCAAGGTCGCCGGGAGCTGTCAGGTCGTGGTCAGCCAGGGGCAGTTCGCGGTACCGCCGCCGCCACCACGACGCGCCGGTGTTGAGCGCGGTGCGCACCACCCACGCCCGCGGCGCCGGATGACGGCGGACCTTCCGCCACGACACCCAGGCTCTGGCGAACGCCTCCGCCACCTGATCCTCGGCCAGCTGCTGGCTGCCGACGACCGCGACCACCGCCCGCAGGCAGGGATCCCAGCTTGCCTGGAAGAAGTCCGCGAACTCCGTCTGCTGGTTGCTCACAACCCTTTAACCCTGTCACCCGCCGATCCGCATACCTCCGGGCGGAAATCTTCCCGGGCGGTGGGGCTGGCGTCGTTACGGGAGGCAGTGCGGTTGGCCCGGTCCAGCCGTGACGCAGGCCCGCTTGTAGACCAGCACGGCGTCCTTGCCGTGGATCGTCTGCAGGTAGTCGAACTTGAACCCGGTCTCGTGCAGGAACGTCTCGAGGAACTTGCTGACGCTGCCGTTGCGCTTCCACACCACGGCCCAGCCGATGTTCATCCGGGCCGCGTCGGCCCGGGCCGCGGCCAGCCGCGCCGGGGTGAGGTACTCCGACACCTTGTTCACCGCGACCTCGGTGCCGGGCAGCGATACGCCGTACGGGTGGTCGCACAGGTTCAGCGACTCCGGCTGCCCGGGGACCCGCCACGGGCACGTCTGCGGTACCTGATGCTGGGCGTGGATCAGCGCCGCGTAGAAGGGGTGGTTGTTGATCGCCTTGATGGTTGGATCCGGCACCCGGGAGGTGTAGGCGATCGACCTCGGGTGGCCGTCCTCGGTGGCCATCACCAGCGCCTGGGGGAAGAACGGCACCCCGTCCACCGGGATGCCGCCGCGCAGCCCGAACGGCAGGTCGAGGACGATCGAGCCGGTGTGGTCCTGCACGATGCCACGGTCCACGCCCGGGTAGCTGGCCGGGATCGTGCTCACCTTCCGTACGTCCCCGCTGTAGCCGGCATAGCCGGACTCGAGGATGGCGCCGACAGCTATCACGGCGAGCAACGGCTTGGCGTGGTACCGGCACCACTCGACCGCCGCCCCGGCGAGCAGCGCGGCGGGCAGCAGCCCGAGGATGGCCAGCCGGTCCGCCTCCCGGAAGCTGGACAGCCCCGGCAGCCGGACGAACCAGGTGTAGGGCATCAGGTCGGACACCCGCACCCCGTTCCACACCGAGGACAGCGGCAGGTACTGGGTCTTGCCGATCCATAGCGAGGTGCCGAGGGCGAGCGCCGCGCACCCGATCCACAGCCCGGCGAGCTGCCACGCGTGCCGGCGCCGCCAGCTCGCGACCAGGCCGAGCAGCGCGAGCACGGTCAGCGTGGTGCCGAACATCGGCATGCCCTCGTTGTCCCGGCCGTGCAGGAACGGGCTGGCCAGGGGGTCGAGCCCGAAGGTGGTCACCCGCGGCGTGGGGGTGAACATCCCGGGCAGGCCGATGCCGTACTGCTTGTACGACACGGCCAGCAGCGTCGGCTTGATCGACAGGCCGCCGTGTGAGGCGATGATCTCCTGGAGCATGGCGACGATCTGCGGGCTGGCCACCACGGCGCCGGCCGCGCACGCCAGCAGCACCGGCCGCAGCCGCGCCCAGCCTGGCTGCCGCAGCAGCCAGGGCAGCAGCACCAGCCCGACCACGATCGCCGCGAGCACCGCGGACTCCTGGTCGGTGAGCACCGCGATCCCCATGACCAGCCCCAGGATGATCGCCTGCCGCCGGCCGGGCTGGCGGCGCAGCCGCACCGACGCCTCCAGTGCCATCGGCAGGAACATCGCCCCGAGCGCGATGTTCAGGTGGTACCAGTCCTGCTGGGTGAGCATGGAGGACAGGCCGAAGAAGACCGCCGCGCCGGCCGCGCCGATGGCCGAGCGCAGCCACAGCCGGGCCGCCCGGTACGTCGCATAGCAGAGCAGCCCGGGCAGGATCACGGTCAGCAGGTTGTAGGAGAAGGCCGGCCCGAAGGCCAGGGTGACCGGGGTGAGCAGCACGCCGGGCAGCGGCATCACCGTGTGGAACCCGAGCTGCACCCCGACCGGCGCCGCCATCAGCGGGGTGAACCACGGGTTGCCCAGGTGGGTGACCTGGTGCGCGATCCACCAGAAGTCCCAGACGTAGCTGGCCGGGTCCCGGGCGCCCGGTATCCGGCCCGCCAGGTTGGCCGCCAGCGGGATCGTCACCACGATTCCGGCGGCGACGAAGCACAACAGGATGCCGGCTGCCGGGCCACCGGCCCGCGGAAGGCCCCGCGCACCCGCGACGGGGCGGTCACGGATTGCCGCGGCCGTGGCACGGACGCACGGATCCAGGACGGACCCGCCCCGGCCTGCCCGGCCGGGGTGCTTTCCGCGTGCCCTTCGGTCTGTCCCGTCGCCTCAGCAGCCTGCTCACCGGAGTCCAGTGTTCCCGCCGTCGCTGCCGCCGGGAGGCCAGACCGATCGGGGTCGGCCCGTCCCATCAGTTCACCTCGTCCAGCATGTCAACCAGCCAGTGCCCGCCGTGCGGGCGCTGCTCATGGAGCCCTGGCGTCCCGGCGAAACCCCCCGGCCCGGGGGCGCCACGGCGAACCCATGGTAGCCGCATCGGCGGACCGGACCCGGCAATACCAGACTTTCGGTAACTCAATGCAGCACTAAAACTCCGGATAGTAGCAATATCTCTATACGATTGCGCACTGTGATGCTTGAGGGGCAGGTGTACGTTTCCGGGGCGAATGTTCGGGGCATGTCCGGCTCATCAGGCAGTCCGCGGGACGGGCTACGGGGAGGTGAGTCCATCGAGCGTCGTCCTGCTCCCGTGGGCACCGTCCAGCGTCGCCACCGCCCGCTGGCAACTTGCCGCTGACCTGCGCGAAGCCGGCCTGGTATCGAATGCGATCGGGGACGCCGCGCTGGTCTTGAGCGAACTGCTCAGCAACGCCATCCGCCACGCCAAGCCGCTGCCCGGCGCCGTGGTCCAGGTGTCGTGGTCGCTCCGCGACGGGTCACTCACCGTATCCGTGCGCGACGGCGGCGGCCCCACCAGCCCGCATGCCGGGCATCCGCCACCGTCCGCGCTGGGCGGCCGCGGGCTGGAGATCGTGGAATGCCTCGCCAGCACCTGGGGCGTCCAGGCCTCCACCGGAGGGGTGACCGTCTGGGCCACCCTCGCCGCGTCCCCGGGCCGGGGGGCCAGCCTGGCCAACGGTCATGCCCAGCGGGCCGGCGAGGCGTAAGCCGCCGGCAAAGCGGTGATACTTCCCTGCGACGGGGTTGCCCGGCCACGGGCCCCGGCACGCAGAGCGGGGGTTTTGCTTGTGGGCCACACGCATGGCGTCGACAGCGAGGTCGGGCGCCTCCGGACCGTACTAGCCCACCGTCCCGGTGCCGAGTTGCTGCGTATCACCCCCCGCACGAAGGACCGCCTGCAGTTCCCCGGCCTGCCCTGGGTGGCCCGGGCCCAGCAGGAGCACGACATCGCCGCGCAGTGCCTGCGCGACCAGGGTGTCGAGGTGCTCTACGTCATGGAACTGCTGCAGGACGTGATGGAGTACCCCACCGCCCGGGCCGAGGCGATCGTGGCCGTGCTCGGAGCGCAGCATCTCGGCGAGCGGCTCCGCGCCGACCTGGGCAGCCACCTGGCCGGCCTGGACCCCGAGGACCTGGCTCATATCCTGGTGGCGGGGCTGTCCCCGGAGGAGTTCCGCCCGGGCCACGGCGTCGCCTTCGGGCTGATGGACCGGCACGACTTCGTGATCCCGCCGCTGCCCAACCTGATGTTCCTGCGGGACTCCCATCTGTGGATCGGCCCGGCGGTCGCGCTGGCCAGCATGGATCCGCCCAGGCGGCGTGAGGCGGCACTGATCAGGAGCCTCTACCGGCACCATCCGCGGTTCGCCGGGGTGGCCTGCGTCTACGGCCCGGAGCAGGAGCCGCTCGACGTCGGCGACCTGCTCCAGCTCGCGCCGGGCGTGATTGCCGCGGGAATCAGCGAGCGGACGACGGCGGCCGGCGTGGAACGCCTCGCCGGCCGGCTGTTCCGGGCGGGCCTGGCCACCGCCGTGCTGGCCGTGCCGCTGCGCCAGCTTCCGGAGGGCACCCGGCTGGACACGGTCTGCACGGTGATCGACCACGACACGGTGCTGATGTTCCCGGCGCTGGGTTATGTCCTCCAGGCGCACGTCATCACCAGCGCCGACGGCGAACTGCGGCTGTCCCGGCCGATGCCGTTCCTGGAATCGGTGGCCCAGGCGATGGGCGCCGAGGCGCTGACCGTGATCGGCACGGGGGTGGACCCGCCCGCCGCGTCGCAGCGGCAATGGGACGACGGCGGCAACGCGCTGGCCGTCGACCGGCGGCTGATGCTCTGTTATGAGCGCAACGTGGAGACCAACGCCCGGCTCGAAGCGGCCGGCGTCGAGGTGATCAGGATCCCGGGCTCGGAGCTCAGCCGCGCCCGCGGCGGGCCACGCGCCCTGTCCTCCCCGGTCAGCCGGGACAGCTTGGCGGCCGCCGCCGCCCCGGCCCCGGCCGCCGCGCCGGCCCTGACCCTCGTCTCCGGGGAGCAGGCCGCCGCCGCAGCGGACCTCGCCGCGCCCGCACCGGAGACCGCCGCGCCAGTGCCGGAGGTCGCCGAACTGGTACCGGAGGTCGCCGCGCTCGCACCGGCCGAGGTGGCGCCGGTGGCGACCGCCGAGGCGCAGACGGCCACGATGGCCGGCCTGGCCACGCACTGATCTGCGGCGCCGGGCCCAGGGCACACCATGGCGATCCGGGACAAGCCGGCCAGCCAACAGCGTGTCCTAAGCCACTCCTGAGCGGAGCCTATGGTCGCGGGCCGCTGGGACCGGTAAGGTGCGGCACGTGGAGTTGAGGGTCTCAAGCCGTTCCCAGGGGGATCACGTTGTCCTCGCCCTTGCTGGTGAGATCGACCTGTACACGGCGCCGAAGCTGCAGGCCGAGCTGACGTCCGCGCTGGGCGCCGGCAAGTCGGCGCACCTCGTGGTGGACATGTCCGCGGTCGAGTTTTGCGACTCCACCGGCATGAATGTGCTGCTCGCGGCACACCGGCTGGCCACCGAGCGCGGCGGGGACCTGACCCTTGCCGCGCCGCGCGCGTCGGTGCGCAAGATCCTGGAGGTGACCGGGCTGCAGTCCGTGTTCACCATCCACGACGAAGTGCCCGCGGTCACCGGCCAGTAGTCCACGGATCTTCGCCGGCCCCGGCGCCCTCCGGCCCGGGCGCTCTAAGATCTGCGGCATGCCACCGAGCGGTGACGTCGCAGTCGTCATTCCGGCCAGGAACGAAGCCGGCCGGATCGCGGCCACGGTGGCCGGGGCCGCCGGGCTGCCCGGGGTCGACCTGGTCATCGTGGTCGACGACGGCTCCGCCGACGAGACCGCCGCGCTGGCCAGCCAGGCCGGGGCAACGGTGCTGCGGCACGAGAGGAACCGGGGCAAGGCGGCCGCGATGGAGACCGGGGCCGAGGCCATCCGGCTGCTGGAAGCCACCGACGCCCCGCCGGGTGCCCACCGCGCCCGGCACCTGCTCTTCCTGGACGCCGACCTCGGCGAGACCGCGGGCGCGGCCGGGCCGCTCACCGAACCGGTGCGGGCCGGTGAGGCAGACATGACGATCGCGGTCTTCACCGATCGGGTCCGCCAGGGCGGGCACGGCCTGGTCGTCGGGCTGTCCGGCGCGGGCATCGAGCGGGCCACCGGCTGGCGGCCCGCCCAGCCGCTGAACGGGCAGCGCTGCCTGACCCGGGCCGCGTTCGAGATCGCGCGGCCGCTCGCGGCCGGGTTCGGGGTGGAGACGGCGCTCACCATCGACCTGCTCCGCGCCGGGATGCGGGTGACCGAGGTCGAGGTGCCGCTCGCGCACCGGGCCACCGGCAGCGACTGGGCATCCCAGGTACACCGGGCCCGCCAGTTCGCCGACGTCGCCCGTGCGCTCGCGGCCCGGGAGCCTGCCGCCCGCGCCCTCGCGGCCCGCCCGGGCAGGCTGCGCCCCGGCCGCCGATGATCTCCGGCCGCCGATGACCGCCGGGCCGCCGGCCAGCCGGCCCGCCTCGCCGGCGCCCCGCCCCCGGCCGCCGGCCACCCCGCAGGCTCCTGGCCCCGCGCCGCCCGCCGCCTCGCTGCCGCCCCGGCCCGTGCGCCGCCGGCCCGCCCGGTGCCGCCGCCCGCCCGCCGCCTCGAACTCACCGGCCGCGCCGGACTGGCCGCGTCCCTGGCCAGCGTCCTGCTCACGTTCGCCGTCGCGGCCGCCGGGCCCTCGGTGATGGAACCCGCCCTGCCCGGCGGCGCGGGCCAGCCGCCATGGTCGCTTGGCCTGGGCCTGCCCGCCGCTTCGCGATCGGGCTGGCCGCGACGGCGCTCGCCCTGGGCGCCGCGGGGCTCGGCATGTGCCTGCACGCCGCCCGGCACGGCTGGGCTGTCCCGCCGCGGCTGCTGCTGGGCGCCGGCCTGGCCGCGGCGGCGGCGCTGGCCATGGTCCCGCCGTTCGGCTCCGGAGATCACCTGAGCTACGCCGCATACGGCCGGATGGCCGTGACCGGCCACGATCCCTACACCACCACGGCGGCCATGCTGGCCCGGCTCGGCGACCCGGTCGCCCGGGCGGTGCAGGACTGGCGGCACTCCCCGTCGGTCTACGGCAGCGTGGCAACCGGCTTCCAGGCGCTGGCCGCGGCGGCCGGCGGCCGGTCCGCGCGGCTCACCGTCTTCGTGCTGTCCCTGGTCAACGTGGCGGCGTTCGCCGGCACCGGCCTGCTCGCGCACCGCCTGGCCCGCGGCTGCCGTGGCCGGCAGCTTCGCGCCGCGCTGCTCTGGACCGCCAACCCCCTGCTGCTCCAGGTGCTCGTCGCCGGCGCGCACGTCGACGGCCAGGCGGTCTTCTTCGCCGTGTCCGCCCTCGCCCTGTTCTGCCTCTCGCTGCGCTACGCCCCCCGTGCCACCGCGGCCCCCACCGGAACCCCCATCCGTGGCGCCCCGGCCACTCCGGTTACCCCGGAAACCGCTCTGCCCTCGGCACCCACACCCGGGCGGCTGCTGCGTTGCTTCCTCATCGCCGCCGGGGCCGGAGCCGCCGCAGGACTCGCGTTCGCGGTCAAGGTGTCCCTGCTCCTCGTGCTCGCCGGGCTGATCCTGGCCGCCGCGCTGGCCCTGCTCCCGCGCGACCGGCACCGCTGGCAGCCGTTCGCCGCGGTAACCAGCGGCCTGGTGACCGGTTTCGCGGTGATCGCCGCCGCATCCTTCCTCCCCTGGGGAACCCAGGCACTCGGGCCCCGCGCTGCATGCCGGGAGCTACGTCTCGATCGGTTCCCCCTGGCGCCCAGTCCGCTCCGCACTCCGCCTCGTTGCCGGCGAGGCGACCGCGGACGACCTGGTCCGGGCCGGTGCCGTGATCCTCGCTGTGGCTGCTCTCGCGCTGTTCGCCCGTCCACTGACGGCCCTGGCCCGCCATTGTCGGCCCGGGCAGGCGCCCGGTCTGGGACGGCCGGTGGGCCACCTGGACGTGGAGTTCCGTCTGCGGCCAGGTGACCCGCCGGACGGCCACACAAGCCCGGAACGCATACCCGGAACCACACTCGCCACGGCTAGCGTGCTTGCCGTGGTGCTCGCCTGGCTCATGGCCTGGACCTACGTGCTGCCCTGGTACGACAGCCTGGCCTGGGCGTTCCTCGCCATCCTGCCCTGGCTGCCGATGCCGTGGGCCGCGCTGGACTGGCTGGTGCTGGCGCGCACCACCGTGCTCGCGTTCGGCTACCTGCCCGCCCGCGGCATCGCCCTTCCGGCCGGGCTCACCTGGACGCGCACGGTGGTCCGGTCCGGCGTCACCCCCGTGCTCCTGCTCACCCTGACCGTGCTGCTCGCCGTGGCACTGCGGTCGCGGCGCAGTGATCGTTCTGCAGCCCGATAACGGCCGTGGTGCGGACAGAACCGGGGCCGGCCAGCGCCCGGCCGGCCGCGCACGGTGGCCCGGGTTGGCCGGCGCATGGGTTCCCGCCTGGCAAGATGGTGGGCCATGGCAGACCGTTACGCCTACCTGGGGCCGGAGGGCACGTTCACCGAGGCGGCCCTGGCGGCTTTCGACCCCGCCGCGCTCGACGGCGCGATGCCGTGCGTGACCATCCAGGCAACGCTGGAGGCGGTGCGCAGCGGGGCGGCGGACCGGGCGATCGTGCCGATCGAGAACTCGGTGGAGGGGGCGGTCAACGCCACCCTCGACGAACTCGCCACCGGCCCGGACATCGTCATCTGCGCGGAACTGCTGCTCCCGGTGACCTTTGCCCTGCTGTCCCGGCCGGGCACCTCGCTCGGCGACGTGAAGACCGTCGGCGGGCATCCGCAGGCGCAGCCGCAGTGCCGCCGGTGGCTGGCGGAGAACCTGCCCGACGCCGAGTGGCTGCCCGCCTCGTCGAACGCCGAGGCGGCCCGGCAGGCCGCCGACGGGATGATCGACGCGGCGCTGGCCGGGGCGTTCGCCGCCGACCGGTACGGCCTTGCCGTCCTGGCCAGCGAGGTCAACGACGTGGCCGGCGCCGTGACCCGGTTCGTGGTGGCCGGCCGCCCGGGGCCGGTGCCCGCGGCGACCGGAGCCGACCGGACCTCACTGGTCGCGTTCCTGCGCGAGGACCACCCCGGCGCCCTGATGGAACTGCTCACCGAGTTCGCGGTGCGCGGCATCAACCTGACCCGGATCGAGTCCCGCCCCACCGGCGATGGCCTGGGCAAGTACTGCTTCTCCATCGACTGCGAGGGGCACCTGGACGACGCCAGGGTTGGCGAGGCGCTGATGGGCCTGCGCCGGGTGTGCGCCGACGTGAAGTTCCTCGGCAGTTACCCGCGCCACGACGGAGCCCCGGCTCAGGTGCGCCCGGGCACCTCGGATGCCGAGTTCGCCCAGGCGGCCGCCTGGCTCGGCCGGCTCAGATACGGCCGGGTCTAACACCCGGGTCCCGTTACCTCGGGGTCGCCCGTTACAGGTAGGGCCCGGACCCTCGCGGCGGCTGGGGACCCTCGTCGCTGATCCCTGGCAGGGCGCCTGGAGGCAGGGCACGGCGCATCTGCTCCAGTTGTGCCCGCGCTGCCATCTGCTGCGCGAACAACGTGGTCTGGATGCCGTGGAACAGGCCCTCCAGCCAGCCGACAAGCTGGGCCTGAGCGACGCGGAGTTCCGCCTCGCTGGGCGCCTCGTCCTCAGTGAACGGCAGGGACAGCCGGTGGAGTTCGTCTGACAGTTCGGGAGCCAGGCCGGACTCCAGTTCCTTCACCGAGCGCTCGTGAATCTCCCGCAGCCGCACCCTGCTCTTCTCGTCCAGCGGGGACGCGCGGACCTCTTCGAGGAGTTGCCGGATCATGCTGCCGATCCGCATGACCTTGGCGGGCTGCTCCACCATGTCGACGAGCGGGCGCTCCCGGTCCTGGTCGCTGTCCTCGCCGATCGCCATGCCATCCGGCCCGACGATGACCACCCTGCCGGGGGGCATTCCGTTCCGGTCGGCCGGCTCGCTGTTTTGGTCCGTCATGGTTCCTAGTCTGTCCCCTCCGCCGGGGTGCCGTGACACGCGGGGCCGCACCAGCGCCGCACTGAGATCATGGGGCTGGGCTGGCTGGTGCCGGCGGCTGGCAGGGGGCTGCGGCCGGGTGGTCCGGCCATGCGATGGCGTATCGCTGGTCATGCCCGTCGTGGATGCGGGCATAGCGCAGCAGCTCCCGGATGATGCCAGCGTTGCCCATCGCCCAGCCCGTGTGCGGAGCCAGCGTGGGCGGGCTGTTGCGGTGCTCGTAGTTGCTCCAGCGCGCGCCGGCGGCGTCCGCGGTGGCCCGCGCGGCGAGGTCGCCGACCAGGACGTCCGCGAATGGCAGTCCGTCTGCCCGCTCGGCCTGCCGGTCGCAGGCCAGCGCGAGAACCCCGGCCGTGCCGCAGCAGCGGCCGCTGTTGTCCCAGAACCCGGGGCGCAGCCGGTCCGGCAGGCCGGAGTGGGTGACGGTGTGCCAGCACCGGCCGGCCAGGGCTGGCCAGGCGGGGTCGCCGGTGATCTGCGCCAGCAGCCGGAATGCCTGGGCGTCGCCGGCCGGGCCGTGGCACCAGCCGTAGCTGTAGCGCTCGATCAGTTCCGGCTTGTACTGGGGGTCGGAGTGCGGGACGAGGAAGCCGTCCGGGCCCGCCTCGTTGCGCGAGATGACGTCGGCCGCGCCGGCCAGGGCCACGTCGAGGAGGTCGCCCCGGCCGGCCGCGTGGCCGACAGCGGCCAGGGCGCAGACGATGCCGAGCGTGCCGTGCGAGATGTGATGGAACCGTGCGGGTATCTGGGCGTGTACCTGCCACTGCACGCCGCCCTCAGTCGGTTCGGCAGTGGCCAGGTAGGGCGTCACCGCGAGGATCGCCAGATCAAGGTCGCCCGCCGCGGCGGCAGCCAGCGCTATGCCGGCGTTGCCGCCGAGCAACTCGAACTCGTCGGCCCATCGCTCCCCGTCAAACCGCGAGCGGACCAGGCCGAGCGCGTGGGCCGAAGCCTGGCCTGCGGCGCGATCGCCCAGCATGTCGCAGACTGCCCGCAGCGCGAACGCCATGCCAGCCAGCCCGAAGTACAGCGAGGACTCGTCCCATTCCTCGTCCACAGCCGTGATGACCGACTGGGCGCCCCGGGCGGCGGCCTGGGCATACCGGTCGTCCCCGAAGTGGCGGTATCCCTCCAGGAAAGCCAGCACGATGCCCGCCGTGCCGCTGTACAACGTCGGGGTCGAGCTCATCGTCATCCGGGCATTCAGCCCACGCCAGGGCGTTCCCGCGCTCCCGCGCCACCACGAGCAGCCACTCCAGCGCGTCCCTGGCCAGCGCCGAGCCATCCGCGCAACGCGTCCCCATTCCGCGCAGTGTCTCATGCAGATCGAGGTCAGCCGCTGCCACCATGGGCGAGCAGCGGGACGAGCGCGCTCGCGTCCGGGCTGCCCAGGCCGGTGGCGGCATCCCAGCCCGGGACCGCTTGATAGCCCCGGAACGTCTTGGGCGGGAACTTCACGGTGGTGTTGCCCGCAGTGATGTCGTGGAAGGCCCGGTGGTACTGGGGGCCGCGGGCGATCCGGTACAGGGCCGGGTTGACAAAGCCGAGGCTGTGCCCGGCGTACTGGTCGGCGACCGCTATCAGCCCGGACCAGAACGGGGCCGTGGCGCTGGTGCCGCCGCTGTTGCGGATGGTGTTCTGGCCGTTGTCACTGATCACCAGGGCCATCCCGGTGTGCCCGGACGCGTCGGCGGACACATCGGGCACGCCCCGGGCGGCGCTGGAACTGCTGCCGTCCTGGTAGCTGGGCCGGGAGTAGAACCGGCTGAAGCCCCCACCGGAGGCCTGGAAGGTGCTGCCCGGGTCGCCGTAGGGCAGGCCCCAGGCGATCTCGCCGGTGTAGGCGCCGGTCTTGTGGCTGGCGTGCAGCGAGGTGCCGCCGGCGGCCAGCACCAGCGGGTCGGAGGCCGGCAGGGTGACCCCCCTGACGGGGGTGAACGACGACCCGCTGAGCGTGCACGTCTCGGCGACCGGGCCGATGTCACCGGTGGCCCCGACCACGGTCACGTGATGCTCGCGGGCCGCCTCTAGCGCGCGGTGCAGCCGCGCGACCTCGGCCCGGGTCCAGCAGTTCTCGCCGGTGCCGGCGCTGCTGGAGATCACGTTCCCGGCGAAGGAGCCCGTGGTGCCGATCCGTACCGTGTCGATGACGTCCGCGATGTACCCCGCGGCCTTCTCCAGGGACGAGGGTGTGAACAGGATCACCCGGATGGCGGCGGCGGGGGCGATCGCGTGGATCATCTCGACGTCCAGGGTCTCCTCGCCGTAGGACAGGCTGGGCCGGGCGCCGGGGGCGAGCCTGGCATCGATCTGCAACCGCGGCGCGGGCAGGTGGAACACCGTGTCGAACCCGGCCAGGTCCTGCCGGATGTTGCTGACCAGCGGCGGGGACAGCGTGGCCTCGCCGACCGCGGGCAGCACCACGGTCTCGCCGCGGCCGTCGAAGCCGCGGCTGGTCAGCGGCTGGATGCCGTAGGCCACCCGGATCTGCTCCGGGGTGTAACAGGTGGTCAGCGAGTCGCAGTCGGCCGTTCCGCCGCCGGTCCGGCTCGCGGATGCCGCCGCGGGGCCGCCAGCGGCGACGGCGGACCCGGCGGCGGCCAGCAGCATGGCCATCGCGGCGAGGCCCGGCGCGGTGCGCCGCCTGCGGTTGCGTGCTACGCCAGTGCGGGCGCCCAGCCGGGGCTTGCTCATGGAGCCTCCATCGCTCGAGGATGCGAAGATCGCGGCCGGCGCGGGGCCTGCCCGGCAGGGCGCCGGCCGTGGCACATCTTCTCTATTGCGCTAGGACGCTCCCAGGTTCATGCGGCACCGCGATCCGCCTGTTTTGTCTGTGGCCGCCGGATGGACGGCGGGCCTGTAGCACCGCGCGGCAGCGGGGCCATCAGGAACCAATGGCGGGGCCCGCCCGGGTCCTTCCTGGGGTGCCTTGCCCGGCCGGGCGCGCGATAGGTTTCCGCCATGACCGAGTTCGGGCCCGTCGCCTGGCCGCCTGCCCCGATCAAGACCGAACGGCTCATGCTTCGCGGGCCTGAGGCACGGGACCGTTCGGCGCTGATCGAGTTGTTCACCTCCCCGGAGGTGGGCACCTATATCGGCGGCCCCCGGCCGCGTGATGAGTTCGAGCGTGCGATGGCTGAGGTGCCAGCGTGGCGCCCTGGCCTCTTCATGGTCGATCTCGACGGAGCGATGATCGGCTTCATCACGCTGCTCGACCGCCGCGACGCCGCGCGTCCGGGTCACGTCCGCCCGGAGGCCGGGGAGGCCGAACTCGGCTACATGTTCCTGCCGGAGGCGTGGGGACACGGGTACGCCAACGAGGCTTGCGTAGCGGCACTCGCCTGGTTCGCCGGCGCGCTTCCCGGCGAGCCACTGGTGCTTTGCACCCAGATCGCCAATGACCGCGCGATGCGCCTTGCGGCGAAGCTGGGGTTCACCGAGGTGGAGCGGTTCGAGGAGTACGGCGCCGAGCAGTGGTTCGGCGTGTGGTCGTCCGTCACACCGTCCGCTTGAGCGGCGGGCCAGGACGCAGGAGTCTTGACTGCCGAGCCGGGTCGGGCACCGGGCCAGGGCGCAGGGCAGCGCAGGCACGGATCCGCTGCCTCACAGTCAGTTGACGAGCAGGATCTTGCCGACGTGGGTGCCGTCGTCCATGAGCCGGTGCGCCTGCGCCGCCTCCGCCAGCGGCAGCGTGCGCTCGATCACGGGCACCACCTGCCCGGCCGCGACCAGCGGCCACACCTGGTCCCTGACATCCGCGACCACGACCGCCTTCTCCGCCACCGGGCGGGCCCGCAGGGTGGAGGCATAGATCGTGATGCGCTTGCGCATCAGCACGCCGAGGTTGATCTCGGCCTGCGCCCCGTCGCGTACCGAGATCTGCAGCAGGCGGCCGCTGATGGCCAGCGCATCGATGTTCCGCGCCAGGTACGGGGCGCCGATGATGTCGAGGATCACGTCGGCGCCGCGGCCGCCGGTGAAATCCTTGACCGCGGCCACGAAGTCATCGTCCCGGTAGGAGATCGCCAGGTCCGCGCCGAGTTCGCGGCACCGCTCCAGTTTCGCCGGGCTGCCCGCGGTGCAGGCCACGGTCGCGCCGCGGGCCTTCGCGAGCTGAATGGCCATGGTCCCCAGCCCGCCCGCGCCGCCGTGTACGAGCAGTACCTCCCCAGGTGCCAGCCTGGCCTGGCCGAAGACGCTCGCGTTGACCGTGCACGCGACCTCCGGCAGCGCGGCGGAGTCGGTCAGGCTGACCCCGGCGGGGACCGGCAGCAGTTGCCCGGCGGGTACGGTCACCAGTTCGGCGTAACCACCACCGGCCATCAGCGCGCAGACGCTGTCCCCCTCATGCCAGCCGGACACCCCTGGCCCGAGCCCGGCGATCCGGCCGGAGCACTCCAGCCCCGGATAACTGGAGGCACCAGGTGGCGGCGGATAGAAGCCCTGCCGCTGCATCACATCCGCAGGGTTGACCCCGGCCGCGCTGATCTCGACCAGGACCTCGCCCTCGCCGGGAACAGGGTCCGGCACCTCCGCCATGCTGAGTACCTCGGGCCCACCGGGGGTGGTGATGACGACCGCTCGCACGGGCAGCTCCAGAAAACTCGGGGCTAGCTGGGTATGCCATTCACAAGTCGTGACCTAGGCTCGGCGTGAAGCAGCTACCGGGCACATTGATTCTCTTACGGATGAGCGCCGGGGGTGAACGGCCTTGGACAACAGCGATCAGGACCAGCCTGCCGAGTCCGGGCCCGCCCAGCCCAGATCCGTCTGGGCCGACATGGTCATATCCGGGCCGGACGACGAGGACGAGCCGGAACCTGAACAAGCCGCGGGGCCCGGCGCGACCGGTGAGCCGGGCAGCGCCCCGGGACAGGAGCCCGAAGCTGCCGGGCAGGCCCCGGGCCACGAGGAACCCGGCTATCAGGGGCCGCGCGCGGACGTGCCGAACTGGCCGGCGTCCGGCCTGCCGCCCGCTTTCGGCCAGCGATCCACCGAGGGTGAACGGCCCGGCGCTGCCCGGCCCGGGCCTGGCTCCGGCTACGGCGGGTACCGGCCGTTAGGTTCGCTGCCGCCCGGTGGCCCGGTGCGGGGTGGCGCTCCCTGGGAGGAGCCCGGCGCTGGATACGGCGCGGTGCCCCACGACGAGTACGGCCCGGATGCCCGCGCGGAGGACGCCGGGCCTGATTCACCGGCTTCGTTCGGGCCCTGGGAAACGTACGAGACCGGGGAGAGCTTCGGCTGGACCGGCGAATACGGGGTGGTCCCGGAGCCGGGCCGCTACGACCCGGGCCCGCACGGCCCAGGCCTGCACGACCCGGGCCTGCACGACCCGGGCCTGCATGACCAGGGTCCCCACGGCCTGGCGGAACCAGGCAACCGGGGGGAACCTGGCCCGCCGTGGGAACCATACGAGCCGGAGCAGCCCTACGGCATGGCGGATGCCGAGGGCAGGGCCGCGTATTACTGGGATCTCGACAGCGGCGAGTCTGGCCACGACGATGCGCAGCCGCACGGCACGGAACCTGGGTTCGGCCACGGCCCGGACGCTGTCCCGGGCAGCGGCACCCCGGGCAACGGCGCCTCGCGCGGTCCCCGCGATCGGCAGGACGGCGTCGGCCGGGTCGCTGCGTATGGCAGCAATACCGGCCAGCCCGCGGAGACGGGCTACGGGACCGTGGCGCCGGACCAGGAGGCGGCACCCGAGGGCCCGGAACCGCCGGGATGGCAGGCGGAGTCGGCGGAAAGCCTGACCGCGGACCTGCTGCTGCGCGGGCGGCACGCCGCGCCGCCGTCCGGCTGGCGCCGGGCGCTGTACCAGGTCACGGCCGGCCGGGTGCGGGCACCGCAGTCCGCCGCCGACCGGCGCCGCAAGGACCTCGTGCAGCGGGCCCGGACCCCGGTCGCGGGCGGTCATCACCGGGTCGCGGTGCTGAGCCTCAAGGGCGGCGTGGGCAAGACGACCACCACGGTCGGCCTGGGTGCCACGCTGGCGTCCCTGCGCGGCGACCGGATCATCGCCGTCGACGCGAACCCGGACCGCGGCACCCTGAGCGACAAGCTGCGGCTGGAAACGGCGGCCACGGTCAGGGACCTGCTCAACGAGGAGGACCAGATCCAGCGGTACGCCGACGTGCGCGCCTACACCACGCAGTCGCCGAGCGGCCTTGAGGTGCTGGCCTCCGACCGCGACCCGACCGTGTCCGTGGCGTTCTCCGACCGGGACTACGCGGACGTCGCGCGGGTGCTGGAGCACTACTACTCGGTCAGCATCACCGACTGCGGCACCGGCCTGCTGCACTCCGCCATGGCCGGGGTGCTCCGGCTGGCCGATCAGATCGTGCTGGTCAGCTCTCCCTCGGTGGACGGCGCCCGCAGCGCCAGCGCGACCCTCGACTGGCTCGCCGCGCACCAGTACGGCGACCTGGTCCGCGGCGCGGTGGTGGTGCTCTCCGCGATCCGGCCGCGCAGCAAGAGCGCGGTGGACCTGGCCCGGCTGGAGCAGCATTTCGCGGCGCGCTGCCGCGCGGTGGTGCGGATTCCCTACGACGCCCATCTCGAAGAGGGTGCGGAGGTGGACCTGGCCCAGCTCAGCCGGGCCACGGCCGACGCCTACCTGGTCCTGGCCGCCGAGGTGGGCGACGGCTTCTCCTGGCCCCGGCACTGACCGGCGGCCACCGCAGCGATGGCGGCGGCGAGTGACCCGACGTCGACCGGCCCGGCCGTGTCGGCCTCGATCACGGCGAGCGACCAGGTGAACCCCGCTCCGGCCCGTGACTGACCTCACATGGCAAGATACATAAGACTTTGATATAAGTATCTTATGGATATTGCGGATGAGGTGCTGGACGTGGCGGAGCGGTCGCCTGAGCATGCCCTGGCTACCGGGGTGACCGCCGCGCTGGAACGCCTCATCAGTCTGTTCCGGTCGCTGAGCCCCCACGACGGGCTGTCTCTGACGGCCGCGGCGACGCTCACGACCCTGGAGCGGTCCGGGCCCTGCCGCCTCACCGCGCTCGCGATCTTTGAAGGTGTGACCCAGCCGGCCATGACCCAGCTGGTGGACCGCTTGCAGGGGATGAGCCTGCTGGAGCGGACCCAGGATCCGGCGGACGGGCGCGTGGTGCAGGTCCGCATCACCGACGAGGGCCGGGCGCTGCTGGCGCGCCGCCGGGCGGTCCGCGCCGAGCGGGTCGCCCGGCTGCTGGTGCGGCTCAGCCCCGATGAGCAGGCGCTGCTCACCGCGGCACTGGCCGGGCGCCGCGCCGGCCAGTCGGAGCGGACCGCGCTAGCGGGCGGACAAGACCGCACCGGGCGCAAGCCCGGGATTCCTACATTCTGCGAAACGGAGCATCGTGATGAGTGGCGCATCAGCCGCCAGCCCCTTCAGGCAGCCGAAGGCCGTGTTCGCGGTCGCATTCGCGTGCGTGGTGTCGTTCATGGGGATCGGCCTGGTGGACCCGATCCTGCCCGCGATCTCCCACCAACTGCACGCCTCGCCGAGCGAGGTGACGCTGCTGTTCACCAGCTACCTCGTGGTCACGGCCGTGGCGATGCTGATCACCAACTGGGTCTCCAGCCGGCTGGGCGCCAAGCAGACCCTGATCGCCGGGCTGACCCTGATCGTCGTGTTCAGCGCGCTGGCCGGGGCCTCGCCCGGCATCAACGGAATCATCGGTTTCCGGGCCGGCTGGGGCGTCGGCAACGCGCTGTTCATCGCCACCTCGCTGGCCGTCATCGTCGCCTCGGCCAGCGGCGGGTTCGCCGGGGCCATCGTCCTGTACGAGACGGCGCTCGGCGTGGGCATCGCCACCGGCCCACTGCTCGGCGGCGCGCTCGGCGAGGTGAGCTGGCGCGGCCCGTTCTATGGCGTGGCCGCGCTCATGGCCATCGCCCTGATCGCCACGGTCGTGCTGGTCGAGAAGACGCCGAAGCCACCGCAGAAGACCGGACTGTCCGCGCCGCTGCGCGCGCTGCGGCACCGCGGCCTGCTCACCCTGTCGCTGACCGCGCTCTGTTACAACTGGGGGTTCTTCACGGTCCTCGGGTACGCGCCGTTCCCCATGGACCTGAGCCCGATCAAGCTGGGCCTGGTGTTCACCGGCTGGGGCGTGCTGGTCGCCATCTTCGCCGTGTTCGGGGCGCCCCGGCTGCAGGAACGGATCGGCCTGGCCAGGGCGATGTACGCCAACCTGGCCGCCTTCGCCGCGGTCGTGCTGGTCATCGCGGTCTGGACCACCGACCGCGCGGTGCTGATCCCTGCCGTCATCGTGTCCGGGATCTTCATCGGCATCAACAACACGATCACCACCCAGGCCGTGATGACCGTGTCCCCGGTCGAGCGGCCGGTGGCCTCGGCCGCCTACAGCTTCGTCCGGTTCATCGGCGGCGGCCTGGCTCCCTTCGCCGCGGGCCGGCTGGTCCTCGCCGCGGGCATCCACGTCCCGTTCTTCATCGCCGCCGGCGTCATCGTCGCGGGCATCGGGATCCTCACCACCGCCCGCGGCCTGCTCGGCGAGGCGGAACGGGTGCAGGCGCAGCAGGTCACCGCCGCGGTGGCGGAGCGGCGCACCGCTCCGGCGGAGGGGCCACCGGCCGGCGCTTTGATTCCCGTCCCAGGCTCCCCAACGACGCACCGTGGCCCGCCTGCCGCCGGCGTGATCGTGGCCGCCATCGATAACTCCCCGGTGGCCGGCCTGGTCACCGACGCCGCGGCCCGGCTCGCGGCCGTCCACCATCGCGTGGTCCATCTGGTCCACGCCCAGGAAGGCGCCACCGCCGGGGACGCCGGGATCGACGCGGAGAGCCTCGACGCCGCCCGCGCGGTCGTCGGCCGGCACCTGGAGCGGCTCGCCGCCCGGGGCGTCCCCGCCGAGGGCCAGGTCCTGCTGCACGCCGCCGACCACGGCACGGCGGGGCGCCTGGTGGCGGAGTACGCCAACGACATCGGGGCGGTGGCCATCGTGATCGGCGCGCCGACGCACGGCGGGCTGCCCGCCCTGATGGACGCCAGCGCCAGCCGGGAACTGTGGCGGCACACCCGCAGCAACGTGCTGATCATCAACCCGGCAGCCCCGGTGCCGCCGGTCACGGCGCGCCTGCCTGAGCCCGCGCACGCGGGCTAACGTGCGCGCCTGTCCAACCGGGCAACGTGCCGCCTACGGTGATGGGCATGAGGAGCCGCCTGCAATTCCGCACCGCCATCGCATGCCTCGGGATCAGTGCCGCCGCCGCCAGCCTGCTGGCGATGGCCCCGGCTCAGGCCCACCGGACGGGCCACGCCCCGGCGGGCACAAGCCCGCACGTCCTCACGACGATCCCGGTGGACCGCGACCCACTGAACATCGCGGTCGACCCGGCGACCGACATGATCTACGTCACCGAGCCGGCCCAGCTTCAAGTGATCGACGGCAAGACCAACACGGTCGTGGCCACAGTGCACATGATCTCGCCGAACTTCAACGTGGCACTGGACCCGGCGACCGACGTGATCTACGCCACCGACACCTCCCAGCTGAGCCTGCTGGCCATCGATGGCAAGACCCTCACCGTGTCCGCCCGGATAAAGCTCGGCGCCGCCGGGTACTACGTCGCCACGGACCCGGTGACTGACAGGATTTACGTCCAGGCCGGACCGCTCCGGCCCATCCACGTAGCGGTGATCAACGGGAAGACCAACAAGGTGCTCGCCCGGGTTCCGTCGCGTGCCGGCGACACCGAGGGCATCGCCACCGACCCCAAGACCAACATGATCTACGCCGGCACGTTCAAGCCGAACACGGTGGTCGCGATCAACGGGCAGACCAATACGGTGGCCGCCACGATCACCGGCGTGAACCCGACCGGGGTCGCGACCGACCCGCAGACCGACACCGTCTACGCGACCGAACCGGAGGCCGACGGCGCGGGCGCGGTATACGTGATCAACGGTCAGACCAACACGCTGACCACGGTCATCCCCGGTGGCTTCCCCGAGGGGATCGCGACCGACCCGCGTACCGACTTCGCCTATGCCGCCGACATCGTGAACAACGACGTCATCGTCATCGACGGGCAGACCAACACGGTGACCGCGACCGTGCCCGTGGGGAAGTCCCCGAGGAGCGTGGCAGCCGACCCGCAGACCAACAGGGTCTACGTCACCAACACCGGATCCCGCTCGGTCTCGGTGCTGGCCGGCGCCGGCTGACCCGTTCGCCGTCCGGGGCCCGGCCGGCCCGGGGAAGCTGCGCGGCGATTTTGCGCTGGCCTGTCCATCGCGGGGCTCAGGTTTCGTCGTGTGGCTGAAAGAAAGGAGACGACGATGAAATACCTGATGCTGGTGTGCCGGGATCCGGCCATCGGGATGACCCCGGAGCAGCGGGCCGCCATGCGTGACTCGGTCATCGCGTGGGTGGACGAGCTGGAGGACCGCGGAATCCTGCTGCCCGGCGGGCACGAGCTGCGGCCGGTCAGCGACGCCAGGACCGTGCGGATCCGGAGCGGCGAGGTGCTGATCTCCGACGGCCCGTTCGCGGAGACCAAGGAGCAGATCGCCGGGTTCGACGTGCTGGAGTGCGCCAGCCTGGACGAGGCGGTCGAGGTCGCGGGCAAGCACCCGATAGCGCGGTACGGCGCGATCGACGTGCGGCCGTTCTGGGAGTGAGCCGGCTCAGGACTGGAACTGCTGCAGCAGCAGCTCGGGGTCGCCGACGAAGATGTCCTCGGGCTCCAGGCGCATGAGGTCGTCCCGGGTCCAGTGCCGCTCCAGGTCGGAGGCCAGGCGATGGGCGTGCCGGAGCCGGGCGCGCTCCAGCTCGTTGCGCACGCTGCGGGCGTTGGCGAACCGCGGCTGTTGCATCCGCTGGGTGAGGTAGTTGCGGAAGGCATCTTCCGCTGCCTCGGACAGGTAGTAGCGCGACCCTTCCAGCATCAGCTGCCCGATCGCGGTCAGCTCGTCAAGCTCGTAGGCGGCGAAGTCGAGGTGATGGGCGATCCGTGAGCTCATGCCGGGGTTGACGCCGAAGAACTCGTCCATCCGGTCCTTGTACCCGGCCAGGATGACCACGAGGTTTTCCCGCTGGTTCTCCATGACCTGGAGCAGGATGTCGATCACTTCCTGGCCGTAGTCCAGCGAGTCCCCGGCCCGGTAGAGGTAGTAGGCCTCGTCGATGAACAGCACGCCGCCCATCGCCTTTTCCAGGACCCGCTTCGTCCGCGGTGCCGTCTGGCCCACGTACTGGCCCACCAGGTCGTCGCGCATGGCGTGGACCAGGTGGCCCTCCTCCAGGTAGCCGAGCCGGTGCAGCAGATCGGCCATCCGCAGCGCCACGGTGGTCTTCCCGGTGCCCGGCGGGCCGGTGAAGCACATGTGCATGTTCGGCCGGGGTGCCTCCAGGCCGAACTTCTTCCGCGCCCGGTCGACCAGCAGCAGCGCCGAGATCTCCTGGACCTTCTTCTTGATCGGGACGAGCCCGATCAGGTCGTCGTCGAGGGCCGTGAAGACCTCGTCGATGTCCGCGTCCTTGCGTTCGGCGGCGAAGTTGATCGTGGCATCCGGGGGCAGCAGCCCGCCGCGCTGATCGCGCCTGAGCAGCCGCCGGCCACGCCGGGGCGGCGCGCCTGCCACCCGGCCCTTGCCGCGCCGGGTCGAGGACGTCACGATGCGGGCCTTCCCGGTGAGGTCCGGGGCCGTCACCGGCTCATGGTGCTTCTGCGGGCCCTGCCGCTTTTTCTTCTTCTTGCGCTTAGCCAGCGGTGCGTCCGGGTCGCGGAGCGGGGCCTTCCACAGCGAGATGACCGCCGTTGCGATCAGGCAGGCGAACGCGACGGCGGCGATGATGCTGAGGACAGTGGTGAGGGTTCTCATGGGTTGATGCCCCGTCCCCCTCCCGGATAGGCCCGATTCCCACTGACAGTACCTGAATGCCTGGACAGTGCCCACTGGCCGGCCGGGGCGCGTGGTCTATCGTGGGCAGCGGATCTGGTCCCGATCTGGTCCCGCGCGGGCGCGCTGGACCCGGGAGGTAGCGATGCCGGTCATTGTCATCACCAGGCTCAGGCTCCGGGATCCGGCGTTCTTCGACGAGTTCTTCGCGAGCGCCGTGGCGGTGGTCGAGCAGGCACAAGGCACGGAGGGCAACCTCAGCGCGGATGTGCTCGCGGAGGCGAACAACACCTACTGGACCCGTACCGCCTGGCAGGGCCGCGCCGAGATGGACAGCTTCGTCGGCAGCGAGCCGCACCTGGCCACCATGAGCCGCATCGACGACTGGTGCGACGAGGCGACGTTCGTCGACTGGGAGCAACCGGGCGCGGGCTCGCTGGACTGGCAGGATGGCTACCGGCGCATCGTCGCCGACGGCCAGGCAGCCAGCCTCACGCACGGTACGGATGCCCATCGCACCCGCGACTTCCCGGCGCCCGTCGTGTCCTGACCCTGCGCTGGTGCCGATGCCGGACAGGCTCCGGGCGATGCGTTCCTGACCGGCCACGATCCCTGCATTCCGGATGCTGGACAGGTTTCGCCAACGGGTGCAAAGTGGGGTCAATATGTGGCCTGGCCCAGCCTGACCGAGCATTGGCTGTAAGCCGGGTGCGCGAGCGGATGGGGTGGGACCGGTGTTGTTCCGCGAGCGATTGTCGGGCAAGGCACGCACTAATTCTGTGACGATTGGGGCCCCGCTATCGCGGCGGTCTTTGCGGTGCTGGCTCTCCTGGGTCGCCGCGCTTTCCGCCGTGTCCCTTGTAGCGACCGGATGCAGTGGGCACCACGCCGCCCAGTCCGGCGCGGAATCGGTGACCGTCTCTCCCGGGCGGACCGCGTTCCTGCGCCTGCCTGACGGCCTGGCCATAACCGTCCCCGCCGGTGCCGTCACCCGGCCGGGAACGCTGTCCGCGACGGTCGGCAAGGCTCCTGCCCAGGTGCCCGCCGGCATGGAACTGGCCGGCCCGGTCTATGACCTGCGCCTGACCGGGACGAGCCTCAGGCGCGACGTGCGGCTGACCGTCCCCGTCCCGCGCCCCCGGCAGCGTGGGCTCGCCGCGGGGCCACGGGCCGCGCTGCTGGTGTACTTCGATTCCGCGGCCGGTCACTGGCAGCCCGTGAACGCCCGGTACAACAGCGCCACAAGCGTGCTGACCGCGTTCAGCCCGCACCTGTCGGTCTGGTCGGTGCTGCGGATCGATGGCAGCTACGTCCTGGCCGCCGCCGCCCGGGCGCTGAGGGGCTTCTTCGGTTTCGAAACCATCAGCCCACCGGCCTGCTCGGACAGCGCCGGGCTGACGGCCCTGGCGGTCAAGGTCGCCTCCGATCCGGGTGACCTGGTCAAATGGTGTGCCGATGCCAGCGGCGGGCGGGCCCTGCTCCGGATTACGAACAACCGCCACTACGCGCTCGAGGCCGACTATCCCGCGACGTGGTCGATGAGCCGCGCCGGGTCCATGGACCCGCTCACCGCGGCGATCCTGAAGGTACTGCCTGCCCTGAGCCTTAAGGTCAGCGGGCCCAACGTGCGGACCGCCATCCTGCCGGGCGGGCAGCAGATCGACGTCACGCCGCAGCGCGGTTCATCCGGGATCGTGCTGATCAGCCCGAGCGCCGAGGGGATCATCGTGGACGCTCTGCTGTACGCGGCGGACACCCTCGAAATGACCTTCGGCGACATACCAGGCGCGCCTGCCGCGACCGAAAGCGGAACCGCCAAGGTCATCCAGGCGGCGTTCGACGAACCGAAGTGCCTGGCGGAGATGGATCAGGTCATCCAGAATCCCGACGTGTCCTCCGCGGAGGCCGCCGGCGGCATGTTCCGCAGTTTCGCGGACATAGCCTTCGGCTGCCTGGGTGATCACTGGGCAAGTGCCTATCGCATGGCAGGAGTCGAGGCGAACGTGATCACGCAGGTCGGCCTGTGGGCGGCCGACGGTCGTCAAAATGTGAAGTGGAGACGCGCGGGCGCTGATCGACTCTGCCGTGTACTGGCGGGGGTACCATATCTATCTCGTATCCGGTACCCCGGATCGGGGAAAATCCCGGATGGCGGCCATGGCACATCGCCGAGTCCCACGCCGTCATCTGCCCCGAAGACAGTCACCGTGACGGTCACCGTCCCGGCCAACGCCGGCTGGGTCGACACGGGCATCCACCTCACCCCCAGCGATACCACGCGACATCACCGCAACCGGGTCCTGGACCGCCGATGGCGTCAACTACACCGGCCCGGACGGGTATGCCACCCAGTCCCCGGACAACTACATCAACCTCGCCGACCTCGGCGTCTGCGCCGACTGCGCGACGAGTCCGTTCCCCGAATGGGGGGCGCTGATGAGCTACATCGGGAGCGCGCCGCCGGAACCCGGCAGTTACGTCTCCACCTCCGTGGAGCCGCAGGCCATGCGGGTCGACTACGTGGGGAGTGATCTCCACCGGGGCTGGACCGTGTCCGGGGAACTGTGGCTGGCCATGAACGACGACGCGTACAGCGGCAACACCAGCGACAACTTCGGCCAGGTGACGGCCGTGATCACGGTCCAGGGCCGGTAGCACCAGGCCCGGTCACCACGCCCGGGCATGCGCCGCGCTGACCTGCACCCGGGGTGCGTACAAGTGCGCGGTACTGTGAGCCGGGCCGTCGTCCCGCGCGGCCGGAAAGGATGCCCGGGCCGTGCCGCGCTATCGCAGGGTGGTCGTCAAGCTCAGCGGGGAGGCGCTCGCGGGGAAAGCCGGGCGCGGGGTGGACCCGGCGAGCCTGGCCCACGTCGCGCGGGAGATCCTCGCCGTGCACGATCTCGGCGTGCAGATCGCTGTGGTCGTGGGCGGCGGCAACTACTTCCGCGGCCGGATGGCCGAGGGATGGGGAATCAGCCGCGCCGAGGCGGACAACATCGGGATGCTCGGCACGGTGATGAACGCGCTGATGCTCCGCGGTGTGCTCACCGCCAGCGGCGGCATCGACGTGCGGGTGATGACCGCCATACCGATGCAGAGCGTCGCCGAGCCGTTCATCAGGCTCCGGGCCGTGCACCATCTCGACCGCGGGCTCATCGTGCTCCTGGCCGGCGGCATCGGGCAGCCGTATGTGACCACCGACTACCCGTCCGTGCAGCGGGCGCTGGAACTGGACGCCGATGTGCTGCTGGTGGCCAAGCACGGCGTTGACGGCGTCTACGACAGCGACCCGAAGCAGAATCCGGCCGCCACCCGGTACACGTGGCTCACCTACGACGAGGCGCTGGCCCACCGGATCCGGGTCATGGACACCAGCGCGTTCGTCCTGGCCAGCGAGCAGGGCCTCACGATGCACATCTTCGACGTGGCGGCCGTCGGGGTGATGCGGCGCATCTGCGAGGGCGACGATCCCGGCACGCGGATCACCGCGAAGAAATAGCCGTGCCCGGCCTGTCGGTGGCCAGGTCTAGCGTGGAAAGGCAGAGCCCGGGTGAGCAAGGGGAGACCATGACCACACTGGAGAACCGGCCGAACACTGCGCTCCTGGTCATCGACGTGCAGAACGGCGTCGTGGACGGGGCCCACGAACGCGACTCGGTCGTCACGAACGTCGGGAGCCTCGTCGATAAGGCGCGCCGGGAGCAGGTCCCCGTCGTCTGGGTCCGGCACTCCGACGAGGGCCTGGTGCAGGGGAGCGACGAGTGGCAGATCGTCCCCGAACTGGTCCCGGACGGGGCCGAACCGCTGGTCGAGAAGAACTACGGCGACTCATTCGAGGGCACCACGCTGGAGGCGGTGCTGTCCGGCCTCGGGGTCGGGCGGCTCGTCGTGGTCGGCGCGCAGACCGACGGATGCGTCCGCGCGACGCTCCACGGTGCGTTCGCCAGGGGTTACGACGCGACCCTCGTCGGTGACGCCCACACGACCGAGGACCTCACATCGTATGGCGCGCCGCCCGTGGACCAGGTCATCGCGCACACGAACCTGTACTGGAAGTACCAGACGGCGCCCGGCCGGACGGCCGGAACCGTCGAGACCGCGGACGTCGATTTCGGTGGCCCGGCCTAGCCCAAGCGCGTGGGACCTGCGGCGGCTCAGCAGCCGTCGTACGGCCCCCACGGCGAGGTGCCGGCCTCCGCGTACAGCTTGTTGAAGGCATCCTCCTGCACGCCGACCGGTGCGGTCTGGGCCCCGCCGGGGTAGGCATCGGCGTAGCCCAGGCCGGCCCAGGTGGAGGGCAGGAACTGGAACAGCCCACCGGCGTCGCTGTAGGGGTTCACCGCGCGCGGGTTGCCCCCGGACTCCCGGGAGATGACGCACGACTCGAACGCGGCCATCCCGGCGGTGCTGAAGTGGCTCGAATGTCTTGCCGCTGGGTGCCGGCTGTGCCGTCCCGGGGCCCGGTGCGCGCCCGCGGGCCGTTCCCGGTCTGCGTGGCGGTCCGGGCGGTGAGCATGACGCCCCCGGGCGGCGGTCACGTGGGCGGGGACCGCCGCGTGGCAGTCGAGTTTGATGGCCTGCCCGGGGTAGATCATGTCCGGGTTGCTGATACCGGAGGCGGCGGCGAGGGCCGGGAAGTCCGCCGCGGTACCGCAGAACCGGCCGCTGATCCGGGACAGGGTGTCCCCGGAGCGGACGGTGTAGGTCGAGCGGGGCCGCACGTGGTGGATGTGCACGCGTGGGGCGAGGACGCGGGGAAGGGTGGCCTGCGCCGTGGTGAGGTGTGCCGTGGTGAGATGCGCGGCGCCGCCGGGGCTGCCCGGAATGGCGGTAGCGGCGGACACGGATGCGGTACCCGACAGCGCGAGTGCTCAGCCGGCGGCACCGACCACCAGCGTGGTGGGGACGGCCTTGGCGGCGGTACCGATGAGGGCGGCCGGGCCAGGCATACCGGGCCTGGCGTGGCGGGCGTCGTATCCCGATGTGCTCTTGGCATGCTGACCGGGGCGGCGTGACATGTTGGGGATCCCTGACCTTCCGGGTCGCTTAACGGAACGCGGCCGGGCCAGGTTCAGGGGCTCCTGCCAGATGATCGGCTGCTCCTCCGGGTGCCGGGGCCCAGAGGCGCTTTTAGGTGACCATAGGGGGGAAATTACTGACGCGTAGGTGTTTCCGGGGAACTCCCACCGTGTGGTTTCTCCCCCGGCCGGGGTGATGTGGGCCCGCCGCGCCCCGCTGGACACTGGGCGAGATCGGCCGGATCGAGGCGGCATCGGCGGCGCCGAGGATGCTCCCACGGCGGGTGGAGCGGGATCGAGGTCACGGCAGTGTTCGGCAGGAAAAGGCGGCAGGAGCGGCACTTCGACCGTGAGGCCACGCGCTACCAGATGCGGCAGCGAATGTTCTCCATCGGAGACGACTACACGATCGAGAACGACCGTGGTGAGCGGGTGTTCAAGCTCGACGGCAAGGCGCTGCGGATTCCGCAAGACCATCCTGTTCGAGGACATGGACGGCCGCGAGCTATGCAAGATCCAGGAACGGATGCTGCACGTACGGGACAGCATGGAGATCGAGGGCCCCGACGGGAAGCGGCTGGCCATGGTGCACAAGGCCATGATCACGCCGTTGCGTGAGCGCTGGGTGATCGACGTCGAAGACGGTCCCGGCCTGCACGCCCAGGGAAACTTCGTGGAGCACGAGTACACGATCGAGCGTGACGGGACCAGGGTCGCCGAGGTCTCCAAACGATGGTTCCGGGTCAGGGACACCTACGGGGTGGAGGTGGCCCCGGGCGAGGACGACATCCTGATCCTGGCCGCCACCGCCGTGATCGATACCATGGCCCATCCGGCCAGGTGACCGCCGCCGCACTCACTGGCCGCGATCATGCACGACAACGCGGCCGGGCTGCTTCGGGGCTGACGGTCGGCATGCTCATGACGTGCCGAGGGAGTCGACGGCGCTGCCTGCCCACTCGGCCCGGCTGACCAGGTAGTCCGTGGTGGCCGCCGCCGTGAACGACAGCTTTTCGGCCGGGCTGACGATCAGGTGAATACGGGGATGAGTGGTGTTCAGATCCTCCACAACGGCGAGTGCGAAGTTGGCGCGGTGGTGCTGCGCGGCTTCGTGTTCGAGCCGGGTGAGACGGATCGTGGACGCCGGGCCAAGACTGCTCTTGACCTCGACCAGCACGACCTCATCGCCCCGCTTTGCCCAGATGTCGAAGCCGAACCCCCGGCGGCTGCCGTAGTAGACGACCTGCCACCCATCGGCCTGCAGCAGCTTCCCGACCAGAACTTCGCCGTCAACGCCTGTGTTGGCGTCGGGCGCCACGGGAGGAGTCGCCAGCTCGGAGTCCGGGTCAATCACCATCGGTGGCAGCGCGAGGGCCCGGGGCCGTTCGGCGGATCCAACGTCGCAGAGCACCAGCCGTCTATCGATGCGGATGACCGATGTGCCGAGGGAGAACAGCGAGAACACATGCAAGCCGGTGTCGCGCCAGTTTGCATAAGGCTTGGGGTTGCTGGCTGGCCAGCGGCGCGGAACCTCGGCGAGCAACTCGGCCCGCTGGGTTTCATCCAGAGAGCGAAACTCGCTGATCGCGGCGATGGCCCATTCGACTTCCGTCGCGTTCCAGAGCCGGGACACGACCAGGTCGTACTCATCGCGATCGATCCAGCCATCGCAACCGTGCATAACATCCAGGGCCGCCTGATAGGCGGGTATATCAAAATGCCCGAATACCCCGACCCTCGTCGGCGGGTACCACGGTTCACGGCAGAACACGATTTCGTTGAGGGCCTCCTCCAGGATGCCTGCGGCGTTGGCCTCGGTAGCCAGCCGTCGGCCAAGCTCGGTGAGCCGAAGCTGTGACCAGTCATCCTCGGGCCGGTCGAGGAGCCGGAGCGGCGTATCCATCGCAAGCAGATGATGGCGCCTGAGCTGGATGCCGGGATCAGCTGAGGCGATGCCCACCGCCTGCCCGAGCGCCCGGTAATCCGCGGCCGACACCGGTGCGGGCTCATCGAATCCAGCGTCATGCAGGTAGGTGGCGACCGCACGGAGCTTAGCCGCGTCGAGATGGACGCGGGTCAGCAGCCACCAGCCAGCGTGGCCGATCGCCACGCGATCCAGCCGTTCGGTGATGTCAGCGCGCAGCACGGCATAGGTCACGGAGCGATTCTGGCGCTTCCGGGGCCGTCGCGCGCACCCGGTCGTGCTGGGTACTGGCGCCGCGGGACGGTGTTTCACTGCGTGTCGCTGTCGTATCCCACGCGTAGGATGCCGAACGAGCCGGGGAGGTCACCATAGCTGCCACACAGGCCCGGCCGGGCGGCGCTCCGCCCGCGGGTACCGGGCGCACCGACCGGCGGCAGGCGGCCCCCAGGCTTGGCGTCTTCGCCGACAACGGCGGGAAGCCGATCCATCGGTGGTACCCGTTCATCGAGGGCTACAGCGCCGACCTCGTGGCACGGGCACTCGCTTCGGCGAACCCGCGCGCCTGCCTCCTCGATCCGTTCGGCGGCTCAGGGACGACAGCCCTTACGGCCGCGCTGCGCGGCTTCGATTCCGCGTATTGCGAGGTAAACCCGTATCTCGGCTGGGTCGCGGAGACGAAGGTCAACCGAAGCCGCATGGCGGCCGCGCACGTCCAGCTCCCCGGCCTCGGCCGCCTCGCTGATGCACTGGATTCGGGATGCCCGCTCCCGGCCGTGCCGGACCACCCGCTGCTCGAATCAGATCGGCGCCGCGGCTTCTTCCCGCCGGGAGTTGCGCGGACCACCGTCTGTTTGCTGGAACTCGTCGATCAGGCCTTCGAGGACCCGGTCCGGCAGCTTGCCCGGCTCGCGGTGTCCACGTCCCTCATTCCCGCCAGCAACATGATCAGGAGGACGGATCTCCGCAAGCGCCGGGCCGGCGACCCAGCACCCGTCCCGCTGCGCCCTCAGGTCGCGAGTCAGCTCCGGCTGATCTACGCCGATGTCTCCTCCACCGGGCCTGATATTCAGGGATGCACCAGGTGGGTAGCCAGTGATGCCCGCGAAATGGCGGTGAACCCGGGCGGCTACGATCTGATTGTCACCTCGCCTCCTTACCTGAACGGGACCAATTACTGCCGCAACACCAAGCTGGAGCTTCTTGCCCTTGGCCTTATCGGGGAAGAGTCAGAGCTGTCTGCCCTCAGGCTCAACTCGATCGCGGCGGGCATCAACAACGTATCGAAACGCCGGGCATTGCCGGATTCATTCGGCATGGTCGAGGAACTGGCGGAGAAGCTGGATGCGGTGGCTTATGATTCCCGCATTTCCGCGCTGGTGCGCCTATACTTCTCCGACATGAGCAAGGTCTTTGCCCGGGTCCGTGAATCCGCGGCCCCCGGTGCCCGGTGGCTGCTGGATATCGGCGACAGCAAGTTCGCGGGTGTCCACATCCCCACGCCCGATCTCCTGGCCGGCATTGCCGCTGCTGAGCGCTGGGCGCTCGCCGGAACCGAGAAGCTCCGCGCGCGCCGCTCGTACGACGGGAGCGAGCTCACGCAGGTCCTTCTCGATCTCAGAGCCGAGTAGTGGCCGCACCGGCCAGTGCCCCCGGGCTGATTCGGGCACCAGCACCTGCGGGTTCCGTCGCGGAGCGCGCGGAGATCTTCTGCCGTACCGCGCCGCACCGCCGCGACCCGTTCTCCCGCAGGAACTGGGGCGGAACGTTGCACTCCCTGTGCTCATACCAGGGAAAGCTGAAGCCCGGGATCGCCTACTTTCTGGTCTCGTGGTTCACCGAACCGGGCGATACCGTCCTGGACCCGATGGCCGGTATAGGGACGATTCCGTTTGAGGCTCGCCGCCTGGGCCGCGTCGCACTGGGCAACGACCTGAGCCCGCTTGCGGCGGTGGTGACAAGGGCAAAGCTGGAGCCGGTACTGCCTCCCGCGGTGAGCCAGGTCATCGGGGAACTCACGCAATACGTGGCGGGTGGCCCGCCGCTGAGCGTCCTGGAAGGCTCGACAGACGTCAGCTTCGGGCTCAACGGGCCGATCAGAGACTATTTTCACCCGAAGACGCTTCGTGAAGTACTGCGGGCGAGAGCCTTCTTCTTGTCGGAGGCGGTACCTTCGACCGCTGCCGATATTGTCAAATCAAATATGTTGCATATCCTTCACGGAAATCGCCCTTACGCGCTTTCGCGGCGCTCCCATCCGGTTACCCCGTTTGCCCCGAGCGGAGAATTCGAGTATCGCCCGCTCATTCGGCAGCTCACCATCCGGCTCGACCGGGTGCTCCCGGAACTCGTCGCGCTTGGCACACAAGCCCCCGCCGGAAAGGGCTATGAGGAGGACTTCCGGTCGCTCAAACTGGGCCAGCAGGTCGACGCGGTGATTACGTCACCACCCTTTGCCAGCTCCCTGAGATTCTGGACGAGTAACTGGATGCGCCTGTGGTTCGCTGGCTGGGAACCTGCGGATTTCAAATCCGAGCCCAGTCGCTATCTTGAAACCCAGCAGCGATTCAGCTTTGCGCCCTACGCGGATCTCGGCAGTTCCATGGCCGAGCTTGTCCGCCCGGGCGGGATCTTCGTTCTGCATCTGGGCGAGACGGCCCGGGTGAACATGGCTGATCAGGTCGCCCCGTTTCTCGATCCGTGGTTCGAGACGATCTACGCCGGGCGGGAAGATGTGGGCGACACGGAGTCCCATGGACTCCGGGACAAGGGAGCTACCACCGCCCATTGGTACCTGTTCACCCGGCGCCGCGCGGCCCGATCGCGTTAAGGCCCGATCGCATTAAGCGCGGTGCAGCAGCAGGGCGACATCGTGCTGGAACGCGGCTTCGGCGGCCGGGTGGCCTTCCAGGCGCCAGTCCTGATGCGCGGGCCCGCCATGCTGAGCCACGTCAAACCAGACGAGCCCGAGCAGATGGTTCTTGCGGATACCCGCATAGAGGTCGGCCATCATCCGCGCCTGGCCGGCCACTTGGCCGATCGCTGCCTCCGAAAGGAGGATGGGGTCCGCGGTGACGGCGCGCACCTGACGGATTGTCCCCCCGAACACCTGCCCGAACCGGCTGCCCCGAAGTTCGTAGTAGCCGTCGATGCCGGCCCAGGTGACGTAGCGCGCCCCGGGCCAGTAAGGGCGCAGCGAACGCCGTGGCGGGACGCTGCTGCTCACCGTCCACAGCCACCTGACGTTGCGCGCGCCTTGCGCGCGAAAGACGGTGACGATGTGCCGCCAGGCGGCGACAAATGCGGCGGCGGGCTGGTGGCCGTGGCCCCACGGGTACCAGTTGCCGTTCATCTCATGCCCGAAGCCGATCACCACCGGAAGGCGGAAGGTGCGAACCTCGCGGGCGTAGGAGCGCAGGTAGCCGTCGTAGCGGCCGGCCGCGATCCGGGCCAAGGGCGTATTCCACGGCTGGATCTGCACCAGCACGGCCGCGCCGTGGGCAGCGGCGGACTTGGCGAAGCCGTACCGGAAGGGCTCGCGCCAGTTCGAGTAGTACAGCACCAGCCGGGGAGCAGCGCCGGCGAGCGACGCGAAGCGCGCTACCGGGGCCCACGGCCCGGGGATGCCCGGTTCACGGACGCCGAGGATGAAGCCGCGTGCGGACAGGGCCGAGGATGGGGTGCGGGGTGCTGCCGTCGGGTGGTGGGCCGCGGGCCGTTCGGGCGCCGCGTGAAAGTAGCGTGCCGCACCCAGTGCCGTCAGCGCCGCTACCGGCAGCAGGACGGCTACCGTCTTCGCCGCGCGGGTCCGGAGCTTGCTCATTTCCTGCTGCCTGGCACCGTGCCGTCGGCACCGATCTCCACCCCGGCCTGACGGGTTACCCAGCCTTGCTTGAAGCAGGTGAACAGCCCATACAGGCGGATCGGGCGCAGGCAGTACGACGACCAGATCAGGCCGGCTGGGTAGGCCAGCACCGAACTGAGCCGGGTCCAGCCGTTTTCGCCATCACGGCGGATTCGCAGCACGTGCAGGCTCGTGCTGAACGACCAGGCGATCACGGACAGGCCGGTCCAGGTAACCAGGCCCGCGCTGGATGGCCATGTCCCGATCAGGAGCAGGGGCACGAACAGGGACGCGATCGTGTAGTAGAACGCCAGCGCCGTCCACCACCAGCCCCATGAGGTCATGCGCAGGTACTTGATCCGCCAGTAGTTGCGCACGGACCCGCCGCGCGACCAGCGGAGCCATTGCCGGAAATGATGCGACAGGGTAGCCGGGTACATGGGCAAGGAGATCGCCGTTACCTGCTGCACGGTCCGGCCATGGGCGCGGGAAAACAGGGTCAGCGCCGAGTCGTCGCCCAGCTTGACCGGGTGACCCAGGAAGGTCTCGTTCAGGTAGGCCGGGACGATCTCGCGGATGATGTGCGCCCGGTACAAGGCGAACGTGCCCCGGTTGATCAGGACGTCCCCGAACACCGACTGGGTGGCCCAGGAGACGAGCTGGGAGTAGGTGTTGCGGGCGGCGCAGATCTTGGTGAGCCAGTTCGTGTGCTTGTTCCAGATCTCCTCGATGCCGGCGACCGAGGCGTTCCGCGGGTGCGCCAGCGGCTTGAGTCCTTCCTCGATCGCGAAATGCTCCAGGGTGGTGTCGGAGTCGACCGTGATGAAGACATCGGCTCGCGGGTTGGTCGTGAACACCCGCGACTGCGCAAATTTCTTGCCCATATTCCGCGGCAGCCGCTCCCATCGCACCAATGTCGCGCCGTGGGTGCCTGCCCAGTGGGCGCGCAACCGCGCATAATCGCCGGACTCGCCGTCCTCGACCACGTGTACGCATTGCGGTGGGCGGCTGGAGTTCACCAGCGACCAGATGCACCTGTCCAGCAGCACCGGGTCCTCGTTGTAGACGGGGACGGCCACGGTGACCTGGAGCGAGCCGAGGAATCGCTGCTGGCGGGCGGTGACCGTGAAGGGCCGGTCAGCCCACCCGACGAACAGCGGCAGCGACGACATCGTGAACGCCGCCGCCCAGATCGGCAGCAGCGGCAGGTACGCCGCATGGGCCAGGACCCAGGCGAAGTGAACCGTCGTCCACGTGCTCACCCCGGCGGCGGCGACGGACAGCAGCAATGGCATCTTCGTGCCCTCGTAGCTGACCCGCGGGATTTCGTATCGGGGGCTCAGGGCTCCTGGAGTGGTTTCCTGCGCCTCCACAGGTACCGGAATATCAAGATCACCAGGACCGTCACGGCCAGCGATCCGTAGCTGATCACCTCGAACGCGTGCGCGAACATCGGGGGTTCCTGTCTGCGGCGGGGGCACTCGGGCCGGGGTGGGCGGAGCCCCGGAAGCCAGCGCGATATCGATGAGTTCGGCGACACCGTCCTGCTGCTGCCGGGCGTGCAGGGCGCTCTCCGTCGCAGCCCTCGGCGACCGGGGGCTGCTGTCCAAGCTCATGGGTGCGGGCCTCCCCGGGCAACGACCTCCCGTGCTGCGATTGCACCCCGAGCTGACCGAAGACGAATCGCGATCGTATAAGGGCAACCCGCTCAAATCGGCAGATTACTTCGAGAGCCGGCCAGCGTATATAGCGATACGTAATTTAGGGATAGCGAATAGGGTTTCTGTAGGAAGTGTTTAAGGTGCCATAAACTTTTAGGTAATCTCAGGGGAATAACAACATCATGTTTGTGGCTCTTCGCCACACAAAGCGCGTGAGTCACACGGGTCACGTGGGCGGCCGGGTTGTGCCTTCGTTAGTCGCTGGTGGTGCAGGTGGCGCCGCCGACCGTCACGGTGATCCGGGCGCCGGGCGGGGGGCCGTTGAGGTAGATCAGCGCGTAGCCGGAGCCGTTGGTCTGGTAGCTGTGCGAGTAGCCGCCGGCGGTCGCGGTGGCGTTCTGGTAGGGCTGGTTGGAGTGCACGTAGACGTTGTTCTCGTCGTCGGCGGCGTTGTAGACGCTCGCGGTGGCTGTGCACCGTGCGCCCGCTTGCTCCGGCCGGCCGGGCCGCGGCTGCCGGGGAGTAGGCCGTGGCCCCGGCGTAGTCGCTGGTGAGCGTGGCGCTGACGGCCGCCACGACGGCCGGGTCGCGGGTGAGGATGCCCAGTTCCCGGTTGTAGCCGAGGCTGGCGACGGAGAAGTTCTGCGATCCCGACCAGCGCCTGCTGGCCGGGCAGGCCGGCGTCGGCGACGATCGCCTTGGCGTGGATGTACAGGGCGCTGCCGTTGTCGGGGTAGAGCCGGATATGCGCGCCGGCCCGGGCCAGCTCGGTGAAGGCCTGGTCCCATTCGGGGTCGGCGGTCATGGTGATCCGTGACGTCCACGCCGCGCCGGGCGGCGGCCGCCAGGGCGCGGTGACGGCGGGGTCGTCCATCTCCTCGTCTTCCACGGCAAGGGTGTGGGCAGCCCCGTTGATGACCGACAGGACCGAGGCTTGCGCGTTGGTGGGTGACCACACCAGGTCGGTGCCGTCCGGCGGGGTGATGGCGCGGCCGGCGAAGTCGGCGTTGAAGGTGGCGACGGATGGCGGCGACGTCGGCGCGGCCGGTGTCGATCACGGCGAAGTCCCGGGTGCCGGGGTAGTCGCTCGGTGACGAGATTTCCGGTCATGATGACCGAGGTGGCGCCATCGACGGTGAGGGTCTTCTGATGGTAGGTGGTGCCCGCCGGTCCCCACCTGACGTGGACGCCGTGGGCGGCCAGGTAGTCGTAGGCGCCGCGGTTGCGGGACTTCTCCAGATGCTGGTCGAGGAGCACCCGGACGTCCACCCCGCGGGCGGCGTCCGCGGCCAGGTCCGCTTCGGCCGCTGGGGTCGGCCAGCTCGTACATGGTCAGCTCCACCGAGGAACGCGCCCCGGTGATGAGCCGGTAGATCGGCCCGATCCCGGCCTGCGGCTCGGTCAGCACCCGCAGGAACCCCGCATGCGGTGCCTGCGTCACCCCGGTGGCCGGGGTCGCCGCGGGCCGCGCTGTCGCCGGGCTCCGTCCCGGTGCCGCAGCCTTCGCACCGTGCCGCGGGGCGGCGTTACCGCACCCGCCAGCCGCGGCGGCCAGCACGGCAGCGGTGAGCATGATCAGGATCGTGCGACGCAAGTCAACGTGCTCCGCCCCCCGGGAATCTCCCGGCACCGGCCAATCTAGATCGGCGCGCAGACATCGGGCGACAGTCTGGCAACTCACCCGCCGCCCGCGAGACCCAGGGCGCGTCAAGGCCCTCGCGCTCGTGCCAGGTCACTGCCGGACAGGGAGCATTGACCCGGCATCCAGCTTGCATTCAGATCACGTCCCTACGGTGGGCCCAGGAGCGGGCAATCCTGGTGCTGAGCAGCGGCGAAAGGGCGGGGTACGGTGCAGGACAACGTGGCCATCTGGTACCGGGGCACGAATTACCAACTCGGCCGTTGGCGGCATGGTTACGGGATCTGGCCCGTGGCGGGGCAGCCGGGGTACCCGCTGGAGCAGTGGCCGGAGACCCCGCAGGGATGGGCCGCGGCGTGGTCCAGGTTCACCGCCATCCAGCACCCTGCGGGCATCGTTCCCCTCAGCAGGCCCGTCGCCCCGGCGGCCACGCCTGGCAGATCGACCAGCGCGGCCGGGCTGCTCGGCGCCGGTGTGGCCTGCGGGATCGCCGGGCTGTTCCCGGCGTACCTGTCCGGGGCCAGCCTGGCCAGCGTTCCCGCCAACCTCGTCCCGCACGTGATCTACCTGGCCACCTGGCTGGCCAGCGCGCTGCTGATCCTGCGCGGGGGAACCTGGCGGCGGGTGGGTGCGCTGCTCGGGCTGGGTACCAGCATTGTCACGTTCGGTTACTTCTTCGCCGATCTCGGCACGGTGATGTCCGGCGGCGCCGGCCCCTGAGCCGCGGCCTGGCCTTCGGGCTGATCGGCTGGCTGCTGTGCACCACCGGCGCTGCGCTGGCTGCGTGGCCACCGGGGCTGGCCGGTGCCCCGCGCTGGCAACCGGCCCGCCGCGGGCGCCAGGCCGTCACGCTGGCGATTACTGCGCTGCTGGCGGTCGGCGCGGCCGTCACGTTCGCCCCGTCGTGGGACAGCTACACCCTGCGGACACCCTCGCAGCTGATCCATACGACCGCAGGGAATATCTTCTCGAACCCGGGCCCGGTGATCTTCGGCAACGTCGCCGTGATGGTGGCGCTCGTCGCAGTCGCCGCCGCCGCCGCACTGTGGCAGCCCACCCGGCTGGGCGCCGCGGTGCTCGCCGGTGCGCTCATTCCCATGGTGGCCCAGGTGATCTCCGCACTGGTCCAGGTCACCCAGGCCGTCTCACCGGCGCAGTTCGGGATCTCCCCGAGCCGCGCCGCCCAAGCCGGCCTGACCATCACCAGCGGCCTCACGCCGGCGTTCTGGGTCTACTTCGCCCTGGTGATCGCGCTGATGGGGATGTGTGCCTGGATGCTCATCCCGGCCCGGCCGCGGCGTCAGAACGGGACGAGCGTGGCCACTGCTCCGGCGGCGGTCTCGTGGCAGGCGAGATAACCGCGCGCACGCCACCACTGTCGTGCCCGCGCCCCGGGCCTGGTGAACACGTCCCCGGTCACGCACGGCCGCGGCGGCCGCATCAGCCGATCAGCAGCACGAGCTTCCCGCGCACGTGACCGTCCTCGCTGGCGCGGTGCGCCTCCGCGATCTCGGCGAGCGGGAAGGCCTGCGCGACCGGTAGCGAGAAGCGCCCGGACTCGATCAGCTCGCCGATCTCGGCGAGCACGTGCACCGCGCGGCCGGCGTCCCCGCTGCTGAACCTCACCCCGTGCTCCTGCGCGCCACCGAAATCGGCGATCGTCACGACGTGCTCCGGGCCGCCCGCGAGCTCGATGAGCTCGGGCAGGACGCCGCTCCCGGCGACGTCGAGCGCCGCGTCGACGCCGTCGGGCGCGAGCGCGCGAACCCGCCCGGCGAGGCCCTCGCCGTAGGCGACGGGCTCGCTCCCCAGCGAGCGCAGGTAGTCGTGGTTTGCCGGACTGGCGGTGCCGATCACGCGCGCACCGCGCACCACGGCGAGCTGAACCGCGGCGCTCCCGACGCTTCCGGATGCGCCATTGATGAGCAGCGTGCTGCCGCTCCCGACGCCGAGCTGGTCGAGCGCGCGCGTGGCCGTCTCGATGGCCGCTGGCAGCGCGGCAGCGCCGGGGAAGTCAAGCGATGGCGGGATCGGCGCATAGTAGGAGAGCACCGCCAGCTCGGCCTGGGCCGCCCCCTCGCTGGAGAAGCCGAATACGCGATCGCCGACGGCCACGTCCGCAACGCCCTCGCCGAGCTCGTCGACGACGCCCGCCGCCTCGTGGCCGATGGTCTGCGGGAGCTCGCCATCCATCAGGCCGTTGCGCTTCTTCCAGTCGCTCGGGTTGACGCCAGCCGCGCGCACCGCAATCCGGACCTGGCCAGGACCCGGATGCGGATCGGGGAGATCCACGATCTCCAGGACCTCCGGGCCCCCGAACTGGCTGAAACGGACCGCCTGCATCGTTCGCTCCGATCTCGACCCCTGCCAGCCTGCCGCGCCCATGACGGAGCGAGGCGGCCAGGGATCGGCTGTGCAGCCTCATGCTTGAGCGTGTGGTGCGGCCGCGCCCTCGGCCGCGCGCCTTCTGCCGCCAACCCAAAGGCAGCTGTCCGCCTGCGGTGTGGTCACGGGCGCGGCTCGTAATTGACGATCTGCTCTCGGAGGATGTCGGCGTGGCCGCAGTGCTGGGCAAGCTCACGCAGCATGTGGAGGTAGACCCAGCGCAGCGGGAGCGGGCCGCGCCGGTTGCCGTAGAACCATGTCGTCCAGGGCCAGGGATGCGGTCGCGCGGCGTGAGGACTCGCAGGCCTGGCGGTGCGCGTGGCGGATGGAAGCGATCGTGTCGGTGTCGTCGAGAATGAACGACTCGTCTGGCGTTGCGGGGATGCCGATCTCGGCGCGCGGCCGTCGGGTGATGGCTTCGTCGAACCAGACTTTCTCGACGAAGGTCGCGTGTTTTACCAGGCCGAGGAGCGTGGTCCGGGAAGGTACCAGCGATCGGCGTGCTTGCTCCTCGGTCAGCCCGTCCAGGCAATGGTGGAGATCGCTGCGGTGCTCGTCGAGGAACGCCTCGAACTGGGCGCGTGCTGGCTGGCCGATGACGTCCTCGGCAGACGTGCTGGGCGGGAAGGACATGTGTGCAGCATTGCAGGAGCGTCACAGTTTCTGCGGACTGGCCCAGCGGTGTTAGCCGGAACGGGTCTTCAGCGTCGAGTTCGGCTCGGCGCAACTGCGCCCGCGCTTGGGGGTCCCCGGCCGTGGCCCGTACCGGACCTGGCCGCGCGACTGGCCCGCGGGTGGCCCGGGCTGGCCGTCGAACTCAGCGGGCACATCGAGGCGCCCGACGTCAACCTGGGACAGGACGGCGGAGTCGCCGTCGGCGCGCTGGCAGTTCCGCGCCGAACGATCTCTCCTGTCAGCTGATCGCGCCCGCCGGAAGCAGCGCATGAACGCCCCAGGACTGGTTCGCCACCTGCGTGACCCTCAGGTCGAGCACCGGGCTGGCCAGCGCCAGCGCCGTTGCCTTGCCAACTCCGTAGCTGGCTTGCATCCAGGTCAGCATCGCGTCGAGGGCATCGCCCATTGCCGCGTTGAGATCCGGGCTGAAGCCAAAGGTGATCTGGCCCGCCGGCGTCTCCGCGTGCACTCCTGGAACCGGCCGCTCGGTGACCAGCTCAAGCTGAAGCTCGGTCGTCATACCGCACTCGATCGCGGTACCTGCCACCTCTCCATCGCCCTGGGCAGCGTGGCCGTCGCCGATGCTCAGCAGCGCACCAGGCACGGCAACCGGCAGGTACAGGACCGATCCGGCGACCAGTTCCTTGCAGTCGATATTGCCGCCGCCGACGGCCCTGGGCGGGATGGTGGAGTGCTCGCCGGGCTCGTCCCAGGCGACGCCTGTCACGCCGTGGAACGGGGCTATCCGCACCGTGTGCCCCCGGTCGCTGGTAGCTAGCCCCGCGCCGGAGTCAATCTGCCAGAGCAGCCAGGCCGGCGGGCCCTCATGCAGGCCGAGCCGCCTGGTCAGCGGGGTGTCACGGGCTGCGGCGGTGGTGTAGCCCCAGGTGTCAGGCCGCAGGGCAAGGAAACGCACCGCAAGCACCTCGCCGGGCACCGCACCGCGGACAGCGATCGGCCCGGTCAGGCAATGGCCGCGCCGCTCGCTGAACATCTTCGGCACCTCCTCGCCAGGGAACGTCTGCGGCTGCAGATGCCCGGACGCGTTCAGTGAGCGCAGCACGATCGTGTCACCAGGCTCAACGGTCAGTACCGGCGGCAGGTCACGGCAGAACACCTCTACTGTCGCCTGCGGTGACGGGTCGAGCTGATGGCGAGTCATGCAGCGATCTTCCCTTGCTCTGCCCGAGCGCGACAATGCGAGGCCAGCAGCTCGGCACGGCCTCCAGCGCGCGGGAAGTGCTCCATGCCGGTTGAGCTGCGGCTCACTCAGCCGTTCCCGGTGATGGCGGACAGCGCCGGCTGGCCCAGGACGCGACCGCGCTGGCGACCGGTCACGATGCGGGTAACCCGGCGTGCCCGAGCCGCGATGTCCGACCGTCCGGTTAGCTTGATCTCGTGTCTGCCGAGCCTGGCTGGTGTGGTGTGTGCGGGTTGCCGGTGCCTGCCGGGGAGAGGTTCTGCCGCTGGCCGTTTGGCGCCGGGGCTGGTGATGGCCAGCATGACGACGAGGTTGTGCCGTGGGCATCGCACAGCCTGGCATTCATGACGGAACTGGTGGAGCTGCAACACTGGTGCTGCCCGTGGTGCGGGGATTACTTGCCTGACTCTCCGCCCGGCACCGCGATCGATCACATCATCCCCAGGGTTTACGGCGGGCCGCATCGCCGCTGGAATCTCCAGCTCCTGCACCAGGAGTGCAACTCGGCCAAGGGCAAAAAGATCACCGCCGCGGCGCTGGAGCTGGCCGATGCTCACGGCGTGACAATCAGCATGGACATCGGGCAATACCGCGCTGGAGTCCGGCGCCGGGCGGCCACGTATGCCGTGCGGGCAACGCGCCAGCTCGGCGGCGAGGCCCGCGACCGGGCTCTGGCCGCAGCGAGGAATCTCACCGTGTTCTTCCCAGAGGGAAGGGTTCATGCCGTCATCAGGGCAGCGGCGGAAGGGACCCGGCAGGCGCAGAATGACCATTCGGGTGCGGCCCAAATGGGCTGATAAGGTGCCCAGTCCGCCATGCAGGGCGGCTACTTGGGCACCGGCGCCGATCGGCATGAGTCACTGAGCGTAGCGCGCCCGACAAAGGTCTCATGGTCGGAATACGTGTCCGGCCGGTGACTGCGCTTCCCCGGGCCTTGCCTGATCTGCCGCGTTGCTCACGGGCGCAGGCCACTGGCCAGGATACGCTTTAGGCATCTATAAGAGTCGGGAAGGTAGAGATGGCCCAGAAAGTAACCGTAGCCCTGGAAGACGATCTGACCGGCGGCCCGGCCGAGCAGACGGTTCGGTTTGGCTTCGACGGCAGCGACTATGAGATCGACCTGAACGCCAAGAATGCCGCCGCGTTCGGCAAGCAGCTCGCGCCCTACATCGAGCATGCCCGCCGAGCCGGGCGGGCACAGCCTCGCCGGGGCGGCCGAGCCGCCCCCGGCCGTCAGCGCTCGGGTGATATCCGGGCCTGGGCGAAGGAGCACGGCCTGGCGGTCAGTGAGCGTGGGCGTATCCCCGCTGGTGTGGTGGAGCAGTACCACGCCGCGGCCAGGCGGGAGCTAGCCCAGAGCCACCGCCGCGATCCCAGAACCTGTGCCTCGCACCCCGGCCCGGCGGCCGCAACCACCGTCCGGCGGCGGCAAGCTGGGCTGGCCGCCGTCGGCCGTAACTCCGCTGCTAAACGGCGGACTCTGGCTCAGGCCCTGCGTGATGGCACCGTCTCCAGCTACGGTCCACAGCAACACAAGACATCGCCCGCTCAGGCAAATGAGGATGTTCACCCGCAGTGCGGCCGGGAATTATGCGCTCTCGCACGCGTTAGTATGAGCAGGACCCGAGAGCCGAGCCGGTCGTCCGACGGCGACATTCCCCATGCCGTGGACACCAGTCCACCCACCGGCGGTTCAGGGGTCGCGTAAGAGGCCCGCCTGCGTCGATCGTCGAAGATCCGCAAGTCGGCTCAGCGTTCACAGCACCAGGCCCTGTGCCCGGGACGTTCCTCGCCCCGGCCGCGGGACTGTGCGGCATGCTGCCGTGGCCACTGTGTCCCGGCATTCCAGAGGAGAAGTCTGTGGCTCGACCAGGCCAGCGCCAGCCGGGCGCTCGCCGTAGCGCCCCGCGGAAGCAGCAGCGCGCCCACCACCGCGACGATGTCGTCCCGGTGCTCGCCCGAACCGTCCGTGAGGTCGAGGCGGCTGCCCAGCGCGGCCGCGTAACGCCTGCCGTGCGCACGAAGTTCCAGGCCGCCGCGCTGCTGTTGCGGGACGAGCGTGCCCGCGTCCGGGCGGCGGCCGGAAGCGACAGTCATCGGGCCGGGCAGCTCAGGCGGCTGGATGGCGTCGCGGCCATCCTCGCGACGACCGCCGTCCAGGACGCTGGGCTACTGGCGCTGCTCGCCGAGGGCTCTGGCGTCTCCGACGCGGCGCGGTCGCTCAAGCGGGAGATGCTGCGGGACCTCGGCATCGAGGCGGCGCCCGAAGAGATCGCGCCTACGGAGACCGCTGCGGCTTCCGCCGGCTCGGAGCGGCGGGTTGTGCCCCAGTCGGTGGTCTCCCGGCAACTGGCGAACCCCTTTCTCCCCCCCGACTTCTCCGCCGTTCCGCAGCGCACCTCCCGTCCGCGCCGCTTCGCCGGCTGGGAGCTGCTCGGCCCGCTGCTGAGTTCCTTCGAGCGTGGCGGCGGGGGAGCCCCGGCGTGCATGGCGCTCCCGGCGCCGACGGCACGGTTCACCCCGGCGGCCCTGGAACTGATGCCGCACCAGGGGCAGTTGGTCGCCGCGGCCGCTGCCGGTCACCGGACATTCCTGCTCGCCGATGAGCCGGGGCTGGGCAAGACGGCCCAGGCGCTGCTCGCCGCGGAGGCAGCCAACGCCTACCCGCTGCTCGTCGTCGTGCCAAACGTCGTTAAAACCAACTGGGCCCGTGAGGCGGCCCGCTGGACTCCCCACCGCTCGGCAACCGTGGTGCAGGGCAACGGCGAGGCTGTCGACGGCTTCGCCGACATTGTCGTGCTCAACTACGAGGTTCTCGACCGCCACGTGGGCTGGCTCGGTGACTTCGGCTTCCGCGGCATGGTCGTGGACGAGGCGCACTTCATGAAGAACAAGGCCTCGCAGCGCTCGCAGCACGTCCTCGCGCTCTCCGACCGCATCCGGTCCCGTACGGACCGGCCCCTGCTGATGGCGCTGACCGGCACCCCGCTGATCAACGACATCGAGGACTTCCGGGCGATCTGGCAGTTCCTCGGCTGGATCGACGACAGCAAGCCCCTCGACGAGCTAATGGACGCGCTTGAGGACACCGGCCTGACGCCCGCCGACCGGGGCTTCTGCGCCGCGGCGCGCCAGTGCATGATCGACTTGGGCATCGTGCGCCGCCGCAAGGTCGACGTGGCCGCCGACATCCCCGCCCGCCGTATCGCCGACCTCCCCGTTGAGCTGGACGAACGGGCCGGCCGGTCGATCCGGGCGGCAGAACGGGACCTCGCCGGCCGGATGGTGGCGCGGTACAAGACCGCGCTCGCGAACCGATCCCCCGACGTCGGCGTCGAGGGCATCGACCACGCCCTCGTCCGCCGGGTGGCCCGGTCGGAGCTGAAGGAGGCTACGGCCGCGAAGTCCGGCGAGAACGTGTTCACCATGATGCGACGCATCGGCCAGGCAAAGGCCGAACTGGCCGCGGACTACGCGACGCAGCTGGCCCGCAGTGCCGGCAAGGTCGTCTTCTTCGCCAAGCACGTCGACGTGATGGACGCCGCCGAAGAGCTCTTCGCCCGGCAGGGAGTGCGCTTCTCGTCGATCCGTGGCGGCCAGACGCCCACAGCGCGGCAGGCGAACGTCGACGCCTTCGTGAACGACCCGGCCGTCACGGTCGCGGTGTGCTCGCTGACCGCGGCTGGCGTGGGACTGAATCTGCAGGTCGCCTCGAACATCGTGCTGGCCGAGCTGTCCTGGACCGACGCGGAGCAGACCCAGGCCATCGACCGCAGCCACCGCATCGGGCAGGCCGAACCGGTCACCGCGTGGCGCATCATCGCCGCGCAGACCATCGACGCCCGGATCGCCGGGCTGATCGACAGCAAGGCGGGGCTTGCCGCCCGGGCGCTGGACGGGTCGGACCAGGAAATCTCCTCCTCGGCCGACGTGCAGCTCGAGGCGCTGGCCGCATTGCTGACCGATGCGCTGCGGGCGTCTTCCGGACATGGCGACGACCCGGATTCCTGACCGTCAGGATTCCCAGGCGAGACTGCGCCCGAGGACCAAGGCCTGCCAATTGCGCATGCTGGTCTATCGCCCTGACCGAGGCACGCCTCCCTTCTGGTACATGAGGCCAAGACGGCTACATGCGCCATGTGCGGTCGTTGTCGGCGCTGGCGTAAGGCGCTGTACGTTCTCATCGGCCCATTGAGGTCAGGCACCCTCGGCGCCGAGCTGGCGGAGAAGGCTGCGGTTGTCGGTTCTGACCCACTCCTCGGCGATTCGTCCCTTGTCGTCGAAGCGGAAGATGTTCATGAGATCCATGACGACCCGGGCACCGGAGGGTTCGAGGCGCCCGGCGGGCGACTGCGTGAACGGGCGTGCGAAGGTTCCTTCGATCCATGTCTGGCACGCGATGTACTGGCCCTCGGCGATGATGATTCCCCGTCGGATGGTGCGGTCATCGAAGGCCGCCCTGAGGGACCGGAAGTAGTCGGTTAGTCCTGCGTAGTCCGCGTCGAACCCGCCTGGGCCGTGGAAGGCGAGGTTCTCGGTGTCGAAGTAGGTGTCGGCCTCGTCCTGGTTCTCGCCGGAGATCTCGAGCTCGCCAGCCCGGACGAGGCGTTCCACCAGTTCATCGCGCGTGTAACAGCGGGGCATGACAGTCACTGTCCTTCGTTGCTGACGGTTGGTGCTGTTCACCAGCCTGATCCGCTCGGAGGTATCACACAAGCGAGAATTACTGATGCCAGCTATGCGCTCTCAGGCATATCTCGGCGTAGGCTCGGAGAATGTCCGAGCTGACCCTGGCTGGCCTGCGTGTGGTGCTGGAGGTGGCGCGCACCGGTTCCTTCAGTGCAGCGGCCGAGCGGCTCCGGTACACCCAGTCGGCGGTGTCGCGGCAGGTGGCGGTCACCGAGAAGGCCGTCGGCGCGCCGCTGTTCGAGCGGCACGCGCGCGGAGTGCGGCTGACCGCGGCCGGGGAGGTGCTGGTGCGGCACGCCGGCAAGGTGCTCGACGGCGTCGCGGCCGCGGGCCAGGAGCTGGCAGGACTGCGTGACCGGCTGGCCGGCCGGCTGGTCGTCGGAGGATTCCCCACCGCAACGGCAACGCTGCTGCCACGCGCCGTCGCACGGCTGCTCACCGACCACCCGGGCCTCCGGGTTGAGCTCATGGAAGCCTCCACGCCCGCGCAACTGCGGGCATTGCGACGGAGGCGGCTCGAGGTTGCCATCCTCGCCAGGGGCGAGGGCTTGCCGGCCTACGACCTCGACGGACTGCACATTTGCGAGCTGCGCACAAGCCGGGGCGCAGGGGTCGCCGTGCCCCAGTCGCATCCCTTCGCCGCTCGCGACTGGGTCGATCCGGAGGAACTGGCCGGGCAGGCCTGGGTGGTCGGGGCCAGCCACGGGGAATCACCTGAGTTCGGCGCCTGGCCAGGCATCGCCGAGCCTCAGGTGGCGTTCGCCGTCCGTGACTGGCCAACACGCCTGGGACTGGTCAGCGCCGGACTCGGCATCGCCTTGGTCCCGGGCATCGCCGCCCCAGCCGTGCCGCATGGCGTCCGCTGGATCCCCGTCCGCGACCAGGGAGATGGACTACGCCGCCATGTCTGCGCGGTCACAACCCACGACCCCAGCCCCGCCGCCCAGGCGATGGTCCGCGCCCTGCAGGACGAGGCCACGCAAAGCGCTTAAGACGGCCTGGCGCTTGGCTGATCAAGCAGATGCGCGGACTGCGGCAGAACGGTGCGTTCGCTGAATGAGCCGCGGTGGACACTTGTATGAGCCGGATAAATCGCGCGCACGGCTGGACCGGCATAAACGTATGTTCGCGGGCAGCTGTCCGCGCGAAGATCCGCGCCTGGCCTGCTGGCGATGGCACCGGCGGCGTCTTATGGCTACTGTGAGCCGATGAGGCAGACCACCGGCTTTGCGCGGCTGCCGGATGGGGGACGTATCGCCTTTGCCGTGACCGGCAGCGGCCCGGCGGTGGTGATGCCCGCGTGGTGGGTCTCCAATGTGGCGGAGGATTGGCATTTTGATCCGCTGCGCCGGTTTGTTGAAGGCCTGGCGGCCGGTCGCATGGTCGTCCGGTATGACCGGCTCGGGACCGGCCTGTCTGACCGGGAGCGGCCGCCCGGGACGTTCACGCCGGAGTTTGAGGATGCGACGCTCTGCGCTGTGGTGGACGAGCTGGGCCTGGCGCGCATGACGCTGATGGGCATCTCGTGCGGCGGCTGTACCGCGGTGAGCTTTGCTGCCCGCCGGCCGGAGCGCGTCGATCGCCTCGTGATGTACGGCTCCTACGCCCATGGGCACGCGCTTGGCCCGCCCGGAGCGCGGACCGGCATGACGGACCTGGTCCGCTCGCACACTGGGGGCTGGGCAGCCGCCTGCTGGCGGACGTGTTCGGCCCGGGCTGGTCGCCGGGGGACCGGGCTGCTTTCACCGCGGCCCAGCGCGCTGCGGCCGGCGCCGAAGTCGCTGCCGATCTGCTGGCACTGATCTACGAGACGGACATTCGAGGCGACGCTACACCAATATGGGAAGCAGCGCGCCGAAAGGCTTCGCCGAATGCGGAGAGTGTCCACGACCTTTGCCGCGTTGATGACAACCTTTACCGACGCCGGCCGCGCTCGGCGCGATCGATACTATAAAGCCTCCGGTCAAGAGGACTTTCGAATGGCCTTGGGCGCGATCTCGCGTGGCCCGGATCGCATGCCCGGCGAGGCGTTCGCAGATCGGCTCCACGAATCGCTGTTGGCTTGACCGTCGTCCAGCTAACGCGCGTCCACGCCCGGCTCCCCGGCCAACGGCCCGCGAATCTTCAGGCGGAACCGACAACCGCGACGAGATCAACGATCGACACGACCCCGCTGAGGTCGTACGAGTGCCCAGTTGTTTGATGGGCCATGCGCACGGTTCATGTACGAGCGTTCCCCAGTTGTTCCCCTCAGGGCGGATGCGGGACGCCCGAGGCACTGGGCCGCAAGACCCAAGCTAGCGTTTGTGCAGGTCAGCGGAGGGTGTGGGATTCGAACCCACGAGGACGCGTCAACGCCCTAGCGGTTTTCAAGACCGCCGCCATCGGCCACTAGGCGAACCCTCCTAGCTGCGGTAACGCCCATCACGGCTAGCTTGGAGCCCGCTGGTCCGTGACTGGCCCGCAGCCTCGACGCTAAGCCCCAGCTGAGCGGCCCAACATCGGCTCCTAGCCTCTCATACACCGCCGTCCTCCAGCGCCCGCGCGATCCGTCGCTGGTGGCCAGCGCTACCTGCCGCGCGGTTCGCCACACCTTTGCGCAGGCAGGCCGGGGGCAGCTACGCGTACATCCCCCAGAACACTCGCCGCCAAAATCTCCGGTTCCCCAGCAGCCGAAACCGATCCGGCCACGGCAGCCGGGGATCCGGGCGATGTATACACAAGCCCGCGTGACCGGGGTCACCCGGAAGCAAGCAGTCGCCCGTGCACTTACCCCAGCAGTGCCGACAATGGCGGGTACCGGTCATTTGCATCCTCGAGGGTGCCAGCTAGTTCCCGGGCAGATATCAGTCAACGCCGGTGCTCGTTGCGGGGTCAACGACAAGCGCCCGCGGCGCAGCAGCACGCGGACGATCGCGGCGGGGCCGGGCGGCAACGCCGTTGGACGGCCTCGGGCGGCGGCACCGCAGGCCAGCCGTTCCGGCGCGCCACGCTGCTGCGGGACCCCATGGTGCTGCACCGGGGCGGGTTCCCCGGCGGCAGCTAGATAGGCTCGGCCTCAAGGAGGTCGCATGCTGCCCGCGTTTGGCTGGCACGCGGTGCTCACCCAGTGGCAATTCGCCCCGGTCGTCACCGCTGCCACTGGTCTCGCCGCGGCCGCGTACCTGTGGGGCGCCTGGCGCGTCGCCCGGCGTCACCCCGTGCGGCCCTGGCCATGGTGGCGCACCACCTTGTTCCTCGGTGGCCTCGCCGTCGTCGTGCTGGCCACGCAGAGCGGCATCGGCGCGTACGACGACGTGCTGGCGTGGGATCACATGGTGCAGCATCTGCTGCTGCTCATGGTGGCGCCGCCGCTGCTGGTGGCCGGCCAGCCGGTCACGCTGCTGCTGCACGCCAGCCGCAACCCGCTGCACACCTGGGCGAAGCGCGCGGTCCGCTCCCGCGTCGCGACGTTCCTCACCTGGCCGCCGTTCGGCCTCGCCGCGTACTGCGCCACGATCGTCGGCACGCACCTGACCGTCCTGTCCCGGCTGATCTTGCAGAATCAAACGCTGCATAACGCAGAGCACGTGCTGTTCCTGTTCGTCGGGTACCTGTTTTTCCTCCCACTCCTGGGACAAGAGCCGATCAAGTGGCGGGTCTCCTACCCGATCAGGCTGCTGGTCCTGGCACTTGCCATGCCCGTCGACACGTTCACCGGGCTCGTACTCGGCTACGCCGGCCGGGGCGACGTGGTGCCCACCGGGCCGCGGCCGCCGGGAGCACCGGCGCCCGTCCAGGACCTGCACTGGGCCGGCGCCATCATGTGGATCGGCGGCGACGCCATCATGCTGGCGTTCATCATGATCGCGGTCTGGATGTGGAGCCGGGACGACCAGGCATCGCTCGGCGGCTGGCTTGAGGCGGCACGCAGGTCCAGCTTCGAGGACCTGGTCGCTGGGCAGGCGAGCGCGACGGCCCCCGGGCATGGGCCTGCAGCGGCGGAACCGAGGCCGGCGCTGGCCCGCCAGGGTGACATCGACGACGACGAGCATCTCGCCGCCTACAACGAATACCTGGCCCGGCTGAACGCTGCCCCGCGTGACGCGGGCCGCCCGCAATCCTGATCCGCGCGCAAACTCTGGTCCAGGCCATGGCCTGGACCGGCCCGCGGCCGCGATCCGGGCCTTGACCTGGGTTCTTGCCTGAGCCGGTGCCCCGGCGCACCGTGGCCCGGGGAACCCCGGCGGATCGGGCCCGACTTTGGTCACCAAGAGTTGAACCTGATCCCCCCGCTGTCCGTGAACAGTCCGTAGGCATGGTGCGCGTGAGCGGGCTGGATGGGAACGCGACGTCATGCGGTTTCGGGCCGCTCACCCCTGTGCCTTGGGGACCACCAACCGTGGAATGGGGAGAGGCCCGTGGGGATGAGACGCAGGATTGCCCTGACGTCCACCGCCTTGGCAGGGGTTGCGGCGACGGCATTGTTCGCTGCCGCCGCGCCTGCCGCGCAGGCGGGGACGCAGGGGTCCTTCATCGGCGGATTTAAGAAGCTCACGACGATCGGCTCGACCGTGCCTGCCAACGGGGATGTCAACCCGTACGGCATGGCACTGGTCCACAAGAACCAGGGCTCGCTCGTCAAGGGCGACGTCCTGATCAGCAACTTCAACAACTCGAAGAACCTTCAGGGGACCGGGACCACACTCGTCCAGGTCTCTCCGAAGGGCAAGCTGAGTGTGTTCGCCCAGATCAACGCGGCCAAGCTCCCCGGCAAGTGCCCCGGCGGCGTCGGCCTGACCACCGCGCTGGAGATCCTGCGCGGCGGCTGGGTCGTGGTCGGCAGCCTGCCCACCAAGGACGGCTCCGCGGCCACGGCGTCCGCGGGCTGCCTGATCGTTCTGGACAACCGCGGCCACGTCCGGGAGACGCTCTCCGGCAACGGCATCAATGGGCCCTGGGACATGGCACTGGCCACCCACGGGCCGTTCGCGGAACTGTTCGTCACCAACGTGCTGGCCGGTACCAAGGCGGCCGGCGGCAAGGTCGTCAACAACGGCACGGTGCTGCGCCTGGTCCTCATGGTCGGCGGTTCCCAGCCGCCGCGGTGGATCAACACCACCAAGATCGGTTCCGGCTTCCCGCAGCGGACCGACCCGGCCGCCATGGTGATCGGCGCGACCGGCGCGGGCCTGGCGTCCAACGGCACGCTGTACGTGGCGAACGGCGTGGACAGCGCGATCAACGCGATTCCCAATGCGACCTGGCGCTCCAACAGCGCCGGGACCGGCACGATGATCACCAAGGGCAGGTCGCTCAACACCCCGCTCGGCCTGATCATGGCGCCGAACGGTGACGTGCTCACCGTCAACGGCGGGAACGGCCTCATCGTCGAGACCACCCCGTCGGGAACCCAGGTCGCCAAGAAGCAACTCGACTCCTCCGGAAGCCCGCCTGGTGCCGGTGCCCTGTTCGGCCTGGTCATAGCACCGCACAACGCAGGCGTGTACTACGTGGACGACGCGGTGAACACGCTGCGCCTGCTGCACTAGGTCTCCCATAGACCGCCGGGCGGGCGGCAGGCCCCTTACCACCGGCCGCCGTGGGTGCCGGCCGCCCGCCCGGTGTCAGCACGTGGATGCGCCGCGCCAGTGATGGCGCGGCGCATCCGCATCTGGGGCGGGTTACTTCGCCAGGTGCTGCACGGGCGCCGTTGCGACACGCGCTAGGACTTTCTAAGTCAATCTAAGGATGTTGCTAGACCGCGCCATAGGCTTCAATATCGTGGACCCCGTACGGAATCCTTATGCCCCCGGCGCGGGCCAGCGGCCCCCGGAATTGGCCGGGCGCGACCGCGAGCTTGCCCAGTTCGAGGTCGTGCTGGAACGAATAGCCCGCGGCCGCCCGGAACGCAGCATCGTCCTCACCGGGCTGCGCGGTGTCGGTAAGACCGTGCTGCTGAACTCCTTCCGGTCGATGGCGCTGCAACGGCTGTGGGGAACGGGCAAGATCGAGGCCCGCCCTGAGCAGTCGATCCGGCGGCCGGTCGCCGCCGCGCTGCACATGGCGGCCCGGGAACTGGCGCCCCGGCACCGCGCCCCCGACCAGATCGAGCATTTCCTCGGCGTGCTCAAGTCGTTCGCCTCCCGCGATCCCAAGGCGCCGAAAGGCTCGTTCACCCCGCATCTGGGCATCGACGCGCCCCCGGTGCGCGGCCGGGCCGACTCGGGAGACCTGGAGATCGACCTGACCGAGCTGTTCGCGGACGCCGCGTCCGTGGCGACCGACCTGGGCGTGGGCATCGCCCTGTTCATCGACGAGATGCAGGACGTGCCGCCGGTGGACGTGTCCGCCCTGTGCGCCGCCACCCACGAACTGTCGCAGACCACGGGACCACTGATCGTGGTGGGCGCGGGCCTGCCGCACCTGCCCTCGGTGCTGTCCGCGAGCAAGAGCTACTCCGAGCGGCTGTTCCGTTATGTGTCGATCGACCGCCTGGACCGGGCTGCCGCCGACCAGGCACTGCTCGCACCCGCGAGGAGGGAGGGGGCGGACTTCACCCAGCAGGCACTGGACGCCCTCTACGAGGCGGCCGACGGCTACCCCTACTTCGTCCAGGCCTACGGCAAGGTCACCTGGGACGCGGCGGCGGCGAGCCCGGTCACCGAGTCGGACGTCACGGTGGCCGGCCCGCAGGCCGAGGCGGAACTGGCGGTGGGCTTCTTCGGCAGCCGTTATGACCGCGCCACCCCGGCCGAGCGCGAGTACATGCGGGCCATGGCCATGCTGGGCGACGATCCGGTGCCGACCGCCCAGGTCGCCGACGAACTCGGCCGCAAGCCGTCGAGCCTTTCCCCGTCCCGGGACGGCCTCATCAAGAAGGGGCTCATCTACAGTTCCGAACGCGGGCTCATCGCCTTCACCGTGCCGCACTTCGGCAAGTTCCTGCGCACCCAGCCCGCGTGAGGCCCGCCGCGAAGCCGCGGAAACTCTCGCCGAATATTGACCGCTCTCCGGTCAATCCTAGAAAGCCTTAGAAAGCCGGAGAAACGCCTTCGGCAGCGGCTGTTCGCGGCCGGGTGAAACCGTCTGCGCTCGGTGTGCCCGGCCCCGGGAGGCCAGCCTGCGGGAGGTCTGCCCGCGGCGGCTGACCGGCGCGCGGCACCACGGCGGACCGGATGGCCGGCCGGCGGGGCCGCACCTCGACCGCGAAGACGATGTCGCATTCATCGCCGCTGTCCCGTCCCGGGTAGACCAGATACCACCAGCACAGCTCGCGCCACATGTCCGCGGGGCTGTCCCGGCTGACCAGGCGTGCGTGGCGCCGCCAGGCGCGGCTGCGGTGCAGCGCCGCGAGGGCCCGGTGGGGCGGAGCCGCCCGCAGCTCACACGGTTCGGCGTAGCCGAGCCGGGCCAATACCTCGCCCACCTCCGGTGACAACGCCGCCACCAGCAGAAACTCTGCCACCAGGATGCCGAGGTCCAGCACGGCGGCCGGTCCCGCGGGCGGCAGCGTCAGTTCTCCGCCACCGGTGCTGGCCAGCGCCGCGGCACCCAGCAGCCCGGCGCGCAGCACCGACCGCAGGCCCGGGGGCCTGCCGCTCAGGTCACCGAAGCACCCGCAGCCCAGGTCCGGCCGGAACTCCCGCAGTTCCGCCACCGCGCACATGGCGACCAGGAAGAACAGCGCGGTCCCCAGGCGCACCCCCACCGCCCACCCCTGCCATGCCCGTCCCGAGGTGGCCAGGATGCCCGCGCCCAGGGAAAGCTCGGTGACGCACACCGCCATCGTGGCCGGGCGCCGCAGCCGCGGCGGGAACAGGCTGGTCGCATCCAGGACCACCAGGACCGAGCGGGCCCGGAGCACCCGGGACATCTTCGCGGCGCACGCGCCCAGCAGGACCAGGGCCAGGAGTGGCACCTGCATCTGCTGGACGGCATGGAGGACGGTCATGGCCAGACCGTGACCCGTGCGTTGAAGCAGGCCCGCTCCGGATCCCCGCCCAGCTCGACGAAGCTGAGCAGCGTAAGGTCGGCGACCCTGCCGCGCGGCGACGTACCGCAGGTCAGGCACCGGTCGTGAAACAGCCGGGCGGTGACGCCGCAGCCGGTGACGGGCAGCACCTGCACGGTTCCGGTGCACTCGTTGCGCACCGAGAGCATGCTGCCCACGGCGAGGTAGGGCAGTTCAGCAGGGCCGGGCACGGTCAGCGGGGCCTCCGCGCAGCCCGCCGCCGGATCCACCGCCGGGTACGCGGCGCCGCGTGGCTCCTCGCCCGGCCCGGCCGGCTCATGCCAGGTCGCGGAGCCGCTGAACGTGCCGGCCGTGGTCTTGGCCACCGTGGCGCCGCGGGCCACCCGCGACGCGAGATAGGCCGGCTGCGAGGTGGCCGGGATCAGGGCCTCCAGCGCCGTGCCGCGGCGCAGCCCGATGACGTCGATGAGGTTCCCCGGCTCAAGCTGGGGGAACCGGACCCGGATCCGGTTCGCCGCCGCGGGGGCGATGACCACGGCCTGGCGCTTTCTGGTCGTCCCCTCATCCACCAGAAGCTGGCCGCCGTCCGACGCGCTGATCGTGCCCGCCACCCGGCCGATGCTCGCCCAGATCTTGTCCGCCACATCCCGGCGGCCGGGGACGAGCCGGATCACCACCGGTTCTTCCGGCCGCAGTTCGGTGGCCGCCACCGGCCGGCCGCGCCAGGCGGCGCTGCGCGGGGTGAGCGCCAGCCGCCGCTCACTCCCGCCGGTGGCGACGACCAGGATGTGCGGGCTGATGTCGAGCAGCGTGCCGGTCACCGTGCGGAACGGCGCGGCGCCCCCGGCACCCCGGCCCGCGTCGTTCGCGGGGCCCGCGCTGTTCGTGGTGCCCGAGTGGCCCGAACCGGCCGTGCCATCCGCGCCCGTGCCGCCGCCCGTGCCCGCCGGGTCAGCGATTGTGCCGGCACCGGCCGGGCCGTCCGCGCCTGCCGGGACGGATAAATTGCCGCCCGGCCTGGCGAAGACCGCGGCGCGGAACCGCTGACGGCGGGCCACCCTGGCCGCGGCCTGCGCACCGGCGCAGCGCCCGCAGCACAGCGGGCCAGCGGGCCGACTCTGCATGTGCCCTCCCCCAGCCAGACTTTTGTGTCTGGCTCCTGACATTGCGTAACCGGACGGGTGCGCGTCAAGCGGTTTGGCCGTTCCTCCCTCAGTGGTCTCGCATATACGTTGTGCCAGCGACTGCCAGGAATGCCACCGTTTGCGATCCGAACCCGCAGGCAGGAGCGTTGTATCGAACGCGTGGCCGCTGTGGCGAAGGGGCTTCGTGTGGGTACCGTTGCCTTGTGGGCGTCGGGGGCGAGCACATGGCAGTGGTGAGGCCGCGCATGGCGCCGCCAAGCGAAAAGCCGGGCTTCCGCGACTACGTGACTTCCCGCAGCGGGTCGCTGCTGCGGATGGCGTATCTGCTCACCCGCAACCTGGCCGACGCCGAGGATCTCCTGCAGGCCGCGCTGGCCAAGACCTACCAGGCATGGGACCGGATCGAGGACCGCAACGCGCTCGACGGGTATGTCCGCCGGGCCATGGTGAACACGCACATCTCCTGGTGGCGGCGCCGCCGGGTGGAGGAGTACCCCACCGACGAGATCCCGGACCGCGCCGTCTCCGACCACGCCCCCGACAGCGAGCTGTCCGACGCGGTCCGGCGGGCGCTCGACCGGCTGCCGGCCCGGATGCGGGCGGCGGTCGTGCTGCGCTACTTCGAGGACATGAGCGAGGCCGAGGTCGCCGCGGCGCTCGGCATCAGCCAGGGCACCGTCAAGAGCACGGTCTCCCGCGCCGTGGCCAAGCTCCGGATCGATGCCGAACTGCTGAAAAGGTGACGTTGCCGCGCAGTCGTGGCACGATCCCCCCAGGAAGTGATGGCGCCGGCCACGGGCAACGGCTGGGCGCCGATCCAGGGAGGTGACCCGTGCGCAGCACGATGATGGACGTTCCGCTGACGGTGACAGCGCTGATGCGTTACGGCACCTCCGCCTTTGCCGATCGCGAGGTCCGCACCTGGACCGGGGAGTCGTCGCGGAGCCAGAGCTATGGGGAGACCGGGGCCCGCGCCGCGCAGCTCGCCGGTGCGCTGCGCGGCCTGGGCGTGGACGGGGACCAGCGGGTCGCCACCTTGATGTGGAACAACTCCGAGCATCTGGAGGCCTACCTCGCCATCCCTTCCATGGGCGCGGTGCTGCATACCCTCAACCTGAGGCTCGACCCCGGTCAGCTCGGGTACATCGCCAACCACGCGGAGGACTACGCGGTCATCGTGGATGAGTCGCTGGTCCCACTGCTGGCGCAGGTGCTCGGCCATGCCACGACGATCCGGCACGTCCTGGTGACCGGCCCGGCCGAATCGCTGGCCGATCACGCGGCCAAGCTCGCCGGCCCCGGCCGCGAGGTGCACTCGTACGAGGCGTTGCTGGCCGGGATGCCCGGGTCCTTCGCCTGGGCGGATCCGGACGAGCGGTCGGCGGCCGCCATGTGCTACACCAGCGGCACCACCGGCATGCCCAAGGGTGTCGTGTACAGCCACCGGTCGGCCTACCTGCACTCGATGGGCGTCTGCATGGGCAACACCCTGGGCATATGCGAGAGCGACCGGGTGCTGCCCGTGGTCCCGATGTTCCATGCCAACGCGTGGGGCCTGCCGTACGCGTCGGTCCTGTCGGGCGCGGATCTGATCATGCCCGACCGGTTCCTCCAGCCGGAGCCGCTGGTCAAGCTGATCGAGACGGAGCGCCCGACCCTGGCGGGTGCGGTCCCCACCATCTGGAGCGGCCTGCTGCAGCACATCCGCCAGCACGGCGGCGACATCTCCTCGCTCCGCCTGGTCGCGTGCGGCGGTTCCGCCGTGCCGCACGCGCTCATGGAAGCGTTCGAGAACGAACTCGGCGTGTACATCCTTCAGGCGTGGGGGATGACGGAAACCTCGCCGATCGGCAGCGTGGCGCGCCCGCCGGCCGGCACCCCGGCCGACCAGTCCTGGGCGTACCGGGACACCCAGGGCCGCCTGGTGTGCGCCGTGGAGGCGCGGCTGGTCGGTGACGGTAGCGCCGTCCTGCCGCACGACGGCAAGGCCGTGGGTGAGGTGGAGGTCCGCGGGCCCTGGGTGACCGGGTCCTACTACGGCGACGACGACCCGGAGAAGTTCCACGACGGCTGGCTGCGTACCGGCGACGTCGGGACGATCGACCCGCTCGGTTACGTCACGCTGACCGACCGGGCCAAGGACGTCATCAAGTCCGGCGGCGAATGGATCTCCTCCATGGAGCTGGAGAACGAGCTGATGGCGCACCCTCAGGTGAGCGAGGCCGCGGTCATCGGGGTCCCCGACGAGAAGTGGGGCGAACGCCCGCTGGCCACGGTGGTGGTGCTGCCCGGCGCTGAGGTCACGGCCGCGGAACTGCGCGCGTTCCTGGCCGAACGGGTGCCCCGCTGGCAGCTCCCGGAGCGGTGGTGCTTCATCGCCGAGGTGCCCAAGACCGGCGTTGGCAAGTTCGCCAAGACCAGGATCCGGGAGAGCTACGCCCGCGGCGACTACTCGGTCATCGAGGAGCGCTGACCCCGGGGGCCGGTGCGCCCGGCGGGACGGGCTGGCGGGCCAGCGTAACGCTGCAAGGTTCGTTGCCGTGGCATGTGCTTTGCGGTGCCGTCACGGGCACCGGTACGCTGATGCGGACCGCTTGGTCAACGGGAGGCTTCGCCTAGTCCGGTCTATGGCGCCGCACTGCTAATGCGGTTAGGGTTCGCGCCCTTCCGGGGTTCAAATCCCCGAGCCTCCGCAGCTCATGGCCCTCTCCCTGGGCATACCGGGGAGAGGGCCTGCGACGATGGGTAGGGCGTATGACTGATTACGCGGTTGCGCATCTGGAGGAGATCGAGGAATTTGCGGACGTAGGATGCCGCTACCGGCCGATCCGGCACCACCTGGGCATCACGGCGTTCGGAGTGACGGCCTGGACGGCCCGTGCGGCGGGTGACCGCGTCATTAACGAGCATGACGAGGACGACCCCACCGCTGACCAGGAACTCTTCCTCGTGCTCCGCGGCCACGCGGTGTTCGAGCTCGACGGTGACCGGGTCGACGCGCCAGCCGGGACTCTGGTGTTCGCCCCGCCCCGCACGAAGCGAACGGCCTCCGCAACGGAGGCAGGGACGACCATCATCGCGCTGGAAGGAACGCCGGGAAAGGCGTACGAGGCCCGCGGCTGGGAATTGTGGGCGCCGCTCGCCCCCCTTTATCAGGCGGGCGAGTACGCCGAGGTCGCCGACCGCCTGGGCGCCCTGGTCGCAGCCGCTCCGCAGTACCCCATGCTGTTCTTCAACCTCGCCTGCTGCGAGAGTCAGTGCGGCCGGACGAGTGACGCGCTCGATCACCTCCGGCACGCCATCGAGATGTCGGCGGAGTTCCGCGACTCCGCAAAGGACGACTCCGACCTCGATCCGATCCGCGGCGAGCCCGCGTTCAAGCAGCTCATCAGCGGCTAGAGGGCCTGAGCGGGGAGGTCATTCCTTGTTACGGGCGCGGGTCACGTTACCCCGGCAATCCGCCGCGATATCCCAGGCCCCGCGGGCATTGCCGGTCAAGTCGTTGTCCTCCACCGTGCCCCGGCCGCCATCGTGGATCCAGACCGCCTCATACCCATTGCCGTTGACCTTGTTGCGGCGCAGGGTGGGGTCGCCGCCGGTCTTGATCTCCACACCCGCCCGGCTGTTGCCGGTGATGTCGTTGTCCTCCACCGTGCCCCGCCCGTTGTCCTGAACGAACACGCCGGACTGCTTGCTGTCGCGGATCTGGTTGCGGCGCAGGGTAGGGTCGCCGCCGGTCCTGATCACCACGGCCGAATAGGTGTTGTCGGCGATGTCGTTGTCCTCCAGCGTGCCCCGCCCGTTGTCATGGACGTGCACGCCGCTTGCCTTGTTGTCGTGGATCTGGTTGCGGCGCAGGGTGGGGTCGCCGCCGGTTTTGATCTCCACACCCGACAGGCCGTTGCCGGTGATGTCGTTGTCTTCCAGCGTGCCCCGCCCGTTGTCGTAGATGTACACGCCAGTGTGCTTGCCGTCGTGGATGTGGTTGCGGCGCAGCCGCGGGTCAGCCCCACCGTGGGCCCCCACGCAGGAGCTGCTCTGGCTGCTGATGTCACAGCCCTCCAGGTCCAGCCGCCCCTGCGTGATATCCACCGCGTACCAGACGCCGTCACCGCCTGCCTGGCGCAGGGTGAGGTTCGCGATCCGGCCGATGCTGGCCTTGAACCCCACCACGTGCATGCCGCGGGCCTGGATCTCGATATCGGCGACCGGGCCATCGCCGAGGATCTCCAGCGGCTTATCGACGATCACCCCCTCCTGGTACAGCCCGGGCCGGACCAGGATCCGGTCACCCGGCCTGGCAGCTTTGACCGCCGCGCCGACGGTGGTGAAGTCGCCCCGCTCAAAGGCATCCACCACATGCGTCGGCGGCTCGGTCTTAGCGGTCACCCGCTCCGCCGTCTCCGGCTGCTCCGCGGCCCGCGGTGAGCTGGCCGCCGGGCCTTCCCGGGACCTGCGCGCCGGGGCAGCCGCGGCAGCGGGCGGCCGCCAGAACGCATCCCGCATCCGCTCAGCCAGCTGAGCGATGGCCTTGCGCACCAGGGGCGAGGTGAATGCCTCGAACCGCAGCTCCCGCCAGTCCGCGAACTGCCGCGACGCCAGCACCCCGGCTAGATCATCACCCGCACGCACGGACGGGTCATCCATCTCCCGGGCACTGATGTAATACACCGGCAAGATCAGGTCCTGGCGGCCCAGCTCCCGCTCCCGCTCCAGGAACCGCGCCACCTCGGCCCGGCAGGGCGGACTGCGGAAAAATCCCGGCGTGATGATCACCAGCAGCAGCGTGACCGCGTCTAACGCCTCATCGATCCGCCGCTGCCACCCCTGACCCCACGCGATGTCGTTACGGTCCTGGAAGATCGGGAAATCTTCACCGGTCTGCGCCCGCACCTCCGTGCTCAGCCGCTCCCGGAACGCGGTCAGCTGCCCGTCATCATGCTCATCGTTGAACCGCACGTAACTCATAAACGCCGCAGGCTCATCCCGCAACGACCCCACCCCCTCCCCGCGACCGCCGGCCCGCAATACACCACACCGCGGATGCACACCAGCATGCCCGGCTATCCGTACATAAGCGGTAAGCACGTTACTACCACCCGCGGGGTCAACGGCACTGGCGGCGCGGCCGGCCCGCGAGCCGTTCACCGCACATCCCCTCACCCGCGGCGACCGCGTGAACGACGGGCGGTGTGGCCAGCTGCCCCTTGAAGTACCGCATGAACAGCCGCCCGGCCCCCTGGGGCTCGCTCACCGCCGTGGTCTCATCACTGGTCGCGGTCATGACTCCCGGTTGCAGCGACCACCCCACCACGCCGATGTGGTGGTAGCTCAGGTACTCGAAGTACCGGGTGACCATCTGGGTTGAGCGGGGCCAGTAGTAGCCGCCCATGAAGTTCACGAACTCCCCGTCCACCACGGGGACGCCCCTGGCCGCGAGGTTCCCGAACGCCTGGTCCCAGGTCGCCGCCGTGACCGGGGTCTGCCACGGCCAGGGGGAGCCGGGGTGGTGGTAGGAGTACACGATCCCCTGGCCGCGCAGCAGCGGCACGCCCTGCAGCGTCGAGCCCCAGTTGATGCCCTCCACCCAGAGCTGGTTCTCGCTGCCGTGCGCACGGACGTAGTTCACCAGTGGCTGGAAGTCCGCCCGCCACAGCCCCCAGCCACAGTCCCTCGGCTCGTTGAACAGGTCGAATACCACGTGCGGGTTGTGGCCGTACCAAGTGATCATGTGCCGCCAGAACGCGTAGGTGGCCACGGTCGGCATGGCCTCGTCGTGGACGAACCCGAGGCTGAGCTCGGTCTGCGCGTTCAGCACCACGAACAGGCCCCGCCGCAGCGCGTAGTGGGTGATCGTCCGCACCGCGTTCATGTACCTGGAGCTGAACGACTTTCCCCCGGCGCCGACCATCTTGTCCTGCACGACCTGCAGCCGGACCAGGTTCACGTGCCACGCTCTGGCGGCCCTGATCTCCGCCTCCGCGCTCTGGGTGTACAGCACCCAGTTCTGCAGGGTGGCGATCGTCAGCCCCCGGACCTGGGACGGCACCGGATACCCGGCACAGGAGGCCGCCAGCGGGCAGGTGCGGTCGGTGAATCCGGGCGGGGCGGTGAACGGCGGCGGTGGCTGGAGGAGTATCCACGCGCACGAAGCCACGGTGGCAACGAGGATGAGCACGGCGGCCGTGCGCATCGCGTGCTCCCGGCGAGACAGCGGCCCGCGGGAAGGGGCCGGCCGGTGCCTCCCGTGGCTGGTCCCGTTGAGTTTTAAGTTCACGAGCGCGGGCCCCCCCAGTGACCTTTGCCCTGGCGGCTCCTGCCCCGGACCCGGGGAGCCGCAGACGGATATGGACTGCTTTGCCCAGCCAGGGAGGCTACTACTTATTGGCGGGACGAATGGCGAGTTACCCGATCTGCGGTGGCAGGTTAAGCCGATATCTCTAATTTAAGGGGAATATTGCCTTAACGGCGAGTTGCCCTTTCCCGTGCCGTCAACTGCCAGCCAGCACCGTGCGGCGGCCGCCCCGTGCACGGCCCGTGCAGAGCCACCGCGCCGTGACCACCCAGGCTCGCACGAGGAGCAGTAACCCACCGGGAGGAAGCCCGGTGTAGGGGATCGCGGCCGCGGCCGCGGCCCGGTCCCTGCCGACCTTGATCCAGCGCTCGATGAGCGCCTGGTCCGCACCGGCGGCGATGCACAGTTCGGCGATCTGCCGGTACCGGGCGGCGTCGGGCCTGCCCTCGCCGAACCCGAGCGCGGTGCCCGCCCGTTCGGCGAGCAGGTCGGCCCGCCCGGCCGCGGCCTCGGTCACCTCGGTGACCGCCACGGCTTCCTCTTCGGCGGTGAGCCGCCAGCCCAGGGCGTGCCTCGCGACGGCTCCCGCGATCTGGGCGTAGCGGAGCCGGTCAGGATACGGGCTTGTCATGGAGGCATGGTAGAACAGGTGTTCGAATAACGGCAAGGGTATCGGGCCTGGTCATGGCGCCGCGTGACATGATCGTTTCATGGTGGACTGGGCCCGGGCCCGCCGTGAGGCGATACGGAAGCAGGCCGACCTGCGCCGCCGCCTGGCCGCGGCCGAACGGGCGCTGGCGGACGCCGCGGCGATGGTGGCGCAGGCCGAGACGGAGTTCGATGCGGCGAGCGACCGTTTCGCGGACGCCGAGAGTGCCCTGGACGAGGCCCGTGGCGAGCGGGCCCGGTCCCGGCAGGAACGCTATAAGGCCAGGCAGGCTTGCGAGCGCGCCGGCACCACGGTGGCGCGGCTGCGGCGGCGGGTGGACGAACTGGGCGGCCGGGCTCGGCCGGATGCCCCCGTTAACGTTCGTGCCCGGCGATGTATCAGGCGCGAAACTCCTAATAAGAGCTAACGGGTCGGCCAGTCCGGCAGACTCGGGTCCGGTAGCCGCCGGCAGGTGAGCACTGTCGCCTCCCGGGCTCCTTCGGGAAGCCCTATGGCTAGATCGTGCCCCTGCTGGTGGCCGGGAGAGTAGATCGCTGCTGGGATGTCGTGCCCGCTGTGTTGTGGCGTGAGCACTGGTTTATTAGGTCGCTGATGGTTCTCCCGCAGGCTGCCGATGGCTGATGAGTGACGAGCGACGGGAGAGCGCGTGCGAGTGCTGCTGGTGGGAGATGACTGGGCTGAGGATCATCACGATGTTGAGCTGATGGATTCCTTGGGCCGGGTGCTGGCCCGGGCCCGGCTGCCCGAGGGGGCAGCGGGGATGGCCCGGCTGCACGCGATGGTCGGTGAGCAGCTCGGCGGGGACACTGAGGCGGCCGAGGTGCGGATCGGGATCGAGACGGACCGGGGCCTGTGGGTGATGGCGCTGGCTGCGGCCGGGTATGCGGTGTATCGGGATCAACCCTCTGCAGGTGGCCCGCTACCGGGAACGCCGTGGTGTCTCCGGTGCCAAGAGCGACGCTGGCGATGCGCACACGCTGGCGGACATGGTGCGCACCGATGCTCATCAGCTGCGGCCGGTGGCCGCGGACAGCCCGGCCGCGCAGGCGGTCAAGGTGGTGGCCCGCGCGCACAAGACGCTGATCTGGGAACGTGCCCGGCAGGTGCAGCGGCTGCGGCACCAGCTGCGCGACTACTTCCCCGCCGCGCTGGAGGCCTACGCGGACTGGCCGCCCCGGACGCCCTGGAGCTGCTGGCCAAGGCCCCGGACCCGGCATCGGCGGCCCGGCTGACCACCGCGCAGGTCAGCGCCGCGCTCAAGCGCGCCCGGCGCCGCGACATCACCGCCAAGACCGCCGCGATCCGCGCCGCGCTGCGCGGCGAGCAGCTGGCCCAGCCGCCGGTGGTCACGGCGGCCTGCGCCGCGGTGGTGCGGGCGCTGACCGCGGTCATCACCGCCCTCAACGAGCAGATCAAGGCGATGGAGGGGCAGGTGGAGGCGCATTTCCGCCAGCACCCGGACGCTGAGATCATCATGTCCCAGCCCGGCCTGGGCCCCATCCTCGGCGCCCGGGTGCTCGGCGAGTTCGGCGACGACCCGCACCGCTACGCCAGCGGCAAAGCCCGCAAGAACTACGCGGCCACCAGCCCGATCACCCGCGCCTCCGGCAAACGCAAGACCGTCATCGCCCGGTACGTGCACAACGACCGCCTCCGCGACGCCCTCGACGGCCAGGCGTTCGCCGCCCTCACCGCCTCTCCCCGAGCCCGGGCCTACTACGATCGACCAGCGCGCCCGCGGCCAGGGACACCGCCCCGCACTGCGCCAGCTCGCCAACCGGCTCGTCGGCATCCTGCACGGCTGCCTCAAGACCCGCACCCTCTACGACGAGCAGACCGCCTGGGCGCAGCACGCCAGCACGGAAAACAAGACCGCTGCTTGACATCCAAGCTCCTGGGATGTCTAGCCACCTGGCCCGGCAGGCTGGCAGCCGCTGCCTGGCCGGCCAGCCGATCCGTGACGGCCCGGCGCGCCCGCGAGCGCCCGGGCCGTCCGCGTGCACGGTCACGGCGGGACCGGCGGCACCACCACGACCATGGTGAGGCGGACCGGCGCGGTCCCCTCGTTCGCGTAGGAATGCGGCAGGCTTCCGGGGAAGCGGGCACATTGGCCGGGGCCGACCTGGTGCCGCACCCCGGCCACGGTCAGCGTCAGGCTGCCCTCCTCGACCCAGGCAAGCTCCCTGGTCGCGGGCGCGTGCGCATCGCCGCCGAACGACTCTCCGGGGCGCACCTCCCAGCGCCACAACTCGGCGGCCCAGGGTGCCTCCGTCGCCGCGATGATGGTTCCGCTGCCTCCCGCGGCGCCGTGCCACAGCGTGCGGGCGTCCTGCGCGCCGGTGATCCGGACGCCCGGCTCGGGCGGCACATCGAGCAGCCGGGTCACCGGCAGGCCGAACGCGTCGCCCACCCTGGCCAGCGTGGCCAGGTTCGGGTTGGAGCGCGCTTGCTCCAGGGAGACGAGGACGCCCTTGCTCACCCCGGACCGTGCGGCGAGCTGGTCCAGCGACCAGCCCCGCTCCGCGCGCAGGGCCGCCAGGGTACGCGCCAGGGCGGCGCTGAGGTCATTGCCGGCCACGGGCCCTCCCGGAAGATAAAACCTTGCGGTCAGTCTACAGAACCGTGTGGAATATTATTCTGACCGCCAAGACGGCAGACCGGAGCCAAGGGAGCAGCGGGTCATGGTGATCATGTTCGCGCTGGCCGCCGCAGTCCTGTACGGCAGCGCCGACTTTCTCGGCGGGGCCGCCAGCCGGCACAGCCGGGCGCTGTCGGTGGCGATGCTGTCTGTGCCGGTCGGCGCGGTGGTCATGCTCGCCGCCGCGGTCGTGTCCGGGGATCAGGAACCCACCGCGGGCCTGGGCTGGGCGATCGCCTCGGGCGTCTTCGGCGCGGTCGGGCTCATGGTGTTCTACGCGGGACTCGCGGCCGGGCCGATGAGCGTCGTGGCGCCGGTGTCCGCGCTCGTGTCGACCGTGCTGCCGGTGGGCGTGGCGGTGGCCTCCGGAGAACATCTCAGCGCCTTCGTCTACACGGGCGCGGGCCTCTGCCTGGTCGCGACCGTACTGGTCAGCCTGGAAGCGGCGGGCCGGCCCGCCCGCCCGCGAACACCCGGTTCCTTGCCGATCACCCGGCCCTGCGCGGCCTGGCCTACGGCACCGTGTGCGGCGCCATGTTCGGCATCTTCTTCGTGTTCCTGCGCAACGCCGGCACGTCGGGGGTGTTCTGGCCGGTCTGCACCTCCCGGCTGGCCAACAGCGCCGTGGTGATCGCCGTCGCGGTGCTCGCCGGGGCCCGGCCGGTCGGGCGCGCGGCGGGCACCCGGGTGCTGGCGGCCACGGTCGGCTCCGGCGTGCTCGACGCGTCGGCCAACCTCTGTTACGTCCTGGCCACCCGGGCCGGCCTGTTCGGCATCGCGGCGGTGCTCACGTCCCTGTACCCCGGCATCACGGTGCTGCTGGCGCGGGTCGTGCTGCGCGAGCGGATGCGGGCGGTCCAGCGGCTCGGCCTGCTGCTCGCCGGCGTCGGCATCGTCCTGGTCACGCTCTAAGGACGCCGGTCAGGGAATCCGGGCAGGCTCGTGCGGCCGGACGCTGTTCTGGTCGTCCGGCCGCACGAACCCCGGGGAAGGGAGATCTTGGCTGGCGGGTCAGTCGCCGTCGTCTTGGTTGGGAAAGATCAGCGAGCAAACCTCGAGGTACAACTGCTCGGGGTAGGGGATGTGGTCCACCGTGCTGAGTGCCTGGTCCTGGCCTGCCGACTCAAGGATGAACGTACCGTAACCGAGTATGCGCCCGAGGAAGGACCGCTGGAAAGTCATGTCAGTCACCTTGACCAGCGGCATCATCGCGACCTTCCGGTTGAACAGTCCCGAGGTCAGGATGAACCGGTGTGAGGTGACGACGAAGTAGTCGACCGCCCAGTTGATGGCGGCCCAGAGGAAACGGAGGAACACCAGTCCCCAGATCGCCCAGACGATCCAGGTCAGCGCGGAACTGTGCCGGAGCACGGTGTCGCTGAGCACGGCCGCGACGATCAGGCCGACGACCGCCCAGGCGATGGGTGCCAGCAGGACCGCAGGGTGCTTACGCACAGTGATGACTTCTTGCTCGTGGGGCAGCAGGTACCGGTCCACGTCGGCCGGAGGGTTGGCCCCCGGCGATATCAGCCTCATGTGCGCGCCGCGTCCTGGTCGTCTACAGCGAGTTCAGGAAGGTAGCTATGGAGCTGCCGGCTTGCTTCAGCAGGCCCAAAAGGTGTTGGACGGCAGTGCCGGCGGCAGCCGGCTGGGTAAAGAGATACCACGCCAAAAATACGACGACCGCCCAGCCGAGGACCTTCTTGATTTGCATGGTCAACTCCTACGCAGGTACATCGTTCTGTCAACCAAGCTTAGCTTAGCGTGACTGCTTCACCAATCCCTGACCTGTAAGGTCAACGTACCCCGCCATAGGGGGCAACTACCGTCTCCCCCGCCGATCATGGTTTAAAGGCGCATCCCGTTCCGTAGGTCACAGACTGTCACTTCTGTTACCATAAACAGTGATGAAAGGCTTGCCCGTCAGGTAATTCACCAGTGGCCGCGGGGTCGTGCCGTAGCCACGATTCGGGTACATGGCGGCGGCCGATCTGAGACCATTTCCGTGGCGGCAACACCTCATGGAGCGACGATGACGGATTCAGAGAGCGACGATGTCGCCGTCGTCGTGTACCGCGAAGATGACACCTGGGACGTGGATCTGCTGCCGCCCGCACTCACCGAGGACCTCGCCGGGCTGATCGGCGTACTCCGGCAGCAGCCCAGCATCTGCGGCACGATCGGGCTGGCCGCGGTGGAAGACGACTTCTTCCTGGCCGTCCGGGTGGCCGGCGGGCAGGCGTCGGTGTTCCTCTCCGACCTGACCGCGGCCGTGGACTGGCCCCTGGCCCGCCAGGTGATGGCCTACCTGGACCTGGACGTCCCCGACGACGACGAGGATCTCGACCAGGTGCTGCCCGCCGGGGACCTGTCGATCTTCGCCGATCTCGGCCTCGACGAGATGGACCTGGGCATGATCGCCGGCAACCTGGACCTGTTCCCCGACGAGGCGCTCGCGATCATCGCGCGCAAGCTCGGGTTCGGCCAGGCCTACGAGCGGGCGCTCACCGTCGCCCTGGGCCGCGTCCCGTAGCCCACGGCGCGCGTCTTTACCGGTCTCCGCTACGCCGCGCCCCGGCCGGCTGGTGCCGTAGCCTCGCTCCGTGACCACCGGGTATGAGGCGTCCTTCGAGCCCGCGATGCGCGAAGCACTCGCCCTCGCGGCCGAGGCCGGGCTGGCCGGCCTGGACGTACCCGTGGGGGCGGTGATCCTCGGCCCGGACGGCGCCATCGTGGCCCGCGCCCACAACCAGCGCGAGGAACAGCGCGATCCCACCGCGCACGCCGAGATCGTGGCGCTGCGGGCCGCCGCCGCGGCGGCCGGCGGCTGGCGGCTGGACGGGCACACGCTCGTGGTCACCCTCGAACCGTGCACGATGTGCGCGGGCGCGGTGACCGCGGCCCGGATCGCCCGCCTGGTCTACGGGGCGGCCGACCCGAAGACGGGAGCCGCCGGGTCGCTGTGGGACGTGCTGCGCGACCGGCGGCTGCCGCACCGGACCGAGGTCCTCGGCGGAGTGCTCGCCGGCGAATGCGGCGCGCTGCTGCGCGGCTTCTTCGCCCAGCGCAGGCACGCCGCCGGAGGCGGCCCCATAGCAGGGCATTGACACCGGCCAAGTCCGGTAGGCTCGCCGGTGGTGGAGTCGCCTAGTGGCCGAGGGCGCACGCCTCGAAAGCGTGTGAAGGCGCAAGTCTTCCGTGGGTTCAAATCCCACCTCCACCGCCACTTTGACCAGGCCGGGCCGCGTCCGCAGCTAGCCCACGGCCGCGTCCAGTGTCAGGGGTGCCGGCCCTCGAACGCGGCCAGCCGATCAGCCGCCGGCGCCGAATTGGCTATCTCCACCCTCGGCCCGAAGGCCGCCTCCCCGTCGGGGCCGCGCATGTCGTCGGGGAGGATCGGCGCGATCTGGACGAGCAGGCGAGCGGCGACATCGGGTTCCAGGTCGGTGGGCTGACCGGTGGCCTTCGCCAGATCCCAGCCATGGGTAAAGATGTCCCCGGCCGCGATCCAGACGCAGACCGACCCGGGCAGCTCGCCGAACGGCAGTTTCATGGGCTTGGTCATGGCCCCGGGGGCCCGGAAGGCGGCGACCAGCCGTTCGGCCTCCCGCCGGAAGGTGGCGGCGAAGTCGGCCGCCGTGCAGTCGGCATCGTCGCCGCGGTCGGTCACAGCGCCCTTCTCGGCCAGCTCCGCGAAGTACCCGGTTCCGCCGACGATGTGATTGACCACATCCCTGACGTTCCAGGACGCGCACGGCGTCGGCTGGTCCAGGTCGGCGCTGCGCACCAGCTCCAGGACCCCGGCTGTGGACAGACAGGCCCGTTCGAGAACATCTGCGCTCGCCGACTCCGGCTCCGGTGCTTGCATCGCTTTCCTCCCTGGCTGATCAGCCGCTGCGGCCCCCCGGCCGGCGCTCACTGGCTCACGAGTAACTAGACAATGTCAAGATGGAAATGGGATGTCAAGATGGTCCGTGGCCTACCACCATGGCGACCTGCCCGCCGCCCTCCTGGAGGCGGTTGATCGCGCCGTCGCCGACTGCGGCGTTACCGGCGTGTCGCTGCGCGATGTGGCGCGCAGGGCCGGAGTCTCGCACGGCGCGCCCGCGCACCATTTCCGCAACAAGGCCGGGCTGCTGACCGCGTTCGCGACCGCGGGATACCAGTTGCTGGCCGAGTCGGTTATCACAGCAGTAGCCGAGTCGGGGGCCGCCGATGGCGCGGCCGAGCTGGCCGCGATCGGTCGTGGCTACGTCCGGTTCGCCGTCGGCCACCCGGCGCACTTCGAGGTCATGTTCCGGCTGGACGCGCTCAACCCGGACGATCCCGGGTTCGCCGCGGCCAGCGAGGCGGCCTACGGGCTACTGACCGCGACGATCGAGCGCTGTCGCGCCGCCGGCCGCCTGCACGGGCGTTCCCCCGAGGTCGTAGCGGTCAGCGCTTGGTCGATGGTGCACGGCCTGTCCGCCTTGTGGCTCAGCGGACGCCTCGCCGAGCGCATCACCGAGCAGGATCCGCAGCGGCTGGCGGCCGCCGTCTCGGACCTGTTCGTCGAGGCCGTCCTGCCGCCGCCGGAACGCGCTGCAAGAACAGGTGTCAGGGCGTGATAGCGATCGCAAAGGCTCCGGTGCCGACCCGCCTGGGCCAGCCCTGGGAGAATCCACTTCGCTCCTCCTGGTCATCTCGCGGTACCGACCGGAGAAACCGCTGCCCTACCGTGGATGCATGGCCGCATGGAGCAACCTGCCGCCCGCGCTGCCGCCGCACGGCACAGTGCTGGCCTGGGTGCGAGGCTGCCGGTGCGATGAGTGCGAACGCGAGTACCAGCGTTTCGTGTCCGAAATGGCACTGCGAGGGCCGCTGCGGCTTCCCGCTCGGCCGGACCCCCGCAAGCTGGACGCCGACACCCTGGCCCGGCTGGAACCGGCGGTGAGCCGGTCTGAGTGCCCCGTGTGCGGCGCGCCGCGCCATCAGCGGTGCCGCAATCTGGCGTTCCCCCAGCATTTCGCGCCGACGCATCCTGAGCGCGGCAGCGGCCCGTGACCGAGGGCCCAAGGATCCGCCCGTGTCTCCTGCGATTGGCCGGTCCCGCCCGATGAGGCTGTCTGGCCCGCGCAGTCTCACCGTTATCAGGAGTGGAGGGGAACCGCGTGGATCAGCTGCTGAGAGTCCAGAACTTCAACGTCTCGCGTGACGGGTTCGGTGCCGGTGAACACCAGAGCATCGAGAGGCCGTTCGGCCACGCCGACCCGGCCAGCATGTTCGCCTGGGCCGGCGCCACGGCGAGCTGGCCCATGCGCACAGACCCGGCGGAAGCCGCGGCCTCGACGACTACCTCACGCGGGACTACGCCCGCAACATCGGCGCCGAGATCATGGGCCGCAACAAATTTGGCCCGCAGCACGGCCCCTGGCACGGCCACGACTGGCGCGGCTGGTGGGGCGACGAGCCTCCGTTCCACACCCCGGTATTCGTGCTGACCCACCACACGCGTCCTTCGTTCACTCTTGGCGACACCACGTTCCACTTCGTCGACACTGATCCTGCGTCGGCCCTCGACCGGGCGCGGGACGCGGCGCAGGGCAAGGACGTCCGGCTCGGCGGCGGGGCCACCACCATCCGGGAATTCCTCAACGCCGGCCTCGTCGACACCATGCACGTGGCGGTCTCACAGGTGGAACTCGGATCCGGGTCGCGGCTGTGGGAATCACCCGATGAGCTGCTGGACCAGTTCCACCGCGAGGTCGTGCCCAGCCCGAGCTGCGTGACCCACCACATCTTCTGGCGAAGGTGACATCGGGCGCTGCTGGGCTTCAGCATGGCTCTATGGCTCTGTGGGTCGGCGTTGATGTGGGCGGAAAGCGGAAGGGCTTCGATGTTGCGGTCATCGATGACAGCCAGGTCTTGGCCCTCCAGGGCCGCCTGACGTGCCAGCAGGTCGTTGACCTTGTCATGGCGAACCCGCCGAGGGTCACCGCTATCGATGGTCCTCGTTCCTGCGCGCCCGAGGGACAGACCGCCCGCGAGGGCGAACTCCAGCTCGCCAAGTCGATTTGCGGAATCCGCTGGACACCCGACGTGGCCCGGGTGCATGCGAACGCCTACTACGCCTGGATCATCGAGGGGCTCGCCCTCTTCGACGCCCTCGCGATGCGCGGTGCCGAGGGCGTCGAGGTCTTCCCCACTGCCTCGTGGACTCGCTGGCACGGCAAGCGAGGCTCCCGAACCCGCTCGTCCTGGACCCGGGAGGGATTGGCAGCCCTCGGCCTTGATGGCGTGCCGGCACGGACGAACCAGGACCAGCGGGACGCCATAGCCGCTGCGGTGACGGCCCGCCAGCACACTCTGGGCATGACGGAGACGATGGGGGATATCGTCGTGCCGGCCGGCCGCTGGTAACCAGCAGACTTAGATTGTGATTATCTCAGTTCAATCAATATTGATTGTGGCTGAAAGCTAGTATGCGCGAGAAGCAAACCGGCGCTGATGGCCTAGTCGTCCCCCATGAGATCCGCTGGCCGCTGATCGTGATGAAGGCTGTCCCGTAAAGAAGGAGCAGTTATTTGTCGGTAATCGTGACTCGCTCGCGCGTGCTGCGCACGGTATTCGTCGCCGCGGCCACGCTGACCCTCGCAGGCGGTTCCGCGGCTGCTGGCGCCGCGGCGATCGCCCGCACACCCGGGCACGCCTCGGTGGGCTACCGCCGGGCCTGTGCCGTCAACCGCATGCCGGGGATCATGTCGTGCATGGCGCTCATCCGAACCGATGTCAAGCAGCGGAGCGCGGAGTCGGTGGGCCTCGGCTCGGCACCGGTCGGTGACGGGTACGGCCCTTCTGACCTGCAGAGCGCCTATAACCTCACCGGCGCGTCGGCGAGCGGGGGGACCGGCGAGTCGGTCGCCGTCGTGGACGCCTACAACGACCCGAACGCGGTGTCCGACCTGGCCACCTACCGGTCCTCGTGGGGCCTGCCTGCCTGCGACACCGGCACCGGAGCAGGGTGCCTGAGCGTGGTGAACCAGTACGGCCAAGCCAGCCCGCTGCCGGCGAACTCTGGTACCACCGGCTGGGCGACCGAGGAATCGCTCGACGTGGACATGGTCTCGGCCATCTGCCCGAATTGCCATATCTACCTGGTCGAAGGCAACGCACCGACGACACGTTCCCTCGGTACCGGGGTTAACACGGCAGTCAGGAAACTACACGCGGACTTCGTGTCGAACTCCTACGGCGGCTCACAGGGCCCCAACGACCCGACCTTCGACACGGATTACTACCAGCACCCGGGCGCGGCGATCGTGGCCTCCGCGGGCGACTCCGGCTACGGCGTTTCCTATCCGGCCGCCTCGCAGTACGTGACCTCGGTGGGCGGTACCAGCCTGGTCCAGACCGGTGTCGGCCGGGGCTGGACCGAGACCGTGTGGGGCACCTCGCCCAACGAGGGCAGCGGCACCGGGGGCGGCTGTGCCGGCAAGTATGAGCCACGGCCGTCCTGGCAGCACTATTCCGTCACCCAGTGCATCCACCGGCTGGACAACGACGTGGCGGCGGTGGCCGACCCGGACACCGGCGTAGCCATCTACGACACCTACGACCAGGGCGGCTGGCTCGAGGTCGGCGGCACAAGCGTGGCCTCGCCGATCATCGCCTCGGTCTTCGCGCTGGCCGGCACCCCGGAGGCCGGGACCTACCCGGTGTCCTACATCTACGCGCACACCGGCGACCTGTACGACGTGACCGTCGGCAGCAACGGCACCTGCACGAAGACCGTCTGGTGCAACTCGGGAACCGGCTACGACGGCCCGACCGGCTGGGGCACCCCCAACGGCACCGGCGCCTTCTCCGGCTAGCCGCACAGCGGTAGCCCATCCGGCAGAACAGCGGGGCCGCATCCGTGCCACGGATGCGGCCCCGCATCATGTCGGAGAAGACCCGTAACAGCGGCTCGGATGCTGGGTACCATCCACCCCATGACGGCGCCTGGCAAGGGCCGCATCACGGAGGTGTGGCGCCGGCTGCGCGCCGAACAAGGCGCGTTCGTCCCCAAGCCGGTGCTGCCGGTCATCGATGAGGTGGTGGCGACCGTCCTGTCGCAGCACACCTCGGACACCAACTCCGAGCGGGCGTTCGCGCAGCTCAAGGAAAGATTCTCCAGCTGGGAGCAGGTGGCGGCCGCGCCCGCCGGGCAGGTCGCCGACGCCATCCGCTGTGGCGGCATCGCCGATCAGAAGGCGCGCCGCATCCAGCAGATCCTGGCCGCCATCTGCGAACGCGAGGGCCGCATCGATCTGCGCCGCCTCCATGATCTCGACGATACGGCGGCCCAGGCCTACCTGGAGTCACTGCCCGGCGTGGGCCCGAAGACGGCCGCGTGCGTGCTCACCTTCGCCATGGGCAGGGCGGCGTTCCCGGTGGACACCCACGTCCACCGGGTCGCCACGCGGCTGGGGTGGCTGCCGGCCAAGACCGCCGCGGACAAGGCGCACCGGCTGCTCGGGCCGATGGTGCCCGCCGACATCCGGTACGACCTGCACGTCGCGATGATCAGCCACGGGCGGGCTGTCTGCCGGTCGCAGCGACCACGCTGCGGCGCGTGCGTACTGAACGATCTGTGCGCCTACGCACGGCAGAGCGCCGCGCCGTCGAGTCAGCGGCAGCCCGCTCCGCGGGCCGGCTCCTGACCCTGCCCAGTCGACCAGCCGGGACCGGCCCCGGCGTCCCCTTGGGATGCCCGTTGACGCGGCCGCTATCATGTGCCTATCATAGTGATATCAGTTTAATGCTCAGACGGTAGAAAGCGGGTTGCGCCATGAGTCTCAACGGCGGGTGGATCAGTTACAGCGGAGACGCCAAGATCGAACTCGCGGTCGGCCTGCTGGCCGTGGCGGGCTGCGCGGCCTACGCGGGAATCCGGTTGCGGCGCCCCCTCCGGGCCGTCCGGCCACCTACCTCGGTCGTGGTCGTCATGTTCTCGCTCTGGGTCGTAGCGCTCATTGCGTTCGTGGCCGGGCTGGGGATTTACGTACGCCAATACCTGCATGACTTTCCCCACATCACCTCCGGGGTCTCTGACCCCATCGCCCCGGTGACGTTGCTGGCCGCGGCGGCGCTTTTCGGCATCGTCATGACGCGCAGCGGGTGGCGCTACCAGACCAGGCTGGGCAGCGGGATCGTGGCCGCGATGGCCGCGCCGATGATCTTCGAGTTGCCCTTCGACTTCATCGTGATGGCCAGGACCTACCCTGCGCTGCCCCCGGACCCGGCCCTCTACCGGGCGATCTTTTTCACCCCCCTGTTCCTGGTCGAGCTCACCACGCTGTGGCTGCTCACGCTGTCGCCGATGGTGCGGGTGCGGAAGTCCACGTTCTTCTGCTTCGCGCTGATGATCGGCGTGTTCGGGATCTGGGCCCTGTCCGGCTTCGGCTACCCGCAGTCCGCGCTGCCCATCACGCTGAACATAGTGTCGAAGATCCTGGCCTTCATCACCGCCCTGACCCTGTTCCTGCCCGACCGGCTTCGGGACTGGCGGAAGGACGGGCCACCCCCAGTTCCCGGCCGCGAGCAGGCCCCGCAGCCGGCCATGCCGGCCCCCGCTCCGGTCCGCGAGCAGATCCCGCAACCAGTCATGGCGGCCCCGGTCCTGATCGTCCGGGACGTGACCGTGCCCAACGGTGCGGTGAGGAACGGCAGCACGCTCACCAAAGCCCCAGCCCGAGTCAGGGAGGCGACCATGGGCGGAACAGCAATCAAGGTTCTCGGACTGCGCAAGAGCTTCGGCGAGAAGGTGGCGGTCGCCGGGATCGACCTGGAGATCGCGGCCGGTTCCTTCGCCGGAATGGTCGGGCCGAACGGGGCCGGGAAGACCACCGCACTGTCGATGATGACCGGCTTGCTGCGGCCCGACGCCGGGCAGATCCTTATCAACGGGCTGGACGTGTGGGCCGACCCGCCCGCCGCCAAGGCGATCATCGGTGTGGTGCCGGCCGAAGCCCGGCTGTTCGACCGGCTCAGCGGTGAGGAAATGCTGGAATACGCCGGGCGGCTGCGGGGCCTGCCGGCCGGCGAGGCGAGAGCCCGGGCCGCGCAACTCCTGGACGTGCTGGACCTGACCGCCGACGCGAGACGGCTGGTCGCGGACTACTCCACCGGCATGCGCAAGAAGGCCGCTCTCGGCTGCGCGCTGATCCACAACCCGTCGGTGCTGTTCCTCGACGAGCCGCTGGAGGGCGTGGACCCGGTATCGGCCGACGCGATCCGCCGGATGCTGACCAACTATGTGAACTCGGGCTCGACGGTGCTGTTCTCCAGCCATGTCATGGAACTTGTCGAGCAGGTCTGTGACCACGTCTCGATCATCGACCAGGGCCGGATCGTGGCCAGCGGCACCACAGCGCAGGTGCGGGGCGGTCAGACCCTGCAACGGGCGTTCATCGATCTGGTCGGCTCGAAGGCCAGCGAGGAGGGATTGTCATGGCTCGGCTCCTCGTCCAGCTGAAGCTGCGCCTGCTGGTCAACGCGCTGCGGTCGTCCAACCGCGCCAAGGCCTCGTTCATGACCAGCACAGCGTTCGCCGCGCTGACCGCGCTCGGCATGTTCGCGCTGCTGGCCGCGTTGCACGGCCAGCGCACCGCAGTGGATCTGACCACGTTCATATTCACCGTCTTCGCCTTCGGCTGGCTGATCCTGCCGCTGCTGGCCTTCGGCCTGGACAGCACTCTGGATCCGGCGACGGTGGCCCTGTACCCGCTGCGGACCCGCCCGCTGGCCACCGGGCTGCTGGCCGCCTCGGCCACCGGCGCCTGGCCGCTGGCCAACGTGATCGGCCTGCTCGGGGTAGTGATCGGGCTGGCTCGCGGGCTCGGTGTGCTCATTGCCCTGGTCGCGGTGCTGCTGCAGGTGCTGTTCTGCATCACCCTGGCCCGCTTCGTGACCACCAGCATGGCCGGGCTGCTGCGCTCCCGCCGCGGCAAGGACCTGGCCATCTTCCTGTTCATCCCGATCGTCGCCGGCTACGAGTTCTTCACTCAGGTGGTGCCGAGGCTGGCCGCCTCCGGGAAGCTGACCACCTCGAGCTTCACCGGTTCCGACGCGTGGATGCGCTGGCTGCCGCCGGGCCTGGCCGCGCACGCGATCCAGGACGCCTCGGACGGGCACCCTGGCACCGCCGTGGCGCGCCTGGCGCTGCTGGCCGCCATCATCGTCGGGCTCGGCTGGCTGTGGATCCGGTCGCTGAACCGCGCCCTGGTCTCCCCCGACTCCTCCACCCAGTCAGCGCAGGTGCACGGTGCGGCGCTGCCGCTGGCCAGGTACGGCCTGCGCGGCGCGGTGGCCGCCCGGTTCTGGATCTACCAGCGCCGTGAGCCCATCTCGCTCGTCTACTGGGGCATCACCGCGGTCGTCATGGTCGCCGCGTCCATCGGTGGCATCATGGGCCCGCAGCGCCATCCCGGCGTGCTGTTCCTGAGTGCGGTCCTCGGCGCGGCGTTCATCGGGCTCTTCCACGCCAATATGGTCGGGTCAACCGGGCCGGCCTTCGTCGCGGAGGCCACCGCGCTGACCGACCGCAACGCGCTACGTGCCTACCTGTCCGGCCAGAACTCCGTGCTCGCCGTGATCGGGATACCGCTGCTCGTCGCGCTGACGTTCGGCCTGGGGGCCGTCGCCCGGATCCCGACCTTCGGGTTCGAGACCATGCCGGTCGCCCTGGCCGCCCTCGGCGCCGCGCTGGCGCTGAGCAACATCATCACGGTCAACGGCGCCTACCCGATGGCCAAGCGGGTGGGCACCCCCATCTACACCTCCGCACCGGGCTACGGGTCCAGCCGGTTCGCGGCCACCATGGGCACCCTGTTCGGCATCCCCCTGCTGGTCGCCCCGGTAATTGTCGCCGCGGTGCTCACCGCGGGCGCCCCGCTGGCGATCCGGGCCCCGGTGCTCACGATCTGCGCCGCCGCCTACGGCTTCGCGCTGGCCTGGGCCGGAGTGCAGATCGCGGCCACCACCGGCGCAGCCAAGATCCCGGAGCTTTGCCAGGTCGCCCTGGCCAGCAAGGTGTAAGAGGAACTTCTAGGTCCGCGGCTGCATCCGCCGGCCCCGGGGATCGTCCCGGGCCGGCGGTTCCGCCGTGCGCGGTGCGCCGCCGCTACGCGAGGAGATTGTCCGGCTACAGCGGACAAAGAAAAAAGGAGGGCGCTCACTCCCCTCCACTTTCAATCTATAGCGCACCGGGGGGCTTGCGGCAAGACCCGGGTCGTGCCGCATAATCGCTGATCGGAGCTGATGCCGTGAATCCCCTGACTACCAGCGCGTTTGACCTTCCCGGCCGCCTTAGTGCCAAGGCCGACCCGGCGCTGATCGCCGGCGACGAGCAGCACTTCGCGGCCATCGCGGAGAGCCTCGAACGGTCGATCGCCGAGCTGTCCGGCCGCCTCGATGCCCACCGCAAGGCGCCCGGCGGCATCGGCCAGGAGGCCATGGACCGGGACATGGAGATCCACCGGCTGACCGCTCGGCTGCGCACCCTGCGCCGCTTCGGTTTGGACCTGTGCCTCGGGCGCATCGTCGGCGCGGACAATGCCGAGCCCGTGTACATCGGACGGCTTGGCCTCACCGACAGCGAGGGCCGCCGGCTGCTGCTCGACTGGCGTTCCCCCGCGGCTGAGCCGTTCTTCGGAGCGACCCACGCCAACCCGATGGGCCTGGCAAGCCGGCGCAGATATCGCTGGACCCGCGGCCGGATCAGCGACTACTGGGACGAGGTGTTCACCCCGGACGGGCTTGACGGGCACGCCGCGCTCGACGACCAGTCCGCCTTCATCGCCAGCCTGGGCAGCAGCCGGTCGGACCGGATGCGCGACGTGCTCGGCACCATCCAGGCCGACCAGGACGCCATCATCCGCGCGGGATCGCGCGGCGCTCTGGTCGTCGACGGCGGCCCGGGTACGGGGAAGACCGTCGTCGCTCTGCACCGCACCGCCTACCTCCTCTACTCCGACCCTCGCCTTGGTCACCGCCGGGGCGGCGTGCTGTTCATCGGCCCGCACCAGCCCTACCTGGCCTACGTCGCCGACGTCCTGCCCAGCCTTGGCGAGGAGGGCGTACAGACCTGCACCCTGCGGGACCTCGTCCCCGAGGGAGCCGCGGCGGCGATCGAGACCGACCCGGACGTGGCCCGCCTCAAGTCGTCCGCGGACATGGTGCAGGCGATCGAGCCGGCCGTCAGGTTCTACGAGAGGCAGCCCACCACGGGGATGACGGTCGAGACCAACTGGTCCGGCCTCTGGCTGAGCGCCGACGACTGGGCCGAGGCGTTTGACGCCACAGAACCCGGTACTCCGCACAACGAGGCGCGCGAGCAGATCTGGGCGAAGCTGCTCGCGATCCTGATGGACAAGCGTGGCGGCGACGTCCCGGCTGACCTGCTCCGCAAGTCGCTGCTGCGGAACAGGAAGCTGCACGCGGCGCTCAATCGCGCGTGGCCGCTGATCGACGCGGCTGACCTCGTCTCGGACCTGTGGTCGGTACCCGCCTACCTGCGGCTGTGCGCTCCCTGGCTCAGCCCCGGTGAGGTTCGGCGGCTGCAGCGCGCGGACGCCCAGGCCTGGACGGTGTCCGACCTGCCGCTCCTGGACGCGGCACGGCAGCGGCTCGGCGACCCGGCGGCAGCACGACGTAAGCGCCGGCATGACGCCGCGGTCGCCGCCGAACGCGAGCACATGGACAGGGTCATCGACAACCTGATCGAGGTCGCCGACGACGAGTACGGCGTCGGCCTGGTGACGATGCTGCGCGGCGAGGACTTCCAGGACGCCCTGATCAATGAGGCCGCACTGCCCAGCACCGACCCGGACCTGCTCGCTGGCCCCTTCGCGCACGTCGTCGTGGACGAGGCTCAGGAACTGACCGACGCGGAGTGGCAGATGCTGCTGCTCCGCTGCCCGTCCCGGAGCTTCACCATCGTCGGGGACCGTGCCCAGGCCAGGCACGGGTTCACCGAGTCGTGGCAGGAACGGCTCGACCGGGTCGGGTTCGACCAGATCAGCCTGGCCTCCCTGAACATCAACTACCGGACGCCAGAAGAGGTCATGGCGGAAGCCGAACCGGTAATCCGGGCCGTGCTCCCGGACGCCAACGTGCCGGTTTCCATCCGCAGCACCGGCGTCCCCGTCATGCACGGATCTGCCGCGGACCTGGGCCTGGTCGTCGGCACCTGGCTCGCCGCGCATGCCGACGGGATCGCCTGCGTCATCGGCGATCCCACGTTCCGGGCGACGTCCCGCGTCCGGTCGCTGCCCCCGGAACAGTCGAAGGGGCTCGAGTTCGACCTGGTCGTCCTCGTCGACCCGGAGGCGTTCGGGGAGGGCATCGAAGGAGCGGTCGACCGCTATGTCGCGATGACCCGGGCGACCCAGCGGCTCGTGATCCTCACGAACTCCTGACGTTTGCCACAACGCAGAACGGGAGTGCCTGTGACGCGGTTGTGACAACCGGCGCACAGCCTCGTGACATTAGTGCCGCACCGTCAAGGGCATGCGCGAGACAGGTACTGAGGCGGCCGGGACGTTGCCAGAAGGGCCATTCTGAGCAGTGACGACATAGTGTCGGGCGATGGCTACCGTGCTGCTGGTCGAGGACGATCCGGGTGTCCGGGAAGGTCTGGGACTGGCCTTGCGCCGTCTCGGCTATGGTGTGCATCCCGCCGCGTCCGGTGAGGCGGCGCTGCACGGCGCCCGCGAGGTGGCGGTGGACGTCGTCGTGCTCGATGTGATGCTGCCGGGGGTGGACGGTTTCGAGGTGTGCCGGCGGCTGCGCCGCGACAGCGATGTCCCGGTCATCATGCTGACTGCGCGCGGCGATGACCTGGACATCGTGGCGGGCCTGGAGGCCGGAGCCGACGATTACGTGGTGAAACCCGTGGAGCCGCGGGTGCTTGATGCGCGGATCCGCGCGGTGCTGCGCCGGATGGCCCGGGCCGGCGCCCCGGCAGAAACGTACGGTGAGCTGGTGATTGACCGTAATGCGCTGATCGTGCGCACGGCCGGCATCCAGGTCTCGCTGACCCCCACCGAGCTTCGGCTGCTGCTGGTGCTGTCCGGCTCGCCGCGCCAGGTGTTCTCCCGTGAGCAGCTTCTCGACCTCGTGTGGGAGCACAACTATCTGGGCGATTCCCGGCTGGTCGACGCCTGCGTGCAGCGGCTGCGGGCGAAGGTCGAGCCCGACACGGCCGAGCCGCGCTACATCCAGACGGTGCGCGGTTTCGGCTACCGGTTCGGGCCGGTGTAGCGCAGGAGAGGGGAGACGGCCGATGCGCACGCGCCTGATCGTCGCATTCATGGTGGTCGCGCTGCTGGCCGCGGTCGCGACGACGTGGGTCATCAACCTGATCGTCCCCTGGTATCCCTGGCTGGGGCACCTGATCCCGGAACCTCAGCCGCTTGTGCACCTGCTCTACTCGCGGTCGCGGTCGCCGAAGCCCCACCGGGGGCCCGGACCGGCCAATGCGCCGACGCCGCCCGCCGCGCTTGCCTTCTGCCTGGCCGCGGCCGGGGTGCTGCTGGCAGCGATCGCCGGCCTGGCGTTCGCCGCATCCCGCCGGGTGCTGCTGCCGGTGCGGCGGCTGGCCGGGGCCGCGCAGCGGATGTCGGACGGTGACCTGTCGGTCCGGATCGAGCCCAGGGGCCGGGACGAGCTCGCCCGGCTGGTCACCTCGTTCAACGGGATGGCTTCCGCGCTGGAGGGCAAGGTCGGCGAGCTGCAGCGGATGGAGGCGCGGGCCCGGCAGTTCGCCGGTGACGTGTCGCACGAGCTGCGCACTCCGCTGACGGCGATGACCGCGGTGACCGACGTACTCGGCGAGAACGCGGGCCTGACCGGAGATGCCGGGGCCGCCGCGCGGCTGGTCCGCCAGGAGATACTCCATCTCAACCGGCTGGTGGATGACCTCATCGAGATCTCCCGCTTCGATGCCGGTACCGCCCAGCTCGTGACCGACGAGACAGGCATAGCCACCGCGATCGGCAGATGCCTGCGGGCCCGGGGATGGGAGGACGTGCGTGCCTCGGCGCCGGCCGGCCTGACGGTGTGCCTGGACCGCCGCCGGTTCGACGTCATCATCGCCAACCTCGTCGGCAACGCGCTCGGCCACGGTGCCCCACCGGTCACGGTGACCGCCGCCCTCCAGCCGGACGGCCGGGGCGGCCAGCACCTGGCGGTCACGGTCCGGGACCATGGTCCCGGGCTGCCGCAGGCCGCGATCCCGCACGTATTCGACCGGTTCTACAAGGCCGACACCGCACGCGCCCGTACTGAGGGCGGCGGCCTGGGCCTGGCGATCGCCTGGGAGAACGCGCGCCTGCACGGCGGGCACATCGAAGCGGGCAATCACCCGGAGGGCGGCGCGGTATTCACCGTCATCCTGCCCCTGGACGGCCACCGCGGGGCGGGGCTGACGGCCCAGGCAGAGCCCGCGCGGCTGTAAAAAGCAGGGTCTTCGCGCCGGTCCCGCCTCTACGCTCATCAGGCACGGTCCGTGCGGGGGGGGGATGGCTCCTGTGGCGGGCTCGTCATTCTGGCGGCTGGGTCCGGGGGGCTTGGGAACGGGGCGCCCTGGCATCCTCTGGTTATGGAAAAGGTGTTGGTGCCCGTGCGCGACCTCACGGACTCTGAGCAGAACCAGGCGGTGCTCGATGTGGCCACCGCCCTGGCCGGGGGCAGCGTGACGGCGGGGAGTGCCGCGGCCAGCCACGGCCCGGCGGTGGCGGCCGAAGCGGCTGCTGTGGCCCGGTCGCGGCGACGGCTGCGCGAGCTCATCGGGCCGGTCCACCTGACGGTGGTGTGGGCCATGTACGGCGAGACGGGCCGCATAGTCCCCCGTTCAGTGCACCCGCACGGGGAGGACTTCGTCCGGGCCAAGGTCCGCCAGCTCGACTGGCTGACCGGCGGCCTGCCCGGCGTGACGTGGAGCATCATCGCCTGCGACGACGGATGCCCGGACCGGCCCTCGAGTGCCGATCGCATGGCGGAGATCGTGGCGGCGGAGGGTTACCCGGCGGAAGGTCACCGCAGCGTGACGGTGCTCAGGCTGGCTGATGTCATCGAGGCTCATACCTCGATCAGCCCCGCATTCGACCGGCTGACCTCGCCCGATGAGTCCCGCAAGGGCGGATCGATCCTGGCCGCGCTGAACGCCGCGGTCAGGACCGGCCCGGCGTCGGCGAACGCCACCGGCCGGCATGTGGTCTGCTACACCGACGCGGACCTGTCCGCGAACCTGGCCCAGCTAGGCTCGCTGGCGGCGCCGATAGCGGCCGGTGACAAGGTAGTCGGCGCGCTCGGCCAGCGTTACGGGATCGAGGGGGCGGTACTGATCCGGGCCGACGGGCCGGTCACCGAGCCGCAGAGCACCGGCGGCAAGCCGGACAAGATCATCATCCTGTTCCGCCATTACGTCCGGGCCTTGCTCATCCCGCCCCTGGCCGATGTGCTCGACACCCAGGCCGGCTTCAAGGCCTTCGACGGGGCCACGCTCGGCCCGGCTCTCCGGGAGATGACCTCTTTCAACGAGACCTTCGACGTCGAGTTGCTCATCCATCTCGTTCAGCACTACGGATCACAGGCCCTGGCGCTCGAGCCGATCGTCTTCACCGAAGACTTCGCCGCAACGAAATTCCCCTCCGTCGAGCCCGGGCCGGGCCACCTGGCGATGATTCGCCAGGTCGTGGAACTCTACGACGAGTTTGTCGCGCCTACCGCCCCCGTCACCGGCGAGGCCGCCGACCTGCTCGCCCTGATAAGGACGCTCGACCTCGACGACTATGTGACCTTGATCGAGCACCTCCGCGCCGAGGACCGCGACGACCCGACATTGTTCGACCGGCGATGGCCCGTGCGGCATCTTCGCGACATACTCCACCGCTGATGGATAAGCCCGGCCGGACGAACCCATTTCGCTGCGGTCACCCGGCCCGGCGGTGCCGATCATCTCGTTTTGCGGTGCGCGCTGGGCCGAGATCGGGCCTTTGCCTCGCGGAGTACAAGCTGATAAAGCAATTGGTGCAACGGCCGAGATGATCCGCTATCCATAGCTGGTCTACGGGACCGACACGCCCCTGAGCGTAGCGCTTGATCTGGCGGGTGGTTGGGTGGAGGCCGTAGCTCATGGTCCCTCGCTTCCCTTCTTCAAGCACGCCGCCTGGGCTGCCATCGCGCTAGGCGCGGGTCGCCTGCCAGGCACTACTCAGGTCGATGCAGACCGAACCGCTGGGGCTATTTCGCCTCGGGAGAAGGTCAGAAATAGGCCGCCTTATATAAAGCCGCAACGAACTTGCTGACCAGCCATCCTGTGGCCGTGAGACCTCGATGATGAATCCATCGGCTTTCGAGATGACCTTCAGGTACCCGCCCGAGATACCTCGGGCCTCACCGTTGCCAGTTGACATCGAATCGTCAACTGCTTGCAGGTAGCTATGAATGTGATAACGGTTCTGGATGTCGATCCAGTCGTCCGCCTTCAAGTCAGCGGGCCAATGACAGCGCAGTGCTACGACGTCGTTACTGGCGACGAATTCGAGATAGCCGTCGGCCGGATGATGCTGCGCTAGCACCTTTCATACCTCCGAATGGCTGGTTGAGCGAATGGGGCCTTCCGGGTGGGTTTGTGAGTCTGACGCTAGCCAGCAGGCGTCATGCATGGCAAGGCTCTGTATATTCACCTAGCGGCATGGCTAACATTCATTCATAGCTGGCTGGCATGGGCGCGAATATGTCCCTCTGAGAACTCCGAATACATGCCCCTGGAGCCCTCGAATACGTGCCTGCAGGAACCCCCGAATACTTGCCTGCTGGAGCCCGTGAATATGCATGACCATTAGCCTGGCCTCAATCATTCGTGATCCTGGCTGGTCCCGCATGGCCCGGTCCCGGGTGACGGCCCAGGCCGCCGGGGCTCCAGGGGGCGGACCGGGGGAGGATGAGCGGCTCGGTCCAGGCCAGCGGTTCGCGCCAGCGTGGCGATCCGCGCCGGAATTGATTCTGGGCGAAACTGTCACCTGTATATTCAAGAGCTGCGGCAAGTAATACGCTGTCCGGTGCACTTACTGATGCGGCAGTCAATGTGGATATTCGGAGCCGGCGCCGAGGGCATATTCACATCGGCGGATCCTCTTGAAAGTGCTTTATTCCCCCAAGTACTGTCACGGCATCAGTGGCGCACCTCGGCGGTTGGAGTGTGATCCTCAGATGCCCGCGAACTCTCGCCGTGAGGCCGCGAATGCAGCAGGCAAAGGTAAGGGCGATCCGCCCCGCTCGGCAGCGGCAAGGCACGGCGCGGCCGCCATGCAGGCAATCCGGCTGACTGACTCGCGGGCCTGGGGAGCCTCACAAGGAGCGCCGTTTCAGTTTGCCCGGTGGCTCGCGGCGCTGACCACGGTCCTCATCGACTGGGTTCGGTCCGGCCCCCCGCAGAGTGCTGTCGCTTACCTGCCTGTGCTGACGGTCGTCGCCCTGCTGTTGCTGCCCGACGCCGAGTCCATTGGGGTTGGCAGCCTCAGATTCGAGCGGCGGGGTCCAGAGGTACCAGGCCAATGCGGCAGGTCAGAGGCTGCTTACTCTTCGATGAGCCGTGGCGGCCAAGGGGTATATTCGCCGATCCAGCTTCATGGTATGCAAACCAGAACCATTTGCTCATACAACCGCCCGCCGATAGTGGTATACAGATCGGCCAAACTGGAATATTCTATGACAGTTGAGGTCGTTGTGGTCATGCATAGTCATCGGTAACGTCATGCTATCGACCGTGCGACCAGCGTCGGGGAGGGGTGACCGCCGTGCTCTCGAAGCACAACCTGGACCTCTTGAAGGCCGCGTACTACTCGGTCTACGATCCGGGCCTCACCCAGGACCAGATCGCCCGCCGGGTTGGCCTCACGCAGGTCCAGGTCTCACGCCTCCTCAAGGAGGCGCGGGAGAAGAAGTATCTCTGGGAGGTATTCCGGTTTCCTTCGGATTTGTCACCGGAAGACCGCTTGGAGATCGTGAACTCATTCTTCCCTCGGCATGGGCAGCTTCAGGCGGGGCTGACTGAGCGCTCCCGGCAGCTCAGCCGCAAGCAGTCCGGCGGTGGCAAGCCGTTCAAGCAGTTGTACGTGGTAGCCGCCCCGGGCGTCGATAACAAGGAAGATGCCAGCGTGCGCGCGAGTGCCCTCCGTTCCTTCGGCATGAGCGCGGCCGGGATCGTGGCCAGCTATATCGACGGAGTCGACATGTGCTGCGTGGCATGGGGCAGGACTATCGCCGCCACGGTCGGTTACATGCCTAACAGCAGCGCATCGAACGAGATGAAACGGTTCATACCGATCGCAGGCGAACCGACAAATCACGAGCCCAACGGAATCGCACCGAGTGATGCAGCCCGGCGGCTTTCGCAGGCCTGGCCTGGCTCTAAGTCCCTCTCGCTGCGAGGTGTCCCAGCGCGGATTCCTAAGTCGGTTCATGACCATGACGGCGGTGAGATCGCCCGCGAGCTTATCGGCTACTCGAACAATTACAAGGAGATCTTCGGGGCTCGTGACTCCAATGAGACCCCGCTCATCTCTGAGGTGCCTATGATATTGACTGGCCTCGGGAACGTCGATACCAGCAAACTAGAATATAGCCGGTGGACCTGACCCGTGGTACACGGAGACGGTGGATGCGGAAGGGCCCAATGTCCTGAACCTTGCCGTCGGCAACATAGGCGGGGTGTGGATTGCTAAGAATGAAATCAGCGATAAAGACAAAGAACGGGTTGCGAAAATCAACGAGCGCTGGCTCGGGGCCCAATATGGCGACTTCAGGGGCTGCGCGCTAAACGCTAACCCGGGGGTCGTGGTTGTAGCGGTCGAACGGGACAAGGCGGACATTGTCCTTGAGACGCTCCACCTCATCAACGTTCTCATCGTCAGCAGGCAGCTCGCCGAGGAGCTCGACGACCGGCTTAAGGCCTAGGGCCGCCCGGCTGGCGCAGTGAGCCATCTGCCCAGCGTGCGGGCCGTTACACTGGCGGCACAGTGATGGTCACGCGTGTAGTGGTGCGTGCGCGGGGAGCGTTCGGCTCAACGGGGGGCGGGGTTGGGGCCGCAGAGTACGGGGTTTTTCCTTGTCTTAATGGGGGCGTTCTGTGCCCTGCTCGGCTGCGTGGCGCTCGCGCGGCAGGTGGCGGTCCGGGTGCTCGCGGCCGCACTGGCGTTCGTCCCGGCGATGCTGTTCGGCGTGGCGGCGGTCAACAAGTACTACGACTACTACCAGACCTGGGGCTCGGCGGCCGCCGACCTCGTCGCCACCGGCAGCAACGTGCCGCAGCTTCCCTCCAGCGACTCGCGGCAGCAGCTTGCCCGGACGCTCGGCAGGATCACCGGCGGCGCGACCGCCGCGCAGCAGGGCGAAACCGTCCGCATCCAGGTGCACGGCCGCCTCAGCCATCTGACCAGGACCGTGTACCTGTACCTGCCGCCGCAGTACTTCCAGGCCCGCTACGCCCGGGCCAGGTTCCCCGCGATCGAACTGATCACCGGCTTCCCCGGCGAGCCGCAGGACTGGATCAACGTGGTCGGCGTCACCCAGTCGTACCTGACCCTGCTGCGCGACGGCGCGGCCCAGCCCGCGGTCCTGGTCATGCCCGACGCGAACGGGGGGCCGAAGATCTCGCTGCAGTGCCTCAACGTCTGGCACGGCCCGCAGGACGCCACGTTCCTCGGCGTGGACCTGCCCGCCGCGCTGTCCCGCTCGCTGCGCGTGGCGCCGCCCGGGCCGGCCTGGGGGGTCGCTGGGTACTCCGAGGGCGGCTACTGCGCGGCCGACCTGGCCCTGCGCTACCCGGCCTGGTTCGGCGACGCCGGTGTGCTCAGCGGGTACTTCGTCCCGGACGACGACCGGCTGGGCAACCCGGTGCGCACGGTCAACCCGTTCGGCCCCAGCAAGGCGCAGCGCGCGCTGAACACCCCGATGCAGCGGGTCCAGGCGCTCGGTGTCAACGAGCCCATCCCCCAGTTCTGGCTCGGCGCGGGCGGGGCCTTCCGCGAGGACGTGTCCGCCGCCCAGGCCTTCCAGCGGCGCCTGCTTCCCCGGCAGCCGGACGTGGCGGTGCACATCGCCCCGGGCGGCAAGCACAACATGGCGACCTGGCGGGCCCTGGTCCCCCCGATGCTGGAATGGATGACGCCCCGGCTCGCATACGCCGAGCGGCACCCGGCGATAGCGGTGGCACGTGCCGCCGGGCGGTCACTCCGCCGGTACGAGACCCGGCACCACGGGCATTCCGTTTTGCGAAAATAAAGCGCGGACCCGCGGCCGGGTCAGGCTGATGCGCTGTGCCCGGCCGCCGTCAGGCGCGGGGTTCGGCGGTGCCGCCCGTTGCTGCCCCGGCGGCGGCGGTGTCCAGGTCAGGGCCGGGGGCCTCACCGCTGGCGGCAAGCTGGTGGGTGAGCTGGTCAACCAGCGTGACCAGGGCTGGGTGCTGATCGGGATCCCAGTCGTTGGCCAGCAGCGCGATGCTCTCCTGCCGGGCACGGAACAGGGCGTCGAACGCGTGCTGCCCCGCCTCGGTGAGCGGTATCGGCTGGTCCAGGTCCGCGCGCAGCGACCGGACGTAGCCGATCGCCACCAGCTCGGTGAGCCGCCGCTCGAGCTCGGCGTCGGTCAGGTGCAGCAGGGCCGCCAGGCCGCGGCGGGACTTCCCTGGATGCTGGCCCACCCGCAGCAGCAGCCACGCGGCGCGCGGCGACGCCGCGATGCCCGCCATCGTGACAAGCCGCGCGTAGACCTCCCGCCGCGACTCGCGGCCGAGCAGCCGGGTCAGCGCGCGCTCCATTTCCTGGTCCGAGGTGCGCACCGTGGGCCTGGCCGTGGGCGCCAGCGTGTCCGCCGGGTCCGCCATGCCCGCCGTGGTGCGCAGCGGGATGTCCTTGATCGTCCAGCTCAGCAGGAACGCCAGCGCGCCGAACGGCGTGGCCACCAGGAACACCGTATGCAGCGCGGTGGCGTAGCCGGTGATGTAGCCGAGGTGGATGGCGGCCGGCAGGTGCGCCAGGACCGCCGGGCTCGCGCCGCTGGCCGCGGTCACCCCGTGTGGCAGGGACAGCCCGTGCAGGCTGGCCACCAGATCGCCGGCCAGCACGTTGGCGAACACGGCACCGAAGATGGCCGTGCCGAACGAGCCGCCGATGGACCGGAAGAACGTCGCGCCGGCAGTGGCCGAGCCGAGGTCGGCGTAGCTGACCGAGTTCTGCACCGCGACGACAAGGACCTGCAGCGACCCGCCGATGCCCGCCCCCAGCACCAGCATGTACAGCGAGGACAGCCAGTCGCTGGTGGTCACGCCCAGGTGGGACAGCAGGTAGAGGCCGATCGTCATCGTCGCGGTGCCGAGGATCGGGAAGATCCGGTACCGGCCCCACCTGCTGACCAGCCGCCCGGTGGTGATCGAGGTGGCCAGCAGGCCGACCATCAGTGGCAGCAGCCGCAGCCCGGAGATTGTCGGGCTGACGCCCTTGACGATCTGCATGTACTGGGGCAGGTAGGCGATCGCCCCGAACATCGCGAACCCGACGACGAAGCCGACCGCGCTCGACGCGGAGAATATCCGGTTGCGGAACAGGCGCAGCGGAATGACGGGCTCGGCGGCCCGGTTCTCCGCCCAGACGAACAGGACGCTGCAGATCACCGCGCCCGCGCCCATGAGGTAGATCGGCACGGAGGACCAGGCGTAGGTGGTCCCGCCCAGCGAGGTGAGCAGCACCAGGCCGGTCGCCGCGCCGGCCAGCAGCACCGTACCGAGGTAGTCGATCTTGTGCGCGGCCCGGCGCAGGTGCCCGGGCAGCACCGCCGCGACCACGACCAGCGCCACGATGCCGATCGGCAGGTTGACGTAGAACACCCAGCGCCACGACAGGTTGTCCACGAAGAACCCGCCGATCAGCGGGCCGAGGACGCTGGTCACGCCGAACACGCTGCCGAACAGGCCCTGGTACCGGCCGCGTTCCCTGGCCGGCACCACGTCGGCGACGATCGTCTGCGCGCCGGTCAGCAGGCCGCCGCCGCCGATGCCCTGGACCGCGCGGAACGCGATCAACTGCAGCATCGTGTGGGAAATCCCGGCCAGCGCCGAGCCGATCAGGAAGATCACGATCGACGCCTGGAAGAACGTCTTCCGGCCGTACAGGTCGCCGAGCTTGCCCCACAGCGGGGTGGAAATGGTGGACGCCAGCAGGTACGCGGTCACCACCCAGGACAGGTGCGACAGCCCGTGCAGGTCGCCGGCGATCGTGGGCAGCGCCGTCGCCACGATCGTCTGGTCCAGCGCCGCCAGCAGCATGCCCAGCAGCAGGGCGCCGATGATGATGAGCCTGCGGCGCTGGCCGATCTGGTCAGGCCCTGGCTGCCCGTCGCTGGGTGCCGTACCGCTGGTGGCGCTCAAGGGTTCCCTTCCGTCATCGCTTCAGGAGTCTTCCCCCCGCCGACCGGGTGTTACCCGGCCTGGCCCAAGCGTGCTCCGGTCCGCCGATCATGTGGGCAGCCCGGTCACGTGTCGATGTTGGGGCTGCCCGCCGGCAGCGGGACCAGGTGCGCAGGCGGCCCGGGGATCACCACGGCGGACTCGACGCCCAGGTCGGCACGCACATGGGCCAGTTCACCGGAGGCCAGCATCCGCCAGCCGGTCTCACCGTCCAGTTCCTCCGACGCCACGATCACCGAAGGCAGCGCATCCAGCGCGGGCGCGTGCACCGACGAGGTCGTGCTGCGGGCGTGCAGGCCGGTGCCGGGTGGGCCGGCCGCCGCGCCGGGGCTGCTCGCGCCGGCCGGGCGTTCGAGGATGTGCAGCGCGTGCTGGCCGGGATAGCGCAGCGCCCACAGCTCACCCGGCGCCGCGACGATCGTGTTCAGCGACGAGACCGGCAGCCGCTCGCCGATCCACCGGGCCGCGGCCGCGATGCCCGCCGCCACGTCGCCGCCATGGGCGTCGATCTGCTGGGTGATCAGCGCGAAGTAGCGTTCGGAATCGGTGTCACCCTGCACCAGGTCGCGGTAGGAGCCAAGCTGCTCCTCCAGCCGGCCCAGTTCCCCGAACCCGCCGTTGTGCGCCATGATCCGGCCGTCCATCGCGAACGGGTGCGTGTTGGCCAGGGTCCGCTTGCCCGCGGTCGCGTAGCGGACGTGCGCGACGAAGGTCACCGACCTGGCCTGCTTCGCCTCGCGGAGGAACTCCTCGTCGGAGAACGCGGGCTCGGGCTGCTTGTCGAGGATCGGCGTCCCGGAGGCATCGAAGATCCCGATCCCGCTGCCGTCCACGTTGCGGTGGCTCTGCACCTCCAGCGAGTCCGGCGCGTCTACCAGCCAGAACGACGCGCTGACCGGTTCGCGGCCCGCGTTGAGCCCCAGCAGCCTGCACACGACGCGGCTCCGTTCCGCCGAAGATCACCTCAGCCTACGCGGGTTTGCCCCTCTTGCGCCCGCCGGAAACCCCCTCCTACCTCGCCTTTGGGACGTGTCCCGCGCGGCGGCGGCGAACGTGCCAGGTTTGCCGATCTTGGCCCGGGTAAGCGCAGAACCCATCGCAGGCCCCACCGGCGCGCCGCTGGGGCCGCCGAGCGAGGAGGCTCAGCATGAGAAGCGGGAAAGCCGAGGGCCTGACGGGACTCACTGCGGCGGTCGCCGTGGCCGGCCTGCTGGCGGGCGCGGGCACGGCGACGGGAGCGGGAGCCGCCGTGGCCACGCGGCCGCAGGGTTCGGTCACGGCCGCCGGGGTGCCGGAGGGATCGGCGGCCCCGGCCATTTCGGCCACCACCAAGCTTGCCCTGCGCCGGTACGTGGCCGCCGGGACCGGCGCCTACGTCGTCGGGGCGGAGAACGGCACATTCCCGCCGATCGGCTGGCACACCACCGGGCAGATGGGCGGAGTCTGGGCGCCCCCGACCAAGCTGCTGGACGGCCTGTGGTTCGGCGTCGGCGGGCACTGGCTCGATGCCGCCGCCAGGTACACGAGCGGGCCGGGTTTCGTGCGGCTGTCCTTCCCGGTGACCGGCGGGCTGCGGCCCACCCTGACCGAGTTCGCCCCCGACGGGCTGGCGACCGTGCTGTTCGGGCTCACGCTGGTCCCGGTGAACGGCAAGGCCGCGACCGCCAGCGTGGTCGCGGACGCGCACAGCCAGGTCTCCGCGGCCTACCCGTGGGGGTCCACCAAGCCCACGTTCGACTCCTTCAACCACCAGAACACGGTCTCGGCCAGCGGCGGCGTCATCTGCAGTTCCGCCAGGAGTCGCGGCCCTGGTATGCCGAGGTCGGGGCGAGCCCGCAGCCGGCCAGTCGTGCAGACCGGCGCCGGGTACTGGGGGCCGACCCCGGCCAGCCAGCAGACCGTTTTCGGCACCAAGGGCCGGGGCGGGCAGCTGACCTGGAACCTGTCCATACCGGCGGGCGGGCAGACCCTGTGGCTGGGCGTCGCCGGGTCGCACACCGGCGCCTCGCCGGCGGTCAGCGCGCTCAAGGCCGGGCTGGCCAACCCGCTGGGGCTGCTGCAGCACAAGGTCGCCGCGCGCGACGCCACCGCCGCGCTGACCAACGTCAAGGTGCCCGACGCCGCCGTGCAGCGGGCCATCCTGTGGAGCAAGCTGAACCTGGCCGACCTGCGGCGCACGATCACCCAGGCCGCCATCAGGGACACCAAGGCCGGGACCGTGTACCCGAAGCCGCTGGCCACCTGCCGCGACTGTCCGGCATCGACGCCGCCTATCCCGACTACGCCGAGTTCTTCGGCACCGACGGTGCCTACGCGACCTACAGCCTGGCCGCCACCGGCCAGTGGCAGACCGCCATGCAGCACCTGAACACCCTGCGGACCGTGTCGCGAGATCGTGAACGGCAGCACCGGGAAGGTCGTCCACGAGATCTCCTCCACCGGGGCCGTGTACTTCGGCGACAACACCGAGCCCGGTGACATCAACGAGACCGCCCAGTTCGACATCGCCGCCGGCCTGGTCTGGCAGTGGTCCGGCGACCCAGGTGTTCATGCAGCAGAACTACACGTTCATCAAGGCCGGGGTGCACTACCTGGTCAGCCTGGAACCCGGTGGCCCGGCGGGCCTGTGGCCCGCGGGCGCGGGCATCGTGGAGGACCCCTCTCTCGGGCAACGAGGCAGTCGATGTCGCCAGCGAGACGGCGGCGGCGCTGGGCGTATTGCACGACATGGCCCTGGCGATGGGGGACCATGTCCACCGCCGCCTGGGCGGCGCAGCACCAGCAGCCCATGCTCGCCGCCTTCGGCCAGTGGTGGATCTCCAGCCAGGGCTGTACGCGGATTCGATGTGCGAAGCACCTGAAGGGCGGCTGCACCGCGCCGGGCGAGCAGCTTCAGCAGCGGTGGTGGACCACCGTGGCCCCCATGGAGCAGGGCGTCGCCCCGCCGCCAACGCCGCGCCGCGCTGGCCACCATGAAGGGCCCACGTTCACCGGGACGTGCGGGCTGTACGTCGACGGCGTGGGCGGCCCGTCCGGCACCGGCGGGCAGACCTGCTACCTGGTCAACACCGGCGCCATGGCCCGGGCCGAGGCGAACTATGGCCGGAGCTCGACGAGGCCATCGCCTACATGGACAAGGTGGCCAGCCAGCTCACCGTGGAGATGCCGGGCTCGCTGCCCGAACTGGCCGCCAGCGCCCAGTACAACCCGTTCGAGGCGTTCACCAGCCCGGGCCAACGTGATGCAGGCGTGGTCGTCCTACGGGCTGCGACTGGACCGACGGTCAACGACCTGCTCGGGGTCAGCCCGGACGTGCCGCAGCACGCGGTCGCCGTGGTGCCCGAGGTGCCCGCGTCCTGGCCGTCGCTGAGCGTCAGCAACCTGCGGGTCGGCGGCGACAGCCTGGCGGTGACCGCCAGCCATCAGGGGAGCGGCTACGGCACCTCGGTGTCCGGGGCATCGGGCCTGTCGCTGACCATCGGCACCGTCCTGCCCAGCGGGTCGAAGCCGCGCTCGGTCACGCTCAACGGCCAGAAGGCGCATTACAAGCTGGTCACCAGCATCGCGCGGGACCGCCGTGGAGGTGGCGGTGAAGGCTCCGGCCACGCGGGAGGTGCTGTCGGTCCGGACGGCCGGTTAGGCCTGGTCCGGCCTGCCGGGCACCGCCCCGGCCGGCCACGGGGACCGCAGGCCGACGGCGTCCGTGCGGTCGAGCAGGGGCCGACAGCGCAGCCGCGAGCCGATGTCGCGGGCCTCGCGGAGCGCCGCCGCGGCGTCGGCGGTGCCGTCGGTATCGGGCTGGCTGAGCAGGTACTCGGCGTGGTCGAGCAGGCCGTGAGCCAGATGGTAGGGAGTGCTGTGCTCGCGCACGCCGCGGATCGCGGCCGTGAACGAGGTGCCGCCGGGGGCCGGTTCGCCGCTTCGGGCCACGCGGCGGGCACGTGCCAGATCACGCTCCGCCCGCAGCATCGGGCTGAGCTGGCCGGGCTGGCACGCGTCCAGAAGGGCCAGCAGCTCGGCGCTGGCGGCGGTGTCATCCAGTTCGTGAGCGGCGCGGGCGGCTATCGGCCAGGCCCAGCTCAGGTTCCAGGACGAGAAGCCGATGACCGGGGCCTGTGCGAGCGCTTCCCAGAGCGTGCTCCAGAGCCTTGCCCTGCTGGCCTCGGCGCGACGGCCACGAGTGCCCCCAGCACACCGATCAGTGATCGGTCCTGCGGATCCTCGCTGGCGGGAAGTTCGGTGAAGCTGGTGACCATGGCCTCCCCAGGGCCGGCGTCGCCGCGCAGTGCCCGCAGCAGCGCCTGCTGCCAGCAGATTGACTCGATATCGGACAGACGATCCTGGTCAATTGCCTGGCCCAGGTGCTCTTCAGCGCTGTCCCAGTTACCGAGTTGCAGTTCGGCTTGGGCGAGGTTCTCGATCGCCCATCCGAGCCTGGCCCTGTTGCCTATGCGGCGCAACAACCCGGCGGCGGTGCGGGCCGCATCGCGCGCCGCGGTGGTGTTGGTGGTCGCCAGCGAACTCGCCGTGTTCAGCAGCACCAGGCCCACGAGCGCCGTGTCGCCAGCCTCCTCGGCATGCTGCGCGGCTGCCCGGAAATACGCAACTGCCTGAGGTTGCCGGCCAGCCAGGCCGTGGTACGTCCCGCGGATGGACAGCAGCCGCCCGATCTCGCCAGGGCCGAGGTCGAGGCCCTGCCCCAGGGCCAGCGCTTCGGCGCTGAGGCGGTCGGCATCGGGCGTGCCGGCGAAGACCTCGAGCATGGCGAGCGTGCCCAGGACGCGGGCGGTGTCACCATCGGGCTCGGCGCGCAGTACCTGCAGGGCAGCCGTGAGCTGCTCGCGGGCCTCGGTGTGGCGTCCACCGAGACGGAGCGCATTCCCAGTGCCCCCCTGTGCCCGCGCGGCGGCCCGCGTCTGGCGGCGCTCGAGGAAGTGATCGCGGGCGTGACCGGAATAGGCGACGGCACCGGCCCAGTCGGCGGCGTCGATCGCGGCGGCGGCAGCGGACTCCCAGAGGACTCCCACGTCATGCTGGACTTCGCGCGGATGGTCGCCGGCAAGCTGGGCGGCGGTGGCGTAGCTGGCGGCGGCGCGCGCCGGGGCGCCCGTGCGGCTGGCGCGCTCGGCCGCGCGGGTGAGGGCAGCGATGGCCTTCTCCCGGATCCCGGTCTCGTCGGGAGCACCAGGGATCGCGAGCAACGCATCGAGGTAGTGGCGGGCGATGATGTCGATGACCTCCTCGCCGTCGCCCGGGAAGGCCTCGCGCAGATGGGCGGCGACGGTGAGATGCCTGGCCTTGCGGTCGCGGCGGGACAGGGTGTCGTAGGCGACCTGCCGCAGCATGTCCTGGGCGAACTGGTAGCTGCCGCGCTCGGGTGACAGCGGGTCCGCGGACACGGCCAGCACTTCCCGGCGCAGCAGCTCGGCCAGGCCCGCCCGGACCGCGGGCTCGTCCTGGCCGGCCACGGCGATCAGGGCGTCGGCGGAGAACGTGGTGCCGAGCACGGCGGCGTCCTCGACGAGTTCGCGGACGCCGGGGCCGAGAGCATCCAGCCGCGCGGCGAGCAGTGCCCGCAGGCTGCCGGGTATTTCGAGCTGGCCGATAGCGCCGGTCAGCCGGTAGCTGCCGCCGGACGGCTGGACGATGTCGCGGTCGATCAGCGCGCGGATTATCTCGATGGCGAACAGCGGCAGCCCCTGCGCACGGGCCGTGACCGCGGCCCGGGCCTGGGCGGGCATGCCCGGCACCAGAGCGTCCACCAGCTTGTCCATGGACGCCGGGTCCAGCGGAATCCAGCGTGAGCGTGGTGCGGTGGCGGCCGGTGCCGAAGCCGGGGCGTGCCTCGCCGAGTTCCGGGCGGGCGAAGACCAGGACGTAGATCGGCAGGTCCCGGCTCCAGTCGAGCAGATGGTCCAGGAAATCCAGCAGGTCCGCGTCGGCGTGGTGGGCGTCCTCGATGAGCAGCACGACCGGCTGCGCGGCGGCCAGCCGCTCGAAGAACAGGCGCCATCCCGCGAACAGTTCTTCCCGGGGGAGGGACTGGTCTGCCCGGGAGAGGGGCTGGCCGCCGATCCCGGCATAGCCGACACCGAGCAACCGGCCCAGCCGTGTGCCGATGTAGCTCCGCTCTGCCTGATCGGTGATCAGCTCTTCCAGCCCGGCGGCGAGTTTCGCCGCCGCGGTATCGATCGGGTCGTCTTCGGCGATCGCGAGCCGCTGGCGGATGATCTCGGCCAGGGCCCAGAACGCGGCCCCTTCCCCGTAGGAAAGACAGCGGCCCCGGTGCCACCAGACCGGGCTCACCAGCCCGTCGGCGTACTTCTCGAGTTCCCAGCCCAGCCTGGACTTCCCGACGCCCGCCGGCCCCGACACCAGCACCAGCCGCGGCACCCCGCGCTCGGCCGCCGCGTGAAACAGCTCCCGGACCGTGCGCAGTTCCCGGTCCCGCCCGGTCAGCGGAGCCTCCAGCCCGTCCACCCGCTGGGAGCCGCCCACCCCGGCCAGCACCCGCTCGGCTTTCCACAGCGCCTGCGGCCCCGCCTTGCCCTTCAGCGCATGCTCGCCCGCGGCGGTGAAGGCGACCGCTCCGCCGGCCAGCCCCCGGGTGGCCGCGTCCACCAGCACCGAGCCGCCCTCCGCGGAGGCCTGCACCCGGGCGGCGGTGTTCACCGCATCCCCGGCCACCATCCCCTCGCCCACCGCCCCCAGGGTGACCGCGACCTCACCGGTCACCACCCCGCCCCGTGCCGCAAGCGCCCCGATCCCTGCGTCCGCTCCGAGCTGGGCAACCGCCGCGACCAGGTCCAGCGCGGCGCGCACGCTCCGCTCGGCGTCCTCCTCGGTCGCGACGGGGGTGCCCCACACGGCCATCACCGCGTCCCCGATGAACTTCTCCACCACCCCGCCATACCGGCCGATCACGGTCCGCGCCACGGCGAAGTACTGCGACAGCAGTTCCCGTACCGCTTCCGGGTCCCGTGACTCCGAGAACGGGGTGAACCCGACCAGGTCACAGAACAGCACCGAGCACACCCGTCGCTCCGCCAGCGGGGCGGCGGCCCGCCCGGCGAGCGCCGCACCCACCGGCGCGGCCGCGGCCCGCGCCGGGGTACCGTCGGCGGAATCCGGCGGCTTGCTGGGCCGCCGGCTGGGCGATGGCGGCACCACAGGCATGGCAGAACCTCTGGCCGGCGGCCGCCGGTTCACCACACGACGGGCAGGCCCCCAGCCGGGCCCCGCAATCGCCACAAAACCGCTGCCCCGCACCGTGGGGTGCGCCGCAGCCCGCGCATGTCAGCACGGCAGGCACGCCACGCCGGGCCTCGGCTGGACCGGGCCCCGGTTCCCGGGCACGGGCGGCACCGTCATCAACGTGGCTCTGTCATGCTCGCTGTTTCCCCCTCCGCGGCTGAGCGGGCCAGTCCGGTCGGCCTGCCCTGCGAATTGCTTCCGCCGGGCTATGATGCGACGGTTAGTACTCAACCGGCTTCGTGACCTGGCTGGGTGGGCGGGGCTGGACGTGGAACGGCCACCGTTTGATGATCATGGTTTGTGACGACACATGATGACCTGACGGTGGCCGCTGGGCTCAGCGTAGACCCCGCCCGATGGCGGGAACAGTTCGAAGAGCTGATGAGGCGGATCGCAGGCCGGTTCGCCCGGGTGGAGCCGCGGCGCCGGGCGCGGGCGTTCGTGCTGGGGTTATTGTCGGGCCTGCGGCGCAAGAACTGCTGGACGATCGCCGAGCACGCCGGGGACGCCACCCCGGATGGGATGCAGCACCTGCTGGCCGCGGCGCGGTGGGACGCCGATGCAGTGCGCGACGATGTGCGCGCCTATGTGGTGGAGCACCTGGGCGCGCCGGCTGCGGTGCTGGTCGTTGACGAAACGGGCGACGTCAAGAAGGGTGGGGCCAGTGCCGGCGTGCAGCGCCAGAGCACGGCACGGCCGGGCGGGTGGAGAACTGCCAGGTGGCGGTGTTCTTGTCCTACGCCTCACCAGCGGGGCACGCGCTGATCGACCGGGAGCTCTATCTGCCGAAGTCGTGGGCCGCTGATCCGGCCCGGTGCGCCGCGGCGGGCATCCCGGCCGGGACGGTGTTCGCTACGAAGCAGGCCTGGCCTGAGGCCATGATCGCACGGGCGCTGGATGCGGGCACCCCGGCGGCATGGGTCACCGGCGACGAGGTCTACGGCGCCGACCCGGGCCTGCGCGCGGACCTGGAAGCCCGTCAGACCGGATACGTGCTGGCGGTCGCCGCCACCCGCCAGGTCACCACTGCCGCTGTCGCTTGCCAGGCCCGCCAGATCGCCGCCCGCCTGCCCCGCCGGGCGTGGCAGCGGTACTCCGCCGGCCAGGGCGCCAAGGGCCACCGCTACTACGACTGGGCCTGGCTGGCCATCGGCCCTGGGCCGCCCGGTCACCGCTGGCTGCTGATCCGCCGCAACCGGCGCACCGGCGAGCTGGCGTTCTACCGCTGCTACAGCCCCCGCCACGTCCCGCTGCCCGCCCTGGTCAAGATCGCCGGGACCAGGTGGACCACAGAAGAGAATTTCCAAGCTGGCAAGGGCCTGGCAGGGCTGGATGAGCATCAGGTCCGCCGCTGGGGCTCCTGGTACCGGTGGACCACCCTGGCCATGCTCGCCCTGGCGTTCCTGTCCATCACCGCCGCCACCGAACACACCCGCCACCCGGCACCCGCCGGGCAGATCCCGCTGACCCGCAACGAAATCGCCAGCCTCTTCGCCGTCCTGATCATCCAGCCAGGCGCACGACGCCCGGCACTGGCTGCGATGGTCTGCCTGGCGGCGGCACCGCCTGGGCTTTACCCTCCCTTGACATAATATGCCGGGTCGCTGGTAACTTGTCGCGTGGGCCTAGCAAAAGGCCGGGGCGGCGCAGCCGTAATGCTTGTACTAAACGCCTGATGCCGGGATCCCGGCTAGCCGCGGCAGGGTGCCGGGGAGTGAGGGGGATCCTATGCACGTGTTTCGCCGCCCTATCAGCGCTGGCGTGATCATGGTTTCGGGACTGGCGGTCACCGTACTGGCCGGCGCATTCGCCCCGCCTGCCGCGGGTGCGGCAGGGTCGCGGGGCGCCCGGTCGTTTGTGGATATCAAGGGTAGCGTGCTGAATCCAGCGGACCCGAAAACCGGATGGTATTACAGTTCGCGAATGTCGGTCGAGGTAGCGCTGGCACCCAGGGATCAAGCGCAGCTCGGCGGGCAGCTCGCCGCGATCTACGACAGCAATGGCGCGGACTACCAGCACTGGCTGCGCAAGGGCCAGTTCGACGCGAGATACGCGCCGAGCGGCCCGGCCAGGGCGGCCGTGGCGGCCTACCTGCGGGCGCGCGGCCTGACGGTTGTGCCGTCGGCCTCGCCGTTCCTGGTGCGGGCCACCGGCTCGAGCCGCCAGGTGTCCGGGGCCTTCCGCACCACGCTGAGCATCTACAGGAACTCGCGGGGAATCCGGTATTTCGCCAACTCCTCGCCCGTGCGGTTGCCGGCCGCACTGGCCCGCGGTGTCCTGGGCGTGATCGGCCTCAGCAACACCGCACGCGCCAGGCCACTACTGGACGAGGCGCCGCCGGGCGCCAGGACAGGCAGCAAAACCGCAAGCCAGGGCGGGTGCGAGGCGCCCTATCCCACCCGCAAGCAGCTCTACGCCTCCTATAATCACGGCACCTCCATCCCGTTCGGCTACGGCGGCTCGCCGGGCTGCAATGGCCTCACCCCTGACCAGGTCAACTCGATCTACGGCGCCCCGAACGCCGGCCCGCGCGGCAAGGGGGACGGTGTCACCCTGGCCGTCTTCGAGCTCTCCGCCTACCAGAAGTCCGACATCAGCGCCTGGGCGCATTACTTCTACGGCTCTGCGTATACGCCGCGGCTGCGGAACATCCTCGTGGACGGTGGCTCGCTGCACCCGCAGTGCCCGGCCGGTGACACCTGCCCCGCCGCCGCGCAGAAGTACTGGGGAGATCTGGAAGCGGTCGGCGACATCGACCTTCAGCTCGCCGTCGCGCCGGACAACCAGCGCATCCTCGTCTACGACACGCCGACCGACGTCACTGGCCAGACCGAACTCGATGGGTACACAGCCATCGCGAACGACGACGCCGCGTCGTCGGTCAGCACGAGCTGGGTGGAATGCGAGAGCGACGCGGGAACGGCTCTGGTCAAGGCCGAGAACGTCGTTTTCGAGCAGATGGCAATGCAAGGGCAGAGCATGTTTGGCGGTTCCGGCGATAACGGCCCATTCGAATGTATTACCGACGGCCCTAAGCACCGCAGCGTGAATGTCCTCGACCCGACATCCCAGCCCTGGGTGACCAGCGTGGGGGGCACGTCATTCGAGCAGTTCAACCCCGGCACGAGCAAGTACCCTGCCTATCCGCAGGGCAGCGAGACGGTCTGGAACACTGACAACCTGTGCAATTCCCGCAGCGGTGAGGGCGGGCACAGTGGGTTCTTCTGGTGCCTCAACACCGGAGCGGGCGGCGGCGGATCCAGCCAGTTCTGGGGCAGGCCCTCCTACCAGTACGGCAAGGGCGTTACCAACCCCTACACCACCTACGGCAACGGCAGCACCCACTGCGCACTGGCCGCGAAGGGGACGCCGTGCCGGGAGGTCCCCGACATCTCGGCCGACGCTGATTACTACACCCCCTACGCCGAGTACTGCACGAGCAACGCGCACACGCCCAACAGCGAATGTGCCTTCTACCAGCCCTACGAAAAGCCGCACGGCTGGCTGGCCGTCGGCGGGACCAGTTTCTCCGGGCCGCTGTGGGCCGCGCTCATCGCCGACCGGGACAGCTTCCAGTGCCAGCGCAGCGGCAACATCAACCCGCTGATCTACCGCCTGTACCGGACGTCGCCGGGCAAGTACTTCCACGACATCACCGGAATCGGCCAGCGCACCGCCAGCAACGGGATGTTCCCGGCCAGGCCCGGGTACGACCTGGCCACGGGGATCGGCACCCCCATCATGCGGGCATTGGTTACCGCCGCGCGCTGATTGGAGGAACGCTGCCATGACCAGCGCTGATGAACTGCTACGGGAACTCGGCGAACTGGCCACCGCCGTTGGCCCGGCGGTACGCCCGGCCGGCACCGAGGAACTGCTGCGGTCGCTGACCGAGACCGCACGGCAGTTGTTCGGTGCGGCAGCGTGCTCACTGGCCCTGCTCAGCGACGACAACTCCGAGTTGCGCTACACGACGGCCGCCGGGGAGGGCGCCGAGGACGTGACGGGCATGCGCATCCCCGCCTCCCATGGCATCGCCGGCTGGGTGGTCCAGTCCGGCCAGCCGATCGCGATCAGCGATCTGGCCAGCGATCCGCGGTTCTCCACCGGAGCTCGCCGAGCAGACGGGTTATGTGCCGCGGACCATCCTGGCCGTGCCGGTCGAGACGCCCCAGCGGATGCTGGGAGTCCTCAGCCTGCTCGATCGCGACGCGCGGCGGCCCGGTGCCGAGCACGACATGAGCCTGCTGTCGCTGTTCGCCGACCAGGCGGCCCTCGCCCTGGCGGCCGTCGATACCTTCGGCGCGCTCGGCCGGGCGCTGCTCACCGCTCTGGCCGGGGCGGCGGCCGGCGAGGACCTCACGCTCGCCCTGCGCCGCGCCGCCGGCGCCCTGCCGCCGGCCGACGCCGACCTGGCGGCACTGGCTGCCGTCGTTCGCGTCCCTCGCCCGCCGCGGCAGCGCGGAGCGGCGGCTGGCGCGTGCCGTGCTGCAGGACATCGGGGAGTACGCGGAGAGGCGGCCGCCACGGACTCGCTGAGGCCCGCCTGGAGCGACGCCTTCGCCCCGGAAGCGCTGCGGCCGGTGCCGCGGATCGACCTGCCGATCGACAAGGACTGGGCGTGGGGCGGTGCCTCCGGTGCCGGGGTGGCCGTGGCCGTCGTCGACAGTGGCGTCGACGCCGGCCACCCGGCCGTGGGCAGCGTCGACCGGGCCGTCGCGCTGCGATGGGATCCGGAAAACGAGGAGGTCATCACGGCCGAGGGCGCGCACGACGACCTGTTCGGCCACGGGACCGCCTGCGCGGGAATCATCCGGCGCGCCGCCCCGGACGCGGCGATATGGTCGGTCCGTGTTCTTGGCAGCAGGCTGACCGGCAAGGGCACAGTTTTCGCCGCCGGCCTGCGCTGGGCGATCGCGCACGGCGCGCACGTGGTCAACCTGTCGCTGAGCACAGGCCGCGAAGACTACTTCGGGCTCTTCCACGAGATCGCGGATGAGGCGGCGTTCGCCGGAGTGATCCTGGTTTGTGCCACCAACAACGTGCCCGCGCCGACATACCCCGGGCAGTTCTCCTCGGTCATCTCGGTCGCGGCGCACGACGGCCAGGACCCGTTCTGCCTCGACGCCAGCCCCGCCCCACCCGTCGACTTCGGCGCGCCGGGTATCGACCTCCAGGTGCCGTGGCTGTCGGGCGGGACGATCGTCTCCACCGGCAACTCGTTCGCCGCGCCGCATGTGGCCGGCCTGGTGGCCCGGATGCTGAGCAAGCACCCGCATCTGACCCCGTACGAGGTCAAGACGGTGCTGCGTGCCGTGGCCAGCAATGCCGTGCCGGGCCACCCGGAGGGCCGGGGAGGCGGCACCGGCGCCCATGGAGCCCGGCCGTGACGGTTGATGTGCCGCGCATTCTGCGGGAGACGGATCTGCTCTGCTCGGTGCCGGCCGAGGATCTCGCCGCCGCCGCTGCCGTGTCGCGGCTGCGGACGTTCCGCCGGGGCCAGATCGTATTCACCGCAGGAGATCCGAGCGACAGTTTGATCGTGGTGATTTCCGGCCGGGTCAAGGTCGTCGTCCGCTCCGCCGACGGCGGGGAACTGACACTGACAATCATCCGGCCAGGCGGCATTCTGGGTGAACTCAGTATCGCGGACAGCGGGCCAAGATCCGCCGACGCGGAAACGCTCGAAGAATGCGATCTGCTGCTCGTTCCCCGGGAAACGATCCAGGACATTTGCCAGCGGACACCGGCTGCCGCGCAAGCCCTGACGAGTTCCATCGCGGGCACGCTCAGGCGGCTTACCGAGGCCGCGTCCGACCTCGTTTTCCTGGATCTCCCGCGCCGGGTCGCGAAGGTACTGCTCAGCCAGCCCAGCGGCGCCGACGGTGCGATCCGGCTCAGGCTGAGCCAGGAGGAACTCGCGCATCAGGTCGGCAGCACCCGGCAAAGCGTCAACGCGGCGCTGCGGGGATTCGAGCGGAGGGGGTGGATCGAGATGCACGACCGGGCCGTCATCGTGCGGCACGCGGCGGCCCTCGGCCGGTTCGCCGGGAACTAGTGTCGGCAAGCCGACAGCAGCGCTGTCGCCGGGCCGACTGACGGATGTATCCGCAGCAAGGCATGCTTAAGCCAGATCACTCAGGAAGCAGAAGGAGAGGCCACCATGCCACACCGCGACGACCAGGGCGACGACACCAAGGGCCACGTGCGGACCCAGCCGCGGATGACCAGGGCGACGACACCGAGGGGCACGTGCGGCCCAGCCGGGGCGACCAGGGTGACGACACCGAGGGGCACGTGCGGCCCAGCCGGGATGACCAGGCGACGACACCGAGGGGCACGTGCGGCCCAGCCGGGACGACCAGGGCGACGAGCACCGACGACGTGGAAGGTCACAATCGCGGAATCGGTGGCTGACGGGTCGCGGGGGAAGGGGCGGGCCGTGCACGGCCCGCCCCTTCAGCGCGCTGGCCCGGGGCGGTTCGCCTGGCTGGTGATTAACCATCGGAGCGTGTTATCCAGGGGATTTCGGCTTAAAGTAGCGCTATGGAGAGGTGCGCGCTCTGTGGCGCGTCCCTGGGGGCGGGTGACCGGTTCTGCGGGGATTGTGGTGCGGCCCTGGTGGGCTGCCCCTCCTGCGGCGAGCCTGCCACTCAGGGCAAGCGCTTTTGCCGTGTCTGTGGTACCACCCTGATCGAGGCAGTGCCTGGATCGGCAACCCCGGCGGCCGGTGCGGTCAAGGCGGTTTCCGGGCCGGGCGGGGATCCGGTGGCGGAGCGCCGGGTTTGTTCTGTGCTCTTTTGTGATGTGGTCGGTTTTACCCCGTTGTCGGAATCGCGGGATCCGGAGGCGGTCCGGGAGTTGCTGTCCCGGTATTTCGAGGTGGCCAGGACGGTGATCGGCCGCTACGGCGGGGTGGTGGAGAAGTTCATCGGGGACGCGGTGATGGCGGTCTGGGGCACCCCCACCGCCACCGAAGGCGACGCCGAGCGCGCGGTGCGGGCCGGGCTGGATCTGATAGGCGCGGTGGAGGCGCTGCGAGACGAGGTCGGCGTCGCTGCCCTGGCGGCGCGCGCCGGGGTGGTCACCGGCGAAGTGGCGGTGACGCTGGGTGCCAGGCACGAGGGCATGGTGGCCGGCGATGCGGTGAACACGGCGTCACGGGTGCAGGCCGCGGCGAAGCCGGGCGCTGTGCTGGTCGATGGGGCGACCCGGCGGCTGGTGGCGAGCGCGATCGGGTTCGCCGACGCGGGCTCGCACCGGCTGAAGGGCAAGGCGGAGCCGGTCCGGTTGTGGCAGGCGACCCGGGTGCTGTCCGGGGTCGGTGGCCAGCAGCGGGTGGATGGGCTTGAAGCGCCGCTGATCGGGCGGGACGCGGAGCTGCGGACGGTCAAGGAGTTGTTCCACGCCGCGGCCGAGCGGCGGGTGCCCCGGATGGTGGTGGTGTCCGGCGCGGCCGGGGTGGGCAAATCCCGGCTGGGCTGGGAGTTCGAGAAGTACGTCGACGGGCTCGTCGAGGATGTCTGGTGGCACCGGGGCCGGTGCCTGTCCTATGGCGAGGGGGTGGCGTTCTGGGCCCTCGCCGAGATCGTCCGGCAGCGGCTCGGCATTGCCGAGGAGGATCCGGTCGCGGTGGCCGCGGGGAAGCTGGCACAAGGGCTGGACAGGTTCGTTCCCGACGCCGGTGAACGGGCCTACGTGGGTCTGCGGCTCGGCCGCCTGCTCGGCGTGGGTTCCCCCGGTGACAACGGCGCCCCGCTGACCCGCGAGGAGCTGTTCGCGGGCTGGCGGCTGTTCTTCGAGCGCCTCGCGATCGAGCAGCCGGTGGTGCTGCTGATCGAGGATTTCCAGTATGCCGACGCGGGGCTGGCCGACTTCCTTGATCATCTCATCGACTGGGCCCGGGACCTGCCGGTCTACGTTCTCGTCTTCACCCGCCCGGAACTCGCCCAGGTCCGGGCGGGCTTCGGCAGCGGGCGCAACCGGCTCACACTGACCCTGGATCCGCTGGACCATTCCTCGCTGGACCGGCTGGTGGATGCCCTGGTGCCGGGGATGCCGGCCGATGCCCGCTCGGCGGTGGCCGCGCAGGCACAGGGAGTGCCGCTGTTCGCGGTGGAGACGGTGCGGTCGCTGATCGACCGGGACATCGTGCAGCCGGTCGAGGGTGTCTACCGGCTCGTCGGTGATGTTGGTGAGCTGATGGTGCCGGGCAGCCTGCATGCGCTGCTGGCGGCCCGGCTTGATGCGCTGGACCCGGCGGTGCGGCGGCTGGTCACCGATGCCGCGGTGCTCGGGGTCAGCTTCCCGGCGGATGCCCTGGTGGCGGTGTCGGGCCAGGCTGAGGAGATGGTGCGGGCCGCGCTGGATGAACTGGTGCGCCGGGAGGTTTTCAGCGTGTCCGCCGACCCGCTGTCGCCGGAGCGGGGTGCCTACCGGTTCGCCCAGCAACTGCTGCGCCAGGTGGCGTACGAGACGTTGTCGCGACGGGATCGCAAGGTGCGGCACCTGACGGTGGCCGCGCATCTGCGGGCGGCGTTTGCCGAGGATGGTGAGGAGGTCACCGATGTGATCGCTCGCCATTACCTGGATGCACTGGATGCCGTGCCCGACGCGGCGGATGCCGCGGAGATCCGCGGCCAGGCCGTCACAGTCCTGATCCGGGCCGCGGAACGGGCCGAACGCACCGGCGCCCCCGCACCGGCCGCCACCAGCTATGCCAGGGCCGCGGAACTCACCGAGGCCGGCCGGGAAGGGACGGGCGCACCGGACGGGGCAGCCGACATAGGCCGGCTATGGGAACGCGCCGCCAACGCCGCGCTCACCGATGGCAGCTACGTGGCGTCGGTCGAGCACGCCAATCGCGCCCGCGACTACTACCTGCAGCGGGGTGACGCCAGGGCGGCGGCGGGTGCCCGGGCGATGGCCGGGGAGGCGTTGCGCCAGTCCGGCCGGCTGGCGGAATCGCGGGAACAGCTGACCGCCGCCCTGGAGGTCCTCCGCGAAGACCCGGACACGACAACGGTCAACGCCCTGGATCAAATGGCGGCCGTCGCGGTGTTCGCGGGGGCGGCGGACGCCGACGAACTGTCCGCCGAGGCGTGCATTCTGGGCCAGGCCCTCGGCGTGGATTCCGGCCAGCTCGGCGGCCTGCTGCTGACGCGTGGCATCTACCTCACCATCGCGGCGCGGCGGACCGAGGCCATCGCCTACTACCGTGAGGCGGCGCGGCTCACCGAGGCCGCCGGAAACTACACCAGCCTGGGGCGGGTGCTGCTCAACCTGGCGGACGCGCTGACCGCTACCGATCCCGCGGCGGCGACCGAGGCGGCCCGGGCCGCCGCCGGGCACCTGCGCCGGACCGGTGCCAGAGATGGTCTCGCCTGGACCATTACGAACCTGGTCGCGGCCCTGATGATGCCCGGTGCCTGGGATGCGGCGGACGAAGAACTCACCCGGGCGGTGGACTCCGACGGCCTGGGCGATCATCAGTTCCTCGCCTCCTGGCGCGGGCTGCTCGCGGCGCTGCGCGGCGACGTGACCACCGCCGAGAGCATGCTGGCAGCGCTGACGGACCTGAGGGCCAGCGAGGACCCGCAGGACCAGTCGCTGATCAGCGCGGTGGAGGCGTTCGTCGCGGCCGCGCGCCACCAGCCGGAGGAGGCGCTGCGGCACGCCCGGGCCATCCTCGGCCACGCCGGCGCCCTCGGGATCAGTCACGAAAGCTGCCGCTGGGCGTGGCCGCTGGCCACGCGTTCCGCCTACGACCTTGGCGACACCGCGGCCATCGGGGAGTTGCTGGCCCTGCTGGATTCCTACCGGCCCGGGTACCTGGCACCCATGATGCGCGCCGAACGTGATCTGGTCGGGGCCCGGCTTGCCGCCGACGGCGGGGATCCGGGTGCCGGGGCCGCGTTCGGCGCCGCCATCAGCGGAATGCGCGCGCTGAGCACCCCCTACCACCTCGCCCATGGCCTGCTCGACCACGCCGGGTACCTCATCCGCGCGGGAGACGCCGATGCCGCCGCCGAGGCCGTAAGCGAGGCCAGGGACATTGCCCTCGGCCTGCGCTGCCGGCCGCTCCTGGACCGGGCGCAGGACATCATGCCCGCAAAGTCCACAATTCGCGCTTAGCGCGACAGAAACGCTGGCTACAGCGCCCGCTGCGCGTAACATCAGCCCCATGACAACGCCTCAGGAGGTTCTTGCCCGGGTTCCGCTGTTCTCGGCGCTCAGCAAGAAGGAATTGTCCAGTCTCGCGGGTAACGCGCACGACCGGCGGTTTCCCGCGGGCACGGTTCTAACGGAAGAGGAAGAGGTTGGCGTTACTTTCGGTGTCATCGTGGAGGGACAGGCTGCGGTAAGCGTGCACGGGCGGCCCGCTCGCCCCCTCGGCCCGGGTGACTACTTCGGCGAGATGGCGCTCATCGACCACTCGTTTCGTTCGGCAAAAATCACGGCCGAAACCGAAGTGCGCGTTTTGCTGTTCACCGCATGGGTCTTCCGGCCGTTCGCGCTGGCGCACCCGGAGACAGCCTGGACGCTGCTGGAACTGATGGTGCGCCGTGTGCGCGAGGCGGAGAGCCGCTGACGCGCAATCGGCACCATGGGGGGTTGCCCGGCGATAGCACGCAGATACGGATATAGATGACAGTGCCATCGGGTCCGGGCGAATCCGACGGACCCGGCTATACCGGACTGCCCGCATCGTCTGGCGAGGATCGGCGGGGCGTGGCGCGCGGCCGGTATCGTGACGCGCTGCGGCACCGTGATATGCGGCTGCTCATTACCGCGTTCCTGGTCGACCAGGTCGGTAGCTGGTCGTACGTCGTGGTGATATCGGTCTACCTTTTCGACCGGACCCACTCCACGCAATGGCTCGCCGCCCTGGGCATTTGCCGCTGGGCGCCCGGCCTGCTGCTGGCCAGCTACGGCGGCGTGATCGCGGACCGGTTCGACCGGATAACCATTCTCATCGTCTCGTCGCTGGCCAGCGGGCTGCTTATGACGGGGATGACGGTGGTGGTGGGCACCGGCGCCGCGCCCGGCCTCATCCTGGCCCTCACCGCCCTGTCGTCGGCGGTGCTCGCGCCGTACCGGCCCGCGGCCGGCGCGCTGACCCCTGAGGTCGTGGGGGAACGGGATCTTGCCGCCGCGAACTCCATCTTCTCGGCCCTGGAGAACCTGGTCGTCGTGGCCGGCCCGGGCATCGGCGGGCTGCTTCTGCTGACCGGCCGGCCCGTCATCGGCGTCGCCGTCAACGCGGCAAGCTTCGGCGTCGCGGCCGCCCTGGTCGCCCGGCTACGGGTCCGGTCCCGTGGCGGCGGGAGCGCCGGGGAGAGCGCGCTGGCGCAACTGGCGACCGGGCTGAAGGCGCTGGCCGCCCGGCCCGTGGCCATCGCCGTCATCCTCTTCGCCGCGCTGGACTCAGCCGTTTACGGTGCGAGCACGGTCCTGTATGTCCCACTGTCGATACGGCTGGGCACCGGCGCGAACGGATACAGCTACCTGCTGGCCGGGGGTGCGCTCGGTGGCGTGCTCGGTGCGGCATTGGCGAACCGGCTGAGCAGTGCGTCCCGGCTGGCCCCGGTCATCATGGGCAGCATCTGCCTGCAAGCGCTGCCGTTCCTGGCAACGATCCCGGTGCGCACGCCGGTGCTCGCTGGCGCGCTGCAGGTCGTCTCCGGCGTCGGAATGATCATCGTGGACGTGCTGGCGATCACCAGCCTGCAGCGCGACCTGCCAGGGGACGTGCTCAGCCGTATCCTCGGCATCTTCGATACCGCGATCCTGGGCGGCATCCTCCTGGCCAGCCTGGTCGCCGGTGTCCTGCTTGCGCACGCGGACGTCAACGTCACGCTGCTGGCCATCGGTGCCGGGATCCCCGCCCTCGGCCTGATCGGCCTGCCCGCCCTGCTCAAGGCCGACCGCACCGCGGCAGCGGCCGCCAGGCGCCTGCGCCCGCGGGTGGCCGTGCTCGCCACGCTGGACCTGCTGGCCGGAGCGTCGCGTGGCACCCTTGAGCGGCTCGCAGCGGGCGCCGAGGAGGCCGACATGGCTCCCGGGACCGTCGTCATCCATGAGGGAGCGGACGCCGACGCGCTGTGGATTCTGGCCCGCGGTGAACTCTCGGTGTCCGTCGGCGGCGACGGGACCGCGCGGCAGGAACTGGCCCCGGTGCTGGCCCCCGGCTACGTCGGCGAACTCGGCCTGCTGCATGGCATCCCCCGCACGGCCACGGTGACCACCAAGGCCCAGTCCACGCTGCTGCGCATCGACGGCGCCGATTTCCTGGCCGCGCTGCAGGACAGCCGCCCCAGCGCCTCGCTGCTCTCGGTGGCGAGAATGCGGATGGCCCGCACCCCTCGCCACACGCCGGGCACCTCGCCAGCGGCGGACGAGGGGTAAATCAGGATTCACAGTGACTGGCTAATTGCTGAATGGGCTTGACAGGATAGCTGGCCGCTACATATGAGAGTTTGTGTGAGGTGCGGGCAGTGCGGCACGTCTCTGGGGGCGGTCGACAGGTTCTGTGCGCACTGCGGTGCGCCTGCTAGGGGTTGCCCGGCTTGTGGTGAGCCGGTGACCTCAGGCGATCGATTCTGCCGTGCCTGCGGGAACGCGCTGCCGGAAAATGCGCAGACGCCGGCGGCAACTCCAGCGCCCGGAGGCAAGGCGGTTTCTGTGCCGGGCGGGGATCCGGTGGCGGAACGCCGGGTTTGTTCTGTGCTCTTTTGTGATGTGGTGGGTTTTACCCCGTTGTCGGAATCGCGGGATCCGGAGGCGGTCCGGGAGTTGCTGTCCCGGTATTTCGAGGTGGCCAGGACGGTGATCGGCCGCTACGGCGGGGTGGTGGAGAAGTTCATCGGGGACGCGGTGATGGCGGTCTGGGGCACCCCCACCGCCACCGAAGGGGACGCCGAACGCGCGGTACGGGCGGCCCTGGACCTGGTGGATGCCGTGACCCAGCTCGGCGCCGGGGCGGGGGTCCCCGGGCTCGCCGCACGGGCCGGGGTGGTCACCGGCGAGGTCGCGGTGACGCTGGGCGCGATCGGCGAGGGGATGGTCGCCGGGGATGCCGTGAACACCGCGGCACGGGTGCAGGCGGTGGCAGAGCCCGGCGCCGTGCTGGTGGACGCGACGACGCAGCGCCTGGCGGGCAGTGGGCTTGAGTTCACCGGAGCCGGTGAGCACCGGCTGAAGGGCAAGGCCGAGCCGGTCCGGTTGTGGCGGCCGACTCGGGTGCTCGCCGGGGTGGGCGGCGCACAGCGGGTGGATGGGCTTGAAGCGCCGCTGATCGGCCGGGACGCGGAGCTGCGGACGGTCAAGGAGTTGTTCCACGCGGCGGCCGAGCGGCGGGTGCCCCGGATGGTGGTGGTAGCCGGGGAGGCCGGGGTGGGCAAGTCCCGGCTGGGCTGGGAGTTCGAGAAATACCTGGATGGCCTGGCAGCGCAGATGTGGTGGCACCGGGGCCGGTGCCTGTCCTACGGCGAGGGGGTGGCGTTCTGGGCCCTCGCCGAGATCGTCCGGCAGCGGCTCGGCATCGCCGAGGAGGACCCGGCGGAGACGGCCACCAGGAAACTGGCCGAGAGCCTGGACCGGATCGTCTCGGACCCGGTGGAGCGGGAGTACGCGAGTCTGCGGCTGGGCCGCCTGCTGGGTGTCGCGGTCAAGGAGGACGGTGGCGGCCCGCTGGCCCGGGAGGAACTGTTCGCTGGGTGGCGGTTGTTCTTCGAGCGCCTCGCCGCGGTGGACCCGGTCGTGCTGCTGGTGGAGGACGCCCAGTTCGCCGACGCGGGCCTGCTCGACTTCCTGGACTACCTGATCGACTGGGCCCGGGATCTGCCGGTCTATGTGCTGGTGCTGTCCCGCCCGGAACTTGGCCAGACCCGGGCCGGGTTCGGCACCGGGCGCAACCGGACCACACTGACGCTCGATCCGCTGGACCGGTCTTCGATGGACCGGCTGGTGGATGCGCTGGTGCCGGGGATGCCGGCCGCGGCGCGATCGGCAGTGGCCGCACAGGCGCAGGGCATTCCGCTGTTCGCGGTGGAGACGGTGCGGTCGCTGATCGACCGGGACGTCGTGCAGCCCGTCGAGGGTGTCTACCGGCTGGTCGGTGATGTCGGTGAACTGGTCGTACCGGACAGCCTGCACGCGCTGCTGGCGGCCCGGCTGGATGCGCTGGACCCGGCGGTGCGCCGGCTGGTGGCCGATGCGGCCGTGCTGGGCGTCAGCTTCTCCGCCGAGGCGCTGGTCGCGGTGTCCGGGCAGGACGAAGCCAGCGGTTCGGAGCGCCATGGCCGAACTCGTCCGCCGCGAGGTCCTCAGCGTGTCCGCGGACCCGCTGTCGCCGGAGCGGGGCAGCTACCAGTTCGCGCAGAACATGCTGCGCCAGGTTGCCTACGACACCTTGTCCCGCCATGATCGCAAGAGCCGCCACCTGAAGGTGGCCGCGTACCTGGCCGCCACGTTCCCGAATGACGGGGAAGAGGTGGCCGACCTGATCGCCCGCCACTACCTGGATGCCCTGGCCGCCGTCCCCGACGACACCGATGCCGGGCAGATCCGCGGCCGGGCGGTCGCGGCGCTGACCCGGGCCGCGGAACGGGCCGAGCGCACCGGTGCCACCGCGCTGGCCGCCACCAGTTATGCCACCGCCGCCGAGCTCACCACACCATCCCCCGGCGCGGCGGAGGCGCCGGATGGGCAGCCGTCGGCGGCCGCGCTGTGGGAGCGTGCCGCGCAGGCCGCCGTCACCGGTGCCGATCTGGCTGCCGCCATCGACTACGCGGGCAAGGCGAGGGATCAGTATCTGCGGCACGGCGAGGACCGGGCGGCGGCACGGGTGCAAGCCACCGCCGGGTGGGGGCTGCGTCAGGGGGGCCGCAACGCCGAGGCTCGCGAAAATCTCAGCGCCGCGCTCGAGGTGCTGCGGGCCGAGTCTGATACCGATACCGTCGACGCCCTGCAACAGCTGGCCGCGCTGGCGGTGTCCTCCGGCTCGCCGGACGCTGACCAGCTGTCCGCCGAGGCGCTCACCCTTGGCCAGGCCCTCGGCGTCGGCGTCGGCCAACTCGGTGGCCTGTTCCTTGCCCGTGGCATGTACCTGATCTCGGCGGGGCGGCGGCCCGAAGCCGCTGCCCACTACCGCGAGAGCGTCCGGCTCGCTATCCAGGCTGGTGACAACCTCGCGCTGGGGCGCACGCTGCTGAACCTCTGCGATGCGCTGGCGACGACCGATCCGGCAGCGGCGGCGGAGGCCGGCCGCGACTCGGTCGGGCACCTGCGCCGGGCGGGCGCCCGCACCTACCTCGGGATCGCGACCACCAACCGGGCCCAGGCGCTGATGATGCTCGGGGACTGGGATGCTGCCGCGGAAGAACTCGCCCAGGCCATTGATTCGGACGGGCTCCAGGACATCGAGTGGGTGCCTTGCTGTCAGGGCCTTCTCGCGGCGCTGCGTGGCGATACCGCCACCGCCGAGTCCATCTTGGCGTCGTTGTCGCAGTTCCGGGCCAGCGAGGACCTTCAGGACCAGTCGCAGCTCAGCCTCACCGAAGCCGCCGCCGCGGCGGCCGGCCACCGGCTGGAGGATGCCCTGCGTCATGCCCGCCGGGCGCTCGAACCGGCTGACACCATCGGAATCAGTTCCGAGGACCAGCGGTGGGCCTGGCCGCTGGCCGCGCGCGCCGCCCATGACCTGGGTGACCATGCCGCGGTCCGCGACCTGCTGGCGGTGCTCGACGCGCACCAGCCCGGGTACCTGGCCCCCATGCTCCGGGCCGAGCGTGACCTGGTCCGGGCCAGGCTGGCCGCCGCCGACGATGATCAGGTAGCGGCCGCGCCGTTTGCCGCCGCGATGCGCAGCCTGCGCGAGCAGGGCACGCCCTACCACCTCGCTCATGGCCTGCTCGACTACGCCGCGCACCTTTCCCGGCTGCAGGATCTGGACGGTGCCGCAGCGGCGGTCGGCGAGGCTCGCGAGATCGCCGCCCGGCTGCGCTGCCAGCCGCTGCTGGACCGGGCCGCGGACCTGGCGCCCGCCAGCCCGCCGGTGCTCACCGACCCCAGGTGACGTGGCGGAGGATAAGGGATTCGAACCCTTGAGGGGTTGCCCCCAACACGCTTTCCAAGCGTGCGCCCTAGGCCACTAGGCGAATCCTCCGCCGGACAGCTTACCGGTGCCGTGGGAGGCCGGGAGCGGCCACGGCTCGGGTGACCCCCCGCTAGACTGGACACCAGACCCCTCGCACGGCGCTTATCTCGCCAACTCCCCCAGGGCCGGAAGGCAGCAAGGGTACGCGAGCTCTGGCGGGTGTGCGGGGGGTCCCTTCCCGTCCTGGCGAGGATCCCATCATGGCAGGCGAAGCCCCCGGTACCGCCCCCGAGAACCCGGCAGGGTCTGGCGGTTCGCGAGCTCCGCTGGCGCTTTACCGCCGGTACCGCCCGGCGACGTTCGCCGAGGTTCGCGGGCAGGAGCACGTCACAGAACCCCTGAGACAGGCGCTACGCAACGGCAGGGTGCACCACGCCTACCTGTTCAGCGGGCCCCGGGGCTGCGGAAAAACCTCCAGCGCCCGGATCCTGGCCCGCTCGCTGAACTGTGTCGAGGGCCCGACACCGGACCCGTGCGGCGTGTGCGACTCCTGCGTGGCGCTGGCCCCGTCCGGGCCCGGCAGCATCGACGTGATCGAGATCGACGCGGCCTCGCACGGCGGCGTGGACGATGCCAGGGACCTGCGCGAGAAGGCCTTCTACGCCCCGGTCTCCGGGCGGTTCAAGGTCTACATCATCGACGAGGCCCACATGGTGACCAGGGAGGGGTTCAACGCCCTCCTCAAGCTGGTCGAGGAGCCGCCGCCGCACCTGAAGTTCGTGTTCGCGACCACCGAGCCGGAGAAGGTCATCGCGACCATCAGGTCGCGCACGCACCACTACCCGTTCCGGCTGGTTCCCCCGGCCGTGCTGCGCGGCCTGCTGGAGGAGATCCTGGCCACCGAGTCGGCCACCTACGAGCCGGCGATGCTGCCGCTGGTGGTCCGGGCGGGCGCGGGCTCGGTCCGTGACTCGCTGTCGGTGCTCGACCAGTTGCTGGCGGGCGCGGGCCCCGAGGGGCTCACCTACGAGCGGACGGTGGCGCTGCTCGGGTACACCGACGACAGCCTCCTCGACGAGATGGTGGACGCGCTGGCGGCCGGGGACGGGGCGGCCGCGTTCGGCACCGTGGACCGGGTGGTGCAGGGCGGCCATGACCCGCGCCGGTTCGCGGCCGACCTGCTGGACCGGCTGCGCGACCTGATCATCCTGGGCGCGGTTCCCGGTGCCGGGCAGACCGGCCTGCTCGACGCGCCCGCCGACCGGCTGGAGAAGATGACCGGCCAGGCCGGGCGTTTCGGCCAGGCCGAGCTTGCCCGGGCGGCCGAGATCCTCAGCGAGGGGCTCATCCAGATGCGCGGCACCACCTCGCCGCGCCTGCTGCTGGAACTGATGTGCGCGCAGGTGCTGCTGCCCGGCGCGAGCACCGGCGAGAAGGCGCTCGCCGCCCGGCTGGAGCGGCTGGAACGCCGCCTCGACGGACTCCCGGCCGAGGGACCGGTGCCCGGGCCGGGCCCGGTGGCCGCCGGAACCGTGCCTGCCGCCGGTCCCACGGACCGTGGCGCGCCCCGATCGACCGGTGCTGCCGCGGCCGCCGAGGCCGGCCCGCCTGCCCCGGATTCCGGGGCTGCCCCTGGGGCCGCGCCGGCCAGGGGAGCTCCGCGGGCCCGGGCGTCCGCCCCGGACCCGGAGCCTGGGCCAGCGGGGGATGCGCCGCGGGGCCGGGCATCCGCACCAGACCGGGAGCCGGGGCCAGCCGGGGAAGCCCCGGCCGGGGATGCCGCCGCAGCCGGCCACGCTGCGGCCGCAGCGCCCGCACCGGCCCGGGAGGCACCTGCGCCGGGGGATGCCCCTGCGGCTCGGGAAGCGCCTGCGGCCGGGGAAGCGCCTGCGGCCCGGGACGTGCCCGCCCGGGAGGCCCCGGCGCGCACCGCGCCGCCCGCCAGGCCCGGGGTCATCGACACCGATACGTTGCGCCAGCGCTGGCCAGACATCCTCGAAGCGGTGAAAGGAGAGCGCCGGGTCGCGTGGATGCTGCTCAGTGCCGCCTCCGTGGACTCGCTGGAGGGCGGCGTCCTGACCGTGGCCTTCGCCGGGGAGGGCCAGGCGAGGGGCTTCACCGCCAGCGGCCATGACCAGGTGCTGACCGGGGTGCTCGCCAGCATGCTCGGGCTGAAGGTGCGGGTGCGGGCCGCGGTGGGCACCGGAGCCGGCGCGCCCGGCGCCCGGCCCGGATCCGCGGGCGCCACGTCCGGGGCGTGCCGGCGCCGGTGCCAGGGGACCGGCGGCCGCGCCCGGCGGCACCGTGGACCGGCCGGGCGACGCCGCCCATGCGGTCCGGTGCACCGGACGCGCCGCCGGACAGCCCGGGGGCCCCTCCGGGCGGGTCCCAGGCATCCCCGGGCAGGTCCCAGGCATCCCCGGGCCGTCGTCCCGGGGGCGGTGCCACCGGACCGGCGGCCGCCGCGGCACGCCCGGCCGGGCCCCATGCCGGGCGGCGGCCCGTCCGCCGCGAACGGCCCGGCGGCCGCTCGCGGAGGAATGGCCCGACGACGCAGGGCCGGCCGATAGCCCCGGCCCGACCGGCATGGAACTCATCGAGCGGCGCCTCGGCGGCACGATCATCGAGGAGATCGAGGAGCCGTAGCGGCGGGCGTGGTCACGGATTGGTGCGGGCTGGGCACGCGGGGCGGTGTGCCTACCACGGTGCTGAAGCCGTAGGCTCGAAACAGCAGGCGATCGCGCCGGTGCGCGGCCGGGCAGCCGGCTGTCGGGGCCGGGCCAGCACGGCCGGTGTCCACCGGGCCGGCGGGAGCCCGCGCTGCTACGGCGCTGCACAGGTGCACCGCCGCGGACCCGATCAAGTGAGGCACAGTGGACCCAGAAGGCGGGATGGACCTGCAGCAACTGCTCGCCGCCGCGCAGCAGATGCAGGACCATCTCATAAGCGCACACCAGGAACTGGCCGACGCCGAGGTCGAGGGCACCTCGGGTGGCGGGCTGGTCAAGGCCCGTGTCAACGGCGAGGGCGAACTGGTGGACCTCACCATCAGCCCGGCGGCCATCGATACCGCTGACCCGGCCGACACCGCGCAGACCGTCGCTGACCTGGTGATCGCGGCGGTGCGCAACGCCTACCAGGCGGTCGAGGACCTCCAGGAGGAGAAGATGGGCCCGCTGGCGGCCGGGCTCGGCCAGCCGGGCGGCATGCCCGAGATCCCCGGCCTGTCCGGCGGCGTGTTCGGCGGCGCGGCAGGCCGACGACCGCGTGCACCGGGCGGGGCAGCTAGGCCCGCCCACGCCATGAGGACATGAGGGACTGACGTGTACGAGGGAGTGGTACAGGACCTCATCGACGAGCTTGGGCGGCTGCCGGGCGTGGGGCCGAAGGGCGCCCAGCGGATCGCGTTCTACCTGCTCGGAACCGACCCGGCGGAGGTGAAGCGGCTCGCCGCGGTGCTGGTGGAGGTGACCGAACGGATCCGGTTCTGCCGGGTCTGCGGGAACGTGGCGGAGGAGGACGAGTGCCGGATCTGCCGGGACCCGCGCCGCGATCTCTCGGTGATCTGCGTGGTCGAAGAGCCGAAGGACGTGGCGGCGATCGAGAAGATCCGCGAGTTTCGCGGTCGCTACCATGTCCTCGGCGGCGCGATCAGCCCGATCGACGGGGTCGGCCCGGAGGACCTGAGGACCAGGGAGCTCATGGCGCGGCTCGCGGACGGCGGCGTGACCGAGGTGATTCTCGCCACCGACCCGAATCTTGAGGGCGAGGCGACCGCCACCTATCTGGCCCGTCTGCTGAAGCCGCTGGGGCTGCGGGTGACGCGGCCAGCCAGCGGGCTCCCGGTCGGGGGGGACCTGGAGTACGCGGATGAGGTGACCCTCGGCCGCGCGTTCGAAGGACGGAGGCTGCTTGATGTCTAGCGCACCGGCCCGGGGGCTGCGCGAAGGCTCCGGACGATGGCTGGCATCCGCTCGCCGAGCGGGTCGCCGCCCAGGCGCGGGACTTCCTCGACGGGGTGGGTGCGCTCGCCAACGGGCAGGGCGGTGACGAGATCGTGCCGCTGCTGCTGCTTGAGGTGTCGCAGATCCTGCTCGCCGGCGCCCAGCTCGGCGCCAGCCAGGACGTGATCCCGCCGGGCAACTGGGAACCTGACGTCGGCGCGGATCCCGACCTTGACCAGCTCCGGGCCGGCCTCGCCGCCCGGCTGAGCGGCTGCGACGACTACGGCGAGCTGTTCGACCCGTACGCGGACACCAGGCCGACCGCGTTCCGCCTGTCGGACGATCTGGCGGCCGTGGCCGCCGACCTGATCCACGGGCTCCAGCACTACGAGGCGGGCCGGTCGCTGGAGGCCCTGTGGTGGTGGCAGTACTCCTACGTCAACCACTGGGGCACCCACGGCGGGGCTGCCCTGCGCGCGCTGCACGCCATCGTCGCCCACGCCCTGCTCGACGTCGCCGAAGAGGCCACCCCAGGCTGAGTAGGTACACTCAAGCCCGCCAGGAACCCCCACGGGAGGAGCGGCGCGCAGGTGGCGCTCGTCGTGCAGAAGTACGGTGGGTCGTCGGTCGCCGACGCCGACGGCATCAAGCGGGTGGCCCAGCGCATCGTGGTCACTCACAAGGCGGGCCACTCGGTCGTCGTGGTCGTCTCCGCGATGGGTGACAGCACCGACGAACTGCATGACCTGGCTCATCAGGTCAGCCCGCTGCCGCCCGCCCGGGAACTCGACATGCTGCTCACCTCCGGTGAGCGGATCTCGATGGCGCTGCTGGCGATGGCCATTGCCAACCTCGGGCTCAAGGCACGCTCGTTCACCGGCTCCCAGGCCGGTGTGATCACCGACGACGTGCACGGCAAGGCGAGGATCATCGACGTGACCCCCGGCCGGATCAGCGGCGCGCTCGCCGACGGGGCGATTCCCATCGTGGCCGGGTTCCAGGGTGTCTCCGCCACCGGCAAGGACATCACCACGCTCGGCCGGGGCGGGTCGGACACCACGGCCGTGGCGCTGGCCGCCGCGCTCAAGGCCGACGTGTGCGAGATATACACCGACGTGGACGGCATCTTCACCGCCGACCCGCGGATCGTGCCGACCGCCCGGCGGATCCCGGCGATCAGGTACGAGGAAATGCTGGAGATGGCGGCCTCGGGCGCGAAGATCCTCCAGTTGCGCTGCGTGGAGTACGCCCGGCGGTACGGCGTCCCGATCCACGTCAGGTCCTCGTTCAGCAACCGGACCGGGACCTGGGTGAGCGACGAGCCACGCGAAGTGGAAGGGCCAGGCATGGAGCAGGCGATCATTTCCGGTGTCGCGCACGACCGGAGCGAGGCGAAGGTCACCGTCGCGGGCGTGCCCGATGTCGTCGGCCAGGCGGCGAAGATCTTCCGGGCGATCGCGACGGCCGGCATCAACATCGACATGATCGTGCAGAACATCTCCGCCGCGGCCACCGGGCTCACCGATATCTCGTTCACCCTGCCGCGCGACGACGGCGAGGCGGCGCTGGCGGCGCTGCGCGCGGTGCAGGAGGAGATCAGGTTCGAGAACCTGCTCTACGACGACCGGATCGGCAAGGTGTCGCTGGTGGGCGCGGGGATGCGGTCGCACCCGGGGGTGACGGCCACGTTCTTCGGCGCCCTCGCCGACGCGGGGGTGAACATCGAGATGATCTCCACCTCGGAGATCCGGATCTCGGTCGTGGTGGACGAGAACGAGGTGGACGCGGCGGTGACCGCCACGCACCGGGCCTTCGACCTGGACACCAGCGAGGTGGAGGCCGTGGTCTACGGAGGGACGGGCCGGTGACCGGGCGCCCGACGCTGGCCGTGGTCGGCGCCACCGGGGCCGTCGGCACCGTGATGCTCGACCTGCTCTCCACGAGGGACGACGTGTGGGGCGAGATCCGGCTGGTGGCCTCGCCCCGCTCGGCCGGGCGCCGGCTGAAGGTGCGCGGCGCCCAGGCCGAGGTGCAGGCGTTGTCCGCCGAGGTCTTCGACGGCGTGGACGTGGCCATGTTCGACGTGCCGGACGAGGTCTCCGCGCAGTGGGCCCCGGTCGCGGCCGCGCGCGGTGCGGTGGTCGTGGACAACTCGGGTGCGTTCCGGATGGACCCCGACGTGCCGCTGGTGGTCCCCGAGGTCAACCCGGAAATGGCCGCCGAGCGGCCCAAGGGCATCATCGCCAACCCGAACTGCACCACGCTGTCGCTGATCGTGGCGATGGCGGCGCTGCACCGCGTCTACGGGCTCCGGGAGATGGTGGTGGCCTCCTACCAGGCCGCATCCGGCGCCGGGCAGGCCGGCATCGACACGCTCTACGCCCAGACCGACAAGGTCGGCGGCTCCCGCACGCTCGGCCAGCGGGCCGGTGACCTGCGGGCCGCAGTCGGTGATCTCGGCCCGTTCCCGGCCCCGCTCGCGCTCAACGTGGTGCCCTGGGCCGGCTCGGTCAAGCAGGACGGCTGGTCCTCGGAGGAGCTGAAGGTCCGCAACGAGTCGCGGAAGATCCTCGGGCTGCCGCAGCTCAAGGTGCACGCCACCTGCGTCCGGGTGCCCGTGGTGACCACGCACTCCGTGGCCGTCCACGCGGAGTTCGAGCGTGAGGTGACCCGGCAGGGCGCCCAGCACGTGCTGGCCGCCGCGCCCGGCGTGGTGCTCACCGACGACCCGGAGCTGGCCGAGTTCCCCACCCCTGCCGACGTGGTCGGCACCGACCCGACCTGGGTCGGCCGGGTCCGCGCGTCCCTCGACGACCCCCACGCGATCGAGTTGTTCGTCTGCGGCGACAACCTGCGCAAGGGCGCCGCGCTGAACACCGCCCAGATCGCCGAGCTCGTGGCCGCGCGGCTCACCTCGCGCTGACACCCGCTCCCCTCGCCGTCACTAGTGGCAGCACTCTGACGCAGCCTCTGACGTCGGATGATGGCATAAATGACGTCGCTTGATGCCATGATGATGTCAGATGACGCTTGACTGGCGTCAGAAGTGATGTCATGATGACGTCATGGACCTCAACGAATACACCGAGATGCTGCGGCGGGAACTGGGATCGGTAACCCGGTTCGGCGGCGACGAGTTCACCCGGACGGCCGAGATGCTGGCCGATGCGCTGGAATCATCCGTACGGCTGACCTTGCTTGAGGTCCTGTCTGCCGCCGCAGCCGAGATCACCACCCGTCTCGACGACACGGTCATCGATGTCCGGCTGTCGGGCAGCGAGCCGGAGTTCGTGGTCAGCACGACGCCCGGCGAGCCGGCCGAGGAGCCGGCCGGGGCCGACCCCGGCGACGCCTCCGACGACATGACCAGGATCACCCTCCGACTGTCCGGGCCGCTCAAGGCCAGGGTCGACGCCGAAGCCGCCGCGGCGGGCGTTTCGGTGAACGCCTGGCTGGTCCGCGCCATCTCCCGCGCGCTGGACCCGGGCCCCGGCAGGCCGCCGCGCAGCCAGCGCGGGCCCGGACCCGGCTCGCGATTCACCGGTTATGCGCGCGGCTGAACGCCGTCCCATCCATCAGCACGCCCAACACGAAACGGACTAGAACCATGCCTAACTGGGAATTCCCCGGCTCCGATCCGATCGATGTCTTCGCTGACCTGGCCTCCGGGCGGGTGAGCCTGGACGCCCGGCCGGTGTCCGCCACCACCGTCGAGGTTGCGCCGTCCCGGTTCAGCCGGAACGCCGAAAAGCTGATCGACGAGGTCCGGGTCACCTTCGACCACGGCCGGCTGGAGGTCGCCGGGCCCAGGCGGACCGGCTTGTTCCGCGGCCACGCCGCGTTCGACGTGACGATCACGCTGCCGGAAGGCTCGCGCTGCCAGGCGCGCACCGCGTCCGCCGACGTCAGCTGCAAGGGCGAACTGGCCGAGCTGGACGCGCATACGGCCAGCGGCGACGTCACCGCGGCCACCGTCATCGGCCACCTCCAGGCGGAGACCTCCTCGGGTGACATCCGGCTGGACGAGGCCGGCCCGGCGGAAATCCGCACCGCCTCGGGGGATGTGCGCCTGACACAGGCGCGCGACGACGTCAACGTGCGCACCGCGAGCGGTGATGTCAATCTTGGCAGCGCCGCCGGATCGATCACCGTACTGACCGCCAGCGGTGACTTCCGGGTCGGCCAGCGTGGCCCGGGGCAGCACCCAGGTGACCACCGCGTCCGGCGACATCACCATCGGCGTGAGCCCGGGCGTCGGCGTCTACCTGGACCTGTCCAGCGCCACCGGGTCGTTCACCAGCCAGCTGGAGGAGACCGGGCCGAGCGACGACGTCGCGCTCGAAGTGCGGTGCCGCAGCGCCAGCGGTGACATCCGGATCATCCGGTCCGCCGCGCCCCAGCCCGCCCCCGCGCCAGCCCAGGATCTCGCCCCGGCCACCGAGCCCACACCGGCCGAGTAACCAGCCGGCCCCGGCCACCCATCTCCCCTCCGCTACCAGGGAAGGACCCACTCAGATGAACCCCTACGCAGCAGAACGGCTGACCAAGGAGCGCACCACCGAGTTCCGGGCCCAGGCGGCCCAGCGCATGCCAGCGGGCACCGCCGCCCGTGTGATCCGGCATCAGACCGGCTGGGCCCTGATCCAGATCGGCCTGGCCCTGGTCACCTCCTCGGCGCGGCGCCAGCACCAGACCGTGAGCCCGGAACTTCCGTGAGCCACCCTGGCCCGCACCGCCACGACGGCAACCGCACGGGAATGCGGGTGTCGTCGTGGCGCTGTCGACGGGGTGCCCGGGAAGCCGGGTGGACGTGCGGGGGAGTCTTCGGCAGGCTGTCAGGCGTGGACCGGATATTCACGCTCGAAGAGGCGCGCCTGCTGCTGCCGGACCTGCTGGCCATGTCCGACGACGCGGTCAAGGTCAGGGCCGATCTGGTCGAGCTTCAGTCCGCGCTGAACCAGGGGGGCGTGTCGCCGCTCGGCGGGCTGCCCGAGGCCAAGGCACTTGAGGCACGGCTGAGCGAGATCCTCGGGTGGTTCACCACCGAGGGGCTGGAACTGAAGGGCATCGCGCCGTTGCTGCTCGACTTCCCCGCCCGGCTGGACGGGGACACCGTGTTGCTCTGCTGGCTGGAGGGCGAGCGCGAGCTGAGCTGGTACCACAAGGCCGAGCACGGATTCGCCGGGCGGCGGCCCATCCCGGGCACCGCGGGCTAGCGGGCAGGGCCAGGCCGGGGCTAGCGGGCAGGGCCGGCCGGGGCAAGCGGGCAGGGGCTCGCCGGGCACCACGCGCGGCCCAGCGTGCATCGCCCCAGGCAGACGGTGCCGGGGCCTGCCGCACCTGAAGCCGCGAGCACATCCTCTATCGTTTCGCTCTCAAGCAAGAATCCTCCGCGATACGATCGTTATAAGTTGTGGAGGAATAGCGGGATCCTCTGTATTAATGACTGGCGCTGCATTTCGCATTGTTGAATTACGAAATGCCCGCGCCTTGGCCGGGTCATTGACAGGAGGGATCTTGCCGGTACGGCGTGATCGCCCGGCCGGGCGGGCTCGCGGTAAGCGGCCGGGCGCTGGCCAGGTTTCCCAGGTTGGGCGCGGTCGGCGCCAGGGTTACCGGGCTGGTGACTGGGCCTTCATCGCTACGGGCGCGACCGCACTCGCCGTGGCATTGGCCGCCGCCGCCACGACAAAGACCGGCCATGGCATCGCCCTGGCGGTTCAGCACTTTCTGCTGTTCTACGCCGGGGTCTTCGCGCTTGTCGCGCTGACCGCATCGGTGGGGGCCGGCCTGGCCGCCGCCGACCGGGTGATCATGACGCCGGGCGGCCGGATCGCCGCCCAGGCCGCGCACCGCGCCGCGTCCTTCGCCGCCGTGGCGTTCCTGGCGGTCCACATCACGGTCGAGGTGCTGGCCGGCCGGTCCCGTGCCGCCGACGCCGTGGTCCCGTTCCTCGACCACGGCAGGACCTTCTACCTGGGCCTCGGCACCGTCGCCTCGGACCTGCTCGTCGTCGTCATGGTGACCGGCCTGCTGCGCGGGCGTTTCGCCGCCGTCCGGCCCGCCTGGCTGTGGCGGGCCCTGCATGCCGTGGCCTACCTGTGCTGGCCGCTCGCTATCGTGCACGGCCTGCTGGCGGGCCGCACCGCCAAGCCCTACGTGGACTGGAGTTACGGTGCCTGCGCAGCCGCGGTGGTCCTTGCGCTGGTGTTCCGGCTCGCCGCGGGGCCGCGGGCCGGCGAAACCACGGCCGGCCCCGTCGACACGGCCCCGGCGGGAATGCCCGCCGCGGCCCCGGTTCCTGGGGCGGGGATTGCTGGCGCTGCCTTTCCGGGCGCTGGGCTCCCAGGTGCCGGGTTCCCGGCGGCAGGCTTCCCGGCAGCAGGCTTTCCCGGCGCAGGCATTCCGGGTGCCGGGCTCTCGGGCGCGGGCGGGCCCGGCCTGCCCGGATCACCCGTCGCGCCAGGACCAGGGCCCGGCTTCGTGCCCGGCGGGGCAGGCGCGTGGGGTCGGCGCGCCCTGCCCGCCCCGGACGCCGGCTACCCCGGCACCGGCTACCCGGGGCAACACCCCGACTCCGGCTACCCGGACACTGGCTACCCCGAACCGGTTACCCCGACTCTGGCTATCCGGACACTGGCTACCCGGACTCCGGTTACCCCGACTCCGGCTACCCGGACACTGGCTACCCCGAAACCGGTTACCCCGACTCTGGCTATCCGGACACCGGTTACCCCGAACACCGGTTACCCCGGCTCTGGCTATCCCGACACCGGCTGGCCCGGCCACGACCAGCCGGCCCCGGCTCCCTGCCCCGGTGACGGCGGCCGGTGAGCGGTCCCGCGCCCGAGGTCATGCGGATCGGCCAGGCCAGGCTGACCGCTGGGCTGGACCGGTTCGCGCGCATCGGCCTGCGCGAGCACGAAGAGATCTTCGGCTCGCTGCGGCGGATGGAATCGGCTCAGCTCATCGACCTCACCGAAAGCGTCGACCTGCGCGGGCGCGGTGGCGCGGCGTTCCCGTTCGGCCACAAGCTCAGGGCGGTCGCCGCGTCCGTGGCCGCCCGCGGCGGAAAGCCGGTCGTCCTGGTGAATGGCAGCGAAGGCGAGCCCGGCAGCGTCAAGGACGCGATGCTGCTGTCCCGGTCGCCGTACCTGGTGCTGGCCGGTGCCCTGCTCGCCTGCCGGGCCCTGGGCGGCCGGGAGATCGTCGTCGCGGTGACCGACGCCGCGCTGGCCGGTGTGCTCACCGCGGCGGTGCGGGCGGAACCGAATCTGCGGCGCCGGGCCCGGGTCGTCCAGGTGCCGGACAAGTTCGTGTCCGGCGAGGGCGGTGCGCTGGTCAACGCGATCAACGGCCATGCGGCCCTGCCCCCGGGCCGCAAGCGCCGGGCCAGTGACCGCGGCGTGGGCGGCCGCCCCACGCTGCTGTCCAACGCGGAGACGTTCGCGCAGCTTGCCGTCCTCGGCCTGCTCGGCCAGGAGGGATACGCCTCGGCGGGAACCCCGGACGAGCCGGGCACGGTACTGCTGAGTGTCGCCGGGTCGGCCGCGCGTCCCGCGGTGGTGGAGGTGCCGGCCGGCACCGCCCTCGGCACCGTGCTGGACATCTGCGAGGCGCGGGTGGCCGAGGGGGTGCTGGTCGGCGGCTACCACGGCGCCTGGCTGCCCGCCGAGATCGCCTATGCCACGCCGGCGTCCCGGGCCGGGCTGGAAGCGGCGGGCGGGGCTCTCGGGCCGGCGTGGTGCTGCCGCTGGACGCGGGCACCTGCCCGCTGGGCGAGGTGGCGCGGGTGGCACGCTACCTGGCGGCCGAGTCGTCCGGCCAGTGTGGGCCGTGCAAGCTGGGCCTGCCCGGGGTCGCCCGGGCGCTGTCCGCGATCGCCGACGGCTCCGGCGGCCTCGGCGCGCTGGAAGCCGCCCGCCGCTCCGCCGGGGCGGTCCGCGGCCGGGGCGCCTGCCACCACCCGGACGGGACGGCCAGGTTCGTGCTCAGTGCGCTGGACGCGTTTCCCGCCGACCTCGCCGCGCACGTGTTCCGCGGTGGCTGTGGCCGGCCGGTCCGCGGGGTGCTCCCGCTGCCCGCCGGTGACGTGCAGGCCCGCCTGGTGGTGGACTGGACCAGGTGCGCCGGCCACGCGCTGTGCGCCCGGCTCGTGCCGGAACTGGTCCAGCTGGACCGGCACGGCTATCCGGCGTTCCTGGACATGCCGGTCCCGTTCTGGCTGGAACGTGACGCTCAGCAGGCGGTCGCGATGTGCCCCGCGCTGGCGCTGCGGGTGGAGCGCGGCACCCCCGCCGCACTGCCGCCCGGCGGCCGCGGGCTGCCCGGCCTGAGCGCCGGCCCGGCCCGTGGGCTCACCCGCTGAACCGCGGCCCGCACCGGCGTGCCCGCACCCGCCCCGGCACCTGCGGCCCACACCGGCCCGCCCGCACCGGCCCGGCCGCACCCGCCCGGCCGGGATCCGCCGCCGCGCCCTACGCTGGTCAGGTCCGGCGGGCTCCGCATGAGAGTGGCGAAAGGGGCAGGACGTGGACGCTGCGAGCGGGCAGGACGGCCCGCGGGTGCTGCCGCTGCCGGTGGGCATCTCCGCCACCGGCACCAGGACGGAACGGGACTCGCTGGGCACCGTCGAGGTCCCGGCAGGCCACTACTGGGGCGCGCAAACCCAGCGGTCGCTGACCTACTTCAACATCGGCGGCGACGTCATGCCCCCCGCCGTCTACCACGCCTACGGCTTCGTGAAGAAGGCCTGCGCGACGGTGAACGGCCGCCGGCCGGCTGCCGGCCTGGAAGGCCGCCCTCATCGGCCAGGTCGCCGACGAGGTGATCTCCGGCGCGCTCGACGCGGAGTTCCCGGTGCACGTCTGGCAGACCGGCTCGGGCACGCAGTCCAACATGAACGTGAACGAGGTCATCGCCAACCGTGCCATCCAGCTCGTCGGCGGCCGGCTCGGCAGCAAGGACCCGGTTCATCCCAACGACGACGTCAACTCCGCGCAGTCGACCAACGACACGTTTCCGACGGTCATGCACATCGCTGCGCTACGAATCCTCGTGGCTGACCTGCTCCCCGCCGTGGCCCGGCTGCGGGACGCGGCGGGCGCGCAAGAGCGCGGACTGGGCGGGTGTGGTCAAGATCGGCCGGACCCATCTCCAGGACGCGACGCCGCTCACGGTCGGCCAGGAATGGTCCGGCTACGTGGGCCAGCTTGACGATGCCATCGACACCGTCACCGCGGCCCTGCCCGGCCTGCGGCGGCTGGCCATCGGCGGCACCGCGGTCGGGACCGGGCTGAACTCACCGCCGGGGTTCGGCGCGGCGGTCGCGGCGGAGATCTCGGCGCTCACCGGGGAGGAGTTCGTCAGCGCGGCCAACAAGTTCGCGGCGATGGCCTCCCTCGATGCCCTGGTCCGGGCCTCGGCGGCGGTGCGCAGCGTGGCCGTGACGCTGTACAAGTTCGCCAACGACATGCGCTGGCTGGGCTCGGGCCCGCGCACCGGGCTCGGTGAGCTGATCCTGCCGTCCAATGAGCCCGGGTCCTCGATCATGCCCGGCAAGGTCAACCCGACCCAGGCCGAGGCGATGCTGATGGTCTGCCTGCAGGTGATGGGCAACGACAGCGTGGTGGCGATGGCCGGCGCGGAGGGCAACTTCGAACTGAACGCGTTCCGCCCGGTCGCGATCGCCAACTTCCTGCACTCGGCGCGGATCCTCACCGACACCTGCGACTGCTTCCGCGAGTTCCTGGTCGAGGGGGCCGAGGTGAACCAGGGGCGGCTGGCGGAGAACGTGGCGCGCTCGGTGATGATGGTGACCGCGCTGAGCCCGGTGATCGGCTACGACAAGGCCTCGGCGATCGCGCACCGGGCGGTGGCCGAGGACCTGACGCTCCGGGATGCCGCGCTGGCCTCCGGGGTCAGCGCGGAACTCTACGACGAGGTCGTCGTGCCGGAGCGGCTCACCCGCCCGGGCGCGGCCGGGACCGGGGACAACCCCGGATCCGGGGCCGGCCGGGACGGCGCGGCCGGGAACCCGAAGAACCCCGCAACCGGCCGGGACGGCGCGGCCGGCGCGGCGGGCCGGGCATGAAGGCGGCGCGGCTGCACGGTGTCGGCGACCTGCGGGTGGCCGACGAGCCCGTGCCGGTCCCTGGCCCCGGCGAGGAACTCGTCCGGGTGACCGCGGTCGGCATCTGCGGCTCCGACCTGCACTGGTGGGACGAGGCCGGGATCGGGGATGCCGTCATCACCAGCCCGCTGGTGCTCGGCCACGAGGCCGCGGGGGTGATCGAGGCCGGCCCGCGGCGCGGCACCCGGGTGGCCATCGACCCGGCGATCAGCTGCGGCACGTGCCGCCCGTGCCGGGACGGTTACCGCAACCTGTGCGTCAACATCCGGTTCGCCGGGCACGGCAGCCAGGACGGGGCCATGCGCGAGTTTCTGGCCTGGCCGTCGGGCCTGCTGCACCCGCTGCCGGACAGCGTCGACGGACGCCGGCGGCGCACTGCTGGAACCGCTCGGCGTTGCCATCCACGCCCTGGATCTCGGGCACGTCCGGCTCGGCGCCCGCGTCGCGGTCGTCGGCTGCGGGCCGATCGGGCTGCTGCTCATCGCGGTGCTGCGGGCCGCCGGGGCGCGGCACATCGCCGCCTTCGAGCCGCTGCCGCACCGGCGCGAGGCCGCGCTGCGCTACGGCGCCGACGTGTGCCTGCGGCCCGACATCCTCCCCGAAGACCTGCGCGAACTCACCGGGGACGGGGCCGACGCGGTCTTCGAGATGGCCGGCAGCGCGGATGCCGTGACCCTGTCCATGGTGGCGGCCAGGCCCGGCGGCCGGGTGGTGCTCGGCGGGATCCCCGCCGACGACCAGATCGCGTTCCAGGCCTCCACGGCACGGCGCAAGGGGCTGACGATCGCGATGGCCCGGCGGATGAACGACGTCTACGGCCGGGCGATCGGCCTGGCCGCGGCGGGCAGCTTCAGCCTGGCCCCGCTCGTCACCGGCCGGTTCGGGCTGGCCAGCGCCGGGGCGGCGTTCGGTAGCCGCCGCGAAGCGAGAAGGCCTCAAGGTCATCATCGAGCCGGCGGCCTGACCACAGCCAGCCACCTGCCCCGGGGCGCCGGACCGAAAGTACCTGCCGGTAACATCCTGCGCGTGGCTGACAGCTTCTTCGTGCCGCTCGGCGAGGGCAGGTGGCTCGCCACAGTGCACACCACCGGGCCGTGGGACGAGCGCGCCCAGCACGGCGGCCCGCCCAGCGCGCTGCTGGGGCGCGCCATGCAGCGCTGCGAGCCGCGCGATGACATGGTCGTGGCCAGGTTCACCGCCGAGATCCTGTCCTCGATCCCGGTCGGCGAGGTCGAGGTCCGCGCCCGGCTGGCCCGGCCGGGCCGCAGCGTGCAACTGCTTGAAGCGGTGCTCACGGCGGCCGGCCGCGAGGTGGCCTGGGCGCGGGCGTGGCGGGTGCTGCGGACCGAGTGTCCGCGGCGCCGGGCCGGGCGCTGGCCCCCGGCCGCCGCCGCTGCCCGATTCCGGCGCGCCACTGAAGCCCGGCGGCTGGGTGGACGGGTACCTGTCCGCGATCGAGTGGCGCGCCGGTGCGCGGCGCACTTCGGCCAGCCGGGCCCGGCGACCGTGTGGGCCAGGATGCGCTACCCGCTGGTGCCGGACGAGGAGGCCGTCGCCGCTGGAGCGGGTGCTCGCCGTGGCTGACAGCGGCAACGGCGTGTCCGGGGAGCTCGACCTGCGCCGGTGGCTGTTCATCAACCCCGAACTCACCGTCCACCTGTTCCGGGAGGCGGCCGGGGAGTGGATCTGCCTGGACGCGCAGAGCAACACCGCGGCCGGCGGGGCCGGGCTGGCGACGTCGGTCCTGTCCGACCAGAGTGGCCCGGTGGGCGTGGGCGCGCAGGCGCTGCTGGTCGCGCCGCGGGGCGGCCGCCCGAGCTAAGGGGCATGAATCTGGCAATCAGGCCCTCTGAAAGGCATCAGCGTCCCATTCATGCCCCACGCTGGGCCCGGCCGCGGGGGATGAAACCGGTTCCGGGGCCGGCCGGGGGGCAGCCCGCGCAGGCCCAGGCCCTGGAGTGGGGCTGGTTCCGGGTCCCGGGCGGCGAGTCAGGCCGCGCGGACCCCGGCCACGATCAGGTCGGTCACCTGGCGGGCGAACCGGTCGGTCAGCGGCCGGTGGCCTTGCAGCAACCGGTGGTACGCGGAGCCGAACAGCAGGTCGAGCACGATGTCGGCGTCGGTGCCCACGGGGATCTCGCCGCGGTCGATGGCCCGGCGGACCAGCACCGTGTTGCTGGCCCGGAGCGGCTCGAACACCCGCTCCCGCCATGCGGCCGCGAGCGAAGGGTCACGCTGGGCCTCGGCGACCAGCCCGGCCAGCATCCGGCCCGCCGGGGTGCGGGTCACCGACCGGATCCAGCCGCGCAGCGCGGCGAGCAGGTCGCCGTGGAAGGTCCCGGTGTCGGGCAGCGGCTGCTGCTCGGAGAACTCGGCCAGGAAGGCGTCCAGCGCCAGCGCGCCGCGGGATCCCCAGCGGCGGTAGACGGTGGCCTTGCCCGACCCCGGCCCGGGCGGCCACCTCCTCCATGGACATCCCGCCGAGGCCGCGCTCGGCCAGCAGGTTCCGTGGCCGCGGCCAGGATGGCACGGTCCGCCTGCTCGCTGCGCGGCCGGCCACGCCTTCCGGGCGGGCCAGCGCCGGACCGCGTGAGTGTCCGTACCTCACCTTGCGCCGGCGGAATACGCGCGCCGTCCATAAGGTTGCAGCGTACAGGAGAAGAAACGAGACGTAGCGTATCGAAAAAGGTGTTACCCGCGCGATGATCCTGATCAAGGAGCGCACCCGCCCAGCCTCCCGGCCCATCGTCAGCTCGCCCGGCTGGCCCGGCCAGCCGCTCCGCGCCCGCCCCGGCCCGCCGGCATCCCCGCCGGCCATCCCCGGCACCGGCCCGGCTGCACGGGGTGGCCCTGGCCCTCGATCCTGACCGCGGCGTTCATGGTCGTTCTCGACTTCAGCATCGTCAACGTGGCGCTGCCGTCCATCGAGACGCGAGCTTGGCCTCCCCGCCTACTCCGTGCAGTGGATCGTCACCGCGTACGCGATCGCCTTCGGCGGGCTGCTGATCCTCGGCGGCCGCGCCGCGCGACCTGTTCGGCCGCAGGCGCATGTTCATCGCGGGCTGCTGGTCTTTTCTGTCGCGTCGCTGGCCGGCGGGCTGGCCCATGACCCGGTGCTGCTGATCGCCTCGCGGCTGGTGCAGGGCACCGGCGCCGCGCTGGTCGCGCCCGCGGCGCTGTCGCTATCACCACCGGGCTTCGCCGAGGGGCCGCAGCGCAACCGGGCGCTCGGGATGTACGGCGCGACGGCCTCGCTCGGCTTCGTGGCCGGGCAGGTACTGGGCGGCGTGCTGGTCCAGTTCACCAGCTGGCGCGCGGTGTTCCTGGTGAACGTGCCCGTCGGCCTGGCCGCCGTGGCGCTGGCCCCGCGGCTGCTGGGTGAGTCCGCGCCCAGCGCAGGCCGGGCGGCGGCTGGACGTCACCGGGGCGCTGCTGATCACGGTGGCCGTGGCCGCGGCTGGTGTTCGCGGTGTCCCAGGCTCACTGTCCTCGGCTGGACCTCCCCTGCGTGCTGCTCGGGGCGCTGGCCGTCGCGGTGGCGGCCGCGGCGGGGTTCGTCGCCGTCGAGCGGCACCATCCCGATCCGCTCGTCCGCGCGGAACTGCTGCGGATGCCCGGGCCTGCGCAAGGCCAGCACGATGAACCTGCTGCTCGGCCTGTGGAACGCGGGCGAACTGATCGTCCTGTCGCTGTACTTCCAGCAGGTGCTGCATGACTCGCCGCTGATGACCGGGCTGGCCATCGCGCCGCAGGGGATCATCGGGTTCGCCGCCGGGCTGTTCGGAGCCCGGCTGGCCAGTCGGGTGGGCGTCCGCCGGGTGCTGGTGCTCACCAGCGCGCGTGGCCACCCTCGGCTTCCTCGTGCTGACCCAGCTGCCTGCCAGCGGCGGGTACAGCCCGCTGCTCGCGGCGGTGATGCTGGTCGGCTTCGGCACCGCGGGGACGGCGTTCGGGACCATGGTGACGGCCAGCCACGGGGTGGCCGACGACGACCAGGGCCTGGTCGGCGGGGTGATCAACACGAGCCGCCAGATCGGCGCGGCCATCGGGGCGGCGCTGCTGCCCGCGGTCGCCGGGGCGGTGGACCGCGGCGCGCACACGGCCGCCTCGCGGTGACCGGGCGGCCATGTTCGCCGGGGCGGTGGCCGCCGCGCTCGCCTTCGCCGTGGCACTGCGCGGTGCCGCGCGCACCGCGCCCCGGGCCCGGCACGGCTGACCAGCCGGGCGTCACCTGCCGTCATCCTGGAGACTGATGCGTCCGGGTGGATCCCCCGGTTACCGTCGGTGCTGTGACTAGGGAATCTCTGGCGGGCCCGGTCCCTGCGGGGCACGGGCTGGCCGCGGTCAGTGAGCGCCCGTGGCTGGCCGCCATAGTGTTCGCCGGGTGCACGGCACTGGTCATGGTGGCGCTGGCGGCCGGGCCGTATCCCCATGCGCAGGGGGGACGGCTGGGCCTCGCGGTCGTGGCCTCCGGCCCGCTCGTGGCGCTGCGGCGGTGGCCGCTGCCGCTGGTGGCGGTGGTAGCCGTGGCCACGGGGCTGCTGATGGCCACCGGCAATGCCTCGCTTCCCGTCGGCGTCTTGCTCGGGCTCGCCGTGTACCTGATGGCCTCGCGTGTGCCCAGGCCCTGGTCGATCCGGGTGGCCGTGGCCGCCGGGGTGGTCATTGGCGCCGGGCTGGTGTACGCGGCGCTCGCGTTCCCGCACGCGCCGGTGGTCGGCGAGGCCGTGCAGGGTTTCGCGCCGCTGATAGCGGGCTGGTTCGTGGGGGACAGCACGGCGGCACGGCGGCGTTATGTTGCCGGGCTGGCGGCGCAGGCGGCGCGGGAACGGGCGGCCGAGGCCGAACGTGCCCGCCAGCAGGTCCGGGCGGAGCGGGTGCGCATCGCCCGGGAGATGCACGACGTGGTCGCCCACACGCTGGCGGTGATGACCGTCCAGGCCGGGGTCGGCAAGCGCCTGATGGCCAAGGACCCCCGGGAGGCAAGCACCGCACTGGAATCGATCGAGACGATCGGCCGGACCGCGCAGGACGAGTTGCGGGTGGTGCTCGGGCTGCTTCGTGACGAGGAGACCGCGGCCGCGGCGCTGGAGCCCGCGCCGAAGCTGGCCGGGCTGGCCGACCTCGCCGAGACCGTGCGCTCCTCAGGAACGGCCGTGGACCTGCGGATGTCGGGCACCGGCCGGCCGCTCTCCCCGGCGCTCGAGCTGTCGCTCTACCGGGTCGTCCAGGAGGCACTGACCAACGTCGTGAAGCACGCGCCGGGCGCCCGGGTGACGGTGGGCCTGGACGTCTCGCCCGCACAGGTCCGCCTCGAGGTCGCCGACGACGGCGGGCTTGCCGGGAGCCCGGCGGGCGGCGCGGACCGGCCGGCCTGCCGGGGCATGGCATCGTCGGGATGCGCGAGCGGATTGCCGCGTTCGGTGGCCGGCTCGTGGCTGAGCCGGTCGTGGGCCGGGGGTTCCGGGTCACGGCGGAGGTCCCGGTCGAGGGCACGATGTGACGACCAGGGTCCTCGTCGTGGACGACGAGGCATTGCTGCGGACCGCGTTCTCATCGCTGATCGGCGCGGAAGACGACCTGGAGGTGGCCGGCGAGGCCGCCGACGGCCGGCAGGCGGTCGGCCTGGCGGCGAGCCTTGCACCGGACGTCGTGGTGATGGATGTGCGGATGCCGGTCATGGACGGGATCGAGGCGACCCGCCGGATCACCTCCGGCGGGGGCGAGGGCGTCCCCCGGGTGCTCATTCTCACGACGTTCGACCTGGACGAGTACGTCTTCGAGGCGCTGCGGGCCGGGGCGAGCGGTTTCGCGCTGAAGAGCCGCCCGCTCGAGGAGCTGCTGAGCGCGATCCGCACCGTGGCCGAGGGTGAGGCGCTGCTGGCCCCCAGCGTGACCAGGCGGCTGATCGCGCATTTCACCGGCCATCCGCACCTGCCCGCGAAGGTACTGCCGGGCCTGGACGAGCTCACCGAGCGCGAGCGGGAGGTGCTGGCGCTGGTCGCGCAGGGCCTGTCGAACGCCGAACTGGCCCAGACGCTGCACGTCAGCCTGCCCACGGCCAAGACGCACGTGAGCCGGATCCTGACCAAGCTCGGCGCCCGCGACCGGACCCAGCTCGTCGTCCTCGCCTATGAATCGGGTCTCGTCACTGCGGTCTGAGCGGGGAGCCCCGGCGTGCCCGCCGGCCCGGGTATGACCGCGCGTCATTCCCGCGACTGACCCGGCCGTGATCCCCGCGCACGATGACAGGGAGTCGCCTGCCGTCCACGATTGCGTGCTATGAGCCATGTCCCAGCGGATGCTGCGAACCATGCCCCAGTGCCCGGCGCTGCACGCCGGCGTGGACCTCCTTGCCCTGCTGGTGCTCGCCGCACTGATCTATGGCGGCGTGCGGCTCGGCCGCCGATGGCGTGCGGCGCGGGCGCCGTCACCCGAGCCTCGCGGCAGGCACATCGCGCCGCCCGCACCCGAAGGGCAGGACGCCCGCGGGCCCGTGGCCGCGGAACCTCCGCCCCGGGCCCGCCCCGCCGAGGTCTCGTTCGATGTCCCGGCGGGGGGATGGGCGGTCCAGACCCAGGGCCTCACGAAGCGGTTCGGCAGCAACATCGCGGTCGACGAGGTGGAGTTGCGCGTGCCGCGCGGGTCCGCGTTCGGCTACCTCGGGCCGAACGGAGCGGGCAAGACGACGCTGATCCGGACCCTGCTCGGGCTGGCGCGGGCCGACGGCGGCACGATGTCGCTGCTCGGGATCCCGGTCCCCGCCGAGCGGCGCAGCGCCCTGGCGCGGGTCGGCGCGATCGTCGACGAGCCCCGCTTCCACGCCCACCTCACCGGGCGGCAGAACCTCCGGCTGCTGGCCGCGGCGCGGGGCGGCGCCGCGAAGGAGCGGATCGCGCCTTCGCTGGCGCGGGTCGGCCTCGCGGACCGCGCCGATGAGAAGGTCAGCGCGTACTCGATGGGCATGCGCCAGCGCCTGGGGGTTGCCGCCTGCCTGCTCGGCGACCCGGAGTTGCTGGTGCTCGACGAGCCGATGAACGGGCTCGACCCGGCCGGCATGCACGAGATGCGGGCGATGATCGGGAGCCTGGCCGCCGAGGGACGCACCGTCATGCTCTCCTCCATCTGCTGGACGAGGTCGAGCGCACCTGTGACGCGGTGGCCATCGTGGATCACGGCCGGGTCGTCCGGCAGGGCCCGATCGGCGAGCTCACCCGGGGTTCGGGCGCCTCCGTCGTGGAGGTGGACTGCGGCGAGCCGGCCAGGGCGGCGCAGCTGATCGAGGAGGCCGGGATCGCCCTCGGCACGGCCCTCACCGGCACCGGGCTCACCGTCACCCTGCCCGCCGGGGCGACCCGTGAGGCCGTGGCCGAGCCTCAACGAGCGGCTGGTCCGGGCCGGCATCTCCGTGTACGGCCTGCGGGAGGCCCAGACGTCGCTGGAGGACTGGTTCTTGTCCGTGACGAGCAGACTGGGAGAGAACTGATGACCGCCCCCGTCCCCGCCGGCCCGGCGGTGTCCGACAGGGAGCCCGCCGCGGCGCCCGGCCGCCCGCCTGCGCAGAACGCCCGCGGGCTCGGCGCCTGGATGCCCACCTGGGATCTCATCACCACCAAGAACCTGGAGATCCGCAAGCGCAGCGGCCTCATGATCACCGTGGTGGTGCTGATCGTGCTGCCGACGGTCCTCTTCTACGGATTCCGCCTGCTGTTCCACGCGGTCGATCCGCACACCTACGCGCCCGGCCGGAAACCCGGGTCTCTTCTCCCAGACGAGCAACCTGATAGCCGAGTTCGGCTTCATCGCCGCCGCGGCGCTCGGCGCGGCGGTCGGGACCACGGACCTGTCCGACGGCATGTTCCGCCACCTCGTCATCACCGGCCGGTCGCGGCTGGCCCTCTACCTGGCCCGCATCCCGGCCGGCCTGGCCATCACCGTCCCGCTCGTCGCCCTGGCGTTCACGATGAGCTGCCTGGTCACCAGCTACGAAGGCGTCCCGGACCCCACAACGGCCGGCCTCTACGGCGTGTCCGTCCCGGTACATCTCGACCAGGCCGAGCTGAAGACCTGGCTGCTGCAGCACCCGCAGCAGGCCGCCAACGGACTGCCCCTCGGCCCGGGAGCGCCCATCGGCCCCGGGACCACCACCCCAGCGCAGATCCGGCCGGCCGTCGATAGGAACATCGCCAGCTTCTACAGCGCCTACACTGCCGCCGAGATCGCCAGTTCGAACCCGGCGGCCAACGAGATGATCAAGATCGGGCTGTGGCTCGAGCTCGACGTCGGGATCGCCTTCCTGGTCGGCCTCGGCTTCGGCTCGCTCACCGGGCAGCGGACGACCACGACCATCGTGCTGATCGCGCTGGAACTCATCGTGACCCCGCTGCTGGAACGCGTGCAGCTGCCCTACTTCATCGACGGCCAGCGGCTTCTCATCGGCATCCCGATGGACCAGCTACGCCCCGCGGCGCTGGCACCCCCACCCGGCGCGGGCGGGGGCGGCGGCCCAGGGCATCTGCTCGGCGGCGGGGGCGCGCTCGGCATCCCGCCGATGCCGACCTGGGCGATGATCTCCGTGATCGCCGGCTGGATCGTCGGCTGGTCGGCGATCGGCGCGTGGCGGATGATCACCCGCGACGCATGAGGCGGCGTACCGCCCGCAGGTGGCCGCCGCGGGTCAGGGCGGCGCGGAGACCGTGTGCGGAACCGGGGCGGCGGCGTCCGCCGCGGCCGGACCCGAGGCGGGCAGCGTGAGCGTGATGCGCAGCCCGTGCGGGTCGTTCAGGCTGGCCTGGGCGATGCCGTTGTGGGTCACGGCCACGGCGTTGACGATGGCCAGCCCGAGACCGGAGCCGGGCGGGCAGCTCTGGCCGGGCCCGCCCCGGTAGAACCGGTCGAAGATCCGGGCGAGCTGGTCGGGCGGCACGCCGGGGCCGTCGTCGCTGATCTCGATGGCGATGCTGCCGTTGTACCGGGCGGCGGTCAGGGTGGCCGTGGTGCGGTCCGGGGTGTGCGCCCGGACGTTGGCGAGCAGGTTGTCCACGGCCCGGCGGAGCAGTTCCTCGTCCCCGGTGGTGGCCAGATCCGGGGCGATTTCGGTGCGCCAGGCGCGGGTGCGGTCGGTGACCTCCGCGCGCTCGGCGCACTCGGTGACCAGCGCGGTGACGTCCACGGGCTCGGCGTGCTGCCCGGGATGCTGGTCCAGGCGTGCCAGCCGGAGCATGTCGTCGACCAGGGCGCTCATCCGCTGTGCCTCGTGCGCGATGCGGCGCATCGCCTCATCGACCTGGTCCCGCCGCCGCAGCGCGCCCTGCTGGTAAAGCTCGGCATTGGCGCGCAGCGACGCCAGCGGGTTGCGCAGCTCGTGGCTGGCGTCGGCGAAGAAGCGCCGGGTGAGTTCCTGGCTGGCCTCCCGCTCGCTGACCGACGCCTCGATCCGGGTGAGCATGCCGTTCAGCGCCGCGCCGAGGCGGCCCACCTCGGTGCCCGGATCCTGCGGGTGGACCCGTTCGGTGAGATCGCCGGCGGTGATCTTGTCCGCCTGGCCGGCCATCCGCTCGATCGGGCGCAGGCCGCGGCGCAGCACCAGGCCGATGCCCCCGGCCACGGCCAGGCCCACGGTGACCGAGACGATGGCCAGGATCAGTTCCAGGTGGCCGACGGTGCTGTTCACGTCGCCGAGGCTGGTGGTGGCGTAGAGGAAGCCGCCCGGCTCCCTGACGGCGCCGAGCCGCAGCGTGGAGTCTCCGGCCGCGCTCTGGACGTTCCGCTCCTCGGGTCGGTTCGCGGCGAGACTCGCCCTGAGGGTGTCCAGCAACTGGCCGGGGGCCATTTGCGGGACCAGGCCCGGGTTACCCCGGACGTACTGCCGCAAGCCAGCGCCGCCCGGCGCAAGGCCGACGAACCCGACGCCGAACTGCGCCAGGATTTTTGCCGGCAGCCTGACCCGCGGTCCGGAGATCACCTGCTGGACGTGCGCGCCCCCGGACGATGGCCGCGCTGCCCCTGCTATGTCCCACAGCTTCCCGGTCGGTGCCTGCAACACGGGCGGCCCCGCGATCCCGGGCGACGGCCGCGCGGTCGCGGGTGGTGCACGGTGCAGGCTCACGCTTGGTGGGTGGTGCAGGCCCAGGCCCGCGACGCGCCCGTTGACGTAAAAATTGGGGCCGGGAAGGGTGATCGTCATCGGCCGGTACAGGCTGAGCACGTTCTGGAGCTGTGCGTCGGTGTGGCCGAGCAGGTAGCGGCGCAGCGCGCCGACCGCGGCGAAGTCGAAGGCGACCAGCGCGATCACGGTGACGGCCAGCACGCCGGCCAGCACCCGGGTGCGGAGCTGGGCCCGGCGGGGACGTTGGAGCGTGACGATGGCGTGCCAGTCCGGCCGCCGGGGTTCCCAGCGGAGCCGCCGGGGCAGCCTAGGCGCCCGCATCGCTCGCCTCGTCGCCGTGGCGCGGCAGCCGCAGGCTGTAACCGATGCCGCGCTGGGTGTGGATCACATCCGGGCCGTACTGGGCCAGCTTGCGCCGTACGTAGGCGACATAGGTGGAGACCACCGTGCTGGACCCGCCGAAGTCGTAGTCCCACACGTGGGCCAGCAGTTGCGCCCGGGTCAGCACCCGGCCGGGGTTGAGCATCAGGTAGCGCAGCAGCCGGAACTCGGTCGGGGACAGCTCCACCAGGTGGCCGTCCCGGCGCACCTCGTAGCTGTCCTGGTCCAGTTCGATGTCGGCGAACGTGAGCACCGGGCCGGAGGCCACCGCGGGCCGGGTGCGGCGCAGCACGGTGCGGATCCTGGCCGCCAGCTCCTCCAGCCCGAATGGCTTGGTCAGGTAGTCATCGCCGCCGATGGTCAGCCCGGTCACCTTGTCGGCCTGGGTGTCCCGGGCGGTCAGGAAGATCACCGGCACCCGCAGGCCGTCCCGCGCGCAGCCGGGGCACGACCTCGAAGCCGTCGGTGTCGGGCAGCATCACATCCAGCACGACGAGGTCGAACGGGCGGTCCCTGGCCAGCCGCAGCGCGCCGGTACCGTTCTCCGCCGTGGTCACCTCGAAGCCCAGGAACCGCAGCGAAGCGGCGACCGCCTCGCGCAGGAACGGCTCGTCATCGACTATCAGTAGCTCCCCCTGGCCGGGGGGCAGGCTCGCCGTCGCCTCAGTCATCGCCGTGCTCCTTGCCCTCACGGGTCATCTGACCACGGTAACCCCAGCATCCGGTGTGAGGAGCATGCGAGTTTGGTGTGAACGACTACGAAGGCCCAGGTCCGGCAGGGTGCCGCGGCACTCACACCGAACTCACACGCAATACGCGCAACGTCCTGAGGTCGGGCCACCATGATGGTTCCCGGCACAACGCCATAGCCATTCTCAAGGGGACCACGACATGACCGAAGGAAGGCCCGGCCGCTCCATGAACCAGGCCTGGGAACCCGCCGCCTGCATTGTTACGCCCCTGCAACAGGCCTTCCGCGATCCTGTCGTCAATGACGCCGCAATCACTCTCACCGTGAGAGGAACTGGCATGAGCCCACGTTCTCCGCAGTGCCAGCCCGCACAGCGGGCCCGCAATAGATACCAGTCCGGCGGTGGGTCATGAGCGGGACTGTTTCCTCGGGCCGTAAGACCGGCCCGCAGGTGACCGGGCGCCGTCGTGGTGGCCGGGGCTGGGTGATCACCGGGGTGGTGGTGGCCGTCATCGCGGCCGCCGTGATCGTGGCCGTGGCCGAGGGCGCGTTCAAGGGGTCCGGTTCGGCCGGCCCGGGGTCGGCCGGGACGGCGTACCGGACGTCGGTGGCGGTGGTGAAGCGGGAGACGCTGACATCGCAGAGTTCGCTGTCGGGGACGCTGGCCGATTCGGGGTCGTACACGATCGTGAACCAGGCGACCGGGACGGTGACCACGCTGCCTGTGGTGGGCAAGACCATCCGTCAGGGCGGGGTGCTGTACCAGGTGTCCGGCACCCCGGTGGTGCTGCTGTACGGCAATACCCCCGATTACCGGGACATGACCGAGGGCCTGACCGGCGCGGATGTGCGGGAGTTCAACAAGGCCATGATCGCCCTCGGCTACACGACCCGGGCCGACGTGCTGGCCGCCGGGCTCGGTATGGGGTACTTCAGCGCCGCGACGGCCACCGCGTGGGAGGACTACCAGACCGCGCTGGGCGTGACCGTTCCCTCGGCGACGGTCACCCTGGGGCAGGTGGTGTTCCTGCCGACGGCGGCGAAGATCAGTGCGTGGGAGACCGGGATCGCCCCGGGGACCGCGGCGGCGCCGGGGACGGCGCTGATGACGGCCACCTCCCCGGTGCCGCAGGTGACGATCAGCCTGGACCCGTCGCTGGAGGGTGAGATCAAGGCCGGCGACAAGGTCGGCATCGACCTGCCCGAGGGCGGCGCCACCACGGGGGTGGTGACGCAGGTGTCCAAGGTCGCCTCGACGAACGCCTCGGGGGTGACGTCGGTGCCGGTGTACGTGTCGCTGGATCACCCGAAGGTGGCGAAGAACCTCAGTTCGGCGCCGGTGACGGTGACGGTCACTACCGCCAGCGTGCCGAACGCGCTGGTGGTGCCGGTGGCGGCGCTGGTGGCCCGCTCGGGCGGCGGGTATGCGGTGGAGATCACCGGCCCTGGCGGCCACCACCTGGTCAAGGTCACCGTGGGCCTGTTCGACGACGCGGCCGGCGTGGTGCAGGTCACCGGGAACCTGACCCCGGGCCAGCACGTCGTGGTGCCCGCGCTGTGACCGCGCAGGCACCCGCGGGAGAGGCGGCGGCATGAGCACGGCGACGGCGGATCCGGTGGCCGGGCCGCAGCCGGTGCGCGAGGGCGGCCCGGAGCTGGTGCTGGAACTGGACGACGTGGTGAAGGTGTACCCCAGTTCGCCGCCGGTGACGGCGGTGGCCGGGGTGAGCCTGGCCGTGGCGGCCGGGGAACTGGTGGCCATCCGCGGCCCGTCGGGGTCGGGGAAGACGACGCTGCTGCACCTGATGGGCACCCTGGACCGGCCCAGCAGCGGCACCGTGCGGGTCACCGGCCTGGACGTGGCCCGGCTCAGCGACCGGGGCCTGGCCGGGCTGCGCGCCAGCAGTATCGGGTTTGTGTTCCAGCAGTTCTTCCTCGCCGAGCACGCCACCGCGCTGGGCAACGTCGCCGACGGGCTGCTGTACGCGGGGGTTCCCGCCGCCGAACGGCGGGAGCGGGCCGCGTGGGCGCTGCACCAGGTCGGCCTCGCCCACAAGGTGAATGTCCGGCCGACGCAACTGTCTGGGGGGGAGCGGCAGCGGGTCGCGATCGCCCGCGCACTGGCCGGGGAGCCGGCGATCGTGCTGGCCGACGAGCCGACCGGGAACCTGGACTCGGCCACCGGCGCCGCGCTGCTGGACCTCCTCGAAGAACTGAACACCGCCGGGACCACGATCGTGGTGGTCACTCACGACGCCGCCGTCGCCGCCCGGATGCGCCGCCGCATCGAAATGCTCGACGGCCGCGTCATCACCGACACCGCCGCCCCGCCCGCTCCGCCCCGCGGCGCCCGCCCGGCTGCCGCGCCGCACGCTGGGGTACCGCAGGCCGGAGTACCGCAGGACAGCCCGCCCGCCGCCGGCTCCGGCGGCGAGACGCCACCGCTGCCGGCCGCGGCGGCGGCGCCTGGCGCCGAGCCAGCGCCACCGGCGGGGGCGCCTGATGAGCCCGCGTCACCCCGTGGGCGGGGGCGCCGGGGCCGGGCCGAGCAGCCGGCCACCGTGGCGGCCGTGGCCGTCGAGGAACCAGGATCAGGAGGGGATGTCATGAGCACGGTGGCGCCGTCGGCGGCGCGGCTGCGCCCGGCGGACCTGGCGCGGCTGTCCGCGGTCGGGCTGCGCACCCGTAAGCTGCGGGCCAGCTTGTCCGCGCTGGGCATCGCGATCGGGGTGGCGGCGATCGTCGCGGTCCTGGGCCTGTCGTCCTCCTCCCAGGCCGGGCTGCTGGCGGAGATCTCCGCGCTGGGCACCAACCTGCTCACCGTGCAGAACGGCCAGTCGCTGACCGGCGGCACCGCGCAGCTGCCCAAACGCTCCCCCGGGATGATCTCCCTCATGCACGGCGTCACCAACGTCCAGGACATCGGCACCCTCGGCAACAAGAGCGCGTTCCGCTCCCCCTATATCCCCTCAGTGGACACCAACGCCCTCACCGTCGACGCCACCAGCCTCGGCCTGCCCGCCGCCGTCGGTACCACCCTCGCCCACGGCAGGTTCCTCAACGCCGCCACTGACAGGGAGCCGGTCGCGGTGCTCGGCGCCGCCGCCGCGCAGCGCATGGGCATCGACCGGATCTGGCCCGGGGAACGGATCTGGGTCGGCTCCCAATGGTTCTACGTCGTCGGCATCCTGAAGCCGGCGGTGCTGGCGCCGGAGATCGATTCGGCGGTGCTGGTCGGCTACCCCGCCGCGCACACCTACCTGCAGTACACCGGGCACCCCACCACCATCTACGTCCGGACCGTCACCGCGGACACGACCAGCGGTGGACAACCTGCTCGCCGCGCAGGCCAACCCGCAGCAGCCCGAAGAGGTCAACGTCTCCCAGCCCTCGGCCGCGCTCACCGCGCAGGCCGACGCCGCGGGCGCCTTCGACGTCCTGTTCCTCGGCCTCGGCGCGGTCGCGCTGCTGGTCGGCGCGGTCGGCGTGGCCAACATCATGGTCATCTCCGTGCTGGAACGCCGCTCCGAGATCGGGCTGCGCCGCGCCCTGGGCGCCACCAAGGGCCACATCCGCATCCAGTTCCTCGCCGAAGCGATCCTCCTGGCCCTGGCCGGCGGGGCCGCCGGGGTCCTGTTCGGCGTCGCCGCCACCATCATCTACGCCAACACCAAGGGCTGGGGGGTGGTGATCCCGCCGCTGGCCTGGGCCGGCGGGCTCGGCGCCACCCTCGTCATCGGCGCCGCCGCCGGCCTGTGGCCCGCGCTGCGCGCCGCCCGGATGTCCCCCACCGAGGCACTCTGGACCCTGTGACCCCCGGCTCGCCGCCGGGCCGCGCGACAATGGCCCGGTGGCCGGCCCGGTGTTCCGGCGTGATCTGTACCGGGGGACCGCCGGGTACTACGACCGGTTCCGGGTCCCGTACCCGGCCGGTCTGATCGGCGACCTGGCGGGCCGGGCCGGGGCAGACGGCACCGGCGGGCTGCTCGGATCTGGCCTGCGGGACCGGGCAGCTCAGCTTCGCGTTGCAGGACCGGTTCGCCGAGGTCCTGGCCGTCGATCAGGAACCGGAGATGGCCGCCATGGTCGGGGACAAGGCCGCGGCGGCCGGGCTGCCAACGTCCGCGCGCTGGCCTGCGCCGCCGAAGACCTGCGCGTACCAGCCGGGTCATTCGACCTGGTCACCATCGGGAACGCCTTCCACCGGCTGCCCCGGGACACCGTCGCCGCGAGCACCTTTCGCTGGCTTCGGCCCGGCGGGTTCCTGGCCCTGGCCTGGGGCGGCTCACCTAACGAGGCCGAGGAACGCCTGGCAGCGGGCCCTGGCCGGGTCACCGGCCGGTGGAAGGCCCGGGCGGGCGCGCATGGCCGGGTCCCGGCCGAGTACGAGCAGGACCGCCGGGAACGGCCGGACCTTGCCATCCTCCGGGGCGCGGGGTTCGAGAACGCCGGGCGCCACCAGTTCGCCGCGGTCCACGACTGGACCCCTGAGGCCCTGGCTGGCTACGCACTGTCCACCTCGGTGCTCTCGCCGGTGGCACTGGGCGGGCAGGCCACGGAGTTCACCGAGGACCTGCGCCGCGAACTGGCCGCCGCCCAGCCGGACGGGCGGTTCCAGCAGACCATCATCTTCGCCTGCGACCTGGCCCGCCGCCCGGCCGCCGGTGCAGCCGGCTAACCGGACCGCGCTACCGCGGCGGCGAAGGCGGCCATGGAGCCGAACTCCCAGTCCGGGGTCACCGGCGCGGGGGGCTGCGGGGTGGCGCCCCAGCCGCCCCGGTCCTGGCGCCGGTCGATCCAGACCGTGGGCAGGCCCGCCCGCTGGGCGGGCACATGGTCGTGGAACAGGCTCTGCGCCACGTGCAGCAGGCCGCCCGGCCGGATCCCGAGGCGGGCCGCCTCGCCGGCCAGCGCGTCGAAGTTCCGCTGCGCCGGCTTGTACGAGCCGACATCCTGCGCGGTGATGACGCTGGTGAATTCGACGCCGAGCCGGGCGTTCGATCCGGCGAACGATGCCCGGTCCACGTTGGACAGGATGATCAGCTGGTACCGCCTGCCCAGCGCGGCCAGCGCGTCATGCGAGTCAGGGAACGCGGGCCAGTCCGGCACCGAGTGGGCCAGGCGGGCCGCGTCGCCGTCGGTGACCTCGGTATCGAGCGCGTCACCGAGCAGTCGCATCCCCCGGGCCAGTACCTCCGGGTACGGGTCGGCGGGATGCTCCGCCTCCACCGCGGCCTCGATCGGCGCATACCGGGTCAGCAGTTCCTCGCCGGTGACGTCCAGGCCGCGCGCCCGCGCCCACGGGGTGAACACGGCCAGCAGGCCGGCCTCCCAGTCGATCAGCGTGCCATAGCAGTCGAAACTCAGGGCCTCGAAGTCGGTGAGTTCCATCGCACCTGAGTATCAGGGCACGCGGCGGAGCGCTAGACCGGCGCCTTGCCGGCCTCGGCCTGCTCCTCGAAGATATGGACGACCTCCTCGACGGAGTGGCCCTTCGTCTCGGGCACGAACTTGAACACGAACCCGATCGCCACCAGCGACAGGACCGCGAAGGACACCATGACCCAGCCCAGCCCCCAGGAATTCTGCCAGGCCGGGAACGCTTCGATCAGCGCGAAGTTGGCGACCCAGTCCACGGCCGCGGCGATCGCGGCCGCCCGGCCGCGCACAGATGTGGGGAAGACCTCGCCCTGGAGCAGCCAGCCCGTCCCCCCGACACCGATCGCGAACGAGCTGATGAAGAACGAGAAGCCGACCATGACCACCACGGTCTTCGGTATGTCGGTGAGGAACCCGACCGCGGCCGCCGCGACCAGCATGAACACCGCCATGCCCAGGTAGCCCCCCATGGCCAGCGGGCGCCGGCCGAACTTGTCGATCCAGCGGAAGGCGAAATAGGTCGCGACCACGTTGACCGCGCCCAGGATGGCGGTGACCTCGACCCCGGCCACCGCGGCGGCGACGGCGTTGTGCCCGCTCTGGAAGAACGTCGAGAGGATCTTCGGGCCGTAGTAGAAGGGAATGTTGATCCCGGTGATCTGCTGGAAGATGAAGAACACGCAGACCACGATCAGTGCCCGGATCACGCCCCTGGTCCACTGCGTCTTGCGCTGCCGTTCTTGCTCCGTGCTCCTGAGCTGCTCCGCGGCCGAGCGGATCTCCGCTTCGGTGGTCTCCATCCCGAGCTGGCCGAACGCCTTCTGCGTATCGGCGTAGCGCTCATGCAGCATCAGCCACCGGGGGGATTCGGGCATCCTGGACCGCAGCGCCACGGCCACGATCGCCGGCAGCGCGCCGATGCCGAGGATGAGCCGCCAGTCGAGGTTGTTGGCGCTGTTCGGCAGCGCCAGCAGGATGACCACGGCCACGAGATAGGACACCAGGATTCCCACGGTGATCATCCATTGCTGGATGATGCTCAGCTGGCCGCGCCGGTCGCGGGGCGCGAACTCCGCGATGTAGGCGGTGGCGATGGCGGAGTCGGCCCCGATCGCCAGGCCGATGAGCGTGCGGGAGGACAGCAGCATGAAAGCGTTCACGGTGAATGCCGACAGCAGCGCGCCTACGGCGTAGATGGCGGCGTCGGTGATGAGCAGGGTCTTGCGCCCGAAGTGGTCGGTCAGCGGCCCGGCGATGAGCGCGCCCGCGCCGGCGCCCAGGGACGCGCCGGCCACCAGGTACCCCGTCCAGAAGCTGGACAGGTGGTAGGGCGCGCGGGACACAATGAAAGGCAGCGCCGAGCCGATGTTGGAGGTGTCGTAGCCGAAGAGAAACCCGCCGACGCAGGCCAGCACGGCCAGGTACCAGTAGAAGCCCGTCGGGATGCGCGAGTCCAGATCCTCAAGCACATTGCGCCCCGACGGCGGCCTGGCCGTAGTCTCAGACACCATCTGCAGACCTTCCTCAGTCCCGCCCCGGCCACCTCGGCCCGGGCCAATTGCCGCACCCGGCTACCCGCCGGTCCGGGCGGCAAACCCCAGGCGGCAGCGGGTGAGATGACGCAAAACGGGCATGACGGGACCCTCCGGGCGTGGCCCCGGAGCCAGGGTGGCTTTCCACATGGCGTGCGCCGCCGGGCCTGACGTGCGACACTGCCACGGGGTGGTTATTGGGCCGGCCGCTAGCCCGGGCGGGCTCAAGACCCGTTTCCGGGGCCTATACGTGGAACGGTTAACCGCCCTGGAGGGGAGCAGATAATGCCCGATCAAGAGCGTCTGTCCTACGCCCCGGCCGGGCCGGGTGCCGTCCAGCCCTGCTGGTTGTGCGGGATCCGCTTGCCTGCCGACCACATGATGGCCGACGGCGGCGGCGCTTGTGCCGACGTTCGGTGGTACTGCCTGGACAAGCGGGGCTGCACCGAGCGGTGGACCGCTCGCACTACCAGGCCGGCCGACATGCGGATGAGCAACGCCGGGATGCCGGACTCCTGGGGCTCGATCAGCTTAGAACCGGGCGTCACCGGGCACTGAAGCGCCCGGGTTGTGGCGGGCCTACCGCGGGACCGGGGCTTGCCGCAGGCCGGTGAACATGCCGTGCAGAGTGGTCACGCCGGCGCCGGTGGACCGGACGTCCAGCACGAGCTGCGCCGCGCCGCCCTGAACCGTCCACGTTGCCCACGGGCAGCACTGCGTCTCCACGGCGGCCAGGGCGCGCAGTTCTTCCTCGGCGCCCGGTTCCGGGCGGAAGCTGAGCCGGAGGCCGCCGGCCGTCTTCGTGTACCCGGTCATCGCGCGGGCCGCGAGCCGCTCCCAGCGGCCGGCCTGCTGCGCCAGGCCTGCCTGGGTGAGGGAGCAGGCCACCGGGGTGGCGGCAGTGGTGTCCTCGGCGGAGGGCTGCGGTGCGGACATGGCCTGCCTCCTGGATGCGGCCAGGGATATCGATCGCTTGCCATCGTATGACCAGGCCACCGTGCGCACGCTGGCGGTGATCGAGACCGGGCAGCTGGCCGGGCGCGGCCGCCGGTAAGCGCCCCGCCGCGCCGGTGGCGGTGACCGGCGTTCCGCCGGATGATCCCCCTGCCGCTGGGAAGATGGCTACCCAGAGGGGAGTGGCATGCCTGGCAGAGTCGAGCTGATCGCCTACGCGGACCGTTTCGGCGGCGACCTGGCCGGGCTGCACCGCCTGCTCGGCGGGCCGCTGCGGGGGCTGTTCGGCGGCGTGCACGTGCTGCCGTTCTACCGCCCCTACGACGGAGCGGACGCGGGGTTCGACCCCGAGGACCACACCGAGGTCGACGCGCGCCTGGGATCGTGGCACGACATCGCCGCGCTGAGCACCGAGTACCGGGTCATGGCGGACGTGATCGTCAACCATGTCTCCTCGGGCTCCGCGCAGTTCCAGGACTGGCTGGCCAGCGGCGACGCGTCGCCGTTCGCCGGGATGTTCCTCACCTACGGCGCGACGTTCCCCGGCGGCGCGACCGAGGAGGCGCTGCTGCGGCTGTACCGGCCGCGGCCGGGCCTCCCGTTCACCCCGTACCTGCTCGGCAACGGCAGGAAGGCGCTGGTGTGGACGACGTTCACGCCGCAGCAGATCGACATCGACGTCCATCATCCGGCCGCCCGCGAATACCTGCTGCGCATTCTCGGCCGGCTGGCCGCGGCGAACGTCTCCCGCGTCCGGCTGGACGCCGTCGGTTACGCGGTGAAGACGCCCGGCCTGACGTCGTTCATGACCCCGGAGACGGTCAAGTTCATCGGCGAGCTCACCGCCTGGTGCCACGAACGCGGCCTGGAAGTCCTGGTCGAGGTGCATTCCTACTACCTGCACCAGGTGCAGATCGCCCGGCAGGTGGACTACGTGTACGACTTCGCGCTGCCGCCGCTGATCCTGCACGCGCTGACCGCCGCGGACGCCGGGCCGCTGCTCACCTGGCAGGGGCTGCGCCCGGCCAACGCGGTCACCGTGCTCGATACCCACGACGGGATCGGCGTCATCGACGTCGGCCCGGACACCACCGACCGGGGCAGGCCAGGCCTGCTCAGCCCGGACGAGCTGTCCCGGCTGGTCGAGGCGATCCACGACAACAGCGGCGGCACCTCGCGGCAGGCCACCGGCACCGCGGCCGCGAACGTGGACCTGTACCAGGTGAACTGCACGTTCTACGACGCGCTCGGCCGCGACGACGGCCGCTACCTGCTGGCCAGGGCGCTGCAGTTCTGGACGCCGGGCACCCCGCAGGTCTACTACGTCGGGCTGCTCGCCGGCGGCAACGACATGGACCTGCTGGCCCGCACGCACGTCGGCCGGGACGTCAACCGGCACCACTACACGCCCGCCGAGATCGACGATGCCCTGGCCAGGCCGGTGGTGCAGGCACTGGCCGCGCTGATCAGGTTCCGCAACAGCCACCCGGCGTTCGAGGGCAGCCTCACCTGCTCGGGCAACGCTGCGAACATAGAGATGAGCTGGGCCCGCGACGGCGACGAGGCCGTGCTGCGCGCCGACCTGGCGGACGGCACCGCGGAGGTGACATGGACCGAGAATGGCACCCGCCGCAGCGCGCCACTGGCCGCGCTGCCATGACCGGGTACCGCGCGGCGGGCCCGCCCGGGGGGACGGCATGACCAGCGACCGGGCGGGCCAGCCCGCCGGAGCCGCCGACCTCGTCGACGTCGCGAAACTGGTCACCGCCTACTTCGCGGTGCACCCCGACCCCGGGGAGGCGGCGCAGCGGGTATCGTTCGGCACCTCCGGCCACCGCGGGTCCGCGTTCACCGCGACGTTCAACGAGGACCACATCGCCGCCACCACGCAGGCGATCTGCGAGTACCGGGCAGCCGAGGGCATCGACGGGCCGCTCTACCTCGGCGCCGACACCCACGCGCTGTCCGAGCCCGCGCAGGTCACCGCGCTGGAGGTGCTCGCCGCCAACGACGTCCTGGTGCTGTGCGACGCGCGCGGCGGGTACACGCCCACCCCGGCGGTGTCCCGGGCGATCCTGGCGCACAACGCGTCCGGCCAGGGGCCACGGGCCGACGGGATCGTGGTCACCCCGTCGCACAACCCGCCCACCGACGGCGGGTTCAAGTACAACCCACCGGACGGCGGGCCGGCCGGCACCGGCATCACCCGGCAGATCCAGGACCGGGCCAACGAACTGCTCGCCAGCGGCCTGGCCGGGGTTCGGCGGATTCCGTACGCGCGGGCGGCCGCGGCCGGCACCACCGGCCGGTTCGACTTCCTCGCCAGCTACGTCGCCGCCCTCGGCCAGGCCGTCGACCTGGCCGCGGTCAAGGCCGCCGGGGTGCGCATCGGCGCGGATCCGCTCGGCGGGGCCAGCGTCGCCTACTGGGGCGCGATCGGCGAGCGGTACGGCCTGGACCTCACGGTCGTCAACCCGGACGTGGACGCCACATTCCGGTTCATGACCCTGGACTGGGACGGCAAGATCCGGATGGACTGCTCGTCACCGTCGGCCATGGCCGCGCTGATCGCCCGGCAGCACGATTTCACGATCGCGACCGGCAACGACACCGACGCCGACCGGCACGGCATCGTCACCCCGGACGGCGGGCTGCTCAACCCCAACCATTACCTCGCCGTCGCCATCGACTACCTGTACCGGCACCGGGACGGCTGGCCGGCCACGGCGGCCGTGGGCAAGACCCTGGTCAGCTCGTCGATGATCGACCGGGTGACCGGCGGCCTGGGCCGCCGGCTGCTGGAGGTGCCGGTCGGGTTCAAGTGGTTCGTGCCTGGCCTGCTGGACGGCTCCGTCGCTTTCGGCGGCGAGGAGAGCGCCGGTGCGTCGTTCCTGCAGCGCGACGGGTCGGTGTGGACCACCGACAAGGACGGCATCCTGCTCGCCCTGCTCGCCTCGGAGATCACCGCGGTGACCGGGCAGACGCCGTCCGAGCTGTACCGCGGCCTGACCGGCCGTTACGGGGAGCCAGGCCTACGCGCGTATCGACAGCCCGGCCACCAGGGCGCAGAAGGCGGCGCTGGCCAAGCTGTCCCCGGGCCAGATCACCGCCGACCGGCTCGCGGGCGAGAAGATCACCGCGGTGCTGACCGAAGCGCCGGGCAACGGCGAGCCGATCGGCGGGCTCAAGGTGGTCACCGAATCCGGCTGGTTCGCGGCCCGCCCGTCCGGCACCGAGGACGTCTACAAGCTCTACGCCGAATCGTTCCGCGGGCCCGCGCAGCTCGCCGAGATCCAGGACGAGGCCCGGGGCGTGGTGGCCGCTGCCCTTGGCTGACCCCGGGGATCGCCGGCGTCCGGCGGGCCGGGGGCTGGCCGGCCGTCGTAGCGCATCATGAATCGTCTGCCCGGCTGGCCGGGCCACCGTCCGCCAGCCACTGGTCGCGAAGCAGCCGGTATTCCACGTCGCCGTGCTCGTTGCCGTCCAGCGGCTCCGCCCAGTCCAGGTGCACGGTGCGCGCGTACCGCAGCCCGGCCTTCTCCATGACCCGCCGGGAGCCGGTGTTCACGGCCATGGTCGTGGCCACGACCTCGCGCGCGCCGAGGCCGGTGAACGCCCAGCGCACCAGCGCCCGCGCGCCCTCGGTGGCGTATCCCTGCCCCCAGGCGCCGCGCCGCAGCCGGTAGCCGAGGCTGGCGACACCGGTCTGGCCGCGCGCGTCGGGCCAGTGGACCATGGCGCCGCCCGTCGGGGTGACCGGCCGCAGCCCGAACCAGCCGATGAACTCCCCGCCGGCGCGGGTCCGCGCGGCCCAGTAGCCGAAGCCGGGGAAGCGCAGATGGCAGCCCGCGAGCTGGGGCAGCACCTCGTCGCGGATCTGCGCCAGCGACCGGGTGGCGCCGGTCAGGAAGCGCATGACCAGCGGATCCCCGTCCAGGCTGAGCAGGTCCGCGGCATCCGCCGGGGTGAACCGGCGCAGCGCCAGGCGCTCGGTGAGCATGGCCGCCACGCTAGCCCTTGACCTTCCCGTGCCCTGGGCGGCCTAGGGTCGGGACTGGCCCCCGGCCCAAACCAGGGAGGCGCCATGGCTGAGGTGATGACCATCGGCACCCTGTCCCGCCGCACCGGGACTCCGGTCAAGGCGCTGCGCGCCTACGAGGACATGGGCCTGCTCTACACGGTGGGCCGTAGCCCGGGAAACTACCGGCTGTTCGGTGAGGAAGCGCTGTGGTGTGTCGCCGTGGTGAGCGGGCTGCGGTCGCTGGGCCTGACGCTGGAGGAGATCCGCGGCGTCGCGGCCGCCTACCTCCAGGACACCGGGGAACCGGCAGGCCCGCGGCTTGCCGCCGTGCTGCAGGCCGTCCGCGGCAGGACCGAGCAGCACATCGCCGAGCTGCGGGACCGGCTCCGGCGGATCGACGAATTCGAGCGGTCGCGGGCGGCCGAGCTGGCCGGCCTCGCCGACTTCCACGCCCAGGACCCCCGCTCCCGCCGGGCCAGCGCTTGACTCTCCCCCCGGGGGGAGGCCATAGCCTCGCCGCAGACAGGTGGTGCGGGTGATGACCGGGACACAGGTTCAGGACGAGAACAGGCGGGCACTGTTCGGCTGGTCCCCGCCGGACCTGCCCGCGGATACCGCGGTGAAGCGGCGCGCAGACCGGCTGCTGCCCCGCACCGGTGCTGCTGCCGTGCTCTTCTACGCCGTTGTCATCGCCCTGCTCAACGTCGCGCCGCATCTGCCGGAGCGGGGAGGGCTGGCCGTCGACGGGCTGGCTGCGCTGGCGGGCGCCGCCTGGTGCGCGCTGAACTTCTGGCGGTGCCGGCACGCCCACTGCGTCGTGACCAGCACGGGATGGGCGGCGCTGAGCGTCCTGGCCTTCACCGGGGCCGGCCTCGGGCACAGCCTGATCGGCGGCGACGAGCAGCCGGTCTTCCTCGGGGTGCTCGCCGCCGCGGTGCTGTTCGAAGCCGTCTGGCGGCTGGCCCGCGGCACCAACTCGATCGGGCGCGGAGCCGGGTCCCCGGGTGCTGGCGGGTGCGGGCCCGGCGCCTGCTGCGGGTTCAGGAGGTGACCGTGGACTGGGTCTCGTATCCGGAGTTCGCGTCGTCGTCGTCATCCGCCGGGCCTTCTTCGGCGACGCCGAACCTGGACAGACCGTAGAGGTAGGCGAAGCCGGCCAGGCCGAGGATGACCGCGCAGGGCCACCACCAGCTGGCCCTGATGGCGATCGCGACCGTCAGGCCGACGAAGGCGGCGACAGTCGTGACGGTTCCGGCCAGGGCCCGCGACCGCATGTTGATCGTCTTCTGGCGCTCGTCGCGCCCGGCGGGGGTCAGCGTGCCTTCCTTGATACTCCGTCCGTCCTGGATGTACACGGTGACCACGCGGACGATCGTGCCCACCTCGATCACGATCGCCAGGAACCAGGAGGGGCCGCCGCGCACCAGCCATGCGGCGGCGAAGGCGGTCCCGGCCACTGCTGTCCCCGCGGGCCGCCACAGCCGCGGGCGAAGGAATGTCGTCATCTGCCTGCCTCCTCCTCGGCCCGGTTGCGCATGATGTCAAGGTAGCTTTACCTCGCCACGATGTCAAGGGACCTTGACAGATGCATGGCGCGGCGGGCGGCCGGGCACGGGCCCCGCCCAGGCGCGCATGCCCGTGTCACATCCGTGGCCGGCCAGGTGTCAGGGTGGTGACACGAGGCGATGAGGGAATGGGGCAGATGGCCGACAGTGACTGGCTGGCCGCGCCGTTTGAGGCGCACCGCGCGCACCTGCACGCGGTCGCCTACCGGCTGCTCGGCTCGATGAGCGACGCCGACGACGCGGTCCAGGACACCTGGCTGCGGCTGACCGGCGCTGATGCCAGCCAGGTGGAGAACCTCGGCGGCTGGCTGACAACGGTCGTGGCCAGGGTGTCCCTCAACATGCTCCGGTCCCGCCGGCGCGAGCAGCTCGTGGGTGACTCCTGGCCGGCTCCCGCGGCCGCCGCCGAGGACCGCGCGGCGGCCGGGTCGCCCGGGGCCGGCCCCGCTGCCCCGGCCGGCGATCCGGAGGACGAGGCCGTGCTCGCGGACTCGGTCGGCCTCGCCCTGCTGGTCGTGCTGGACACGCTCACGCCCGCCGAGCGGCTCGCGTTCGTCCTGCACGACATGTTCGCGATGCCGTTCACCGAGGTGGCGGACGTGCTCGGAAGATCGCAGGAAGCCACGCGCCAGCTCGCGAGCCGGGCCCGGCGCCGGGTCCGCGGCACGCCCAGCCCGGACCGCGCCGCGGACGTCGCCCGCCAGCGCGAGGTAGCGACCGCGTTCCTCTCCGCCTCCCGCGGCGGCGACCTGTCGGCCCTCGTCGCGCTGCTGGATTCTGACATTACGCTGACCGCCGATGCCGCCGCCGTACCGTCCGGCCGGGCGGCCGTGCTGCATGGGGCAGAGATGGTCGCCACCGGGGCGATCGCCGCCGCCGCCCGGGCCGGGGAGTCGCGGCTGGCCCTGGTGAACGGGGCCGTGGGCATCGTCTACGCGCCCGCCGGCCACCTGCGGGTCGTCCTGGCGCTGACGGTCAGCGACGCGCACCGGATCACCACTATCGACGTGATCGCGGACCCGGACCGGCTGCGGCGGCTGCGGCTGGCCATGCTGCCTGACTAGGCCCGGGGTGCCCGGCCCGGGGTTTTCCCAGAAGTCTGGGAAGTCCCGCCGGATCGTTGACCCCGCGGCGCGGCGCCGCACATTCTGGGCAGCGAATCACGGGGGTGCACACACCGGACCGCAGCCCCGTCCGCCGATGTTCGCGAAGGGACTGCTGATGGCGTACCGCGGCACCACGGCGCACGTCCGGGCTCCCCTGCAGGCCCGAAGCCGGCGGCGCTGGCTGCTGGCCACCGGGATCGCCGGGCTCTGGCTCGTCTGCCTGATGGGCACCGGTTCCGTGGTGGCGGGTACCACCCTGCTGATCCTGCTCGGTGCCATCGCCGGCGGGGTCGTGGTGGTGCTGCGGGTGTTCGGGCTCGGCCGGGATCACCCGTGGTTTCACCGTGCCGCCAGCCGGCCGTGGCGCGACGGGCGGGACGTGCTGCGCGTGGCCCTGGGCCACCTGCCCGAGGTTTTCATCGTGACCCCGCAGGGTTCCCTGCTGGCGCCGAACGCGGTGGAACTCCGGATGAACCCAGCCGACATTGAGTCACTGGCCGAGCTGATCGACCTCAGCCTGGTGAACGCCAGCGCGGCCGAGGCCTACGCGGCGGAGGTTGCCGCACACTCCGCCCGGGTCGTCAGCAACGTCCCGCTCCAGGTGTGCGTCGTCGCGGACGCGGTGGTTCCACCGGGGCGCTACCGGCTCCGGCAGCGCGCGGCGGGTGCCATGAGCCTGGCCGATACGGCCACTGGCGCGGACCCGGCGTACGCGGCGTACCCGGCGGCGTGCCGGGAGCCGTGCCGCTGGGGGGGGGCGGGGGGGGGACGTGCCCGCTGGGGTGCCCGGGGCCTACCCGGCCGGTGTGGCGGGGGCGTACCCGGTGGACGCGGCCTACCTGGTGGATGCGGCCTATCCGGTGAGCGCGGGCGTCGGCCCGTTCCGCGACGGGCGGACCAAGTCCGAGGTGGCGCTCCCCCCGGGGGCCATGACGGGCACCGCGACGGTCGCCGAGTCCGCGCTGGCGCCGCTGCTGCGGCTGATCACCAACGGCGCCGTCGCCGAAACCCGGGTTTCCGGCGCCCGGGCCGGGCGGGACAGTGCCGTGGAACTCCCGCTCCCCGGGGATCCCACCGTGTCCCGGGTGCATGCCACGTTCGCCTGCGCTGGTGGCGAGTGGCGGATCACCGTCCTGGGCCGCAACGGGGTGCTGCTGAACGGCGCCCCGGTGAACGGCGAGCACGTCATCAGGGACGGGGACGCGATCCGGTGGGGACGGCAGTCCGGCGCACCGGTGTCCACGGTGGTCATCAGGTAACCGCTGCGGCCGGTACCGGGTTCCGCCGAGGCGGAAGGGGCTATCCATGCGGGTGAGCGTCCTGGTGCTGATATGCGCCCTGGTAGTGCTGGTCCCGCTGGGCGTGTGGTGGCTGGCGCGCACCGATGCGCTGCTGCGGGTGGCGGGGGTGGACCCGCGGTACGTGCAGACCGTGCCGGACCGGGTCCGCTACACATCGATGGGCGCCATCGTGCTCCTCACCGCGACCGCGGCCACCGCCTCGCTGACCCTGGCGCTTTCGCTGGTCTTCTCGCCGCGGGACTGGCCCTTCTACCTGCCGGTGGGCCTGCTGTGGGGCGGGATCGTGCTCAATTTCGACCGCTGGATCGTGAGCAGCCTCGACTACGGCCCGCTGACGGCCGAGGACGCGGCCCAGGCCCGCCCGCCGCGCACCTGGTCCAAGGTGGTCCATTTCGGCGTCCGCTTCACGATGTCCGCCCTCGTCGGCCTGGTCATCAGCGAGCCGATCGTGCTGGCGATCTTCGGCCCGGAGATCAGCCAGCAGCTCACGGTCCAGCACGTCACCGACGTAAGCCAGCAGACCGCGCAGATCAGCGCCGCCGCCGCGAAACAGCTCGCGATCATCAACCAGCCGGTCACGGCCGCCCAGCAGGCCCTGCGCGCCGCCACCCGCAAGGCCAGCCAGGCGCACAAGATCTACCTGTGCGAACTGACCGCGCAGTGCCACAGCCTGCCGCCCGGCGTGGTCACCGGAGTTGCCGGCCTCGGCCCGCAGACGACGCAGGATTACCAGATCTGGCGGGCCGACGTCCGGCTGCAGGACAAGGCCCAGCGGACGGCCGCCGCCGCGGCCGCCCATGCGCGGGACCAGGCGGCCGTGCTCAGCCAGCAGACGGCCGGCAAGATCGCGGTGGCCACGAAGAAGATCGACGCCGACAACGGGCTGCTGGCCCGCGAGCGGGCACTGGACACGCTGAGCCGGCAGAACTCCGGATTCCTGCTGCGGCGGTTGCTGCTGTGGCTGGCGCTGATGTTCATCGACCTTGCCCCGGTCCTGCTCAAGACATTCTCCCCGGGCACCGTCTACGACGTGCTCCAGCGCAACGCGGCGGTCCGGCTGGCCCGCAACTCCCTTACCGACGCGGTGGCGGACGGTGATCATGAGAGCCGCAAGCGCGCCGTCAGCCGTGACTGGGACCTCTGGTACCACCACGCCGAGTCCGAGGCCGGGTACCGCGGGCGCGTGGCCACGCTCGGGCCGGGCCCGTGGCTCGCCGACACCCTGATCCCGGCCAGCCTCGCCGGCCCGGCGTACGGCACCGGAGGAAACGGCACCGGGGCCGGCGCGATCGGCAACGGAGCGGCCGGCCCGGGGATACCAGGCAACGGGGTGACGGGCAACGGGGTGACGGGCAACGGGGTGACGGGCAACGAGGTGACCGGCAACGGGGTGAGCGCCAACGGGGTGAGCGGTGGCGTGACGGGCAGCGGGGTGAGCGGTGGGGTGACGGGCAACGGGGTGACCGGCCAGGCGGGCAACGGGGTGACCGGCCAGGCGGCCGGCGCGGCGGGAACGGCCGCCGCCGGCCATGGCTGGGTGATCGGGAACCGGTGGCAGATCCAGCGGCCGCTCGCCGATGCGCCGCACTCGGGCCGGGTTCCGTTCGTGGCCGTGGACCTGCACCGGGAATACCCATCCGAGGTCGTCGTCAAGATAATCGCGCCGCCGCCGGGGGCGATGGGCGGCAGGGCGCTCAGGGAACAGCGCCATGCCCAGATGGAGATGTCCCTGCCGCTCGGGCCGGTGCACGACAACATCGCCGAGGTGCTGGACTGTGACCTCGACGTGCAGTACGGCTGCTACATCGTCACCCGCCTCTACCCGACGACGCTGGAACGGTACCTGCGCGCGGCCGCCGAACAGGACACGCTGACCATCGGGCAGGTGCTGGACTTCGCGGTCCAGATCCTCGCCGGGCTGCGCGCCGCCTGGGACCTGGGCCTGGTCCATCTCGACCTCAAACCGGCCAACGTCGCCCTGACCGACGACGGGCAGGTCAAGCTCATCGACTTCGGCCTGGCGCAGCAGTACCAGCGGGCCGGGGGCGGCAATGACACGACCGCAGCGGCACGCTTCACCCCGTTCTACGCCCCGCCCGAGCAGATGGCCCGGCAGCCCAACTGGATCAGCAGGAACGCGGACGTCCGGGCCCTGGGCGCCGTGGTCTACCGGATGCTGACCGGGTACCCGCCGCTGTTCCGGGAGGCCCGCGCCCTGGGCTTGATCGACTCCTCCGGGCAGTACGATTCCCCGCCGGAAATCAGGAACCTGATCGCCGCGGTGGAGCCGGTCCCGGTCCGGGACCTCATCGGTTACGTGCCGGAGGACCTGGACATGCTCGTGCGCCAGTGGCTGCGGTCCGACCCGCAGATGCGCTGCCCCGGCTCCCCGCACACCATGGGCGAACGGATCTGGGCCCAGTTGACTGCGGTCCGCGCGCGGGTCGAGGGGCAGCCCGAGGCCGGGTTCCTGGTGGGCCCGCGGGTCACCCACGAGCCGAAGGGCGCTCGGCTGCGAAGGCAGTGGCAGCCGGGCCCGCCGTCCGCCGACGCGGATCCTGTGATCACGCACGACGGCCCGGCGGGCCACGGCGGCACCCTCGACGGCCCGGCCGGCCACGGCGGCACCCTCGACTTCCAGACCGTTCCGGAAGCCAAGGGCCTGGCGGCGCGGCCGGAGGACCATGGCCACCGCGACGATGAAAATCCGGGATGACCGGCACCACGCCGCCGGGGGAAGGTGAACAGACCCAGCCGATGGCCGCCCCGCCGTCGCTCAGTAAAGCGCCCGCCCGTGCCCGGGGCAGCCATGATCTGGGCCAGGATGTGGGCGGACCGGCCGCCGGCGGAGAGGCCGCGAGCGGACAAGCAGTGGGCGGACCGGCAGCGGGCGACCAGGTAGTGGGCGGACCGGCAGAGAGCGCCCAGGTAGTGGGCGGACCGGCTGCGGGCGCCCAGGTAGTGGGCGGGCCGGCAGAGGGCGACCAGATAGTGGGCGGACCGGCAGCGGGCGGCCAGGTAGTGGGCGGGCCGGCAGAGGGCGACCAGATAGTGGGCGGGCCGGCAGTGGGGAGGAGGACCGTGGGCGGACTGGCCGTGGACGGACCGTATGCCGACATGGACACGATCGACGAACCGGACGCCGCGGCGCTTGCCACCCGGGCCGGTGCCAGGCCTGCCCGCGATGCCGCCAAGGGCCCGTCCGGCACTGGCCGAGCCGCACCGGCCGCACCGGCCGCACCGACCGCATCGGCTGCACCGGGGACCGGCGGCGGCCGGCCCGCAGCGCCGCCGCCCGGCTCCGGCGGGTCCGCGCTCGCGTGGCTCTGGGGCGAGCAGGGACAGGCCGGGGAGTACCTGCTGGCCAGCCGCTCGGTGACGGTGGGCCGCGACCCCGGCAGCGACATAGTGCTCTACGACCGGACCGTGAGCCGCGAGCACGCCAGATTCGAGTACGACGGGGGCCAGTGGTGGCTGCTGCCCGCCGGTGCCGCCGCGGGCCCGACCTGGGTCAACGGCCAGCCTCTCGCGCCGGGCCAGCGGCTCCAGGTCACCGACGGCGATCGCCTGCGATTCGGCTTTCACACGCAGTTGCGGCTGCTGGTGCCCGGTGCCCGTGGCTAGCCTGGGCGGGCCGCCGCGTGTTCGCGGGCGGGTGTTGTCCGGGAATGGCCTGAATATCATCTCTACCATGGCATCGGCTGACGGATGTGCCACCCGGGCCGTCCGCGTGGCTGGCGGGTGAGCGCCGGTGACGGAGCTTGTCATCCTGCCCGCGGGCCGGAGCGAGTGGTTCAACTGCTCACCCGACCAGATCACGTGGCTGGACCGCGCCATGCTCAGCGGGGGGCAGGATCCGACGCTGCACCGGTCGCCCCGCTGCCCGGGCCTGCGACACGTGCAGTACCGGTGGGAACTCTTCAGCCGCGACACCACGCACGCGGTGTACCTGGCGCCGTACGACGACGGGTCCCCCGGGCATTTCCAGGACGTGCAGGCCCGGGCCGTGAACACCCTGCCGCCCGCCCTGCCGCGTTTCGAGACGTACCCGGTGGAACTGGCCGCCGGTGGGTGGGTGGTCAGCGTCGGGAAATGGACACTGCCGCTGCGCATCACCGGGTCGGAGGATGACGCCGAACCGTCCGGCGACCAGAACGGCGTGGCCGAGGAGGAAAAGAACACGGTCGGGCCCACCCGGGCATCCGGAGCCGCCAGCCCGGCGCTGCCGGATGCGGTGTCCCGGGTGGATGCCTATTTCCAGCGGAACGGCGTGGCCCGGATGGCGCTGGCCTTCTACTACCGGGACTACATACTGGGCACGGTCGCCCCGCAGACCACGGCGATGATCGACGTCGCCATTGCCCTGGACCTCAGCAGCGAGGGGTCGGTGGGGGAGTTCGAAGAAGGAACTCCAGCGCCGCATCTGGAACCAGCAGCACCACCAGCGCCAGCTTGCCCAGTTCCTGCTCGCCAACGGCTTCATCGGCCGCCCGGATCTGGAGCGCGCGCTACGAGTCGCCGCCGCGAACGAGGCCTCGGGCAGAACCAGGGTGGCGCGGGAACGTCTCAACTACCGCCGCAAGAAGTGATGTGCTCCCGCCTGGTCCACTGATCCGGCCGCCAGATCAGCGCCGCCTCGCCCGGCCCGCCGGGGCGGCTCCCACGTGACCCGCGCGCCGGTACGGACCGGCCAGGAGCGGGGTGCGTAGCGTTCCGAAAAAGAGGGAGTAAAGGTCGCTTGACATCCGCAGGAGTGTAAAGGTACCTTCACATCAGAAGCGTAAAGCTACCTTGACATCGGACGGATCGGGAAGCGCAGCCGCGCGAACCCCGGTCACATGCGGGAGGTGCTGACAATGAGGACCCAACCACTGACTCTGCTGGCCGTGATCGGCCTCGTCGCATGCTGGAGTGCTGTCGGGCTAGCCTGGCTGGGCGGTGCGATCTACTACGAGCCCCGGTCCCCGGCGGAGCGGACCCATCGCTCGTTCGTGTCCCCCACCGTGATCAGCACGGTTGTCCTGGTTCTCTTGTTCGCCACCGTGCCCCGGGCGGACTGGCTCTCCGTTGAGGTTCATGTGGCCTGGATCCGGATCATGGGCCTGGTGATCCTGCTGGCGGCCACGGCGCTGACGGTCTGGGCCCGGCTCGTGCTCGGCGCGATGTGGAGCGCCGCGCCCACGGTCAAGCAGGAGCACAAGCTCCGCACGAGCGGGCCGTATGCCATTACCCGGCACCCCATCTACACCGGGCTGCTGGGCATGCTGATGGGTTCCATGCTGCTGGCCGGGGGCGGCCGGTGGATCGTGCCCTTCGCGGTGTACCTCGTGGCTCTTGAGTTCAAGATCCGCATCGAGGAGCGGCTCATGCTGGCCGAGTTCCCCGAGGACTACCCGCGCTACCGCCCGCTCGTGCCGCGGCTGGTGCCCGGCCTGCGCCTGATCGGCGCGCACCGGTTGGTCAGCGGATAGCCGGACAGTCTCCCGCGGCCGCGCGGCGCTCAGCTACCTGGCGCCGCGCGGCCGCCCTGTCGTAGCCGGCTGTCGCGCTAGGCAGCCTCGAGGACGAAGAACAGGAAGCACAGGAAGGTCGTCCCTGAAGGGTCCCTGAACACCTCGGCAAAGACCTCGGGGAAACGCTCACGAGCGCCCGGTGCGGTGGGCGGTTCGCTGATGACGGCTATCCGGAAGCCTGCCTCGGTGAAGGCAGCGGTCATCGCGTGCAACGGCCGGTGCCAGAAGGTCAGTACGGCGTTCTGGCCGCTGAAGGTGTATTCCTCGAGTACTCGCGGAGGCGCGAAGTAGTCAGCGTCGGGATACTGCAACTTGTAGACCGAAGGGGTGGTTGACGCCACGATGAGCCGGCCGCCGGGCGCTCAGCACGCGCCGCAGTTCGGTGAGCGGTGCCTTCCAGTCCTCCAGGTAGTGCAGGACCAGGCACGCGACGACATCGTCGAACGCGCCGTCAGAGAACGGCAAAGGACCACCGCCCAGGCCGGCCCGATGCAGGGCCGCGCCCGCGCCAAGCCGCCGCCGGGCGAGCTCCAGCATCTTCGCGCTGGGATCGGCGCCGGTCACGATGGCCCCCCGGTCGCGCAGCGCCGCGAGCAGAGGCCCGGCGCCGCAGCCGACGTCGAGGATCCGCCGCCCGGCCACGTCCCCGGCCAGGTCGAGGATCGCCGGCCGTGCGTAGTAGCCGTTGAGGAGGTTGGACTCAGTCTCGGCCGCATACGCCTCGGCGAAGCTGTCGTAGTCGTTGGCCACGGCCTGGCGCCAGCAGGCCCAGAATCAGAAGCCATGCGGCCAATCCTGGCACGATTGACCGGTCCAGGTACGAACAGTATTCGCGGTGAACGTTGCCTGACGCAGCACCAGTGAGGCTCCGCCTCGGACCGCCGAGGTCGACGGTTCTGTAGGCAACCCGGTGCTGGTAGTTCATCCTCGCAATCAGGAACTGGTTGTGGGGAGTGGTCATGGCGTCACGTCTGGTGCGAGCCAATGTGGTCACGGTCAATGACGTGCTGGATGGGCACAAGCTGCTGGAGATCGACTGCGCCGACCGGATCTATCTGACGTTGTCGGTGCCGAACCTGGTGGTGGGCGGGCAGGTGGTGAACTTCCTGACCGTCCACGAGCAGCGGCCGATTCCTTCGCCCGCGCTGCTGGAGCGGCGGGGGCAGGCCTTCCGCCGGGCCGTGCTGTCTTTCGCTGAGGCCAGCGAGATCCCGGTGCTGAGTTTCGCGGGCAAGCGGGACAAGCGCGGGCCGGGGGTGCTGGCGGACAGCCCGTGGCCTGAGCGCAAGATCGACCGGGTGATGCCGCTGATGCGCAAGGCTGCCGCCACGGGACGGTCGCAGGTGGTTGCGGTCGGGGTGGCGCAGGAGTATCAGCGGGTGTTCACCGCGGCCAAGGACCAGACCCCTACCGGGGCGGTGTGGTTCTCCTGCAACCGCACCGAACGCCGGGTGACCTGCTACTACTTCTACGTCTGGGACGAGGGTTTCGGGCCCGCGTTCATCAAGATCTGCGCCTATTTCCCCTATCCGGGCAAGATCTGGGTCAACGGGCACGAGTGGGCCAAACGCCAGGCGGCCCGGGCGGGCCTGTCCTTCCAAGAGCTGTCCAACGGGTTCGCCTCCTGCGAGGACCCGGCGGTGTTGCAGGAGATCTGCGGCCGCCTCGGCCCCGGGCACATCCAGGTGTTCGCCGAACGCTGGTGGGCGCGGCTGCCGCTGCCGTTCACCCGCGCCGACCGCGCCGCCGGCTACTGGTGGGACATCTCCATGCGCCAAGTGGAGATCGCCAAGACCATCACGTTCACCGCGCCCCGGCACGCCCGCGCGTTCTTCGAGGCTCTTGCTGCCGACAACCTCGACATCGGCCGGCCCGACAACATGGAGATCATCTTCAACCGGCAGGCCCGCTGCGTTACCAAGGGTGTCTTCCGCACCGCGGTGGACCGCGACAACGACGGCGTGGTCATCAACGCCTTCTACCGGCACTCCCGCATCAAGACCTATCTCAAAGACGGCCGGGCGCTAAGGATCGAGACCGTCATCAACGACGCCTGCGACATCGGCGTGCTGCGCCGCCTGGAACACTTCACCGAACTGACCGCCAAGGCCCATGACATCAACCGCCGGCTGCTGCAAACTATGCGTGCCGGCCAGGGCTGCGTCCTTGCGAGCCCAGCCATCGAGCGGATCGCACAGCCCACCCTCACCGAGGATGGCAGGAGGGCCCCGGCACTACGGTTCGGCGACCCCCGGGTCATGGCCCTGGCCGGTGCCTTGTCCCTCACCCTGTTCGGCACCTGCGGCGTCACCAACAAGAGCCTGCGCGCCTTGACCGCCCGGCTGCCCGGCACCCGCTACACCGCCAGCCAGATGACCTACGACCTGCGCCGCCTGCGCCTCAACGGCCTGATCCACCGCATCCCCCGCACCCACACCTACGCCCTGACCCCCGAAGGCCAGCGCGTCGCGATCTTCTACACCAAGCTCTACCACCGCCTGCTCAGGCCCCTGGCTGCCGCCGACCAGCTCCAAGCCCCACCGGCACTCCGCCAGGCACTGGCCACCATCGACCAGCACGTCGACGACTACATCGCCCGAGCACGACTCAAACCCGCCTGAAAAACATGACTCCCGTGTCCAGAATCCGGAACCCAAAGCTCTAGTTCAGGACACGCACTTATTCAGCGTGATCAGCACAAGCTGATCCCCGAGGACCAGGGACCGGAAGCGCGTGGTGCCGGATTTCACGAGGATGCTCCACCCCGCATCACCGCGCGGCAGAGAATTGGTGAGGACAAAGCGATCGATGTCGGCGCGGGGTGCCGGTTTCGTGCATTGCGTCCCCCCATTCGCTGGAACGGTGTGGCCGGCGGTGCTGGTCAGAAGATCACAACCGGTCAAGAGCGGACCGGTCACTCAGCCGCCGGGCCTGCTCGTCCGGGCCGGCCGCTGGCCGGTACGTCAGCAGCAGGATCCTGGAGTCGGCCGCCGCCGGTTTTGTCGTTGTGCGACCAGGTGCATACGATCCGTTATGCTCTCGCTTGACCTAGGAGGGACCATGACCGGACCGGGCCCAACCGCCTTAACCCCCCGGGGCTATGCGGCCGCGGATGAGATAGACCAGATCGCCGACGGGATGATCGCCTTCGCGCGGACTCTGCGGCGGCTGCGCGCCCGGATGCCCGTCGGCCCGGGCAGTCAGCATCTGTCCTTCAAGGTCGAGAATCTCGGGATGCTCAAGCGGCACGCGGAGGACCTCGGCATCGAGGTCACCGAGCGGAACGGCCACTACCGGGCTGTCCTGCCGTTCGGGCCTGGATTCGCCTACGTCCTATGGGCCGACGCCCCCGCCGCGGCAGGCGCATAGCGCTCAGGCGATCATCCCGGGCACGGCCACCGTCATCGCGCACGGGCCCGGGCGCGGTGGGCCAGACTGATGTCATGGACCGGCAAACGATCGCGGCTGGATGGCTGACGTTGCGCCCGTTCAGCCCGGCCGACATCCCCTGGGTCTACGAGGTATCGCTGGACCCGGTACTGCAGCGCTTCATGCAGGTTCCCTCGCCCTACCGGCTCGAAGATGCGGCGTCCTACGTCAAGGAGATGTGTATCGCTGGCGGGGATGGCGGCCGCCGGGTTGAGTTCGTCGCAGAGGATGCTGCCACGGCCACCCCGCTGGGCCGGGTCGGCCTGCGCCTGGGAGAACCCGGCGCAGCCGAGGTTGGGTACTGGGTCGATCCGCGCGCCCGCAAGCGTGGCGTCGCCACCACCGCGGTCCGGGCGGTCTGCCAGTGGGCGGTCACGACGGCGGGCATCGAACTCATCGAGTGGCGCTGCGAAGCGGGCAACATCGCTTCTCGCCGGGTCGCGGAGCAGGCCGGATTCCTCATCGAGGCGACGCTGCGTAAGCGGCGCGTCCGCCATGGCGTGCGGGTGGACGAGTGGGTCGGTTCCTTGCTCCGCGACGAGGTGATGGCTTGCCCGGCTGGCGGCCTGCGCTAGCTGGTTGCCGACGTCGCAGACCTCCGCCCGCCACGCCCGGCGGCGCGCGCATGCCCGATGAGCCGAGAACGGCCCGTGGCTTCGGGGCAGCGAAGTAGTACCCAGCGGTGGCGGGGTTCAGGCGACAAGCAGGCGAAGGCCAAGCTCTGCCGCGTCGAGACCGGCGAGGTCGCGGTTGCGGTCGGCCCACCGCCCTGAGGCAAGGTCATCACGGAGGCTGCGCACTGCCCTCTGCTCGGCGTCCGGCCCGACAAGGGCCCAGACCGATACTCCGCGGCGGACATTCTCGTCCAGGTATGCCTCGGGCCGGCGCCAGTAGGCCTCGAAGAAGCCGTCCGCGCAGTCCCACGGAACGAGCACCGGTTCCATCCGGGCTCCGATCGCGCGGGCCTGCTCGGTCAGCGAAGGCCGGCCGGGAGAAGGCAGCGACTTCGGGCAGGTAGTCGCGAGTAAGCCAGAACCGGCGACGCCATCTGGTTTCACTGGTGTCGCCCGCGAACACCACCACTCGGCGAGCCACGCGCCGCATCTCGCGCAGGCCCGCGATCGGGTCCTGCCAGTGATGAACGGTGGAAAAAGCCATCGCGGCGTCGAAGGACTGGTCTTCGAACGGAAGGTTCTCCGCGGTGGCAGCCACGCACGGCGCTGCGCCCGCGGGACGCTGCGCACGCATGACCGCCGACGGCTCCACCGCGGTGACGTCACGGTCGGAGGGCTCGTAGGAGCCGGTGCCAGCCCCGACATTCAGCACGGTCCGCGCATCCCCCAGCGCGGCCCAGACCCGCGCGGCGATCCGCGGCTCGGTGCGCCGCGTCACGGTGTAGGTGGTTCCGATGCTGTCATACAACTGCGCACTGGACATGAGACTGCCTTCCTGGCTGTCACCACCACTGTCCCTGCGCCGCGCATGTGGCCCTGGTGAGGTGTCGCTGCGCGGGGTGCTTGTCGCTTGCGCACCAGTTCATCACAGTGGCCAGCCTGACGCTCCGCAGGCCACCGGCCAGGGCTCCCCAACGAGGCGCTCAGCCGGCACCGGTTCCGCATGCACTTCTTCGATCATGGGGCTTATCGCCGCGCCGATCGCGATTCGCAGCACCGTCCCGGCGTCTCTGGCGATCCTGATGGTGATCGTCCTACTAGCGGCCGGATACTTCATCGGGCGCGAGTATGTCAACAGACGCTAGTGTTCTGACGCGCGTTTCTCTTGAGTCTTCATTCGGGGTGCGGGATAATGGCGCATGCCGAATCGGGTGCGTGTGCTTGCCATCTCGGATGCTGACCGGGCGAAGCTGGAACGGCGGGCCCGCGACCGTGGCGCTCCGGCGCGGGTAGCTGAGCGGGCCCGGATCGTGCTGCTGGCCGCCGAGGGCCTGACCGGCCCGCAGATCGCCGGGCGGGTCGGGTGCACCGAGCCGACGGTGGTCAAGTGGCGGCGGCAGTACGCCGAGGGCGGGCTGGCCGGGCTGGAGGACGCGAAGCGGCCGGGCGGGCCCCGGCGGGTGCTGACCGAGCGGGCCATCAGTGAGATCCTGTCGGCGACCGTGACCCCGCCGCCGGATGCCTTGCGTGCGGCCGGGGTGACGCACTGGTCGAGCCGGCGGCTGGCCGAGTGGCTGCGCCGGTCGGCGAAGATCGAGGTCAGCCATGACTCGATCACCCGGTTGTGGCGCCGGTTCTGCTTGCAGCCGCACCGGTCGGAGGGGTTCAAGTTCTCCACCGACCCGCTGCTGGACGCCAAGGTCCGCGATGTCGTCGGCCTCTACCTGCACCCCCCGGACAACGCCGTGGTGGTGTGCGTGGACGAGAAATCGCAGTGCCAGGCCCTGGAGCGGACCCAGCCGATCCTGCCGATGCGCAGCGGCATCCCCGAGCGGCAGACCCATGACTACGCCCGGCACGGGGTGACCTGCCTGTTCGCCGCCCTCGAAGTCGCCACCGGGACTGTCACCGACGCCTGCTATCCCCGGCACCGCCACCAGGAGTTCCTGAAGTTCCTCAAGAAAGTCGCCGCCGCGTACCCCAGAACCGAACTGCACGTGGTGTGCGACAACTACTCCACCCACAAGCACGCCGAGGTCAGCGCCTGGCTGGAGAAGAACCCCCGGATCAGCCTGCACTTCACGCCGACCGGATGCTCCTGGCTCAACCTCGTGGAATGCTTTTTCTCAGTGATCACCCGCCAGGCCATCCGCCGCGGCTCCTACACCTCAGTCCGCCAGCTCACCGACACCATCGGCGTGTTCATCGACAGCTGGAACGACCACCCGCACCCGTTCGCCTGGACCAAGGACGCCGACCAGATCCTCGGCAACATCCAGCGCGCCAAGACTAAAACAAGCGCCCTTACACACCACTAGCCTCGGGTTTTCGTGACTGTGGTGCCCGGAGTGGGTGTTGCTGAATAGAACACACCGATCCGCACCTGGTCGCCGGATGGCGGGATCCGGAGGAACTGGAGCCGGTGATCCGCGCTGGCGGGTGCACGGTGCAGGAGCCCTGGTAACGGATTGCCGACAGGCCCTGCCGGACCCTTGTAGCCCAGACCAGCGAGATTAGAGTGAAACTTGTGCGGGCGGGCGAGATCGTTGGGGCTGCCGAGGCCATGCTTCGGCGAGAGCATCGTGGCCGCCGCACGGTGTACCGACGAGAGTGGAGCATCGGGGTTGGCGCGACGCGAGTCGATGTGGCGGCGATCAACGGACACATCATCGGATGCGAAGTCAAGAGCGCTCGCGACAACTTCGGCCGTCTGCCCTCCCAGGTGGAGTTGTACAGCGCTGTCCTTGACATCGCAATCCTCGCGGTCGAAGGATCGGCTGCTGCTGAGCGGGCACGAGGGGTACTGCCCGACTGGTGGGGTATCTGGCTGGCCCGTGCGACAGAGAACGGCCCGGTTCTGGAGATCGTACGGGAGCCAGGCTCTAACCCCGCCCCTGACCCGCTGTCGATAGCCCAGTTGCTCTGGCGCGATGAGGCATACGCTGCGCTTCATAGCCGTGGTCTCAGCGCTGGCCTGCGTAGGGCAACTCGATGGCGCTTGTGGGAGGCGATTGCAGGACAGTTGCCCTTGCCTGAGTTGCAGCGTGAGGTTCGCGAGGCGATCAAGGCTCGTCCAGAGTGGTGATGCGCCGCACCACAAAGTCGAGATGGTGCGTGGTGCCTATCTCGCGCCATGTCGTTGCGTTGCCGGGGCCGTGACTGCGGGGGCTGGCGATCCTGGCATCTGCATTGCCTAGGGCGGCGCCGACGAAGTCCGGGCGGCTAGCGATCGTCTCGCATACGTCGTAGAACTGTTCGTGGCCCCTGGGATCGTTGCGGCGGCCCTTGAGCACGAGCCACCTGTCGGCGACGCTGTAGCGCAACTGGGGAGGGGCCGGGTAAGGCATGCCTGTTATGAGGGCGGGGTGCGTGACGGCATAGTCGCCGAACGTTGGAATCCGCGGAAGGCGCCGTCGCTGCCGGAGGTAGTCGTAGAGCATCGCGTCAAACCGGGGCGCTTCACCGACAGTCCAGGGCTCGAACGCGGAAAGGTCAGAAGGGAAAGCACCCCCGGTAACTATAACGTTGCGCCACTCCTCCATATCCGCCAGCCCTCGCAGCGCATCGGCTACAAGGCGGGCGCCCGCCCGCACACTGAGGTCACCGTTGACGGCACTAACGTCCAAGACCAAATCGACGTCTCGGCGGTGAGCGCCCAGGGTGCTTAGCAACTCGGTCAGGGCATCTTCTATGTCCTCGGAGTCCTCGTCGAGGTCCTCAGTGCCAAGCCGGATAGCCACACCACGTCGCAGGTCAGAATGAAGGGTCCCTGCATCGCGGTAGACCTGCGGGTCCTCATCGAGGTGAACGACGGGGGTCGCGTCCACTCCTTGGTCCATGGCTGCAGCGACGGAATTACCGAGCGCCCCGAACTCATCACCACGGACCGCCTCGGGCGGAAGAAAGCCAGCATCGAGGAGCAGCCGACTGCCCGCCCAAGCCTGGAGTCGTTTCGCAGTCTTAAGGCAATTGAGCCCGTAGTTGACCAGGCTGCCCTGTCTCCTCAACCGATCCCGGAACCATTTCCAGCAGAGGCAGGATCGCTTGCCTGGTTACGGGCTGGATGGCCGCCAGGGCCTTCAGTTCACCCTGACGGCCCTTCAAGACAGGCACATACAGCATGTCAGGCACGGAGTTTCACCCGACCGCTGCCTGGTTCATAGCCGACTGGGACACGGCGCGGCCCCAGTTTCAGTTCTCCCGGAACAGGAGGCATAGCTTCATCAATGTGCGAAACGCCGCTCGCGTCAAGTGCATCCAGCCGTTCGATTACCCACTGACGGATAAGGGCAGACGGCTGTATGCCGAGGTCCGTAGCAACCTCTCGAAGCCTTCTGAGCCTCGATACCGGAATCCGCACCGCGTACACCTGGGATGGGTCCGCAGCGCGTCTGCGTCCACGCTGGCCGGGTGTCGGCGCAATCTCGCCGCGTTCCTCGGCATCAGCGCGTGCCCTCGCTTCGGCGGCCTCGCGGGCGAGCATGTCCCGCACACTCTCGCTCATTGGCCCTCCTCGTATTGCTTGATCTCGGATGGCTTGGCAGCCCAGGCCGTGGCACCCCACCACCGGGTTCTCGGTGGATGGTCCTTTGGCGCGACTATGACTGTCACGACGAAGCCTGCTGCGGGTGAGGATCCTGTCACTTTGACGGTCAGCCCCGACTTGCTGCCAGCAGAGCGAACCCAACGGCGCTCATCCTGGCAGGCTTCGGTTGCCAACTCGGTGGCCACGTCAGGTTCGCTGGTTCCCTTCCGTGCAGACCGGCGCCCAGGGTCGTGCTCTTCGATCTCGGACCAGTCGATGTCCTCGAACACAAGATCGCCATATGGCACCCCCTCGTAGTCGTGTTCCCCGGCTGGCATGTCTTCACTGTAGCCTTCTGTAATACGGAAATCAACGATTCAGCTATTTAGTGTATTACGCTACGGTGTTCAGATCTGGGTGAGTCCAGGTCGCCGCCTGCCGACGAACCTCCGCAGGCTGGCCTGCTTCAGCGCCCAGAAGCGTTCAGATGAGTTAACGTCACGCAGAGGCTCGCGCGGAGACGGTCAAGAGCAAAATCTGACGCGATTTGACGCCAGATCTCACGGTCAAATGACGGTCAAATGATCAAGGACGGGTCTCTACACTGTGTAGAAACCCGTCCTACCTGGGATTACTGGTCGGGGTGGCCGGATTTGAACCGGCGGCCTCTTCGTCCCGAACGAAGCGCGCTGCCAAGCTGCGCCACACCCCGCCGCCTGAACGGCATAGATTCCCGAACAGGCTGCCCGGGAACCCCCGAAGTCTAGCCGATACGGGGAACCAGCGTGAGGAGGGTTGCCTCGGGCCGGCAGGCGAACCGGAACGGCGCCCACGGTGAGGTCCCGAGCCCGGCGGACACGTGCAGCCACGGCCGGTCCGGTTCGCCCTCGGCGGGATGCCGGTGCAGGCCGCTGGCCCGTTCGGGCTCGATGCCACAGTTGGTGACCAGGGTCCCGTAGCCCGGCACGCAGACCTGGCCGCCGTGGGTGTGCCCGGCCAGCAGCAGGTCGTAGCCGTCGGCCGCGAACAGGTCCATGATCCGGGGCTCGGGCGAATGCAAGACGCCGAGCCGCAGGTCGGCCGTGGGATCGGCGGGCCCGGCGATCTCCTCGTAGCGGTCGCGGCGGATGTGCGAGTCGTGCACCCCGCCGACCTCGATGTCGAGGCCGCCGGCCTTGACCCGGCCGCGGCGCGTTGTTCGCGTCCATCCAGCCGGCCGCGGCCATGCCCGCCCCGAGTTCGGCCCAGGGCAGGTCGGGGACATGCCGGCTGTGCTTCTTCGCCGAGTTGTCCCAGAGGTAGCGGAGCGGGTTGGCGGGAATGGGCGAGTAGAGGTCGTTCGAGCCGAACACGAACACGCCGGGCCGGTCCAGCAACGGGCCGAGCCCCTCAAGCAGCGGCTGAACGGCCCGCTCGTGCGCGATCGAGTCCCCGGTGTTCACGACGAGATCCGGGGCAAGCGCATCCAGGGACCTGAGCCACGACAGCAGCCGGTGCCGTCCGGGGGTCAGGTGGATGTCGGACAGGTGCAGCACCCGCAGCGGTTCGGTGCCCGCCGGCAGAACCGGTACCTCGGCCCGGCGCAGGGCGAACCAGTTCCGTTCCAGGATGCTGCCGTAGCCGAGCGCCGCACCGCCTGCCACGGCGGTCAGGGTGAGGGCGCGCAAGGGTGCTCGCATCCACCTATGGTGCCATGTGCCGGGACACGCCGAGGCCAGAGTGCGCAGGCCAGGGGCTATTTGGCCAGGCGAGGCCGCTTGCCAGGGCGGTCCGGAAGCCCGGCGGGCGGCCCGCCCGTGTGGCCAGGAAGCCCGGCCGGGCGGGCGCCCGTGCAGGGCCGCGAAGCCTGGCGAAGCGGCTCTCTGCGGCCCGTTGGTGGCCATACGGGCCCGCACCGGCACGCTGATAGGCCCGCCCGGGCCCGTCGGTAGCCCGGTGGTGTGTCTGCCGGGCCGATGCCGTCGGGCAAGATGAGGCCCATGGCTGCAATGAAGGACCGGCTCCGCAGTGACCTGACCGCCGCGATGAAGGCACGGGACGAGGTCACCGTCCGCACCCTGCGGATGGCGCTCACCTCCGTAACGAAGGAGGAGGTCGCGGGGCGCTCCGCGCGGGAACTCAGCGATGACGAGGTCGTCGCCGTGCTCATCAGGGAAGCCAAGCGGCGCCGGGAGGCAGCCGACGCGTTCGCCGCGGCCGGCCGGGAGCAGCAGGCGGCGGCCGAACGCGCGGAGGGCGCCGTGCTGGACGCCTACCTGCCCGCCCAGCTCACCGACGCCGAACTAGGCGACCTGGTGGCGGCCGCGATCGAGGAGACCGGAGCGAGCGGCCCGCGCGCCATCGGCCAGGTCATGAAGGTCCTCACTCCGCGAATCGCCGGGCGGGCCGAGGGGGCCAGGGTCGCGGCCGAGGTCCGCCGCAGGCTCGGCTAGCACCCCGCCGGGCCCGGCAGCACCACGGACCGCGCCGCAGCGCGGCAACACCGCCGTGCCGGACACAGGCAGCCCCGGCCCATTGGCCCGGTCAGTTGCCGTTGTGACCGCCGCCGCCACCACCGCCGCCACCGCCCCCACCACCGCCGTGGCCGCCGCCGGTGGGCGGGCCCGGGTGGTGCGGAGGCTTGGGCGGCTTGGGCTGGATGACGAACTGGCCGTTGCCCATGGAGAACAGCGGGCTGGATGGCGACAGCGGCACGAAGCTGCGCGCGGGATCGCCAGCAGCGGCGTGCAGGAACGTCGCCTGCCAGGTGTTCCCGGGCGCCATCGACGCCGTACATGGAACCGGGGCACTGGACCGCCGCAGCGCGGTAGCAGGATTCGGGTAGCCGGTCATCGTGCGATGTTGCCGGTCGGGGTTGCCCACCCAGACCGCGCCCAGCAGGTCGGGCGTGTAGCCGACGAAGAACGCGGACATGTAGGAGTCCGCGGTCCCGGTCTTGGAGGCGGCCGGCCGGCCGATCTGGTCCGCTGTCGCGCGTCCCGCTGGTCAGGTCACCCTGGAGGATGTAGTTGGCCGCGTCGCGCGATGCGCCTGGGGCAGCGCGCGGTGGCAGTGGGCCGACTCCACCGGCAGCTGCTGCCCGGTGGTCGTCACGATCTTGGTGATCGCGATGGGGCTGCAGTAGATGCCGCGCGCGGGCAGGGTCGCGTCGGAGGCGGCCACGTCCATCGGCGCCAGGTTGTCGGCGCCCAGCGTGAACGACGGATCGTTGTCGGCGCTCGCCAGGTGGTGCTCCCGGCGGTCCGGCTTGAGCAGCGACTTCCCGTCCGGCCAGGTCAGGCCCATCTGGGTGGCGGTCTTGATGACGTTGCACAGGCCGACCTTCTGCTCCAGGTAGGCGAAGAAGACGTTGATCGAATCCGTGGTCCCGGTGTACAGCGAGTAGGTGGCCGGGGTCAGCTCGCTCTGGTCGTTGGTCGAGATGCCAGGGGGCGAGGACCTGGCCCTTGCAGTTGGTGTAGCCCGGACACGGTGGCCGTGCCGCTGACGTGCTTGGAGTAGCCGAACGGGATCCCCTGCTCCAGCGCGGTCACCATGGTCCACACCTTGCCGGTCGACCCGATCTGCCACGCCCTCGCTGCCGTCGTACTGCGGGCCCACCGCGTAGTCGATGACGTTTGGCGCTTGCCGGTGCCGTAGGCCGGTCGATGGCGATCGCGCGGACGTGCCGGTGCCGGGCTGGATGAGCACCTCGGTGTCGGCGTTCCGGCCCGGGTTAACGCCGGACGGGGGCGGCGGCAGCATGTAGTTGACCGCCTTGTCGGCCGCCTGCTGGTCCTTGGGGTCGAGCGTGGTGGTGATGGTCAGCCCGCCGAGGCCGTTGAGCCTGGCCCAGGTCTGCTTGTAGGCGGTGTCGTGGCGGATGACCGCGATCGACGTAGTCACACAGGTACGCGGCGTACTTCGCCGACCGCTGGTGCAGCCGGACTGGGGCACCGACGGGTTCAGGTCCGAGCGGCTGTCTTCTCCGCGGCCGCGGCGGCGCTGGCGAGATGTAGTGGAGTTGCGCCATCCGGGCGAGCACCGTGTTCCGCCGTTCGAGGTGTTCGGACGCTGCTGTGCGGTGCCCAGCGGGTTGTACGCGGTGGGGTTCTCCACGATGCCCGCCAGCATCGCCGCCTGCGGCAGGCTGAGCTTGGCGGCCGGGATGCTGAAGTAGCGCTGCGCGGCGACCTGGATGCCGTAGGACTGGTTGCCGAAGAACGCGGCGTTCAGGTACCCGGCGAGGATCTGCGTGCTTGGACATCGTGTGCTCGACCTGCACGGCCATCCGCAGTTCGCGGATCTTGCGCCCGATCGTCTCCGCGGTGGCGCTGGCGTACGCCTTGTCCGGGTTGGGCGAGGACAGGATCTCCACGTTCTTCACGTACTGCTGGGCCAGCGTGGACCCGCCCTGGACGGACTTGTGCTCCAGGTCGTTGACCAGCGCGCGGACGGTGCCGCGGAAGTCGATCGCGCCGTGCTCGTAGAACCGGGCGTCCTCGATCGCGACGATGGCCTGGCGCATCACCGGGGCGATCTGGTCGTAGGTCACCGGGACCCGGTCGATGTCCCGTCCGCGGGTAGTAGTAGGCGAGCAACTTGCCGTGCCGGTCAAGGATCTCCGAGCGGACCGGAAGCTGGTGCAGTTCCGGCGTGCTCAGGGTGTTGAATTTGGTCGCTGAGTTACGGACCACCGTGCCGATGGCGCCCACGGCGGGAAGGGCGATCGCCGGCGACGAGGGCACCGCCGACAGCGGAGGCCACGACGAGCCGGACGACCGCGCTGGCCTTGCCGAGAAGCTTGTTTCAGCCAGGGAGCTCTGGTCGCCAGGCACGGACTTCAGGGTACGCCCGGCGGCCGATGCCGGGTGCCTGACTGCCGCCAGGTCTGGCCCCTGGCGCGGTCCTCCATACGAGCCGCTATCCTGCGAGAAACTACTCATCGTCCAGCCGAAGGACTACTCGACTGTGCGCGACATGGCCCATGTGGGCTATCTGGGAAATGGACCGAACGGGGTCTAGCGCCTGACCCCGCACCTTCCGTAAGTTACGTTTTCGCAACACAGCAACATGGGAGCCGGTGCCCCCACGGCCGGCCTGCATCGCTCGTGAAACGCCACCCGGCGTGACGACCCCCCGAGGGCGTGACGATCAGGAGGAGTTGGACCACATGTGGATCGCTGACTGGACCGCGCGTGCCGCGTGCAAGGAGACAGACCCGGACGAGCTCTTCGTCCAGGGGGCGGCGCAGAACCGGGCCAAGCTGATCTGCCGTGGCTGTGTCGTCCGCACCGAATGCCTCGCCGATGCCCTCGACAACCGCATCGAGTTCGGGGTCTGGGGCGGCATGACCGAGCGTGAGCGCCGTGCGCTGCTCCGCCGCCGCCCGGACGTCGACCTCCTGGCGCGAGCTCCTTGAGCACGCCAGGAACGCCTACGAGCGCACCGCCGACGACACCCAGCTCGTCGCCTCTTAGGACCGCCCGGCTGACCAGCTGGGCGCTAGCCAGCCGCATCAGTCGTGGCGAGGTTTCGCCTATCACTCTGAGGGCCGCGAGGTCGTGCACGTCCTCGGGCTGGGCGGTCACCCGCGCCACCGGCACCCCGGATGCGCCGCGGTGAAGCTCTGCGGCCAGCCGGCGCTCCGAGGCGATGAGCTGCATCCGCTCGGCGTGCAGCCGGAGCGCGGCCACGGCGAGCGGGTACTTGGTCGCGTCGGCCGGCCGTCGCCGCCGCCGTCCGCGCCTGATGCGGGCGCGTTGTGGCCCACGCCGCCCGCGGGCAGCAGCGCCTCGGCGGCGGCCAGGCTCCGCGCCGCCGACAGCCGGGCGGCGGGGGAGCGGTGCACCCGGTTGAGGACCAGCCCGGCCAGCGGCATCCGGTCCTCCGACAGCCGCTCCACGAAGTAGGACGCCTCCCGCAGCGCGTCCGGCTCGGGGGTCGCCACCACGAGGAACGCCGTGCCCGGCGTCTGCAGCAGCCGGTAGGTGTCCTCGGCCCGTTCCCGGAACCCGCCGAACATCGTGTCGAACGCCGAGACGAAGGTCTGCACGTCGCGCAGCACCTGCGCGCCCAGGACCTTGGTGACGACGCCGGTGATCACGCCGAAGCCGGCGTTGACCACCTTCAGGTAGGCCCGCCCGCCGACCCTGGTCGGGCGCCGTGAGCAGCTTGATCAGCCGGCCGTCCAGGAAGCGGGACAGGCGCTGCGGGGCGTCCAGGAAGTCCAGCGCCGACCGGCTCGGCGGGGTGTCCACGACGATCAGGTCCCACTCGCTCGGCCCGCCGCAACTGGCCGAGCTTCTCCATCGCCATGTACTCCTGCGTGCCGGCGAAGCTGGAGGACAGCGACTGGTAGAAGGGGTTGGCCAGGATCTGCTCGGCCCGGTCGGGCTCGGCGTGCGCCTCGACGATCTCGTCGAACGTGCGCTTCATGTCCAGCATCATGGCGTGCAGCGTGCCGCCGTCCGTGGTGTCCGGCAGCGGGACCGGCCGGGGCGTGTTGTCCAGGCTGGACAGGTCCATGGACTGGGCCAGCCGGCGGGCCGGGTCCACGGTGAGCACCACGACGTGCCGGCCCCGCTCCGCGGCCCGCAGGCCGAGCGCGGCCGCGGTCGTGGTCTTGCCCACGCCGCCCGAGCCGCAGCACACGATGATCCGGGTGCGCGGGTCGTCCAGCAGCCGGTCGGTGTCCAGCCGCGGCGGCGTCTCGGTGCCGCTCGCTCACGCCGCCCCCTGCTCGCGCAGGGCTGCCGGCCAGCCGGTACAGCCCCGCCAGGTCCATGCCGTCGGTGATCAGTGGCAGGTCGTAGCAGGGCTGGCCGGCCTCGGTCAGCGCCCGGCGGTGCTCGCGCTGGTTCAGTACCTGGGTCGCGTGCTCGCCGAGTTCGGCCGCGAGCGCGTCGGCCACGTCGTTGCTCCCGTCGGGCCCCGGGCTGCCGTCGATGCCCGCCGTCTTCAGCCCCAGCACCAGTTCGTGCCGGTCCAGCTCGCCCCGGGCCGCCGCGGCGAGCTGCTCGTCGGTGAGACCGGTGGGGCGCACCATGTTGATCATGACCGCGCCGAGCTGGAGCCCGCCCTGGGCCAGGCCGCGCAGTTCCGCGATCCCGTCCAGGGTCTCCTGCACCGGCATCTCCTCCAGCACCGTGACGAAGTGCACCGCGGTCTCCGGCGAGCGGATCACGCTCTGCACGGTGTCGGCATGGCCCCGGATCGGGCCCGACCTTGGCCAGCCCGGAGACCTCCGTGGGGATGTTCAGGAACCGGCTGATCCGCCCCGTCGGCGGCGCATCCATCACCACCGCGTCGTAGAGGTGGTGCCCGGACAGCCCGGCGCCGGGTGGCCTCGGCGGCCTTGCCGGTCAGCAGCACATCCCGCAGGCCCGGCGCGATCGTGGTCGCGAAGTCGACGATGCCGAGCCGGGTCAGCGTACGGCCGGCGTGCCGGAGGTTGTAGAACATCTCCAGGTATTCGATGAGCGCCGCCTCGGGGTCGGCGGCAAGGGCGTAGACGTCACCGCCGGGCGTCATCGGCGTGCCGGGAGCCACCGCCACCTTCCGCTCCCCGTAGGGCAGCGGCGGGCAGTCGAACAGCTGGGCGATGCCCTGGCGGCCCTCGACCTCCATGAGCAGGACCCGGCCGCCCGACGATGCGAGCGCAAGGGCCAGCGCGGCGGCCACCGTCGTCTTGCCGGTGCCGCCCTTGCCGGTGACGACGTGCAGCCGCACGCCTTCCCAGTCGCTGTCGCGAGCCCTCACCGGCATCAGGCTATCTCCGCTCCCCCGCAGCTCCGGCCGCCGGTGCTGGGTCAGCAAAGCCCTGGCCTGCCGCGCGACGCACCCTGGTGGGAATGTCATTAGGCTGGCTGACAAGAGGCGGCCGCCTTGGCCGCGCGCAGCGGCAGAGAAGGGGTGTACCCATGCTCGCAGCGCTCCTTGTGGTTCTCATCATCATCGTGGTCGGCGGGCTGACCGTCGTCGGCCGTTCCATGCGGGTGGTGCAGCAGTACGAGCGCGGGCTGATCTTCCGGTTCGGCAAGGTGCTGCCGGAGACCCGCGGTCCGGGGCTGACCATAATCCGGCCCGTCGGCGACAAGCTGCAGAAGGTCAACATGCAGATCATCGCCATGGCCGTTCCCGCCCAGGAGGGCATTACCAGGGACAACGTCAGCGTCCGGGTGGACGCGGTGGTGTATTTCCGCGTGGTCGACCCGATCAAGGCCGTTATCAACGTGCAGAACTACATGTTCGCGGTGTCCCAGCAGGCGCAGACCTCGCTCCGGTCGATCATCGGCCAGTCCGAGATGGACCAGTTGCTCGCCGAGCGCGAGACGGTCAACCGCGAGCTGCGGCGGATCATCGACGAGCCGACCGAGGGACCGTGGGGTATCCGCGTCGAGCGCGTGGAGATCAAGGACGTGAACCTGCCCGAGGGCATGAAGCGGTCCATGTCCCGGCAGGCCGAGGCGGAGCGGGAGCGGCGCGCCCGGATCATCACGGCCGACGGTGAGTACCAGGCGTCCAAGCGCCTGGCCGCCGCCGCCAACGTCATGGCCAGGGACCCGGCCGCGCTCCAGCTCAGGCTGCTGCAGACGGTGGTCGAGGTCGCCTCCGAGCGCAACAGCACGCTGGTCATGCCGGTCCCGGTCGAGTTGCTGCGGTTCTTCGAGAAGATGACGCCGGCCGAGCGGCTGAACGTCGGCCCCTCCCTCGCCGACACGGGCGACGCCGAGGTGGCCAAGGCCGAGGCGGAGGCGGAGATCGGCGGGATCGAGCCGCCGCCGGAGATCGAGCCGCCGCCCGAGGCGGCGCTGGCCGACCCCGAGATCCCGCCGCTGCCTGAGGCGGAAAGCCCCGAGGAGCTTCCGCCTGGCTCGCCCCCGGCGGGCACCACCGCAGCGGCGTAGCAGGAAGCGGCCCGGCGCGCCCGGCGGCCTCCCGGCGCGGCGCTGCCAGGCCGGGAGATGCCGGAGTGCGGGATAAGGCTGCGCCTGCGCAACAGGCGGGTGAAGCTGCCCGGGGACATGGCTGACATCCAGCGCGGCCCCGGCCGTAGGCTGTCGGCTAGCCAGCACACCTGTGAACCGAGAGGGGGCTGGGGAACCGGCCCGCGGGCTGATCCCTGACTGCCAATGACCAAGTGGGAGTACGTGACCGTGCCCCTGCTGGTGCACGCCACCAAGCAGATCCTGGACAACTGGGGAGACGACGGCTGGGAACTGGTGGCCGTGATCCCGGGCCGAACCCCGAGCAGCTCGTCGCGTACCTGAAACGGCCCAGGGAATGAGCGACTCCCCGGAGGCCAGGCTCGCCGCGCTGGGGCTGGAACTGCCCGCCGTGCCCGCCCCGCTGGCGGCCTACGTGCCCGCGGTGCGCACCGGCCAGCATGTGTACACCGCCGGGCCAGCTGCCCATGGTGGCGGGCAAGCTGCTGATGACCGGGAAGGTGGGCGCCGAGGTGAGCCCCGCCGAGGCGGCGGCGCTGGCCCGGACCGCGGCGCTGAACGCCCTGGCCGCGGTCGCGTCGGTCACCGGCGGGCTGTCCGCGGTGACCCGGGTGGTCAAGATGACCGGTTTCGTGGCCAGCACCCCCGATTTCACCGGCCAGCCCCAGGTCGTCAACGGTGCCAGCGAGCTGCTGCTGGAGGTGTTCGGCGAGGCGGGCAGGCACGCGCGCAGCGCGGTCGCGACACCGGTCCTGCCGTTCGACGCACCGGTCGAGATCGAGCTGATCGTAGAGGTCAGTGACTGAACCGCCCGAGCCGCCCGGCGATCCGGCTGCCGCCGCAGTTCGCGGAGCGGGCCCGTGACGTGCTGGAGGGCACCGTGCCCCCGGTGACGCCACGGGACGCGGCCACGGTCATGCTGCTGCGCCCGGCCGGTGCCGGGCCGGGCGGCGGCGCCGCGGGTGAGCCCGGGCTGGAGGTCTACATGCTCCGGCCGCGGTCCTCCATGGCCTTCGCGGCGGGCGCGTACGTGTTCCCCGGCGGCTCGGTGGCAGCGGGCGACCGCGACGAGGGCATCCCCTGGGCGGGCCCGGACGCCACGGAGTGGGGCCGGCGGCTGGACGCGCCGCCCGCGCTGGCCCGCACCCTGGTCTGTGCCGCGGTGCGGGAGACGTTCGAGGAGTCCGGTGTGCTGCTGGCCGGGCCGGACGCCGGGACGGTGCTGGCCACGACCGGGGGCGGGGAATGGGAGGCCGACCGCAGGGAACTGCTGGCGGGTTCGCTCTCCCTGGCCCAGTTGCTGCGGCGCCGGGGCCTGGTGCTGCGCAGCGACCTGCTGCGGCCCTGGGCCCGGTGGATCACCCCGGTGACCGAGGCGCGCCGCTACGACACGCGGTTCTTTGCCGCGCCGCTGCCGGACGGCCAGCGTGCCCGGGACGTCAGCGGGGAGGCGGACGAGACCGCATGGCTGGCGCCCGCCGCGGCGCTGGACGCGGCGTCCCGCGCAGGAGATCTCCGCTATGGCCGCCCACCGCGGTCACGCTCGGGGAGTTGCGGGCCTGCGGCACGGTCGCCGCGGCGCTCGCCGCGCGGCGCCGGATGACCGCGCTGATACCCCGAGGTGATGGTCGCCGAGGGGGCCGCGTGGCTGACCATCCCCGAGGAGGTCGAGTACCCGCTGTGATCGCCGGCGCTGAGATCGACGGCACGGGGACCACGCGGGCGCGCTGCGTCCTGGCCCCGAACCCCTCGCCGATGACCCTGGACGGCACCAACACCTGGATTCTCGCCGAGCCCGGCTCACCCCGGGCGGTGGTGGTCGATCCGGGCCCCGGCCACGCGGGCCACCTGCACCGCGTCCGTGACCAGGTCGCCGCGGCGGGCCAGCGGGTGGCCCAGATCCTGCTCACCCACTCCCACCCGGACCACTCCGAGGGCGCCGCCGCGTTCGCCGCGATGACCGGCGCCCCCGTCCGGGCCGCCGACCCGGCGTTCCGCCGCGGCGGCGAGGGCCTTTCCCCCGGCGACACGCTCACCGTCTCCGGCTGCGAGATCCACGTGGTCGCCACCCCCGGCCACTCCGCCGACTCGGTCTGCCTGCACCTTCCCGCCGACCACGCCCTGCTCACCGGCGACACCGTCCTCGGCCGCGGCACCACGGTCATCGCCGACGACGGCAACCTCACCGACTACCTAGCCTCCCTGGACCGCCTGCGGGCTCTCACGGAGCAGGCTGAGCTGGCCACCCTCCTCCCCGGCCACGGCCCCATGCTCAGCGACCCCGGCGCCACCCTCGACCACTACATCTCCCACCGCCGCGAACGCCTAGCTGAGGTCACAGCGGCGCTTGAGGCCGGCGACCGCACCACGGACCAGATCGTCGCCCGCATCTACCACGACGTGGACCGCGCCCTCTGGCCGTTCGCCGCCTTCTCCGTTCGCGCCGCACTCCAGTACCTCAGGGACCAAGGCCAGCTCCCACCAGGCGTTATGCAGCAAAGGGACGAGAGCTGAAGCGAAGGCGAGCACGCCGCTAAAACGTCAGCCGCCTGCTTACGTTGCGGGTTAAGGCGGCGCCCCCCTTCTAACGGGCGCGCCGAGCCAGACGGTCCCTGTCCAGGATCAGCACAGATTTGGCATGCAGTTGCAGCCAGCCACGGGCGGAAAAGTCGGCCAAGGCCTTGTTCACCGTCTCCCGGGACGCCCCCACGAGCTGGGCGAGTTCCTCCTGGGTCAGGTCGTGGTGCACTTCGAGCCCGCCGTCCTGCTCCTCGCCGAACCGGTCCGCCAGGTCCAGCAGTGCCTTCGCCACGCGCCCCGGCACGTCGGTGAACACCAGGTCGGCCATGACGTCGTTGGCCCGGCGCAGCCGCTGGGCCAGGGCACGGAGCAGGTGCATGGCCACGTCCGGCCGCCCCGTCAGCCATTTACGCAGGTAGTCATGGCCGAGCGCGGCCAGGTAGACGTCGGTCACCGCGACGGCGCTGGCGGTCCGGGGCCGCGGGTCGAACAGCGACAGCTCGCCGAACATCTCGCCCGGGCCCAGCACGGACAGCAGGTTCTCCCGGCCGTCCGGCGCGGTCCTCGTCAGCTTGATCTTGCCGTCGAGGACCACGTACAGCCGGTCTCCCGCGTCGCCCTCGTCGAACAGCCGGTCACCCCGGGCCAGCGTGACGTCGTGAACCCCAGCCCGCAGCGCCTTCGTGCCCTCCTCGTCAAGCGCCTCGAACAGCGGTGCCCGGCCGAGCACATCCTCTGATTCAGCCACGGGACCCTCCTTGGCATGTCCCTGTGTCCAGTGTCGCGCATAGGCCAGAGCGCGCGCGAGCACCGATCATGTTCCATGCGCCTGGGCCGCGGCGCGGCGCCGGCAGGTCTCGATCTCCTCCTCGGCTGCCTCGCGCCCGGCCCAGGCGAAGCCTTCCACGCTCTTGCCGGGCTCCAGTTCCTTGTACACCTCGAAGAAATGCTGGATCTCCAGCCGGTCGTAGCCGGGGACGTCCTCGATGTCCTGCAGGTAGTCGTTCCGCGGGTCGGTGGCCGGGACACAGAGCACCTTGTCGTCGGCACCCTTCTCGTCCCGCATCCGGAACATGCCGATCGCCCGGCAGCGGATGATGCAGCCGGGAAATGTCGGCTCATCCAGGAGCACGAGCGCGTCCAGGGGGTCGCCATCGTCGGCGAGCGTATCCTCGACGAACCCGTAATCCGCGGGGTACCTGGTGGACGTGAACAGCATCCTGTCGAGCCGGATCCGGCCGGTCACGTGATCCATCTCGTACTTGTTACGCTGCCCTTTCGGGATCTCGATGATTACCTCGAACTCCACTCCCGCCTCCCTCGGCGCGACAATGATGTGACTCCATCGCGCGATGCCAGCGGTGTCCCCCGGCATCGCGGGCCCGTGCCGTCGGCCGGGCGCGCTGCGCCCGGCAAGCCAAGCATCTCGTGAGAGGACAGGTGGTGACGAACCGCGCCGGTGGCACCGCGCTGGTCACGCTCGCCATGCTTAACGTCTTTACCCTGGGCGCGGGCGTGGCAGTCGCCGGCCTGCTGCCCGCGCGGCTGGCCCTGTGGCAGGTGCCGCGGGTGGCCAGGTCCCGGCTCGAAACCCCGGGCCAGGTGCTGGCCCCGGCCAGCACCCGGGGCCCGGCGCCGGACCGGGCGCGGCTGGCCGCCCTGCTGGCACCGATGCTCGCCGCACGGCCGCTGGGGGGGCACGTCGGGGCGGTGGTCACCGACCTGGCCACCGGTGCGGTGCTGTTCTCGCAGAACGCCGGTTCGGAGTTCGTCCCCGCCTCCAACGCGAAGCTGCTCACCGCGGTGGCGGCGCTGAGCACCCTCGGCCCGTCGGCCCGGTTCACCACCCGCGTGGTCGCCGGGGCCAGGCCGGGCCTGCTCACCCTGGTCGGCGGTGGCGACCCGACGCTGGCGGCGGGCCCGCCGCCGCGCACCGACTACCCGCAGCCCGCCACGCTGGCGTCGCTGGCCGCCTCGACCGCCCACTGGCTGCGCCGGCCGCGGCGACCCGGACGGTGCGGCTGAGCTACGACACCTCGCTGTTCACCGGGCCGGCCACCGCGCCGGGCTGGACCCCCAGCTACATCAGCACGGGCAACGTCACGCCGATCACCTCGCTGGAGGTGGACCAGGGGCGGCTGACACCCTCGGGCAAGCCGCAGGATGCCGACGACCCCAGCAATTTCCGGCCCCGGTCCGCCGTGCCCGCCGTGGAGGCGGCGGATGCCTTCGCGCGGCTGCTCCGCCACGACGGCATCAGCGTGGCGGGCCCGGTCACCGCCGGGCGCCAGCCGCGGCACGCGACGCAGGTCGCGGCGGTACGCTCGCCCGCGCTGGCGGCGATCGTCGGCTGGATGCTCCGGGAGAGCAACAACGTGATCGCGGAGGACCTGGCCAGGCAGGTGGCGCTGCACACCAGGAAACCCGCCTCGTTCAGTGGCGCCGCGGCCGCGGTGACCGCGGTGCTGGGCAGGCTCGGCGCCAGCGGCGGCATCCACCTGGTGGACGGCAGCGGGCTCTCCCCGCAGGACCAGGTCACTCCCCGCGCGCTGGCCGCCGTGGTCCGGCTGGCGGCGGTCGCCGGTCCGGCGCGCGCTGCGTGCCGCCGTCACCGGCATGCCGGTGGCGGGGTTCTCCGGCACGCTGGCACCTGGGCAGAGCGTGTTCGGCGGCTTCGGGCCGGCCGCCCTGGGCGTGGTCCGGGCGAAGACCGGCAACCTGACCAAGGTGGCGAGCCTGGCGGGGGTCATCGACGACGCCAGTGGCCGGTTGCTCGGGTTCGCGTTCATGGCGGACCAGATCTCCCGCGGCAGCCAGCTACCGGCCGCGGCGGGCGGAATCGATGCCATGGCGACGGCGCTGGCCGGCTGCGGCTGCCGCTGACGGCCAGGCGCCACGGGCGCACAGACCCCCGCGCTGTCCCCGGGAGTCGGCCGGGGGTCGTACCGTGGAGTGCGTGAGCAGCGGACAGATGATCGACTGGGACCTGGCCATCTCCACAGGCGTGCGGTGGGTCCGTCCCGGACCGCAAGTCAGCCTGGCCGAGGCCAGGGGCGCGGTCACGGAACTGCACGAACTGGCCGCCACGGTCATCGAGCCGGTACGGCAGGTCACCGGGATGTCCGGCGCCGAGGACAGCGGCCGGGTGGCCGTGGTGGACCGGCCCGGCTGGATCCGGGCCAACATCGACGGCTTCCGGGTGGTGCTCGACCCGCTGGTGGAGCACCTGCGGGAGCAGGGCCGGGTGCCCGGGCCCGGCTCCGTGGTGACGTCGGTGGGATCCCGGGTCACCGGCATGCAGGCCGGGCTCATCCTGGCCTACCTCGCGAGCCGGGTCCTCGGGCAGTACGAGCTGTTCCTGCCGCCGGATCCGGCTGTGCCGCAGGACACCGCGCCCGCCGGGCGGCTGACCCTGGTCGCGCCGAACATCCTCATGGTCGAGCGGGAACTGGACGTCGATCCGCACGATTTCCGCCGCTGGGTGTGCCTGCACGAGGAAACCCACCGCACCCAGTTCACCTCGGTGAGCTGGCTCCGCGGCTACGTCCAGGAGCAGATGACCGACTTCCTGCTGGCCTCCGACCTCGATCCGGCCACGATCGTGAGCCGGCTGCAGGGGCGCGGCGGACGCGGTCGCCGGGGCGGTGCGCGGCAACGGGCACAGCGACAGCCTCATCGAGGCGATCCAGACCCCGCGGCAGCGGGCGGTGCTGGAGCGGCTGACCTGCGTGATGACGCTGGTCGAGGGGCACGGCGACTATGTGATGGACGCCGTGGGCCCGCAGGTGGTGCCCACGGTCGCGCAGATCAGGTCCCGGTTCAACGCCCGCCGCGCCGGGACCGGCAGGGTGGAGCAGACGCTGCGCCGGATCCTGGGCATCGACCTGAAGATGAAGCAGTACGCCCAGGGCTCGCGGTTCGTGCAGACGGTGGTGCGCGAGGCGGGAATGCCCGTTTTCAACCGGGTGTGGACCTCGCCGGAAACCCTCCCGGTGCCCGCGGAGCTGACGGATCCGCAGCTATGGCTGGACCGGGTCGGGGGTTCCGGGGGCGGAACCCTGGCCGCCGGGAGCGGCTGACCCCGCCGATGGGGCCTCCTCCGGAGGTGGCGGAGGTCCGCTCCGCCGTCCGCCGGTGCCTGGGCGAGTTCGCCGCGGGTGATCTGGTGCTGGCCGCGTGCTCCGGCGGGGCCGACTCGCTCGCCCTGGCCGCCGCGCTGGCGCACGAAGGGCCGCGCTGCGGGCTCCGCGCGGGCGGTGTCACCGTGGATCACGGGCTGCAGCCGGGCTCTGCGGACCGGGCCAGCGAGGTGACCGGGGTGCTCGCCGGGCTCGGCCTGGAACCGGTCACCCGCCTGCGGGTGGCGGTGCCCCGCGGCGCCGGGAACGGCGGCCCGGAAGCGGCGGCGCGGACCGCACGGTACGCCGCGCTGGCGGATGCCGCGCACCGCACCGGCGCCGCCGCGGTGCTGCTCGCGCACAGCCGGGACGACCAGGCGGAAAGCGTCCTGCTCGGCCTGGCCCGCGGGTCCGGGCCCAGATCGCTGGCGGGCATGCCGGACAGCCGCGGGCCCTACCGGCGGCCGCTGCTCGGGGTCGGCCGGGCCACGCTGCGGGCCGCCTGCGCGGCGGCCGGCCTGCGGCCCTGGGACGACCCCCAGAACGCCGATCCGGCCTTTGCCCGGGCGCGGGTGCGCCACCAGGCACTGCCCGCCCTGGAGGCCGCGCTCGGCCCCGGCGTGGCCGAGGCCCTGGCCCGCGGTGCCCGCCAGTTCCGGGCCGACGCCGAATTGCTGGACGGCCTCGCCGCCACCGAGGCCGAGCAGGCGCGCGGCGACGACGGCAGCTGGGAAGCAGGCCGGCTGGCCGGGCTGCCCGCCGCGCTCAGGACCCGGGTGCTCCGGCAGGCCGCCGTCGCGGCCGGCTGCCCGCCCGGCGCGCTGACCGCGGGCCATGTCGAGGCCCTCGACGCGCTGGTCACCTCCTGGCACGGGCAGCGCTGGGCGGACCTGCCCGGAGGTGTCCGTGGCACGAGGCAGCATGGCAAACTGCTTTTCACCGCCGGTCACCCCAGCGATCCGGCCGGATAGGGACCTCGGAGGGCGCGGTGGACGCGACTGACGTGGGAGGCGACCTCAAGGAAATCCTCATCCCGGCCGGCCGCCTGCAGGCCCGGGTGGCGGAACTCGCGGCCGAGATAGACGCGGACTACGCCGGGCACGACCTGCTGCTCGTCGGGGTGCTCAAGGGCGCGGTCATGATCATGGCCGATCTCGCCCGGGCCATGCGGCTGCCGGTGGAGATGGACTGGATGGCCGTCTCCTCCTACGGCTCGGGCACCAGATCCTCCGGCGTGGTGCGCATCCTCAAGGACCTTGATACCGACATTTCCGGCAGGCACGTCCTGATCGTGGAGGACATCGTCGACTCGGGCCTCACGCTGTCCTGGCTGGTCGGCAACCTGCGCTCGCGCCAGCCCGCCTCGTTGCGGCTGTGTGTCCTGCTCCGCAAGCCGGGAGCGGCGCGGATGGACGTCGAGGTTGCCTACACGGGTTTCGAGATCGCGAACGAGTTCGTGGTGGGGTATGGGCTGGACTACGCCGAGCGCTACCGGAACCTGCCGTTCGTCGGCACCCTCGCGCCGCACGTGTACGGCGGGACCGCGGAAGACGCGGCCGCGGAAACGGCCGCCGGGCCGGGTGCCGGGGAGGCGGAACCTGGCGGTGATGCCTGACCCAGGGACACGTGGGTAGGACCGGGGAACACCGTCAGCGATGGGGAGCGTTGATGCGAGGAGAGGACCGCCGGGGAACCTGGGGTGGTGTGACCGCCCGAGGACTCCTGGGCGCGGTGTAACGTCAACTAACCCGCACCTCCACCGGGAATGACAAGGAAGCCGCCATGGTCACTGGGGCGCAGGACAGTCCCGCCGGAGGTCGGCGGGTAACAATGCAGGCTGGTCAGGAGGGACTCGCCCAGAGCAGGCGGGGTCGTTGATCCATGGATCTCAAGCGTTACTTCCGCGGGCCGTTTGTCGCGGTCCTCGTGATGCTGTTGCTGTTCTTCATCGTGTTCGCGTACGCGAACCGCGGTGCCTCGTACACGCCGGCCACGACGTCCAGGGTTGTCACCGATATCAACGGGGGCCACGTCAAGTCGGCCACCTTGATCGACAAGAACCAGACGATCGAGATCGTCACGAACGGCAATCCCAGCCAGCGCCTCCAGGCGAGCTGGGTCGGCAACCAGGGCCAGCAGATTGCCGCGGAACTCCAGAAGAAGCTGCCGAAGGGCGGCTACAACGTCGAGGTGCCCAGCGGTAACACCGTCATCGGCGTGATCTTCAGCTTCCTGCCCTACATCCTGATCATCCTGATCTTCTTCTTCCTGCTGAACCAGATGCAGGGCGGCGGCTCCCGGGTGATGAACTTCGGCAAGTCCAAGGCGAAGCTGATCACCAAGGACACCCCGAAGACGACCTTCGCGGACGTGGCCGGCGCCGACGAGGCCATCGAGGAACTGCAGGAGATCAAGGAGTTCCTGCAGACCCCGGGCAAGTTCCAGGCGATCGGCGCCAAGATCCCCAAGGGCGTCCTGCTCTACGGGCCGCCGGGCACCGGCAAGACCCTGCTCGCCCGGGCCGTGGCCGGCGAGGCCGGGGTGCCGTTCTACTCGATCTCCGGGTCCGACTTCGTGGAGATGTTCGTCGGTGTCGGCGCCTCCCGGGTCCGTGACCTGTTCGAGCAGGCCAAGGCGAACGCGCCCGCGATCGTGTTCGTGGATGAGATCGACGCGGTCGGCCGGCACCGTGGCGCCGGGTTCGGCGGCGGGCACGACGAGCGTGAGCAGACCCTCAACCAGCTGCTCGTCGAACTGGACGGGTTCGACGTCAAGGGCGGCGTCATCGTCATCGCGGCCACCAACCGGCCCGACATCCTCGACCCGGCCCTGCTGCGCCCCGGCCGGTTCGACCGGCAGATCGTGGTCGCCGCAGCCCGACCTCAACGGCCGCAAGGGCATCCTGCGGGTGCACGCCCGCGGCAAGCCGTTCGCCGACGGCGTCGAACTCGACCTGATCGCCCGCCGGACGCGCCGGCTTCACCGGCGCTGACCTGGCCAACGTGATCAACGAGGCTGCCCTGCTGACCGCCCGCGCCAATGGGACGAAGATCACCATGGCCGCGCTGGAGGAGTCGATCGACCGGGTCATGGCGGGCCCCGAGCGCAAGAGCGTGCTGCTCTCGGAGCGGGAGCGCAAGCTCATCGCCTACCACGAGGGCGGCCACGCCCTGGTCGGCCACGCCCTGCCCAACGCCGACCCGGTGCACAAGATCACGATCATCCCGCGGGGCCGCGCCCTTGGCTATACCGCCTCGGCGCCCCAGGAGGACAAGTTCCTGATCACCCGGTCGGAGATGATGGACCAGCTGGCCATGCTGCTCGGTGGCCGCACCGCCGAGGAACTGGTCTTCCACGAGCCCACCACGGGTGCCGCCAACGACATCGAGAAGGCAAGCTCGATCGCCCGCGGCATGGTGACCGAGTACGGCATGAGCGAGCGGCTGGGTGCCCGCAAGTTCGGCACCGGGGACGGCGAGCCGTTCCTCGGCCGCGATATGTCGCACACCAGGGACTACTCCGAGGAGATCGCCTCCACGATCGACGAGGAGGTGCGCCGCCTCATCGAGTCCGCGCACGACGAGGCGTGGGAGATCCTGGTCTCCTACCGTGAGGTGCTCGACGACCTGGTCCTGCAGCTCATGGACAAGGAGACGCTGAGCAGGAACGAAGTCCTCAAGATCTTCGCGCCGGTCAAGACGCGCCCCTCCCGCGGCTCCTACACCGGTTACGGCAAGCGGCTCCCCTCGGACCGGCCGCCGGTGCTGACGCCCAAGGAACTGGCCCTGACCGCCGCCTCCGACGGCAAGGACCTGTCCACGGCCAGCGCGGCAACGGCCAGGCCAGCGGTACGGCCTCGCTGGGTGGCGGTACGCCTCCGGCGCTGGCCCCGTTCGGCTCCGATGACGCCATGCCCGGCGAACCGCTTTGACCGAGCCGGTCGACCTGCTGCGGATCGAGCGGGCGGTACGGGAGATCCTGCTCGCCATCGGGGAGAACCCAGAGCGGGACGGGCTGGTGGACACCCCCGCGCGGGTGGCCCGTGCCTACGCGGAACAGTTCTCCGGCCTGACCCAGGCCCCGGAGGACGTGCTGGGGACCGTGTTCGACGCCGACCACGACGAGCTGATCCTGGTCCGCGACATCCAGGTCTACAGCACCTGCGAGCATCACCTGGTGCCGTTCTTCGGCGCCGCCCACGTGGCCTACATACCGAACGAGAAGGGCCAGATCACCGGCCTGTCCAAGCTGGCCAGGCTGGTGGACATCTACGCCCGCCGGCCGCAGGTACAGGAGCGGATGACCAGCCAGATCGCCGACGCGCTGATGCGGGTGCTTGAGCCGCGCGGGGCGCTGGTCGTGATCGAGGCGGAACACCTGTGCATGTCCATGCGCGGGGTGCGCAAGCCGGGCGCGAAGACCGTCACCTCGGCGGTGCGCGGCATCATCAGGGACAGCGCCCGCACCCGGGCGGAGGCCATGAGCCTGCTGCTGCACCGCGGCTGAGCCGCGGCGGGCGGGCTGGTGCCCGCAGCGCCGCTGCGCGGCCCGCGAAGCGCCGGCCTGGAACAGCAGGCATAGAAATTGCAGCCCGGGAAGCTAGCCTTGTGACAAAGGCCTGGGAGAGAACCTCCAGTCACGGACGGGAAGTGGCGCGCTCGTGGGTACTTTGCAGATAACGGGAGAAGACCCATGGAAAGCGCCCGCGGGACTACGCTGATTCCCCGTGACGCAGGGCCTTATACACATGTCTGAAGCGAGCGAGCCGAGCGCCCTGCCTGACGCGGCGGACGCGGCCGATACCGGGGAACAAACCCAGGTCCCGCCGGGACGCGGGCCGGACCGCAGGCAGCGGCGCCGCTGGGTGCCTATCGTCACGGGCTGGCTCTGCCTGCTGATCGGGCTCGCCGACGTGGTGAGTGCGGTCATTCCCCGGCTCCAGTTGGAGCACCGGCTGCACCGGATCACGCCGTTCGTGCCGGGCTCGCTGACCAATGTCACTTTTACCGCCGATGTGATCATCGGGCTGCTGCTGTTGATGCTCTCCCATGGGCTCCGGCGCAGAAAACGCCGTGCCTGGCAGGCGACCAGCCTGTTGCTCGCCTTCAGCGTCATCATTCACGTGGTGCACGCGCCCTATATCGTTCCCGGCGTGGTCTCCGCGATCGTGCTGGGCGGGCTGCTGCTACTTCCGGGACGAGTTCTACGCGGTGGGCGACCTGCGCACCCGGTGGCGCGCCGCGAGCGTCTTCGTCTGCCTGCTCATCGCGGACGTGGCCATCGGCCTGACCTACATGCTTTTGGTCCGCGGCCTGGCCCAGGACTACTCGGTGTGGCAGCGGACCGTGCACACGTCGTCTACGGGCTGGTCGGCGTCAGCGGCCCGGTCCAGTTCGTGCCCGAGAGCAGGCAGCGACTTCTTCGACCATCCTGACCAGTCGCTCGGCGTGTTCACCCTGCTGGTCACCGCGTACCTGTTCCTGCGCCCGGCCAAGCCGAAGAACAGGCTCGGCGCGCAGGACAAGGCAGAGATCCGGGGCCTGCTGGCAGGCACGGGCACCGGGACTCGCTCGGCTATTTCGCGCTCCGCGACGACAAGAGCGTGATCTGGTCGCCAACCGGCAAGTCCTGCGTCGGGTACCGCGTGGTCTCCGGAGTCATGCTGGCCAGCGGCGACCCCATCGGGGATCCGGAGGCCTGGCCGGGCGCGATCCACGCGTTCCTCGACGAGGCGGCCAGGCACGCCTGGGCGGCCGGCGGTGATGGGCTGCAGCGAACTCGGGGCCGAGGTCTGGTGCCGGGAGAGCGGCCTGACCGCCCTGGAACTCGGCGACGAGGCGGTCGTCGGAGGTGGCCGACTTCAGCCTCAAGGGCAGGCAGATGCGCAACGTCCGGCAGATGGTGTCCCGGGTGTGCCGGCAGGGTTACGTCGCGCAGGTCCGGCGGCTCGGAGACATGCCGCCGCGAGGAGATCGAGCGGCATCGTCCGGCAGGCGGACTCCTGGCGGGGCAGCCCGACCGAGCGCGGCTTCTCCATGGCGCTCGGCCGGGTCGGCGGTCCCGGCGACGGGGACTGCGTCATCGCCACGGCCACCGAGAACGGCGTGCTGCGCGGCCCTGCTGCACTTCGTGCCGTGGGGCTCCGACGGGCTGTCGCTGGACCTGATGCGCCGGGACCGGGCCGCGCAGCCGGGGGTCAACGACTTCCTCATCGTGGAGACGATCAAGGCGGCCCCGGAACTGGGGATCAAGCGGCTGTCGCTCAACTTCGCCGTGTTCCGGTCCGCGCTCGCCCGCGGCGAGCGGATCGGCGCCGGTCCGGTGCTGCGCGCCTGGCGCGGCTCCTGCTGTTCGCCTCCCGGTGGTTCCAGATCGAGTCCCTGTACAAGTTCAACGCCAAGTTCTGCCCGCACTGGGTGCCGCGGTTCTTCGTGTTCTCCGGAACCAAGGACGCGCCGCGGGTCGCCCTCGCCGCCCTGGAGGCCGAGGCGTTCCTGGTCTGGCCCGCCTGGAGGTGCGCCGGATCGCGCGCAAGCTGGGCCTCACCCGGCTGGCCCGGCGGCTGCGGCCGTGCCTCCAGGCGCCCGCGGCCGCGGCGCGCCGCTGAACCGGCCTCCCCGCCCGCGGCGGGGTGCGGCACGGGTCTGTAGCTGCCGCCGCTGCCCTGCCGCGCCGGCTGAGCCTGCCGCGCGGACCGGCCCCGCGCGGCCGCCGAGCCGGGCTGCGTCGCGTCGCTGCTCCGCGCCTAGGGTGACCAGTGTGACAAGCGGCACGCCCGCCGGGGGCCGGCCCGGCGCTGCCCGGGCGGCTGGCATGCGGCGCGGCCCGGGCCCGCCCGGGCTGCCCGATCCGGGCCGCTGCCTGGTCATGGGCGTGGTGAACGTCACCCCGGATTCCTTCTCCGACGGCGGTGCGTGGTTCGGGACCGATGCGGCGATCGCGCCGCGGGCTGCGAACTCGCCGCGCCAGGGTGCGGACATCGTGGACGTGGGCGGGGAATCCACCCGGCCCGGGCGCCCAGCGGATGACGGCCGAGGAGGAACTCCGCCGGGTGATCCCGGTGATCACCGCGCTGGCCGCGGCCGGACGTGCCGGTCAGCGTGGACACCATGCGGGCCGAGGTGGCCGAGGCCGCGCTGGACGCCGGTGCCAGCCTGGTCAACGACGTGAGCGGCGGCCTGGCCGACCCGGAGATGCCCCGCCTGGTGGCCCAGGCGGGCGTGCCCTATGTCGTCATGCACTGGCGCGGGCACAGCCAGCGAGATGGAGGAGCGCGCCGTCTACGCCGACGTGGTCGCGCGAGGTGTGCGCGGAGCTGCGCGCGCCGGGTCGACGCGGTCGTCGGCGAGGGGCGTGGACCCGGCGCTGCATCGTGCTCGACCCGGGGCTCGGCTTCGCCAAGCACCCCGACGCACAACTGGGCGCTGCTCGCCCGCCTGGACCGGATCGCCGCCCTGGGCGGGACGGCCCGCCTTCCCGGTGCTGGTGGGCGCCTCGCGCAAGCGCTTCCTCGGCAGGCTGCTGGCCGCCCCCGACGGCACCCCCCGGCCCTTCACCGGCAGCGACGACGCCACGGTCGCGGTGACCGCCCTGGCGGCCGCGGCGGGGGCCTGGTGCGCGCGGGTGCACGAGGTGCCCGCCAACTCCGACGCGGTCCGCGTCGCGGAGGCCTGGCGGCGCGCCGCCGCGAGCGAGGCGTCGGAGAGGACGGCAGACTCGGACCGGATCACGCTGCGCGGGCTGCGCGTCTTCGCCCGGCACGGCGTGCTCCGAGACGAGCGCCGGACGGCCAGGAGTTCGTGATCGACGCGGTGCTGCGGCTGGACACCAGGCCGGCCGCGGCCGGCGACGACCTGTCCAGGACCGTTGACTACGGCGCCCTCGCCGGCCGGCTGGCGCGCCGTCGCGGCAGACCCGCCGGTGCGGCTGATCGAGACGCTGGCCGAGCGGCTCGCGGCCGTATGCCTGTCCGAACCCCTGGTCGCGGAGGTAGAGATCACCGTCCACAAGCCGCAGGCGCCCATCGCCGCATCCGTTCGACGACGTGACCGTCGACCATCCGCCGGGCCAGGCCGGGCATGAGCAGCCCGCACCCGGCGCACGGCGGCCCGCGGCCGGCGCGCGGTCATCGCGCATGGGCAGCAACCTCGGTGACCGGCTGGACTACCTGCAGGGCGGGCTGGACGCGCTGTTCGACACCCCTCGCCTCGGGTTCCTGGCGCGTGTCGCCGGTGTACGAGACCGCCCCGGTCGGCGGCCCGGAGCACAGGCCGACTACCTGAACGCCGTGGTGATCGCGGAGACGACCATGCCCGCGCGGGCCGTGCTCGAACGGTGCCTCGGCCTCGAGGCCGCGTTTGGCCGCGTCCGTGGTGAGCTGTGGGGCCCGCGGACGCTCGACCTGGACCTCATCATCTACGGTGACGAGGTGAGCAACACCCCCGGACTGACGCTGCCGCATCCGCGCGCGCACGAGCGCGCGTTCGTTCTCGCGCCCTGGCACGACGCGGACCCCGAGGCGCTGCTCCCCGGCTGGGGACCGGTGGCGGACCTGCTGGCCTCCATCGGCACCGCAGGGGTCGCCCGGCTGGAGGGCGCCGTACTTCACCCGCCGGCATGAGCGCGAACCTGGCCGGCGGCGGGGCGGCCGCGATGACGCCCACCAAGGCGCGCACCCTGGTGCTCACCGCCCTGATCTGCGCCGTCGGGATGTGGCTCCTGCTGCGGCAGGTGTACACGTCGCTGCCGCCGTTGCCGTGGAGCGGGGTGCCCGCGCTGGGGCTGCTGGCCATCGCCGAGGCGATCACCGGCTGGAACGTGCGCGCCCGGCTGGCCGGCCGGGGGACCCCGATCGCCCCGATCGCGGTGGCCAGGATGGCCGCGCTGGCCAAGGCCAGCTCGCTGGCGGCCGCCCTCATCGGCGGGCTGGCCGCCGGTTTCCTGATCTACGTCTCGGGGTCGCTGGACAAGTCGGCGTACCGGTCCGACGCGACGGTGTCGGCCGCGTCGCTCGGCGCCGCGGCACTGCTCGTCGCCGCCGCGCTGTATCTGGAGTACGGCTGCCGGGCCCGGAACGGCGGCGACCAGGATGCCGAGCCCGGCCAGCCGCCACACTCCGGCGCCGCGCGCTAGCTTCCCCGGGCCGTTACCGGTCCATGTCACCGACGACGAAGAACAGGGAGCCCAGGATCGCGGCCAGGTCCGTGATCCGGTGCCCCGGCAGCAGATCCGGGAGCACCGCCACGTTGCTGAACGACGCCGACCGCAGCTTGAGCCGCCACGGCGTCTTGCCGCCCCGGGAGACCAGGTAGTAGCCGCTCAGCCCGAGCGGGTCCCTCCGTCCACGCGTAGGCGTGTCCCTCGGGCACCTTGAACACCTTGGGCAGCCGGCGCTGAGCGGGCCCTGAGGGGAGCTGGCGAGCCGTCCGGCGCACTCCTCGGCCAGGTCCAGGGAGACCGCGAGCCTGGTCGCAGCAGGCACTCGAAGCGGGCCAGGCAGTCCCCCTCGGTGCGGACCGGACCCGGAGCAGCCCGGCCAGCTCGCCGTAGGCCAGGTAGGGCTCGTCGCGGCGCAGGTCGAGGTCCACCCCGGAGGCGCGGGCGGCGGGGCCGCTCACCCCGTACTGCCGCACCTGTCCGCGGGTCAGCACCCCGATGCCCCTGGTACGGGCGCGGAAGATCCGTCCTGGCCGACGGCGGCCCCGATCGCGGGCAGCGCCGCGCGCACCTCGTCGATGCGCGGCCCGGGCCCGGGCCAGCCAGCCGGCCGGAATCTCCTCCTTGAGCCCGCCGACCCGGTTGAACATGTAGTGCATCCGGCCGCCGGAGATCTCCTCCATGACCGATTGGATGCCTCCGCTCGCCGGAAGCGCGTGAACGACTCCGGCGGTCGATCGCGCCGACGATCTCCGGCGGGTAGGAGCCGAGGAAAGCAGGTGGCTCAGCACCCGGTTCAGCTCGGCCAGCATGGTGCGGGCCCAGACGGCCCGGGGCGGCACCTCGATCCCCGCCAGCCGCTCCGCGGCGAGCACCACGCCCAGTTCGTTGGCGAAGGCGCCCAGCCAGTCGTGCCGGTTGGCCAGCACGATGATCTGGCGGTAGTCCCGCGCCTCGAACAGCTTCTCCGCGCCCCGGTGCATGAACCCGATCTCCGGTTCGGCGGCCGTGATCCGATCGCCGTCCGAGGGTGAGCCGCAGCCGCAGCATCCCGTGCGCGGACGGATGCGACGCGCCCAGGTTGATGAGGAACTCCGCCCCGCCGGCCGCAGCGCCCCCCGCAACAGCGCCCCCTGCAGCAGCGCCCCCTGCAGCAGCGGCCCCCGGAGCCGCACCCGCTGCAGCCGCGCCCCGTGCCGCGTCCGCTTCCGCAGCAGCGTCTCCCGCCGCGGCGGCCTCCGGCAGCCAGGCACCGGTGACCGCCTCCACCTGGCGGCCCGGGCCGGGCTTCCCGGGTGCCTGGCGCTCGCGCATCCGCCCATGCTGCCACGCTCCCGGGAGCCGTCCGGCCAGCCGCCTGGCCCGCCCGCCTGCCCGGGCGCGCCCCCGGTTGCGTTTGTGGTCGTTGGCACTGCACCCACATTCTTGTGTGGGCGCCGTGCCGACGACCACAAACGGGCGTGCGCCGGGCGCGCCCGTCGTGCGGGGCGCCGGGCTCAGGCGCCCGCGGTGTGGGCCAGGCGGGCCAGCGGACGGGGCAGGGGCATGCCGACCGCCTGGGCCAGCCAGCCGAACCCGCCCAGCCCCCCGGCGTCCAGCAGTTCGGCGTCTCGCGATGCCCGGGACAGCGCCCGGGCATAACCTGCCGCGTCGCCTGCCGCCAGCGCCAGCGGCGGGCGCCGCCCGTCCAGGCCAAGTTCCCGCAGCGCCGCACGCTGCGTGGTGAGCACGGTCTGGCCCGCTCCCGCGGCCGTCCCGGCCGCCGCGCAGGCGTCCAGCGCCACGTGCGCGGTGATGTCCCTGGACCCGTCGGGGATCGGAGGCACGGCGCGCCCCCCCAGGTAGCCGGTCAGCGTCCCGCCGGCCGGCCGGGCCGCCCTGAGATGCCCGTAGTCGGCGGCGACCGCTACGCCGCGGCCGATCCGGCGGATCACCCCGGCCCACGCGGTGCACCGGGTGCGGCCGGCCTCCGCGCGCTCCCCGCAGGCGCGCAGCGGCCACCAGTCGCGGATCCAGGCCAGATCCGCGGGACCGGGCGCGCCGTGCGGCCGCTGCGCCCCGGTGGCCGGATCCACCTGCACCACGGCCGGGCCTGCGGCGGTCAGTTCCACCACGTCCAGCGGGACGTTGTCGAGCCACTCACTGGCGATCACCAGCCCGGTGATCGCGGCTGGCGGCTCGCGCAGCCAGCGGATCCGGGGATCGAGCCCGGCGGGCCGCGGGGCCAGCTCCACCGCGCAGGCGGCGATCCGCCCGGCCAGCCCCCGCCCGGCCGGCCCGGGTTCCGCCGACGCGCTGGCCAGCACCTGTTCCAGCAGTTCGGCGCGCCCGGCCCCGACGTCCACCAGGTCGAGCCGCTCCGGCCGGCCCAGGCCCGCGTCGATCTCGCGGAGCAGGTCCAGCACGGCCGCGGCGTAGCCCGGCGAGACGTGGGCCGAGGTGCGGAAATGACGGGCCGGCGGCTCGCCCCTGGCGTAGAACCCGCCCGGGCCGTAGAGCGCGGCCTGCATCGCCTGACGCCAGGTCATCCACACACCGCCGACTGTACGGCGCGCGGATCCCGCCGGCCCCGGTCCGCGGGCCTCGGCACGCGGTGCGCACCGCGATCCCGGGGCGGGCGCCGCGGCTATGCTGAGCGTTGCCATCCGGCGTCCACTGACCTGTCGAAGGGGCCTGTGTACCGGCCCCGCGAGGACTGGACCGAGAGGGATACGAATCCATGCCGAGCCCGGTGGACCCGAGTCAGCCACACCCTGCCCGGCTCCGGGTGGGCGTGATCGGAGCCGGAAAGGTCGGCGTCGTCCTCGGCGCCGCGCTGGCGCGGGCCGGGCACACGGTGGTGGCCGTCTCCGCGGTGTCGGACGCCTCGGTCCAGCGAGCCGCCGCGATGCTGCCGGGGGTGCCGGTGCGGCGCCCGCCCGCCGTGCTCGCCGATGCCGACCTGGTCCTGCTCACCGTGCCCGACGACGCCCTGCCCGGGCTGGTCAACGGGCTGGCCGCGACCGAGGCTCCGGTGGCGGGGCGCCTGCTCGCGCACGCCAGCGGCCGCTACGGCGTCGGCGTGCTCGATTCGGTGACCCGCCAGGGCGGGCTGCCGCTGGCGCTGCACCCGGTCATGACCTTCGCGGGCCGCCCGGACGACCTGGACCGGCTGGCCGGGATCTGCTTCGGTGTCACCGCCCCGGCCGCGCTGCGCCCGGTCGCCGAGGGGCTGGTCATCGAGATGGGCGGGGAGCCGGTCTTCATCGACGAGGACCACCGCGGGCTGTACCACGCGGCCCTGGCCAGCGGGGCCAACCATCTGGTCACGCTCGTGGTCCAGGCGGCCGAACTGCTGGGCAAGGCGGGTGTGCCGGACCCGGCGCGGATGCTGCGCCCGCTGCTGAGCGCCGCGCTGGACAACGCGCTGGTGCTCGGCGACGCGGGGCTGACCGGGCCTGTGGCCCGCGCCGACGCGGACACCGTGGCCAGCCACGTCGCGGCACTGCAGCGGGCCTCGCCCGAGGCGCTGCGGGCTTACGTCGCGCTGGCGCGGCTCACCGCGGACCGGGCACTGGCCGCGGGCCTGCTGTCCGCGCCGGACGCCCAGCGCCTGCTCGAAGTCCTAGCGGGAGCCCCGCGGTGACGCCTCCCGTCCTGGCCAGGACCAGGCTCGGCATGCACGCCGCACGCAAGCTGCTCGGCTCACCCATCGTGCTGGTGCCGACCATGGGCGCGCTGCACGATGGTCACATCGCGCTGCTCCGCCGCGCCACTGAGCTTTCGCGGCCGAACGGAAGTGTCGTGGTCTCCGTGTTCGTCAACCCGCTCCAGTTCGGGGCCGGTGAGGATCTCGGCCGCTACCCCCGGGATCTGGATGCGGACCTGGCGATCTGCGAGCGGGAGGGGGTGGCGCTGGTATTCGCGCCCGGCGAGGCCCAGATGTACCCGAGGGAGCAGCTGATCACCGTGGACCCGGGCCCGGTGGGCCGGGTACTTGAGGGCGCGTCGCGGCCGGGGTTCTTCACCGGGGTGCTCACCGTCGTGCTCAAGCTGTTCCAGCTCGTCGGCCCGCGGATCGCGGTGTTCGGGGAGAAGGACGCACAGCAGCTTGCCCTGATCCGGCGGATGACCGAAGACCTGTGCCTGCGCACCGAGATCGCCAGCGTGCCGACCGTGCGGGACCCGGACGGCCTGGCCGTGTCCAGCCGGAACGCCTACCTGACCGGGCCCGAGCGGGTCACCGCGCTGGCGCTGTCCCGCGCGCTGCGGGCGGGCCGGCGGGCCGCTGAGCCGGGCGGGGACGCCGTGCTCGCGGCCGCCCAGGCCGTGCTGGACGAGGCGGCCGCCGCCGACCCGCCGCTGGCCCCGGACTACCTGGCCCTGGTCGAGCCGGGCACGTTCACGCCGGTGAAGCCGGGCTTCACCGGGGACGCGCTGCTGCTGGTGGCCGCCCGGGCGGGCAAGACCCGGCTGATCGACAACATGCCCCTGGTCCTGGGCAAGCGGGGGGACGGCCATGCTGCTGACGATTGACGTGGGCAACACCAACATGGTGCTGGGGGTGTTCGAGGGCGAGGAGGTCGTCGAGCACTGGCGCATCGCGACCGACCCGGCCCGCACCGCCGACGAGCTCGCCGTGGTGCTGCAGGGGCTGATCGGGATGAGCACCGTCCTCAAGGACCCGGACATCAGCGGGATCGCGCTGTGCTCCACGGTGCCTTCCGTGCTGCATGAGATGCGCGAGATGTGCCAGCGCTACTACCGCGACGTCCCCGCGCTGTTCGTGGAGCCGGGGGTGCGTACCGGCGTCTCGGTGCGGATGGACAACCCGAAGGAGGTGGGCAGCGACCGGATCATGAACACGGTCGCGGCGATGCACCTGTACGGCGGCCCCGCGCTGGTGGTGGACTTCGGCACGTCCACCAACTTCGACGCGGTCAGCAGCCGCGGGGAGTTCGTGGGTGGCGCGCTGGCGCCCGGCATCGAGATCTCCGTGGACGCCCTCTCCCGCCGGGCAGCGCAGTTGCTCAAGGTCGAACTGGCCCGGCCGCAGCACGTCATCGGCAAGAACACCGTCGAGGCACTGCAGTCCGGGATCATCTTCGGTTTCGCCGGCCAGGTCGAGGGGATCGCCCGGCGGATCATCGCGGAACTGGCGCCGGACGACCCCGACTCGGTGACCGTCATCGCTACGGGCGGCCTGGCCCCGCTGGTCCTCAGCGAGATCAGCGTGATCGACGCGCACGAGCCCTGGCTGACGCTGATCGGCCTGCGGCTGGTGTTCGAGCGCAACTTCACCGGCGGCTGACCGGGCGAAAATCCGCCCTGGCCGCGGCGCAACGCCGGTAGCCTCGCCGGTGTGGAGGACGACGACCAGAACCCAGCCGAGTTGCCCGAGCAGATCCGGGTCCGGCTGGCCAAGCGCGACCGGCTGCTCGCCGAGGGCACCGACCCCTACCCGGTGGGCTTTCCGCGCACCGCCACGATCGGCGAGGTGCGCGCCCGCTACCCGGATCTGGCGGCGGACACCGCCACGGGCGAGCACGTGGGCGTCACCGGCCGGGTGCTGCTGTCCCGCATCGCCGGGAAGCTGTGCTTCGCGACCATCCGCGACGGCACCGGCGACATCCAGGTGATGCTCTCGGCCGACCGGGTCGGCGAGGACGCTCTCGCGGCCTGGAAGCGGGACGTGGACCTGGGGGACCACGTCGGTGTGGCAGGCGAGGTCATCTCGTCCCGGCGCGGTGAGCTGTCGGTCCTGGCGGACAGGTTCGCCATCACGGCCAAGGCCCTGCGGCCGCTTCCCGACAAACACCATGGGCTTACGGACCCAGAGTCGCGGGTCCGGCAGCGTTATGTAGACCTGATCGTCAACCCGAAGGCACGCCGGATGGCCGAGCTGCGGGCAGCGGTGACGCGGTCGGTGCGCGAGGAGTTGCACGACCGGGGGTTCATCGAGGCCGAGACGCCCATCCTGCAGCGCGTGCACGGCGGGGCGAACGCCCGGCCGTTCGGCACCCACATCAACGCCTACGACATGGACCTGTACCTGCGGATCGCGCTGGAGCTGTACCTCAAGCGGCTGGTGGTCGGCGGCATCGAGAAGGTCTACGAGATCGGCCGCAACTTCCGCAACGAGGGCGTGGACGCCACGCACAACCCGGAGTTCACCATGCTGGAGGCCTACGAGGCCTACGGCGACTACATGACCGTGGCCACGCTCACCCGGGAGCTGATCCAGCGGGCCGCCAAGGACGCGCTGGGCGGCACCCAGCTGCACCGGGCGGACGGGACCGAGGCCGACATCGCCGGGGACTGGCCGGTCAAGAGCGTGCACGGCGCGGTGTCCGAGGCGCTCGGCGAGGAGGTCACCCCGGACACCGGCGAGCAGCAGTTGCGGGCGCTGTGTGCGCGCGCGGGCGTGCCGGCCGAGCCGAAGTGGAACCGGGGCCAGGTCCTGCTGGAGATGTACGAGCGGCTGGTCGAGCGGCACACCGTCATGCCGACCTTCTACCGGGACTTCCCGGTCGAGGTGTCCCCGCTCACCCGGGCCCACCGCGAGGATCCCCGGCTGGCCGAGCGCTGGGACCTGGTGGCGTTCGGCACGGAACTGGGCACCGGCTACTCCGAGCTGGTCGACCCGGTGGAGGAGCGGGCCAGGCTCACCGCGCAGTCGCTGCTCGCCGCCGGGGGCGACCCCGAGGCGATGGTCGTTGACGAGGAGTTCCTGCAGGCGCTGGAGTACGGTATGCCCCCGACCGGGGGGATGGGCATGGGCATCGACCGCATGCTGATCATGTTCACCGGCGAGACGATCAGGGAGACGATCCTGTTCCCCATGGTCCGGCCGGAGTAGCGCGGCCCAGCAAGCAAACCGAACGCGCCCCCGCCGCAGGTGGCTGCCTGCAGTGGGGGCGCGCTGGCCTAAGCTCAGCCCACGATCCGGACTGCGCCCACGTAGACGTTCCACATGACCGGCTGGACCTGCACGTCCTCGCCGAAGTCGGGCGCGTCGACCATGAGGCCGTTGCCGATGTACAGCCCCACGTGGCCGATGTCCGGGTAGAAGAACACCAGGTCACCGGGCTCAAGCTGGTTTTTGCCCACGTGCACGCCCATCTGCCACTGGTCGCCGGTGAAGTGCGGCAGGCTGATGCCGACCTTGGCGTAGGCCCACATGACCAGGCCGGAGCAGTCGAAGTCGTCCGGGCCGGCCCCGCCCCACACGTACGGGTCGCCGCGCCGGGTCAGCGCCCAGCGCAGCGCCTGGGCACCGATCGTGTTGGCGGTCGGGATGCTGATGTCCGGGTAGTTGCCGGTCGCGTTGAACACGGCCATGGCCTTCTTGAACACCGAACTGTTCAGCAGGTTGATCTTGCCCTGCGCCTGCCGCCGCTTGCTGGCCATCTGCGCGGTGAGCTGCTTCGCCCGGTCGGTCTGCTGCTCGGCGCTTGCGCGTGCGCGCTGCGCGGCGGCCACGCCCTCGGCGATCTGGGTCACCTGGTCGCCGTTCTCCTCCTGCAGTTCCTGCACGAACGCCGCCCGGCCGATCAGGGTCTGCGCCGAGCTGGTGGTCAGCACTTCCAGCGGGGTGGTCAACCCGCCGTTCATGTAGCTCTGGGCCGCGAGCTGGCCCACGGCGAGCTTCCCGGCGCCAAGCTCGGAGAGGTCCCGCACGTAGGTGCCCTCGGCGACCTTCGCCTCGGTCTGCGCCTGGGTGAGCTGGATCCGCAGCCCGTCGTACTGCTGGTTGAGGCTGTTGATCTCGTTGGACAGTGCCCTGGCCTGGGCCACCAGATCCTTCAGGCTGGGCATGGGCTGACTCGGCGAGGCACCCCCGATGCCACCAGGCATGACGAGGCTGATCAGCGCGGTTGCCCCGATCACGGTTGCCACCCGCCCCCAGGCCCGGCCGGGCCTGAGGTGACCAATTCGTGGACCACTTGGCATGTACTTGCGGGGACGCAAGTGCTCCACCCGGGCTCCTCTCCTCAGCGAACCGCCGCTCGCGCCCGGCCCGCCGGGCTGCATTGCGCAGGCCATGCTGCCAGGACGCGATCAGCGTGGGTTGCGGCGCCGCAAGGTAATGGGGCCTGCGGGGGCCACCAACCGGAACGAGTGAATCTTTGCATAACGCCAGCGTTGGCAGTGGCTGGCTCGCAATAAGCGGGCCCCCCCTTAGGGGGTCCCTGTAACTCCGCGGCGAATTAGTGAGCGGCATCCGCGCAGTTCATGAGCCTGTGATAGGGCCGGGAACGGGTGTGATCTGCCCGTGATATGCCGCATTAAGGACGAGCGCTACCGGTGACCGTCTAGTGACGTTGCGTTCGTATCTGGGTGGAGGAGCCTACTTGGCTCGGCTGACCTGTGCGGACGTCCCCACCTTCGGCACCGTGACGCGGCCCCGGCTAAGGTGTGCGGCGCGATGGACTACATGATCAGGCGGGCCAGGACCCCGGACGTCCGGGCGATCGCTGACCTGGTGAACATCAACGTCGAGTCGCGGCGCCTGCTCGGCAAGGCGACCGTGACGCTTTATGAGGACGTGCCGGAGTTCTGGGTGGCCGAACGTGCCGTCGACGGTGCCGTCGTGGGCTGCGGGGCGCTGCATGTGATGTGGGAGGACCTGGCGGAGATCCGGACCGTGGCGGTGCGCCCGGGCTGCCAAGGGCACGGGATCGGCCACCGGCTGGTGGCCGCCCTGCTCGGCAGCGCCAGGGAGGTGGGCGTGCGCCGGGTGTTCGTGCTCACGTTCGCGACCGGTTTCTTCGGGCGGCACGGTTTCGTGGAGATCGACGGCACGCCCGTCTCACATGAGGTCTATGACGAACTGCTCCGCTCCTACGACGAGGGCGTCGCGGAGTTCCTGGACCTCGACCGGGTCAAGCCGAACACCCTCGGTAACCACCGGATGCTGCTGCACCTTTGATATGGCCCCGGCGCAACCTCGGTCAGACATAAGTGTCCTAAGGCGGGGCATGGTCAGTTACCGTGCCGGGCCGGGCGAGCCGAGGGGATGGACATGGACTCTGCGGACATGGTCGTGGTCAGTGGTGCGGGCAGCGGCATCGGACGGGCGGTGGCCCGGCGGCTGGTCGCTGATGGTTTTCGTGTGCTCGCGGTGGGGCGGCGCCGGGAGCCACTGGACCGGCTCGCCAAGGAACTGGCACCGCACCTGGACGTGGCCAGCGCGGATCTGGCGACCGTGGCCGGGGCGACGGCGGTCGCCGGGGCAGTCCGGGCCGCGGAGTGCCGCTGCGCCGGGGTCGTGGCCGCGGCGGGCGGGCTGTCGCCGCACGGCGGCGGCGCGACCGGGCTGGACGGTGTCCGCCAGGACTGGCTGGCCTCGTTCGAGTCCAACGTGCTCACCGCGGTGCTGCTCGTGGCGGCGCTGCGCGAGACGGTCGAGCGTGACGGCGGCCGGGTGGTGCTGCTTTCCTCGGTGGCCGCGCTGCGCGGCAGCGGCGGTGGCCCTTACGGGGCGGTCAAGGCCGCGCTGCACGGTTTGGCCTACGACCTCGCGCGAGAACTCGGCGCGCACGGCGGCACGGCCAACGTGGTCGCGCCCGGGTTCGTTCCAGACACCGAGTTCTGGGCGGGCAGGCTCACCGGCGACTCCCGGCGGGAGCGCGCGGCGCAGACCCTGGTCGGCCGGGAGGGCACGCCGGAGGAGGTGGCCTCGCTGATCGCCTGGCTGATCGGGCCGGACGGCGGCTGGGTAACCGGGCAGGTGCTGTCCCCCAACGGCGGCGTCGTCCTCGGCCGGTAAGGCTCCGGCCGCCATCGTGCCGGCCGCCGCCGCGCCGCGATGAAAGTGCCGCGTGGGACGTGCGGGGCGGGCTCAGAGCAGGCGTGGCTGGCTGACCTCAGGCCGCCGCGGGCGCGGCGGTGCCGGACGGTCGAGGAGCCGCGGATCGATCGCGGCGAGGAAGATCGATGGGCCGGTTTCCACCATCGCCGCGTGCCTGCGCCGCCGGGCGGCACAGGTGAGGAACAGGTGCGTCCGGGCGCGCGTCATCGCGACGAACAGAAGCCGCCGCTCCTCCGCGAGGTCCGTCCGGCCGCCAGCCAGCGCCATGCCCCGCTCGACCGGAGCCGGGTCCTGGCCCGCCGGAGCCGTACTCTCCCGATCTGCCGGATCGGTGCTGTCTTCCAGCGGGACCGCGCCTCCTGGGCCGGTGTCGTGCCGCCTTGCGCTGTCCGGGCGCTTACCGGGAAGCCAGAGCGGCAGCAGGTCCCGCTCACAGCCGGCCACGAAAACCACGCTGAACTCCAGTCCCTTGGCAGCATGGATGGTGAGCAGTGAGACCGCGTCCGCCCGGGGATCCAGTGCGTCCACCTCGGCGCCCAGGGAGATCTCGGTCAGGAACTGCCCGAAGTCGTCGCCGCACCGGCGGGCGAGCGGGGCCAGCACCTCCCCGGCCGCCAGCAGGTCCACCGCGGACGGCTGGCCAGCCGGGGCCCGCCCGCCCGGTGCGCGGGCCGCGAGCCCGTGCACCGCGGCACGAAGCCGTTCCGTCACCCCGGCGCCCACACCCGCCACTCCAGGGCCGGCCGAGCACCCGCGCCCGCCGCACCCGGGCCGGCGGCGGGCGGGCTGCTCATCTCCCGCAGGATTTCCGGGACGGCCGTGCGGCGGGCCAGCAGGTCATGTGAGCGCTTCTGGAACGGCAGGCCTGCCCGGGTCAGGGCCTGGCCCAGTGCCACGGCCTGAGCGTCGGTGCGATACAGCACGGCCATGTCCGCGAGCGCGAGCTTGCCGCCCACATGCCCGTCCGCGCGGCCGCTGTCCAGCGAATGGAATGACGCACCGCCCAGCAGTTTGTCGATGGCCAGGGCGATCCACGATGCCTCCGCCCGGTCGGTGGCCGCCTCGTGCACGGTGATCCGGTCGGCAGCACCCGGGCCCGGGCCGGTCACGGCGCCCATCCGCCTGCCCGGAACCAGCGTTGTGGGCGCCACGGCCTGCATCGCGCCCGCGACGATCACCGGCGACGAGCGGTAGTTACGGGTCAGGGCCACGGTCCTGGCGCCGGGGTAGTCGCGGCCGAAACTGAGAAAGAAGCTCACATCGGCGCCGCGGAACCCGTAGATCGCCTGATCCGGGTCGCCGATCACCGCCAGGCCGCTGCCGTCGCCGGCCAGCAGGCGCAGCAGGGCGTACTGGGCGGCGTTGGTGTCCTGGTACTCGTCCACGCTGATGGACCGCCAGCGCGCCGCCAGCGCCGCCGCGAGGGCCGGGTCCTGGCGGAGCATGGCCAGCGGAAGGTCGATCAGGCCGTCGAAATCCACGAGGCCACGCGAGGCGAGCAGCCTGGCGAACTCACCCGCCGCCGCGGGATTCCGCGACACCTCCGCGAGCAGGCGCCGCCCCGCCGCGGCGGAGCCGCCCGCCTCCACCGCCACCGCGAGCCTGGTCTTCTCGTCGGCGACGGTGAAGCCGCGGTCCAGGCAGGCCCGGTCGCCGTGTTCGCGCAGGATCGCCAGGCCCAGCCCGTGAAACGTGGTGATCATCAACCGGCTGGCCTGATCGGGCAGCAGCACCGCGAGTCGTTCGCGCATCTCCGCGGCCGCCCGGCGGGTGAAGGTGAGTGCCAGGCAAGACTCGGGCGGCACGCCGCGCTCAGCGACCAGGACGGCGATCCGCCGGGTGAGCGTGCGCGTCTTGCCGGTCCCGGGGCCCGCCAGGATCATCAACGGCCCCGGCGCCTGCCCCGCTTCCCGCTGGCTGGCGTCGAGGCCCACCAGCAGGCCGCTGGCATGTCCCTCGGCATGCCCGTTGGCCGGGCCCCCGGCGTCCCTGCCGACGAGCCTCCCGGCGTCCCCCGTGGCGGGGCTCCCAGCGTCCTGGCCGGCAAGCCTCCAGGCGTCCTGGTCGGCGAGGCTCCCGGCGTCCCGGCTGGCACGCTCGGCGGCTGGCGCCCCCTGTTCCTGCGCGATTTGCTGGCCGCCCTCCGTCGCCGCCGGGCGCTCCGGGATCGATGGCTCCCCGGCCCACCCGGCTGGGAGCGCTGTCGGGGCAGGCGCTGGAATGTCGAACATGGCCTCCGTGCCGGCCAGTTCGTCCGGCCGGAACAGGCGGATAACCCCGTACTCGCCGTCGTAACCCGCTTCCTTGATCACCTGGCCCTTGCGGAGCCGGGTGATGGCCTCGGCAACCATGCCGCCCGCGGCGCGGCGGATATCCGCGATGTCGGCCTGGCACAGGATGTGCAACTCCGGGCCGAGGGCGGCGACGAGGCGGTCCACCTCGATGGTGACCGTCTTGCTCTGCCGCCCGGTGCCGCGGATCTCGCCGATGATCTCCGGCAGGGAAACCATGTTGGCCGAGGCCGCCGCTCCCGGTGGCCGGTATCCTTCCGGGCGGTCCGCGAGTTCCGCCACGCGGTTCATCACGCCAATGGTGAGCGGTTTTCCGCATTTCGGACAGATACCCGCATGGCGCACACTCTCCGCGGGGAAGAGCCGGACTCCGCACTTGCGATGGCCATCGGCGTGGTAACGGCCGCCTTCAGGAAAGAAGTTCAGCGTCCCGGCAAGTCCCTGGCCTGTACGCAACGCACGCAACATCGCAAAGTAGTCCAGTGCTGTGCTGAACGTAGTTGCCTCCCGGCCGAGCATCGGTGGCGAATGCGCATCGGAGTTGCTCACAAGCCGGTAGTGGTCAAGTCCGGAGCAAATCCAGTTCATCGGCGGGTCCGAGGAGAGTCCCGTCTCCACGGCGAAGACATGTTCGGCTAGGTCCAGGTAACAGTCGGGCACGGCATCGAACCCGGACTTCGACCCAAGAACGGCGAACCACGGCGTCCAGATGTGGGCAGGAATGAGGAAGCACCCCGGGCCGGCGTTCAGCGTAATTTCCAAGAGGTGACGGGAGTCCAGGCCGAGGATTGGCCGGCCATCGGAAGCCAGGTTGCCTACCTTGGCCAGGGCCGCGGTGATGGCGCCCGCCGCCTCGAACGTGGGGGCGTAGAGAAGATGATGAACCTTCCGGGTCGCGCCGTCGCGCTTGTAAATGGTGGAGATCTCCGTAGACAGCAGGAAACGGATTACCGCCTGGCAGCTCGGCGGCTGCGTGCGCCGGAGCCGGGCGGCCAGGTCGGGGCGCAGCGCCAGCAGCCCGGGCTCAGCGGGTACCAGTGAGTCGGCCAGCTGGGCCGCCCACGCGGGATGGGTGAAGTCGCCCGTGCCGATCACCGAGAGGCCTTTTCGGGCCCCCCACCAGGCAAGGTTGCTGATCTCGGCGTCTTTGCTGCAGGCTCGGGAGTAACGCGAGTGGACATGCAGGTCCGCGTGGAACACGCCGCCTGATCCTGCCACGCGGTGCCGCCCGGGCGCAGGCGTCCCGGTATGCCAGCGCAGTTATATGTCCCGGTGGGCAGGCCGGCGCCGCGGCCCGCGGTGCGGGGCCGGCCAGTGGCCGGTTCCCGCCGGCGCGCCAACATGAGTAACAATGCCAGGAGAGGCACGGGCGAGCGAAAGAGGAGTCGCTGGCATGCTTGCTGATCTGGAGGCGCTCACGCCGCCGCTGATCATGGCCGCCGCGTTCCTGATCGGGGTTACGTTGTTCCTGCGCCGTCAGATGAGCGCTCGCGGCGAGCCCACGGATGACGGCGATGAGGCCGATATTCGGGACAGCGCTCCGAATGACGATCCTGGTGATGCCGGACACGGCCCATCCTCGGACCAGCATAAGGTATAGGCCGTATCGCACCGAACAGCGGTTGCATCGCAAGGCGACGGAAGGTTCCGCCCGTTTGATGGCCACTTCGGCACCTGATTACGCAGAGTTACGCTAATCGCGCACACTGCTTCACGTGCTTCCCGGCATGAGGAACTGTACTAGCTGAATCGTCACGGCCTGAATTGCTAAACGCAACGGGCTTGGTATATTGTTCGTCAACCTATTAAACGTCCCCAGCAGAAGGGCTGGCCTCATGGCACAGAAGACGGTCGTGACGGTCGTGTGCGACCTTCCCCACGACGGTGAGATCGAGGGAACCGAGACGGTTTCGTTCGCCTTTGACGGCTCCGCCTATGAGATCGATGTGTGCTCTACGCATGCCAAGGATCTCCGCGAGAAGTTCGGCAAGTACGTTGAGCACTCCCGCCGTGTGGCAGGTGGCGGCGGTGGCCGCCGGCGCCGCTCACGCAGTGGGCCCGGCCGCGAGCGCAGTTCGGAAATCAGGGCTTGGGCGAAGCAGCGTGGCCACAAGGTCAGTGAGCGTGGCCGTATTCCGGCCGCGATCATCGCGGAGTACGAGTCCGCGCACTAGTTGGTTCTTCGGGGCGGCCCGCAGGTGATCTGCGGGCGGTGTGCCCAAACTGCCACCCCGCCGCTAGTACCGCATGCGGGCCATCGCCCCGTTTGCCGTTGCCCCGCCGCTACTGTCGCTCACATCGCCTGAACGGCCAGCCGGAAACCGGCCCGTAGCCCGTCAGACCCAGTGCTAAACGTCCCTCCGCCGGGCGTTCGCTTGCGGCGTAGCAGGGAACAGTCTCCCTCTTGACCGGGTTGGATGGGATGAACGCCCCCCTGCCTGGGAACGTTTCATGCACGACAAAAGGTGCGCAGCGTGGTCCAAGGTAGGCGGGCTACCATGCGGAAGGACAGGGGCCGGACATCGGGGCCTCCCCGGCCGCACGCGTGAGGGAGCAACGAGATGTTCGAGAGGTTTACCGACCGGGCGCGGAGGGTTGTCGTCCTGGCGCAAGAAGAAGCCAGGATGCTCAACCACAACTACATCGGCACCGAGCACATCCTGCTGGGCCTGATCCATGAGGGCGAGGGCGTCGCGGCCAAGGCCCTGGAGTCGCTGGGGATCAGCCTGGAAGCGGTGCGGCAGCAGGTCGAGGAGATCATCGGCCAGGGCCAGCAGGCCCCGTCCGGGCACATTCCGTTCACCCCGCGCGCCAAGAAGGTGCTCGAACTCTCCCTGCGCGAGGCTCTGCAGCTCGGCCACAACTACATCGGTACCGAGCACATCCTGCTCGGCCTCATCCGTGAGGGCGAGGGCGTGGCGGCCCAGGTGCTGGTGAAGCTGGGCGCGGACCTGAACCGGGTGCGCCAGCAGGTGATCCAGCTCCTGCACGGCTACCAGGGCAAGGAGCCGGCGGCCTCGGGTGCCCCTTCCGAGTCGGCCCCGTCCACCTCGCTGGTGCTGGACCAGTTCGGCCGCAACCTCACCCAGGCGGCACGCGAAGGCAAGCTCGATCCGGTGATCGGCCGGGAGAAGGAAATCGAGCGGGTCATGCAGGTGCTCTCCCGGCGGACCAAGAACAACCCGGTGCTGGTCGGGGAGCCCGGCGTGGGCAAGACCGCCGTGGTGGAGGGCCTGGCCCAGAAGATCGTCAAGGGTGAGGTCCCGGAGACCCTCAAGGACAAGCAGCTCTACACGCTCGACCTCGGGGCCCTGGTCGCGGGGTCCCGGTACCGCGGTGACTTCGAGGAGCGGCTGAAGAAGGTCCTCAAGGAGATCCGGACCCGTGGCGACATCATCCTGTTCATCGACGAGCTGCACACGCTGGTCGGCGCCGGTGCCGCGGAAGGCGCGATCGACGCTGCCTCGATCCTGAAGCCGATGCTGGCCAGGGGCGAGCTGCAGACGATCGGCGCCACCACACTGGACGAGTACCGCAAGCACCTGGAGAAGGACGCCGCGCTGGAGCGCAGATTCCAGCCGATCCAGGTGGCCGAGCCCACCATCTCGCACACGATCGAGATCCTGAAGGGCCTGCGGGACCGCTACGAGGCGCATCACCGGGTGTCCATCACCGACGGTGCCCTGGTCGCCGCCGCCCAGCTCGCGGACCGCTACATCAGCGACAGGTTCCTGCCGGACAAGGCCATCGACCTGATCGACGAGGCCGGGTCCCGGATGCGGATCCGCCGCATGACCGCGCCACCGGACCTGCGGGAGTACGACGAGAAGATCGCCCAGGTCCGCCGGGACAAGGAATCGGCGATCGACTCCCAGGACTTCGAGAAGGCCGCGGCCCTGCGGGACAAGGAAAAGCAGCTCATCGCCGCCAAGGACGCGCGGGAGAAGGAGTGGAAGGACGGCGACATGGATGTCGTCGCCGAGGTGAACGAGGAGCTCATCGCCGAGGTTCTCGCCACTGCCACCGGGATCCCCGTGTTCAAGCTCACCGAGGAGGAGTCGCAGCGGCTCCTGCGGATGGAAGACGAGCTGCACAGGCGGGTCATCGGGCAGAACGACGCCATCAAGGCGCTTTCCCAGGCCATCCGGCGCACCCGGGCCGGCCTGAAGGACCCCAAGCGCCCAGGCGGGTCGTTCATCTTCGCCGGGCCGTCCGGTGTCGGCAAGACCGAGCTGTCCAAGACCCTGGCGGAGTTCCTGTTCGGCGACGAGGACTCGCTGATCCAGCTCGACATGAGCGAGTACATGGAGAAGCACACGGTGTCCCGGCTGTTCGGCTCCCCGCCCGGCTATGTCGGGTATGAGGAGGGTGGCCAGCTCACCGAGAAGGTCCGCCGGAAGCCCTTCTCCGTCGTCCTGTTCGACGAGATCGAGAAGGCCCACCCGGACATCTTCAACTCCCTGCTCCAGATCCTGGAGGACGGGCGGCTCACCGACGCCCAGGGCCGGACGGTGGACTTCAAGAACACCGTGATCATCATGACGACAAACCTGGGCACCAGGGACATCTCGAAGGGCCTCCGGATGGGCTTCACCCGGGAGGGTGACGCCAGCGGCACCTACGAGCGGATGAAGGCCAAGGTCTCGGAGGAACTCAAGCACCACTTCCGTCCCGAGTTCCTCAACCGGGTGGACGACGTGGTCGTCTTCCACCAGCTCACCGAGGACGAGATCGTCGAGATCGTGGACTTGATGATCGCCAAGGTGGACGACCGGCTCAAGGACCGGGACATGGGCCTGGAACTGCGGCCGGCCGCCAAGGCCCTGCTCGCCGTGCGCGGCTACGACCCGGTGCTCGGGGCCAGGCCGCTGCGCCGCACGATCCAGCGGTCTATCGAGGACATGCTGTCCGAGAAGATCCTGTTCGGCGAGCTGAGGGCGGGCCAGATCGTCATCGTCGATGTCGAAGGCGAGGGCGAGGAGGCGCAGTTCTCGTTCAAGGGGGTGCCGAAGCCGGACTCGGTGCCCGATGCGCCGCTGGCCGAGGTGGAAAGCACCGCCGTCAAGGAGCAGCCGGCTAGCGGGTCCGCCTCGGCCTAGCCGTCCGCTCCGCGTGGCCACTGGCCCGGGCCGGGTAACCGGCCCGGGCCAGCTGCTGTCCTGGCCAGGTGCCCGGCCGCTGCGGCATGGTACACGGCTGCTCACGCTGGGTAAGTCCTCAGCACGATGGATGTTAGCCGCGAGGAACCCACCGGTGTCCTGGTGGCGCCGCCCGGCCGTCAGGCGGCTTCGGACGGGGCAATTGAGGCCGCCCCGCCCGGCCGCCGTACGGCTGCACACGAGGGCACCTGGCCCGCTCCGCCGGACACACCTGCGGCCAGCGGGCACGGGCGGCGGTCAGCGGGAAGCCCGGCAAACCTGGCGGCCGCCGGGCTGGTGATCATCGCTGCGGTGGCGGGATCGGGGGTGCTGGCCGGACGGGATTTCGCGCACGGCCGGGCCGCCTCATGGGCGGTCTTCGCCCTCGTCTTGTCGGTCGTCGCGGGCGTGGTGCTCATCGGATATGCGTGGCGGTGGCTCGGCTCGGTGCACGGGGGCGAGGGTGCGCCTGCCGGGGCGCCCGGCCGCCTTTCCGACCGGGACGAACTGGCCGCCCGGCTGCGGTCGGCGTCCACGGTGCTCGGTGACGTCGCGGCGGAACTGCGAACCGGGGCCCGGTATATCAGAGAGGTGACACAGCAGCAGTCGGCCGTGGCCACCGACGCCCTGACCACCACGCAGGAGTTCGCCGACACGGCAGGCTCGCTGGCCGAGAGCATGCACACCGCGGTCGCGGCGGCAGAACGCACCGGCGACGCGATGTCGTTCCTGCGCAGCCAGATCGACGGGGTGGCCCGCCAGGCGGGCTCGCTCGGCGGCCGGGCCCAGCAGATCGGCGAGATCCTCGAGTTGATCAACGAGATCGCGGCCCAGACCAGCCTGCTGGCGCTGAACGCCGCGATCGAGGCCGCCCGGGCCGGCGAGGCGGGCCGGGGGTTCGCGGTGGTCGCCGGTGAGGTGCGCAGGCTCGCCGAGCGCTCGGTGGCCTCGACCGGGTCCATCCGGGAGATCATCGCCAGCGTCCAGGACGAGACCGGTGCCACGATCGTGGCTGCCGAGCAGGGCATCAGTCAGGCGCGCGAGGTGGGCGCGCTGATGGCTTCGACCACCGCCATGCTTGAGGACTCGATCATCGTCAGCCGGCAGCAGAAGCTGGCCGCCGATGAGGTCGACGCTGCTATCCGGCGGGTGCGCGACGAACATGGCTCGCTTACCGTCACCATGACGGGCCAGCGGATGCGCCTGATCGACCGGATCGAGGCGCTGGCCGCGGACATGGATATCGACCGAACGAGGCCCGCGGCCGGCCCCGAGGCGCCCGGATAGCGCCGGGGCACGGCGGGTCAGCGGGGCAGGGCGTAGCTGCCGCCGGGCAGCCGTTCCGCGAGGCCGTCCGCGACCAGGCTGGCCAGTGAGCGGGCGCACTGACCCGGGTCGGCCCAGGCGGCGTCCAGCCGGGCGGCCGGCACCGGCCCTTCGGAGTCGCGAAGCAGCGCGAGCAGGCGCCCCCGGCACTGCCGGTCCGTGCCCGCATAGCCCTGGCTGCGCCGCCGGGCCCGGTGCGGGTCGTCCTCGGGCCGCCCCGCCTGGTGCCAGGCGCACTCGCTGACGACCGGGCAGTCGGGGCACCGCGGCCGGTCCGCGGCGCAGATCAGCGCGCCGAGTTCCATCACCGCGACCGACCAGCGCGGCGCCAGCCCGGGCTCCGCCGGGAGCAGCGACTCCGCCAGCCTGACCTCCATCGCGGTAGGGCTCGGCGGCGGCCGGAGGTCGCCGCGCACGAGGCGGGCCAGCACCCGGCGGACATTTGTGTCCAGGACCGCATGGCGCTGCCCGAAGGCGAAGCTGGCCACCGCCGCCGCGGTGTAGGAGCCGACGCCGGGCAGGGCGCGGAGCGCCTCCAGCGAGTCGGGGACCCTGCCGCCGTGCCGCTCTGTGATCGCCCGGGCCGACGCGTGCAGCCGCAGCGCGCGCCGTGGGTAGCCCAGGCGGCCCCACTGCCGGACCGCGTCGGCCGGGGCGGCTGCCGCGAGTGCTCCCGGCGTCGGCCACCGTTCCAGCCAGGCCGCATAGGCGGGCAGCACCCGGGCCACCGGTGTCTGCTGCAGCATGATCTCGCTGACCAGCACGGCCCACGGGCTCGCATCGGGCTGGCGCCAGGGCAGGTCACGCGCGTGGCACGCATACCAGTGCAGGATCGCCGCAGCCCGCCCATCCACCATGACAACGGCGATTGTCGCACAGCACGCGGACGGCCACGCCGGGCAATAACGCTGCGTACGTGCCGGCGCGTCTTCGATTACGTTTAGTAACGAGCTTGCATACTCACCGTATGGACCACAACCCGTCCGGGGGGGCCGGGGGGTCCGGGCGGCGGCCCGTTACGGCCGTCCCCGATCAACGGCCTGACCAGGGACTTCTGTTTGACCCAGCGGAGGCTGCGCCACCTGCCGGAGGCGCTGCGGCGACCGTGAGCCCAGCCGTCCCCGCCCCGGCGCCCGCGCTCGATCTCGATGCGGTCTCGGACTATGTCCCGGCTCTGGATGACGGCCTGGCCCTGGACTACGGCCCGGTCCCCGACAGCGACGCGGCCCGGGACTACGGTAAGGCCCTCGACGACGACAACCAGGCCGGCGCTGCCACGGCTCCGCACCGCGCCGCCGCTCAGCACGATCCGCCGTCCGGGCCGGACCGCGGCCCGGATCCCGCCGTAGCCACGGCCGCGGCTACGGCTACGGTGGCGGCCGAGGGCCCTGAGCCTGCCTCAGACCCGGATACCGGCCCGGCTCCAGCCACGGCCGGGGGCCCTGGACTCGCCGTCGTGCCCCCTGCGATAACCGTCCCGGCAGCAGGGCCCGCTCCTGCCCCGGAACGGGTCACCGCTTTGCGCCTGGCGGACCTCCGCGAACCGGCTCACGCCCCGGCACCGGCTCACGCTCCAGAACCGCCTTCCGTCCCGCAATCGGCTCAGGGTCCCGGCCCGGCGCTGGTACCGGCACCGGCACCAGACTCGGTGCCCGGTCCGGCACCGGCACCAGTGCCGGACTCGGTGCCCGCTCCGGGCTCTGCTCTAGGCCCTGCCGCGGACCCGGCCACCGACCCGGCCACGGCCCAGGCGGCATCCGCCGAAGATGATCCCTGGGCAGGTGACCTGACGGCTGCCCAGATCTCCTCGGCCACGTACTGGCGCCGCCGCCTTGTTGCCCTGTTCGTCGGCATCGTCGTGCTGACGGTCCTGGTCTGGGCGGTCAGCGGGGCGCTGCACGGCCAGGGGTCCGGTCAGGCCCCGAGTCACCGCGGCCGGCCATCGGCCAGCCCGGGCGGCAACCAGCGCGGCAAGGACGGCAACCGGTCCGGGCGGCACAACGCCCACCACACCGGCGGGGGGAGCCACACGGCCTCGGGGGGCACGCCGCAGGCACTGTCCGGGTCCACGCCGCGGTCACTGTCCGGGTCCACGCCCGGCCGGGCCCAGACGACGAGCGCCGGAGCCGGGCACCCCGGCATGCTGTCCGGCATCGTCGATGTGCTGACCGTCCCCGGTCCCCGGCAGCGGGACGGCTCCACGGCACGCCACACGCCGCCACGGCGGTCCGTGGCGCGTACGCCGGAGCACCGGGCTGCGATGCCCGCCCCGGGCCCGCACGTCGCGGCCTGCGCTCGCGCTGACGTGGTGCTCTCGCTCGTCTCACCGCGGATCTGGTACCAGCTCGGGAGGTGGCCACTGTTCGGCGTGGACGCCGTTTCCACGGGGGCCAGGCCGTGCCGCTTCAACATGGGAGCCAGGTTCGCCACGGTGGTGGTGACCGCCGGCCGCACCCGGATCTGGGGATCGGCGGACTGCGTGCGCGGCACCGGGTCGCAGCTGGTCACGCTGAGCCGCGGCATGCCCGCCGTCCGCTGGATCTACTGGGACCGGGCCACCTCGTCCCCGGGCTGCCGGACGGCGCGCCGGACCGCGCCCCAGGGTGCCTACACCGCCATCGCGTTCGACGGCCAGCTCAGCAGCCCGGTGATGGTCTTCATGCTCGACCGCCCGGGTACCGCCCTGCCCTGAACCCGCTCCGCGCCTGACCCGGGGCCGCGGCGCGCAGCCCTCGCCGAGATGTCACCCGCCCAGGGCCGCGGCTATCGCCTCCTTGACGGAGGTGACCTCCCGCACGTCGGTCAGCGTCCTGGCGGGCAGCCCGCGCCCCTCGGCGTCCGGCCCGCCGCGTTCGGATGCCCACCCGGCCGGGACGATGGCGCGCCGGAAACCCAGCCGCTGCGCCTCCGCGATCCGCCGGGCAACCCCCGGAACCCGGCGCACCTCACCGGCCAGGCCCACTTCCCCGACCGCCACCACCGGCCCGGCCACGCTCAGGTCCGCCGCGGCGCTGGCCAGCGCCAGGGCGATCGCGAGGTCCACCGCGGGCTCGGTCAGCCGGACGCCGCCGATCGTGGCCGCGAACACGTCCTGCCTGCCCAGCTTCACGTCAGCGCGTCGCTGCAGCACCGCGATCACCATCGACACCCGGGCGGAGTCCAGGCCCGCGGTGACCCGGCGCGGCGGGATCTCGGCGCCGGCCGACGGGGCCACCAGGGTCTGCACCTCGGCGATCAGCGGCCTGCGGCCCTCCAGGGTGACCGTCAGGCAGGTGCCGGGCACATGGCCGCCGTGGGAGGAGATGAACAGGCCGCTCGGATCGGCGAGACCCGCCAGGCCGGTCTCGCCCAGCTCGAAACAGCCGACCTCGTCGGTGGGGCCGAACCGGTTCTTCAGCGCCCGCACCATCCGCAGCTGGGCGTGCCGGTCGCCCTCGAAGTGCAGCACCACGTCCACCAGATGCTCCAGGGCGCGCGGCCCGGCGATGGCACCGTCCTTGGTGACATGCCCCACCAGGACCGTGCTCAGCGACCGCTGCTTGGCCACGGCCATGAGCGCGGCGGTCACCTCGCGGATCTGGGTCACCCCGCCGGGCGTGCCGTCGATGCCGGGCGCGACGATCGTCTGCACCGAGTCGATGATGAGCAGCACCGGCTGGACCGCGTCCACCTGGGCCAGCACGGCCGACAGGTCCGTCTCGGCGGCGATGTAGAGGTTGTCGCCCACGGCACCGATCCGGTCCGCGCGCAGCCGCACCTGGGCCGCCGACTCCTCGCCGGTGACGTAGAGCACGGGGCCGGTCTGCGACACCAGCGCGCCCGCCTCCAGCAGCAGCGTGGACTTGCCCACGCCGGGCTCCCCCGCCAGCAGCACCACGGCGCCCGGGACCAGGCCGCCGCCCAGCACCCGGTCGAGTTCGCCGAGCCCGGTGGGCCGGGCGGCCGCGGCCCGGGCGTCCACCTTCGTGATCGGCACCGCGCGGTCCGGGGCCCCGCGGTCGGTGGCCCTGACGGAAAGCCGGGTGCGTGAAAGCGCGGGGGTGGCCGCCTGTTCCACGGTTCCCCAGGCCTGGCAGCCGCCGCAGCGCCCGGACCACTTGGTGGCCCGCCACCCGCAGTCCGCGCACTGGTACAGCGACGCGGCGGAGGAGTTACCCATGGCCTGCACCGTAGTGGCAAGGTCGGACACCAGGACCCGCGCCCGGGCAGATGAGCGCCCGTGGCCGGCCGGGCGCATAAGCTGGCCACGCGAAGGTGCCCCAGGCTGGCTGCTGGGGGAAGGGAGCAATGTTGAGCCTGCGCACCAGTCCCGGCGAGCCGCTAGTCGCGCTGTCCACCGCCTCGGTCTTCCCCGACCGGGTGGCCGACGCGTTCGAGATCGCGGCCCGCCTCGGCTATGACGGCGTGGAAGTCATGGTGTCCGCGGACGCCGTGAGCCAGGACACCCAGGCCCTCCAGCGGCTGGCCGACTATCACGGCATGCCCGTGCTGGCCCTGCACGCGCCCTGCCTGCTGATCACCCAGCGGGTGTGGGGTTATGAGCCGTGGGGGAAGCTGGTCAAGGCCAAGGACGCCGCGCAGAAACTGGGCGCCAAGATCGTCGTGGTGCACCCGCCGTTCCGCTGGCAGCGGGACTACGCCAGGGACTTCACCGAGGGGCTGGCGCGGATGAGCGAGGAGTCCGACATCCTCTTCACGGTGGAGAACCTGTACCCGCTGCGCGCCGGGGGCGCGGAACTGGCCGCCTACGCGCCGCACTGGAACCCGCTGCTCATGGACAGCCCGCACGTGACCCTGGACCTGTCGCACACGGCCACGTCGGGCTCGGACGCCTACGCGATGGCCGAGGAGCTTGGCGACCGGCTGGCCCACGTGCACATGGCCGACGGGTCCGGGCTGCCGAACCGGGACGAGCACCTGGTGCCCGGCCGTGGCACCCAGCCGTGCGGGCCGGTGCTGGAGAAGCTCGTCGCGGACGGCTACTCCGGCACCGTGGTGCTGGAGGTCAACACCCGCCGGGCGACCACCCGCGAGGCCCGGCTCGCCGACCTGTCCGAGGCACTCGACTTCACCAGGCGCCACCTGGCCGCCGCCCCGGCCGCGAGCGCCAAGAACGCCCCGTCCGGTCCCCCGGCATGAGGCCCGCGGGCAGCGAAACCGGACCGACAGCCACCCCGGATGGACGCGGGCCGGGCAAGGTAGGCATGCTCTGATCATGAGCGACAACCCGCCCGCCGCGGCCACCCTGATCACCGTCGCGCCCACCGGCGCGGAATCAGAGAAGTCGGCCGTCCCCGCGCTCCCGGTCACCCTGGACGAACTGGTGACCACGGCGAAGGAATGCCAGGCCGCCGGGGCCGCCGTCGTCCACGTGCACATCAGGGACGATCAGGCGCGGCCCACCCTGGATGCGTCCCGGCTCAAGGACACCGTGGCCGCGCTGCGCGAGGGCACCGACCTCATCGTGCAACTGTCCACCGGGGGCGCCGTCACCGACAGCTTCGAGAACCGGCTCGCCGTCCTCGACGCCGCGCCGGACGCGTGCTCGCTCACCTGCGGCACGGTCAACTTCGGCGAGGACGTGTTCCACAACCCCTACCCGTTCATCCGCGACCTGTACGCCCTGACGCAGGACCGGGGCGTGGTACCGGAGTTCGAACTGTTCGACTTCGGCCACATCGCCACGCTGCACCGGCTGCTCGCCGGCCACGGTGCCCCGCACGGCGGCCACGTCCACTGTGACCTGGTGATGGGCGTGCCCGGCGGGATGCCGGGGGACGCGGCCACGCTGACCCAGGCGGTTTCCGCGCTGCCCGAGGGGGCCACGTGGTCGGCGACCGGGATCGGCCGGACCACGCTGCCGGTCATGTTCGCCGCGCTCGCCGCGGGCGGCCACCTGCGGGTCGGCATGGAGGACACGGTCACGTTCGCGAGGGGCCGCCCGGTCACCGGGAACGCCGAACTGGTCGAGCGCGCGGCCACGCTGGCGGACCTGGCCCAGCGGCCCGCGATGCGGCCCGAGCAGGCCCGCGCCATGCTTGGGGTGAGCGGCCGTAGCTGACATCCCGGTGATCGCCGAGGTCATCCGCTCGGGGTTCGAGGAGTCCCGGCACCGTGGCTCGGCCGTGCTGCTCGGTGCCGACGGGCACGAGGTGCTCTTCAGCGTGGGAGAGATCGCCGCTCCCATGTTCCCCCGGTCCTCCAACAAGCCGATGCAGGCCGCCGCGATGCGGGCCTGCGGGCTGGACCTGGAGGGCGAACTGCTGGCCCTGGCCAGCGCGAGCCACTCCGGTGAGGACTTCCACGTCACCGGGGTCAGGAAGATCCTCGCCAGCGCCGGGCTCGGCGAAGACGCGCTGCAGTGCCCGCCCGCGCTGCCGCTGGACGAGGCCGCCCTGTGGCAGTTCCTCGGTGCGGGCGGCAGGCCGGACCGGGTGCACATGAACTGCTCCGGCAAGCACGCGGCGATGCTCGCCACCTGTGTCGCGGCAGGCTGGCCGACGCAGACCTACCGGGACCCGGACCACCCGCTGCAGCGCGAGATCAAGGCGGCCCTGGGGCGCCTGGCGGACGAGGTGCCCGCCGCGACCGGGACCGACGGCTGCGGCGCGCCACTATTCGCGCTCTCCCTGACCGGTCTGGCGCGAGCTTTCGGGTCGCTGGTGCTTGCCGCGCCCGGTTCGGCAGAACGGACGGTCGCCGATGCCGTCCGTGCCCATCCCGCATGGACATCGGGGACGAACCGGTCGGAACGCGCGCTCCACGAGGCCGTGCCCGGGCTGCTGATCAAGTCCGGGGCGGAGGGTGTGCAGGCGTTCGCCCTGGCGGACGGCCGGGCCGGGGCGGTGAAGATCGAGGACGGCACGCCCCGGGCGATCCCGGCCATCACGGTCGCCCTGCTGCGCATCCTCGGCGCGGACGCCGGCGCAGGGGTGGACCGCGATGCCCTGGACCAGATCGCCGAGGTGCCCGTGCTCGGCGGCGGCCAGGTCGTCGGCGGGATCCGGCCGGTCCTGCCGGCCTGACCCGGGTACCGCCGGGGTGCTAGCAGGGCGCTTGCAATTGCAAGCACAATGTGGTTCACTGGCACTGTGAATCCCGTGAACGTCGGCTCCATCGGCGAGTACATCCGCCAGCAGCGCGAGCAGGCCAAGATCTCGTTGCGGCAGCTTGCCTCGGCGGCGGGGGTTTCCAATCCATATCTGAGCCAGATCGAGCGCGGGCTGCGCCGGCCCAGCGCGGAGATCCTGCAGCAGATAGCCAAGGGGCTGCGTATCTCCGCCGAGGCGCTCTACGTGCAGGCGGGGATCTTGGAGGACCGGCGCCCGGACTCGGGCGTGCGGGCCGCGGTGCTCGCCGACCCCGAACTCACCGAGCGCCAGAAGCAGGTGCTGCTGGAGATCTACGACTCGTTCCGCCGCGAACTGGTGGCGACCGTGATCGAGAGCACCGTGGCGAGCAGCGCCGAACCGTCCGGCCTGGAGCTCCCGGGCCCGGAGCCCGACGGCGCCGGAGCGGAGGACGGGGCGGAAACCAGCCCGGATGCCACCGGAACGGCACCGGACCCGGCAGCAACCGGCCGGCGGCTCCCGCGGAAACCGGCCCCGGGGAAACCACCACGGCAGCGACCGGGATCCGGGGCTGACGCCCGCCGGAGCTGACACCGCAGGCCCGCCAGGAGCTTGCGGCCTGATCCGGCACCGGAGCCGGAAACACACCGGGATCACGACAAGGACGTCCGGCGCCTGTGCGCCGGCGCACGAAAGAAGGCCGCCCCGAGGGCGGCCAGGAGAGGTGGAAGGCGATGTACCGCAACATCGACGTGATGACCGAGATGCGCAAGCTCACCGACAGCAAGCCCGTGCACGCGGTGGCCGGCGCCGGGGTGCTCGCGTCGCAGACGCTCAAGGACCTGCCCGGGCGGCTCGCCCGGTGGCGCACCGAGAACCCGGTGACCTCGCTGCCGTCCCGCGCGACCAGCGTCGCGCAGACGGCGCACGGCCGGGCAACCAGTGCCGCGCAGTCAGCCCAGACCCGCGCGACCAGCGTCGCGCAGACGGCGCACGGCCGGGCAACCAGTGCCGTGCAGACGGCTCAGGCCCGCGCCAACGAGGCCGTGCAGACGGCGCGCACCAAGGCCGCCGGCGGCTACGACACGCTGGCCGCTCACGGCAAGAAGGCCCTGAACGGGCAGCCGGACACCGCCCAGGCCACGGGCACCCCCGCCGCGCCGGACAAGACCGCGCTGAACGGCAAGGCCAAGGGCAAGGCTGCGTCCCGCCCCAGCACCGGCCACTGACCGTGGCCGGGTCGGCCGGGCTCAGCACGGAACCGGGCCGGGCGGGACAGCCCCCGCCCGTGCCCGGGCCTGCCCGGGCGGGAATGTCCCGCCCGGGCCCGCCCACTGGCCGGAGAAGGATAATCTGAAGCCGTGTTCGCCACTTCCGGAGCGCTTACCCCGCTCTACTGGTTCTTCGAGGTGCTGTCCGTCGCGGCGCTCTGTGCCGAGGTGTGGGCCTTCGTGGACGCAATACGGCGCCCGGCTCCGGCCTTCGTGGCCGTGAACAAGCAGACCAAGCCGCTCTGGCTGGTGATCCTCGGCGTGGCCGTGGTGATCGGCCTGTACTCCAGCACGCTGGGCGGGCTGAACCTGGTCAGCCTCTTCCCGATCGTCGCCTTCGTCGCCGCGGCGATCTATCTCACCGACGTCCGGCCGAGGGTCAGGGACTTCAAGGGCGGGAGCAGTTCCTCCGGTCCCTACGGCCCCTGGTAGCCGCCTGCGAGCCCGGCCTTGCCTGCTCGGCGGCCGTTGGCCGCCTTCGCCGCGGGCCGTGATGTCTGCCCGGGGGCCGAGCCCCCGGACCCCGCGATTTGTGGCTGGCCCAGCTGGTTCAGGCGCTGCCCGGAGTGGGCCCGGCAGTAGGCTGCCTGGGTGAGTGAGACTCAATGGCGCACGCACCGGCTGGAACTGGACGACCAGACCCTGCGCGAATGGGATGCGGCGGTCCTGGCCAGCGACCCCGACGGCATCGTCCTTGACACTTCGGCGTTCTACCCCGGCGGCGGCGGGCAGCCCCCGGACCACGGCGTCCTGCTCTGGGGCGGCGTGCAGACCCGCATCGCCGGCGCGCGCAAGGGCGACGACCTCTACCTGATCCCGGAAGAGGGCGACCCGCTGCCACCCGTCGGCACCGCCGTGCGCGGCGCGCTCGACGACGAGCGGCGGACCGCCCTGATGCGGACCCATTCCGGGCTGCACGTGCTCTGCGGCGTGGTGTTCCGCGACTTCGGCGCCCTGGTCACCGGCGGGAACATGGAACCGCTGTCCGCGCGGATGGATTTCAACCTGACCGAGGTGCCGCCCGGATTCCGCGAGGCGGTCGAGGCCGCCTGCAACGCCGAGGTGGCCGCCGGGCGGCGCATCGACGTGCGGGTCCTGCCCAGGGACGAGGCGTTCGCCATCCCGGACATCATCCGCACCGCCACCAACCTCGTCCCGGCTGAGGTCAAGGAGGTCCGGATCATCGACATCGTGGGCCTGGACCAGCAGGCCGACGGCGGCACGCACGTCGCCGCGACCGGCCAGATCGGCCGGATCGAGATCGTCAAGATCGAGAACAAGGGCAAGGGCTTCCGCCGGCTCCGGATCCGCGTCTCCGACTGACCCGCAGCCCCGCGCCGGCCGTGCCCGGCAGGTTCCGGCCTTGCACCCCGGGGCCTGCGCCCTGGGGCCTGCGCGGCGGGGATCAGCCGGTGCTGTAGGTGGCCGTGGCCATGACGTCGTCGCTGGTGGGGCCCTGGTTGCTGGTCCCGGTGACGACGACCTGGGAGCTGTCGGGGCTGACGGCGATCGCGTAGGAGTAGTTGCGGGCCTGTGCGTCGTCGCCGGCCCGGAACACCTCGGCCCCGTTCGCTGTGCTGTAGCCGATCGTGACCCACACGTCCGAGTAGCCGGTGACGTAGGCGGCCGAGCCGTCCGGGCTCAGCGCGAGGGCGGAGGCGAACGTCGCGCCGCTGTCGAAGGCCTTGAGCCTTTCCCACAAGATCGCGCCGGTCGCCGGGTTCAGCGCCAGCGTCACCCAGCGAGTGGTGTCGGGCGGGGTGATGGTGTATTCGCTCACGATGACCGCGGACCCGGTTGAGGTCGCGCCCAGGCCCACCATCGTGCTGCCGTTACCGGCAGTGATCTTGGTCCACAGCGGGGTGCCCGAGGCCGCGGCGTACGCCACCACGAAGCTGACGTCCTTCGCGCCCTTTTCCCGGTGAGCTTGGTCCCGGAGACGAAGATCGTGCTGCCGTCCGGGCTGAGCGCCGCCGCCTTGGTCTGGACGCGGTCCCCGGTCTCGGTGGCCTGCCAGACCGTGGCCCCGGTGGTGGCGTTGAGCGCCGCGGTGGCCCCCGCGCCGGTGACGAACAGCGCCGAGGCATCAGCGGACAGCACGAGGGCATCCCCGCCAGCGGCCGGCTGCGTCCACAGCAGCGTGCCGGTGCCGGCGTCGTAGGCGGAGGTCTGGTTGCCGGTGACGAACACCGTGGAACTGTCGGGGGACACCACGATCGGGCTGATGGCCGCGCCATCGTTCGCCGTGTCGATCACCTGCCACAACTGCGCCCCGGTGGCCGCGTTGTACGCCACGATCGCCTGAACGAGGCCGCCGGGCCCGTTCGCGTCGCCGGAGTGGCCGGTGACGAACACGGTCGAGCCGTCCGGGCTCACCGCGATGGACGAGAAGCCGTTGTCGTCGATGCCGGGTCGGGGTTGAACCTGGCCCGCCACAGGACGGCCCCGGTGGCCGCGCTGTAGGCGATGGTCTCGCCGAAGCCGGTGTCACCGCTGCCGAAGGCGGCGCCGGTGACGAAGACCGTGCTGCCGTCGGGGCTCACCGCCGTGGCGTTGCCGGTCACCGTGTGCCCCTTGGCGGGGAGGGTCGCGTGCCATTGCGGGGCGGTGAACGCCGCGGCGGGCACCGCGGCCGCGAACCCGGCGGCCAGAACGGCGGCGGCGGCCACTACGACCAGCCCTCGGATGGCCCTCATCGCGTGCTCCCTTGCTGTCCAGTCTTGCTGTCCGGCGGGGTTTCGCGGGGTACCACCGGTACATACCTTCGCATCGTGGGCTGTTCCCGGCAACAACTCCCAGCACGACGGCCGCTTAATTGTGGGTGATGGCCGGTGCCGGGCCGGAAAGCGGTTCCACGGCGGCGTTACCCCTGGGGCAGGCACGGGCGGCGGGGGCGGCGCGGGCCGCCGGGCACCACGGGGAGCGTTCAGAAGGAATGCAGCAGGAGCGCCACGGGGACGGCGACGAGCAGGGCCGCGGTGCAGCAGACCAGCGCCTGGACGTGCAGCGGCAGCCGGGCCTGCGGGGTGAGCAGGCGGGCGACCCGGGTGGCCATCTCGGTGTCCGCGGCACTGGCCGCCGCCAGCGCGCCGGAGGGCGCGAGACCGGCGCCGGACGCGCCGACCCGCAGCAGCGCGGTGGCGAGTTCCCTGGCCGGCCGCTGCCGCAGCGCCCGGTCGTCGGCGAGCATCTCGACCAGCAGCGCGACGGTGGCGTGTGCCTGGCGCACCAGCCGGGACCGGGGGAAGGCGCGGCCCAGCGCGCAGAACGGCAGCAGCACCAGGTCGTGCCGGGCGCGCAGGTGCGCCCGCTCGTGGGCCAGGACCGCGGCAAGCTCGGCGGAATCCAGCAGGTCAAGGGTGCCCGCGCTGATCACGATCCGGGAGCGCAGCCCGGGGACGCAGTAGGCGGCCGCCGCCGGGTGGTCCACCACCAGGGCCCCCGGGACCTTGGGATCGCCGTGGGCGAGCAGGCTGAGCAGGTCGCGGTGCCGCCGCCGGGCCAGCAGAACCGCCGCGGACGCCGCGACCAGCACCCAGACCAGCAGGACGAACAGGGCCGCGCTGGCCGTCAGGACGGCGAGGCGGGCCACGGCGATCAGTGCCGGGGCGCGGAAGCTGAGGGCCGCGGCGCGGAGCGCCCGGACGGCGCTGGACAATGCCCCCCCCGCCACCCCGTACCGGCCGGGCACCGCGCCGAGCGCGGCAAGCGCCCCGACCGCGGCCAGGCCCCAGCTCAGGCCGAGCGACTGCCACAGCAGAATGGCCGCGCCAGGCGAGCGGTACGGCCAGCGCGCGGACGCCAGCACAGCCGCGCCTAGGGCCGTGCCACCGGCGACGGCGGCGAGAACAAAAACGGGGGGAAACACGTGCGGTCAGTCCCGGGGGAGCTCTCCAAGCGATTCGAGTGCCCGGCGCAGCACGTCCGCTTCCGAATCGGAAACCCGGCGGGCGAAGCTCGCGAGCGCGGCGGACCTGTCGCCGGTCTGGTCCAGGGCATGCAGCATCAGTTCGGTGACGTAGGCCTCTCTGTTGGCCGCCGCCCGGTAGCGCCACGCCCGGCCGTCACGCTGACGGCGGGCGAAGCCCTTCTTTGCGAGCCGGTCGAGAACCGTCATCACCGTAGTGTGCGCCAGGTCACGGTTGATCAGGCGGAGACCGACCTGGCGGACGGTCAGCGGCTCTGTGCTGTCCCAGAGCACGTCCATGATGGCACGCTCAAGTTCGCCCAGCCTATTCACGCAAGTCACTCTAACCTCCGTACCGAAACAGGAGAAGACCGGCCCGGTCCGGGGCAAACGGGCAGCCCGGTGCCGAGACCGGGCACCGGGCCTGCTCCGCCGTGCGGCCAGCATCCCCGAGGCCCGTCCTGCAGGGCTTTAGTACCGTGGTCGGGCGGCGGCGGATCACGCGGAGGAAGGCTCTGGCATGCGGGTACTTGTCTCGGTCGATATGGAGGGGATCGCCGGCGTTGTCGACAGCGATGACGTAAGCCCCGGACACCCCGAATACGAGCGCAACCGTGCCCTGCTGACCGCCGAGGCCAGCGCCGCGGTCCGCGGCGTATACGCTCACGACGCGGACGCCCGGGTGCTGGTCACCGAGGCGCACGCGGCCTTCAGGAACCTGCTGCCCGAGAAACTGGACCGCCGCGCCGAACTGCTGCGCGGCAAGCCCAAGCCCTGGGGCATGATGTCGGGCCTGGACAGCGATATCGACGCCGCGGTGTTCATCGGCTACCACGGCAAGGCCGGCACGCCCCGTTCGGTGATGGCCCACACCATTTCCGGCGCGGTCATCGCCGACGTGCGCTGCAACGGGCGCTCACTCGGCGAACTCGGCCTGAACACCGCGCTGGCGGCGCACTTCGGCGTCCCCGCCGTGCTCGTCGCCGGGGACGACAGCGTCGCGGCGGAGGCGGCCGACGTGGCGCCCGGGATGCGGGCCGTGGTGGTCAAGCGTGCCCTGGGAGCCCGCGCGGCCGCGCTGCTGCACCCCGAGGAAGCCTGCGGCAGGATCGAGCAGGAGGTGCCCAAGGCGCTCGCGGACCGCGGGATGGTGAGGCCGTTGCGCTTCGACGGCCCGGTCGCGCTGGAGGTCGACGTGCTCAGGCCCACCATGACCGAGCAGGCGCTGCTGGTGCCCGGGATGGAGCTTGTGGGCGGCCGGACCCTTCGCTACGCGGCGCCGGACTTCCCGGCCGCCTACCAGATCACCAAACTCATCGCGCTGCTCGGCACCCTGTGAATGGTGCCGGCATGAAGGTGACCCTGAAGCGTGGTGACATCACCGGGGAGCGGGCCGATGCCATCGTCAACGCTGCCAACTCGTCCCTGCTCGGCGGCGGCGGCGTGGACGGGGCGATTCACCGGCGCGGTGGCCCCGCGATCCTCGCCGAGTGCCGTGAGCTGCGCAGGTCCCGCTATCCGGAGGGGCTGCCCGCCGGGCAGGCGGCCGCCACCACGGCCGGTGATCTCGATGCCCGCTGGGTGATCCACGCGGTCGGCCCGGTGTACTCGGCCCGCGACGACCGGTCCGCGGTGCTGGCGTCCTGCTATGCGCAGTCGCTGCGGGCCGCGGACGAACTCGGCGCCCGGATTGTCGCGTTCCCGGCGGTATCGGCGGGGATCTACGGCTGGCCGGCCGACAGTGCCGCGCGGATCGCACTGACCACGGTGACCCGGACGCCGAGCGGGCTGGAGGAGGCCCGTTTCGTCCTGTTCACCGAGGACATGCTGGCCGCCTTCCGCGCGGCCCTCGATTCCCTGGGGTCCGCGCCCTCCTGATGGCGGTGGCAGACTGCTAGTGACGCAGCCGATCCGCCCAGCCGGAGGACAACGGTGTCCGACCGATCGCCCCGATTCCGTTCCGTTCTGAGTCAGTTCGCCCCGTACAAGCCGGGCCGCCGGGTGGCCAACGCGGCGGGCCAGTCGTACAAGCTCGCCTCGAACGAGTCGCCGTTCGGGCCGCTGCCCTCGGTGGCGAAGGCCATCACGGCGGCGGCCGCCGAGATCAACTGGTATCCGGACAACGCCGCCCAGGCGCTGACCGAGGCGATCGCGCGCCGGTACGACGCCCCGGCCGCGCATATCGCGCTGGGCTGCGGCTCGGTCGGCGTGGCGCAGCAGTTGCTGGCGGCGGCCGCCGAACCGGGCACCGAGGTGCTGTACGCGTGGCGGTCGTTCGAGGCCTACCCGATCCTGGTCCCGCTCACCGGCGCTACCGACGTGCGGGTGCCGCTGAAGGACGAGACGCACGACCTGGCCGCGATGGCCGCCGCGATCACGCCGCGGACCAGGGTGATCTTCGTGTGCAACCCGAACAACCCGACCGGCACGGTCGTCCGCACCGGCGAGTTTGCCGGGTTCCTCGGCCAGGTGCCGCCGGACTGCCTGGTGGTGCTGGACGAGGCCTACGCGGACTATGTCCGGGACCCGGGTGTGCCCAACGGCATCGACCTGTACCGCGATTACCCGAACCTCGCGGTGCTGCGCACGTTCTCCAAGGCCCACGGCCTGGCCGGGCTGCGGGTCGGGTTCCTCATCGGCCAGGAACCGGTGGCCGCCGCGGTGCGCACCACCATGCTCCCGTTCAGCGTCAACTCGCTCGCCCAGACCGCGGCGATCGCCTCGCTCGCGGCCGAGGCCGAACTGCACGAGCGGGTGGACCTCGCGGTGAAGGAGCGGGCCAGGGTCCGCGACGAACTGCTGGCCGAGGGCTGGACGGTGCCGCCGACCGAGGCCAACTTCGTCTGGCTCCGGCTGGGCGGCGACACCCAGGACTTCGCGGCCGCCTGCGCGGACGCCGGAGTCAGCATCCGGCCGTTCGGGGACGAGGGCGCGCGCATCTCGGTCGGGACACCGGAGGCCGACGACGCCTTCCTCGCCGTCGCCCGGGCCTACCCGCGGCGGCACTGACCATGGTCACGGCGGGGCCGCCGGCTCAGCCGGCGCCGTCGCCCAGTTTCTCGGTCACCAGCCGGTAGAGCTGGCGCGGCCGCCCCGGCTGCGGAATCCGGTTCGGCGGCAGCGGCCAGGCCAGGCCCTCCTCCGCGAGCGTGCGCAGCAGCCTGCGGGCCGTGCGCGAGGTCACGCCGAGCAGGCGGCCCGCGGTCTCGGCGTCGACCACGTGCGGCCCGGCGTCCTCGGGAAGCTGGTCGGTCAGCCGCGACAGCGTCGCCATGCCGCGGGGATTGCCCGCCCGGACCACCAGGGGCTCGCGGGGCCCGGGTACCAGCGCCTGCCCCTCCCGGTCAAGGGCGAACCCGCGATCGTCCGGATCGGCGTGGCCGCGGGCCAGCGCGGCGCGGGCGTGTGCCTCCGCGTCCTGCGCGGTCAGGCCGAGGCCCACGCCCACCTCCAGCACGATGCCGAGCTCGGCACGGGCCCGCTCGGCGAACGGCGGGACGCGGAAGCCGTCGGTGGCACCGGACAGCGAGCCGCGGGTGGCGGTGACCAGGAAGCTGTCCTCGCCTGCCGGGCTGAGCGTGGCCTTGATCCGCTGCGCCTCCTGGAGCAGCAGGCGGTGCACGATGAGCCGCAGTTCCTCGCGGGGCTGCCGGGGGGACGACCGGCGCGAGGTCTCCCTGAGCGTGGGCACCTCGACCACCGCGACGGCCAGTTGCGCGTCTTCCAGCCGGCGCTGGGTTCCCAGCAGCGTGGCCGTCCGCAGGGCCGAGGCGATCGCGCTGCGGGTCGGCCGCACAACCAGGGCCGGGATGTCCAGGGCGGCCAGCCGCTGCGCCACCGATTCCAGGCAGGTGACGGCGATCGCGGTCTCGTGGCGCCGCCAGAGGCGCTCGTGGAACGCGGCGAGCGCCGCGGCGCCCCCTGGTTCCTCGCGCACGTGCACGTCGCCGCTGGACAGGCCCAGGTCGGCGAACGCGTCCTCGACCTCGGCCCGGCTCAGCACGTCCACGCTGAGCCTGGACAGGTCGTAGCCGCCCTTCCTCGCCGCCCGCAGCAGAGCCGCGTACAGGGCGCTGCCGCCCAGCGGGACATAGGTGGCGGGCTTGCGCAGCACGCCCGCCTGCCTGGCGTAGGTGTAGGCGACCCGGCTGGCGAACAGCCACACGTCGATGCCGGGGCCGAGCCGCAGCACCTTGTCGCCGGCTTCCTGCTCGGTGCGGTACGCGACGGCGACCAGCCGCCTGGCCACGGCGGCCGCGGTGGAATACCCGTTACCGCCGGGCCCGGGTGCCGCCCCGGCCGGGACCGTGGCCGGGGCGGGCATGGCCGCGCCGGACAGCATGATCCGCTCGACGAGATCATGGGAGCCCACCACCCCGATGGCGAGTTCCAGCGCGGCCTGACGCTGCCCGTTGGTCATGCGCCAGTCGTAACCCACCCCGGCCACTACTGACTAGGGGATTGGGCTAATTGCGCGAGAAGTGCGGGCGGCCGGTAACAGGATCTGCCAGGTCACGCGTGGACAGCGACCCTGCTCAGCCGCTTTCTTCGACGTTCAGGTCGGCCCCCAGGGCGGACAGCCGCCTGGCGACGTCCGCGTGCCCGCGGTCGATCAGGTAGCCCGGGGCGACGACGGTCTCCCCCTCGGCGCCGAGACCGGCGAGGATGAGCGCGATGCCCGTGCGCAGGTCATGCGCCTCGACCTTGGTGCCCTTCAGCGTGCACGGGCCGCGCACGACCACCTTGTCCCCGTCCACCTCGACGTTCCCGCCCATCTTGGTGAGTTCCCCGGCGAGCGTGTAGCGCCCGTCGTAGATGGTCTCCCTGATGTAGCTCGGGCCCTCGGCCAGGCAGCTCAGCGCCATGATCGGCGACTGCAGGTCGGTCGCGAAGCCCGGGTACGGGCTGGTGATCACGTTGATCGGCCGCAGGGCGCGCTCGCGCCGTACCTGGATCACCGCACCGCTGGCGGCGAACTCCACGCCCATCTGCTCCAGCTTCCACCGGACCACGCCGAAGTGCTCCAGGTTGGCGCCGACCAGGCTCAGCTCGCCACCGGTGATGGCGGCCGCCATCGCGAACACCCCGGCGTCGATCCGGTCGGCCATTACCGTGTGCTCGGTCGCGCTGAGCTCGCTGACCCCCCGGACCTTGATGAACCCGGTACCGCCGCCGCTGATCTGCGCGCCCATCTTGGTCAGGAACGCGATGACGTCGAGCACCTCCGGCTCAAGGGCGGTGTTGTCGATGACCGTGGCGCCCGGGGACAGCGAGGCAGCCATGATCAGGTTCTCGGTCCCGGTGTGCGATGGCGTGTCCAGGTACAGGTGCGCGCCGCGCATCTTGCCGGCCTTGATGTAGATCTTGTCGCCGGTGGCGTCCACGGTGGCGCCCAGCCGGGCGAAGCCGCGGTAATGGAAGTCAAGGTTGCGGCTGCCGAGATTGCACCCGCCGACGCCCTCGATGACGGCTTCCCCCAGCCGGTGCAGCAGCGCGGGCACGAACAGCACAGAACCGCGGAACCGGCGCGCGATATCCGCGGGCAGGACCGGGCTGGTCAGCTGGGACGCGTCCACCACGAGCGTGCGCTCCGCCTCGTGGAACTTGACCACGGCCCCGACGGCCTGGGCGAGTTCGATCGCCCGGCGGACATCCTCGATCGGCGGCACGTTCCGCAGCACGGTGCGGCCCTCGGACGCGAGCAGCGAGGCGGCGATCATCTTGAGCGCGGCGTTCTTGGCGCCCTGCACGAACACGGTTCCACGCAGCGGTACGCCGCCTCGCACGCGATAGCACGTCTCGGGTCCAACGGTCACGGACACGCTGCTCCTTGGCTGCATATGGGCCGGCCGGCGGCCGGATGAACATGACCGGGCAGCCCCGCGCGGGCAGCCCGCCAGCTGCCTTGGATATGCGGGCAGCCTCCTGTGCGCGCTGTCCAGTATCCCACCGGCTTTGGGGTCTGCGGGTCATTGCGGGCATCCCGGGCTCGGCGTGATTGACGGCCGGCCCCCGGACGGCCCGCCTGGCGCCGGAATCCGGCGGCGCTCTCGCTGCCTTCCTGTTGTTGCAGGTGAGGCGGGTGTGTGCCGAGTTGACCGGATAGTCAGGTGAGGTCGGCCAGCCGGGCGAACACCGGCCCGAGCCGTGCCACATAGCGTTCCGCGCGGAAAACCTCGTCCAGGCGGGCCTCGTCGAGCACCTGCCCGGCCAGGCTGGCCTGTTTGCGCAGCGCCTCCCGGAAGCTGGCCCCGGTGTCCCAGCTTGCCGCGGCGGCGGCCTGTACCAGCGCGTACGCGTCCTCCCTGGACATCCCGGCGGCGACGAGGTCCAGCAGCACGCTGGAGGTGTAGATCAGGCCGCCGGTGGATTCCAGGTTCGCTCGCATCCTGGCCGCATCAACCCGCAATCCGGTGATCACTCCGGTGGTCAGGTGCAGCAGGTAGTCGGTTGCTGCCGCGGCGTCGGGCAGCGCGATCCGTTCCACGCTGGAATGAGAAATGTCACGTTCGTGCCAGAGCGCCATGCCCTCCATGACCGGGGTCACGTACCCGCGGACCACCCGGGCCAGCCCGCAGATCCGCTCGGAGCGGACCGGGTTCCGCTTGTGCGGCATGGACGAGGAACCCTTCTGGGCGGCCGAGAACGCCTCCGCCAGCTCGCGGACCTCGGTCCGCTGCCCGTGCCGTATCTCCAGGGCGATCGCCTCGCAGGCGGTGGCCGTCATGGCGAGCGCGCTCGCCCATTCGGCGATGCCGTCGCGGAACACCACCTGGGTGGACACCTCGGCCGGCCGCAGGCCCAGCCGGGGCAGCACCTCCGCCTCGATCGCCGGGTCAATGTTGGAGTAGGTGCCGACCGGCCCGGACAGCTTCCCCACCGCGACCGCGTCCCTGGCCCGGCGCAGCCGGTCCCGGCACCGCGCCACGGCGAACGCGAAGTCCGCGACCCGGTGCCCCCAGACGTCCGGCTCGGCGTGGATCCCGTGCGTCCGCCCGGCCCGGATCGTGCCCCGGTGCGCGAGCCCGTGCTCCCGCAGCGCCGCGACGAGGGCCGTGGCGCGGGTGATCAGCAGGTCGGTGGCCTCGGTGAGGATCACGGCCAGCGCCGTGTCCAGCAGGTCCGAGGACGTCATGCCGAAGTGCACGAACGCGGCCGCCGACCGGGGGACCGTGTTGTCCGCCCAGGCGGTGAGGAACGCGATCACGTCGTGGTCGGTGACCGCCTCCGCCGCGGCCACCGCCTCGGGCGAGGGGGGCGGCGCGGCGCGCACCGGTGCCACGGCCGCCGCGGGCACCGTGCCGGCGCTCGCCTGCGCTTCGAGCACCAGGGTTTCCACCCGGCACCACACCTCGTACCGGTGCTGCTGGCTCCAGATCCGCCCCATTTCGGGCAGTGTGTAACGTTCGATCACAGGCCTATTCTTCCCTACCCGGCGGTGCTAGCCCGGGGGAGCGCCCCCCCGGAACCCCCCGATGGCCTACGGCCCGGTTCCTCCGTCACCGGGCCGGGGCCCCGCTGGCCCCGGCCCGCGCGCCCGCGCGGCGCTCCGCGATGAGCATCGCCACGATCCCGGCGAGCAGCACCGCGAGCTGTGCCTCGATCGAGACGGTCGCCCCCAGCGCGGCCGTGGCCAGGGCGAAGACGGCACCGGCCAGCCGCAACGCGATGGGCCCGATCCGCAGCGCCAGGCGGAACCCGGCGGTGCCGGCCAGGAACAGGGCGACGCCGCCGGCCACGGCGACGGCCTCCCCGCCGGGATGACGTGCCGGGCTGCCGATGGTCAGGAACGCCCCGGCGGCCAGCGTCACCACCCCGAGCAGGATCGGGACGTGGGCGTAATAGCTGGCCAGGGCCAGCGGCGCGCGCCGCGACAGGTCCGCGGCGCTCATCGCCTGCTCGGCGCGCTCGTCGTCGCCATCACCGAAGTAGGCCCACCACAGCGCGGCGGACACGGCCAGGCCGAGGACGGCCGCCAGGGCGACGGGGAACGTCACGCCCGCCGGGGCGGCCCCGATGCCGATCGCGGCGACCGACTCGCCGAGCGCCACGATGACCAGGGCCCCGGAGCGCTCGGCGTAGTGGGCCGGCCGGATGTCGATCCGGCCGCCGGGGTGGGTGATCAGCGGGGAGAACCATTGGAGCGCCACGGCGGCCGTCCACAGCAGGCAGGCGGCCGGCACCGGGGTGAACGCGGCACCGAGCACCAGCAGCGCTGCGGCGACGTTGAACGGCGTGACCCGGATGATGTGCCTGTTCACCCGGTAGAACAGCGCCGAGTGGAGAACCACCACGAGCAGGTAACCGAGGCCGAGGGCGACCCTGTCGCCGGTGTCCCCCTGGCCGAACCCGTGCGGGATCGCCAGGCCGCAGACCAGGAAGCCGGCCATGCCGACGAGCAGCAGCAACCGTTCCGGTGTGCGCACCGGCGGGCGCAGGTTGCTCAGCCACGCGTATCCGCCGTACATCCACCACAGCACGCCGAACACCAGCAGCACCTCGAGCGCGCCGCCGGGGGTGAAGTCATGCTCAAGCAGGGCGGCGAGCTGGGTGAGGGTGAACGCGAAGACCAGGTCGAAGAACAGTTCCAGGGTGGTCACCCGCAACGGCGCCTCAGCGGGGTCCGTGCCGCCGGATTCACCGGGCCCCGCGGGGCCCGGCGTGCTGGCATCCGGGCTTGCGGGACCGAGGGGGCGATCCGGACCCGGGCCGGCCGTACCGGGGTCCTGGCCGGTCATGCCGGGGCTGGCGCGGGCCGGGCGGCCGCGGCGGCGATGTCGCGGCGGAACCAGCCGCCCCGCATCCGGATCCGCTCGGCCGCCTGGTAGGCCACGGCACGCGCGGCGCGCAGGTCCGGGCCCGCGCCGACGACGCTGAGCACCCGGCCCCCGGTGCTGACGAGCCGCCCGCCCCGGTCGGTGCCGGTGCCCGCGTGCAGCACATAGGCCCCGGGCACTCGTTCCGCATCGTCAGTGCCTTCGATGGCGGCACCGGTCACGGGCGCCGCCGGGTAGCCCTCCGCCGCGAGCACCACCGTGACCGCGGCACCGGGCGCCCAGGCCAGCGGGCCGGCGCCGGACAGCGAGCCGGAAGCGGCCGCGGCCAGCGGCCCGGACAGCGGGGTGGCGAGCCGGTCGAGCACCACCTGGGTCTCCGGGTCGCCGAACCTGGCGTTGAACTCGACCACCCGCGGCCCGCGGCTGGTCAGCGCGAGGCCGGCGTACAGCAGGCCACGGTAGGGGGTGCCGCGGCGGCGCATCTCGGCGATCGCGGGGCTGATGACCGTGTCCATCAGTTCGCCGGCCAGCCCGGCCGGCGCCCAGGGCAGCGGGGCGTAGGCGCCCATGCCGCCGGTGTTCGGCCCCTGGTCGCCGTCGTGCGCCCGCTTGAAGTCCTGCGCGGGCAGCAACGGCACCGCGCAGGTGCCATCGGCGAGGGCGAACAGCGACACCTCCGGGCCGTCAAGGAATTCCTCGACAACGACCTTGCCCGCGGCCCGGGCGTGGGCGAGCGCGGCGGCCCGGTCGCCGGTCACCACGACGCCCTTGCCGCCCGCGAGCCCGTCCGCCTTGACCACGTACGGCGGCCCGAACCGCGCCAGCGCCGCCGCCACCTCCGCCTCGGTCTCGCAGGTATGCGCCGCGGCGGTCGGGATGCCGGCCGCGGTCATGACCTGTTTCGCGAACGACTTCGAGCCCTCGATCATGGCCGCCCGCCTGCCAGGCCCGAAACAGCTCAGCCCGGCACCGCGCAGCGCGTCACCGAGCCCCGCGACCAGCGGCGCCTCCGGGCCGACGACAACAAGCCCCGGAGCCAGCGACCGGGCCAGGTACGTCACCGCGCCGATGTCGGCGAGATCGGCCGGGTGGACCTCGGCCAGGGCGGCGATGCCCGGGTTGCCCGGCGCCGCGTGCAGGCCGGTCACGCCGGGGTCGGCGGCGAGCGCCCGCGCCAGCGCGTGCTCACGGCCCCCGGAGCCGAGGAGGAGGACTCGCACGCGGCGAGCCTACCTGCCCAGCAGCGGCCTTAGCTGCAACGTCTGGTCGCGCCGCGCCCCGGTGCCGACCGCCGCCACCGGGGCGCCGATCATCTCCTCCAGTGCCCGCACGTACCGCTGCGCGTTGCGGGGCAGGCCGGCGAACTCCGTGGCCTCCGACAGGTCCTCCCACCACCCGTCGAGGTACTCGAGCACCGGCACCGCGTGGTGGAACTCGGTCTGCGTCATCGGCATCTCGGTGTGCCTGGTGCCGTCCACCTCATACGCGACGCAGACCGGCACCTTGTCCAGCCCGGACAGCACATCCAGCTTGGTGATGAAGAAGTCGGTGATCCCGTTGACCCGCGCGGCGTACCTGGCGATCACGGCGTCGAACCAGCCGCAGCGGCGGGCCCGGCCGGTGGTCACCCCGTACTCCCCGCCGGCCTTGCGCAGCCAGTCGCCCTGGTCGCCGTCCAGTTCGGTGGGGAACGGCCCGGCGCCCACCCGCGTCGTGTACGCCTTGACGATGCCGATGACCGTGGTGATCCGGGTCGGCCCGATCCCCGAGCCCGCGCAGGCGCCGCCCGCGGTGGGGGACGAGGAGGTCACGAACGGGTAGGTGCCGTGGTCCACGTCGAGCAGGGTCGCCTGGGCCCCCTCCAGCAGCACGGACCTGCCCTCGTCCAGTGCCCGGTTGAGCACCAGCACCGTGTCCGCCACATAGCGGCGCAGCTTCTCCCCGTAGCCGACGTACTCGTCCGCGACCGCGCCCGCGTCGATGCCCCTGCGGTTGTAGACCTTGGTGAGCACCTGGTTCTTCTCCATGAGCGCCAGGTCCAGTTTCTGCCGCAGGATGCCGGGGTCGAGCAGGTCCTGGACGCGGATGCCGGTCCTGGCCACCTTGTCGGCGTAGGCCGGGCCGATGCCGCGCCCGGTGGTGCCGATCCGCGCGTTGCCCAGGTAGCGCTCGGTCACCCGGTCCAGCGCCCGGTGGTGCGGCATGATCAGGTGCGCGCTGGCCGAGATCAGCAGCCGGTCACAGGAGACACCGCGGGCCGCCAGGCCGTCGATCTCCCCGAGCAGCACCTCCGGGTCGATCACCACGCCGTTCCCGATCACCGGCGTCACGCTGGGGGACAGCACGCCGGAGGGCAGCAGGTGCAGTGCGTAGCTCTCCTCGCCGATGACCACCGTGTGCCCGGCGTTGTTGCCGCCCTGGTACCTGACCACGTAATCCACGCGGTCCCCGAGCAGGTCGGTCGCCTTGCCCTTGCCCTCGTCACCCCACTGGGCGCCCACCAGCACGATGGCCGGCATGTGACCAGCCCCTTCCCGGTGTTGAGGCCGCGGGATCCCGCAGCGGAGCCCGAGGGTACTCCAGGAGCCTGGGTGATCAGGCGCCGGTCAGTGCCGCGGCGGCCTGTGGGCTGGAGTCGGCGAGGAAGGCACGGCAGCGCTCGGCCTCGTCCTGCTCGCCGAGCGCGGCGGCGGCCCGGCCCAGCGCGTGCAGGGATCGCAGGAAGCCCCGGTTCGGCTCGTGCTCCCACGGGATCGGCCCGTGGCCCTTCCAGCCGGCCCGGCGCAACTGGTCCAGGCCCCGGTGGTAGCCGGTCCGGGCGAACGCGTAGGACAGCACGGGCTCGCCACGGTCCATGGCGGCGTCGGCGAGTGCCGCCCAGGCGGCCAGGCAGGCGGGATGCGCGGCGGCCACGGCGACCGGGTCGGCGCCCGAGTCCAGTTCGGCGGCGGCCGGATCCTCGGGCAGGTAGGTGGCCGGCGGTCCCTCGAACAGGTTCTGATGTTCCATGCCCCCATCCTGCCCCGTCGCCATGCCGCCGCCCGCCAAGCGCCGCCGTGCGGCCGTCAGGTCAGCCGCTTGCCCGCGGACATCAGGTCCTCGCAGGCGTGCTGCACCCGGGCGGCCATGTTCGCCTCGGCGGCCTTGCCCCAGGCCCGCGGGTCGTAGGCCTTCTTGTCGCCCACCTCGCCGTCCACCTTGAGCACGCCGTCGTAGTTGGTGAACATGTGCGCCGCGACCGGCCGGGTGAACGCGTACTGGGTGTCGGTGTCCACGTTCATCTTCACCACGCCGTAGCCGATCGCCTCGCGGATCTCCTCCAGCGCCGACCCGGACCCGCCGTGGAACACCAGGTCGAACGGCTTGTCCCTGCCGTACTTCGCGCCGACCGCGTCCTGGATCTCCTTCAGCACACTCGGCCGCAGCGTCACGTGACCGGGCTTGTAGACCCCGTGCACGTTGCCGAACGTCGCGGCGAGGAGGTACCGGCCCCGCTCGCCGAGGCCCACGGCCGCCGCGGTGGCGAGCGCGTCCTCCGGGGTGCTGTACAGCTTCTCGTTGATCTCCCCGACGACGCCGTCCTCCTCGCCGCCGACCACGCCGATCTCCATCTCCATGATCACGTGGGCCTTGGTGCACTCATCGAGCAACTCCGCCGCGATGGCCAGGTTCTCGGCCAGCGGCACCGCGGAGCCGTCCCACATGTGCGAGCCGAACAGCGGGTCCTCGCCGCGCGCCACCCGCTCCTGGGACAGCTTCACCAGCGGGCGCATGAAGCCGTCGAGCTTGCCGGCGGGGCAGTGGTCGGTGTGCAGCGCCACGTGCACCGGGTACCTGTCCGCCACGGACCGGGCGAAGTGCGCCAGGGCCACGGACCCGGTGACCATGTCCTTGACGGCCGCGCCGGACAGGTAGTCGGCGCCGCCGGTGGACACCTGGATGATCCCGTCGCTTTCCGCGTCGGCGAACCCCTTCAGCGCGGCATTGAGGGTCTGGCTCGACGTCACGTTGATCGCCGGGTAGGCGAAGCCGTGCTCCTTGGCCCGGTCGAGCATCTGGGCGTAGATCTCCGGCGTCGCGATAGGCATGACGATCAGCTCCCGTCTGGTGACCAGCGTCCAGTATCGCGCGGCCCGGCGAGCCGCTGTCCTGCCGGGCGGGGCGGCCGGCTGGCCGCCGGCACCCGAACTAGCGGTTATCCCACGAAGACGCACGCCGATGGCAATGGCGGCCATAGCACGGCCGGGTAGCTGGTACAACTTTGCCCATGGAGAGCTTTATCATCCACGCCGGCTACGCGGCAGTCTTCCTGTTCGGCTTCCTCGAAGCCTGCTGCGTGCCGATCCCGTCGGAGATCACCTTCGGCTACGCGGGTGTGCTGGCCGGCGAGGGCCCGCGACATCGTCGCGATCATCATCATCGGGACGATCGCGGAACTGGCGGGCTCGCTGGTCTCCTACGGCATCGGCCGGGTGGGTGAGCGTCCCCTGGTGGCGAAGTTCGGCCGGTACCTGCTGGTCACGCAGGCGGACATCGACCGCGCGGAACGGTTCCTGGCCGGCCGCGGGGCGTGGGCGGTGCCGGTGGGCCGCGCGCTGCCGGTGGTGCGCACGTTCATTTCCATCGTGGCGGGCTTCTGCGAGGTGCCGCTGATGATGTTCGCCCTGCTGAGCCTGCTCGGCACGGCCATCTGGGTCAGCGCGATCTCCCTGCTCGGCTACGCGGTCGGCACCCAGTGGAAGAGCATCGAGAAGGGGATCTCGCTAGCCGGGTACGCCATCGCCGCGCTCGCCGTGATCGGCATCGTCGCCTTCATCTGGCACCGGCTCCGCGAGGTCCGCCGGGAACAGGCCGCCGGGACGGCAGACTACGGGGGCCATCAGCCCAAGCACAGGTCCCCGACGCCGTAGGCGGCACGGAACGCCAGCCCGCGCGCGGTCACCGCGGCCCGCGCACCACGGTCTACCAGCACCGCCACCCCGGCCACCTCGGCGCCCGCCTCCTGCAGCGCATCGACCGCGGTCAGTACCGAGGCGCCGGTGGTCGAGGTGTCCTCCACCGCGAGCACCCGGCGCCCGGCCACGCCGGGCCCTTCGATCCGCCGCTGCAGCCCGTGTGCCTTCTCTGCCTTCCGCACCACGAACGCATCCAGATTTCGGCCCGTTACGCACGCCGCGTGCATCATCGCCGCAGCAACCGGGTCTGCCCCCAGGGTCAGGCCCCCGACGGCGTCGTAGTCGAGGTCAGCCGTGACGGCGAGCATCACCCGGCCCGCCAGGGCGGCGCTGGCACCGCTGAGCAGCACCCGCCGCAGGTCGATGTACCAGTCCGCGTGCTGCCCCGAGGACAGCACGAAGTCGCCGCGGACCACGGCCCTGTCGTTGATCACCTGCAGAAGTTCGTCGTGCTCGCTCACGCCTGGCAGCGTAGCCGGGCCGCTTAGCCGAGCGCGCCGAGGACCGCGGCCTCCTTGGCCGGGTCCAGGCCGACGTCCAGCAAGCCTGTGCCCGGGGCGGGTTCGTGCTTCAGCCAGCGCCAGGTGTCGTGCACGGTGTCGCTGAGCGGCCGGTACCGCATGCCGGTGCGCTTCGCCCGGTCACCGGGGACCGTCCAGATGTGCGCAAGCTCGGGGATGTCCGGGGCCCACATCGGCAGCTCGGTCCACGGCGTCACCCCGGCAGCGAGCAGGTCGCGGTCGGCCGCCCACCGGAGTTCGGCGTGCGGGCTGCCATCGGCGCTGGCCAGCCGCGCGCACTCGGCCAGCAGCGCGCCGAACGTGGTGCCCTCCGGGCCGGGTATGTTGACGGTCGCGGGCAGGCCCCGCCGGGTGTTGTCGGCCACCCAGGCCGCCAGGTCCCGGACGTCGGTCATCCGGACGGGCCGGTCCGGCCCGCCGGGCGCCAGCACCGTGCCGCCGCGGGCGAGGCGGGCCAGCCACCATGTCGTCCACCGGACGTTCTCGTGCGGCCCGACGATCAGGCCGGGCCGGACCAGCAGGCACCGGCCGGGGAAGGCGGCGCTGACCGCGCGCTCGCAGCCGGCCTTGAGCTGGCCGTACCCGAGGCTATCCACCGTGCCGGTGGCGTCGGCCGGGCAGTCGAGGATGGGTGAGTCCTCGGTGACCGGCTCCCGCGGGAAGTTCGCGTACACGGAGAACGTGGAGATGTAGGTGTAGTGCCCGGCGCGGCCGGCCAGGAGCCTGGCCGACGCGGTCACGTGCGCGGGGGCCAGCACGGAGGTGTCGATCACCGCGTCCCATTCGCCCCGGGTGAGCTGCCGCAGGTCGTCGGGATTGGTCCGGTCCCCGGTCAGTGCCTCGGCGCCCGGCCGGTGATGGCCGGACAGCCCCCGGGAGAAGGTCGTCACGTCGTAGCCGCGGCTGCACGCCTCGTCCACGATGGCCCGTCCGGCGAAATGTGTTCCGCCGAGCACAAGCAGTCGCATAGTCACCAATCCTGCCCGCTGCCCGGTCCCGGCCGCGATGCCTTCGCCAGCACAACGCCGTAGCCCCGGCGCCTTGCACAGTGGCGGACCTGGACCGCGATGGCCTGGGCAGGTCCGCGATCTGTGCGCGATCCATCACGGGCGTGGCTGTCCGCTGGTAACGTCTCGCCTGGACGGAAGGGCGGTGTCGCGTGGATCGCTGCGCGTTGTTCGTGGACGCGGGCTACGTGCTAGGAGATGGCGCGATGGCCGTCCACGGAACCCGCAACCGGGAGTCCGTTTCCTGGGACTATGCCGGGGTACTCCAGGTGCTCCGGAACGTGGCCCGTGATCACACCGGCCTGCCGTTGCTGCGCTGCTACTGGTACGAGGCCACGGTCGAGGGCCGCCGCAGTTCCGACCACGAGATCCTCGCCGACCTGCCCGGCGTGAAGCTGCGGCTTGGCAAGATGAAGCCCGGCCGCCGCGAGGGGGTCGAAAGCGAGATCCACCGCGACCTGACCACGCTCGCCCGCAACCGGGCGATCAGCGACGCGCTGGTGGTGAGCGCGGAAGATGACCTCGCGCAGGTGATCGCCGATGTGCAGGATCTGGGCCTCCGGGTGATCCTGGTGCACATCGCCGCGCCCGGCTGGACGGTCGCCGCCACGCTCCGCCAGGAGTGCGACGACATCGTCGAGATCAGCGAGGCGCACCTGCGGCCGTCGGTGGAACTCGTCGTCGGCGCCGAGCCGGTCGGCGAGGAAGACCGGCAGGCGGTCGGCGCCTATGCCAGCCGCCCGGCCGCCAACGGCCACGGCGGCACCCCGGGGACCGCTCCGGCAGCCCGCGCTGCCCGCGGGCTCGCACGCCGCCCAGCCAGCGATCTACACCGGGCCGGTGATCACCGAGTACCAGCGGGCGGCGCAGCCCGCGAACAGTCACCGGCCGCCGCTGGCCGGCCTCCCCGGCCCTGCAGTGGCCGGGAACCACAGCTTCACCGCCCCGCCCGGTGCCCAGCCGGGGATGGCCCCGCCGCCGGGTGCGGCGGCCCAGCCCGGCCCGGGGCAGGGCGGCACGCCCGGTCCCCGCGACGTCGCCGCCCAGCCCGGGCTGCCACCGGCACCGGCTCAGCCGGGCCTGCCGCCGCCGCTTCAGCCGGGCGCCCCCGGCGCACCGTCCGCACTGGCCGGCGCCCCCGCCGCACGGCCACGCCGCCGCACCGGGTCAGCACGCGGCCGTTCCCGGGCAGCATGCCGTGCCGGGCCAGCACCCCGGCCAGCACGCGGCGCCGGGCCAGCCGATGATGGCGCCGGGCCCGCCAGCGCCGGGCCATGCGCCCGCGCACACCACCGGGCCGCTCACCGCCCCGGCCGCGCCACCGCCGCCCGCACCGCGCGCTGGCGGCCAGCACGCCGGCCCCTGTCGACCCATTCCGATTCCGGGCCCGCCGTCGGCCACCACTCCCAGCATGCGCCGCCGGCCCCGCAGTTCGCCCCGGGCCAGCCCATACCCGGCCAGCCGATGCCCGGCCAGCCCATACCCGGGCCGGCCATCCCGGGCCAGCCCGTGCCCGGGCAGCCCGGGGCCCCGGCCATGGCGCAGGGGTTCCCGGCACCGGCCGGCCCGCCCAGCCCCCAGGCCCTGCAGCCGCGGCAGGGCATGCCCGCCTACCAGGCGGCCCCGCCGCCCGCGCCGCCCCAGGCGGCACTCGCCCCACCGGCCGCGCCGCCCGGTTATTCCGGCCAGCCAGCCGATGGGGCAGCCGGGCAGGCTCCGGCCGGGGTCAGGCTGCCCACGGCGGGTGCCCCTCCGGGCCCGGCCATGACCGCGCCGCCCGGCGCGGGTCCGCAGCGCTCCGCGGGCGGGGTTCCGGTCGCAGGCCTTCCGGTCGGCGGAGTTCCGGCCACGGGCCTTCCGCCAGGCCAGCAGGCCCGCGGCATGCCCATGGGGTACCCGGGGGTGCTGCCGGGCCGGCTGCCCGCCGGGCCTGCCGGCACCGGCCAGGCAGCTTCCGGCGCCGCCGGGCCAGCCCGCGGGGATGCCCGGGCCGTATGTCCCGCCGCAGGGGCCGCACAGTGGCCCGCAGCCCGCCGCGCAGCACGCACTGGTGCCGCAGCCGGTGGCGGTCTCGCTGGCCGACGCCGTGCAGGCGGCACACGGCGAGGGCTTCAACTTCGGCCAGGCCGTGGCGCGGGACGCGCCGGCGCTCTGGCTGGAGGCCGTGCTCGCCCGCAAGCCGCGGATGCCCTCCGATCTCGAAGCCAGGCTGCTGCAGGATTCCTCGCTGCCGATTGACTCGCTGCTGCACGACGAGGTGCGGCACGCCCTGCGGCGCGGCTTCTGGGACGCGCTGGAAAGGGTCCGTCATTGATCCGGCCCGCCGGGTTCCTGCCGATGCGTAACGACGATCCTCCCGCCCCGATTCGGGACGGCATGACCAATACTTCTGGGCGGGAGTGCAAATGCCCCTGATTTGCCGCCAATGGACCGTCCCAGCACGTTGCTGGGGTCTTCAGATGGGTACGTCCCTACCGTGGTTGCCCTGAGCCCAGAGACGTTCGACGCGATCGAGTTCGATGCCGCCTGCAGTGGCGAGCACCGGGCTGCGGCGCTAGAGATGACGCGGCTTGCCGACACCGGCACGCAGACGGCGGCGATGCCCAGGTCCGAGGCATACATCCGGGCCGGGGAGCAGTGGCTGCTCGCCGACGACCCGGCCGCAGCGGTGAACGGCTTCATGCGCGCGATCGCCGACGGCGGTCCCGCCTCGGTGGATCCGCGGATTCCGCTCGCCCGCGCCCTGTTCCAGCTGGGCCGCAGCGCCGAGGCGGAGGCCCACATCAGCGCGCTCGGCGTGGCGGCACCACGGGACGCGCGGATGTGCGATCTGCTGGCGGAGCTGCTTGTCGAGCAGTCCGACCTGGAGGGTGCGCTCGGCTGGGCCACCGCGGGCGTCGAACTGTGCCTCGGCCGGACCCCGGGCCCGGTCGGCCAGAGCGGCGACGTGACCATGACCGGGCCCCTCACCCACGTGCCCGGTGACGTGAACGAACTCCGGCTGCTGCTGAGCCTGCGGTTCCGGATCCGCAACGACCTCGGCCTGCCCGAGGACGATTACGACCGGCTGCTGGACACGCACTCCGGAACGTAGGAAGCCGCCCGGCCGCCGTCGGCCGGCCCAGCCGCCGGGGGCCACCAGCCGCGGCAGCCCCCAGCGAAGGCGCAGGGTCAGGCGCTGGCCGATGCCGCCGGCTGGTGGCGTTCCGCGGTGACCGTGAGCTCGTCGGCGTCGGCATCCCGGTCCACCACGACCGTGTCGCCGTCCACGACACCGCCCGCGAGCAGCGCCCTGGCGAGCTGGTCGCCGATGGCGGACTGGACCAGCCTGCGCAGCGGCCGCGCACCGAAGACGGGGTCGAACCCCGTCAGGGCCAGCCACTCCCGCGCCGCCGCGGTGACGTGCAGCGTGAGCCGCCGCTCGGCAAGCCGCCGGGCCAGCGCGGCCACCTGCAGGTCCACGATCTCCGCGAGCTCCTCGGTGGTCAGCGGGTCGAACAGGATGATGTCGTCCAGCCGGTTCAGGAACTCCGGCTTGAAGGTCGCCCGGACCACGGCCATCACGGTGGCCCGCTTCACGTCCTCGTCCAGGGACTGGTTCGCGATCTCCGCCGACCCCAGGTTCGAGGTGAGGATCAGGATCGTGTTCCGGAAGTCCACGGTCCGGCCCTGCCCGTCGGTGAGCCGGCCGTCGTCGAGGACCTGGAGGAGGATGTCGAACACCTCCTGGTGTGCCTTCTCCACCTCGTCCAGCAGGATCACGCAGTACGGCCGGCGCCGGACGGCCTCGGTGAGCTGGCCACCGGCTTCATAGCCGATGTAACCGGGCGGCGCGCCCACGAGCCGGGCCACCGAGTGCTTCTCGCTGTACTCGCTCATGTCGATGCGGACCACGGCCCGCTCGTCGTCGAAGAGGAACTCCGCGAGAGCCTTGGCCAGTTCCGTCTTGCCGACCCCGGTGGGCCCGAGGAACAGGAACGAGCCGGTCGGCCGGTCCGGGTCGGAGATGCCCGCCCGGGACCGGCGCACCGCATCGGACACCGCCTGGACCGCCCTGGCCTGGCCCACCAGGCGCTTGCCCAGTTCGGTCTCCATCCGCAGCAGCTTGCCGGTCTCCCCTTCGAGCAGGCGGCCCGCGGGGATGCCCGTCCAGGACGACACGACATCCGCGACGTCGTCCGGCCCGACCTCTTCCTTGACCATCGCCGGGCTGTCCGTCGCGGTCCCGCTCTCGGCCGCCGCCTTGGCGGCGTCAAGTTCCTTCTCCATCGCCGGGATGTCGTCATGCTTCAGCCGGGAGGCGGCCACCAGATCGTGGTCCCGTTCCGCGCGTTCGAGCTGCCCGTTCAGGTCATCGAGGCGCTTCTTCAGCTCGCCGACCCGGTTGAGCCCCGCCTTCTCCCGCTCCCACCGGGCGAGCAGCGCGGTGAGCTGCTCCTGCCGGTCGGCGAGGTCGGCCCGCAGCCGCTCCAGCCGCTCCTTGCTGGCCGGATCGGCCTCCCGCTCCAGCGCCATCTCCTGCATCTTCATCCGGTCCACGGTCCGCTGCAGCTCGTCGATCTCCACCGGCCGGGAGTCGATCTCCATACGCAGCCGTGAGGCGGACTCGTCGACCAGGTCGATGGCCTTGTCGGGGAGGAAGCGCCCGGAGATGTAGCGGTCGGACAGTGCCGCCGCGGCGACCAGGGCGGCATCGGAGATCTGCACCTGGTGATGGGCCTCGTAGCGGCCCTTGAGCCCGCGCAGGATCGCGATCGTGTCCTCGACCGACGGCTCGCCCACGAAGACCTGCTGGAATCGGCGTTCCAGGGCCGGGTCCTTCTCGATCCGCTGCCGGTACTCGTCCAGGGTGGTCGCGCCGACCATTCGCAGCTCGCCGCGGGCCAGCATCGGCTTGAGCATGTTGCCCGCGTCCATGGCACCCTCGGCCGCGCCCGCGCCGACCACGGTGTGCAGTTCGTCGATGAACGTGATCACCTGGCCGTCGCTGGCCTTGATCTCGTTCAGCACCGCCTTGAGCCGCTCCTCGAACTCGCCGCGGTATTTCGCCCCCGCGACCATGGCGCTGAGGTCCAGGGCGACCAGGCGCTTGCCGCGCAGCGACTCGGGCACGTCGCCGGCCACGATCCGCTGCGCCAGGCCCTCGACCACGGCGGTCTTGCCGACCCCCGGCTCGCCGATCAGGACCGGGTTGTTCTTGGTGCGCCGGGACAGGACCTGGATCACCCGGCGGATCTCGGAGTCCCGGCCGATCACCGGGTCCAACGCGCCGTCCCGGGCCCGCTGGGTGAGGTCGACGCCGTACTTCTCCAGCGCCTGATAGGTGCCCTCCGGGTCCTCGGAGGTGACGCGGGCGCTCCCGCGCACCTTCTCGAACGCATCCAGCAGCGCCTGCGGCGTGGCCCCGTGCTTGGCGAGCAACGTTGCCGCCTGGCCGCCGTCGGAGGCCAGCCCGACGAGCAGGTGCTCGGTCGAGATGTACTCGTCGCTCAGCTTCTCGGCCCGCTCCCCGGCCGTGGCCAGCACCTTCAGCAGGGCCCGCGAGTTCTCCGGAGCACTGACGGTCGTCCCCGCGATCTTGGGCAGCCGGGCGAGCTGGGCCTTGGCCTCGGCGAGCACCGCGCCGGGGTCGGCGCCGATCGCGCGCAGCAGTGGGGCCGCCGTGCCGCCCTCCTGCTCGACCAGGGCCGCGAGCAGGTGCAGGGCATCGACGTGCGGATTCCCATCGGCCGTCGCCTGCTGCCTGGCCGCGCCGAACGCCTCGCTGCTGCGGCGGGTCAATTTGTCAATCATTAATCGCTTTCCTCAAATGGTGCGCTGCTGTTTGGGTGGTTGCTGGTTGGTGCACCGGTGTTTGGTGCGCTGCTGTTTGGTTCGCTGCCTGCCGATGCGCTGCCGCCCGGCGCGCTGGGCGAGGGTGCATTGCCCGTGGCGGGCGGGGCCTGCCGCGGTGCCGCCGGGGCGTGCCCGGCGCTGTTGCCCAGATTCCGCACCGGGACCAGCTGGCCGCCACCGGCGGGGTTGCGCACCAGCCCGGCCAGCCGGGCGGCGACCGCCCGGGTCGACTCCAGCTCTACCCGCAGTTGCGTGATCTCCGCGGTCATCTCGGCGAGCAGGCGGCGGGCCCGGTCCAGTTCGGCGCCCAGTTCGAGGATCTGCTTGATGCCCGACAGGTTGACGCCGTCCTGCTGGGACAGCCGCTGCACCTCGCGCAGCAGCAGCACGTCACGCAGCGAGTAGCGCCGCCCGCGGCCGGACGAACGGCCGGGGGACACCAGTCCGAGCCGGTCGTAGGCGCGCAGCGTCTGCGGGTGCAGGCCGGAAAGCTCGGCCGCCACCGAGATCACATACACCGGACTGTCGTCCGCCACCTCGAACGGATTCCCGCTCATTTCATCGCCTCCCCTGCGGGCGGTCGTCCCGGCGCAGCGCCCGCGTCGCTGCGGGCGCCGCCCCGGGGGCCCCGCGGCGCGCGCCGCCGGGACCGCTGTGCGTCATGCCTGCCTTGCCCGTCGCAGGAGGTCCTCGCGCGGATCCTCGCCAGCGGTCGCGTCACGGAAGGACTCCAGCGCCTGCCGGGCGCCGCTGTTCAGGTTCTGCGGCACCTGGACGTTGACGGTGACCAGCAGGTCCCCGTTCGTCCCGTCCTTCCGCCGGGCGCCCTTGCCCCGCGCACGGAAGGTGCGGCCGCTCGGCGTCCCCGCGGGGATCCGGACGCTGACCGGCACCCCGCGCAGCGACGGGACCTTGATCTCGGCTCCCAGCGCCGCCTCGGTGAACGTGACCGGCACGTTCACCGTGAGGTTGGCACCGGAGCGCCCGAAGATCGGATGCGACGTGACGTGCACCCGCACGTACAGGTCGCCCGCCGGGCCGCCGCGCTCACCCGGGGCGCCCTTGCCCCGGAGCCGGATTCCGCTGCCCGTCGGACACGCCCGCCGGGATCCGGGCCTGGATCGTGCGGCTGCTCATCGCGCGCCCGCTGCCCGAGCAGTCCGGGCAGGGGTCGTCCACCACCAGGCCGCGGCCGCGGCACTCCGTGCACGGCTCGGATAGCGCATAGCTCCCCAGGTTCCGGCTGGTCTGGCCGGTGCCCTGGCAGTTCGGGCACACCCGGGGCACCGAGCCCGACTTCGCCCCGGTGCCGTGGCAGGTCGGGCAGGCTCCCTCGCCGGTCAGCCGCAACGACACCGTGGAGCCGTCGATGGCGTCGTGGAACGACAGCGTGGTCTCGGTTTCCACATCCGCGCCGCGGCGCGGCCGGGTCTGGGTGCCGGCCCGGCCGCCGCCGAACATGCCACCGAACAGGTCGCCGAGCCGGCCGCCGGAACCCGGCGCCGTCGTGCCGGTGCCGCCCCCGAACAGGTCGCCCAGGTCGAACGGGAACCCGCCGGCGCCGCCCTGCCCCGGCGGCCGGAAGCCGCCGCTGCCGAACAGGGAACGCGCGTCGTCGTACTCCTTGCGCCGCTTGGTGTCCGACAACGTGTTGTACGCCTCGGAGATCTCCTTGAACCGCTCCTCGGCCTTGGGGTCACCCTTGTTGGCGTCGGGGTGGTACTTGCGGGCGAGCTTCCGGTACGACTTCTTGATCTCGTCCGCGGTCGCGGTCTTGGAGACGTCAAGAGCCTTGTAGTAGTCCTTCTCCAGGTAGTCCCTGGTGCTCATTGGTATCTCCAGGCGTCAGTCTTCGTCCTCACGGCTCTCCTGCGATCCCGCCTTGCCCGGGCTGCCGGGCAGGCCTGCCTCGCCCGGCTGGCCTGCCTCGTCCTCCCCGGGCTCGGCGACGGCGACCCGGGCGGGCCGGACGATCCGCTCCCCGACCTTGTAGCCGGGCTGCAGGATCTGGACACAGGTCGGCTCGGTCACCGAGGTGGAGTAGGAGTGCGTCAGCGCCTCGTGCACGTTCGGGTCGAACGGCTCGCCCTCGGTGCCGAAGCTCACCAGGCCGAGCTTGGTCACGGTTGACTCCAGCGACTCCGCTACCGACTTGAAGCCGCCGGAGAGTTCCCCGTGCTCACGTGCCCGGCCGATGTCGTCGAGCACCGGCAGCAGCGCGACCAGCACGCTGGCCAGCGCCTGCTCCCGTACCACCATGCGGTCCCGGTCCACCCGCTTGCGGTAGTTGGCGTACTCCGCGCTCACCCGCTGCAGGTCGGCCGTGCGCTCGGCGAGCCGGGCCATGAGCTCGCTCTCCGGCGCACTGGCCGGCTCTGACGCGGCCGGCCCGGGCGCCCCGCCGCCGGCGGAACCCTCCCCGGGACCGGCCGCGCCGGCCGGTCCCTCGGGCCCCGCGGCCTCCGGGGCGCCGGGCGCGCCGCCCGGCTTGGACACCGAGTGCTTGCCCGGCCTGCCGGGCTTGCCGGGACCGCGGCCCGCGGTGGCAGGCGCGTCCGTCTCGGGGTTTCTGACCTGCCCCGTGCGTGGGTCGATGCGCCTGAGGTCGCGGATGATTGGTCCTGCGTTGGTCTCCTCAGGTGAGTTCATCAGGCGGTGCCACCTTCTTCGCCGGGCCTGTCCTCGTCGACAATCTCCGCCTCGACGACCTCGTCGTCGTCCTGCTCCGCGCTGGCGTCGCCGGGCGCCTGCTCGCCCGCGGCGGCACTGGCCGCCTGGGACTGGGCGTAGATGGCGGTGCCCATCTTCTGGCTGACCTGGGCCGCCTTCTCGGTAGCCTCCTTGATGGCATCGATGTCGGTGCCTTCGAGCGTCTTCTTGAGGTCAGCGACCGCCTCCTCGACTTCCGACTTGATGTCGTCGGGAACCTTCTCGGCGTTCTCGGCGAGGAACTTCTCCGTCTGGTAGGCGAGCGTGTCGGCGCGGTTGCGGGTCTCCGCCTCGTCGCGGCGCCGCGCGTCCTCCTCGGCGAACTTCTCCGCCTCGGCCATCATCCGGTTGATTTCGTCCTTGCCCAGGGCCGAGCCGCCGCTGATGGTGACCCGCTGCTCCTTGCCGGTGCCGAGGTCCTTGGCCGAGACGTTCACGATGCCGTTGGCGTCGATGTCGAAGGCCACCTCGATCTGCGGGATGCCGCGCGGCGAGGGAGCGATCCCAGCCAGCTCGAACATGCCGAGCTTCTTGTTGTACGCGGCGATCTCGCGCTCGCCCTGGAAGACCTGGATCTGCACCGACGGCTGGTTGTCGTCCGCGGTGGTGAAGATCTCCGAGCGCTTGGTCGGGATGGTGGTGTTCCGCTCGATGAGCTTGGTGAAGATGCCGCCCTTGGTCTCGATGCCCAGCGACAGCGGGGTCACGTCGAGCAGCAGGACGTCCTTGACCTCGCCCTTGAGCACGCCGGCCTGGAGCGCGGCGCCGACCGCGACGACCTCGTCGGGGTTCACGCCCTTGTTCGGCTCCTTGCCCCCGGTCAGTTCCTTGACCAGGTCCACCACGGCGGGCATCCGGGTCGAGCCGCCGACGAGCACCACGTGGTGGATGTCGGTGAGCTTGACCCCGGCGTCCGCGATCACCTGCTTGAACGGCGCCTTGCAGCGGTCCAGCAGGTCGGAGGTCATCTTCTGGAACTCCGCCCGGGTGAGCTTGGCGTCCAGGTGCAGCGGGCCCTGCTCGGAGTGGGTGATGTAGGGCAGGTTGATCTGCGTCTCGGCGGAACCGGACAGCTCGATCTTGGCCTTCTCCGCGGATTCCCGCAGCCGCTGCAGCGCCATCTTGTCCTTGGACAGGTCGACGCCGTAGCCGTTCTTGAAGTCCTGCACCAGCCAGTCCACGATCCGCTGGTCCCAGTCGTCCCCGCCGAGGTGGTTGTCACCGCTGGTCGCCTTGACCTCGACCACACCCTCGCCGACCTCCAGGAGGGACACGTCGAACGTGCCACCGCCGAGGTCGAACACCAGGATGGTGGCCTCGCCCTCCTTCTCCAGGTGGTAGGCGAGCGCCGCCGAGGTGGGCTCGTTGATGATGCGAAGCACGTTCAGCCCGGCGATGGTGCCGGCTTCCTTGGTGGCCTGGCGCTGCGCGTCGCTGAAGTAGGCGGGCACGGTGATGACCGCGTCGGTGATCGTCTCGCCCAGGTAGGATTCGGCGTCCCGCTTCAGCTTCTGCAGGATGAACGCGCTGATCTGCTGCGCGGTGAACTTCTTGTCGTCGATCTTGACGGTCCAGTTGGTGCCCATCTGCCGCTTGACCGAGCGGATGGTCCGGTCGACGTTGGTCACCGCCTGCCGCTTGGCGACCTCGCCGACGAGCACCTCGCCGTTCTTGGCGAACGCGACCACCGACGGAGTGGTACGCGAGCCCTCCGCGTTAGCGATAACTGTGGGCTCGCCGCCTTCGAGGACAGCGACAACGGAGTTGGTCGTCCCGAGGTCGATCCCTACCGCACGTGCCATGTGTAGTCCTTGGTTGTAGTGAAGTTGAGTCTGGCCGACGCAAGCCTGCCACGCTGGTTGGTGCTTGGCAAATCACTTGAGTCTACTCGGCTCAACTTTCTCCATCGTGGACCTATTCCCCAGAACTGACGGCCGGCCCAGGTAAGAAGAGGACGGGTGCGGGCATTCCCCGGTGACGGCCCCCGCAGCCCAGCGGGGGGTCCGGGGCGTCGCCCCCCCGGGCAAGCGGGGGGTCCTGGGCGGCTTGCCGCCCGGGCTACCTTGCCGCCCCGGGCGAACAGAGCCATCAGCGAAGGGAGCCGCCATCGTGACCGATCCCGAGGCGATCGAGCGGTTCCAGGCTCTCTACACCGGCCACCACGCCCAGGTCTACGCCTACGCGGTGAGCCGGGCTGGCCGGCAACTCGCGGACGAGGTGGTCAGCGAGGTGTTCCTGGTTGCCTGGCGGCGGCTCGCTGACGTGCCGGATTCCGGCGTTGCCCTGGCTGCTGGCGGTGGCCAGGAACACGGCCTGCAGCCAGTTCCGCGGCAGCGCCAGGCAGCGGTCGATCAGCGCCGAGTTGCGTGCCTGGGTGTCCGAGGCCGAGTTGTCCGCCCCGGACATAGCCGACGAGGTCGCGGAACGGATCGCGGTGCTCACCGCGCTGGCCGCGTTGCCGGAGGCGGACCGGGAACTGCTCACGCTCGTCGCCTGGCACGGCCTCAGGCCGGCCGAGGCGGCCCAGGTGGTGGGTTGCTCGCAGGCCGCCTACTTCGTCCGGTTGCACCGGGCCAGGCGCCGCCTGGAGCGCGCCATGGCCGGCACGCCGGAGCGCGCCGCCGCCGATTCCCCGGACACCGCCCGGCTGGGCGATCCCGTACTCGCCCACAGAGAGGAGCGATCCCGATGACCAAGCCCACCGGAGGACTGCGCTACCGGCGCCGCCCCGATGTCATGGAACTGCTCACCCGCGCCCGCCCGGCAAGCCTGGATCCAGGGCGCCCTGCGGAACGGCTCACGGAGGCCGCCGCGCGCCTCGCCGTGGCCGATCATGCGGCGGCCGGGACCGCGGCCGATCATGCGGCGGCCGGGACCGCGGCACGCCCGGCCCGGCGGCTGCCGCGCGTGGCGCCGCTGACCGGGACCGGGCTGACCGCGGCCGCGGTGGCGGTGGCGGTGGCGGTGGCCGTGCTCGCGGGCGGCCGGCCCGGCCCGGGTGGCGCGGCCCACGGTGGCGGCACGCGAGCCCCGGCGCTGCTGACCGCGGCCATGGTCCGGCAGGTCGCCAGCGCGTCCCGGTCGGCGCTGGCGCTGTCCGGCCGGGCCACGATCAGCTACCGGAACACCCAGGCGGGCGCGCTCCAGACCACCGGCACCGACCGGATCACGTTCTCGGGGAAGAACTGGAACGACGCCTTCTCCCAGTCCTTCCCGGCCAGCCACGGCCAGCCGGCCAGCACCCAGTTCGCCATCAACCGCATCGTCGGCAAGCAGCTCTACCTGTACATCGCGGCCCGGACCCGGCGGCTGCAGTGGTATCACGACACCAACCCGACCGGGCACCCCAGCTTCACCATCCCCGACCCCCGCACGGTCTTCTCGATGCTGGAGCCGTCCGCCCGGTTCGAGTTTCTCGGGTACCAGGTGATCGACGGGATCCGGCTCAAGCACCTGCGCGCCACGGACCTCAGCCACCTGCGCGGCTTGTCCTCGCTGCCGGACCTGCAGTCCGGGGCCCACGTGACCGCCTTGGCGGTCTGGGTGGACGGCCACAACGTGGTGCACCGGCTGAGCCTGGCCGCCGAGACGATCAGCAAGGTGTACCCGATCGGCGCGTACAACGTGCGGCGCACCCGCCACGGCCGCATGATCTTCACCGTCCCTGACAAGGAAATGGCCGCCACGATCCGGGCCAAGCTGAAGAAGGCCCCCGCCTGGGAGCATGCGATCGTCCGGATCGCTCCCCCCGGTGCCGCTGCCCCGCACCGTGAGGTGCAGGTCACCGCTCTCACCGTGACGTTCTCCGGCATCGGCCAGCCGCAGCACATCACCGCGCCGGCCCATGCGATCCAGCAATACGGTCGGGGCTGAGCCAGCACCCAGCGGGCGTCCTGGCGTCCCCGGCGCACCTCCTTCCCCAGCAAGCAGGGCCGAAGATCCCCCGACTCCGAGTCGGGGGATCTTCGCCGGCATTCGGGGGGTCGCACCCGGGCCCAGCACGGCACGGCTAAGTTACCAACCGGTAGGATGCCGGGAAAGCCGTCCGGGTGCGCCGTGCACCGGAATCCCCCGGTGATCTCTGCGGGCTTGGGCGGGGCGGTGGGGCCGGGGCAAGCATGGTGCGCGGCGTACCCTGGACCGGCAGCGGGGCCGGCCACGTGCGTCAGCCGCCGGCGCCGCTCCGGCAACGCCCGCCGCGCTCCCCCTGGGCGCGGGCGGGTGCCGCATAAGGAGGTCCGCGTGGTCCTGCGTATCGTCATCGGGCTTGTGCTGACGGCCGCCGCTGCCGCGTTCGCCGGGCAGCGGTTGTGGTGGCTGTACCGGGTGGCTCGGGCGGGCCAGCCCGCGCCGGAGCGGATCGCCGCCGTACGGGAGCACCCCGGCCGGGATGTGGAAACCCAGGCCACCGAGGTGATCGGCCAGCGCAAGCTGCTCCAGTGGTCGGTGCCAGGTATCGCGCACGCGCTGACGTTCTGGGGCTTCATCGTCCTGCTGCTGACGATCATCGAGGCCTACGGTGACCTGTTCAGCCGCAGCTTCGCGATCCCGGTCATCGGCCACTGGGCGGTCATCGGCTTCATCGAGGACCTGTTCGCCGTGGCGGTGCTGGCCGGGATCATCGCGTTCGCAATCATCCGGCTGCGCACCGATCCGAAGCGCGAGGGCCGCGAACTCCCGGTTCTCCGGGTCGCACACCGGCGCCGCGTGGCTCGTCCTGGCCATGATCTTTCTAGTGGTCGCGACGCTGCTGCTGTACCGGGGCGCGCAGATCAATACCGGCTTCTTCCCCTACTCTCACGGGGCGTTCGCCTCGCAACTCGTCGGGCACTGGCTCGCCCCGCTCGGCACCGGCGTGAACAGCGTCATCGAGACGACGTTCATCCTGGCCCAGCTCGGGGTGATTCTCGGGTTCGGGGTGTTCCTCACCTACTCCAAGCACCTGCACATCGCGCTGGCCCCGGTCAACGTGCTGTTCTCGCGCCGCCCGAACGGCCTCGGCGCGCTGCAGCCGATGCGCTCGGGCGGCAAGGTGCTCGACTTCGAGGAGGCCGACCCGGACACCGACATCTTCGGCCGCGGCAAGATCGAGGACTTCACCTGGAAGGGCATGCTGGACATGGCGACCTGCACCGAGTGCGGGCGCTGCCAGTCCCAGTGCCCGGCGTGGGTGACCGACAAGCCGCTGTCGCCCAAGAAGCTGATCATGGATCTGCGCGACCATGCGCTGGCCAAGGGCCCATACCTGCTCGCGTCCAGCGACGAGGAAAGGGAGAAGCTCCCGGAGCGCATCAGACAGGAGGCGGAACGCCCCCTCGTCGGTGACGCGGAGTCGCACGGCGTGATCGACCCCGACGTGCTGTGGTCGTGCACCAACTGCGGGGCGTGCGTGCAGGAGTGCCCGGTGGATATCGAGCACATCGACCACATCTCCGACATGCGCCGCTACCAGGTGCTGATCGAGTCCAGCTTCCCGGTCGAGGCCGCCGGGATGCTGAAGAACCTGGAGAACAAGGGCGACCCGTGGGGCATGGGGGATGCCCGGCGGGCCGAGTGGATGGAGGGCCTCGGCTTCGAGGTGCCGATCGCCGACGGGCCGCTCGGGGACGACGTGGAGTACCTGTTCTGGGTGGGCTGCGCCGGTGCGCTGGAGGACCGGGCCCGCAAGACCACCAAGGCCATCGCGACCCTGCTGCATACCGCCGGGGTGAAGTTCGCGGTGCTCGGGCCCGGCGAGACGTGCACCGGTGACCCGGCCAGGCGGATGGGCAACGAGTTCGTGTTCGCCATGCTCGCCCAGCAGAACATCGAAACGCTCAACGAGGTCAAGCCGCCGTCATCGTGGCGTCCTGCCCGCATTGCTTCAACGCACTGGCCAACGAATACCCGCAGTTCGGCGGCAACTACGAGGTGATACATCACACCCAGTTGCTGGCCCGGCTGGTCGCCGAGGGCAAGCTGACCCCGGTCACCCCGGTAGCGGAAAAGATCACCTACCACGACCCGTGCTTCCTCGGCCGGCACAACAAGGTGTTCAGTCCCCCCCGGGAGATCATGGAGAAGGTGCCCGGGGTCCAGCCACAGGAGATGCACCGGTGCAAGGAGCGCGGGTTCTGCTGCGGTGCGGGCGGGGCCCGGATGTGGATGGAAGAGCGGATCGGCAAGCGGATCAACACCGAGCGCATCGACGAGGCGCTGGGCACCAACCCGGACACGGTATCCACCGCGTGCCCGTACTGCCTGGTCATGCTGGGTGACGCGATCGCCGCGAAGAAGGCTTCCGGGGAAGCGCCCGAATCGCTGGAGATCGTGGACGTGGCCCAGTTGCTCGCCCGCTCGGTCCAGCCCGTCGCGGGCACCGCCGCAGCACCGGAGGACGGCCGCCAGCCGGCGCCCGGCCTCCCCGGCGGCCGGCTGACCGGCGCGGCATGGCCACCGGGCGGGCGGAGGCGTTCAGCGACGGTGTGTTCGCGATCGCGATCACTTGCTCGTGCTCAGCCTGCGGCTGCCCGGGCACGGCCCGCTCACCGGCCAGTTGCTGGCCGCCTGGCCGCAGTACTTCGCCGTACGTGGTCAGCTTCCTCACCATCGGGATCATGTGGATGAACCACCACACGATCCTCGCCCACGTCCAGCGGGTGGACCGGCCGCTCCTGGTGATCAACCTGCTGCTGCTCATGGGGATCGTGGCCATCCCGTTCCCCACCGTCCTGGTCGCGGACAACCTGACCCACGGCGGAGCCACCGCTGCCGCTGCCGTGGTGACCTACGGGCTCGTCATGATCGCGATCTCTTTCGGTTTCGCCGGGCTGTGGATCTACGTGGCAACCCATGCCACGGCTCTCGGCGCGGCCGTGCCGCCCGAGGCGCTGCGCAAGTCCATCCCGGGCTTCACCGGTGGCCTGGCCGCCTACGTGGCAGCCACCCTGATCGCGGCGCGTTTCTCGGCGCTGGCCGCCCTGATCATCTTCGGCCTGCTCGCCGTCTACTACCTGTTCGAGCACCTGCCCAGCCCGGCCGGGGCGGGCCCCGATGTGGCCGGGCCCGGGGGGTAAGGCGCGGCGGCCGCCCGGCCGGGGCTGGCCTGGGCGTGGCCGGTTCCGGGGGGGTAACGCGCGGCGGCAGCCCGGCCAGGGCGCGTCCGGATGTGGCTCCGATCCGGGGATAATGCGCGGTGGCCGCCCCAGTCTCGCACCGGATGTCAGGCTGCTACGGGCCTCGCGCGGCGCGGCGGTGGCGGCCCGGCGGGGATAACTGCGCCCGGGGTGCGGCGACCGGCAGGCCGGAACTGTTGCCGCTGGCAGCACCGTCGTCCGGCGGGGACCTCGGCGTCTCAGGCTGCGGCGGCTCCAGCCAGTCATGGTGCAACTCGGCCGGCCCTGGGTTGCCGGTGCCCGGTCCCGGGTTGCCGCCGCCCGGCCGCGGGACGGGCGGAGCCGTGGGCGGCGGTGGTGCCGGATACATGGCGGTGCCGCGGTGCGGACCCGGCGGCCCGGCGGGCATCGGCAGTCCGGCAGGGTGGCGGCGGGCTGGCCGGCGCGGCCGGCCCCGCCCGGGCGGCGGGCACCGGGACGGGGTACCCGGCCCGGCGGAATGGTGGCTGCCGGACTGGCGGGGCCGGGTCTCCCGCCGGCAGGGGTGACGGTCCCAGGGAGGGCGGGGCAGAGCCGGTGGTCCGGCGGGATAACGCCCGGTGGACTGGCGGGACCGGATAGACGGCCGGGCGGGATAACGGCCGCCGGGGCGGTGGTGGGGCCGGGTAGCCAACCGGGCCTGCCAGCGGCGCGGCGTGATAGGAGTGCTGGCGCCCGGCCCGGGATAACCGGGGCGTGGATGTTGCGCGGGGCGCGGCGGGCGGGGTGGCCGGGAGCCAGATGCGGACCCTGGTGCCGTGGCCGGGCGCGGACTCCATGGTGGCCTGCCCACCGTGCGCCTGGGCGATGGCCGCGACGATGGCGAGGCCGAGCCCGCTGCCCCCGCTCTCGGCAGCTTCCCCGTTCCCGTTCCCGGAATGAGGGCTGGCCGAGCGGGCGCTGCCGGGGCCGTGGCCGGTGCCGTAGCCGACCGCCGGGCCGGGCACCGGCCCGGCGCCATTGTGCTGCTCGGCACCCCGGTAGAACCGGTCGAACGCCCGGGCGGCGTCGTCGGCGGCCATGCCCGGGCCGCCGTCCGCGACCTCCAGCACCACGCCGCCGCGGACCTGGGCAAGCCGGACCGCCGTGGCCGTGGCCACCGGGGTGTGCTCGCGGACGTTGCCGAGCAGGTTGGCCAGCACCTGGCGGATCCGGGCCTCGTCCACGGCCGCGACCAGGGACTCAGGGGCCTCCGCCCGAACCGGCCGGGCCGGCTCGACCGCCCGGGCGTCCGCCACCGCGTCCCGTACCAGCACCGCCAGGTCCGTCTCGGTGATGTCCAGCGACGACGTGCGGTCCAGCCGGGCCAGTTCCAGCAGTTCCGCGACAAGCGTGCCCATCCGCCTGGCCTCCTGCTCGATGCGGCGCATGGCGTCGGGCAGCTGCCCGTCATCCAGCGCCCCCTGGCGGTACAGCTCGGCGTAACCGCGGATCGTGGTGAGCGGCGTGCGCAGCTCATGGGAGGCGTCCGCGGCGAACTGCCGCACCTTGGCCTCGGAGCGGAGCCGGGCCCCGAACGCCTGCTGGATCCGGTCGAGCATGGTGTTGATAGCGGTGCCGAGCTTGCCTACCTCGGTGCTTCCGTCCGCGTCCGGCATCCGTGCGGTCAGGTCGCCCTGGGTGGTGATCCGCTGCGCGGTGCCCGCCATCTCGCTCAGCGGCGCCAGACCGCGGCCGATGAGCCAGCGGCCGCCCAGGGCCAGCAGCAGGATCAGCGCCCCGCCGGTGATCAGCTCGGCCACGACGATGCCGCTCACCTGGTCGGTGACCACGCCCACCGGGCTGGCGACGACGAGCACGCCCCCTCTCCGCCGCAGGCCGCCCGCCGCCCCGGACGGGGTCACCCGTGCCCCGGACCGGTCCAGCAGCACCCGGCGGGCCACCGCCCGCAGCCGCGGCGAGGTCCCTGGCACGGCGAACGGCGTGTTGTTGACGTAGGTGAAGAAGTTACCGGCGGTGACCAGCTGCTCGACGGCATCCGCCAGCGTCTGGGTTGTCCCGCTGCTCCCGGTCAGCGGCCGCACGGCCGGCGGGTACCGGGTGACCAGCACGGCCACGTAGTCGCCAGGGTCGGCCTGTATCTGGCCCGGCGCGCGGTCCGCGGCCGCGATCAGTGAGTCGTCGAACCGGGAACCGAGCCTTTTGCTCAGTACGAACGCGGTGACCCCGCCCATGATGAGCAGGAATGCCGCGGTGACGGCGATCAGCACCACGAGGAGTCGGGCGCGCAGCGACAGGCGCCCGGGACCGTTCATCCCAGGTGCCCGGGTCCCGGCGGCGCGCCCGGCTGGTGTTCCCCGGCAGCGCCGCCGCCCGCCGCCCGCAAGCTGTAGCCCACGCCGCGCTGGGTGTGGATGAGCGGCGGGCCCAGCGGATCCAGCTTGTGGCGCAGGTAGCTGACGTAGGTCTCGACGATCTGGGACTGGCCCGCGTAGTCCCAGCCCCAGACGTTCTCCAGCAACTGGGCGCGGGTGAGCACCCGGCCCTGGTGCCGCATCAGGTAGGCGAGCAGCCGGAACTCGGTGGGTGACAGGTCCACCGGCACGCCGGCCCGGTGCACGGTCCACCGTGACTCGTCGAGTTCCAGGTCGCCGATGCGCAGGACGGGGTCGCTTTCCGCGAGCTGAGCGGGGCTGGACCGCGAGGCCCGGCGCAGCACGGCACGGACCCTGGCGACCAGTGCCTCCACCGAGAACGGCTTCGTGACATAGTCGTCCCCGCCGAGCGCCAGTCCGGTCACGGTGTCGGACGAGGTATCCCGGGCGGTCAGGAAGATCACCGGCACCTCGTTGCCGCTGGCCCGCAGCCGCCGGCACACCTCGAAGCCGTCAAGATCCGGCAGGACCACGTCCAGGACGATCAGGTCCGGCCGGGACGACTCCGCCAGCCGCAGCGCATCGGCGCCGGTGGCTGCCGTGCTCACCGAGCAGCCGTGAAACTTCAGCGCGACCTGTACAAGCTCACGGATATTAGGCTCGTCGTCCACGACGAGCACCTGCGGAATCCGGTCGCTTGTTGTCATCTGTCCAGAACCATTCTGCCGGTTCGTGCCCGGTCCCGCCCCGCGAGCGGTCCAGGTCCTCCGGCCCGATATTGCCGAACCGGGCCAACGCATGCCACCGCCTCCCGCGGGGCCCAATCCCGCGGGAGGCGGTGCTGGCCCCCCCAATGGACCGATCCGCAGATCCCTCGCGTGGGACGGCGTGGGATCTGCCGGACTGTCCCCCCGCGGGGCCCATCCCGCGGGGCCAGGGGGCACCGGCTTCCTGCAGTCAGCTACCCGATGTGGAGGATGGGGTCATCGAGGCTGGCTGCGGGGGCCGGACAACAACGAGCCGTGCGTCCTTCGTGCCCTGGACCACCGGGCCGCCCACCCAGACGGGCGTTCCCGAGGTCAGGGAGCTTTGGCTGAGCTTTCCCTGCCGGTCGCGGATAACGGTCGTGGAGACCAGATCCCAGGTCCAGGTGGTCCCGTCGCTGGCCTTCACGGTGATGGACTTCCCTGCGGTGACCGACTGGATCACGCCGCGCTCGTAGGCGAGCGTCTTGGTGCCCTGTTTGGTCTGAATGGTGAACTGGCCATCGACCCCGCGCAGCAGGAAGAACGCGAAGACGCGGCGCCGGACCAGCCGGCAGCGGGCCGCGCCAACGCCGATCCGCCGGGACAGCCCCGGCAGCCCGGACCGGCGAGCCACCCGGGACACGTGGCGCGCCCGGGCGCAGGCCGAGGCCTTCGCACCGGCGCTGGCCGCCGCGCCGGACGCGGCGGCCCCGGCGCCTCCGGCAAGGGTGGCACCCGTGCTGAGCGCGCCAGGCGACGAGGCGTCGCTGAGCGTCTGGTTGAGCAGTGCGCCCTGATCTGCGGTGGTGGCCGTGCCGGACAGTCCCGCGCTGGTCCCGGACGATGTGCCCGGCGAGGAATGGCCGGCCAGCCGCATCCCGGCAACCGCGCCGCCGCCGGCCAGCAGGGCCGCGACCAGCAGGCCGGCCGTCCAGCGGAGCGCCTTGTGGTGATCCTTCTTCGGCTGCTCCGGCAGCCCGGGGGCTGGGTGCCCGGCGAAGCCAGGACCGCCCGGCCCGGCCTGGCCGGGCTGGCCTTCCCAGGCAGGTGTTGCGGTGGGTCCACCGGGACCGGCCCAGAACTGCTGCGTGGGCTGGTTGCCTGCCGGGTCGGCGTCCGGCTGCCCGTACTGGTTGCTCATGTTGCGATCATGACCAACGGGTCTGGGACATCGCGGCGCCGAAGCTGGGATTTACCTGGGAGATGCGGCCGGGATTTCCTGATGCCGCCCGCGCGGCGCGCGCCCGGCCCCGGATGCGGGCGGGAAGCCTCCTGGTGCGCCGGCTACATCCGCTCCGGCACCGGGACGCCGAGCAGGCCCAGGCCGGTCACCAGCACCCGCAGCGCCAGGGCGCACAGCGCGAGCCTGCTGTCGCGCACCGCGGGGTCCTCCGCCTTCAGCACGGGGCACGCCTCGTAGAACGTGGTGAACGCGCTGGCCAGATCGAACAGGAAACCGGCCAGCACGTGCGGCTCGGCGGTCCGGGCCGACAGGTGCACGGACCGGCCGAAGCCGAGCAGTGCCAGCGCCAGGGCCCGCTCCGGGTCCTCGGTGATCCGGATCGGGCCGGCGGCGCCGGCCGGGTCGAGGCCCGCCCTGCGGAAGATCGATCTGATCCGTGCCGTGGCGTACTGGAGATAGGGGCCGGTGTTCCCGGTCAGCGCGAGCATCCGGTCGAAGTCGAAGGTGTAACCGGACTCCCGTGCCACGGACAGGTCGCCGTACTTCAGGGCGCCGATGCCCACCGCCTCGGCGATCTGTGCCCGCTCCGCCGGGTCGTCGTAGCGGTCCGCGATCACCTGCTCGGCCCGCTCGACGGCCTCGTCGATGAGCGTGATCAACTTGACCGACTCGCCGGCCCGGGTCCGGATCCGGCCGCCGTCTGAGCCGGTCACCAGGCCGATCACGGCGTGCTCCGCCCTGACCTCGTCCGTCAGCCACCCAGCCTGGCGGGCGACCGCGAACACCATCCTGAAATGAAGTGACTGCTCGGCGCCCACCACATAGATGAGCCTCGTGGCTTTCAGGTCCTTGATGCGATACCTGATCGCGGCCAGGTCAGTGGTGTCGTAGCCGTAGCCTCCGTCGCGCTTCCGCAGGATCACCGGCTGCGGCGTCCCGTCCCGGCCGGTGAAGCCGGGCGGGAAGGCGACGAGCGCGCCGTCGCTGATCACCGCGATCCCGTCCGTCTCCAGTTCCGCGCATACGTCGGCCAGCATGGGGTTGTAAAAGCTCTCCGGCGCCAGGTCCGCATCCGTCAGGGTGACACCGAGCCGCTGGTAGATGGTGTTGTAGTACTGCCTGGAATCGGCCACCATGAGCTGCCACAGGCGCAGCGTGCCCGGGTCGCCCCCTTGCAGCGCCACCACCCGGTTCCTGGACCGCTCGGCGAAGGCTGGGTCGGCGTCGAACTTCAGCCGGGCGGCCTGGTAGAAAGCGTTGATCTCGCCGGCCGACAGCGCGGCGCGGGCGGCGTCTTCGCCGACATCCAGCAGGTGCTCGATGAGCATGCCGAACTGGGTGCCCCAATCCCCCACATGGTTGGCCCGCACCACCGGGTGCCCGAGGTACTCCAGGATCCGCACGATTGCATCCCCGACCACAGTGGTGCGCAGATGGCCAACGTGCATCTCCTTCACGACGTTGGGCGAGGAGTAGTCCACCACCACTGTCCCGGCGGGAACCGCTTCCGGCATACCAAGGCGCCTGTCCCGCAGCTGGCTGGATGCCTGGCCGGCGATCCAGTCGGCGGCCAGCGTCAGGTTCACGAAACCGGGGCCGCTGATCTCGAACCCGTCGCAGATACCTGCCACGTCCAGGTGCGCCACGATCTGGTCGGCCACCTGGCGTGGCGGCATGCCGAGCCGCTTGGCGAGCGGGAGTGCCACGTTCGCCTGGAAGTCCGCGAACTGCGAGGGACGGATGACCGGATCGGCGCCGGCGAAGTCGGCGCCGAAGGCAGCGGTGACCGCCGCGCTCACCCGTTCCGCGAGAACCTCCTGAGGATCGGCCATGCCTACCAGCCTATCGGCGGGCGGGGCACGCAGTCGCTCCGTTAACGACCGCCCCGGCCTCAGGAGCGCCGCAGGAAGTGGCGGTCCCTGCCCGGGCCGAACCGGTCCTTTATCTTCTCGGTGATCTGGCTCTGGGACAGGTCCGCCGCCAGCTTGCAGGCCGACGTGACGCCCTTCGCCGTGGCCGCGCCGTGCGCGATCACCACCGTGCCCTCCAGGCCAAGCAGCGCCGCGCCGCCGTAGGTTTCCGCGTCCATGTGTCCCGCCAGGTCCCGCAGGCCGCGCCGCTGGAACAGCGTGCCGAACCGGGCAGCCGCGGATCCGGTCACCGCGGCCCGCATCTGCCCGGCCGCGTAGGCGACCGCCCCCTCCAGCGTCTTCAGTGCGACGTTGCCGGTGAAACCGTCGGTCACGATCACGTCCGCCTTGCCGGAGAGCAGGTCACCGCCCTCCACGTTGCCGACGAAGCGCAGCGGGCGTGCCCCGTGCGGCGGCGCGCCGGCCAGGAGTTCGTGGGCGCGGCGGGCCAGCCGGTTGCCCTTTCCCGGCTCGGAGCCGATGGTGAGCAGGCCCACCCTGGGCTCGGCGATGCCGTGCGCCACCTGCGCATAAGCGACCCCGAGCTGGGCGAACGCGACCAGCATCTCCGGCTTCGGATCAGCGGTGGCTCCCGCGTCCACCAGCACCGTGGGCGCGGGCCTGGTGGGCAGCACCACCGCGAGCCCGGGCCGCATGACCCCGGGGAGTGCCCGCAGCCGCAGCCGGGCGGTCGCGACGATCCCCCCGGTGGACCCGGCCGACACCACCGCCTGCGCCTGCCCGCGCCGGACCAGCTGGCACGCGATGGCCGCGCTGGAGCGCGGCCGCCGCAGGCTGGCCAGGGCGCCCTCGTCCATGGCGATGGAGTCGTCCGCGGCCACGATCCTGACCTGGCCCGGGGCGCCCGGGCGCCGGGCCCCGCCTGGCGCGCTGGCCGGGGCCTGCGCGGTGAGCAACGGCCTGAGCTGTACGGAGCGGCCGGTGAGGAAGACGTCGATGCCGAAGGCGGCCGCCGCTGCCACCGCGCCCTCGACGATCGCGGCCGGGGCATGGTCGCCGCCCATGGCGTCCACCGCGATCGCGATGGGCCGGGGCGCTGCGCCCGGCGTGGATTCTCCTGACACGGCGTGATCCGTGCGGCCGCGTCAGGATGCTGCCGGCAGGAACGGAATGTGCCGCATGCCGTCAAGCTTCTCATCTGTGGCCCGGGCAGGTGACCGCTGCCACCCTCGTGTGCTGCGGCGTTTCGCGCCGCTGCCGCGGCGGGCCCGCCGCGGCCCGGCCTTCATGATTCATAACCCACACGCGGGGTAACGATCTCCCCAGGGGCGCGGGGACCAGCATCAGGCCGGCGGCGCTCGCGCACGCCGGCCCCGACAAAGTGAGGCCGGGAGAATCCGGGCGCCGCTGCGCGGCCCTCGGGACAGGCGGAGTTTGGGGATGGGTGCGGGTGACGAGAGCGTGACCTCGGCGTTGCTGATGTGACGATCTTGTAATCCCCCGGTTATGACCATCCGCGCCGCAGCGAGCGTCATAGAGGGTGCACGCGGCGGACACCGCTTTCCGGTCACAGGCTGACGGCATTTGCGACCCTGGCAGGGCCCAGGGTCGTACCTGACCCCGAGGGAGATGTGTGACTCAACCCCCGATCGAGCCGGCTGGCCGCCGGTTCCGCGCCTTTACCGCGAAGCATCTCGACGGCCTGGTGCAGCGCGCCGGGCTCAGCGCTGCCGAGCGGATGGCCATCAGGGCCGTCGGGATGGTGCTCCCGTTCCGCACCAATTCATACGTGGTGGACGAGCTCATCGACTGGGCGGCGGCACCCGACGACCCGATCTTCCGCCTTGTCTTCCCGCAGGCGGCCATGCTGCCCGCGGCTGACCTGCACCGCATTGCTGGCCTGCTCACGGACGGGGCGCCCGAGGCGGAACTGCGGGGGGCCGTCCACGAGATCCGGATGCGGCTGAACCCGCACCCCGCCGGGCAACTCGCGCTGAACGTGCCGGATCTCGGCGAGGAGCCGCTGCCCGGGGTGCAGCACAAGTACCACGAGACGGTGCTGGTGTTTCCCAAGCAAGGCCAGACATGCCATTCCTACTGCACGTATTGCTTCCGCTGGGCACAGTTCGTGGACGAGCCTGACCTGAAGATGGCCACCACCGAGATCGGCCGCATCACCGACTACCTCCGCAGGCACCGCGAGGTGACCTCGGTGCTGATCACCGGCGGCGACCCGATGATCATGGGTTCCGGGGTGCTGCGCCGCTACATCGAGCCACTGCTCGGCCCCGGCCTGGAGCACCTGGAGTCGATCAGGATCGGCAGCAAGTCGCTGGCCTACTGGCCGCAGCGGTTCGTCACCGACCCCGACGCCGACGACACGCTGCGGCTGTTCGAGCAGGTCGTCGCCACGGGCAGGACGCTCGCGTTCATGGCGCACTTCTCCCACCCGCGGGAGCTTGAGCCCGCCGTCGTGGCGGCGGCGGTGCGCCGGATCCGCGGCACCGGTGCCCTGATCCGCACGCAGGCACCGTTGATCCGCTCCATCAACGATGAGCCCCAAATCTGGGCCCGCATGTGGCGCACCCAGGTGCGGATGGGCATGATCCCCTACTACATGTTCGTGGAGCGGGACACCGGCCCGCAGGACTATTTCGCCGTGCCGCTCGCGCGTGGTTACCAGATCTTCCGTGACGCCTACCGCTGCGTCTCCGGGCTCGCCAGGACGGTACGCGGGCCGTCCATGTCGGCGACCCCCGGCAAGGTGTGCGTGGACGGCATCACCGAACTGGCCGGGCAAAAGGTGTTCGTCCTGCACATGATCCAGGCCCGGGATCCGGATCTGGTCGGCAAGCCGTTCTTCGCAAGATTCGATCCGGCCGCGACCTGGATCTCGGACCTGGAACCGGCGTTCGCGGACCGGTTCCCCTCGGGATCCGGAGGATGAGATCATGCCGGATCTGTGGGCCGGGGAGATGTTCGAGCCGGCCTGAATGATCTTGGTGACCGAGGCGCAGGCTGATAACGCGGAGCGGGGGGCCTGGCAGACGGCGTTCGCCGGCTGCAGGCCCCTCTGTGGCCCTTGATCTCCGAGCGCTTATGCGGCGGGGTGGGCGGGTTCGGTTTCTATGGCTGGCTCGGGGGCGGGCGTGGCCCTGGTGCGCTTGCCCTCCTTGATGGCCAGGCAACTCAGGGCGCCAATAGCCAGCAGGATGATCGGCATCAGCAAGGTCTGGCGCATGGCCGTGACGAACGCGTACGTGAAGACGTCGTGCGCGATGCGGGTGATCTCGGCCACGACCTGCGCGGGGATGCCCTTGCCCAGGTGCGTGCTGCCGCCGCTCTGACCGGCGCCGACCTGGATGCCGCTCTTCGCGGAGCTGTCCATCTCGCTGACGAACCGGCCGCGCACCTGGGGCGGCAGGGCCGCCGACCGGGCGGCCGCCTGCTGGGCGATCGAGGAGACCAGCCGGTTCTGCAGCAGGGCACCCACGGCCGCCACGCCGATCACCTGTCCGACCTGCCTGACCGTGTTCAGCACGCCGGAGGCGGCACCCGCCATGCGCGGGTCGACGTTGCGCATGGCCACCGTGGTCATCGGCGCGAAGATGCAGCCCATGCCGAACCCGGCCACCGTCAGGGGCGCCAGGAACGTGGGCCATGTTGACGTCGGGTGCGCGATCAGGGCCAGCCAGCCCATGCCGATACCGAACAGGGTCAGGCCGGTCATCAGGATGTACTTGCCACCGATCTTGTCGACCATCCGGCCGGCCACAGGGGCGACGAATATGGACATCAGCGAGGCGGGCGCCATGGTGAGCCCGGCCTTCAGCGCCGTGAAGCCGAGCACCGACTGGAAGTAGATGGTCAGCGGCAGGAAGATGCCCATCATGCCGATGGCCAGCACACAAGACACCCAGTTCACCACGGCGTAGTTCCGGTCGCGGAACAGCTTGAACGGAACCAGTGGCTCCTTGTCCTGGGTGAGCTTCTGCACCACCAGGAATGCGATCAGCAGCACGACGCCCAGGCCGAGGATCAGCGGGATGCTGAGGATCCCGGTGATCGTGCCCCAGTTGTACTTCTGCCCTTCGACCAGCCCGTAGCAGATCGCCAGCAGCCCGGCGCTGGCCAGCAGCACGCCCGGGATGTCGATCCGGTGCCGGCGGCCCAGCCGCAGGTCGGGGATGATCACCGGGGTGATCAGCAGCACGATCACGCCGATCGGCAGGTTCACGTAGAAGATCCACCGCCAGTCGAACGCGGTGACAAGCAGCCCGCCCAGTGTCGGCCCGGCGATCGTGGCCACCCCGGCCACGGCGCCCCAGATACCGAACGCGGCGCCGCGCCGTTCCGGCGGGAACGTGTTCGTGATGATCGTCAGGGTCTGCGGCATGAGCATGGCCGCGCCCAGCCCCTGGACCGCGCGGAACGCGATCAGCCAGCCGGGACTCGGGGCCAGCCCGCAGGCGGCCGAGGCGGCCGTGAACACCGCGATGCCGCTGGTGAACATGACCCGCGGCCCGACCAGGTCACCGAGCCGGCCCGCCGTGATGACCAGGACCGCGAGGACCAGGGCATAGGCGTTGATCACCCACAGCACGTCGTCGAGTGAGGCGTGCAGGTTGGTGATCAGGTTGGGGATCGCGATGTTGACGATCGTCAGGTCGAGCAGGGTCATGAAGAACCCGAGCGAGACGACAATCAACACTGCCCAGGGGTTCCCGTGGAACTTCCGCACGACTTCTCCTTGCCTTCAACGCACCGTGCCGCGGCCACGTGAAGCCTGGCCCGCAGGCATGCCCGCTCGCGGTGGCGGGCACATTTCCCTCGGCTGGCTAACCAATATTCAAGATATATCTTGACCAGGGACCGGCGCTAGCCTTTATCCAGGCCATCTGGCCCGTGGCGGCACGCCATGTCTGCTACTAAGACCCACGATAGAGGCAGGTGCCGACATTCCCCGGGGCGGCTTGCTACCGGCCAGTAGCAAGAGGCTATGCTCCGGCCATGGACCTGACAGGAACCGCAGCAATCATCTCCGGCGGGGCGAGCGGCCTGGGCGAGGCCACGGCGCGCGCGCTCGCCGCCGGCGGCAGCACCGTGGTCATCGCCGACCTGAACGCCGACCGCGGCGAGGCAGTCGCCGCCGAGATCGGCGGCAAGTTCGTCCAGACGGACGTCGTGGACGAGGCCTCGATCACCACGGCCGTCGATGTGGCCGCCGGCCTGGGCTCGCCGTTGCGCGTGATCGTGAACTGCGCGGGCATCGGCTGGGCCGAGCGCACCGTGAACCGGGACGGCTCGCCGCACTCCTTCGCGACCTTCCGCAAGGTGATCGACATCAACCTGATCGGCACCTTCAACCTGATGCGCATCGGGGCGGCGGCGGTCGCGCCGCACCGCGCCGGTCGACGCCGACGGCCAGCGCGGCGTGGTCATCAACACCGCTTCGGTGGCCGGCCTCGAAGGGCAGACCGGCCAGCTCGCCTACTCGGCCTCCAAGGGCGGGATCATCGGCATGACCGTGCCCGCCGCCCGTGACCTCGCGGCCATCGGGATGCGGGTCAACACGATCTGCCCGGGCATCATCGACACCCCCATCTACGGCACCGGGCCGGCCAGCGAGGAGTTCAAGGCCAGGCTTGCCGCCCCGATCGTGTTCCCCAAGCGGATGGGCACCGCGGCGGAGTTCGCCCGGCTGGTCCGCTCGCTGATCGAGAACGACTACATGAACGCCGAGGTCATCCGCTTCGACGGCGGAATCAGGTTCCAGCCCAAGTAACCGCCCGCCGCGCGGCAGCCGCGCGGCGGGCATCCGTCCCGCGAGCGATGGGGAGGCAGGCAGTGGCCGACGCGGTATCGGTCGAGGTGGCCGACGGCATTGGCATCATCACCATCAACCGCCCCGAGGCGCGCAACGCGGTCAACGAGGCGGTGGCCCGCGGCATCGCGGCGGCCATCGACGAACTCGACGGGCGCCGCGACGTCACATCGCTCATCCTCACCGGCGCGGGCGGCACCTTCTGCGCCGGGATGGACCTGAAGGGGTTCCTGGCCGGCGAGAACTCGATGGCCGGGGGCCGCGGTTTCGGCGGCATCACGAACCGGCCCCCGGCGAAGCCGGTCATCGCGGCGGTGGAGGGCTACGCGCTGGCCGGCGGGTTCGAGATCGTGCTGTCCTGCGATCTCGTCGTGGCCAGCGAGGAGGCCATATTCGGCCTGCCCGAGGTGAGCCGTGGCCTGGTCGCGGGCGCGGGCGGGCTGTTCCGCCTGCCGCGGCGGATTCCCTACCACCTCGCCATGGAAATAGCGCTCACCGGCGCCCGGGTGCCGGCCAGCCGCCTGGAGTCGGCCGGCCTGATCAACCGCCTGGTGCCGGCGGGCGAGGCGCTCGCGCAGGCGCGGGCACTGGCCGCGGAGATCGGGCGCAACGCGCCCCTGTCGCTGGCCGCCACCAAGCGGATCGTGGCCGAATCCGCGGACTGGCCGCTGTCGGAGGCGTTCGACCGGCAGGCCGGGATCGCCGGGCCGGTGTTCACTTCCGCCGACGCCATGGAGGGCGCCGCGGCGTTCGCGGAGAAGCGCCAGCCGGTCTGGCGGGGCGAGTAGCCGCCCATCGTGATCATGAGATCGGGGCTGCTCCGGCACCCCGAAGGTCATGATCACCAGGGCCGAGCCGCCCGGCCGGTTTGCCGGGTCCGCGAAGCTGGCGCCCATCGCAGGCGAGCCCACCGTAGGATCGATGACCGGACCACTCGCGGACACTGTTGGGGACGTCGATGTGTGGAATCGCCGGCTGCCTGGCACTGGGCCTTGAGGCAGACCCGGACCAAGCATGGCTCACCCGTGCCCTGGACCGGATCAGCCACCGCGGGCCAGACGACGATGGCGTGTACACCGACGCCGATGTCGCGCTCGGCTTCCGGCGGCTGTCGATCCTGGACCTGTCGCAGGCCGGGCACCAGCCGATGCGCTCGGCGGACGGCCGCTTCTGGATGATCTTCAACGGTGAGATCTACAACTACGTCGAACTGGGCGCCGAACTGCGGGAGCAGGGGGTCACCCTGCGGTCCAACGGCGATGCCGAGGTAGCTGCTGGAGACCTATGCCCGGGTGGGCAAGGACGTCGTGCACCGGCTCCGCGGCATGTACGCGCTCGCCATCTGGGACACCTGGACCCGTGAGCTGTTCTGCGCCAGGGATCCGTTCGGCATCAAGCCGTTCTACTACTGCATCGACCGCGGGCCCGGCACCGTCCTGGACGGCGAGGACGATGGCGCCAAGGCCGCGGCTGCCACCGGCGGCGGCCCCGCTCCGGCCCTGACGCCCCGCCTGCGGGGTGGCCGGCACGCGGCGCCCGGGTCCGGCACCGGGGTTCCCGCGCCGGAACCCGCCGCCGCCAACGGCGCACCCGATGACTGGTTCACCCCCCTGGCGCGACCGGCCAGGCGGCCAGGCAGGCACGCGGCCGGGGAGCCCGATGGGCCTGGCGTTTTGTCCCAAGATGGCGCGGTGGGGGATCCTTCCGCGGTGCCCGCGGCCGCGCGCGCCGGCGCGGGCACGGGGGCGGCCGGGCGGCCGGGCACGGTGGACCTGAGGCTGCGGTTCGCCTCCGAGCGCAAGGCGCTCGCCGAGCCGGGGGAACTGCGGGACCTGGACTCCGACGCGCTGCGCCGGTACCTGGCCTTCCAGTACGTGCCGGCGCCGGACACCATCACGCCGCCGATCCGGGTGCTGCCGCCCGGCCACGCCATGATCGCCCGGCCGGGCCGGCCGGTCGACGTGTACCGCTTCTGGCGGGCCGACCTGCGGCCGTCCCGCGCCCCCAGCGACTCGACCGCAGGCGCGATCCTCGCGGCGATGCGCGATTCGGTGGCGGTCCACCTGCGCAGCCACGCGCCGCTCGGGGCCTTCCTGTCCGGCGGCATCGACTCCGCGGCGATCTGCGCGCTGGCCGCCGAGCACCGGCCGGACCTGCTCACGTTCACCGTGGGGTTCGAGCGCGAGGGCTACAGCGAGATCGACCGGGCGCAGGAGACGGCGGCAGCCATCGGCGTGCGGTCGATTCCCTACGTGATCACTCGCGAGGAGTTCTTCCACCACCTCCCGCAGATCATCTGGCACCTCGACGACCCGATGGCCGACGCCGCCGCGGTCCCGCTGTGGTTCGTCGCCCGCGAGGCCAGCAAGCACGTCAAGGTCGTGCTGTCCGGCGAGGGGGCCGACGAACTGTTCGGCGGGTACGCGATCTACCACCAGCCCGGCGTGGTCCGGGCCGGCGAGCGCCTGCCCGGCGTGGGTCCGGGCCCCGATCAAGAAGGCGGCGGCGATCATCCCGGAGGGGGTCAAGGGACGCGGCTTCCTGGAGCGCACCTCGACCCCGCTACGGGAGCGCTACATCGGCAACGCCCGCGTGTTCGGCGCCGGCGAGATCGCGGAGATCGCGGTCCGGCCCGGCGACGCGAGCCCCTGGGACGTCACCGGGCCGGTCTACGACCAAGCGGAGCACGCCGGCCTCGACGACGTCTCCACCATGCAGCTGGTGGACATCAACACCTGGCTGGCCGGCGACATCCTGGTCAAGGCGGACCGGATGACCATGGCGCACAGCCTGGAGTTGCGGGTGCCGTTCCTGGACGCCGAGGTGCTGCAGGTCGCGTCGCGGCTGGCCCGGGCGGAGAAGATCGGCGCCGGGACGACCAAGCTGGCGCTGCGGTCGGCGATGGGTGAGGTGCTGCCCAAGGCCGCCGCGGAGCGGGCCAAGCTGGGCTTCCCCGTGCCGATCGGGCACTGGCTCACCGGCGACTCCTACGACTACGCCGACCAGTTGCTCCGCACCGCGCAGACGGACGAGTGGATCAACCGCGAGGAGGCGCTGCGGCTGCTGGAGGCGCTGCGCGCGAGCGAGCCCGGGGTGGAGTGGCGGCACGTGTGGGTGCTGATCGTGTTCTCGCTCTGGCACCAGATCTTCGTGGAGCGCGCCTACGACCCGGTCGCCCTCGGCTGGGGGCGGGGGCGCGCCGCCGGGGTGGCGCGATAGCGCGGGACCGGCCGCCCGGGACGCCTTTGCGCGTATCGTAGCCGGGTGAACACTCCCCGTATCAGCGTCGTGGTGCCGTTTTACAACAACGCTGATGTGCTGGGCGACTGCCTGGCGTCCATCGCGGCCCAGACGTTCCGCGATCTTGAAGTGATCATGGTCGATGACGGGTCGACGGACGACGGGGCGCGCGTCGCCGGGGACCGCGCCGCCGCCGACCCCAGGTTCACCCTGATCCAGGTCCCCAACGGGGGCCCCGGCCGGGCCCGCAACCTGGGCGTCGAGCGCGCCACCGGCGAGTACCTGGCCTTCGTGGACGGCGACGACATGGTGCCGCCGCACGCCTTCGAGACGCTCCTGCACACCCTGGAAAGCTCCGGTTCTGACTTCGTCTCCGGCGCGGTGCAGCGGATCGGCACCGGTGGCGTGCACCCCTCGGCCCTGCACGAACGGGCGATCAAGGGCAGGAAGATCGGCACGCACGTGACCAGGTCGCCGGAACTGCTCTACGACATCTCGGTGTGGAACAAGCTGTTCCGCAAGTCGTTCTGGGACGCCCACGCGCTGCACTACCCGGAGGGCGTGGTCTGGGAGGACCTGCAGCTCATGACCAGGGCTCATGTCCTGGCCACGGCGGTGGACGTGATCGGCGACCACATCTACTACTGGCGCGAGCGGGCGGCCGGGGAGTTCTCCATCACGCAGAACCGCGCCGACATCCAGAACCTGCGGGACCGGATCACCGCGCTGCTCGCGATCGACTCGTTCCTCCGCGAGCGCGCCCCGGCCCGCACCGCCCGCGCCCACCAGCGCAAGGCCCTGGTGAACGACCTGTGGCTGTACGTGCGGGACCTGGGCCGGGTCAGCGACGACTATCTCGCGGAGTACTTCGACCTGGCGAACTCCTACCTCGCCACGGTGCCCCGCCGGGTCTTCCGCGGCCTGCCCGCCACCCACAAGCTGGCCTACTACCTGACCCGCCGGCGGCTGGACCGGCAACTGCTCAGCTATCTCGGCTGGCTGCTCGACCAGCCGGTGACCACCATCGGCGTGGTGCGCCGGTTCGGCAGGCTGCGCGCCGACCTGCCGTTCCGCGGCGACCGTGCGCTGCGCATCCCGCCGGAGGTGTACCGGCCGCACTGGCGCGATCTCGATCCGTTCGTCCAGGTGGAGAGCGTGGGCTGGCAGCGCGGCAGCCTCGTCATCGCCGGGCTGGCCTACGTCCCGTCCATCGATATCAGCAAGCGGCGGTACACCAACAAGATCGTCATTCTGCGGCCGCGGGCCAGGTTCCGGCCGCCGATCGTGTCCCTGGCCACCTCGTTCCGCCATCCCCGGGCCACGGTGCTGTCCGGCCAGGAGAGCTACGACTACACCTGGGCCGGGTTCCGGTGCGAGATCAGTTCCCGCTGGTTCCGGGTCGCGGGCCGCTGGCTGACCGGCGACTGGGACTGCTTCATCCTGGTCCGCGGGCACGGCGTGTGGCGGCCCGCGCGGCTGCACAGCCCGGCCCTGGGCGACGCGGGCCGGCCCGGGTTCCTCGAACCGCGTCCTGGCGTGCAGGTCCGCCCCACCTGGGTGGGCCGCCACCTGCACGTGGGCGTGCTGCGCACCCCGGCCAGGCTGGCCGCGTTCCACTGCGGCGAGCGTGCGGTCAGCCTGCGGATCGGCCTGGACCTGGCGGCAGAGCCGCGCGCCGGCGGGGCCGGGCTTCGCGCGGCCGAGCCTCGCGGGGGCGGGGCCGGGCTTCGCGGGGGGGAGGCCGAGCCTCGCAGGGGGGCGGCCGGGCCGAGTGCGGAGGCGCCGGTCCCGGTGGGCGCCGAACTGGTGCTCGCCCGCCGTGGCGGCCGGGCGACCCGGTCCTTCCCGGCAACGATGACCCGCGACGGGGCCGGCCGGGCCGAGGTGCGTGGCGAGGTGCCGCTGGAGGCACTGCCCGCCGGGCCCGAGCAGCCGGCCGGAGCCGGGCCGCGGCCCGGCGATGACGGCGCGGCCTGGGATCTTTACGTCAAGCCGGCCGGGCAGGGCCGGATTCCGGTCACGTTCCCCGAATCCGTGGCCGAGGCCCGGCGCCGCCATGCCGGGCGGGAGGTCGCGGTGGAACGGGCCCGCTACGGGACCGTCGTCCTGGCCGAGCGCGCGCCCCGGCCGGTGATCGAGTCGCACGCCTGGGAGCCCGGCGGGAGCCTGCTGCTGCAGGGCAGCTACCTGGGGGAGCCCGGCCTGGCGGCGGTGCTGCGCTGCCCCGACGCCAGCATGGAGCACGTGCTGGCCGCCGACGTATCCGGCGGCCGGTTCAGCGTGCGCATCCATCCCGCGGCGATGCCCACGTTCGGCCGGCCGCTGCCGCTGGCCGACGGCCCCTGGGACCTGTTCGCGCGCAGCGCGGACGGGACGCTCACCCGGATGGGCTACGACCACGGGCGGCTGGCGGGGATCTCGCACCGGAAGGTCGGGGCCGGTCCCAAGCTCTACGCCTTCACCACGGCCGGCTACGACGCCCCGGTGATCACCGCGGAGCCCCAGCTACGCCTGTCCGAGCAGGGCAACTTCAACCGGCGGGTGCTGCGCCGCGCGTTCTACCCGATCCAGTCGCGCCGCCCGCTGCGGGACGCCGTGCTGTTCGTGAGCTGGAAGGGCAAGCAGTGCAACGACAATCCGCGCGGCATCGCCGCCGAACTGCGCCGCCGCGGTGACGACCGCGAGCACATCTGGGTCGTGACGGACTACTCGGCGGACGTCCCGCCGGGCAGCAGCGTGGTCCTGTCCGGTACAGAGGAGTACTTCGAGGCGCTCGCCCGGTGCCGGTACATCGTCTCCAACGACGACATGCAGCCCGAGTTCCGCAAGCGTGACGGCCAGGTCTACCTGCAGACCTGGCACGGAACGCCGCTGAAGAAGATCGGCTTCGACATCGGCAAGCCGCAGTTCGCCAGCGGCAGCGCGTACTTCGACCACTTGGCGGGCGACGTCGCCAAGTGGGACCTGCTGCTGTCACAGAACCCGTTCAGCACCCCGATCCTGCGGCGCGCGTTCCGGTTCGGCGGTGAGATCTGCGAGTACGGCTACCCGCGCAACGACGCGCTGTCCCGCGGCCGCGAGGGCGCGGCCCAGCTCCGCGAGCGCCTTTCGATACCAGACGGAAAGCGCGTGGTGCTCTACGCCCCGACGTGGCGGGACAACCAGTTCTATGCTTCCGGGCGATACCGGTTCGACCTGCGGCTGGACCTGGACCGGGCGGCCCGGGCGCTGGGCCGGGACCACGTGCTGCTGATCCGCGGGCATCACCAGCTCGCCAACGACGTGCACGCCGGGTCCCGGCCTGGCTTCGCCCGGAACGTGACCGCCTACCCGGACATCACCGACCTGTTCACGATCGCCGACGTGCTGATCACGGACTATTCGTCGGTGATGTTCGACTTCGCGGTGACCGGGCGCCCGATCCTGTTCTTCACCTACGACCTGGCCACCTACCGGGACAAGCTGCGCGGCTTCTACTTCGACCTGGAGGCGGAAGCCCCAGGGCCGCTGCTGGCCACCTCCGAGGAGGTGCTGGCGGCCCTGGCGGACACCGACGGTGTCGCGGCCGGCTGCCGGGACTCCTACCAGGCATTCGCGGCGAAGTACTGCCCCCTGGACGACGGCAAGGCCGGCGCGCGCGTGTGCGACAGGTTGTTCCAGGGCTAGCGGGGCGGCGTACCGGCGTATCCCGGGGGGCCTGCTAGCCGGTGAAGCCGGGCAGGGTCTTGCCGGGGGCGTAGGCGGCGAGCTTGTCGCGGAGCCGGCCCCGGCCGCGGTGCAGCCGGGACATGACCGTGCCGATCGGCGTGCCCATGATCTCGGCGATCTCCTTGTAGGCGTAACCCTCGATGTCGGCGAGGTAGACCGCCACCCGGAACTCCTCCGGCAGGTCACGCAGCGCCCGCAGGATCTCCGAGTCGGCCAGCCGGTCCAGCGCCTCGGCCTCGGCCGAGCGGGCCGCCGAGGCCAGTGGGTCCCCCTGGGCATGCCAGTCGGCGTAGTCGCTCGCCGTCGCCTGCCGGGGTTCCCTGCGCCGTTTGCGGTAGCCGTTGATGAACGTGTTCGCCAGGATGCGGTGCAGCCATGCCTTGAGGTTCGTGCCGGGCCGGAACTGGTGGAAGGCCGCGTAGGCCTTGACAGACGTCTCCTGGACCAGGTCCTCGGCGTCAGTGGGGTTGCGGGTCATCCGAAGCGCGGCCATGTACAGTTGGCCGAGAACAGGCACGACGTCGCGCTCGAACCGCTCATCGCGGTCCGGCGCATCTTCGCTCTTCGCCATGGTGACTCCGCTTCGTATCGTCTCTCACCCGTATAGACGTTTGTTAACCCCAAAGTGGCTCGAGTTTCCGGCAACTTTCCTCGTCCAGGGCGAGTAACCCTGTTGTACGCCACGATGCTGAACGTTTCCTGAAGATTTGTTATGGGCCGTCCGCGAGACGGGCCGGTGGTGTGCCATGGCCCGCGGAGCCGCGTCGGCACCATGGGTGCGTGACCACTCCCGCGGCCGAGTACGCCCTCGCTGACCTGGCCTTCCGGCTGGCAGCCGCCCGGGTGGCAGGCCTGTCACCCGGCCGGGCGGAAGCCTGCCGCCGCCGCAGCCGCCTGGTCGGCAGCGGTCCCCGGTCCCGCGCGTCCTGGGCGGGCCGGCCAGCGCGGCACCGATCAGCTCCCGGACCGCATCCGGGCCGGCGAAGACCCGCTGGGCGAGGCGTTCTCCCGGATCAGGACGCCGCGGCAGCGCCGCAGAGCGGGCCAGACCTTCACCCCGGGCCACGACCTGTATCCGCGGGACCCGTTGCCGTCGGCGGCCCTGGACAGCCTGGCCGCCTACCTCCGCGACTCGGTGACGGCATCGCAGGGCCGGGTCTACGCCGGTGGCCTGGCGAAGCTCGAGCCGGGCGAGATGGAGCGCCTCCCGGTCCCCGCTCCCGCCCGCTGAAGTGTCAGCCCTGCGTGTGACCCTGCTCCCATGCCAAGAACCGCACAGTTCGACCGGCGAGCCCTCGCACGTTAGCCGCCCGCCAGCACGGCGTGATTGCCCACGGCCAGGCATTCGAATGTGGCATGACCGAGCGCGTCGACGTACTACCGCATCCGCGGCGAGGGCCTTGGAGGGTGCTGCTTCCAGGCGTGTACCTGACGCACACCGGTCAGCCCGACGGCGCGGCGCGGGAGATGGCCGCGCTGCTCTACGCCGGGCCGCAGAGCGTGCTGACGGGGATGGCGGCGCTGCGCCGGCACGGCCTGTCGGCGGGCCAGCCGGGTGTGACCGAAGGAAGCTTGCCGACTCGGTGGATGTCCTGGTTCCCGCGGCAGTCGGCGTGCTGATGTCGCCTTCGCCGGCTGCACCGCACCTCCCGGTTACCCGCCCCGTTTTGCGTCGCAGGTGAGATCCGCTTTGTCCTCGCGCCCCGCGCGGTGGCTGACACGGTGCGGCCGATGACTGACCTGGCCGACGTGCGCGCTGTAGTCGCCGAGGCCGTTCAGCGAGGCAGATGCACGATCCAGCACCTGGCCGGGGAACTGGGACGCGGGTCCGGTATGGGGCTCGGCTTGTTCCGCCGGGCGCTGGCCGAGGTCGCGGAAGGAATCCGGTCCGCTGCGAAGGTGACCTACGGACTTGATCATGTGGGCTCGCCTCCCGACGCCGATGTACAACCCGCGCCTGCTCGTGGATGGAGAGTTCCTGGCGATGCCCGACTGCTGGTGGCCGGAGATCGGGAGTGGCTGGGGAAGCCGACTCGCGCGCCTGGCACTTCTCCCCCGACGGCTGGGAGCGGACATCGCCCGGCACACCCGGATGAGCGCGCACGGCATCATCGTGCTCCATCTCACCCCGCAGGCGGATCCGCTCGAGCGCGCCGCGAGGTGGCCAACGAGATCCGCCAGGCTTTGGCGGCGGGGCACCGGATTGCCGCACATCCAGGACGATATCGTCCGCCCAGTCCATGCGCGAACCGCCTCCGCTGCCGTCGACGTCCCGGCGATTGTGATGGTTGGCGCAACCACCACGAATATTGTGATGGTTGGCGCAACCATCACAAACAATTCGGGCAAGGCGGCGAAGGTGCGGCGAGGGTTGGGTGGCGGGGCGGCTGAGGATGCTGAGGCTGAGGTGGCGGCGGCCTATGGCGGGCGGCGGGCTGGGCGGTGCGCCAGGGCCGGCGGTGCCCACGGGACAGCGGTGCGCGGGGGCCGGCGGTGCGGCAGGGTCGGAGCGGGGGCGGGGCTAGATCCAGCCGTGGTACCACATGTGGGACAGCCAGGACGTGTAGGGGATGGCCTGGGCGGTCAGCAGCGGGTACAGGTAGGCGAAGTTCAGCAGCACGGCGAGCACGAGGGCGCCGGCCAGGGATGCGCCCACCGCGCGGCGGGCGGCGCCCGCCGTGGCGGAACCCATGACCAGGCCCAGGCACAGCACGACGGCGAGCACCAGGAACGGCACGAAGGCGACCGAGTAGAAGTAGAACTGGGTCCGCTTGGCGTAGGCGAACCACGGCAGCCAGCCCGCGGCCACGGCCAGCAGCACGGCGCCAGCCCGCCAGTCCCGGCGGGTCAGCCACCAGCCCAGGCACACCAGCAGGGCCAGGATGGCGCCCCACCAGAGCACCGGGGTGCCGATGGCGAGCACCTCGGCGGCGTCCCCCTTGGCGCACACACCATGCCCCGACGTGGGACAGCTCCAGTAGTAGGAGACCGGGCGGCTGATGGTCAGCCAGGTCCAGGGCTGTGACTGGTACGGGTGGTGCTTATTCAGGCCGGTGTTGAACGCCAGCATCGCCTTGTTGTACTCGAACAGCGAGATCAGCGGCGAGAGCACCGGGATGTTGACCCCGTGCTGCTGTGCCCAGCTCCGGTCGTAGCCGCTGCTCGTGGCGAACCAGCCGGTCCAGGTGGCCAGGTAGGCGACCAGCGGCAGCAGCGTGAACGAGCCGACCAGCCCGCCGAGATCCCGCAGCAGGCCCGGGCCGGTGAACTTGCTGAGCCCGGCGGCCCGGCGCGCCCCGACATCCCAGGCGAGGGCCAGCGCGGCGAACGCGGGCACGTACCACAGGCCGTTCCACTTGGACCCGCAGGCCAGGCCGAGGCACACCCCGGCGCCAATGCGCCACCAGCGGATCCCCGGCCGCGGCGCGCCCTCGCCTGCCGCGACAGCGTCGGCCAGCCTGGCACGGTACCTGTCCCGGTCGACCACCAGGCAGCCGAACGCGGCCAGCACCCAGAACATCACGAAGATGTCCAGCAGCGCGGTCCGGCTCATGACGAACTCCAGGCCGTCCAGCGCCAGCAGCAGTCCCGCGAGGCAGCCCAGCAGCGTGGACCTGGTCATCCGCCGGGCGATCCGGGCGAGCAGCAGGATCGACAGCGAGCCGACCACGGCCACGGCGAACCGCCAGCCGAACGGGGACAGCCCGAAAAGCCACTCCCCCGCGGCGATGAGCACCTTCCCGAACGGGGGATGGACCACGAACTCGCCGCCGCTGGTGAAGATGCGCGGGTCGCCGCGGGCCAGCAGCGCGTTGCGGGTGGTGCCGTTGCTCAGGTAGTTGTGCTCCACGCCGAACCGCAGGATGCCCAGCGCGTCCGGCACGTAGTAGGTCTCGTCGAAGATGACGGCATGCGGATCGCCGAGCCGGTCGAACCGCAGGTAGGTGCCGAACAGGGTGACCAGCAGCGGCCCCGCCCAGCCCCAGAACGCGCTGAGCGGCATGGGGGGGACCAGCCGGGCGCGCAGCGCGTCCAGCCGGGTGGCGGCTTCCGCCGGCCCGGCCTCGACCCGAGTTTCCATCATCGAGGCACATCGTATGGGCTGCCGCCGCCGCGGGGGCCGGGCAATGGCCTACCGTGGTCCGCGAAATGATAGACCGCGACTCCGGCACGCTCACCGTGGCGGCGGCCCCGCTCGGCGAGCCGGCGGACGCTTCGCCCAGGCTGGCGGGCGCCTTGGCGCAGGCGCAGCTCATCGCGGCCGAGGACACCCGCAGGGCGCTCCGGCTCGCCAGGGAACTCGGCGTGAAGATTACCGGCCGCCTGGTTTCGTACTACAACGCCGTGGACCAGGACAGGGTGGCCGAGTTGCTGGCCGCGCTGGAAGCCGGCACCGACGTGCTGCTCATCGCGGATGCGGGGATGCCCGGGGTGAGCGATCCCGGATACCGGCTGGTGGGCGCCGCCGCCGAAGCGGGAATCGGCGTGACCGTGCTGCCCGGGCCCTCCGCCGTGACGGCGGCGCTCGCGGTCTCCGGGCTGCCCACCGACCGGTTCTGCTTCGAGGGCTTCCCGCCGCGCGGCGCCGGCGCCCGGGAGCGCCGGTTCGCGGAGCTGGCCGCCGAGCCGCGGACCATGGTCTTCTTCGAGTCACGCCGCCGGGTCGCGGCCACGCTGGCCGAGCTGGCCGCCGCGTTCGGGCCGGACCGGCCGGCCGTCGCCTGCCGCGAGCTGACCAAGACCCACGAGGAGATCGCCCGCGGCACGCTCACCGAACTGGCCGCCTGGGCGGAGCGGGGCGTCCTCGGGGAGATCACCCTCGTGGTGGGCGGCGCACCGGCCAGGGCCCGCCAGCGCCCCGGCGATCCCGGCTGGGCGGCCAGCGTGGCGGCGGCGGTGACTGAGGTGTCCGCCCGGCAGGCCGCGGGGGTGCCGCGCAAGCTGGCTATCGCCGCCGTGGCCGCCGAATGGGGCCTGCCCAAACGTGAGGTGTACAACGCCGTGGTGGCCGCCGCCCGGCCCGGATAACCGGGCCGGAACGCCTCGTGCACACCGCTACGCTGGTGCGCATGTCCGCCACTACTCGTCACATTCTCGCCGCACCGGCCTGGCCCTACGCCAACGGCCCGCGTCACATCGGCCATGTCTCCGGCTTCGCGCTGCCCTGCGACATGTTCAGCCGGTACCAGCGGATGGCGGGAAACCGGGTGCTGATGGTCAGCGGCACCGACGAGCACGGCACGCCGATCCAGGTCCAGGCCGACCGGGAGGGCACCACGCCGCGCGAGCTGGCCGACCGGTACAACCAGGTGATCGCCGAGGACCTGGTCGGCCTGGACATGTCCTACGACCTGTTCACCAGGACCACCACCGGCAACCACTACGCGGTCGCCCAGGAGATCTTCACCGGCCTCTACCGGAACGGCTACATCTTCTCCCGCACCTCGCTGAGCGCGGTCTCGCCGTCCACCGGCCGGACCCTGCCCGACCGGTACATCGAAGGCACCTGCCCGATCTGCGGGTACGAGAGCGCGCGCGGCGACCAGTGCGACAACTGCGGCAACCAGCTTGACCCCGTCGATCTGATCAACCCCAGGTCGAAGATCAACGGGGAGGCGCCCGCGTTCGTGGACAGCGAGCAGTTCTTCCTCGACCTGCCCGCGTTCACCGAGGTGCTCGGCGCCTGGCTGCAGAGCAAGAAGGGCCAGTGGCGGCCCAACGTGCTGCGGTTCTCCCTCAACCTGCTGGGCGACCTGCAGCCCAGGGCGATCACCAGGGACCTGGACTGGGGCGTGCCGGTGCCGCTGGACGGCTGGCGGGACCGGCCGGACAAGCGGATCTACGTCTGGTTCGACGCGGTCATCGGCTACCTGTCCGCGTCGATCGAATGGGCGCGCCGGTCCGGCGACCCGGACGCCTGGCGGGCCTGGTGGCAGTCGGAGGACGCCGAGTCCTACTACTTCATGGGCAAGGACAACATCGTCTTCCACTCCGAGATCTGGCCCGCGATGCTGCTCGGCTACAGCGGGAAGGGTGCCAAGAACGGCACCCCGGGGTCGCTCGGCGCGCTGGACCTGCCCACCGAGGTGGTCGCCAGCGAATTCCTGACCATGGAGGGCCGCAAGTTCTCCTCGTCCCGCTCGGTGGTCATCTACGTCCGGGACTTCCTGGCCCGGTACGACGTGGACGCGCTGCGGTACTACGTCGCGGTGGCCGGGCCGGAGACCCAGGACACCGACTTCACCTGGAGCGAGTTCGTCCGGCGCAACAACGACGAACTCGTCGCCGCCTGGGGGAACCTGGTCAACCGGGCAGTGTCGTTCGCGGCCCGCAACATCGGCGAGATCCCCGCGCCGGGCACGCTCACCGACACCGACCACGCGGTGCTTGAGCGGTCCCGCCAGGCGTTCGGCACTGTCGGCGGCGAGCTCGCCCGGTCCCATTTCAAGAACGCGGCCACCGAGGCCATGCGGACCGTCGCCGAGGCGAACAAGTACATGTCCGATCAGGCGCCGTGGAAGCTGCGCGAGGCCGATCCGGAGCGGATGCGCACGATCCTGCACGTGGTGCTGCAACTCGTCGACGACGCCAAGACGCTGCTCACGCCGTTCCTGCCGCGCTCGTCGGACAAGGTGCACACGATGCTCGGCGGCGAGGGCACCTGGACCGGCCTGCCGCACCTGGAGAAGGTGGACGAGGACGGCGGGCCGTCCTACCCGGTGATCACCGGCGACTATGCCACCGAAGCCCGCTGGGAGCCGGTGCCGGTACGGCCGGGGACCCCGCTCGCCGTCCCGCAGCCGCTGTTCGCCAAGCTTGACGCGTCCGTGGTGGACGAGGAACTGGCGCGGCTGGAGGGTTCGTGACCGCTGCCCGCGCGGCCAGGGACGGGGTTCCCGCCGCCGGTACCGTCCCGCCGCCGGAGCCGCTGCCCGCGCCCGCGCTGGACGCGCACTGCCATCTGGACCTGATCGAGCAGCCCGCCGGGGAGGTGCTCGCCGCCGCGCGCGCCGCGGGCATCACCCGGGTGATCACGGTGGGCGTGGACCTGCCCTCGTCGCACTGGTCGGCCGATCACGCCGACCCGGGGGAGGGCGTCTACGCGGCGGTGGCGATCCACCCCAACGAGACCGCCACGGCGGCCGCCTCGCCCGCGCACCGCGACGAGGTGCTCGCCGAGATCGCGAAACTGGCGGCCCTGCCGCAGGTCCGGGCGGTCGGCGAGACCGGGCTCGACTACTACCGGGACCACGCCGCACCGGCGGTTCAGCGGGACTGGTTCCGCGCGCACATCGAGATCGCCAAGCAGGCCGGCAAGGCGCTGATGATCCACGACCGGGAGGCGCACGACGACGTGCTGGCGATCCTGGCGGCCGACGGCGCGCCGGAGCGGGTGGTGTTCCACTGCTTCTCCGGCGACGCCGAGATGGCCAGGCAGTGCGCGGCCGCCGGGTACGTGCTGAGCTTCGCCGGCAACCTCACGTTCGCCAACGCGCGCCGGGCTGCGCGAAGCGGCCGCGGCGGCGCCCGCGGGTCTGCTCCTGGCCGAGACCGACGCCCCGTTCCTCACGCCGGTGCCGCAGCGGGGCAAGCCCAACACGCCCGCGATGGTGGCGCACACGGTGCGCTGCCTGGCCGGCGTCAAGCAGATCGGCGTCGCGGACATGTGCGCGCTGGTCACCGGGACCGGCGAGCGCATGTTCGGTCCCTGGTAACGCCGCGCCATGGCCGATGGCGGCCTGCTCGGGCCCGCCGAGGTCCGCGAGATCGCGGCCCGGCTGGGGGTCCGTCCCGCCAAGCGCCTCGGCCAGAACTTCGTCATCGACCCGGGCACCGTGCGGCGCATCGTGGCGCTGGCGGGCCTGTCGGCCGGGGATGACCGGTGCTGGAGGTGGGCCCGGGATTCGGCTCGCTGACCCTCGGCCTGCTCGCCGCCGCGCGCCGGGTGGTCGCGGTCGAGGTGGACCCGGTGCTGGCGGCGGAACTGCCGCGGACCGTGGCCGCCCGTGGCGCCTGGACTCGCGCCGCCGGCTGGAGGTGGTCACCGCCGACGCGGCCAGGGTCACCAGCCTGCCCGGCGAGCCGCCCACGCGCGCTGGTGGCGAACCTGCCCTACAACGTCGCGGTGCCGGTGGTGCTGCACCTGCTCGCCACCTTCGCCGTCGCTGGCCCGCGGCCTGGTGATGGTGCAGGCCGAGGTCGCCGACCGGATGACCGCGCCGCCGGGCAGCCGGGTGTACGGCGTCCCCTCGGTCAAGCTGGCCTGGTTCGCGTCCGCGCGCCGGGCCGGCCCGGTGCCGCGTGCGGTGTTCTGGCCGGTGCCGAACGTCGACTCGGGCCTGGTCGCGTTCGCCCGGCACGCCGCGCCGCCGGATCCCGGCGTCCGCCGCGGCGGACACCTTCGCCGTGATCGACGCCGCGTTCTCGCAGCGCCGCAAGACGCTGCGCGCGGCGCTGGCCCGCTGGGCGGGCACGCCCGGCGCGCCGAGCGGATCCTGCGCGCGGCCGGGGTGGACCCCGGCGCCCGCGGCGAGTCGCTGACCGTGGCGGAGTTTGCCCGCATTGCCGCTGCGGCGCCCGGCTCCAGTGCGCCGGCCCGAGGTTAGGATCAGGGACATCGTGACCCCTGTGACCGCTGTGACCGTGCGTGTGCCGGCGAAGGTGAACCTCCAGCTCGCCGTGGGCCCGCTCCGGGCCGACGGGTACCACGACCTGGTCACGGCTTCTCACGCGGTCTCGCTGCTTCGACGAGGTGACCGTCAGCCCGGCGGAACGCGACAGCGTCGCGGTCACCGGCGAGGGAGCCGACAGCGTCCCCGCCGACGGCACCAATCTCGCCGCGCAGGCGCGGTCAGGCGCTGCTCGGGCGCCGTGGGCCCCGGCGCCAAGGACGCCGCCGGCCTGGCGATCCGGATCAGCAAGCGGATACCGGTGGCGGCCGGGCTGGCCGGCGGCAGCGCCGACGCCGCGGCCACGCTGGTCGCCTGCAACGAACTGTGGCGCACCGGCCTGAGCCAGGCCGGAGCTGTGCGAGCTGGCCGCCGGAATCGGCAGCGACGTCGCGTTCGGGCTGGTCGGCGGCACGGCGATCGGGAGTGGGACGGGGCGAGCGGGTCACCCCCGCGCTGGCCGCGGGCACCTACCACTGGGTGCTCGCGTTCGCCACCGGCGGGCTGTCCACGGCCGAGGTGTACGCCGCCTGCGACCGCATCCGGGCCGCGCACGCCGGGCCGGACGCGACCGGTGCTACCGCGGTGAGACCGGCCGCACGGGCCCGGGCCGGGCGCACCGCCGCCGCTGCGCCGCCCGGCCAGCCCGCGCTGGACAACGCGCTGATGGCCGCGCTGCGGTCCGGGCAATCCCGCCGAGGTCGGCCCGCTGCTCGCCAACGACCTGCAGCCGGCGCGCGATCTCGCTCCGCCCCGAGCTGCGCCGGACGCTGGCCGCGGGCACGTGAGCACGGCGCGCTGGGCGCGATCGTCTCCGGCTCCGGGCCCGACCTGCGCCTACCTGGCCAAGGACGCGCGGCATGCCGCGGCCCTGGCGGTCGCGCTCGCCGGGGCGGGGGTGTGCCGGACGGTGGCCCACGTGGCAGGCCCGGTGCCGGGGCCGGCGTGACCAGCATCGGGCCAGAACCCACGTGACGGAGCCCGCGTGAACCTGGTCAACCTGGAGAACGTGGTCAAGGGCTACGGGCACCGGGCTGCTGCTCGACGGCGTCTCGGCGGGGGTGGCGGCCGGCGAGCGGATGGGCCTGGTCGGGCGCAACGGCGCGGGCAAGAGCACGCTGCTCGGGCTGCTCGCCGGGACCGAGCGCCCGGACACGCGGCCGGGTCACCCGCGCCAGGGGCCTGCGCGTCGGCCACCTGGCCCAGGCCGACCGGCTGACCGGGACCGTGGCCGACCTGGTGACCGGCGGCCGGCCCGAGCACGAATGGGCCGGCGACCCGCGCATCCGCTCTGTGATCGCCGCGCTGCTCCCCGGCATTGATTTCAATTCCGCTGCAGAACGATTGTCCGGGTGGCGAGACCCGCCGGGTCGCGCTGGCGTCGCTCCTCGCTGGCCAGCACGACCTGCTGCTGCTCGACGAGCCGACCAACCACCTCGACGTGGAAGCCGTCGCGTGGCTGGCCGGATTCCTGCAGGGATCAGGGCACGGCGATGGTGGTGGTCACCCACGATCGCTGGTTCCTGGACGCCGCCACCACGCGGACCTGGGAGCTCGCCGATGGCCGGCTGCACAGCTACGAGGGCGGCTACGCCGCCTACGTGCTCGCCCGCGCCGAACGGGCCCGGATCGCCGATGCCACGCGAGCGGCGGCGGCGCAACCTGCTGCGCAAGGAACTGGCGTGGCTGCGGCGCGGGCCGCCCGCCAGGACCAGCAAGCCCCGGTTCCGTATCGACGCGGCGAACGCACTGATCGCCGACGAGCCGCCGGCAGAAACGGGGTCGAACTGGTGCGACTGGCGACGGCGCGGCTCGGGAAGACGGTCATCGATGTGTGGACGTGTCGGTGAGTGTTCCGGGGCGGGTCTTGCTGTCAGACGTGACGTGGCAGCTGGGGCCGGGGGACCGGATCGGGATCCTCGGGCCTAACGGGGCCGGGAAGACTACGTTCCTGCGGTTGCTCGCCGGGGACCTGGGCGGGGTTGAGGGGCGTCCGGCGGGTCACCTGGGCGCGGACAGAACTCCGCGCCCAGGTGGCCTACCGGCCGCCCCCGTGCGGATCCCGGGGCGGCGGCTGGGGTGGAAGGTCCGGTGGTTGTCGAGGGGCGGGTGGTGCGGGGGCAGACGGTGCGGCTCGGGTACCTGGGGCAGGGGGGCGAGGGGCTGGATCCGGCGATGTCGCCGCGGGAGGTGGTGGCGTCCGTCCGGGGGAATGTGGAAGCGAGGGCGGTCCGGGGTCGGTGGGGTTCCTGTTGGAGCAACTGGGGCTGCTGGGGGACACGCAATTTACGCCGGCCGGGGAGCTGTCTGGGGGGGAGCGGCGGCGGGTTCAGTTGCTTGGACTGCTGGTGGGGGAGCCGAATGTGTTGTTGCTGGATGAGCCGACCAATGATCTTGATGTGGATACGTTGACGGAGCTGGAGGATCTGCTGGACGGGTGGGCTGGGTCGCTGGTGGTGGTGAGCCATGACCGGTATTTCCTGGAGCGGGTGACCGATCATGTGGTGGCGCTGCTGGGGGACGGGAAACTGTCGTTCCTGGCGGGCGGGATCGACGAGTACCTGGAGCGGCGGGGTGCCGTGGCGCGGGCGGGGAGCGTGGCGGTGTTTGCCGCGGAGCCCGGGGCACGGGGTGGGGGCGGGGCAGCGCGGGATCGTCGTATCGCAAAGAAAGAGCTGCAGCGGCTGGAGCGGCAGATCGACCGGCTCGGCGTGCGGGAGAAGGAACTCACCGAGGAGCTGGCGGCGCGGGCGAGCGACTATGAGGCGCTGATCGGCCTCGGGGCGCAACTGCGCGAGGTGCAGGCGGAGCAGGCCCTGCTGGAGGAGGAGTGGCTGGCCATCGCAGAGGAGGCGGAGGCTGACTCGTGCTGCAGCGCTCACGGCGTCGAGGGGGACGAGCAGGACGCGCAGCAGGCCGGCCAGGGTGTGCCGGCTGCTGTCCGGGAGGCCGGCGAGCAGTGCCTGCTCCTTGTCCAGCAGGTCGGCGAGGGTGGCGTCCACCCGGGACTGGCCGGCCGCGGTCAGGGTGACCACCACGCCCCGCTTGTCCTGCGGGTCGGGCCGCCTGCGGACCAGCCCGGCCTGCTCCAGGCGGTCGATCCGGTTGGTCATGGTGCCCGAGGTGACCATGGTGGCCCGCAGCAGCGCGCCCGGGCTCAGCTCGTAGGGGGCACCCTGCCGCCGCAGCGCGGCCAGCACGTCGAACCCCCAGGACTCCAGGTCGTGCGCGGCGAAGGCGCTGCGGCGCTCCCGGTCGAGGTGGCGGGCCAGCCGGGAGATCCGGCTGAGTACCTGCATCGGCCGCACGTCCAGGTCGGGGCGCTCGGCCTGCCAGGCAGCCACCAGGTCGTCGACCTCATCGGTCGGCCGGGCGGCCGCCTGCCCCCCTGCCGCGCTACCGGAAGACGTGCCCGCGTGCTCCATATCCAGAGAATATCTCTTGACATCAAGAATTACCCAGGGCAGTCTGGGCCCAGATAGCTTGATATCAAGAGACTTGGAGGGGTGCCATGTGGGATCCGGGCCAGTATCTGCGCTACGCCGGTGAGCGGGGCCGCCCCTTCTTCGACCTGGTCGCGCGGGTGGGAACGGACGACCCTGGATTCGTGGCGGACCTCGGCTGCGGGCCGGGGAACCTGACCGCTGCCCTGACCGGCCGGTGGCCCACCGCCGAGATCCTGGGCGTGGACAACTCACCCGAGATGATCGCCGCGGCCAGGGCGGAGGCCGGCGGGGACGACAGGCTGAGCTTCGCGCTCGGCGACATCCGCGACTGGCAGCCCGGCCGCAAGGTGGATGTGCTGCTGTCCAACGCGGCACTGCAATGGGTGCCCGGTCATCTGGACGTGGTCCGGCGCTGGCCCGGCCTGCTCGCGCCGGGCGGGTGGCTGGCCTTCCAGTTGCCCGGCAACTTCGACCAGCCGACGCACACCATCCTGCTCGACCTGGTCCGGTCGGGCCGCTGGGCGCCGCTGCTGCGTGGCGTCGCGCTCAACCGCCAGGCGGGCAGCCCCGCCGAGTACCTCGACCTGCTGGCCCGCGCGGGCTGCTCGGTGGATGCCTGGGAGACCACCTACCTGCACGTGCTGCCCGGCCCGGACCCGGTGGTGGAGTGGTACCGGGGCACCGGGCTGCGGCCCGTCCTGGCCGCGCTGGATCCCGGCCAGGCGGAGCGGTTCCTCGCCGAGTACCGGGAGCAGGTGGCGCTGGCCTACCCCGCGGCGCCCTACGGGACCGTGCTGCCGTTCCGCCGGGTCTTCGTGGTCGCTCAGGTGCCCTAGTCCCGCGGGGCGGCCGCCGCGCGCGCCGCCTTCGCCGAAATGCTCGGCGAGCGGTCGAGCTGGGACAGGCCATTCCAGGCCAGGTTGATCAGGTGGGCCGCGACGACCTCCACCTTCGGCTTGCGAACGTCCAGCCACCACTGCCCGGTCATGGCCACCATGCCCACCAGCATCTGGGCGTACATCGGGGCCAGTTTCGGGTCGTAGCCGCGTCTGGCGAAGAAGTCGCCCAGCATGTACTCGACCTGGCTGGCGATATCGCTGATCAGGCTGCCGTACGTGCCGGACCCGGGGGACGGGGAGTCGCGGACCAGAATGCGGAAACCGTCGGAGTTGTCCTCGATGTAACGCAGCAGCGCCACCGCCGCCGCCTCGAACTTCTCCCTGGTATTGGCGCCGCCGAGAATGGCCGTCGCCGTGGTGAGCAGCCGTTCCACCTCGCGATCCACCACGACCGCGTACAGGCCCTCCTTCCCGCCGAAATGCCCGTAGATGACGGGTTTGGAGACACCTGCCTGGGCCGCGATCTCCTCGATGGACGTGCCCTCGAAGCCCCGCTCCGCAAAGAGCCTGCGGCCGATGTCGAGCAACTGCTCTCGGCGTTCCTTGCCGGTCATGCGCCTGCGGTGGTTGCTATTGCCGGTACTCGAATTGCTCACCTATCCATCATCGCGGTCACGCGGCGGTCCGGTCACCCGGCTTCGCCACCCCGGCCCGTGTCATCGAGCCCAGCGCGACGTTGCGCTGGCCGGTGAGCTTGGCGGACAGCCGGCGCTCGTCCGGCCACCGGACATCCCAGGCCCAGCCGAGCAGTTCGGCCCACCGGATGACCCGGGCGCTGATGTCGATCTGGCCCTTGAGGGCCCCGTGCCGGGCGCAGGTCGGATCGCAGTGGTGCAGGTTGTGCCAGGATTCGCCGAAGGAAAGGATGGCCAGCCAGGCGACGTTCCGCGACTTGTCCCTGACCTCGAAGTCCTCGTTGCCGAACGTGTGGCAGACCGAGTTGATCGACCAGGTGACGTGGTGCAGCAGGCAGATGCGGACCAGGCTGGCCCAGAAGAACGCGGTGAGCGCGCCGGCCAGGGACATCGACCACAGGCCGCCGATCAGCGCCGGCGCGAGCAGGGAGATCGCCACCCACGCCGGGAACGCCCTGGAGACGCGGCTGATGGGGCGGTCGGCCAGCAGGTCGGGGCAGAACTTCTGCTGCGAGGTCCGGTTGGGGTTGAACATCCACCCCATGTGCGCCCACATGAAGCCCTTGGTCAGGGCCTGCCAGTCGGTGCCGAACCGCCACGGCGAGTGCGGGTCGCCCTCCCGGTCGCTGTACTTGTGGTGGCGCCGGTGATCAGCCACCCACACCAGCAGCGGGCCCTCGATGGCCAGGCTCCCCGCGATGCCCATCGCGACCCGCAGTGGGGTGGTGGCCTTGAACGAGCTGTGCGTGAAGTGGCGGTGGAAGCCCATGCTTATCCCCATGCCGGAGATCACATAGAAGACGACCGCGATCACCACGTCGTGCCAGCCCAGCCCCCAGCCCCAGGCCAGCGGGACGGCGGCGGCCACGGCGAGCAGCGGCACCACGACGAACAGCGCGACAAGGAAGCGGTCGCGGAACGAACTGGGCTCGGGCTCTATCTCCGGGATCGGGGTGCGCGGTGTGCTGGCGGGACTGTCCGGTTCGGCCGGAGGGCCGGTTACCAGGGTGTCGGGGAAGGCCGTCATGGGCTCCTCGCTCTGCTCGGGGCGCCACGGGCGGGGGTACGCCTCAGGGCAGGGACTAACGCTTACGTCACCGTAACCTACGACAACGTAGGTTAGGCAAGAGGCATACGCAGATTTCACCAAGAAGTGGGATATGGCACACGCGCCGGACGCCTGAGCGTCTCACATCGCGAGATATCTCGCGCAGCGTGGTCCGTCGGCTGTCGTGCGTAGCCGCCCGCCGGGCGGGCCCCCGGCGCTGGTGCTGCCTGGCTCCCGGGCGAGGATTCGAACCTCGGTTGAGCGGACCAAAACCGCTTGTCCTGCCTGGCTAGACGACCCGGGAAGGCTCCGGCGCAAACTCTACCCGGCGGCAGCGGCGGGGACGGGAAGACGAACCGGGCCCGGCCGACGTGGTCGGCCGGGCCCGGCGGGCGCCGTGCGGGGGCGCGGGATCAGGCGGCTGGCCTGCCTTGCATGAGCGGCGACTGGCCCAGGGAGGTCAGCGCCGACAGCGAAGTCGGCGAATTGTTGAGGATGTAGTTGCAGGGCGGTACCTGGCTGTCCCAGTACAGGGCCGCGTGCACCGTCGGGTTCGTGGACAGGAACGACTCCATCTGGTTGATCCAGTCGACCCGCACGCTGGTCGAGGAGTACGCGACGCTGCCCCACTCGGCGATGAACACCGGCAGGCCGCCGTTGTTCGCGGCGAACCTGACCGTGTCGGTGAACAGCGACGCGGGGCTCACCGGCGCCGTCTCGCCGTTGCCGAAGCTACGGTGCGCCTTCCTGGCGGTGCGGCAGCCGCCGGTGTTGTAGCCGTCCGCGGCGATGACGTCGACCTCGCTGGCTCCCGGCCAGTACTGGGACGCGGAGCCGTTGATGTAGGCGAAGTGGGTCAGGATCAGCACGAAGTGAACCCGGCCGCCCTGGGTCCATTCCAGGTGGTGGTCAACGGCGATCTGGTGGATGTGGTCCCAGGCCTGGACGAACTGCGCCGGGCTGCCGAGGCCCTGGTGGTTCGGGAGCACGTTCGCCTCGTGCTCGAAGGTGAAGTAGATGGCCGGGAGCCCGTAGTGGACCGCCGAGGAGTTGAGCTCCTCCAGGAACGACGTGATCGTCGAGTCATACTGCCCGGCCGCGATCGACGAGTACGGGGCACCGCCTGGGAAGGTGTCCAGGCTCACCAGGATCGTGGTGCCCTGCGCCATGAAGCCGTCCACCATCGGGTTGCTGAACTTCTGGCCCAGGCGGTCGTAGACCCGGACGACCGCCAGCTTGCGCCCGAGCGCCGACTGTTCCGCGGCCAGCGGCACATCGCCGCCGAACATGATGCCGCTGCTGACGCCGGCCAGCGTCCCCGCCGCATGTGCCTTGCCGGACTTCCCGCTGCCCGAACCGTCCAGCGGGCCGAGGCTGCCTGCGCCGCCCTCGGTGTTCCCGCTGCCTTGTGACGCCGCGTGTGACGCGGCGGCCTTGTGCTGCCCCATTGTCGTGGCGCAGCCGCTGCTCCCCACTGCCAGCAGCAGCAGGCCGGCCAGCCCGGCCGAGCATGCCCGCCAGCGGCGCTCCCTGGTGCGGCGCGCGGGAGAAGCGCCGTCCCTGCGCTCCTCGTGCACGTGATGCTCCTTAGCGTGAATGACGTACCTCAGAACGTCTAAGTCGGCGTAATTCATGATGTCCAACAGTAGGACCTCGCCCCATGCGGCACGCTGGGTTCCGCCTGGGAAACCGGCCAGAATCCGCTAGGTGCAACCTGTGTGTACAGGTGGGCACTGACTGTCACGACCGCGGGTATCCGGGCGGGGGTCCGGCGCCGCGCCGGCCACCCCGCCAAGGCGGGGCATACTCGGCCTTTACGCAAATAAAACCTCCCGGACCTGCGAGGAAACGCCAGCTAGCGGGCGCGGGCGGCCGACTGATCTGCCCCTTGTGCCCCCTTCACATACGGTAAGCTTGCATCACGATCGCGACATCGAGCATGTTCACGCGCGCCATGGCCGGCGTTGCCCGGGCAGGGGGTCAGATGTCATCCGACAAGGCGCGTCAAGCGTCCAAGACGTGTATAGCGTCTTACACAGTGCGTGCAGGAGGATGCAAGGCCAGTTCGGGCTGAGGGCAGGCGAGAGCCGCCACGCAGCCCTGGCTGGCAATATGCAGGGGACGGGCCTGCCGCGGAGATCCGGGGTAATGGACAGTGGAACAGCGGGGCGTGGCGGCTACCCGCTGGCTCGGCGCCAAGCGCCGGAGGCAAGCGAGGGAGTTAGTACAGTGAGGAGCACCGCAGCATGAATCCCGTCCAACGGCCGGACTCCTTTGAGGCGGCTGACTACGTCGGCGTGCTACGCCGCCGGTGGTGGATCGCGCTGGTCGTGACGATCATCGGCGTGGTCGGTGCCTTCGGCTACGTCACGGTCGCCCCCAAGACCTACAGCGCAACGGCCTCGGTGAACGTCAACCCCACCGCCGCCGACCAGTCGAACGCGGTGGCGGGCAGCCGCACCAGCGGCGCCACCGTCAACCTCGACACCGAGGCCCAGGTCGTCACCTCGACCGCGGTAGCCACGCTGGCCGGGCACATGATGAACAGCCCGCTGACCCCGTACAAGCTGGCCGCGCAGATCGCCGTCACGGTCCCGCCGAACTCCTCCATCCTCGACATCGCCTGCAAGGCGTCCACCGCGACCGGCGCGGCCACCTGCGCGAACGACTTCGCCAAGGCCTACCTGCAGAACCGGCAGAGCAGCGCCGTCGCCGACGTCAACGGGCAGCTCAAGACCCTGACGACGCAGATCAACGCGCTCAACGCGCAGGCCGTCGCGCTGACCACCAAGATCGCTACCCTGCCGTCGAACTCGCCGACCAAGGCCGCCGACACCGCGCAGCTGGACTCGGACAAGAGCAAGCTGAGCAAGCTGACCCAGGACTACGCGAACACCAACGGCGAGCTGGCGGACACCAACGGCGGGTCCATCAACAACGTCGCCACCCCGCCGGGCAAGCCCAGCAGCCCCAAGAAGCTGCTGATCCTCCCCAGCGGGCTGGTGGCCGGTCTGCTCATCGGCCTGGTTCTCGCGTTCCTGGTGGACCGGCGTGACAAGCGGATCCACAACGCCGCGCACGCCGAGCGCGTGCTCGACCTGCCGGTCCTGCTCAACCTGCCCGCCGGTGCCTTCGGCCGGGAGGTCTCCATCGCCTCGCCGCGGTCGAAGACCGGGCAGGCGTTCACCGACCTGGCCCACGGCGTGGCGGCGGCGCTCGGTGAGGGCAACCACGTGGTGTTCGTGGCCGGCGCGACACCCGGCCCGGCCGGCAGCGTGGTCGCCGCCAACCTGGCCGTCACACTCGCCCGGACCCACTCCGAGGTCGTGCTGGTCTGCGCGAACATGAACAGCACGGTCGCGCCGAAGCTGCTCGGGCTGGGCGAGGGCGAAGGCCTCGCCGAGCTGATCGCGGGCAACGCCACCGTGCGGGACGTGGTGCAGGGCCCGGCCGGCATGCCGGGGCTGTGGGTGATCACCCCCGGCGCCGATCCGTCGCTGGCGTTCTACCACCTGCAGCACGACACGGCGCGGGCGCTCACCAGCCAGCTGCGCCGGGACGCGCGGTACGTCATCATCGAGGCGCAGGCCGCCGACGACGGGGCGGACACGTTCGCCCTGGGCGAGTTCGCCGACGCCGCGGTGGTCACGATCGAGGTCGCCCGCAGCACCAAGTCCGACGCCACCGAGTGCGTCCGCAGGCTCCGCCAGCTCCGCACGCCGGTGCTTGGTGCCGCGGTCCTGCCCGCACTGGGCAGGCGCATCGCCGTCCGCCCGCCGCGCCAGGGCCAGCCGCGGCCCGGGTCGGGAGCGGGAGCGGGCGCCGAGCCGGGCCACGACACCCCACCTGCCGGGCACGGGCGTGGCGAGTTCACCCCCATCTCGGGCATTTCCGCGAACGCGTCGGACCGGAGGGACCGCGCGGGGCGTACCCGTGACGGGCACGGCGGCCGGGCAGACAGCGTTCCAGGAACCTGACATATGGCACGCGGGCGGCCGGCGCGGCCATCGCGCTGGGCCGGAAACGGGCTCGCGGTCGCGGCCGGGCTGGCAGTGGCGGCCTGTGCCGCGAGCGCGCCCAACCTGGTCCAGTCCGGTGCCGCCTCGTCGCCGACGGCGGCCCCGTCGGCGGGTGCCGGGGTGCACACCACCAAGGCGGGCCCACCGGCACCGCTGACCGATCTGGCCGCGGCCAGCGCCGCCGACGCCGGGCGGCGCGCCGTCGCACTGGTCCTGGCCGGGTCCAGCCCCAGCGGCCTCGGCGCGGCCGATGTCGTATACCAGGAGTTCGCGGCGCCGGTGCGGTACATCGCGGTGTTCCAGTCCAAGGAGGCGACCGGGGTCGGACCGCTGACCAGTACCCAGCCGACCGACGGGCAGACGCTGTCCGTGCTGCGCCCGCTCTTCGGCTACGACGGCAGCACTCCGGTCTTCACCAAGGAACTGCACCACACCCAGGTCACCGACCTCGGCATAGCCACCCACCCGGCGCTGTATTCGACCCGGGGGCCCGGGGCGAGCACCTCGACCAGGGCGGTGCAGCGGGCCGACCGCGGCGGGGGGCCACCGCCGCAGATCTTCTACTACCGGGGGGAGGGCCCGAGCCAGCAGCGTGCTGGCCACCAGCCACCTGTCCAGGCCCTCGTCCGCCACGGTGACCATCCCCGGCTACGGCACCGAGTCGTGGGCGTATGACTCAAAGACCGGCCTGTGGACGCTGGCCAAGGGCGGCCCGAAGGTCCAGATGGCCAACGTGGTCGTGCAGACGGTGCCGTACAAGCAGGCGGTGGTGAGCCACAGCGCCGGGACCACGGTGCCGAGCGCCCGGGTCATCGGCAAGGGCTCGGTCCAGGTGCTCTCCGGCAGCGCGGGCGGCAGTGGCACCGCCGCGCCCGGGAGCTGGTCCAAACCGCACCTGAACCAGCTCACCAACTACATCGACGAGAGCGGGTACCCGATGGCGTTCCAGCCCGGCCCTACCTGGGTCATCCTGGCGCCGCGCGGCACCCGGTTCAGCACGTCGGGGGGACAGTGATGAGGCAGGCCTGGGCACCCGCGGCAACGCCCGGGTGCCCCGCCGAGGCAACGAGGAGCCGATCGTGACGACCGCCCTTGACCGAGCCGGCCAGAACGGCCACGGTGGCTCCGACGGCGTGCCCGCGGCGCAGCCAGAGATCCCGGGCCGCGCCCGCCCAGCCAAGCGGCTCAGCTGGTTCGCGCGGGACCCCGCGTGGCCGATCGTGGCCCTGCTGGCCGGCTGGCCGCTGTGGTGGTGCCTGGGCATCGGGGACTACTTCCCGATCGTGCTCGCCTTCCCCATGGTCCGCCGGATGTGGCGCTGGCGGGTGACCCGGGAGCGGACCATCAGGCTCCCGCCCGGGTTCAAGATCTGGATGCTGTTCCTCATCGTCACCCTGTTCTCCATCTCGGCGATCTCGCTGACCTCGCCCGATTCCGTGGTGAGCCCCACCGGCAGCCGCGTCGTGTCCTGGGCGCTGCGGACCGGCGTCTACTTCGCGGTGGCCGTGCTGCTCGTCTACGCGGGCAACCTGACCGAGGAGGAACTGCCGCGGCGCCGCCTCGCGTGGCTGCTCGGCCTCGTCGGGATCTACACCGCGATCGGCGGCATACTGGGCGTGGCCGACCCGCACTTCCAGTTCACCTCGCCGACGGCCTACGTGCTGCCGCAGAGCCTGCAGAACAACAACGGGCTGCTCGCGATGATGCTCCACCCGGGGTTCTCCCAGGTGCAGAACATCCTCGGCTACGCCGTGGGCCGGCCCAGGGCCCCGTTCGACTACACCAACATGTGGGGCAACGTCCTGGCCATCATGCTGCCCTGGCTGATAGTGGCCTGGTGGTCCTACGGCAACCGCAAGGAGCGCCGCAACCTGCTGATCGTGCTGGCGGTCGCGCTCGTGCCGGTCGTCTACTCGCTGGACCGCGGGCTGTGGGTCGGCCTCGCCGTCTCCATCCTGTACGTGGCGGTCCGGTTCGCGCTGCGCGGCAGGCTGGCCCTGCTGGCCGGCCTTTTCGGGGTGCTCGCGCTGGTGGCGGTCGTGGTGGTCGCCTCGCCGCTGCAGAGCCTCATCAGCCAGCGTCTCTCGCACGGCAAGAGCAATGCTGTCCGCTCGTCGCTGTCCGGGCTTGCCATCGACGTCGCGGCGTCCTCCCCGTTCATCGGCTGGGGGGACACCAGGCACGAGCAGGGCAGTACCAACTCGATCGCGGTCGGCAAGACGGCCAAGTGCCACAGCTGCGGTTCCCGTGACATCGGCGGCAACGGCCAGCTCTGGATGCTGCTCATCACCAGCGGCTTCCTGGGCGCGGGGCTGTACTGTGCCTTCTTCATCTACGGGATCTGGCGGTACTGGCGAGATCCGACGCCCTACGGGCTGGTGGGCGTGCTCGTCCTGATATTGGGCTTCCCGTTCATGATCGTCTACATCGCGGTGGGGCCGCCCCTTGCCTTCACCATGCTTGCCTATGCCTTGCTCTGGAAGAATGACCGGGTGCGGCACGAGGAAGCGGTGGAAGCGGCCGCCGAGTCCGAGGCTGAGCTGCGCGCTCAGCTGAGCGCCAGGGCCGTCGCCGCGAGGGCTCAGGCATGACGAGGTCACCGGGGGTGACAAGCTGGCGCGGGTGAGGCGTAGCTCCAGCGAGGCGTGGCCGGAACCGCGGGCCTATGCCGGTGCTCCGCGCATGCCTGCACAGCGCGACCGGGCAGGCAGCGCCCCGGCCCGGGCCGCCAACGGCAACCCCGCCGTGGCGACGCAAGGTGCCGCTGGCCTGGGCGGGCGACCGGCGGGCAAGAGCGGCGGCCAGCCGCAACTGGCCGAGGTCGCCAGGGGCGGCACCCTCAACCTGATCGGCGCGGGCGTCTCCGCGCTGACCACGGTGGGTGTCACGGTCTTTGTGACCCGCGTGTTCAGCAAGCCGGTGGCCGGTGCCTTCTTCACCGCCACCTCGGCGTTCCTCATCGTCGAGGCGGTGGCGAGCCTGGGCGCCAACGTCGGCCTCGTCTACTTCATCGCCCGGCTCCGCTCGCTGGGCGAGGAGAAGCGGATCCCGACGATCCTGCGCGCGGCCATCATCCCGGTGATCGTGGCATCGATCCTGCTCACGGTGGCCATGGTGGCCGTCGCGAGCCCGCTGGCGAGGGTCCTGCTCAGCGGCCACCTCGCCAAGTCAGGGGCGGTGAGCACGGCCGCGGTGGCGACGTCGCTGCGGGCGCTGGCACTCACCCTGCCGTTCGCCGCGCTGCTGGACACCTACCTGGGCGTGGGCCGTGGCTACCGGGACATGCGGCCCACGGTCGTGATCGACAAGATCGGCCGTTCGGCGGTCCAGCTCGTCGGCATTTTCGTCGCCGTGAGCGCCGGGAGCGCCGCGCTCCTCGCGCCGCTATGGGCGCTGCCCTACGTGCCCGCCGTGGCCGTCGCCTGGTTCTGGGTGCGCCGGATCCGGCGCAGGCCGTCGCGGGGCCCCCGCGGCATGCCGGACGTCCCGCCGGAACTCGCCGCGCTGCTGGCCCTGTCCACCCCGGTGCCGAAGCTGGCGGGCGCCGTCCGGGGCGGCCGGATGGCAAAACGGCGGGTGGCGAACGCCAACCCCCGCGGCTTCTGGCAGTTCACCACGCCCCGCGGGATCGCCAGCCTGGCGTCCATCACGCTGCAGCGGATCGACATCGTGCTCGTCGCGATCTTGATGGGACCGGGCTATGCGGCCGTGTACACGGCGGCGACCCGGTTCCTGGTGGCCGGCCAGCTCGGCAACATGGCGATCAGCATGGCGGCGCAGCCCCGGTTCACCGAGCTTTTCGCCCTCGGTGACCGGCGCAGCGCGAACGTCATCTACCAGGTGACCACCGCCTGGCTGGTGCTGCTCACCTGGCCGCTGTACATGCTGGCCATCGTCTTCGGGCCGGAAGTGCTCAGCGTGTTCGGCCACTCCTACAAGGCCGGCGCCGACGTGATGCTCATCCTCGGCCTCACCATGCTGCTGGCGACCGCCTGCGGTCAGGTCGACATGGTGCTGATCACCACGGGCCGCAGTAGCTGGAGCCTGATCAACGGCCTGCTGGCCGTGGGCGTGAACGTGGGCCTGGACCTGGTGCTCATCCCCCGGTACGGCATCACCGGCGCGGCGATCGGGTGGGCCATCGCCATCATGGTCACCAACCTGATGCCGATGGCGCAGCTCGCCTCGTCCATCCACCTGCAGCCGTTCGGGCGCGGGACCCTGCTGGCGTGCGGCCTGTCCACGGTGAGCTTCTGCGCCATCCCGTTCGGGATCCGGGCGGTGCTCGGCGGTGGCCTGGTCTCGCTGGCCGCGGCCGTGGCCGCGGCATCCGTGGTGCAGGCGGCCGGGCTCTGGAAGTTCCGCAATGTCCTGCGCCTGTCGGCCATGCCGGGTGTCTCAGCCATCCAGGGGCGGCTACGGCGCGGCAGGGGAAGATGACGGATCGGCAGTATCAGAAATTCAAAATCCATGCCGCTGCGGAGTGAACCATTACCCCCACCTTGGGCGTCCGTTAAGGGGGACGTCAGCCATCCTCGGGTGATGCGCGCCCCGCACGTTAATAAGGCAGGGGCATCAGGTGGCTATGGGACTGGCGGTGCCGGCGGGCCAGGCTGACCGGCGGATTCGCCGCGGCCGGAATGGTTCGCGGAGAACTCGTCAATGTTACATTCAGTCACCACTTGATTACTCTGCCGTGATCTGGCGTTCCGATATTCTTAACCGTCTGTGTTGTGGCGATCCGCTGCGGCAGGGGGGCTTGCCGGCCGCAGGGCTTTTACTGGAGCGGGACCTGAGCTGGAGTTTACGGACCTATTAAGGTCGGGGTATACCTGTCCTTTAGGGGATGTGATCTATGGGGATCATGGACGGCGTCAGGGACGCGAGGCCTGCCGCGGCCGCCGGTGCGGGGGCGCCGCCCCTGCGCCTGGCCGACGACTGGGAGCGGCTCTCGTACCTGCGCGAGGTCTGTGAGCTCCTCTGGCCGCCGACCGCGGAGATGACGCTCTACGGCGGGGCCCACGGCTGGCCGCAGCTCAGCGGGGCGGTGCGGCCCCGGTCCCTCGGCGGCGCCGCCCGGCCGGAGAGCCGTGACTTCGTCCTGATTCCCGGGGTCCGGCACCCCCGGCTGCTGGTGCCCGCGGCGCCCCGTGCCGCGGCGGCGGCACTGCGCCAGTACGGCCAGCCGAGGTCGTGGCCGGCCCGCATGGGTGTCGCGGCGTTCGCGATGGGGCTGGCAAGCGGGCTCGGCGGGACGCTGCTCGGGGTCAGGGTGCGGGTGACCGCCCCGCCGGAGGCCGAGAGCGTCGAGTCCTACCTCAAGTCCGTGCTGTCCCCCGACATCAGGGTGAGCATCCGGCTGGGGCCGGCCCGTGCCAACCGCAAGCCGGTGCTCCAGTTGCACACGACCACCGGGGAGCCGGCCGGCTTCGTCAAGATCGGGTTCAATACCCTGACCCGCGACCTGGTGCGGGCGGAGGCCGCCTCGCTCACCTGGCTGGAGCGCACCGGGCTGGACGGGATCTCGGTGCCGCGGGTGGTCCACCACGACCAGTGGCACGGCATGGACGTGCTCGTGCTGAGCGCGCTCCCGGTCTGGCAGCGCCGCCGGGTGCTTACTCCCGCCCAGCTGTCCGCCGCGATGGACACCGTGGCCCGGGTCGGCGGTCTTCAGCAGGGAGCGCTGGCCAGTGACGCGTACCTGCGGCAGGTCAGGGACCGCCTGGAGGCCGCCGACCCGGGCGCGGAGCGCTCCGCCCTGCTCGAGGCACTGGACACGCTGGCCGGGACGGGGCTGTGCGCGGGCCTGACCTTCGGGGCATGGCACGGCGACTGGTCGCCCTGGAACATGGCGAGCACCAGGGCCGGCCTGCTGGTGTGGGACTGGGAGCGGTTCACCTCCGGCGTGCCGCGCGGCTTCGACGCGCTGCACTACTGGCTGCAGAGCGAGGTCGGGCCACAGCACCGGGACCCGCTGGCCGCCGCCACCGACTGCCTGGCCCACGCGGCCGGGCTGCTTGCCCCGTTCGGCATCGACGCCGCGCAGGCCCGCCTCACCGCCGCCCTGTACCTGGCCGACGTGGCCACCAGGTACCTCGAGGACCGGCAGGCCGCGGCGGGTGCGCCGCTCGGCGCCCCGGGCACCTGGCTGATCCCCGCGCTGGTGGGCGAGGTGGCGCAGTACCGGGCGCAGCAGAACGGCAAGCACTAGGCCGGTCACCGGCCACCGTTAGCATCGGGCTCATTGCCCGGTCAGCATCCAGACGAGGTCGCACACTATGGCAGTCACCCCGCGCCACGGGAGCAGGAGCCAGCCGCCGCCGCCGTCGGGGCTTGGCTTCGGCCAGATGGTCCAGCTCGGCATGCTCGGCCTTGCCTCGGACATCCGCGACCGCAGCAGGGACCCGGCCCTCCGCAAGCGGCCGTCGGCGCGGGCCCTCGACCCCCGGCTGCACCGGCCCATCTTCATCATCGGGGCGCCCAGGTCCGGCACCACGTTCCTGGGCAGCTGCCTGGGCCGGATGCCCGAGGTCTCCTACCACTTCGAGCCACGGCTGACCAAGGCCGCGGCCCGCTGCGTGTACGACGGCTCCTGGAGCGAGCGCCGCTGCGCCGCGGTGTTCCATGCCTTCTACTCGGCAATGCTCCTCGCCGGGCTGCACGGCGGCCGCCGCTTCGCGGAGAAGAACCCGGAGAACAGCTTCGTCGTGCCGTTCCTGGCCGAGTCGATGCCCGACGCACAGTTCATCCACATCATCAGGGACGGCCGGGACGCCGCGGTCTCACATTCGGAGCAGCCCTGGCTCAACGCCGCGTCGGCGGGCTCCGGCAAGCGCGGCAGGGGCGGGCAGTTGTGGGGCCCCGGGGCGCGGTGGTGGGTCGAACCCGGCCGGCGCGAGGAGTTCGCCGCCGTGTCCGACATCGTGCGGTCGGCATGGTGCTGGCGCCGGTTCACCGAGGCCGCGCTGGCGGGGCTGGCGACGCTCCCGGCCGGCCGGTCCATTGAGGTGCGCTACGAATCCGTCGTGTCCGACCCGATGCACGCGGCGGACGTGCTGGGGGGGTTCCTGGAGACCACGCCCGCCGGGCTGGACGCGCTGCGGGCCGGGCTGTCGCGGGCCAAGCCAGACTCTGTCGGAAGGTGGCGCAAGGCCCTTGACCAGGGGCAGGTTAGCGACGTGGAGCACGAGATCGGGCCGCTGCTCGCCCGGCTCGGCTATTCCTGACCGCGCTGCGGACCGGTCCGCGCGGCCGGCGGCCGGCGGGCGCGCGGCGCCGGGCTGGCCGTGGCGGCCGTGGTCTGCGCCAGCGCGGCGGGCATCGCGGGGCCAGCGGCCGCGGGGACCGGCGGGGCGGCCATCCCGGTGTCACTGACCGGCCCGGTCCGCACCGTGACACCGGATCTGCTGGGCCTGAACGCGGTCAACACCACCGGCCCGCGGTGGGACGACAGCGCGCTCGACGCCGTGCTGCGCAGGTTCGGCCCGGGTGTGCTGCGTTACCCGGGCGGCACGAACGCCAACTACTGGGACTGGCAGCGGGGCTGGTTCCAGCCGGGCAACTGGCCCGCCGAGAAGCCGAAGCCCGTCGACGACAAGATCGGTGTCTTCAAGGCGGGGCTCGCCGCGGCGGGATCGGCCCCCATGTTCGTGCTGAACGTGCTGACCTACCAGGGAGCCATCGGCTCTGCCTCGCTCAACGGTGCCATGCTGCGGGGGCAGATCGCGTTCCTGCGTGTCGCGGCGGCGGCCGGGATGCCCGTGACGAAGGTGGAGCTCGGCAACGAGCTGTACCTCAACGGAGCGGTCAACCACGGCCCGCACGGGCGGGACTACGCCCAGCGGTTCCCCACGGCCGCCGGCTACGCCAGCCAGATGGACACCTGGATCACCGCCCTGCACAAGGACTTCCCGGGTGTGCAGGTGGCGGCCGTGGCGGCGGATCCCAACTTCATCCCCGGCGTGTCGAGGCGCCGGGAGACCTGGGATCAGGATGTGCTGCCGGCCCTGCACGGCGAGGACGTGGTGTCCGTGCACGAGATCCAGCGCGTCTACCAGGCGGGCCCGGCCGCGACCGTGCTGGCCCAGCCGTACGTCCGGTACCAGGCGTTCAAGTCCAAGCAGCTCAAGCTGATCGAGGCGGACCGGCTCCCGGTCTGGCTCACCGCCTACAACATGGAGGACCAGACTCCCGGCCACGTGCTCCAGGGCACCTGGCTGCACGGGCTGTACGTGGCCGAGCAGACGCTGCTGTACCTGGCCAACCCAGAGTTCGAATACATCGGGCTGAGCGGGTCCATCGGCACCGCGCACGGTGGCGCCATCTTCGACGGCCCGGACGGCCTCGGGGCCGGCCGCCGCGCACCGTCCCGCTGGCGCTGACCGCGGCGGGGACGGCGCTCGCAGTGATCCAGGGCGCCTTCCACGGCGCGACCAAGTCCCAGGCCCTCGCCTTCAGTGGCGGCCCCGCCCTGGGCGGCACCGGCGCTCCCGCACTGACCGGCGAGGCGGTCACGGCACCCGCCGGCCAGCGGCTCGTGCTGGTGAACGCCGCGGCGCAAGCGGTGACGCTGAACCTGTCCTCGATCTTCCCCGGCGGGTTCAGGGCGGCCCAGACGACCGCGCACTCGGTCACGACGCTGATCACCGGCCCGTCCGCCACCAGCACGACGGCCGGCTCGGGGACGGTGCAGCTGCGGCTGCAGCCCTACACCCTGGCGACCGTCGGATCCCGCTAACCCGGGGGAGCGGCCGGCCGTCTGACCTGCGGGGTTCACCGCACGTTCAACGCAAACCAATTATTCCGTTCCAAAACGATCTACCCCGATTCTCACCACATCGGACGAGAAGCACAGTAAAGTTCTTCAGGCGGGAGAACGAGTACCGAAATAACCGACATGGGGGTGTTTCGTAGTGACCGCGCTGGCCGGGTCCCATGTCGCCGCGACAAGCGACAGCGCCGGGGCGGAACTTACCTGGAAGCCCGGGCAGGCGCCCATTGTCGTCTACATCGCCGGATCCGGCCGCTCCGGAAGCACCTTGCTGGAGCGCGCTCTCGGCGAGATCCCGGGATTCGTCAACGTCGGTGAGCTCATCGACCTATACCGGCGGACCGCCGCCCACGGGGAGCGCTGTGGCTGCGGCGAGCCATTCGCGCAGTGCCCGTTCTGGTCCCGGGTCGGGGACCGCGCCTTCGGCGGCTGGCAGGAGCAGAAGCTCACCGCGACCGACCGGCTCCAGGCCAAGGTGGCCCGGCAGCGGCGCATGCCGCGGCTGCTGGCGATGCCGCTGGCCGGCCCGGCGTTCCGCGCCGATGTCGCCGCCTATGGGGCGAGCTACACAGGCCTGTACGAGGCCATCGCCGCCGAGGCGGCCGCGGCCTGCGTCGTGGATGCCAGCAAGTGGCCCGTCCAGGCGCTGGCGCTCGCCAGGGCCGGGCTGGACGTTCGGGTGATCCACCTGGTCAGGGACGTGCGAGGGGTCGCCTACTCGCTGGGCAAACGCGATGTGTCCCGCCCGCACGCGGTCGCCGAGACCGACGTCATGACGCATCTTTCTGCCGCGGAGGCGGCCGCCCGCTGGGTGGCCGTGCAGGGCCAGGCGGGGCTGCTGCGCTGGTGCGGCCTCCCGGTCACGCGGATGCGCTACGAAGAGTTCGTCCAGCACCCGGGGCGGGCCGTGGCAACGGCACTGGCCGGACTAGGCCTCGCCCCGCCACCGGCCCACCTGGCACACCTCGGTGACGGGCGGGTCGTGCTGGGCACCAGCCACGGCCTTTCCGGAAACCCATCCCGGTTCACCGGCGGTGAGATAACGCTGCGCGCCGACGAGAAGTGGCGCACCAGCATGTCCCGGCGCGACCGCCTCATCGTCACGGCGATCGGCCTGCCCCTCATGCTGCGCTACGGCCTGAGGGCCGCGGGCAGCCCTGCGGAGAAAAAAGAGGCCCATGACTGATGCACCGGCTCCGGTGCCCGAGGAATGGCCCCTGGTGTCGGTGATCATGCCGACGCGTGGCCGGCCCGAGCTCGTCCGCGAATCCATCGCCGCGGTCGTGGCGCAGACCTATCCCGGGCAGATCGAGTGCCTGGTGGTGCACGACCAGGAGTCACCGGATCCGGAGCTCACCCGCCTGGGCACGCCGCAGCACCAGGTCAGGGTGGCCGCGAACACCCACTCACCCGGCCTGGCGGGTGCCCGGAACACCGGCCTCGATGCGGCCCACGGCGACATCGTCGCGACCTGCGACGATGACGATGTCTGGCACCCGGACAAGCTGGCCAGCCAGGTCGAGCGCCTCCAGCACGAGCCAGGGCTGCTGGTGGTGGGCTCGGGTATCAGGCTGATGCTGCCCGGCAAGGTGGTCGAGTGGCCGGGGCGGGCGGAGCACGTCAGCTATGAGTTGCTGCTGCGCAATCGCGTCAAGGAACTGCACTCCTCCACCCTGGTGATGCGCCGTGAGGCCTTCGCCAAGGTGGGCCCCTACGACGAGGAGCTGCCGCGCGGCTACGCGGAGGACTACGACTGGGTGCTGCGGGCGGCCCGGGCCGGCCAGATCGGCATCGTCACCCGCCCGCTGGCCGACATCCGTAAGGACGGCAGGTCCTGGTATGCGGGCGGCGCCGAGAACGCGGCCCTGGCGCTGGAGTACATGCTCGCCAAGCATCCGGACATAGCCGCCTCCCCCCGCGGTCACGCGCGCATGCTCGGCCAGATCGCCTTCGCGCGGTCCGCGCTCGGCGAGCGCGGGCCGGCCATTCGTTACGCCACCAAGGCGGCGCTGCGGTGGCCAATATCCCCGTATCCCTATATCGCTTTTGTGCACGCCGCCACGCGCATTCATCCCCAGCATCTGCTGCGAGCGGCCAGGCTGTTCCGTCGCGGCATGGCGTGAAAGGGTGTTATGTCCGACCTGCTGCCAAACTTCCTGCACATAGGACCGAGCAAATCAGGCTCTACCTGGCTGCACGAGGTGCTCATCGGCCATCCCGAGGTCTACCTGACCCAGGCGAAGGATCTCTACTTCTTCAACCGCTACTACGATCGCGGGCCTGGCTGGTACCGGTCGCAGTTCCGCGGCGCGCAGCGGGAACACAAGATCATCGGTGAGGTCTGTCCCGACTACCTGTCCTGTGGCGAGGCGCCGGAGCGGATCCACGCCTGCCTCGGCCCGGACATCCGGCTGATGGTCACGCTCCGGGAACCGATATCCCGGGCCTTCTCCTCCTACCTTTACCTGGCCAAGCACGGCGAGGCGGCCGCCACCTTCCGGGACACCACGAAGACCTCCCCGGAGTTGCTCGAAGAAGGCCGTTACGCCACTCATCTGCGCAGCTACCTGCGCTTTTACGGTCGCGACTCGCTGTACATCGCGCTCTTCGACGACCTGCAAGCCGATCCGCAGGCGTTCCTCGACGATGTCACCGGCTGGCTCGGCGTCGGCCGGCTGCCGCTGAGCCCCGAACAGCTCCAGGCCCAGTTGCCGGCCAGCAAGGCACGCTGGCTGCCGCTCGCGATGGTGGCCAAGCACGGCGCCAACTGGGCACGGCGGCATGACGGGGCGGCCCTGGTGGGCAGCCTGAAGCGGTCGGCGGCGGTGCAGCGCATGCTGTACCAGCCGCTGGGTGCCGACCGGCCCGAGATGGCGCCCGAGGACGTCGCGTTCATGCACGAGCAACTCGACGCGGAGATCGCGGCACTGGACAGCGAGTTCGGCCTTGGCCTGCGCCGGCGGTGGGACTGGCATTGAGCCAACGGGCACGTGAAGCCGCCACGCGGATCCGGGCCACCGGGCCGGAGCCGCTCACGCGGCTTGGGCGGCGCAGCTACGCCCGGATGAGCGGGGCGACCGCCGGCCTGCGGATGGAGCCCGGGTTCATCCTGATCGGCGCGCAGCGCTGCGGTACCACGTCCCTGTTCCGCGACCTGACGGCCCACCCTCAGGTGATGCCGCCGACGTTCCGCAAGGGCGTCAACTACTTCGACCTGAACTACCTCCGGGGCGCCCAGTGGTACCGGGCCCACTTCCCGTTGACCGAGATCGCGCGGCTCAGGGCGGGGCGCCACGGCCCGCCGGTCGCCTGTGAGGCCAGCGGCTACTACCTGTACCACCCGCAGGCTGCCGAGCGGCTCGGCCACGACATGCCCGCGGTGAAGCTGGTCGTCATGCTCCGTGATCCGGTCGAGCGGGCCTTCTCCGCGCACAAGCACGAGTCCGCCCGTGGCTACGAGCAGGAGGATTTCCAGCGGCGCCCTGGAGCTGGAGGACGACCGGCTGGCCGGTGAGATCGAGCGGATGCGGGCCGACCCCGGCTATGAGAGCTTCGCGCACCGGCACCACTCCTACCGGCACCGGGGCCAGTACGCGGAACAGCTCGAACGCGTCTATGAGTTCTTCCCCCGCGCGCAGGTGCACGTGATCGACAGCGCGGCCTACTTCAGCCAGCCGGCGCAGGAGTACCGGCGACTCGCTGGCGTTCCTGGGGCTGCGGCCCTTCGAGCCGGCGTTCGCCGCCGCCAATGCCCGGCCCGGGCCGCCGATGGAGGCCACGTGCAGGCGGAAGCTGCAGGAGCACTATCATCCTCATGACGAACGGCTGGCGAAACTGCTCGGCCGCCAGCCGGGCTGGGTCCGGTGAGCCACAGCCATGCATCCTGAATCCCGGACAACCGACACTTCCTGCAGCGGAGTGCCAAGTCTGCCATGCTGATTGCCGAACGGCAGGTTCCGGCCCGACAGGACAGCCGTGAAGGGAGATCGCCAATGGAGAGGGTCGGTCCAGGCGCCGCGCGACGGCCGGTGGCGCCATGAGCGCGGCCGACAAGACCGCGGCCCCCGCCATGCCCGACACGGGCAAGGGTGCCGCGGACCGCCGGACAGCCCCGCAACTGCGCCCTGACCGCAGCCTCTCGGGCTACATGCGCGACCCCAAGTCACTCAATCCGGCGCTCAAGCAGGCGGCCCGGCTGACTCTGGTCACCGTGCGCATGCCCACGAGCCGTGCCCGGATCCTGCCCAGCTTCCTCATCGTCGGTGCCCAGCGGTCCGGCACCACCTCGCTGTCCCGCACCCTTGACGAGCACCCCGCCGTGTTCAGCGCGGTGCTGCACGAAGAGGTGCACTTCTTCGACGTCTTCTACCGCCGTGGGCTGTCGTGGTACCGCAGTCACTTCCCGCTGCTCGCGGCGGCCCGGCGGGCCGCGCGTCCGGCCGACGTCACCCCGGTCTCGTTCGAGTCCAGCCCTTACTACATGTTCCACCCGCTGGCCCCGGAGCGGATCGCCCGCGACCTGCCCGGGGTGCGGCTGCTCGTGCTGCTGCGCGACCCGGTGGAGCGGGCCTACTCGGGGCACGCCCATGAGGTGGCGCACGGCTTCGAGAGCGAGCCGTTCGAATCGGCCCTGGAACTGGAGCCCGGCCGGCTGGCGGGCCAGGCCGAGCGCATCGCGGCGGACCCGGGCTACTTCAGCTACAGCCACCAGCACCACTCCTATATCGCCCGTGGCGAGTACGTCGATCAACTGGAGTCGCTGGAGCAGCACTTCGGCCGGGACCGGCTGCACGTGGTGGACAGTGGCGACTTCTTCACCGACCCGCAAGCCACCTACGACGGGGTCCTGGCGTTCCTTGGCCTGCCGAACCGGGGCAATCCGGCGTTCAGGCGGCGCAACGCCCAGCCGCGCTCACCCATGCCCGACTCGGTGCGCAAGACGCTGGAGGAGCACTACCGGCCTTACGACGAGCGGCTGGCGGCCTGGCTCGGCCACGAGCCAAGCTGGCGCCGCGGCGGTTAGCGCCGGCCCGGGGGACACCCCCCATGGCCGGAAAGGAAAGTGCCCGGCAGCAACTGCTGCCGGGCACCTGTCTGTACCGGAGTGGCTACTTCCGCCTGCCGAACCTGGCCCTGGCCACCATGCCGCCGTAGGCCATCAGGTCGAGCGAGTACCGCTTCCACAGCCGGCCGGGCTCCCTGGTCAGCCGGTAGGCCCAGCCGAGCCGCATCTTGTTCACCCAGCCCGGGTACCAGTACACCCGCTCGGCCAGGTGGTCGAGGTAGCTGCCGCCGGTGATGATCACCGGGACGTCGAGCCGGTCGGCCACCTGCCACACCCAGGTCTGCTGCATCGGCGTGGGGATGGACACGTGCAGGATGTCGGGCTTGGCCTCGTTGATGGTCTGGACCATCATGTCGATGTCGGCCTCGTCGTAGCGGCCCGGGTGACCCCGTGCCACGTCCCAGTAGCCGTGCAGGGTCCCCGCGATCGGGATGCCGGGGAACGTCTCCCTGAGGTTGTCCGCGGCCTTCTCCGGGGTGCCCTCGCTGCAGCCGAACAGGAAGTTCGAGAACCCGCGCTCGGCCGACAGCGTGAACATCTTCGGGCAGATGTCGTCGTTGCCCTGCCGGTCGGGCACCGGCAGGCCGAGCAGGCGGCCGCCGAGCACGATGCCCCAGCCGTCCGGAAGCACGATGTCGAACTGGTTCATCTTCTCGACCAGCCCGGCGGTCTTGTGGCCGCGCAGGACGTAGTCCGGGTTGATGAACGAGATGGTCAGCCGCGACCGGGTCTCCACCGCCTGCCGGACGGCCTCGACGAACTCCTCGTCAGGCACGCAGGACAGGCCGATGCCGAGGAAATCCCGCTTCTGGGCCTGGTACCCGGCGCCCGAGCCCGCCGCCGCCGCCGGTCACCTCCCCGGCCGTGCCTCACAGCAGCCCCTCGGAGGCCAGCAGCTCGCCGGAGCCCGGCTTCCAGGTCGTACTGCGGCTTCCAGCCGGTGGCCTGCATCAGCTTCTGCGGGTCGGAGATGAGGTGGCCGTCGCCGTCGCGCATCCGCCCGGGCACCTGGCGGACGTCCACCGGCTGACCGGTGATCTCCCCGATGGTCTCCATGACGTCCTCGATCGTGGTCCCGGTCCCGGTGCCCACGTTGAAGACCTCCAGGCCGGGGCCGCCCTGGGCCGCGGCCACGAGGCCGGCGGCGGTGTCGGTGACGAAGATCAGGTCACGCTGGGGCCACAGGTTCCCCAGTTCGATGGTCTCGCCCGGCGCTCAGCGCCTTCATCACCTCCGGCAGCACGTGCGGGTTGGTCTCCCGGGGCCCGTAGGTGTTGAACAGGCGGGCCACCACGGTCCGCAGCCCGGGCCGGTCGGCGTGGAACCGGGCCATGATCTGCTCGCCCATCCACTTGGAGATGCCGTAGATCTCGTCCGGCCTGGCCGGCGCGGTCTCGGGCCAGGGCTCGTCGCCGAAGCCGTAGATCGCGCCGCTGGAGGGGAACACGAACGCCTTCAGCGGCGCGGTGCGCACCGCCCGGATCACCGTGTCCAGGCCGAGGACGTTCACGTCCAGTGCCTCCTGGCGGATGGGCGTTGCAGTAGGGGATGAAGTGCAGTGCCGCCATGTGGAAGACGGTGTCCGGGGCGAAGTCCGCGACCGGGCGGAGGTCGTCGGCGCTCCTGATGTCACCCTCGATCACGGTCAGGCGGCTGGCCGGGCCGCTGGCCAGGTGTTCGCGCTTGCCGAGCCTGAAGTCATCAACAACCAGCACGTCGGCGCCAGAATCCAGCAACGACTCCACGAGGTGGGACCCGATGAAGCCGGCCCCGCCCGTGACAAGAACGCGATCCATCAATCGTGGCCTTCCGTTTTGTTTGGTGCCCCGGCCGGGCAGCCGCTGCGGCCAGCAGCGCTGGCTCCCGGTGCATGCCCGGTGATCATATCGGCTGGTCAGGGCATTGCGGGTGAAGTTCGGACACTAAGGTACAGAGTTCACCGGACCGGCGGCAGGCGGACACGTGACCGGGCGGCCTGCCGGGACGGCCGTGCCAGGCGGTGGCCCGCAGGCCCCGCCTGGCACAGCCCGGTCCGGCGCTAGGACGTGTACGGCAGGTAGCAGAGGCCGGAGAAGCCCGCCTTGCCGCCGCAGGTGGTCTTGCCGCCGAAGTTGTCGCTGGCGATCCACAGCCCGGCATCGGCCGCGGGCTCGGGGATCAGCAGCATGTCGTCCGCTCCGCGCCCCCGCGATCTGCTGTAAAGCCCCGCGGTGCCGCCCGAGTTGAGGATCAGCGACCCGCCCGCGGAGCCGGGGTTAAGCCCGGCCAGGCCCGGGGCCGGTATCGCGCCGGGGCCTTCCTTGTTGCAGTCGTTCTGGTTGTTGAACCACCGGTTGTGCCCGGCCACGTAGACCGCGCTGTTGTCGGCGGCCGCCGAGTACAGCGAGTCGCAGCCGTCGTAGGCGATCCAGTCGGAGAAGACCTGGGCCTGGGTGGCCGGGAACGCCGCCGCCGCGTCGCACAGGCCCTGCATCGGGAAGGTGGTGCCGTCCCACAGGATGGGGTGCACCCCGGTGTCGGCGAGGTAGATCTCCGAGTTGTCGGGGGACCAGGCCGCGGCGTGGATGTAGAACGGGTGCGACGCCCCGCAGTTGAAGTACACATCGTTGGGGTTGAGGGTGCCGTTGGGGTCGCTGCCGTCGAACTCCGGCGACGTCCAGCCGGTCAGCGTGGCCGTGCTGCCGCCGATGTTGATCATGAAGATCTGCCGCCGGTTCTGGCCGCTCACGCTGGTGAAGTCGCCCTCGACCAGGACCAGCGTGCTGCCGTTCGCACCGCCGGCGTTGAAGCTGCTGGTTGTACACCTGGGTGGAGTTGTCCTTCACGCCCTTGAAGGTGATGTGACCGGAGATGCTCAGGTTAAGGAACCCGTCGTTCTTGCCGGTGGTCGGGTTCAGGCTGGCGTAGTACGGGTCGGCGGTGCTGTTGTTGATGCCCTTGAAGAAGCCGCCGGTCAGCAGGTGCGCGGTCCCCTGCCCGTCGGTCACCGCGAGGATCGTGTCCACCTGGCCGCCCGCGCTGTGCTTGAAGGTGGTGACCACATCGCCGACCGTGGCGTCGACCTCGGCGATGTTGTGGGCGGTGGTGGTGGTGCCGATCGCGGTGAACTGCCCGCCGATGTAGGCGTCGGCGCAGTTTCCGCCGCTGAACGCGATGGTGTTGACCGTGCCGTTGACGTCGGGGTTCCACGGCATCATCGTGAACGGCGCGGTGTCGCTGAAGGCGAAGGCATTGTTGCGGTCGTAGATCGTGCCGTTCCACTCGACCTCGGTGAAGGTGCCCACCGCGTACATGGTCCCGTCACAGTCCGCAAGCTGCCGGATCTGCTCGGTCGTTCCCGTGTCCACCAGCGTGGGCGTGCCCGCGACCGGCGTGGATGACACCGGGCCCGTCTGGGCCAGGGCCGGCGCCGCGGGAAGGGAGAGGGCACCCGCCGTGGTGACCGCGATGAGCGCGCTGCGCACAGCCAGCTTCCGCCGTCGGTGGGCGTGGTCTCCTTGCTGCATGATGGTTCCTCCTGTGCGGGGAATGGGTGGCTCCCCTGGTTATGAGTTGGGAAGGAAGCAGATACCGGCGTGGCCGGAACTGCCGCCGCATGAGGTGTTGCCGCCGAAGTTGTCGCTGGCGACCCACAAACCGCCGCTGGTGACCAGTAGGTCATCCGCGCCGCGGCCGCGTGACCTGCTGTACAGGCCCGCGGTACCGCTGGCGTTGGTGATCAGCGACCCGTTGGACGGGTTGAAACCGCCCAGGCCGGGTGCCGGGATCGCGCCGGTCCCGGGGTGGTTGCAACCGTTCTGGTTGTCTGCCCAGCGTTCGTGGCCGCCGACGTAGACGGCGCTGTCGTCGGCGGCGACCGAGTACAGCGAGTCGCAGCCGGTGTAGTTGATCCACTCGTGGGTGACCTCGGACTGGGTCGCCGGGAACGCCGACACCGAGTCGCACAGGCCGATCCGCGGGCTTCCTGAGGACCAGTTCCACGGCTGGAACCCGGTGTCCGCGAGGTAGATCGTCGAGTCATCCGTCGACCAGGCGGCCGACCTGACGTAGAACGACTCGGTGTGCCAGCACTGGTAGGCGTAGCCGTGGGGCAGGTTGCCCTGGCTGCCGTCGAACTCGGGCGAGCTCCAGCCGGTGACCTGTGCCGCCGGCCCGCTCAGGTCGAGCATGAAGATCTGCTGCCTGCTCTGGCCGCCCACCGAGGTGAAGTCGCCCTCGACCAGGTCCAGCGTCCCGCTGTGGCTGAGTTGCTGGTTGTAGACCTTGGTCGGGTTGTTGTCCACCCCGGGAAAGACGTAGTGCCCGGAGATGGCCAGGTGCGCGAAACCGTCGTCCCTGCCGGTGGCCGGGCTCAGGCTGGCGAAGTACGGGTCCGTGGTGCTGCCGTTGATGCCCTTGAAGGCGCCGCCCGCCAGCAGGTGCCCGTTCGCCACGGCCAGCGTCTCCACCTCGCCGCTGGCGTTGTCCTTGAAGCCGGGCACCAGTACGCCGGTGGTGGTGTCGACGGCGGCGATGTTCTTGGCCGCGGCGCCGCCCACCGAGGAGAAGTGCCCGCCGAGGTAGGCGGTGGCGCAGTCGCTCCCGTCGAAGGCGATGGTGTCCACCGTGCCGTTCACGCCGGGGTCCCACGCGGTGACCGCGTACGGTTTGGCCGCGCTGAAGCTGAAGGCGTTGTCCCGGGTGTAGGTCGTGCTGCCGCCCTTGATCTCGGTGAAGGTGCCCACCGCGTACATGGTCCCGCCGCACTGCACCAGCTGGCGGATCTGCTCGGTGGTCCCGGTGTCCACCAGCGTGGGCGTGCCGTTCACCGGGGTGGGCGAGACCGCTCCCGCCAGCGCCGTGCTGGCGGGAGCGGCCGATGCCGGTGCGGGGAGACAGCACGCGACCGCGGCGATGCCCGCGATCAGCGCGCCACGCGCGCCCTGCTTCCCCCATAGCTGAGCGCCGTTGCGCTGCTGCATACTTTCCCCTCCTGGTTGTGCTGACTTGCGGTGGTGCGCTGCCCTACGAGTAGGGCAGGAACAGAATGCCGGCGAGCCCGCTCACGCTCCCGCAGGTGTCGGTGCCGCCCTCGTTGTCGCTGGCGATCCAGATCCCGCCGAAGGTCCGGTAGATCTGGTCCGCGCCGAGGCCGCGGCCCCTGGTGTACAGGCCGGTGGTGCCGCCGGGCGCGGTGAGCAGCGTCCCGCTCGGGGTGAAGCCGCCCAGCCCGCGGGCCGGGATCGCGCCCGGTCCGGCCTGGTTGCAGCCGCTGGCGTTGTTCGCCCAGCGCTCGTGGCCGCCGACGTAGACCGCGCTGTCGTCGGCGGCGACCGAGTAGAGCGAGTCGCAGCCGGTGTAGTTGATCCACTGGTGGGTCAGCCCGCCGGTCCGGGTGGCCGGGAACGCGGCGACCGCGTCACACAGCCCGGTGAGCGGGAACTGGTGGTTCCAGCCGTGCGGCTCGAACCCGGTGTCCGCGACGTAGACCGTCGACTGGTCGGGCGACCACGCCGCCGACTTGATGTAGAACGGGTGCTTGTCGGCGCAGAACTGGTTGAACTCGCTGGAGTACCAGGTGCTCACGTTGCCGTGGCTGGAATCCCAGGTTGAGCATGAAGATCTGCTGTCGCGCGTTGCTCTCGACCTTGGTGAAGGTGCCCTCGGCGAGCACGTGCCCACCGTCCGGTGACAGCTGCTGGTTGTAGACCTCGGTGTTGCTGACGCCCGCGCCAGGGAACGAGTAGTGCCCGGAGATATTGAGGTTGAGGTACCCATCGTCCTTGCCGGTGGACAGATTCAGGCTCACGTAATACTTCTTGCTGGAGCCGTTGATCGAGGTGAATTGACCGCCGACAAGCAGGTGGCCGTTCGCGGTCCGCAGGATTGTGTCCACCAGGCCGTTGGCATCGTGCGCCCAGTTCTGGACCATTGTGTTGTTATACGTCCTGATATAAGCAATATTATCGGCGGTATCACCGTCCACCTTGGTGAACTTCCCGCCGATAAATGCGTGGCCGCAATCGCTCGTCAACTGGATGGAGTTGACGGTGCCGTTGACGTCCTGGGCCCAGGGCGTGATCGTGTAGGGCGCGGACTGGCTGAAACTGAAGATGTTGTCCCGGGTGAAGGTCTGGCCGCCCTGGGTGATCTCGGTGAAGCTGCCTACCGCGTACATGACTCCGTTGCACGCCACAATCTGCCTGACCTGCTCGGTCGTCCCGGTCGGTGCGAGTGCCGGGGTACCGGTGGCGGGGTTGGGGGACACCGGGCCGCTCTGGGTGGCCGCCATTGCCGGCGTCAGGCCCGCGGCGCTGGCGGTCAGGGCGCACAGGACGGCGACAGGCGCGTTGCGCAGCAACAAGCGCCCCAGTTCCTGCATCATGCCTCCATTCGCTTCGCACGGCCGCCGCGGTCATCAGTCCCCCCAGACGCCGCCGTGCAGCCGCTTTGTGTGCATATGTATCCCAAGCGCAACATTCTAGTGGCTATCTTCCGGGCGTACTGACGAACTATGTGATACGGCAAAATTCCCAGGATTGTCCCAGGCCGGCCGCAAAGGCTGCGGCCAGGCGTAAGCGGCGGGGTTCCGGTAGCGGGGAATCAGGTCAGTACGCACCGTGCCCGCGGGCCACGGCCGGCCAGGTCTTCCACAGGATGAGCAAGTCGGAGGCGAGCGACCAGTTCTCCACGTAGCGCAGGTCGAGCCGCACCGCCTCGTCCCAGGAGAGGTCGGACCTGCCATGGATCTGCCACAGCCCGGTCAGCCCGGGCCGCACGGCCAGCCTGCGCCGCACGTAGTCCCCGTACTTGGCCGCCTCCTCAGGCAGCGCAGGGCGCGGTCCCACCAGGGACATCTGGCCGAGCAGCACATTGATCAACTGCGGCAGCTCGTCCAGGGACCACCGGCGCAGCCTGCTGCCGATCTTGGTGATCCGCGGGTCGTCGCGGATCTTGAACAGAACGCCGGCGCCCTCGTTGTGCAGCTCCAGTTCCGCCTTCCGCTGCTCGGCCTCTGGCACCATGGTGCGGAACTTGTACAGCCGGAAGGGCTGGCCGTCCTTGCCCACCCGCACCTGCCTGAACAGTGCCGGGCCGCCATCTTCCAGCCGGATCATCAGCGCGATCGTCAGCAGCACCGGGGCGAGCAGCAGCAGCGCCGAGGCGGCGGCGACCTTGTCGAACAGGCCCTTGATGACCTGGCGGAGACCGGACAGGTCGGCGTGATCCACATACAGCAGCGGCAGCCCGGCGGCCGCCCGGACGCTGGTGCGCGGTCCCGCGACGTCGAGCAGCGCGGGCGCCAGGCAGAGGTCGGTGTCGGTCTTCTCCAGCTCCCAGGAAAGCTGCCGCAACTGGACCGGCTTCAGCTCGGGGCAGGCGAGCACCGCCACGGTGTCCGCGTCCGACCCGCGGACCGCGCCGATCACGTCGTCGAGCCCGCCGAGCACCGGCACGCCGGCGATCTCCTCGGGCCGGAACGCGGCACCGGCCAGGCACGCGGCGATCACGGTGAGCCCGTGATAAGGCTCCCTGCGCAGCTCGTTCACCAGGTCGGCCACGGCTTGCGGGTGCCCCACCGCCACCGCGCGGCGCATGCAGGCGCCGGAGTCCCGCAGCCGGTGCAGCCGCTTGCGCAGCGCATAGCGGGCCACGAGGTCGATGCCCACGGCACACGGCATCGCGATCAGCACGTAGCTGCGCGATACCTGCGCCTTGGTGGCGTAGGACAGGATGGCGATCGCGGAGGTGAGCCCGAGCCCGGCATTGATGACACGGCGGAACTCGTCGGCGCCGGCCCCGATGAAGCGGGGCTCGTAGGCGCCCGCCAGCGCAAGCGTGCCCAGCCAGATCACCGGCAGGCTCACGGTCAGCACAATGTAGGCGGGCGGCACGTGGCCGTGACTGTCGTACCGCCCGCGCAGCGCGATGAGGCCGGCCGCTAGCGCCACGGCGGCGTCGAGGGCCATCGCGTTACGGAGGTACCGCCCGACCCAGCCGCCTGCTTCGGCTGTGCCACTCACGGCGGTAGGCACCGCCACATGGGCGCGCGGGCTTACCGCCAATCGCTCTCGCACTTACGTGCCCTCCCAATCCGACCCTGGGCCGCCGGAGATCCCCACGCGGACACGTGACCGGAGCGGAGTGACTTCGCTGCAGGGCCCCGACGCCCGGTCATGTCTGTCGATCTGCTGCTTAACCTTAGCGGGAAGGCGTTCTAATTATATGGAAACTGGTAAACTCTGGAACAACATAGACGGAACTAAGATGCTTAGGACACAAGTTCATCTGTGAGCCAGCAGTAACCTAGTTTCTTGGTCGGTATACTTAATTGAGCCTCCCGCGGCCCCGCCACGTATCCGTGCCGTGGTTACGGAAAGTAATGTGACGCCGGTCATGCCGCGGGCATGCGGCAGCTCTCCGTGCTGCCGGACGGTATCCTGCGAGAGTCGGGCATGTGAACTCCTCTCGTCCCGCGCCTCGTGACCGACCGTGACCGAGACCAGGGCGGGGCGGGCAGTCAATCAAGGAGCACCGCCACGTGACTGTGAGCCGTCCGGCCGCTGTCGTCATCCTTGCCGCGGGGGCCGGGACACGGATGAAATCCCAGCTTCCGAAGGTGCTGCATCCGATCTGCGGTGCCAGCATGCTCGATCACGTGCTGGCCGCCGCCAGGGAACTGTCCCCGGCCGAACTGGTCGTCGTGGTGGGCCACGGCCGCCGCCAGGTCACCGCCCATCTGGCCAGGCACGCGCCGGACGCGCGCGTGGTCGTCCAGGACCGGCAGGGCGGTACCGGGCACGCCGTGCGGACGGTGACCGAGGCGGTGAGCCTGGGCCAGGGCACCGTGGTGGTTACTTACGGCGACACCCCGCTACTGCGGGGCAGCACGCTTGCCGCACTGGCCCGCGAGCACGCCGCCGAGCGTGCGGCCGGCACCGCATTGACTACGTTCATGGCCGATCCCACCGGGTATGGCCGTATTCTGCGCGACGGTCACGGCGCATTTGCCGGGATCGTCGAAGAATCCGATGCAACTCCCGAGCAGCGGGCGGTCACGGAAATCAACTCAGGTGTTTACGCATTCGAATCCGGCCTGCTGGCCGACGCGGTCAAGCGGCTGCCGACCGACAACGCCAAGGGCGAGGAGTACCTCACCGACGTGGTCGCCATCCTGCGCGCGGAGGGCCACCGGGTGGCCACCGTGACGATCCCCGACGGTGACGAGGTCCGTGGGGTGAATGACCGTGTCCAGCTCGCGCAGGCCCGCCGGATCCTCAACGCGCGGATCCTGGAGGGGTGGATGCGCGCGGGTGCGACGATCGTTGACCCGCCGACCACGCTGATCGACGCGGGCGTGATCCTTGAGCCCGACGTCGAGATCGGCCCGGGCACCCAGCTTGTGGGCACGACCGTGGTCGAGACGGGGGCGTATGTCGGCCCGGGGTGCATGCTGCGGGACACCGCCATCGGCCGGGATGCCGTGCTCACGCACGTGGTCGGGGTGTCCGCCAGGGTCGGGCCCGGCATCACCGTGGACCCCTTCACCTACCTGGCGCCGGGCACCGAGCTGCCCGCCGGCAAGCCGGGGCGACGGCCACGAAGCGGTGCGGGCAGGGCCGCGAGAAAGGAAGCACAGTCGTGACGGGCATCACGGTCAAGGCCAGGAAGAAGCTCATGCTGTTCTCCGGCCGCGCGCATCCCGAGCTGGGCCAGGAGATCGGCGCCTGCCTCGGCATCGAGCCGACTCCGACCAGGCTGTCGGACTTCGCCAACGGCGAGATCTTCGTCCGGTTCCTTGAGTCGGTCCGCGGCTGCGACGCGTTCGTGCTGCAGAGCCACACCGCGCCGATCAACCGCTGGATCATGGAGCAGCTCATCATGGTCGACGCGCTGAAGCGCGCCTCGGCCAAGCGGATCACCGTGGTGACCCCCTTCTTCGGCTATGCCAGGCAGGACAAGAAGAGCCATGGCCGCGAGCCGATCTCGGCCCGGCTGATGGCCGACCTGTTCGCCGCCGCGGGCGCGGACCGGCTGATGGCGGTGGACCTGCACACCGCGCAGATCCAGGGCTTCTTCGCCGGTCCCGTGGACCACCTGTTCGCGCTGCCCATCCTGGCCTCCTACATCGAGGGCCGGCTGGACATCTCGCAGGTGACGGTGGTCGCCCCCGACGCGGGGCGGGTCCGGGTCTGTGAGCGGTGGACCGACCGGCTCGGCAGCCCGCTCGCCATCATTCACAAACGGCGCGATCCGGATGTCGCCCACCGGGTCGCGGTCCTCGAGGTCGTCGGTGACGTGGCCGGGCGGACCTGCATCGTGGTCGATGACATGATCGACACCGGCTCGACCATCACCAAGGCGGCCGAGGCCCTGTTCGCTCAGGGGGCGGCGCAGGTGATCGTCACGGCCACCCACGGGGTGCTCTCCGGTGCCGCCGTGGACGAGCTGAAGAACTCCCGGATCAGCGAGGTCATCGTCACCAGCACGCTGCCCATCCCGCCGGAGAAGCGGTTCGACAAGCTCACCGTGCTCTCGATCGCCCCGCTCATCGGGCGGGCCATCCAGGAGGTCTTCAGCGACGGCTCGGTGACCAGCCTGTTCGAGGGCCGCACCTGAGCCGGTGACGGCCCAGCGCGACCAGCTAGCCGCGTAGCGCACAGATCCGCGGGCCAGGCGGTGCAATCAGGCACAAATTTCCCGGTAACGTGCACTCTTGCGCGATACGCGGCTAATACTCCTTGTGTTGCGGCCGAGGGGGAAATCATGCGACCCCGTAACCTACGCCGCGCGGCACTGCCCGCCGGGTGGGGCCAAGCATGTCAGGGAGCTGTACGGGGAGGGCATGATGCGAAAATTCGGTCGATGGCTCGCGTGGCAGGGCGCGGGCACGGTGGTGGCCGCCGTCGCGGTAGGAGCGGCCGGGCTAGTGCCGGCCGCGGCGGCCACCGGCCCCGTGTCGGCGACGCCCGCGGCAGGGACGCCTCAGCTGGCCGTCACCGGAACCACCGAGCAGATCCGCCAGCTGGTGGACTGCGGCGGGACGATGTACGCGGTGGGGACCTTCACCTCGATCAGCGGATTCAACGGCACGGCGACTCAGACCTTCACCAGGAACAACATATTCAGCTTCAGCGACTCGTCCCCCTACACGGTCAGCACGTGGGCGCCTGACGTCAACGGCACGGTCAACTCGATCGCGTTCTCGGGCGGCAACTGCTCCGACGCCTACATCGGCGGCCACTTCACCACGGTGGGCACCACCGCGGCCAAGAACATCGCCGAGATCAGCACCGCCACCGGGGCGGTGGTCCCTGGCTTCCAGGACAACGCCAGCGGCGCGGTCAACACGCTGCTGGCGGTCAACGGGCACCTGCTGGCCGGCGGCTCGTTCAAGGGGATCAACGGCAGCAAGACGGACCCCTACTACGCCAGCCTGAGCCCCACGACCGGCAAGGACGACGGTTACCTGGCCCTGAGCGTGTCCGGGAACTACGTGTACCCGCACGTGAAGACCAACAACACCCAGATCTACAACCAGCAGCTGTCCCCGAACGGGTCGGACGTGCTGGTCGAGGGGACCTTCACCTCGGTCGGCGGGCTGGCCCGCCAGCAGATCTTCATGCTCGGCCTCGGGGCCAGCTCGGCGACGGTGACCCTGTGGACCTCCGCGGAGTTCAACCAGTTCTGCGCCGTCACCCGGCCGTTCTACATCCAGGCCGCGGCCTGGTCGCCGGACGGCTCGGAGGTCTACATCGCGACCACCGGCAAGAACCCGGACGGCTGGAACCATACCTTCCCGCTGACCGGGCTGTGCTCGGTGGTTGCCGCCTTCCCGGCCACGCCGGGCCCGGTCACCCATGACTGGGTCAACTACACCGGGTGCGACTCGCTGTACTCGGTGGCCGCGGACGCCAGTGCCGTGTACGTGGGCGGCGACGAGCGCTGGGCCGACAACGCGAGCGGCTGCAACCACGCGGGAACCGGCTCGGTGCCGGCGCAGGGCATGGGCGGCTTCACCCCGGGCGCCACGGGTGGCGCGCTGCTGGAGAACACCGGCGGCACCGCGGGCCTGTACGCGCGGGCACGCGGCGAGGGCGCGGACGACATGGTGCTCACCGGTGCGGGGCTGTGGATCGCCAGTGACAACCTCGGTGGCTCCGCGAGTTGCGGCGGCAAATTCGGGCACGCGGGGCTCTGCTTCCTGCCCTACTCCTGATCCCGAGCACTCGCCCGGGCCGCTCCCCCGGGCAGACCGATCGGGGGGGTTCCGGGGGGTCGCTCCCCCGGGCAGACACAGCAGGGCCGCCGGCGGAGGGCTGGCTTTCCGCCGGCGGCGGCCTGCAGGCCAATGGTCTGATGACGAGACGGAAGGTGCCTGGTGGTGACCGCTGCCCCGCCCCGGCAAGCGCGGGGGCAGCGGCCACCGGCTCCGTGGAGCCGCGCATCGCGGCTCGGGCCGTTCGCCAGCCGGACAAGCCGTCCCGTGCCCTTGCGGCCGCGCGGCCGCCGGGTTACGGTTCACTGCGGATCGCCCCCGCGGAGACCCGCAGTTATTCCGGTCTCATCCGGCTCATTGCTCACACCGTGGTTGAAAATGAGCTTTGCAGCACACGATTGCGCGACGATTAAGGCGTGATTGAGCCATCCGGGGCGGCTCTGTTCCGCCTACTTGGGCCGGTCGAGGTATGGACCGGCCAGGAGTGGGCCAAGATCGGGGCGCCCAAGCAGCGGTCGGTACTGGCGACGCTGCTGTTGCGCCCTGGTGAGCCGGTGTCCATCGACACGCTCATCGACGAGGTCTGGCCCGGCACGCCGCCGGCCAAGGCGACCAACCTGGTCAGCGTCTACGTGCACTATCTGCGCCAGCGGATCGGGGACACCGACGGCCGGGTGCTGGTTACCCGGGCGCCCGGATACCAGATGGTGCTGGGTTCGGGCGAGCGGGACGTGGACCAGTTCGCCGGCCTGGTCGCCGACGGCCGGCGGGCGCTCGCCTCGGGTGCCCCGGCCCGGGCGGTGGACCTGCTCACCGAGGCGCTCGGGCTGTGGCGCGGCCGGGCGCTGGCCGATGTGGCCGCGACACCGCTGGTGGCGGCGGAGGCGGGCCGGCTGGAGGAGTCGCGGGTCGAGGCGCTGGAACTGCGCGCCCAGGCGAACCTGGCGTGCGGGCGGCAGGCCGAGGTGGTGCCCGAGGTGCGCCGGCTGCTCGCCGACCACCCGCTGCGGGAAAAGCTGTGGGCGCTGCTCATCCGCGCGCTGTATGGGTCCGGCCGCCAGGCCGAGGCGCTGGAGGTCTACGAGCAGGCCAGGACCAGGATCTCGGATGAGCTCGGCGTCGACCCGGGCGCCGACCTCCGTCAGCTCTACCAGCAGATGCTGAACGCCGACGGCGAGCAGGCCGTCAGCCCGCTCGCCCTGGTGGATCCGGGGCCGCCGCCCGCCCCCGTGCCCGCCCAGCTTCCCGCCGACATCCCGGACTTCACCGGCAGAGCCGAGCAGGTCGACGAGCTTCGTGAACTGCTGGCCGGGGCGGGCGGCGGCGACAGCCCCGGTGCGGTGCAGGTCGCGCTGGTGGTGGGCTCGGGCGGGCTCGGCAAGACCGCGCTCGCGGTGCACGCGGCCCACCTGCTGGCCAGCCAGTTCCCCGACGGCCAGCTGTACGCCAACCTGCTCGGCGCCACCCAGCCCGCCGACCCGGCGGAAGTGCTGGCGCGGTTCCTCCGCGACATGGGCATGGACGGCTCGCGCATCCCGCTCGACGCGGAGGAGCGGGCCGCGCTGTACCGGACCAGGCTCGCGGGCAAGCGGGTGCTGATCGTGCTCGACGACGCCAGGGACGCCGCGCAGGTCATGCCGTTGCTGCCGGGCAGCGCCGCCTGCGCGGTCCTGGTCACCACCCGCAACTGGCTGCCGGAACTGGCGGGCGCCGCCGTCCTCGACCTCGACGTGCTCTCCCCGGGCGAAGGCCGGGCCCTGTTCACCCGGGTGGTCGGGGAGAGGCGCGTGGCCGCCGAGCCGCCGCCACCGATGAGGTGCTCGCGGCCTGCGTCGGCCTGCCGCTGGCGATCAGGATCGCGGGCGCCCGGCTCGCCACCCGTGGCGCGTGGAGCGTCCGCACGATGGCGGACCGGCTGTCCGACGAGCGGCGGCGGCTGGATGAACTGCGGGTGGGCAACCTGGCGGTGCGGGCCTCGTTCGAGGTCAGTTTCGCCAGCCTGCCCCGCCCGGAGACGGCGGACGGGCCGGATCCGGCCGGGGCGTTCCGCCTGCTCGGCCTGTGGACAGGCCCCTCGATCCGGCTGCCCGCCGCGTCGGCCCTGCTGGGCGAGCCGCAGAGCGCGGCGGCCGATGCGCTGGATGCGCTCGTGGACGTGCACCTGCTGGAGTCGCCGGAGCCGGACCGGTACCGGTTCCACGACCTGCTCCGCGTTCTACGCCGCCGACCGGGCCCGCACCCAGGAGAGCGAACCGGACCGGATGGCCGCGGTCGGCCGGATCCTCGCCTGGTACCTGCACACCGCCGAAGCGGCTGCCACGATCATCTCCGAGCAGCATGCCCGGGTCCCGCTGGGCCCGCTGCCCGCCGGTGTCCAGCCGCTGGGCTTCGCCTCGCTGGATGACGCGCTGGCCTGGTGTGAGGCCGAGCGGGCCGGCCTGGCCGCGGCCACCCGCCTGGCCGCGGCCTCGGGCATGCACGAGATCGCCTGGAAGCTGCCGGCCGCCGCGATGAGCTTCTACTACCGGCGGCGCAGCCACTGGGGTGACTGGGTGGCGACCCACCAGACCGGGCTGGAAAGCGCCCGGGTGCTCGGCGACCGGCAGGCGCAGGCCTGGATGCTCAACCATCTCGGCATCGCCTACGGGCTCCAGCACATGCCCGAGGCCGTCGGCTGTTTCGAGCAGGTCCTGGACCTGTCCGGCGTTGACGGCGAGCGTGGCGCGCGGGCCGCGGCCAACGTCGCCCAGGCCTATGTCGACCTGCGCCGCTTCGATGACGCCTGGTCGGCCGCTCAGCGGTCGCTGGTTATCCAGCGGCAGCAGGGCAACCGCTACCTCGAAGGCGTCACCCAGGGCATCCTGGGCCGGGCGTCGCGGGAGCTGGGCCGGTTCACCGAGGCCGTTGGCCACCTGGAGCTGGCCATTGCGATCTTCCGGGAACTCGGGCAGCAATATGGGGAGGCTGATTCCCTCACCGATCTCGCCGATGCCCTGCTGTGCCTGGATCAGGTGGACAATGCCATCGCCCGGCTGCAGGAATCCCTCGCGATCTGCCGGAAGATCGGCGATCTGCACGGTGAAGCGGCAACGCTCAGGCTGCTCGGCCTCGCGCTCGGCCGTGCCGGGGACGAAGCCCAGGCCCGCGGACGGCTCACTGAGTCCCTGCGCCTGTTCGAGGAACTGGGGGAGCAGGCACGGGCCGCGGATGTCCGCAACGATCTCGCCGCCCTGCCAGGGCTGACTGACTACGTGGCTACTAAGGCTTGCGGGGCAAGGCGAGCGCTTTGTCCCCCTTAGGTAACACTTCGGTCAGGCGGCTGTAATCATCGCGGCGCGTCGTTACGCTGCTGGCCGTAATGACCCGGTCTATTCGTTTAGGTTCCCGGTCATTCCGGGGGAAAGGGACAGTTATGGGGGACGACGAGACTGAGGGCCAGCAGCCGGAGCAGCCGCCAGCCGACGATGACCAGGACGCAACCACGGGGGGACCGGACACGTCCACGCAGGGAACCGGCACCGATGACGGGGACGGTTCCGATGATGATTCCATCTACGGCGGCGGGGCCGATCCGGATTCCATCTACGGCGGCGGGTGAGCCCGCGGTTTAGGCAGGGCCCGCTGGCCCAGGCCAGCGGGCCCTTGTCGCTAGGTGCCGTGCGTCAGTGAATGGCGTACCCGGGCCCGGCGGTCGGTGATGGCCTTGCGCAGCCTGACCCGCAGCAGGATCTTGGTCGCCACGAGGCCATCGCCCCAGGTGAGTTTCTTGCCTTCCTCGCGGCTGCGTGCCTTGTAGGTGATCGGCACCTCGTACGGGCGCACCCCCCGTGCCAGCAGCATGGCGGTCAGCTCCGTGTCCAGGCCGAACCGGTTCTCGCTGAGCGGCAGCTCACGGAACAGGCTGGCCGGCAGCAGCTTCAGGCACGTGTGCAGGTCGCTGATCCAGGTGTTGAACAGCGCGTTGGCGGTGAAGGTGTTCACCCGGTTGCCGATGACGAACCAGAACGAGTGCGCGGTCGACGCGCCGAACTTGCGGACCCCGTACACCACGTCCGCGTCACCGCGCGACACGGGCGCGAGCAGGCCGAGGATGTCGTCGGGGGAGTACTCCAGGTCCGCGTCGAAGACCAGCAGGTAGTCGCCGGTGGCCACCGAAGCCGCGGTCCGCACCGCCGCGCCCTTGCCGCGGTTGGCCGCATGCTCGGTGACCAGCACGCGGGGGTCATCGATGCTGGCCAGCACCTCGCTGGTGTTGTCCGCGCTGCCGTCGTTGACGACGACGAGCTCGATGTCGCACGGATAGTGAATGTCAAGAACCCGCTTGACCGCGGTACCAACGGTCGCGGCCTCGTTGTAGGCGGGCATCAAGATCGACAGCTTCACCCTTTGTCCCCGGTCTGTTCTGGTCCGGTTTGGGTAGTCGGCAGTGTAATCGGCCGTTCTGGGGCCAACCCCGGGATCGTCCATTTTCGCCCGGAGGGGACCGGTGCGGGCGGCAGTGTCATGGGGCTCATTCCTCATCCGGGCCGGTACACATCGACACCGTCGGCCCGGTAGTCCAGCCGGAAGCCCGTCGCGGCCAGGTAGCGGTCGATCGCGGCGTAGTGCAGCCGGGCATGTGGCCGGCCGGGCGCCATCCACTGCCGCTGCCACACCAGCACCCAGCCGACGTGCAGCCGGGCCAGGTCCTGGCGGGCCGCGGCGATCCGGGCCGGGGAGATCCGCTGGCCCAGGCGGGCGACGGTGAGCCCGGCGTAGAAGGCGTTGCCGCGGATTCCGTCGAGCGTCGAGCGCGGCACCCAGGACGTGTAGGAGTCGCCGCGCGGATGACCGTCGGCCGTCGCGAGCACTAGCGCCCCAGGCGAGATGTTCTTGCCGTACCAGGGGATGCCTTTGATGCCGAAGGGCACATCCACCACGATCGAGCCGGACCGGTCCGCGGCGATCGGCCGGTCCACCGCGGGCAGCGCGGTGGGCATCGTGGCCGACGGACCCGGCCAGCCTGCCTCCAGGGCGGCGAGCAGCGCCACCCCGGCGAGCGCTGGCCGGCTTCGGTGCCGCAGCCAGTCCATCGCCGCCCCCGCCAGCAGCGCGGCGCCGACCAGGCCCAGCAGGGTGAACCGGTCCGGTTCGCGGAACGCGGCAAGCCCGGGCAGCCTGATCAGCCAGGTGTCCGGCATCAGCAGCGAAACCTGCTGGCCGTGCCAGCCCTGCGCGAGCGGCACATACTGCCGGCCGGCCAGATACAGGGTCGGGCCGAGGGCCACGGCGGCCGAGCCGAGCCAGAGCAGGCCGAGCAACCGGGCCGACCGGCGGTGCCAGCTGACCACCAGGCCGGCCACGGCGAGCACGGTCAGCACCACGCCGAAGGTGGCCAGCGCCTCGGTGGGCGTGTGCGCCTGGTAGACGGTGGCAAGTCGGCCAAGCCCGTAATCGGTGATCCGCGGGTTCGGCGCGAACACGCTGGGCAGCTCGGCGGCGAACTTCGCGTACTCACCCGGGCCCGGGTTGGCGTGCCCCTGGGACAGGCCCTGGGCCATCACGGCCAGCTGCGGGCCGGCCACCACGATGCCGGTGACGGCACCTGCGGCCACCGCGCGGTAGGCGGCGGCACCGGGCCGGCGGGCCAGCCACGGGATCAGCGCCAGGGCGGCGAGGATGATCGCCACCACCGAGAACTCCTGGTCGACCAGCATCGACGCGCCGAGCACCACACCGAAGATCACGCCGCGGCCGATCGCCGGGCTGCGGCGCAGCCGGACGGCCGCCTCCAGCGTCAGCGGCAGGAACACGCAGCCCGCCGCGGTGTGCGGGTGATACCAGACCTGGAAGGCGAACATCCCGGACAGCCCGAAGAACGCCCCCGCCGCGAGCGGGCCGATCAGGCCGGGCAGCCACAGCCGTGCCACCCGCCACATCGCGTAGCCCGGCCAGCCCCGGCAGCACGATGGCCAGCAGGTTGTAGGCGGCCGAAGGCCCGAAGATCAGCGTCACCGGGGTGAACAGCACGCCGAGCAGCGGGGTGAGCGTGTCGTAGCCAAGCTGGATGCCCACGGGTGCCGCGAGATAACTGGTGGACCACGGGTTGCCGAGGTGCACCACCTGGTGGGCGACCCACCACATGTTCCAGACGTACTCCGCCTGATCGGTGCCCAGCGGCAGCCGCCCGGTGAGGTAGGCGGCCCGCGGCCAGGTGACGGCGATCCCGGCGGCGAGGAAGCCCGCCAGCACCAGGATCTCCAGCACCCAGGGGCGCAGGGCCGCGGGGCCGGCGGCCGGCGGCGGCGGGGCCGCCGCCCCAGGGGCGGCCGGTGCGCTCAGGCCGGCGGGCTCCGCCGGGTGGCCGGGCAGGACCGCGCTCACGGGCTCCGCCGGGCTCACGGGGTCCGCCGGGCTCACGGGCTCCGCCGGGTGGCCGGGCAGGACCGGGCTCGCGGGCTCCGCCGGGCTCACGCCCGCCGGGCCCACGGCGGGCACCGCGGCGTCGATGGTCGCGCCCGGGTCCGCCGTGCTGGTGGCGGCGGCCTGGCCGGAGCCGGTGCGCGCCATCGGGCCGGGCGCGTCCTGCTGGCTCACCCGTGGCCCCCTGCGGCGGGCGCCAGCCGGAACAACTCGGTGCCATTGACCTGCCGGACGAAGGTGAACCCGACCTGCTGGAGGTACTGGACGGCCTGCCCGGTGGTGGCCGGCTTCCAGACGATCGCCCAGCCCACCCGCATCCGCAGCGCGTCCTGGCGCGCGGCCCGCAGCTGCGCCGCGGAGAGCCCGCTGGCCTGGCTACGTACCTCGGCCGTGACGAGGCCGCGGTAGAACGGGTGCGCCCTGATCGCGCGCACCGTGGTCGCCGGTTCCCAGGAGACGTCGGAGACCGCCCGCGGGTGCCCGTCCTCGGTCGCCTCGACAAGGGCGTGCGGCGACACCTCGGCCCCGTAGGTCCCAAGGCCACCGCCCAGGCCGAACGGGACGTCCACGACGATGGACCCGGAATGATCGGCGGCGATCGGCGCGTCGAGCCGCGGGATCGCGGTGGGCATCGTCTTGATGAACGGGCTGCCGGAGAAGCCGGCCTCCAGCACCGCCAGGGCCAGCGCCACGACCAGCACGGCCACGGCCCGGCGGCGCAGCCATTCCACCGCGAACCCGGCCAGCAGGGCCGCGGGGAGCAGGCCGAGCAGCATGAACCGGTCCGGCTCCCGCAGGCCGCTCAGCCCCGGGATGTGGATGAGCCAGGTGTAGGGCAGCAGCGCGGACATCCGGACGTGATGCGTGGTCACGGCCAGCGGGACGAACCGCTCGTGCCCGATCCGCAGCTGTGAGCCCAGCGCGATGACCGCGCACCCGAGCCAGGCCAGCCCGGCCAGCCGGGCGGCGGACCGCCGCCAGGCCACTGCCAGGCCGATCAGGGCGAGCAGCGTCAGCACCGCGCCGAAGGTCGGGATGCCCTCCTTGCGGCTCTGGTAATGGAACACCGACGCGACGGCGTGCAGGCCGAAGTACCCGGTCCGGGGCGAGGGCGCGAACATGCTGTCCAGCGGCACCCCGTACCTGGTGTCCTGGTGCGCGAGCAGCGAGGCGGACAGGACCGCCCCGCCGGTCACCGCCTGCTGCACCATGGCGACGATCTGCGGGCTGGCGACCAGGACGGTGACGCCCGCGGCGAGGGCGGCCTGGCGCAGCGCGGCCGCCGAGCGGGTGCGGGCCAGCCACCCGATCAGGACCGCCGCGGCCAGCAGCGCCGCCATGATCGCCGTTTCCTGGTTGACCAGGAATGCGGCACCGAGAAGCACGCCGAGCAGGACGGCGCGGCGCCAGCCGGGATGGCGGCGCAGCCGCACCGAGGCCTCCAGCGCGGCCGGGATGAACAGCGCCCCGAGGGCGATGTTCATGTGATACCAGTCCTGCCAGACCAGCACGGTGGCGAGGCCGTAGAACGCACCGGTGGCGGCCGCGCCGAGCGCGGTGGACAGCCACAGCCGGGCCGCCCGGTAGCCCAGATAGCACGTCAGCCCCGGGATGACGATGGCCAGCAGGTTGTAGCTCACACTCGGGCCGAACGCGAGCGTGACCGGCGTCATCACCAGGCCGGGCAGCGGCATCAGCGTGTCGAAGCCGAGCTGCGCCCCGGCCGGGGCGGCGAGCTGCGCCGTGAACCACGGGTTGCCCAGGTGGGTCACCTGGTGGGCGATCCACCAGAAATCCCAGACATAGCTGCTCTGGTCCAGGTCGCCGGGCAGCCGGCCGGTCAGGTAGCTGGCCCGTGGCCAGCTCACCAGCACTCCCGCGGCGAGGTAGCACAGCAGCAGCGCCAGCTGGAACGGCCACCGGCCCGCGTCGGCGGCAGCCCGCCACCGCGCGGCGCCGTGCGCGGCCGCGGCGCCTGGCCCCGGCGGCGCGGCGGAGCCTGGCGCGGGAACTGGCTGCTCGCTCCCCCCGGCCCGGGCCGTGGGGGCATCGCCAGGATCGCGCGCCGAGGCGCCAATGGTCATGCCGGGTGCTTGCTCCATCCCGCCTTCTGATCGTGGGTTCAGGTGCGCGTTAACTACCCACCGGGCGGCCCGCTCACGACGCGGGCACAAATGCCGGCGCACCTGCCGTAGGCGCCAGTCAGGCACCGATTCTGTCACATCCGGGAGCAGAGCCCCATTCGTCGGGAATTGCCTCAGTCGGTGATTTAGGGAAATTTTGCGAGGTCATGGCGGTGCCGAGGGGGTAATTGCGGCCAGGCGTGACCGTTGTGGCGGCGAGCCCGCCGCACCCGGTGGCCGGCCCTTGCCCCGCGGCGGCGCCAGGTCGGGTAGACTCGTGCCGCTTTCACCTGCGCCCGCGGGCATTCGCCCGCGCGGGTGAGCCGGTCACCTGGCATCGCGGTCGGGTGCTGCGCCGGTGAGCCGAGGTTTCCTTCAGAAGCCCAGGTTCCTATGAAGGAGTATTGCCGTGCCCGAGGTCCGCATCGTCGCCGAGCCGCGCACCGAGTTCGGCAAGGGGGCCGCCCGCCGCGCGCGGCGCGCGGGCCGGGTGCCAGCCGTCCTCTACGGGCACGGCACGGACACCCGGCACATCACGCTCCCCGGCCATCAGCTGCTGATGGCGCTGAAGACGCCGAACGTGCTCATCCAGGTGGACGGGCTGTCGAGCCGCGGCCAGCTCACCCTGCCCAAGGCCGTGCAGCGCGATCCGATCAGGGGGCTCATCGAGCATGTGGACCTGATCATGGTCCGCCGCGGCGAGAAGGTCACGGTGGAAGTCCCGGTGCAGGTCAGCGGCGAGGTGGAGCCCGGCGGCCTGCTCGACCAGCAGATGGTGCGCCTGTCCGTCGAGGCGGAGGCGACCCAGATCCCGCAGGCGATCGAGGTCGACGTCGAGGGCATGGCGATCGGGGCCTCCGTGCACGCGCGGGACCTCACCCTGCCGCAGGGCGTGACGCTGGTCGCCGAGCCCGAGGCCCTCGTCCTGCACGTGCTGGCGGCACCGACCGCCGAGCAGATCGAGGCCGACCTGGGCGAGACCCCGGCCGCGGAGGAGGCGCCGGCCGCGCCGGATGCGGTGCCGGACGCCGAGGCAGCAGAGTCCTCTGGCTGACCTCCAGGGCCGCCGTCGTGACCGCTGACAGGTGGCTGATCGCCGGGCTCGGCAATCCGGGCCCGGGTTACGCGGCGAACCGGCACAACGCGGGCTTCCTGACCGCTGACGTGCTGGCGGCGCGGGCCGGGGCGCGCTTCAAGGCCAGCAAGTACCGCGCGCTGGCCGCGGAAGGCCGGCTCGCCGGCCGGAGCGTGACCATCATCAAGCCGCTCACGTTCATGAACGAGTCCGGTGGCCCGGTGGCCGGGTTCAGCGGCTTCTACCGGCTCGGCGCGGAGCAGCTCGTGGTGGTCCACGATGAGCTGGACCTGCCGTTCGGCACGGTCAGGCTCAAGCTCGGCGGCGGGGACAACGGGCACAACGGCCTGCGGTCGGTGACCTCCCGGCTCGGCACGCGCGAGTATTACCGGGCCAGGATCGGCATCGGCAGGCCGCCGGGCCGGATGGACGCCGCCGTGTACGTGCTGAGGGACTTCGCCGCGCCGGAGCGGGCCGAGTTGCCCCTGGTGCTGGAGCGGGCCGCGGACGCGGTGGAACTGCTGCTGGCTCAGGGCCTGGCCGCCGCGCAGAACGTCTATCATGCCGAAGGCCCGGTGGAATGATCGTGATTTCTACCGAAATAATAGGAATTAGCTGTCCGCCGCGGGCGGGACAAGCCCCGGGTATGCCCTACCCTGGTGAGGCCCTGCCCTGCCAGACCTGCAGATGGAGCCGCTTTTCATGACTTCGGACGACGACCGCCTTGCCGCTGAGCTTGCGGAACGAGCCGGTGTTCTGCTGCTTGAGCTGCGTGCCGAGGGCGGCGAACCGGCCGACCTGCGCAAGGCGGGGGACCGGCTCTCGCACGAGTTCCTCGCCGCCGAGCTGGCCGCGCGCAGGCCGTATGACGCGGTCCTTTCCGAGGAGGGCCGCGACGACCCGGCCCGGCTGTCCGCCGACCGGGTCTGGATCGTGGACCCGCTCGACGGCACCAGGGAGTTCGGCGAGCCGCCGCGCACCGACTGGGCGGTGCACGTCGCGCTCTGGGAACGCGGTGAGCTGACCGCCGGCGCGGTGGCGCTGCCGGCCCAGGGCCAGGTGCTCGCCACGGTCGCGCCGCCAGGCGCCGCCGGCGCCCGGGCCGGGCGGGCAGCTGCGGATCGCGGTGAGCCGGACCAGGCCCCCGGCGTTCCTGGAACGGCTCCGCGAGGAAACCGGCGTGACGCTGGTGCCGATGGGCTCCGCCGGGGCGAAGGCCGCCGCGGTCATGCTCGGCGAGGTGGATGCCTACATCCACGCGGGCGGCCAGTACGAGTGGGATTCCGCCGCCCCGGCCGCCGTTGCGCTGGCCGCCGGGCTGCACGCCTCCCGGCTGGATGGCTCGTCATTGCAATACAACCAGCCAGATCCAACGTTGCCGGATATCCTGATTTGTCCGGTAGTACTCGCGCAGTCACTGCTGGAAGCCATCGGCGCCGCCGGGGCGCACCGCCCCCAGTGAGGTTCTGGCCCGCCGTGCCCATTGATCTGTCAACACTCCGGAGACCACTCGATGGCCGCAGTGCGTAACGACTATTCGCTGTCCCAGCTCGACTCGCTCGAAGCCGAGGGCATCCACATCATCCGCGAGGTCGCGTCGGAGTTCGAGCGGCCGGTGCTGCTGTTCTCCGGTGGCAAGGACTCGATCGTCATGCTGGCGCTGGCGGAGAAGGCGTTCTGGCCGGCCAAGATCCCGTTCCCCGTCATGCACGTCGACACGGGGCACAACTTCGCCGAGGTGATGGAATTCCGGGACAGGCGGGTCGCCGAGATCGGCGTCCAGCTCGTGGTGGCCTCCGTCCAGGAGTCCCTCGACGCGGGCCGGGTCGTCGAGGAGAGCGGCCGGTGGGCCAGCCGCAACCGGCTGCAGACCACCACGCTGCTCGACGCCATCGCCGGGCACCAGTTCGACGCGGTGTTCGGCGGGGCCCGCCGGGACGAGGAAAAGGCCCGCGCCAAGGAGCGGGTGTTCTCCTTCCGTGACGAGTTCGGCCAGTGGGACCCGAAGAACCAGCGGCCCGAGCTGTGGGGCATCTACAACACCCGGATCCACCGGGGCGAGCACATCCGGGTGTTCCCGCTGTCCAACTGGACCGAGCTGGACGTGTGGGAGTACATCGCCAAGGAGAACCTGGAGATCCCGTCCATCTACTACGCGCACACGCGCAGCGTGTTCGAGCGCGACGGGATCCTGCTCGCCGACAGCTCCTACACCAGGCGGGCCGACGACGAGCCGCCCTACGAGACCAGGGTCAGATACCGGACGGTGGGCGACATGACCTGCACCGGGGCCGTGGAATCCACGGCCGCCACGATCGCGGAGGTCATCGCGGAGATCGCGGCGACCCGGATCACCGAGCGCGGCCAGACCCGTGCGGACGACCGCACCAGTGAGGCCGCCATGGAAGACCGCAAGCGGGAAGGGTACTTCTAATGCCGGGCGAGAGCGCCGAAGCCGTCGTGAGTTCCTGGACCGGGCATCACACCGACATCCTGCGGCTCGCGACCGCGGGCTCGGTGGATGACGGGAAGAGCACGCTCATCGGGCGGATGCTGTACGACTCGAAGGCCATCTTCGAGGACCAGCTGGCGGCCGTGGAACGCACCAGCCGGGCCCGTGGCGAGGAGTACACCAACCTCGCCCTGCTCACCGACGGGCTGCGCGCCGAGCGGGAGCAGGGCATCACGATCGACGTGGCCTACCGCTACTTCGCCACGCCGCGGCGGAAGTTCATCATCGCCGACACCCCCGGGCACATCCAGTACACCCGCAACATGGTGACCGGTGCCTCCACCGCCGATCTGGCCATCGTCCTGGTGGACGCGCGCAACGGGCTGACCGAGCAGAGCAGGCGGCACGCCTTCCTGGCCACCCTGCTGCGGGTGCCGCACCTGGTCCTCGCGGTCAACAAGATGGACCTGGTCGGCTACGACCCCGCCGTGTTCGAGCGGATCACCGAGGAGTTCTCCTCGTTCGCCACCAAGCTGGAGGTCAGGGACCTCACGTTCATCCCGATCTCCGCGCTGCACGGGGACAACGTGGTCCAGCGGTCGGCCAACATGGGCTGGTACGACGGCCCCTCCCTGCTGCATCACCTGGAGCATGTGCACATCGCCTCCGACCGGAACCTGATCGACGTGCGGTTCCCGGTGCAGTACGTCATCCGCCCGCACCAGGCGACCGATCCGGAGCTGCACGACTACCGTGGCTACGCCGGCCAGGTGGCGGGCGGGGTGATCAAGCCCGGTGACGAGGTCATGCACCTGCCCTCCGGTTTCACCACGACGGTCAAGCGGATCGACACCGCCCACGGGCCGGTTGCCGAGGCCTTCCCGCCGATGTCGGTGACCCTGGTGCTCGCGGACGACATCGACATCTCCCGCGGGGACATGATCTGCCGGCCGCACAACCAGCCGTCGGTCACCCAGGACGTGGACGCCATGGTCTGCTGGATGTCGGAGAGCCGCAGGCTGTCGCCGCGGGACCGGCTGATCGTCAAGCACACCACCCGCACCGCGAAGGCCATCGTCCGCGACCTGCACTACCGGCTGGACGTCAACACGCTGCACCGGCACGAGGGCGTCAGCGACCTGTCGCTCAACGAGATCGGCCGGGTCACGCTGCGGCTGACCCATCCGCTGTTCTGCGACCCGTACACCCGAAACCGGCAGACCGGCGGCCTGATCCTGGTGGACGAGGCGACGGGTGCCACCGTCGGCGCCGGGATGATCACGGAAGCGGGCTAGCCACGATCCGTGCTCACCTAGACAAGCGGCCGGGCGACGTCTCGGCGATGTTCGACCAGATCGCCGAGCGGTACGACCTGCTCAATGACGTCCTGTCGGTCGGCCAGGACCGGTGGTGGCGCCGCGTCGTCGCGGCGACGGTGGCGGCCCGCCCCGGCGAGCGCGTTCTTGACCTGGCGGCAGGCACGGGCACCTCGTCGCGTACATTCACCACGTCGGGAGCGTATTGCGTCGCGTGTGATTTCTCCCTGGGCATGCTGCAGGTGGGCGCGCGCAAGGCGGCCAGCCGGCGCCAGCCCCCCGGCAGGGCGCGGGGCCGGTGCGCTTCGCGGCCGGCGACGCGCTGCGCCTGCCGTTCCGCGACCGCGCTTTCGATGCCGTGACGATCTCCTTCGGGCTGCGCAACGTCGCGGACCCGGATGCCGCCCTGGCCGAGATGCTGCGGGTGACCAGGCCGGGCGGGCGCCTGGTGATCTGCGAGTTCGGCCATCTGCCCGCGGACCGTCTGGACGCCTGGTACGGGCGCTACCTGAGTACCGCGCTGCCGGCCGTGGCCCGGCGGCTGTCCCCGTCCGGCGAGGCCTACTCCTACCTCGCGGAGTCGATCAGGGAATGGCCACGGCAGGCGGAACTGGCCGGGCGAATACGTGCGGCCGGATGGTCGGCGATACGCTGGCGGAACTTGACGCTCGGGGTGGTGACCGTGCATGCGGCGCTCCGCCCGGAGTAGCCATCGGGAGTGCCACCCGGAGGCCGGATGGCCCGTGGTGCCAGGGCCGGGATCCGTGGCGCCATGGGCAACGGTTTAGACTCCTCCAGTAAGCACTTGTGAACAGCTTCACAAGACAGTCGGGACACGTTCGGATGCACCAGGAGATTCCCCCCGCAGATTCGGCTGACGTCATTGTGGTAGGCGCCGGGCCGGCGGGCTCGTCGACCGCTTTCCACCTGGCACAGGCCGGGCTGGATGTGCTGTTGCTGGAGAAGAGCCATTTCCCCAGGGAAAAGGTGTGCGGCGACGGGCTGACCCCGCGCGGGGTCAAGCAACTGCTCGGCATGGGAATCCCGCTGGACGCCGGGGACGGCTGGTTCCCGAACAAGGGCCTGCGCATCATCGGCGGCGGCGTCCGCCTCGAACTGGAGTGGCCGGACCTGGCCAGCTATCCGGGCTACGGGATGATGCGCAGCCGCCGCGGCTTCGACGAGACCCTGGCCCGCGCCGCGGTCAAGGCCGGCGCGCGGCTGCTCGAAGGCGTCAACGTGACCGGCCCGGTGCTGGATGACAAGACCGGGCGGATGACCGGGGTGACGGCGCGCGCCGGCGAGGACGGTGACGCGGCACCGCGCAGCTACGCGGCCAGGGTGGTGGTCGCGGCCGACGGCAACTCCTCCCGGCTGTCCCTGGCCATGGGCCTGGCCAAGCGGGACGACCGGCCGCTGGGGGTCGCGGTCCGCACCTACTACACCAGCCCCCGGCATGACGACGACTACCTGGAATCCTGGCTGGAACTGTGGGACGGTGACCGGCTGCTGCCCGGGTACGGCTGGGTGTTCGGGGCCGGCGACGGGACCAGCAACGTGGGCCTGGGGCTGCTGAACACCAGCGCGGCGTTCCAGCACACCGACTACCGCCGCCTGCTGCGGCGCTGGCTGGCCGGGATGCCCGCCGAGTGGGGCTATACCGAGGAGAACCGGACCGAGCCGATCCGGGGCGCCGCGCTGCCGATGGCCTTCAACCGCACCCCGCACTACACCCGCGGCCTGCTGCTGGCGGGGGACGCGGGCGGCATGATCAACCCGTTCAATGGCGAGGGCATCCCGTACGCGATGGAATCCGGCGAGATCGCCGCGCGGGTGATCACCCGCGCGCTGGCCAGCCCGACCAGGCCGGCGCCGAACGTGTCCTGCACGGCTACCCGCAGGCGCTCCAGGACGCCTACGGTGGCTACTACACTCTCGGGCGCAAGTTCGTCGGGGCCATCGGCCATCCATGGGTGATGAAGTTCGCGACCCGGCACGGGATGCCCAGGCCGGCGTTGATGCGCTTGATACTCAAGCTCCTGGCGAACCTGACCGAGCCACGGGGCGGTGATGCAGCCGACCGCGTGATCAACGCGCTGTCCCGGCTGACACCCGCGGCCTGACCGGCGGCGGAGGAACGATCAGAGGAGGAAGGAGAGGCATCCGGTGCTGAGCTTGTACGTGCCGATCCTGATACTGGCGGCGCTGGCCGCGGTGTTCGCGACCTTTTCGCTCGTCGCGGGCGCGCTGGCGGGCCCGAAACGGTGGAACCGGGCCAAGCTGCAGGCCTACGAGAGCGGGATCGAGCCGACCCCGCAACCGCGCGGCGGCGGCCGGTTCCCGGTCAAGTACTACGTGACGGCAATGCTGTTCATCCTCTTCGACATCGAGATCATCTTTCTCTACCCGTGGGCGGTCACGTTCACCAGCCTCGGGGTGTTCGGGCTGGTCGAGATGGTGCTGTTCATTGCCACGGTGCTTGTCGCGTACGCCTACGTGTGGCGGCGCGGCGGCCTGAACTGGGACTAGCTATGGGAATCGAAGAAAAGCTGCCGAGCGGGATCCTGCTCACGACCGTCGAGAAGGTGGCCGGGTACGCGCGCAAAAGCTCGGTATGGCCCGCCACGTTCGGCCTGGCCTGCTGTGCGATGGAGCTCATATCGACCGGTGGCCCCCGCCACGACCTGGCCAGGTTCGGCATGGAGCGGGCGTCGAACACGCCGCGCCAGGCCGACCTGATGATCGTGGCCGGACGGGTGAGCCAGAAGATGGGCCCCGTGCTCCGCCAGATCTACGACCAGATGGCCGACCCCAAGTGGGTCATCTCCATGGGAGTCTGCGCGTCCAGCGGCGGCATGTTCAACAACTACGCGATCGTGCAGGGCGTGGACCACATCGTCCCCGTGGACATCTACCTCCCCGGCTGCCCGCCACGGCCGGAGATGCTGCTTGACGCGATCGTCAAGCTGCACGACAAGATCCAGAACATGAAGCTGGGCGCCAACCGGGAGGCGGAGGTCGAGGAACTGGAGCAGGCCAGGCTCCGGCGGCTGCCGCTCACCCAGGCGGCCGGCCACCCGGGCATCGGCGGCAGCCACCCGGCGGGCATCGGCGCCCCGGCCCCGACCCTGTTCGGCCATGCCGCGGCGGAGCGGGTCCGGGTCGCGGCCGAGCCGCACGGGCAGGTGGCGGGCATCGGGCTGTCCGGAACCGGTTCCGGCATGCACGGCACGGACTCCGGCCCGCCCGATGCCGCGCACTCCGAGCTGGACCAGCCTGAGCCGGGAGAGCAGTCGTGACGAGCGAGAACGTGCCGGGCACCGGCGAACAGCCGGACCCGGCCGCGGAGGCGGGCGAGCACCGCCTGGGCCAGCAGGTCGAGCGGACCGGCATGTTCGGTGTCGAGGCCACCGGTGACACCTCGGGTTACGGCGGCCTGCAGGTCCGGCGCCCGGACGCGCCGTCCACCGCGCGCCCCTACGGGTCGTACTACGACGAGATAGCCGACCGGCTCGCCGAGGGCCTGGAGCGCGACGGCGCGGCGTTCCCCGAGGCGGTGTCCCGGGTGGTGGTCGAGCGGGGCGAACTCACCCTGCACGTGCCGCGCGAGCACCTGGTGGCGGTCGCCAGGCTGCTGCGGGACGACCCTTCGCTCGCCTTCGAGATGTGCCTGGGGGTCAGCGGCGTCCACTACCCGTGGGACACCGGCCGCGAGCTGCACGCCGTCTACCCGCTGCTGTCGATCACCCACAACCGGCGGGTCCGCCTTGAGGTCAGCGCGCCGGACAGCGACCCGCGGATTCCGTCGCTGATGGGCGTATACCCGACCTGCGACTGGCACGAGCGGGAGACCTGGGACTTCTTCGGGCTCGTCTTCGAGGGCCACCCCGCCCTCACCCGGATCGAGATGCCCGACGACTGGAAGGGCCACCCGCAGCGCAAGGACTACCCGCTGGGCGGAATCCCGGTCGAGTACCGCGGCGCCACGGTGCCGCCACCGGAGGATCGGAGAGCTTACTCATGACCGCGGAGACTGAGGGCCGCGTCTACAACGTCGGCGGCCAGGACTGGGACGAGGTCGTCCAGGCCGCCGGCGAAGCCAGCAACGAGGAGCGGCTCATCGTCAACATGGGGCCGCAGCACCCGTCCACGCACGGCGTGCTCCGGCTGGTCCTGACCCTGGACGGTGAGACGGTCACCGAACTGCGCCCGGTCATCGGGTACCTGCACACCGGCATCGAGAAGAACATGGAGTTCCGGACCTGGACGCAGGGCGTCACGTTCTGCACCCGGATGGACTACCTGGCCCCGATCTTCAACGAGACCGTCTACTGCCTGGCCGTGGAGCGGCTGCTCGGCATCGAGCAGGAGATCCCGTCGCGGGCCACCGTGCTGCGGGTGCTCATGATGGAGCTGAACCGGATCTCCTCGCACATGATGGCGATCGGCACGTTCGGGCTGGAACTCGGCGCGACCACCGTCCTGCTGTACGGGCTGAGGGAACGGGAGAAGGTGCTCGACCTGTTCGAGCTCATCTCGGGCCTGCGGATGAACCACGCCTACGTCCGGCCGGGCGGAGTGTCCCAGGACCTGCCGCGCGGTGCCCTGGAAGGGCTCAGGGAGTTCCTGCGTGTCATGCCGCGGCAGATCGGTGAGCTGCGCGCGCTGCTCGACGCGAACCCGATCTACCTGGCCCGCACGAAGAACGTCGCCTATCTCGACCTGGCGGGCTGCACGGCGCTCGGCGTCACCGGCCCGGTGCTGCGGGCCACCGGGCTGCCCTGGGACCTGCGCAAGAGCCAGCCGTACTGCGGCTACGAGACCTACGAGTTCGACGTGCCGACCCAGGCCACCTGCGACGCCTACGGCAGGTACCTGATCCGGATGGACGAGATGGACGAGTCCCTCAAGATCATTTCCCAGTGCGTGGACCGGCTGGCGGCCAAGCGGCCCGCCAGCGACCCGGTCATGATCGATGACCCCAAGATCGGCTGGCCGGCCCGGCTCGCGGTGGGCGCCGACGGCCTGGGGAACTCACCGGATCACATCGCGCACATCATGGGGGAGTCCATGGAGGCGCTCATCCATCACTTCAAGCTGGTGACCGAGGGCTTCCGGGTTCCGGCCGGGCAGGTGTACACCAGCGTCGAGTCACCTCGCGGGGAGCTAGGCTGCCATGCGGTCAGCGACGGCGGTACGAGGCCGTTCCGCGCGCATTTCCGGGATCCCTCGTTCACCAACCTGCAGTCGCTCGCGGCGATGGCCGAGGGAGGCATGATCGCCGACGTGATCGCGGCCGTGGCGACGATAGACCCGGTGATGGGAGGGGTGGACAGGTGAGCGAGTCGCTTGCCCGGCTGGACGCGGACGCTGCCGAGATCATCGGCAGGTACCCGCGCTCGCGGTCGGCCCTGCTTCCGCTGCTCCACCTGGTCCAGGCCGAGGAGGGCTACGTCTCCGGCGACGGCATCGCCTTCTGCGCCCGCCACCTCGGGCTGACCGAGGCCGAGGTGAGCGCGGTGCTGAGCTTCTACACGATGTACAAGCGCCGGCCGGTCGGCGAGTACCACGTCGGCGTGTGCACCAACACCCTGTGCGCGATCATGGGCGGGGACCAGATCCTCGCCGGGCTGCGCGAGCACCTGGGCGTGGGCGACGACGAGCCCACCGGTGACGGCAAGGTCAGCCTGGAGCACGTCGAGTGCAACGCCGCCTGTGACTACGCGCCGGTGGTGATGGTGAACTGGGAGTTCTTCGACAACATGACCCCGGAGTCAGCCCGGGAACTGGTCGATGACCTGCGGGCGGGCGAGGATGTCGCGCCCAGCCGGGGGGCCCCGCGGCTGGTCACCTGGAAGCAGGCGGGCCGGATCCTGGCCGGGTTCCCCGATGACCAGGCCACCGGCGGCGACACCGCGGGCCCGCCCACGCTGGCCGGCTTGCGCATCGCCAGGGAGCACGGCTGGACTCCGGAGGATGCGCAATGACCTCGGTGCTGATTCCGACGCTGACCGCGCACTGGGACGAGCCGGACTCGTTCACGCTGGAGGCCTACCGGCGCTCCGGCGGGTACCAGGCGCTGCCGAAGGCGCTGGGCATGGACCCGGACGACGTCATCCAGGCGGTGAAGGACTCCGGGCTGCGCGGCCGCGGCGGGGCCGGCTTCCCCACCGGGGTCAAGTGGGGCTTCATCCCGCAGGGCGACGGCAAGCCGCACTACCTGGTGGTCAACGCCGACGAGTCCGAGCCGGGCACCTGCAAGGACATCCCGCTGATGCTGGCCACCCCGCAGGCGCTGGTCGAGGGCGCGATCATCGCCGCGTACGCCATCAGGGCGAACCGTGCCTTCATCTACGTGCGCGGCGAGGTGCTGCATGTCGTCCGCCGGGTGCACCACGCGGTGGCCGAGGCCTACGCGGCCGGATACCTGGGCGAGAACATCCTCGGCTCCGGCTTCGACCTGGAAGTGACCGTCCACGCGGGCGCCGGCGCGTACGAGTGCGGCGAGGAGACCGCGCTGCTCGACTCGCTGGAGGGCTTCCGCGGGCCAGCCGCGGCTCAAGCCGCCGTTCCCGGCGATCGCCGGGCTCTACGCCTGCCCCACCGTGGTCAACAACGTGGAGTCGATCGCCAGCGTGCCGTACATCCTGCGGCACGGCGCGGCGGCGTTCGCCGCGCTGGGCACCGAGAAGTCCAAGGGGTTCGGCATCTTCTCGCTGACCGGGCACGTGACCACGCCCGGCCAGTACGAGGCGCCGCTCGGCGTCACGCTTCGGGAACTCCTCGGCCTGGCCGGCGGCGTCCGGGCCGGGCCACGCGCTGAAGTTCTGGACGCCCGGCGGGTCGTCCACGCCGATCTTCACCGACGAGCACCTCGACGTGCCGCTGGACTTCGAGGGCGTCGGCGCGGCGGGCTCGCATGCTCGGCACCCGGGCGCTGGAGATCTTCGACGAGACCACCTGCGTGGTCCGCGCCACGCTCCGGTGGACCGAGTTCTACCAGCACGAGTCCTGCGGCAAGTGCACCCCCTGCCGCGAGGGCACGTACTGGATGGTCCGGGTGCTGGACCGGCTGGACCGGGGCCAGGGCACCGATGAGGACCTGGACAAGCTGCTCGACATCTGTGACAACATCCTCGGGCGCGCGTTCTGCGCGTTCGGCGACGGTGCGATCAGCCCGGTGGTGTCCTCCATCAAATACTTCAGGGACGAGTTCATCGAGCACTTCAAGCGCGGCGGCTGCCCGTTCGATCCCGCCGCCTCGACGGCCTGGGCTGACGGAGGTCAGTGAGCAATGACCGCGCAAGCTGAGACGGGCGCGCTGGCGCCCGTGGCACAGCGGCGTGACCGTCACCATCGACGGCTTCGAGATCGCCGTGCCCAAGGGCATGCTGGTGATCCGGGCCGCCGAACTGCTCGGCATCCAGATACCGCGGTTCTGCGACCACCCGCTGCTCGACCCGGTGGGCGCCTGCCGGCAGTGCCTGGTCGTGGTGGAGGGCCAGGCCAAGCCGCTCGCGTCGTGCACCACCACCTGCACCGACGGGATGAAGGTGCACACCCAGCTCACCTCGCAGGTGGCGGAGAAGGCGCAGGCCGGGGTGATGGAACTGCTCCTGATCAACCACCCGCTCGACTGCCCCATGTGCGACAAGGGCGGCGAGTGCCCGCTGCAGAACCAGGCCATGTCCAACGGCCGGGGCGAGTCGCGGTTCGCCGAGACCAAGCGCACCTTCGCCAAGCCGGTGGCGCTGTCCAGCGAGGTGCTGCTGGACCGCGAGCGCTGTGTCTCCTGCGCGCGCTGCACCAGGTTCGCCGAGCAGATCGCCGGCGACCCGCTCATCGAACTGCTGGAGCGCGGTCCCGAGCAGCAGGTCGGCATCGCGGAAGGGGTGCCGTTCGACTCCTACTTCTCCGGCAACACGGTGCAGATCTGCCCCGTCGGCGCGCTGACCGGGGCCGCCTACCGGTTCCGCGCGCGGCCGTTCGACCTGGTGTCCACGCCCAGCATCTGCGAGCACTGCGCGTCCGGGTGCCGCCAGCGCACCGATCACCGGCGCGGCGTGGTGACCCGCCGCCTGGCGGGCAACGACCCGCAGGTGAACGAGGAGTGGAACTGCGACAAGGGACGGTGGGCGTTCACCTACGCCACCCAGCCGGACCGGCTTGTCACGCCGCTGGTGCGGCGATGAGGGGGCGTGCTGCGCCCGGCCTCGTGGGCGGAGGCGATCGGCGGCGGCCGCCGCCGGCCTGGCCGCCGCGCGCGGCCGGGCCGGGGTGCTCACCGGCGGCAGGCTCACCCTGGAGGACGCCTACGCCTACGCCAAGTTCACCCGGGTCGCCCTGGGCAGCAACGACATCGACCTGCGGGCCCGCCCGCACTCGGCGGAGGAAGCGCAGTTCCTCGCCGCCGTCGGTGGCCGGCACCGGGCGTCGGAGGTCAGCTACGCCGACCTGGAGCAGCGCGCCCGCCGTGCTGCTGGCCGGGCTCGAGCCCGAGGAGGAGTCGCCGATCGTCTTCCTGCGGCTGCGCAAGGCCGCGCGGCGCGGGCAGGATCGCGGTCTACTCGCTCGCGCCGTTCGCCAGGCGCGGGCTGGCGAAGACTGTCCGGGACGCTGCTGGCCACCCCGCCCGGCGGTGAGCCCGAGGTGCTCACCCGGCTGGCCGCCGGCAAGGGCTCGACCCGGGCGGGGCCGCGAGGCGGCGCAGGCGCTGACCGCCGAGGGCGCGGTGATCATGGCGGGCGAGCGGCTCGCCGAGATGCCCGGCGCGCTGTCCGCGGTGGCCCGGCTGGCCGCCGCGACCGGGGCGCGGCTGGCCTGGGTGCCCCGCCGGGCCGGGGAGCGCGGCGCGATGGAGCGCGGGCGCCCTGCCGGGTCTGCTGCCGCCGGCCGCCCGGTGGCCGACCCGGAGGCGCGCGCCGAGGTGGCCCGCGCCTGGGGCGTCGCCGCGCTGCCCGCCGAGCCCGGCCGGGACGGCCGGCAGATCCTCGCCGCCGCACCGCCGGCGACCTGGACGCCCTGGTCGTGGCCGGGGTGGACCCGGGCGACCTGCCGAGCGAAGCGCCGCGCTGGACGCGCTCGAGGCGACGCCCGTTCGTGGTGAGCCTGGAAATGCGGGCCAGCGCGGTCACCGACCGGGCCGACGTGGTGCTGCCGGTGGCGGCGGTGCCGGAGAAGGCCGGCACGTTCGTGAACTGGGAGGGCCGGCCCGGGTCGTTCGAGGCGGCCTCGACGTGCCCGGCGTGGAGTCGGACCTGCAGGTGCTGGGCCAGATCGCCGACGAGATGGACGTCCACCTCGGGCTGCCCGACGCCGCGGCGGCGCGCCGCGAGCTGGGCACGCTGGCCGGCTGGCCGGGGACAGGACCAGGCGCCGCTGCCGTCCCCGCCGGCGGCGACCGGTCCCTGCCCGGGCCCGGCGAGGCGGTGCTGGCCACCTGGCACCAGCTGCTCGACACCGGGCGGATGCAGGACGGCGAGCCGTTCCTCGCCGGCACGGCGCGGCCGGCGCGTGGCGCTGATGTCCGCGGCCACCGCGGCGCGAGGCGGGCACGGCCGACGGCGATAGGGTCACGCGTGTCCACCGCCGCGGGGAGCCATCACCGTCGGCGTGCGGGTCCGGACATGCCCGACCGGGTGGTCTGGCTGCCAGCCCACGCGCCCGGCTGCGAGGTCCGGCGCGAACTCGGTGCCGGGAACGGCACCCTGGTGACCCTGAGGAGCCCACAATGACCAGCCTGGCCGCCGCGGCGGCCGCGGCGGCGCTACCCGCCCCGCGCCGACCCGACGTGCTCAGCTTCTACGGCCAGCCGTGGTGGATGATCCTGCTCAAGGTCGTGGTCATCTTCGCGTTCCTGATGTTCATGACCCTGTTCGCGATCTGGGCCGAGCGCCGGGTGATCGGCCGGATGCAGCAGCGCCCCGGGCCGAACCGGGCCGGGCCGTTCGGCCTGCTCCAGTCGCTGATGGACGGGCATCAAGCTGCCGCTCAAAGAGGACATCGTCCCCCGGCACGTGGACAAGCTGCTGTTCTGGCTGGCGCCGGCGATCTCGGTGATCCCCGCGTTCGTCACCTTCGCGATCATCCCGTTCGGCCCCGAAGTGTCGATCTTCGGCTGCGGACCCCGCTGCAGCTCACCGACCTGCCGGTCGCGGTGCTGCTGGTGCTCGTCGATGAGCTCGATGGGCGTCTACGGGATCGTGCTGGCGGGCTGGTCCTCGGCGTCGCCGTACTCGCTGCTCGGCGGGCTGCGCTCGTCTGCGCAGGTGGTCAGCTACGAGATCGCGATGGGGCTGTCCTTCGTCGCGGTGTTCCTGTACGCGGGATCGCTGTCCACCACCGGCGATCGTGCAGCGCCCAGGCGCACGGCGCGCGTTCCACCTGGGCGGGGTCACCCTGCACTACCCGTCGTGGTTCGCGGTGCTGCTGTTCCCCTCGTTCTTCATCTACCTGATCACGATGGTCGGGCGAGACCAACCGGCTGCCGTTCGACCTCCCCGAGGGCGAGGGCGAGCTGGTGGGCGGCTTCCACACCGAGTACTCCTCGCTCAAGTTCGCGCTGTTCTTCCTGGCCGAGTACATCAACATGACCACGGTCGCCGCGCTGGCCACCACGATGTTCCTCGGCGGCTGGCGGGCGCCGTGGCCGATATCGGTCTGGGCCGGGGCGAACACCGGCTGGTGGCCGCTGCTGTGGTTCCTGGCCAAGCTGCTCATCCTGCTGTTCTGCTTCATCTGGCTGCGCGGCACCCTGCCCCGGATCCGCTACGACCAGCTCATGAGGTTCGGCTGGAAGGTCCTGATCCCAGTCTCGCTCGCCTGGATCCTGATGATCGCGACCATCCGGGTGTGGCGGCCAGCACGGTGGCAGCACGCCGGTCTACATCGTCGGCGGGGCCATCTTCGTCGCCCTGCTGGTGCTGGCCTGGGCCGGCGACGTGGCCGTCGGAGCGGCGGCGGCGCCGCCGCGGCCGCCCGATGCCGGGCCGCGCCGCGCCGGAGCCCGCGCGGCCGCCGCCCGCCGGCTTCCCCGTCCCTCCCCTGGATCTGCCCCACTACCACGGCGTCGGGCGTGACCGCCACCGGGACTCTCCGGCGATCGCGGGCGCTCGCGAGCCGATGCCGTCGCCGCGCGACAGGCACCGTCAAGGAGGTCACCGGTGCCTGATTTCCTGAACCCCGTCAAGGGGTTCGGCGTCACCTTCCGGCAGATGTTCAGGAAGGTGGACACCGTCCAGTACCCCGAGGAGAAGAAGCCCACCGCGCCCCGGTTCCACGGCCGTCACCAGCTCAACCGCTGGCCGGACGGGCTGGAGAAGTGCATCGGCTGCGAGCTGTGCGCCTGGGCCTGCCCCGCCGACGCCATCTACGTGGAAGGGCGCGGACAACACCGACGAGGAGCGCTACTCCCCGGGCGAGCGTTACGGCGTCGTCTACCAGATCAACTACCTGCGCTGCATCCTGTGCGGGCTGTGCGTGGAGGCCTGCCCGACCCGCGCGCTGACCATGACGAACGAGTACGAGCTCGCGGACGACAGCAGGGAAAACCTGATCTGGACCAAGGAGCAGCTGCTGGCGCCGCTGGAGTCGGGCATGGAGATGCCGCCGCACCCGATGCGGCTGGGAGACACCGAGCGCGACTACTACCTGCTCGGCTCGGCCGGGGGCGCGGCCGCGCGGGACGCGCCGGACCAGGGCCGCCAGCCGGGCCCCGGCGGCGGACTCGGACGCCGGATGCCGGGCCGGACGAGGACGCGAGCGGAGCGGACCAGTGACCGCTGGGCACCTGCTGGCCGCGGCCCAGACCACCTCGACCGGGGCCTCGGTCACGTTCTGGGTGCTGGCGGTGGTCTCGGTGGCGGCCGGCCTCGGCATGGTGCTGGCCCGGCGGGCGGTGCACTGCGCGGTGCTGCTCGCCGTGGTGATGCTCTCGCTCGCCGTCCTCTACGCCGTCGCGGGTGCGCCGTTCCTCGCGTTCGTGCAGATCATCGTCTACACCGGCGCGGTGCTGATGCTGTTCCTGTTCGTGCTCATGATCGTCGGGGTGAGCGCCGCGGACTCGCTGCGGGAGACCATTCCGGGGCAGCGGCTCACCGCGGGCGTGGCCGGGATCGGCTTCCTGGTGCTGCTGGGCCTGATCGTCGGGCACGCGGCGATCGGGCCGGCGGCGCCGGCCGGGGCCGGGTACGGCGCCGGCAACGTGCAGGGCTGGCCAGCTTGATCTTCACCCGGTACGTCTTCCCGTTCGAGGTCACCGCCGCCCTGCTCATCACCGCGGCGCTCGGCGCCATGGTGCTGGCCCACCGCGAGCGGACCACGCCCAAGCCGACCCAGCGCGAGCTGTCCCGGCAGCGGGTGGCGGGCGGCCACCCGAGCCCGCTGCCCGGCCCGGGCGTCTACGCCCGGCACAACGCGGTGGACTTCCCCGCGCTGCTCCCCGACGGCAGGCCGTCCGAGCTGTCGGTCAGCCCGATCATCGTCGCCAGGGAACACGAGCTGGGGATCGGCCCGGCCGCGGCCCGCCGCCGGGCGACGCCGCCGACGGCGCCAGCACGGCCCGCAGGAGACCGCCGGCAGCGAGCCGGAGGAGGCACGGCCATGAGCCCGTCGCACTTCGTGGCGCTCGCCGTGATCTTGTTCGTCATCGGCGCGGTCGGCGTGCTGGTCCGCCGCAACGCCATGGTCATCTTCATGTGCATCGAGCTGATGCTGAACGCGGTCAACCTGGCGTTCGTCGCCTTCGCGAGGCTGCACGCCAACCTGGACGGGCAGGTCATCGCCTTCTTCGTCATGGTGGTCGCCGCCGCCGAGGTGGTGGTGGGGCTGGCCATCCTGATGGCGATCTTCCGTGCCCGCAGGTCCGCGTCGGTGGACGACGCGAACCTGCTGAAATATTGAGGGGAACTGGGGTGACAGGCTCTTTGGCGGCTGCGCACGCGGCATCCGCGGCGACCGCCCTGGCGGCGGTCGGCGTGCAGCGCGCCGCCTGGCTGCTGCTGGCGTTCCCGCTGGCCGGCGCGGTCGTGCTGCTGCTCGGCGGGAGGCGCACGAACCGCTGGGGCCACTGGATCGGCGTCCTGATGCCGGTGGCCGCATTCGTCTACGCGGTGATCGCCTTCATCGCGATGCTCGGCTACCCCGCCAGCCAGCGAACCAGGGTGCTCACCCTGTTCACCTGGATCCACGTGGCGCGTTTCAACGTGCCCGTGGGCCTGCAACTGGACCAGCTGTCCATCTGCTTCGTGCTGCTGATCACGGGGGTCGGCTCGCTGATCCACATCTTCGCGGTCGGCTACATGTCACACGACCCGGAGCGGCGCCGCTTCTTCGGGTACATGAACCTGTTCGTGGCCTCGATGCTGCTGCTGGTGCTGGCCGACAACTACCTCGTGCTGTACGTCGGGTGGGAGGGCGTCGGCCTGGCCTCCTACCTGCTCATCGGCTTCTGGCAGTACAAGCCGGAGCCGCCGGTCGCGGCCAAGAAGGCGTTCATCGCCAACCGGGTCGGCGACGCGGGGCTGTCGGTGGCGATCATGCTGATGTTCGCCGTGTTCGGCTCGGTGACATTCACCGGCGTCTTCGGCCAGGCGGGAAAGGCCAGCCAGGGCGTGGTGACCGCGCTCGGGCTGCTGCTGTTGCTCGGCGCCTGCGGCAAGTCGGCTCAGTTGCCGCTGCAGTCCTGGCTGCTGGACGCGATGGAGGGCCCGACCCCGGTCTCGGCTCTCATCCACGCCGCTACGATGGTCACGGCCGGTGTGTACCTGATCGTCCGGTCCGGCCCGATCTTCGACCTCTCGCCGAACGCCCGGCTGGCGGTAACGATCGTGGGCGCCGCGACGCTGCTGTTCGGCGCGATCATCAGTTGCGCGAAGGACGACATCAAGAAGGCGCTCGCCGGGTCGACCATGAGCCAGATCGGCTACATGATGCTGGCCGCCGGGCTCGGGCCCGCCGGGTACCCGTTCGCCATCGCACTGCTGCTCGCGCACGGCTTCTTCAAGGCCGGCCTGTTCCTCGGCGCGGGCTCGGTGAAGCACGAGATGAACGACGAGGTCGACATGCGCCGCTTCGGCGGCCTGCGCAAGATCATGCCCATCACCTACGTCACGTTCCTCGTCTGTTACCTGGCGATCATCGGCATCCCGCCGTTCTCCGGCTTCTTCGCCAAGGACACGATCATCGACCCGGCGTTCAGCAAGGGCGGCGCCTCGGGCGCGATCCTCGGCACGGCGGCGCTGCTCGGGGCCGGCCTCACCGCGTTCTACATGACCCGGGTGATGTTCATGACCTGCGCCGGGGAGCGCCGGTGGGACGCCGACGCCCACCCGCACGAGGTACCGCCCGTCATGACCTCGCCGATGATCCTGCTTGCGCTCGGCGCCCTGGGCTGGGGAGCCTTCGAGGTCCTCGGCGACCGGCTTGCCCACTTCCTCGGCCCGGTGACCGGCTACGTGCCGCCCGAACCGAACCCCTTCAGCGTCGCGGGGATCGCGGCGCTCGTGCTGGTGGTCGCGGCGATCGCGCTCGCCTGGGCGATGTACGGCCGCCGCCCGGTGCCGGTCGTGGCGCCCGCGGCCAGGTTCCCGGTCACCGCCGCGCGCCAGGACCTCTACGGGGATGCGGTCAACGAGTCCGTGCTGATGCGCCCCGGGCAGTGGCTGACCAGGCTGTCGGTGTACTTCGACAACCGTGGCGTGGACGGCCTGGTCAACACGCGTCGCGGCGGCCGTGGGCGGCACATCCGGGCGGATGCGGCGGGTCCAGACCGGCTTCGTCCGCTCCTACGCCTTGTCCATGTTCGTCGGTGCGGTGCTGCTCGTCGGCGCCTTCCTCCTGGTGAGGGTCTAGATCGCTATGAGCTCGTTCCCCTGGCTGACGGTCATCGGCGCGATCCCGCTGGTAGGCGCGCTGCTGCTCGCGGCGATTCCCGCCGCCGACCGGGACAACAGGCCCGCCCGGGCCGCCCGTGACCTGCTCGCCAAGCGGGTCGCGCTGGTGTTCGTCGCTGCTGACCCTCGGCATGACCGTCGCGATGGCGGTGAAGCTTCAACCCGGGCGGCCCGGCCTTCCAGTTCGTCCAGATCTACCAGTGGATCCCGCAGTTCGGGGTGCACTACGCGGTCGGCGTGGACGGTATCGCGCTGGTCCTCATCGGCATGACCGCGGTGCTGATGCCGGTGGTGATCCTGGCCTCGTGGCACGACGCGGATCCGGCGTCCCAGGGATGGCGCGGCCGCAGCCGCTGCTGGCCCGACCACCCCGCGCTCTGCTGGCCCCGACCCCACCACCCCGCGCTCTGCTAGCCCTGACCCCACCACCCCGCGCTCTGCTAGCCCCGACCCCACCACCCCGCCCAGGCGCAGCGTGAAGACGTACTTCGCGCTCGATGCTGGTGCTGGAGACGATGGTGATCGGCGTCTTCGCGGCCACCGACGTGTTCCTGTTCTACGTGTTCTTCGAGGCCATGCTGATCCCGATGTACTTCATGATCGGCAGCTTCGGGGTCGGCCAGCGGCAGTACGCGGCGGTCAAGTTCCTGCTCTACAGCCTGCTCGGCGGCCTGCTCATGCTGGTCGCGGTGATCGCGCTGTACGTCTACTCCACCCAGGGCGGGCACACCAGGGCACGTTCCTGTTCGGCCCGCTCACCCACCTGGCGCTGACCACCAACGCGCAGCGCTGGCTGTTCCTCGGCTTCTTCATCGCGTTCGCGATCAAGGCCCCGCTGTGGCCGTTCCACACCTGGCTGCCCGACGCGGCGACCTCGGCCCAGCCCGGCGCGGCGGTGCTGCTCGTCGGCGTGCTGGACAAGGTCGGCACGTTCGGCATGATCCGGTACTGCCTGGAGCTGTTCCCGGCGGCGTCCCGCTACTTCACCCCGCTGATCCTGACGCTGGCGGTGATCGGCGTGCTGTACGGGGCGGTCGTGGCGATCGGCCAGGCCGACCTCAAGCGGCTGATCGCCTACACCTCCATCTCCCACTTCGGCCTGATCGCGCTGGGTATCTTCGCGCTGACCAGCCAGGGCCAGGCGGGCGCCACGCTGTACATGGTCAACCACGGCTTCGCCACCGGCGCGCTGTTCCTGGTCGCCGGGTTCATGATCGTCCGGCGCCGCTCGCAGCGGATCGCCGACTACGGCGGCGTGCAGAAGGTGGCGCCGGTGCTGGCCGGGCTGTTCCTGATCTCCGGCCTGGCCGGGCTGTCGCTGCCGGGCCTGTCCACCTTCGTCAGCGAGTTCCTGGTCCTGGTCGGGACGTTCACCCGGTACCGGGCCGCGGCGGTCGCGGCGACGTTCGGCATCATCCTGGCCGCCATCTACATCCTGTGGATGTACCAGCGCACGATGACCGGGCCGGTCGGCGCCCAGGTGGCGAAGTTCCCCGACCTGAAGCCAGGGAGCTGTGGGCGGTCGGCCCGCTGATCGCGCTGCTCATCTTCTTCGGCTTCTTCCCGCAGCCGCTGCTGAACATCATCAACCCGGCGGTCACGGCACACGCTGGTGCAGGTGCATGCGACTGACCCGGTGCCACGCCGCACCCGGCGGCCGTGACGGCCCCATCCCGACCGCCCCGCCGAGGCGACGACTCCGGTGACCGCGCCTCGCTACAAAGGACCTGCGCCGTGACGGCGATCCCGGCGCGCCGCGGTGCGCACCTCACGCCGCCGCACATCGAATACTGGCCAGCTGCTCGCCGATGCTGCTGGTCTTCGGCCTGGCAATGGCCGGCGTGCTGGTGGAGGCGTTCGTGCCGCGCGCCACAGCGCCGGTCGATCCACATCGGGCTCACGCTCGGCGGGCTGGCCGGCGCGTTCGGGCTGACGATCGCGGTCGGCGCCACCTCGCACCTTCGCGCTACGGCAAGCCCGGGTCACGTGGTGGCCGAGGGCGCGGTGGCGGTGGACGGCCCCGACGCTGTTCATCTGGGGCACGATCCTGGTCCTGGCCTTCGTGAGCGTCCTGCTGCATCGCCGAGTCGTCGCACGACGGGAGCGCGTTCGTGGCGCAGGCCGCGGCGGTGCCGGGCAGCGCGGAGGAACGTGAGGGGCTGCTCGCGGGCATCACCCACACCGAGGTCTACCCGCTGACCCTGTTCGCGGTCGGTGGCATGCTGCTGTTCCCGGCGGCGAACGACCTGCTGACGATGTTCGTGGCGCTGGAGGTCCTGTCGCTGCCGCTGTACCTGCTGTGCGGCCTGGCCCGGCGCCGCCGGCTGCTCTCCCAGGAGGCAGCGGTCAAGTACTTCCTGCTGGGCGCCTACTCGTCGGCGTTCTTCCTGTTCGGCGTGGCCATGCTGTACGGGTTCTCCGGCTCGGTGAACCTGGGCGCGATCGCCGCGGCGGCCGCGTCGAACACCAGCAGCTCCACGCTGCTGTACGCGGGGCATCGCGCTGCTCGGCCTCGGCCTGCTGTTCAAGATCGGGGCGGTGCCGTTCCAGAGCCTGGAAGCCGGACGTCTACCAGGGCGCCCCCACGCCGGTCACCGCGCTCATGGCGTCCTGCACCGTGGTGTCCGCGTTCGGCGCGCTGCTGCGCGTGTTCTACGTCGCGTTCGGCCAGCTGACCTGGGACTGGCGGCCCGTGATGTGGACCGTGGCCGTCCTCACCATGGTGGTCGGCGCGATCATCGCCATCACCCAGACCGACGTCAAGCGACTGCTGGCCTACTCGTCCATCGCGCACGCCGGGTTCATGCTGACCGGCGTCATCGCGGCGAGCACCCTGGGACTGTCCAGTTCGCTGTTCTACCTCGCCGTCTACGGATTCACCACGATCGGGGCGTTCGCCGTGGTGACCCTGGTCCGGGACCCGACCGGCGAGGCGGCGCACCTGCGCCGCTGGGCCGGGCTCGGCAAACGCTCGCCCCTGGTGGCCGGTGTGTTCGCGTTCTTCCTGCTCGCCTTCGCCGGCATCCCGCTGACCAGCGGGTTCACCGGGAAGTTCGCGGTCTTCCAGGCGGCGATCGCCGGCGGCGCGCTGCCGCTGGTGATCGTCGGCGTACTGTCCAGCGCGATCGCGGCGTTCTTCTACGTGCGGGTGATCGTGCTGATGTTCTTCAGCGACCCGGCGCCCGACGGGCCGAGCGTGGTCACGCCGGGCGTGTTCACCGGCGCCGCGGTGGCGATCGGGGCGGTCACCACGCTGGTCTTCGGCATGGTCCCGGAGCCGCTGCTCAACCTGGCGAACCATGCGGCCAACCATCTGTTCGTCCGCTGACCGGGCCGGTGTCCGGCAGGCCTAGTGGCCAACGTCCCGTCCGGCCGTCCGAGGATCACCGATCACGGCTGAGCTTCCGGCGGGTGCCCGTCGTCCTACCCCGCTCCGGGCACGCCTCTCCGGCGGTAGCGTCCGGTGGCAGGCGGCAGGGCATACCTGGGATTACGGTGGTTTGGATGAGGCTTGGCGCAGGCTGGTGCGACCGACGGCCGACCTGGAGTTATCGTGGTACGGCGCACCGCGATGACCGACGAGTGGAGCCGTTCGTGATCAATGCCGTTCCCCTGGAACTTGCCGATGCCTCCCTCGGCGGCCGACATGCCGATGGCCTCAGCGGCGTCGAGAAGGTAGTGGCCGAGGCCGCGAACACGGAGGAGGCCCTGCTCACCGAGGCTTCCCGGCATCTCATCGACGCCGGAGGGAAGCGGTTCCGCGCCACCCTGGTGCTGCTCGCCGCGCAGTTCGGCGACTCCCGCGACGAGCGGATCGTGCCCGCCGCGGCCGCCATCGAACTGACCCACCTCGCCACGCTGTTCCACGACGACGTGATGGACGAGGCGGTCCATCAGGCGCGGCCACGAGAGCGCGAACTCCCGGTGGAGCAACACGATCGCGATCCTGACCGGGGACTTCCTGTTCGCCCGCGCCTCCAGCATCCTGGCCGAACTGGGCGCCGAGGCGATCAGGATCCAGGCCGAGACCTTCACCCGGCTGGTCAGCGGCCAGGTCGCGGAGACGCTCGGACCGCGCCCGGGCCAGGACCCGCTGGCGCACTACCTGCGCGTGGTGCGAGGACAAGACGGCGTCGCTGATCGCCACCGCGGGCCGGTTCGGGGCGATGTTCGCCGACGCCCCCGCCGACGTCGTGGCCCGGATCACGCGCGGCCTGCCATGCGCTGGGCGTGGCGTTCCAGCTGTCCGACGACATCCTGGACGTGGCCAGCGAGTCGGCGCAGTCCGGCAAGGCCCCCGGTACCGACCTGCGCGAAGGGGTGCGCAGCCTGCCGGTGCTGCACGCGCTCGGGCACCGGTGCCCGGCGATGAGCGGCTGCGGGAACTGCTGTCGCTGGACGGCCTGACGGACGAGTCGCTGCACGCCGAGGCGCTGGCGCTGCTGCGCGCGCACCCCGCGATGGAGGCGGCGCACGCGGACGTGGGGCGCTGGGCCGGACGTCGCGCGGGCCGAGGTCGCCGGGCTGCCCGACGTCCCGGCCCGCCGCGCCTTCGAGATCATGTGCGGCTTCGTCCGGTGGAGCGCACCAGCTGAGCCGATCAGAACCAGGCTTTATGATCTGCACCATCGCAACGCTCCGCTGTCCCGCCTGTTCCCCGGCTCTTGTCCGGCTTGTTACCTGCCGCAACGCCATGGCGCCCGGTTGTTGACAGCCCAAGTTCCGGCGTGGTTAAGTTCTGTATTGCGCATCGTTGTACGCTATGCGAACAGTTCAGATATGTGCCGGAAGCTTCCGGTGGCAGATCCCCTACGCGGCCGGTGGGCGCAGGTATCCACCGGCTTCACGGCATTTAAGCTCAGAGGAGACGACATGGGCCTGAGAGAGCGGGCGGCTCGCCGCTGCCCGCGACGCCGTTTGCCCGGCGGTCGCTGCTGAAAGGTGTGGGCGCGGGCGCGGTACTGGCTGGCGCCGGCGGCGTCCTGAGCGCCTGCGGCTCGGGCATCAAGGGCGCCAACTCGGGCAGCACCAAGGGCATCACGATTGGCTGGATCCACCCGCTGACCGGCCCGCTGGCCGGTTTCGGTGCGGCGGACAACTGGGTGGTCTCCAAGATCAAGCAGACCACCCCGTACAAGAACGGGTTCAAGATCGGCGGCAAGACCTACCCGGTCACGATCAAGTCCTACGACTCCCAGTCCAGCGTCAGCCGGGCCGGGGACCTGGCCAGGTCGGCCATCCTGAGCGCGCGTGGACATGCTGTCTCGCGTCGTCCACGCCGGAGACGGTCAACGCGGTCGCCAGCCAGGCCGAGACCCTCGGCACCCCACTGATCTGCTCGAACGTCCCGTGGGAGTCCTGGTACATCAACCTCGGCGGCAACCCGGGGAAGCCGACGCTCAAGCCCAAGTACGTGGTGATGTACTTCCTCGGCGCCGAGCACCTGGTCAAGTGCTTCATCCCGATGTGGAACCGGATCCACGCCCAGCTGCACACCAACAAGGTGGTTGCCGCGGCGTTCCCCAACGACTCGGACGGCAACGCGTTCCGTGCGGTGTTCCCGCCGATCGCCAAGGCAGCCGGCTACGAGTTCGTCCTGTCGTCGGCCTACCCCGACGGAACCACGAACTACTCCTCGATGATCTCCCAGTTCAAGGCGGCCAAGGCCGACTTCTTCACCAACGTGCCGCTGCCGCCCGACTTCGCCACCATGTGGAAGCAGGCGATCCAGCAGGGCTTCCGGCCGAAGCTGGCGACCGTGGCCAAGGTGCTGCTGTTCCCGCCCGACGCCTACGCGCTGGGCTCGGAGGCGTACAACGTCGCCACCGACACCTGGTGGGTGCCGACCTTGCCGTGGACGTCCTCGTTCACCGGGGAGACCTGCCAGCAGTTCGCCAACGAGTTCGAGACGTCCGGCCACGGCCAGTGGAACGCCAACATCAGCAACTACAGCCTCTTCGAAGTGGCGCACGCAGGCACTCACCTCGGTGAGTGACCCGCACGACAAGGCCGAGGTCGCCGCCGCCATCCACAAGGTGAACATCCACGCGCTGGCCGGGCCGCTGAACTTCGCCTCCGGTGGACCGGCCCCGGGGGTGGCCATCACCCCGCCGGCGGGCGTGCAATGGCAGAAGGGGACCAAGTACCCGCTGGAAATGCAGATCGTCGACAACACGCTGCTGCCGGAGGCGAAGATCACGGCCGACCTTTTGCCGACCAACAAGTGACCGGATGACCAGTCCGCTGCTTGAGCTGGACCATGTGACGAAACGGTTCGGCCGGGTCGTCATCGCGGAGGACCTGTCGCTGGCCGTCGGGCCGGGCGACGTGGTCGGGATCGTGGGGCCGAACGGCGCTGGCAAGACCAGCCTGTTCGGCCTCATCTCCGGGGATCTCGCGCCCGGCGCGGGGGAGGTCCGCTTCGCCGGGCGCACGGTCACCAAGTTGGACCCGGCCACGCGGTGCCGGCTGGGCATCGGCCGCACCTACCAGGTGCCGCGGCCGTTCGGCGACATGACCGTGTTCGAGAACGTGCTCATCGCCGCCCAGCAGGGCGGCGGGCTGCGGCGGCGGCCCAGCTACACGGCCGCGGTCGGGGCACTGGAGCGGACTGACATGTCAGCTCAGGCGAACATGCCCGCCGAACGGCTCGGCCTGCTGCAGCGCAAGCGGCTGGAACTCGCCCGGGCGCTCGCCACGCAGCCAACCCTGCTGCTGCTCGACGAGGTGGCGGGCGGCCTTACCGACCCCGAGGTCGCCCAGCTTGTCGAGATCGTCCGCGGCGTCAACGCCGAGGGCACCGCGGTGATCTGGATCGAGCACGTGGTGCGCGCGCTGACCCCCGTGGTGAGCCGGCTGATCTGCCTGGCGGGCGGCGTGTTCGTCGGCGATGGTGCCCCCGCCACGGTGCTGGCCGACCCGGCGGTCCGCGAGGTCTTCCTCGGCACCGAGGTCACCGCCGCCCTGGCCGGCGGGTCGCTGGAGCCGCCTTCGCCCGACGGCGAACGGAGCGAGCCGTGAGCGCGCCGCGGTGACGGGGGCAGCGGAGGCAGGCGGGGAGCGCCAGGGCAACGGGACACCGTTGCTGGAGGTGCACGACCTGGCCGTGCACCACGGGCAGCTCTGTGCCCTGGACGCGGTCTCGTTCCAGGTGTACCCCGGCGAGGTCTACGCGATCATCGGCGCGAACGGTGCGGGCAAGTCGACGCTGCTGCGCACGATCGCCGGATTGCACCACCCGACGACGGGCTCGGTCCTTTTCGACGGCAAGGACGTGACCGGGCTGCGGCCCGAGCGCCGGGCCACCCAGGGCATCGTCATGGTGCCGGAAGGCAGGCGGCTGTTCGCATCGCTGACCGTCGAGGAAAACCTGCAGGTCGGAGCCACGTACGCACGACAGGGCCCGTGGACCATCGAGCGGGTCTACGAGATGTTCGACTGGATGCGCGGGCGCCGCAAGCAGCCCACGGCCCAGTTGTCCGGCGGTGAGCAGCAGACGGTCGCCATCGGCCGTGCCCTCGTCGCCAACCCCCGCGTGCTGCTGCTCGACGAGCTGTCGCTCGGCCTGGCGCCGGTCGTCGTCCAGCGCATCTACGGCATGCTGCCGCAGATCCTGGCGACGGGCCTCACCGTGCTGCTCGTCGAGCAGGACGTGAGCCAGGCCCTGCGGGTGGCGTCACACGTACACTGCCTGCTGGAGGGCCGGACCACCCTGGAAAGCGTGCCCGCCGACGTCACCGCGGAGCAGGTCGAGGCTGCCTACTTCGGGCTGGCGGGCGCCGCCTCGGCAGGCCGGCCCGGCAAAGGGGAGTGAGCGGTCATGGCCTGGGTAAACGCCATCATCCAGGGCGTGCTGACCGGCGGGCTTTACGCGCTGTTCGCCTGTGGGCTGTCGCTGATGTTCGGCGTGATGAAGGTCGTCAACCTCGCGCACGGTGACCTCGCCGTGGTCGCGGGCTACGTCGCGCTCGGCGTCATCGCCGTCACCCACATGCCCGTGCTGTGGTCCTTCGTCATCGTGGTACCGCTGATGGCGCTGCTCGGCTATGTGCTGCAGCGCACGGTCCTGCAGGGCGCGCTCGACCGCAGCATCCTCACCACGCTGATTGTCACGTTCGGCTTGTCGGTGGTGATCGAGAATGGCCTGCTCCAGTTCTTCACCGCCAACACCCGCGGCATCGGCACCAACCTGTCCCTGCTGACGGCCTCCTTCAGCCTCGGATCGCAGATCCAGATCGCGTACCTGCTTGTGGTCATCTTCGCCGTCGCCGTGGTGGTGCTGCTGGGGCTGCAGTACTTCCTGTCCAGGTCCAAGTACGGCCGGCTGATCCGCGCCGTGGCCGACGACAAGGAGGCGGCGCAGCTTGCCGGGGCCGACTACCGCCACGTGTTCGGCATCGCGGCGGCGATCGCGTTCGGCACCGTGGCGCTGGGCGGCATCGCCTACGGCATGTACTCCCAGCTCGACCCGACCGCGGGCACCGACACGATCCTGCTGTTCGCGTTCGCGGCCGTGGTGATCGGCGGGCTCGGCTCCCTGTGGGGCACCCTGCTCGGTGGTGTGGTGCTCGGCGTGGCCCAGCAGATCGGCGCCCAGATCAACATCTCGGACGAGGTTCTGGCCGGGTTCATCGTGTTCCTCGCCGTGCTCGTGGTGCGCCCGCAAGGCCTCATCTCCCGGAAGGCGCAGTCGTGAGCCTGGCCACCGAGACCGCCGCTCGTTCGGCAGGCAAATTCCGGGTCACCCGGTCGCAGCGAAATGTCGCCTGGACCGGCGTGGTGGCGCTGATCGCCGTCGTCGTGCTCGCGCTGTTTCCCTACATCGTGTACTCCAGCACCACTTCCATCCTGGTGCAGGCGTTCATCGTGCTCACGCTGGCGAGCATGTGGAATCTGCTGGCGGGCTACGCGGGCCTGGTGTCCGTGGGACAGCAGGCGTTTGTGGGGCTCGGCGCGTACTTCGTGCTGATCCTCGCTATCCACGGCACCTCTCCGTTCGCCGCGTTGCCCGTCGCCGCGATCGGCTGCGGCGTCGTGGCGCTGCCGCTCTGGTGGCTGGTCTCCCGGCTGCGCAGCGGCTACTTCGCGATCGCTACCTGGGTGCTTGCCGCGACCGTGATGCTCGTCATCGAGAAGTTCTCCTCGATCGGCGGCGGGACCGGGATGCCGCTGCCCGGCCTGTCTGGGCTCAGTCCCACGCTGCTGACCGCGTATACCTACTGGGCCGGGCTGGCCGTCACGGTGGCGGCGCTGGCCGGCATCTACCTGCTGCTGCGCAGCAGGCTCGGCCTCGTGCTCACCGCCATCCGCGACGACGAGGTGGCCGCGCGCAGCTCGGGAGCGCGCGTCGGCCTGGCGAGGATGCTGGTGTTCGTGGTGGCGGGCGCCGGTTGCGGTGCCGCGGGCGCCGTGCTCGCGATCAGCCAGCTCCAGGTGCAGCCGAGCGCGGTGTTCAACGTGCAGTGGACCGCCGAGATGGCGTTCGCGACCATCATCGGCGGCCTGGGCACGATCGAGGGGCCGATCATCGGCACCGCGGTGTACATGGTGCTGCAGCAGACGCTGGCCTCGTACAACGCGTGGTACCTGATCATCCTCGGCCTGGTGGCGATCGCCGTGGCCCTGTTCGCGCGGCGCGGCCTGTGGGGGCTGGTGGACGCCCGCCTGAACGTCCGGCTGTTCCCGGTCGGCTACTACGTGCGCCTGGGCGAGGAACGCCCGCGTAGCCTGCTCCCGCGGCCGCGGCGCGGCTGAGACCGGTGCGGAGCGCAAGTCCTGGCAGCTGCCAGTCTTCTGGGAAGGCGCGAATCGACAGCTGAGTCTGTGTGGTCGGCGGTGGCTGACGGCACCCAGAAAGCTTGTAGCCACAAAATTGTGATACATTGTCTTCGTGACGGCGGAGCCACATGCAGTGGGCCTACGTGACCTGCGCCATCACACCAGCGAGGTACTGGCACGAGTGCGGCACGGTGAGACCGTTGACGTCACCGAGCACGGACGGCTGATCGCCCGCATTGTCCCTGTTGGCGAACGTGAGCCCACCCCCATCCTCGCCCGTCTCGTCGCGTCAGGCCGGGCGACTCTCGCCCGGCGGCCGGGCTACCGTCCTCGGATGCGGCCCAGTGACGGCGTGGACCAGCTTTCCGAGACTCTGGCAGCGATGCGGGACGAGGAAAACTGGTGAGCCTCTATACGCCGACACCTCCGCGGTGATCAAACTCCTGGTCGAAGACGCACTCGAAGGCCTTCGCGGCCTTCTATGACAGTCACGCTGACGCCGAGTGGGTTAGCTCGGCACTGCTCCGGATCGAGCTCACCCGGGCCGTCGCCCGTGCCGTGCCCGCACTGCTGCCAGAGGCCCGGGACCTGCTGACCGCCTTCTCCTACATCGCGATCGACGAGGAGATTCGTGGATGGCGCGATGGGTGAGCCGGATCGCGCGCTCCGATCCCTGGACTCGACCCACCTCGCAACCGCGCGCATCCTCGCACCGGAACTGGAAGCTCTGGTCACCTACGATGATCGCCTGGTCAAAGCGGCTACCGACGCAGGTCTGGCCACGATCTCGCCCGTGGACTGAGGCGACGTGAGCTCCGCCAGGTGGCCGCAGGCCGTTTCTCAGGGGGACGGTGCTGCGGAGAGGATCCGCTCGGCGATTGCCTCACCGTGGTTATACCTGCCGGTGGGGTGGAAGCCCAAGCGCCGATAGAAGTCTTCCGGACCGCCCTGGCCCGTGTGGTAACTCACCGTCAGCCGGTGGTGGCCGCGCCTCATGGCTTCCTGGCACAACTCTCCGATTGCGAATCGCCCGTAGCCTTTGCCCTGGTGCTCAGCGCCGATGTTCAGCCGCCACAGATAGCTGTGAAACAGCGGGTTCTCATGCCCTGGGGCGAACGCGGCCATCATGAAGCCAACCAGCTGGTCGCCGTCGTAGATCAGCCGAGGCCACGCGACCTCGGGCATCGTGTAGGCGTCGGCAAGAGACCAGGCGACCGGGGCAACCAGGCCTTCTTGACCGGGCCGCAGCTTCAGCTTGCACGCCGCCCTGACGTTCTCCTGGGTTACCGGTTCCAGTCGCAGGCCCGTTGGCATACCCCCACGTTACGAACCCCGGCGGCCCGTTCGTCCCGAAGCCACCCATCAGGGCGGTGCCGGTGCCAGCATGTGCGAGTCGCTGCGGTGCCTGCCACACGTGACTGACCTCCCATGGCCGCTTGCCGGCCCGTTGTGGCACGGTTGATCATCTGCCACCGGGAGGAGGACGGTGTGACCTTTGACCGTTTCCTATGCACGCTGGGTTTGGAGGTTCCAAGTGACTGCTAATACTGTCATTGCCGTCTGTGCCACGGTGATTGCGGTCGCATCTCTGGCGGTCTCGGTGTACGAGGCCCGTGCCGCCCGGATGCACAACCGGCGTTCGGTGCAGCCTCTCCTGGGGCTGACAGCAACGTTTCCTGTTGGCGGCACCGCCGGGTTGCGCCTCACCAATTCTGGCCTTGGCCCGGCGAGGATCACGGGCACCAAGCTGGCGCTGAACGGCGTGCTTATTGGGGATTTCAGCAGGTCAAGCGTCGACAAGCTGCGCGATAGGCTACCCGTCCGGCCGCACGCGACAACGCTAGGCGGACAGCCTTTTCTCGAAACGGACTATGAGCAGTTCCTGCTCAGTGTCGATACCTATGACCGCTCCCAGCACCGTGAGTTCCTAGAGCTAATCGAGCATCGACTGGGGATCGAGATCCAGTACGCCTCTTTGTATGGCGAACCGTTCACGACCGCGTGGCATTGGAGCGAAGCATGACTAATGGTCCGGACTGTCGGAGGCTCTCGGCATACTTGCCGGGCCGTCCGGCGACGCCGCGGCCTGACTTGAGGAGACCCATGGCTGTCCGGTACCAGCTCGTCATCAATTGCGTCGGCCACCCGGAGCCGCTGGCCCGCTTCTGGGCCGAGGCCCTGGGCTACGTGCTGGAGCCGCCGCCGGCCGACTTCGCCACCTGGGACGGCTGGCGGCGCGACGTCGGACTGCCCGAGTCCTGGCTCGGCCGGGGGACGGACTGCATCATCGATCCGGATGGCGCCGGGCCCCGCATCTGGATCCAGGTCGTGCCCGACCGCAAGACCACTAGCAATCGGCTCCACATCGACATCCACGCCAGCGGCGGGCGAGACCTCCCGATCGGGACCCGCAAGAAGCGCGTGGACGCCGAGGCCCGGCGGCTGTGTGATCTCGGCGCCACGCTGCTCAGCGACCTGAGCGAGGAACTCGAGGAGGGCGTGGACCACTACGCGGTCGCGCTGAAGGACCCCGAGGGCAACGAGTTCGACATCAACTGACTCGGCGGCCTCGCGTAGGGCTGGAACGCTGCACCGCACCCACCCGCGCGGCCTCACTCGTGGCGGGGGATGACGCGCGCGGTTTTGCCGCTGATCATGTGGCCTACACCGCTGAATCAGGGCGCCATTCGCAGGGAAGACGTCAGTACCGGAGGCCGGCGTGGCTCCAAGTAGAGGCTCCCGATGGTCCTGGACCTTGTAATCATCGGGCTCGCGATCGCGCTCGAGCCGGTGACGATCGTGGCGTTCATCCTGATCCTCAGCGCTCAGCGGGGCATCCGGAAAGGGCTGGCCTTCATTCTCGGCTGGATGGCCTGCCTGGTCGTGGTGATCGCGGCCGTGGTCCTGGCCACCGGGGGCAAGCCACCGCGGCCGCAGACGGCGCCCTCTACGGTCGTCCTGGTGGTCAAAGCGCTGCTGGGCGCGGTGCTGATCTGGATCGGCTTGCGGCAGCGGAGGCGGATGGGCAGGCCCCGCAAGCAGCCGGGCTGGATGGCGCGGCTGGACCATCTGTCGCTGTGGGCGGCTGCCGGGCTCGGGGTCTTTCTGCAGCCGTGGACCCTGGTGGCCGCTGGAGCGGCAACGGTCGTCCAGGCCAAGCTATCCACCGCGGGCGATTGGCTGTCACTGGTCCTGTTCTGCCTGCTGGCCACGTCGGCCTTCCTGGTCATGGAGCTGTATACGGCCTTCGCGCCGGCCGCGGCCGCCGCCCGCTTTGCCCGGATGCATGGCTGGATCGACGCACACCAGGATCAGGCGATCGTGGTGGGGGCGCTGGTGGTAGGCGCCTGGCTGCTGGGAAACAGCCTCTACGTGATCGTCTCCCAGCTATGAGCCGGAACGCTTGAGGGCTCTCCGGCTCGCTACTCTCGCTCGCGGCGCAGTAGTTCGAGGACCTCGTCCGGGCTCTCGGCCGTGACCCGGATCATCGCGCGCACGGCGTCCGCCAGTGGCACGCGCGGCACATCGAGCGCTATCGCTGCGGAGGCGGCCCATTCGGTGAGCTGCCGGTAGAGCTCGGGGCTCAGGTCCAGGGTGATCCGCACCGGCTTCGACCGGATCGCGGTCCGGCCCGGCGCCCGGGCCTCAGGTTCTGTGCGCCTCGCCGCGGCGGCCGTCATCTGCGCTTTGCGCTGTTCCCGCTGCGTGCTCATGTCCGGAGTGAGCCAAGGGGAAGGCATCGCTCGATGAGTTCGAGGGCCACATTGCGCCACAGATCACGGCCGGGATTCTTGATCGGCATACCGAAGCTCTGGGCGTAGACCTCCAGCCGTGGCACGGCGGTCTCCAGTACGTCATAACCGAGCCGCTCAAGCGCTTCCCGGGCGTCGTTTGTAGAGTGCGCCCGTGCGACGCAGCGGTTCAGTAGCACAGCGGATCGGGCGGGCGTATCACGGACCGCGCCGACGTCGCTGATCTCGTCCCGCACTGGCGAGGTGCGGTTGATCTCGATGGGGCTTGGTGCGCAAGGGATGAGAATCTCGTCGGCATACCGCAATGCCGACCGGGCGATGCCAGCGTGGTCCTCCAGCTGCGGCGTGTCGATGATCACCACGTCGTCTGCCTCAGCGATCTCGGGCACACGACGGTGCAGTTCGCGGGACGGCAGCGCCACGATCCGGAACGGGAACGCCGCCTCCGGCGGTGCCAGCCGCGGGTACATAGCCGCGAGGTCGGACCATTCCAGGGCACTGCCGGAGGGGTCGGCGTCGACGAGGAGCACACTGTTCCCGGCCTGCGCGAAAACGTGTGCCAGCCAGACCGCGGATGTGGTCTTGCCCGTGCCCGGCTTGAGGTTAGCCAGGGCGACACTCAGCCCCGTCACCTGGGCATTATCGCAGCGTCTGGGTGGCTTCGGTAGCCGCGCGGCCACGTTGGCACGGGGTGCACAGGCCGGAACTGTGGGTTAACACGAGGAGACATCCCTTCTGGGCGTCGGTGTCCGGTGCGGAAACCGGCCCACTCGGGCGATGGGCTCGGCAACTGGGAACACGAGGAAGCGGCCCCGGTGGCCAGTTGCAGTATTGCAGTAATCACTGCATTACTGCAGCCTGGCTCACGGATCCGGTGGCCGTGTGACCTACGAGATCGCCGCGCGCTCGTCGCCGATCATGAAGCGAGCCTCCCGCAGGAATGTGGCTGCCTTCAGGCATACAGCCATGTTCCTGGCAAGTTACCCACAGTCTGTGGACGCCTGCGCGACCACGTTATCCACAGGTCATCCACAGGTCTGCATGGGAACCAGAAGGCACGCCGGGCCGGCCGGCCCGTGGGCCACCTTCGATCGCGTGCCCTACTGGATAGCAACTCCTGCCAGCGCATCGGCCGGGATAGCCTTGACGCCATGCGTCGGATTGGCCAGGTCGTTGGCGCCATCCTCCTGCTTCTTGGCGTGTTCTGGGCGGGGCGCGAGAGCACACATGGCCTCACTGCCTTCTGGGACCACTGGTGGTGCCCGATTCCGCTTGCGCTGATAGTGCTGGGCCTTGCCGCTGTGCTCGCCGGCCGCCGGCCTGCGCCGGCCGCGTAATCGCGGCCCGGGCGTCGAGGATGGGGTTGCCGTGCCGGTGTCCGACGAGGTGTTGCGCGTAGCAGGTGGCCGACGGGTCGGTTACCGGTTGTCCGGCGCAGATACCCGCCCGTCCTTGCTCTACCTGCACGGCTCGCCATCGTCGCGGGCAGAGGTGGGGGACTACGAGCCAGGCCTGCTGGAGGATCGGGGCGTGTGCGCGGTGGCGGTCGACAGGCCCGGCTATGGCGCCACCGATCCTCTCGATGACCTCGACATGCTCGCCCGGACCAAGGATGCCGTCGCCGTGGCCGAGCACCTGGGCATGGCGCGGTTCGCGGTTCAGGGCACGTCGGGAGGCGGGCCGTACGCGCTAGCTTGCGCAGTCCTCAAGCCCGACCAGGTTCGGGCGGTGATATTGACCTCGGCGGGCGGCTGCATCAGCGAAGCGGGGGGCCTTGACGGCATGCCGCAGGACATCGCCGAGGGCTGGCGGCAGGAGTGGCGCGACCCCGAGGGTGCCCGGGCCCGGCTTGACGTGGCAATGGCCGCATTGCGGGCGGACCCGCTGGCGAGCATGCGGAAGCTGACCGGTACCTGGCCCGCCGACGAACGCGACTGGGTCGAGAGGAATAGCGGGGCGTTGGCCGGGGACATGACCGAGGCGGCGCGGCAGGGCGCGGCCGGCTGGTGGCTCGATGGCCAGGCTGCCGGCCGGCCGTGGCCGATTGATGTCGCCCAGATCCGGGCGCCAATCCACATCTTCCACGGTGACAGCGACAGCCTGGCGCCCCTGCCGGTCCTCCGGCGAAGCCTTGCCCGGGCACCACGTATGCGGGAGGAGCGTATCTACCCTGGCGGCAACCACTTCTCCCCTTGGGTGACGCGGGAACGCCAGGCTGCGATGCTCGCAGTCATACCTGGCTGAAGATCCTGGGAAGTCCTCGCTCTGTCATCCTTCGATGTGATGGTTGCCCGGCGCGGGGCATGCTGCTCGTAGCCGTACACGGAGGTGATGGGTCGATGACCGGCGAGACGATCCGCGACCTGCTCAAGCCCCTCATTGGCAAATCCGGGTCGCTTTCCATGGTTGTCAGCAGGGCCGGTCACATCGGGTTCGTCACAACCGGGAACAAGAAACTGACCGGCGTCGAGCTTCGCCCGGACGGCTTGCTGAGCCTGGAGCGCGAGACAGGGTGGGCCGTGATCGACCCAAGCGGGGTCGTGGCTGTGGTGTGGGACAGCGAGCCGGAGGCTTCGGCGGGCCAATTCCTGTGAGCGGCTCCGGCCGCCGGCGGGCGGGGCACCTGCCCGCCGGCATCCGCGAATCAGCCGGGCTCCGGCCAGTCGGCTCGCGCGGCCAGGCCCGCCACCCCTGCCGGGTACAGGGGCGGGCAGGCCGCGGCGGGTGACCGCCAGAACGCACGGGTCCTGTCACGAGCGTCCAAGATGGTCTGCTCGGCTATCTCGTAGGCGGTCTCATCGGCCAGGGCGGCGGTGAAGATGAAGACGATCTCGTGCTGTGTGGCGCCGTCCCACTGAAAGATGTTCTCCAGCACGCCCGCGAGCCGCACGTCCTTGAGCGCTTGGCCGATCTCCTCGACGAGCTCGCGGTGCACCGTATCGTAGCGCGTACTCACCAAATTCGACATGTCCGCCGAGTGGCCGGTGGAACGGTGAGCCAGCGGGGTCCCTGCCTTCCGACACCAGCAACGCTCCGTCGCGGGGCCGCCGGACCAGCGCCATCGCCTTGACCACCTGGCTCCTGGATTCCACCCGGTTGTCGTATCACACCGCACCGGGCAGCAGCTGCCCTATCCCGTCAGGTCCTTGTCCTCGGGGGTGAACATCTTGTCGATCGGCAGGTCGAAGAACCGGGCGATCCGGAAGGCGAGTGGCAGCGACGGCATGTAGCGGCCGTTCTCGATGGAGATCACCGTCTGGCGGGAGACGGCCAGCACGGCCGCCAGCTCGGCCTGGGACAGCCCGCGCTGGTTGCGCTGCTCTCGCACCCGGTTCTGCACTATGTCAAGGTACCTTTACCTGTACGCGAATGTCAAGGAAGCTTTACCCTCCGGGCGCGGGGCGCGGCTACACGGCTCCCTGGACACCGCGGGCAAGGCGGGCCCACTCGTCGTGGCCGAGGCGCTCCAGGTTGCCGGCCAGCCACGCGCGGGCGCCGGCGTCGAGGGCCGCGGCGGCCAGGTCCGCCCGGTCCTTCGGGCGGTCCAGGCGCGCCTTATAGAGCAGCGCGATCTCGGGCCGCAGGTAGCGGACACCGTCGATGGTCTGCTGCGCGCGCGGCCACGGCAACCGGATGCTGGCGTCCCGCTTGAACACCCACTCCTGGTCGCTGGGATCGAGCTGGATGTCCAGCCGCCAGGGATGCTCGGCATCACGGCGCAGCCAGAGTTGCTCGCAGCCCGTGGTCAGCGGCTGGCCCGCGAGCACCGGCCGCAGTGCCCCGTCGTTGGCTTCCCACAGATGCCAGCCGGAGAGAGCCTTCCGCAGCTCATCGAGGTCGCTGCGGCTGACCGCGATGTCGGTGTCCTCGTGCGGGCGCGGCGCGGCGCCGATCCGGGCGGCCCGGCCGCCAGCCACCCACCAGCGCACCGGGGAACCGGCGAACAGTTCCGCCACCTGGCCCGGGTCCAGCGGATCCCACCGGCCATACAGCGCCTGGAAGGATTCCTCGTCCAGGTCGTTGGCCGCCCGGGCGAAGGCGCTGTCCATACGCCCCAGTCTGCCCGAGCCCCCGGTGCGGCCGCCCTGGTTTCCGGCGCGCCCCGGGCGGCGGCTCACTCGGGTCGCGCATCGGCTCAGGTAGCGTGCCGGCCCGTGACCGGCGACCAGGACGCCAGTGACCCCGATGACCGCCGCCGCGCCCATCAGGCCGTCCGTTGAGCGGTTGTTTGCTCTCGCTTGCCCCGGGCAGCAATGCCTGGCGTGAGCGAACCAGGCAGTGTAAGCGGAGCCAGCGGGGGACCGGGAACGGGTGAGAACTGGCGCGGCTGGTCGCGGCGCAGGATCCCGGAGCGTCTTGAGCGGATGGAGCTGCGCTACCGGGGCCGCAACCTGAGCACGGCCCAGCCGGGGGACCGCCCGCGGTCGTCGCTGCCCGCGGGTACCGACCTGCTGCCGCAGATCAAGCACATCGTCGTGCTGATGATGGAGAACCACTCCTACGACAACTACCTCGGCATGCTGACCGGCCGGGGTGAGGGTTTCCCGCTGGACGGCGATGGCCAGCCCGCGGTGACGAACCTGGATGCCGAGGGCAACCCGGTGCGGGCGCATCACCTGGCCGGCACCGGACAGGCCGAGGGCGTCCCCTGCCAGAGCTGGCACGCCAGTCAGGTGCAGTGGAACCAGGGCAAGATGGACGGCTTCGTCACCAGCACACAGGAAGTCGCGCCGGACGCCGACAAGGCGGTGGGCATTGGCTACTGGTCCCAGGACGACCTGCCGTTCTACTACGGCCTGGCGCGGACCTTCCCGCTGGCCGATCACTGGTTCAGCTCGTGCCTGGGGCCGACCTTCCCCAACCGCCGCTTCCTCATCGCCGGCACCGCCCACGGCCTGGTCGACGACCTCCCGTTCCACCTGCTCGACTACCCGCCGAACGGGACCATCTTCGACATGCTGACCAGGCACGGCATCTCGTGGGCGAACTATCATCCGGTGCCCGGGGACAAGTCCAGGGCGCGCCGGGCGGCTCACTACCGGCGCCGCCGGGCGCGCCGCACGCTGCTCGCCCTGGGCCAGGGCCTGCGCAACGTCACCGACGGGGTGCAGAAGGACATCCAGTTCACCGCCGACCTGTTCCCGCTCGGCATCGGCCAGCACATGCTGCATATCCACGGCATGGACCAGTTCTTCGCCGATGCCGACGCCGGCACGCTGCCCGCGTTCAGCCTGGTGGATCCGGCGTTCGAGGAGTTCTCCGAGGAGAACCCGCAGGACATCCGGAAGGGGGAGAGTTTCGCCGCCGAAGTGATCAACCGGGTCATGCACGGCAAGGGCTGGCCGGGCACCCTGCTGATCTGGACCTACGACGAGCACGGCGGTTACTACGACCATGTCCCGCCGCCGCCGCCGGTCCCGCCGGACGACGTGGACGGGAAGTCCATGGCCGCGCGGCCGGGGTGGCTGCAGGTCGCGCACAAGGTGTTTTTCCCCGGCCACGTCAAGGACGCGGAGCAACTGGACGAGGACCCGATGCGCTATGACCGGTACGGCCTTCGCGTGCCGGCCGTGCTGGTCTCCCCCTACGCCCGGCGCGACTGCGTCCTGTCCGAGGTCTTCGACCACACCTCCGTGCTCAAGCTGGTCGAGGAGAAGTGGAACCTGCCGGCGCTCACCCGGCGCGACGCGACCGCGGTGTCACCGATCGGTGCGCTTGATCTCAGCGCGCCGCCCGCATTCCTCGCGCCGCCGGAACTGCCCGAGCCCGGCCGCAAGTGGGGCACCTGGTAATTCCGTGTCGGGGGCAACGACGTCAAGGTGCTCGGAAAGGCCGGTCAGCGTCACTATCCGGCGGACCACGGGGCTGGCGGACCGGACTGCGGGGTACACACCGGCCGGGAGGTGCCGGCCGGTTGCGGCGATCAGCCGTGCGGAAGCGCAGTCGATGAATTCGACCTCGGCCAGGTCGAAGACGAGCCGTTGCGCGCCGGAGCCCAGGATCCGTGCCAGCCGCGCGGCCAGCAGTGGCATGGTGGCCGGGCTCAGCTCGCCGCGGAGGACGACCGTGGCGGTCGCCGCGGAAACGGTCACCTCGATCCCCAGGTGCGGGCCCGGCAAGCCGCCGGATGCCGGGCCCGGCCCCGGGTTTCTACCAGTAATGTCGCCGGCCACCGACGCCCCGGCCGATCGAGCCGAGGAGAAGCAGGATGAGCCCGACGACCAGGACGACGATGCCGATCGTCCAGACGATCGCGATATTGGCGAGAAAGCCAATGAGCAGCAGGATAAGGCCGATGAGGATCATGGAATGCTCCCGTCCAGAAGTGGGGCCAGCGATTCGGCCGACTGCTGTCAGGGGGCGCTTTCGCGGAAGTGTCCGGCGAGGGCGCGGGGACCAGCATCGACGTGACGTTCGGGCCGCGGTGTCTGGGCGGCGTCATGACGGCGCTTCCAGTATGCCCCAGCTTGGGCCGGAGGCAAATCGCCAGCAGGTGCGACCGGCGGTGCCCGCCGGGGTCCGGGCCATCGCTCAGCCGGGCTGCCCGGCGGTCGCGACGATCTCCGCGCAGACGGCGCCCAGCTTGCGGCGCTCGGACCGGGCCTGCCCGCGCAACTGCTCGTATGCGGCCCGTGCCGAGATGCCGTCCCGGCCCATCAGCACCCCCTTGGCCTGCTCGATGACCTGCCGGGAGTCGAGCGCGCCTTGCAGTTGAGTGGCTAGCTCCGAACGCGCCTCGCCCTGCATCATGCTGGCGATGAACAGTGCGGCCAGATCGGTGAAGGCGAGCAGTGCCAGTTCCCCCTCGGCCGACCATGGGTGACGCTGTTCCGACAGCACGGCCACCACCCCCACCGCGGCCTGGTTGTACGGCAACGGGCTGGCCAGCACCGCCCGGACCTCGCGCGCCACGGCGGCCTCGCTGAACTGCGGCCACCGTCGCTCGCTGGCCAGGTCCTCGGCGCTGATCAGCTCCTTGGTCTCGTAGGCGTCGATGCAGGGACCCTCCTGATGACGGATCTGCAGGTCCTCCAGATGCCCGAACCTGTCATCGGAGGCCGCGACCTTGCGCAGGTGCTGTTCGTCATCGACGAGCATCAGGCCCGCGCCGTCGACATCGAACATCGTGTGCGTGGTACGCACGACCTCGCTGATCGCGTCCTCGACCCGCAACTCGCCGAAGCGGAGCTTGCCGAGTTCGCGCAGGGCTTGATGCACATCGTGCAGGGAGACATCCACCGGCCGGTCCTCACTCCAACGCCGTCAACACCCGGCTGCCCGCACCCCCGCCGGGGGACGGCTTGCAGCGACTCTAAAGGATGCCCGGCAGGCCACGCTTCCAGTCCGGGGCCGATTGCCCGGTAGCGCGGCGCCGTGCGGCAGGCCGGTCACACTTTGCCGGTCCGCCCGGTCAGACATCCGGGGGGAAGAAAACACAAACATTCAAGGGAGACACCCATGCCAGTGCAAGTGACCACCATCATGCTCGGCGTCGAGGACCTGGCCCGGTCCAAGAAGTTCTACGCCGACGGCCTGGGCTGCGCGATCGACAAGGACTACCCCGGTTTCGTGTCCCTCGACCTGGGCGGCGGGTCGTCGTCGCTGGCCCTCTACGAGCGCGGGGCGGCGGCACAGGACGCCGGGGTCTCACCCGAGGGATCGGGCTTCAGCGGCGTCTCGTTCCACTACATCGTGGACTCGCGCGAGGCTGTGGACGAGGTCATCGGCAAGGCCGTCGCCGCCGGTGGCACCGTCGTCAAGGAAGCGGCGGGCGCCCAATGGGGCGGCTATTCGGGCTACTTCGCCGACCCGGATGGTCACCTCTGGAAGACCGCGACGTCGGCCTGACACCCGCCGCGGGACCGTGGGCCAGGCACCGCCGGCCCGGTCCGCCGCGGCAGGTTGCCCCCAGCCCGGTCGGGCGCGGCAGGTTGCCCCCAGCCCGGTCCGGCGGGCAGGCGCCGCCGCAGGCGCGCGGGCACCTGCCCCGGCCCGGTCAGGTCGGCGTCTCGTCGCGTATGTCGCAGCACTGGCGCAGGCATTCGCTGCAGATCCGGGCCTGCTCCGCCGCCACCATGCCGGGTACCTGGGAGCGGCGCTTCCCGCAGTAGCAGCATCGCTCCTCCCTCGGCCTCCTCGCGGACGGCCTGGATCGACCCCGTCGGGGACACAGCCGCTTTTCCGGTGGCGAGCACCCCGGCCGCCCGGGTCATGCACCGGTCGCAGATCGAACACGCCGGGCCCGGCGATCAGCGTCTTGACGTGCTTCTGGTCCCGCCCGCAGAACGAGCAGGACAACAGCCCGCCGCGCGGCTGGCGGGAGCGCCAGCGCCGCTTCCCCCGGCGGACTCCACGATCTGGTGGACGCGCTGATGGCTGAGGCCCAGCGCGTCGGCGATCTCACGCAGCGAGGCGCCGGCGAGCTGGAGGCGGCGCACCGCCCGGTGGAAGTCGGCCCGCGCCACCTCCGCCGCGTGCTCGGCGTCGATGACGCGCGCCTCGGCCGTCTTCGCCCGGTCCAGCAGGTCAGCATCGAGGCCCATGGTGTCTACTGTAAATAGACAGTAGACACCATGTAAAGGGCGGGCGCCCCGCTCAGCCTGCGGCCTGCTCAGCGTGCGGCCTGCTCAGCGTGCGGCCTGCTCAGCGTGCGGCCTGCTCAGCGTGCGGTCGGCTCGTCCGGCCGGCCCAGGACGGGAACGGCCGCGACCGCGGGATGACGTGCCGCGCGCCCGGGTTCAGCCCGTGGTTGATCACCTCGGCCACGTCCGCCACGGTGGCCACTCCGTAGCCCATCGTCGGGTTGCCCTGGGTCAGCACCACCACGCTGTAGCCGCGGTCGGCGTGGGTGAAGCAGCCGAGACTGTTCACGAACCAGCCGGCGTACGGCGACAGCGGCGCCCAGCCGTTCTTCACGTGCACCGTGAACGTGTCCGGCACCCCGGCGGGCGTCCCCCAGCGCTGCGCCGGGATCACGTGCGCCATCAGGCGCAGTTCGTAGCGGCGGGCCGCATTGGTCAGCACCGGGTTCGGCTGCATGAGGTGCCGCAGCAGGATGAGCTCGTCGTGGGCGGTGATCCTGGTAAGGCCCCAGTAACCGGTCGGGCCGAGGACGGTCTGGCGCATCCCGGTCAGCTTCAGGAACCGGTCCAGGCGGTACCTGCCCACGTCGTACCACAGTGCCGTGGCCGCGCCGTTGTCGGACTCGGTGATCATCCGCCAGGCCAGCCGGCGCTCCCGGCCGGTCAGGATCCGGTGCTCCGCCTGTGCCTTGCGGAGCAGGGCGCCGAGGATCGTCACCTTGACCGCGCTGGCCGAGTCGAAGTGGCGCCGCTCCCGGTACCAGCAGCCGATGCCCAGGTGGGGGTCCTGCACCCGGATCGCGACGATCGACTCGCGGCGGTGCAGCACGGCCCGGATGCCCCGGGACATGCGCGCCGCGATCGCGGCGTGGTCTCCCCACGTGCGGCAGATCTGGTACGCCCCGCGGGCGCCAGGCCCGGGTGTGGCCGCGCGGGCGGGCCCCGGCCGTGCCGCGATGCACATCGTGACGGTGGACATCGTCAGGAATAGCACTGCAGGCAGTTGCCGCCTGTCCATCGCAGTCCCCCCGGCTCGACGGATCCTCGCAGGCGGCCGGGCCGCCAGGCTCGCCCAGGCCCGGCGATCCCCGCGCCCGGCCGGGCACCGGACGGCGCCAGCCACGATGAATCGTTCTGTAGTGTAATAACTACGCTAAGTTCAGGAAAGGGAGGGGGCGGTCAGGCGGGAGCGCCGCCCCGGCCGGCGCCGTCCCGGAACCGCTGGACACCTGCCGCGAAACCTGGCGCGGACAGCACCCGGAGGCCATGCAGGAACTCGTTGGCCATCGCTTCGCCGGCCGGGAGCGAGATCCCCTCCAGCGCGGCGGCGCGGTCGCTTCGCAGGCAGGCCTGCGGCAGCGCGGCGAGTTCGGCGGCCAGGCCCTCCGCGGCGGCCCTGGCCTGGCCGGGCGGGACGACCCGGTCCACCAGGCCCATGGCCAGCGCCTCGGGGGCGGAAACCGGCCGGCCGGTGAGGATCAGGTCCAGGGCCCGGCCAAGGCCGATCAGCTGGGGCAGCCGGACCGTGCCGCCGTCGATCAGCGGCACCCCGAACCGGCGGCAGAAGACCCCGAGCACCGCGTCCTCCTCGGCAACCCGCAGGTCACACCAGGCGGCCAGTTCCAGGCCGCCGGCGACCGCGTGCCCGCTGATCGCGGCGATCACCGGCTTGCTCAGGTGCATCCGGGTGGGCCCCATCGGCCCGTCGCCGTCGGGAGCGGCCCGGTTGCCGTCGGGGCCGCCGACCGCCTTGAGGTCGGCGCCGGCGCAGAACGTCCCGCCCGCCCCCCAGAGCACGGCCACATCGGCGCCGGCGTCGGCGTCGAATTCCCGGAACGCGGCCGCCAGGCCGGCGGCGGCCGGCCCGTCGACCGCGTTCCGCGCGCCCGGCCGGTCCAGGATGACCGTAGTGACCCGCCCCGACCGCTCCGCGCGCACGCTCATGCCCCGCTCCGTTCGCCGCTGCCCGTCACCGGTGGCTCATTGTGCTGCATAACGGACACTCCCCGATGCCCGGCTCCCGCCCGGCCAGCCTGGCAGCGCGGTCGAGGATACCGGCAGAGGCCCGGCACACCCTGAGCCCAAGGTGGGGGTGCCGGGCCTCAGCGTGCTGGTTACCCGAACGGGATATAGGACAGGCAATTCCCCGGGGGGAAGGACAGATCGATCGAGATGTCGTTCTGCTCCTCATCCCAGCGGATCCCGGAGAGTCCGCCAAACGAGCCGTTCCCGCTGGTGAAGTGCGCGTTGACACCGTAATTGAACCCGGACTCGCAGAGGGGATACGTAATACCGTCGCCGGGATACGCGACGAAGATGGTGGCCGTGCCGCCGCCCGTCCCCGGATAGGCGGTGTGGTTGCAGCCGACCAGTTCGGCCAGGCCGGAGACCCCGGGGTTGTTGTCACCGACGCAGTCGCCGTTGTAGGTCCCGCCGCCGACGAACTCGATCTGGTAGATGTACAGCCCGGAAGGATTGCCCGAGATCGGGCAGTTGGTGGTGGTGTAGTCGCCGTTGTTGCAGCGGTTCACGCCCTGGACAACAAAGTTGTCGTTGGACACGTTGGGGCTGTAGGTCCTGATGCTCGGCCCGCCGCCCCAGGCGTTCAGGCACTTGACCGGCGATCCCTCGTCGCACACCTCGTGCCCCGATGCGGCCAGCGCGTCGTGCCCCGGCGAGGCCAGCGCGGGAGTCATCGCGGACGCCACCCCGGCCCCGGTCACCAGCAGCAACGTCGCTGCCGCGGCTATGACCTTACTGTTGACTAACATCTGTCTCCCTTCTCCGGAGTCCTTCCCTGAAAGCCTTAGCAGCCGCACGCGGTACCGCAAGGCCTGGTCCGCTGCGGTCCGGCGGCAATCCGATCTCGTTCCGGCACAGGCTCGGGCTTGGGGCACACCCATTGCCAAGGCCGCACTTGTCCCGTTGCCGATGTCGCGTTGGCTGTTTGGTGTCAGACTCTGCGGGACGCTGAACGGGGCCGTCGCCGGCGGAAACGTCTTCCGCAACAAACCCGGCAACCTGGTCAACGTCTGCGCTTAGGCCTCAAGATCCCAGGGCGGGCCGGACGGCCGGGAACCCGGATCCGCAGGCAAACGTGTTACCGGGGCCGGCCCGGCCAGGGGGTTCGGCGGTATTAGCCGACCTGCCAGGTGTCGGGGCCGGCGAGCAGGGCGGCCAGGTCGCCGTCGCCGTGGCGGGCGCGGGCGTCGGAGAGCTGGGCGGCCATCAGTTCGTCGTAGGAGTCCCTGGGCACCTGCCGGAACACGCCGATCGGGGTGTGCGCGAAGTCGGTCCCGTCCAGCCGGGACAGCGCGAACGCATACGACGAGTCCGCGGCGTGCGCGTCGTGGACCACCAGCGAGTCCTCGTCGGCGCCCGCGACGTCGACCGCCTCCAGCCCGCCCTGCCGGCCGAACCGCAGGCCCTTGGCCCCCTCGGCGCCGAACCGGATCGGCTCGCCGTGCTCTAGCCGGAGCAGCCGCTGCTCCCGCGATCCGGGCGTGGTCAGTGGCGCGAACGCGTCATCGTTGAAGATCGGGCAGTTCTGGTAGATCTCGACGAACGCCGTGCCCTTGTGGTCCGCGGCCGCGCGCAGCACGCTCGTCAGGTGCTTGCGGTCGGAGTCGATCGTGCGGGCCACGAAGCTGGCCTCGGCGCCGAGTGCCAGCGACACCGGGTTGAACGGGGTGTCCAGCGAGCCGAACGGGGTTGACTTGGTGACCTTGCCCTGCTCGGAGGTGGGCGAGTACTGGCCCTTGGTCAGCCCGTAGATCCGGTTGTTGAACAGCAGGATCTTGATGTTGACGTTGCGCCGCAGTGCGTGGATCAGGTGGTTGCCGCCGATCGACAGCGCATCGCCGTCCCCGGTGATCACCCACACCGACAGGTCCGGGCGGGTGGCCGCCAGGCCGGTCGCGATCGCGGGGGCGCGGCCGTGGATCGAGTGCATGCCGTAGCTGTCCACGTAGTACGGCAGCCGGGAGGAGCAGCCGATGCCGGAGATGATCACGAGGTTCTCCCGCGGCACCTCCAGTTCGGGCAGGAACGACTGGAACGCGGCCAGGATGGCGTAGTCGCCGCAGCCGGGGCACCAGCGCACCTCCTGGTCGGACTTGAAGTCCTTGGTGGTGAGCTTCTCGTCGGCCACCGGGACCAAGGTCAGGGACCGCAGCCGGCGGGCGGTCTCGGCGGCACCATCATCCGCGGCACCGCCACGCCCATGGCTGGTTTCAGACATTGCTGATCACGTCCTCGATGACACCGGCGAGTTCCGCGGCGCGGAACGGCAGCCCGCGGACCCGGTTGTAGGAGATGACATCGGCGAGGTAGCGCCCGCGCAGCACCAGGGCGAGCTGGCCCAGGTTGATCTCGGGAACCAGCACCTTGTCGTAGGCGGCGAGCACCTCGCCGAGGTTGGCCGGGAACGGGGACAGGTGCCGCAGGTGGGCCTGGGCGATCGAACCGCCCGCGTTGCGCACCCGGCGCACCGCGGCGCCGATCGAGCCGAAGGTCGATCCCCAGCCGAGCACGAGGACCTTCGCGTCGCTGTCCGGGTCGTCGACCTCCAGCGGGCCGATGTCCGCGGCGATCCCGTCGATCTTGGCCTGGCGGAGCCGGACCATCTTGTCGTGGTTGTCCGGGTCGTAGGAGATGGTCCCGGCGCCGTCGGCCTTCTCGATCCCGCCGATCCGGTGCTCCAGGCCCGGGGTGCCCGGGACCGCCCACGGTCTGGCGAGGGTCTGCGGGTTGCGGCGGAACGGCTGGAACTCCGCCTTGCCGTCCTCACCGGCCCATTCCTTCGGGCTGGAGAACGAGAACTCGTCGCGCAGCTTGGGCAGGCCCGCGACCTCCGGGATGCGCCAGGGTTCCGAGCCGTTGGCCAGGTAGCCGTCGGACAGGATGATCACCGGTGTGCGGTACTTGACCGCGATCCGGACCGCCTCCAGCGCGGTGTCGAAGCAGTCGGAGGGCGTGGCGGGCGCGAGGACCGCGACCGGCGACTCGCCGTTCCTGCCGTACAGCGCCATCAGCAGGTCGGCCTGCTCGGTCTTGGTCGGCATGCCGGTGGACGGGCCGGCCCGCTGGATGTCGCAGACGATCAGCGGCAGTTCCACCGACACCGCCAGCCCGATCGTCTCGCCCTTGAGGGCCATGCCCGGGCCCGAGGTGGTGGTGACGCCGAGCGCACCGCCGAAGGCCGCGCCGAGCGCCGCGCCCACGCCGCCGATCTCGTCCTCGGCCTGGAACGTGCGCACGCCGAACCGCTTGAGCTTGGACAGTTCGTGCAGGATGTCCGACGCCGGGGTGATCGGGTACGAGCCGAGGAACAGCGGCAGCCCAGACCGCCGGGACGCGGCGACCAGGCCGATGGCGAGCGCGCTGTTGCCGGTGATGTTCCGGTAGGTGCCCGCCTGCAGTTTGGCCGGCTTGACCTCGTACTGGACCGAGAACGCCTCGGTGGTCTCGCCGTAGTTCCAGCCCGCCTGGAAGGCCGCCTTGTTGGCCTTCATGATCTCCGGCTTGGCCGCGAACTTGGATTCGAGGAACGCGATCGTGGACTCGACCGGCCGGTTGTAGAGCCAGGAGAGCAGGCCCAGCGCGAACATGTTCTTGGCCCGCTCGGCGTCCTTGCGGGTGATGTCGAACTCTTCCAGCGCCTTGACGGTCATCGAGGTGACCGGCACCGCGTGCAGGTTGTAGTTCGCGAGCGAGCCGTCCTCCAGCGGGTTGGCCTCGTACCCGACCCGGCCGAGGTTGCGCTTGGTGAACTCGTCGGTGTTGGCGATGATGTCCGCCCCGCGTGGCACGTCGGACAGGTTCGCCTTGAGCGCCGCCGGGTTCATCGCCACGAGCACGTCGGGGGCGTCGCCGGGGGTCAGGATGTCATGATCCGCGAAATGCAACTGGAAGCTGGACACCCCGGGCAGGGTGCCGGCAGGCGCCCGGATCTCCGCCGGGAAGTTCGGCAGCGTGGAAAGGTCGTTGCCGAACGCGGCGGTTTCCTGGGTAAACCGGTCACCGGCGAGCTGCATCCCATCGCCGGAATCGCCAGCGAAGCGGATTATGACGCCGTCGAGGTGCTGGACCTGCTTGGCCACAGTTGATGGACCTCCTCCACGCTGCGCGGGCGGCGCCGTGGGCGGCGGCGTGGGTCCGTGAGCGCTCAACGGGCTGGTGACCTGCCCGGTTTCGTGGTTTTCGCGGGGCGAACTTGCTTAGGTTACCCGGGAGCGACGGGCGATGGCGGCTGGTACGCGAGCACTCCTGGGGGGACTGTGACGCAGATCGCATCAGCAAACCCCTAGGGGGCACGCGCAGCCGCACAATCCCCGAAATAGGCACCGCACCGGGCCCCCGTGCAGCTGGCAAGTTCATGTGACACTTCCGTGCTTAATCATACCCTCCGTGTCATAGACGTATAGGAATACTCGCGGGTTCACGCAGGCGGTTTTGGGCGCCGTGCCGCCGACTGCCCAGCGGCGTTCGGCATAGGCTGGCTGGATGGCTGCCGTGGACCTGCCGGCGCCGGGCCGTGGCGGCGGAACGGCGGGGGCCAAGCCTTCCGCCGGGGCAACGGCCATTTCCGCCGGCGACCTTTCGGCGGCAGGCCTTTCGCTGCGGGTGTTCGACGCCGGGCTCGCCTGCTGCGCGGTCGAGGTGTCCGCCGCCCTGCGGCGGTGCGCCGAACTGCTCCCCGGCGGCGCCCCGGACCCGGCAGGCGGCGTTTCCCCTGGTGACGGCGCCGGTCTGGGCGGCAGTGGACCGCTGAACGTGCTCGTGGTGGCCGGGACGGTGACCGACAAGCTGGCCCCGCTGGTCCTGGCCGCCTACCGTGACCTGCCCGAGCCCCGGCGGGTGCTGTCCTTCGGGGCCTGCTCCAACAGCGGCGGCCCGTACTGGGACTCGTACTGCGTGACCAAGGGCGCCGACCAGATCATCCCGGTCGACGTGTACGTCCCCGGCTGCCCGCCCCGCCCGGAGGCGCTGCTGGCCGGCCTGCGGTTGCTCCGCGACTCCACCGGGGAGCAAGGGTGACCCCCGGCGATGTCCTGGCCGAGGCGGGCCGCGCGCTGCCCACGGCGCGGTGCACCGCCGAGACCGGCGTGAGGCCTGGCCGGTCCAGGCGCGGCCGGGCCAGCCGCGGCCGGGATGGTCACGATCGACGTGCCGCGCGGGGACTGGCTGGCCGCGCTGGCCTTCGCCCGCGATGTGGCCGGCTGCGACTTCTTCGACTGGCTGACCGCCGTGGACGAGCAGGACCAGGGCTTTGCCGTGCTGGTCCACCTGTACTCCATCGAGAGCGGGCAGCACATGCTGGTGCGCACCCTGGTCCCGCGCGGGGAACCGGTGCTGCCCACGGCCACGGGTGTTTTCCGCGGCGCGGCCTGGGCGGAGCGGGAGACGCACGAGATGTTCGGCGTGGTCTTCGACGGCCACCCCGGCCTGGCGCCACTGCTGTTGCCGCAAGGGTTCGAGGGGCACCCGTTGCGCAAGGATTTCCCGCTGGCCGCGAGGGCGGCGCAGGAATGGCCGGGTGCCAGGGAACCCGGCGAGCGGCAGGCGTCGGCGCGGTCCCGCAGGCGGCTGGTACCGCCGGGGGTACCCGAAGGCTGGCCGCCGCCATGACCGGGCCAGAGCATGGACGGCCCGCCGGGGCCCGCCCGCCTGCCGGGGTCGGCCCGCCCGCCGGGGCTCGGCCCGCCTGCCGGGGCTGGCCCGGTCCCGGCGGCGCACCGGGATCCGGGGCACGTGGACACGGGGCTGCCTGCCCTGGACCAGGACCCCGGCGCCCTGCCGCCGCGCAGTCGCGGCGTCATCGCCCTGCTGGAGGAGAACTGCACCGTCTGCATGCTGTGCGCGCGGGAATGCCCGGACTGGTGCATCTACATCGAGTCGCACAAGCAGACGGAGCCGGCCGCCGAAGACGCGCGGCCCCGGGTGCGCAACGTGCTCGACCGGTTCGCCATCGACTTCTCGCTGTGCATGTACTGCGGGATCTGCGTCGAGGTCTGTCCGTACGACGCGCTGTTCTGGTCGCCGGAATTCGGCTACCCCGAGACGGGCATCGCCGGGCTCACCCACGAGCGCGACCGGCTGCGGGAGTGGATGTGGACGGTTCCGCCGCCACCCGCGCACGACCCGGGCGCGCCGCTGCCGAGGGAGGCGCAGGCCGCCGGCCCCGGGACCGGACCCCACTCGGAGCCCGGCTGACCACGCCCTTGCGTAAGGCAGCGATATCGCGCCCGCCGTCGCCTAGCGGAAGTTGACGAACTGCAGCGCGAGGCCGAAGTCGTTGCCTTTCACCAGGGCGATCACGGCCTGCAGGTCGTCCTTCTTCTTCGAGGACACGCGCAGTTCCTCGCCCTGCACCTGGGCGCGGACGCCCTTGGGCGCCTCGTCCCTGATCAGCTTGGAGATCTTCCTCGCGTCGTCCTGGGAGATGCCCTGCTTGAGGCCGACGCCGAGACGGAACTCCTTCCCCGACGGCTTCGGCTCGCCTGGGTCGAGGGCCTTGAGCGACACGCCGCGCCGGATCAGTTTGTCCTTGAAGACGTCGAGCACGGCCTTGGCCCGCTCCTCGCTGTTGGCCCGGATCTCGATGGCCTCGCCGGACCAGGAGATGCCGGCCCCGACCCCGCGGAAGTCGAACCGGTTGCTGATCTCCTTGGCGGCCTGGTTCAGGGCGTTGTCCACCTCCTGCCTGTCGACCCTGCTGACGATGTCGAAGAATGATTCGGCCACGCCTCGCTCCTCTCTCGTTCTCTCCGCGCTCCCCCGCGCTCGCCCCGTGCCGGCCGCCGCGGCCCTGGCGGCGGCCTCCGGTCCCGCTCCCGGATGCCCGGCGAGGACGGTCATGCGCGGTTGTCGTGCGACGGACCGGCCCGGTGTTCGCTATCCTTCACTGTGCCGTCCGGTGTGGCGGCACGAGGCAGGTTGCCCGAGTGGCCAAAGGGAGCGGTCTGTAAAACCGTCGGCTTAGCCTACGATGGTTCGAACCCATCACCTGCCACCACCGGAAAGTACAGCTCAGGGACGCCTTGGCGTCCCTGAGTCGTCTGCAGCCTATGCAACTGGATGCCACCAGAAGCCGCCGCCTGCCGTTGGTCGTGGGATATACGAAACCCGCAGGTCAGGCCCGGTCCACTGGACCGGGCCTCGTACGTGGTGGGAGCGGTCTGGATAGCCGTCGGCTGAGCCTGGCAGATCGTTCTTTATCCAGACATGAGCAGGTCAGCGCCCTGTGACCATTGAGATTCGCGTGCATGCGGCTGCCATAAGACTGTCGTCCGTGGTTGAGCAGTGGTTGGGTTTCAAGCCTCCTCGGCCGGGATCCTGCCAGCACTGCGCGAGTCACTGCAGGCTGGCTGATCCCTCCGGTCTGCCAGAATTGGTGTGTGGGCTGCGGCGCGAACAGGTCGGGGAAGCCGAGGCTGTTGTAGCCGGGGCGCGTTTGGCCAGGGATGCGGCAAGAACTCCCGTGCCCAAGTCGTGGTCGTGGTGAATCTCGGCGGTTGTTCTTGCCGGATGTCAGCCGGGTGCTGCGGCGGCTGGCCCTCTTGCCCGTTCTGTGAGCTTGTCCCTGGTGGTTGCGGGCAGTTCCGCTCCAATCTGGACGGCGAAGTCGGCGAACCCGTCATGCCCGGGCAGCCTGCCCAGGCACGCCTCCATCAGTGTGCGGGCGGCGTCGGTGTCCCCGCGTAGCTGGGCCAGTCGCGCCTGGACAAAAGTGAGCTCAGGTCCGCCGAGTGCAGGATGCCCGGCGAGGCGGTCCAGCCGGTCTTCGGCCTCCGACCCTGTCAGGCGTTCTAGCAGCAGCGAGTGCCATTCCGCGAGGTCGCGGCTCCGATCGCTGCGGCGGTAGCCCGAATCCGGATAGCTGGACCATGGCCCGGACGCGGGCCTGGCGGCCTCCGTGCGGGCGATCTGGTCCAGCGCATCGAGATAACAGTCCGCAAACGCGGTCCACGCATCCGGAGCCTGCAGCATCCGGCCGAGTGCGCTGGCGAGCGACGTCTCCTTCTCGGCCAGCTTGCCCCACCCGGAGCGGGACCAGCCGTAGGCCGACTCCCACCGGGGCAGCTGCGCCGCGGCGGCCGTGGCGAACCGGGCGAACCCGTGCCGCTCCCGCACGAACTCCCAGAGCGTCGCGGCCGCGTCGGAGACCACGAACTGGGCCGCTTCCATCGGATCCTCGGACCGGAAGTAGTCGAAGCGCTTCGTTTCGCAGGCCAGATCGATCAGGAGCGCCACAGCCTCCTCCGCCGGTTCGGAGTCCTCGTGCCGCAGCGCGGCTAGCGCGTCTGCTGCCAGCCGACGGAATGTCAGGCGCCAGCGCGTCCGCTCCTTCGGGGAGACGCGCCGGTCCCCTGCTATGTACGCGCCTGCCCTGGCGAGTTCGGCGAAGTCGCGGACCTCCCACAGCACGGTGCCCGGGTTGGGAGGCTTGGCTGCCGCGCGCTTACGCACTGCGTCCTGGACGGGATCCAGTTCGCTTTCGATACGCTCCCGCACCTGCGCCGGACCCCGCCAATACAGGTTCCACAGAGCCTTCTTGAGCCGGTCCTCGTCGAGGCCGGCGAGCTTGGCGAAGAATTCGTCGCGGTTCATCCGGTTCAGGGCCACGGGAGCCGATGTTAGGCCAACCAGCCAGCGCCCGCCGGGGGTTGCGGACTGCCGGCCAAGGTTCGCAATTCCGGGTACCTCCAGTCGTCATTCGCACTGCGTCACCGCCATGGGATGGTGCGCGGGCCCGCGGCCGTGTCGCCAGAGTGGGAGGATATCGGCCTCGGCGTGATCACAGATTTGGAGGCTCCGCGGCCACGATTAGAGCGCTTAATGCAGTACTTCGATGTTGCAGGTTGGTCCGGTGGCTTTGGCCAGTCTGCCGTCCCCCGTGAGCAGGAGTACCTCCAGTGCCTCAGCGAGCGCTACGTAGGCGGCGTCGTAGATGGTCAGGTTGTCGCCCAGTTCCCAGCAGCGGGGCAGCAGGGGCCGGTGTGGTGTTCGCCTGAGGGGAAGCGCGCCCAGGTCTGCCAGTGCCAGTGCCGCGCGCCGTGCGTCCATGGCACCAGTCCTGACCTGCCGCCGCCAGACCGACGCAACCTCCAGGTCCACCAACTCGGGCGCGGTTAGCCGTTCTCCGCGCAGTCGGGCGCGTGCTTGATCACCGTCCGGGCCGTCGTCACCAAGACAGGTCGCCAGGACGCTGGCATCAACGACGATCACGATCGGCCCGCAGCGCCGCCATCGCTGCCTTCAGCGGCACAGAACCACCAGAGCGTCCTCCTGCGCGGTCGAGGACCTCATCGAGGCTAGGTTCGCTGGCCTCCTCGATGAGCCGGGCGAGCAAATATTCCTGCAGCGACTGGTGCGCAGCGGCCGCGCGCTGGCGCAAGACCGCGTGGGTCTGTTCCGGCACATCTTTGATCTGCACACTAGGCATGGCGCCATTATGGCGCTAGAAGCGCCAATTCGCAACCACTACCCGAGCCCGCTGTGTCACAAGCAGCTACCACTTCGTTTGGCAGCGGTAGGCGGTTGTGGCGTGCTGCCGCGAGATCGATGGTCTGGCCGGGCCGAAGGAGCGCGCTGATCGCAGAGCTATCGGTAGGTTGCCATCTATGGCGAAGCGCGGACGGCACCCGCACAACCGTAGGGGGAAGGACAAGCACAAGCGGCAAGCGGGTCCTGGGGCAGGCCGCCGCGGCGGCTCTGGCGATTTGCTGGCGGATGTTCGCCAGCAGTTGGCTAGCGGCGAGCCGCTGGACTTCCTCGGCTATGTGAGCAGCCTGCTGGCTGCAGTTGACCCGCGTGGAGAGAGCCCGTTCGAGCGCGATCGTGACGTGCCCGAGAGCGCCACACTGGCGACGCTCACCGAGTCCTTCGCCGAGGTTGTGCTGCCAGAGACCACCGTGCTGCTGGCCGTGCTGGCTGAGCTCAGTCCAGACGAGCTGACCCGTGCCCGCGCCCGGCGTGCGCTCGCGACGCGACCGCATCCGGTCCCGGACTGGCTGAGCCGACTAGGTGAAGCTTCTGTATACCGCGCGGTGGAGAGTACGCATGTGCTCGGCGACGGGGACAATGTGCTGCTGGGTGCCCGGCTGCCGGGGCATGAGCTGACCGCGATCATTTACATCGATCACAACCTGGGCACGGTCGTCAAGGATGCCTTCCCGGCGCCGAGCCCGATCACCGAAGTGGTCGAGCGGATCCGGGACGCCACAGACGACCCCGATATAGCGTTCCGCGATATCGGTCTTGCCGACGCGCGGGTCCGGGTTGCCCAGGCGATCGGGGTGGGCGCGATCATGTTCCCGCCGTTTGAGACCGAGACCTGGCCGGCCTTGCGGCCGCTGACCGAGTGGCTGTTGCGGCTGATGCCCGAGGGCGGGACGGGCTATGTCCGGCCAAGGTGGAGCGAGGCTAGAAAGAGGAAGCTGGCGGACCGGTTTTTCGGCTCACAGTTCGGCATGCCTTTGGATGACGCCGACCACCGGGACCTGCTGGAGCAGTTCCTATGGTTTGGCACCGACTACGGGCCCGGCGATCCGCTGCGGTGGAGCCCGGTGGCGGTGGAGATCTTGCTGGTGGACTGGATCCCGCGCAAGATCGTCGCCGATGTCGCCTACCTCAGTAGCGCCCCTGAACTGTTGCGGGCGTTCATCCGGTTCTGCCACGCCGAGCGCAAGATCCGGCTGGCACTGACCGGCCAGACGCTAGCCGCGGTCGGCGAGCACGAATCGGAGTACCAGCGGGTGATCCGCTCCCCGCGGCCGCAGGGGCCTGCGGCGCTGCTCGCCAACCTAGGCGTGCTCGGCGGCGACATGCCGTGGGGCGATGAGCCGTTCGATTTCCACCAGCACTTTCTTGACCAGCTCGCCGAGGAGGTTGGCGGGCGGGACGCGCTTGACTCGCTGGACGGCACGCCGCTGCCGGAGGAGGAGTTCGCTTGGGAGCAGGTACCCGCAGATCTGCGCGACCGGGCCGGGCAGGTTCTGGTCGCCTGCGACCGGTGCTGCGACGATCTCCTCGGTGCCGAGTACAAGACGGCGTGCCGGCGGCTGCTGGCCCAGGCGCTGCCGGGCCTGTCCAGCATGCTGCGCGGGACAACCAAGCCCACGGCGATCGCGGCGGCGGGGTGCTGGGTGATCGGCAAGGGCAACCAGCGTCTAGGTCAAGGGGCCGGTGAGCTGCGGGTCAAGGATTTGATGAGCCATTTCGGCCTGGGTCAGTCGAGCGTCTCCGAACGCGGCTACCAGATCATGCGCGCGGCTGGAATCCAGCCCGCCAGCGCCTACCCAGCAGTTCGCCTGGGCTCACCGGGCCTGCTCGTCTCGGCCCGCAGGCGGCGGATCATCGAACTTCGCGACCTGCACCGCGGCGCCATCAGCGAGCAGCGCCGCGCATGACTGCCCATCATGTGCCAGGTGTCTAGGACGGTCGGGTGCACGGCACGAATCAGGCCAGGTCGTGGCGTTCGGCATACGTGAAGCCCAGAAACTCCTCTAGTTCATCGTCGGACTCGAAGGTGTCGGCGGCGAGGTCATCAAGAGACCGTATGGGCCCGGTGTTCCTGGCCGCGAGCAGTTGCGCGGCCGACAGGCGCGGCCGGATCATCGCACCTGCGGAATTGTCCGCGCCAGATGTACTCACTGAGGCCTCCACCGGATCGGTGTGCCTGGCTGCTGTCCAGCAAGGCGGCCAGCCCGGCGGGCGATGAAGCTGCTGGCCAGGTACTGGGACCCACCCGTGCGGTTGGCGCGGCCGTGCCAGGTAGTGCCAGGCTGGCTTCAGCCTCGCCAGAACTACATGGGCGATGCCCTTGGGCGCCTTCGAGTCGGCAGCGATCCGCGGGTGCCGCCGCCTGCCAGCCCAGGTGCGCCACTCCGGTCATGTCCGACTGCAGCCAGCCGGTTGCCGGCCCTTGTGGTTGAGGAGTGGTTGAGCGATTGAAAGGCCACCCCGATGACGACGTCTCTGCAGGTAGACAGCATCTACGGCGGCGCCAGCAGACTCCCTGTAAAACCGTCGGCTTAGCCTACGATGGTTCGAACCCATCACCTGCCACCACCAGTAGAAACAGCCCCTGACCAGCATGAATGCGGTCAGGGGCTGATCTTGTCCGGGTCCGCGTGAACTAGTGTTCTGACGCGTGTTTCTCTTGAGTCTTCATTCGGGGTGCGGGATAATGGCGCATGCCGAATCGGGTGCGTGTGCTTGCCATCTCGGATGCTGACCGGGCGAAGCTGGAACGGCGGGCCCGCGACCGTGGCGCTCCGGCGCGGGTAGCGAGCGGGCCCGGATCGTGCTGCTGGCCGCCGAGGGCCTGACCGGCCCGCAGATCGCCGGGCGGGTCGGGTGCACCGAGCCGACGGTGGTCAAGTGGCGGCGGCAGTACGCCGAGGGCGGGCTGGCCGGGCTGGAGGACGCGAAGCGGCCGGGCGGGCCCAGGCGGTGCTGACCGAGCGGGCCATCAGTGAGATCCTGTCGGCGACCGTGACCCCGCCGCCGGATGCCTTGCGTGCGGCCGGGATCACGCACTGGTCGAGCCGGCGGCTGGCCGAGTGGCTGCGCCGGTCGGCGAAGATCGAGGTCAGCCATGACTCGATCACCCGGTTGTGGCGCCGGTTCTGCTTGCAGCCGCACCGGTCGGAGGGGTTCAAGTTCTCCACCGACCCGCTGCTGGACGCCAAGATCCGCGATGTCGCCGGCCTCTACCTGCACCCCCGGACAACGCCGTGGTGGTGTGCGTGGACGAGAAATCCAGTGCCAGGCCCTGGAGCGGACCCAGCCGATCCTGCCGATGCGCAGCGGCATCCCCGAGCGGCAGGCCCATGACTACGCCCGGCACGGGGTGACCTGCCTGTTCGCCGCCCTCGAAGTCGCCACCGGACAGGTCACCGACGCCTGCTATCCCCGGCACCGCCACCAGGAGTTCCTGAAGTTCCTGCAAGAAAGTCGCCGCCGCCTACCCCAGAACCGAACTGCACATGGTGTGCGACAACTACTCCACCCACAAGCACGCCGAGGTCAGCGCCTGGCTGGAGAGGAACCCCCGGATCACCCTGCACTTCACGCCGACCGGATGCTCCTGGCTCAACCTCGTGGAGTGCTTCTTCTCAGTGATCACCCGCCAGGCCATCCGCCGCGGCTCCTACACCTCAGTCCGCCAGCTCACCGACACCATCGGCGTGTTCATCGACAGCTGGAACGACCACCCGCACCCGTTCGCCTGGACCAAGGACGCCGACCAGATCCTCGGCAACATCCAGCGCGCCAAAACTAAAACAAGCGCCCTTACACACCACTAGCCTCCGCTATTCAGCGCTAATGGTCAGCTGGGCGGATCGACTGGCTTGCCTGTGGCTGTGATCTGGGGTTTTGTGTCATGGCGGGCTGGATGCGCGTGCACCTTATGGGTGCAGGGCGATCTCGTGGGGCGGGCAACGATGAGGACGGCCCGGGCAACGGCCGGTTTAACGGCGAAGACGCCCTGGTCCTGGGAGATTACGGGTTACCACACGCCTTAATTCCCGGACTGGAGCGATCTTCGCCATGCAGCATAACGGGTGGGACCATGCCCTGAAGGTCACCGCGGACGGGGCGGGCCTGGTCGGCCACGCCGGAGCGGTCCTGCTCCGCAAGGCTGCTGACCAGGCGGGACTACCGGGCAGCTCAGCACGGCGCTGCGGAAGGCGGGCATGTCGCCTGTGCTGGACCGGGGTGGCGTGCTGGTCTCGATGGCGGTCGCGGTCGCGCTGGGGGCGGCCAGTATGAGTGATATCGCGGTGCTGGCGCACCTGGCCCCGGTGCTGGGGGCCGCGCCGAGCGGGCCGACGGTGCGGCGTGCTTTGGACCTGGCCGGGTCAGCGGCCTCGCTGGACCGGATCGCCCGGGCCCGCGCGAGGGCCCGCGCGCACGCCTGGCAGCTGATCGAGGACACCCCGGCCGGGTTCCCGTGGCTGGTTATCGCCGGGAAGGCCCTGGCTGGGTGGCTGGTCATCGACATGGACGCCACCTTGGTCACCGCCAGCTCAGACAAGGAAGGAGCAGCTCCGACCTGGAAGAAAGGCTATGGCTTCCACCCGCTGGGCGCCTGGCTGGCCAATACCCGCGAGTGCCTGGCCATGCTGCTGCGCCCGGGCAACGCCGGCTCGAACACCTTTACCGACCATAAAGAAGTGCTGGCCGCGGCGATCCGGCAGGTCCCCGCCCGGTTCCGGCGCAAGATCCTCATCCGCGTCGACGGTGCCGGCGCCAGCCACGAGCTCATCAAGCACCTGCTGTCGTTGTCTTCTCCGCGGCGGGACGTGCTGTTCACCTGCGGGTGGATGATCACCGCCGCCGACGAGGACGCCATCAGGCAGGTTCCCGCGGGCGGGTGGAAGCCCGGCATCGCCCAGGACGGCGCGATCGAGGAGGACAAGGACGTCGCGGAGATCACGCACCTGATCAGCCGCGCCGGGAACTGGCCGGGCGGGCTGCGCTGGATCGCCCGCCGGGTCAAGCCGTCCCGCCGCCACGTGCGGAACCTGACGGACTACGAGAAGAAGACGGGCTGGAAGTACTCCATTACCTGCACGAACATCCCGGACGCCGGGATAAGCGGTGTGCCCGGCAGCCACCACCCCCAGTACATCGACGTGGCCCACCGCGAGCACGCCGTCGTGGAGACCGCAGGCGTCCGCACCGCCAAGGCCATGGGCCTGCGCAACCTCCCCTCAAAGTCCTGGCAGGTCAACTGCGGCTGGGTCATCGCCGCGAACATCGCCGCCGACCTGACCGCCTGGACCCGCCTGCTCGGCCTCCGCGACGACCAGGAGCTGAGGGAAGCCGACCCGGACACGCTCCGCTACCGGATCTGGCACATCCCCGCCCGCCTCACCATCCACGCCCGCCAGCGGATCCTGAAAATCAGCCCCCACTGGCCGTGGAAAGAGGCATTCCTCTCCTGCTGGCAGCGGCTCTGCGCCCTGCCAGCACCTGCATGACCAGAACGAACAGCACCAGCGAACAGGAAGGAGACCAGCCCCGGCACGGTCGGAGCCGGTGCGTACCCGGGCACACCGGGCACCACCACACAATCGCGACCGCCAGGCAAACAGACACCACACCCAAAACCGGGCAGCAGCACAATCAGTAACCAGACCTCAGACACGCTGAACGATTGAGGCTAGCTACCGCTTATGATCCGGTGTCGCAGCGACGGGAAGGGCGCCGACTTGCAGCACGTCCTGCCTTGCCGGACAGCAGCAGCGCGCCTAAGGGGGACAATCAGGGTTGGCTGTCGGGTGCAGGTAGGACGCGTCAAAGGTGGCATTGACCCATAGCGTGGCACCGCGCTCGAATTGCGACCAGATATTGCCACGCTTCGGGCGCCTTTCGCAGACCATCTGGGTCATCACATTGGCGTCCGGGTAACGGACGATCTGGCGCGTATCGCTGGTCAGCATCGTGATCCACCCGTTGTCCTCCGACAGGACGTAGCCGACCTGTTTGCCGTATGAGAGGGTCTGGGCCGGGAGGGTGCCGGGCCGGAATTGCACAACCTCGTGCGGCACCCACACCGTGTACAGGCTCAATATCACGAGCACCAGCGTGAAGAGCGCGAGCGGCCCGTAGACGAGCACGGCGCCCCACGGAGAAGAAACCACCGAGCGCATCCCGGCGATCACCAGGCCGATGACGACGGCAAGCGACAGGTAAGTCCACGGGCTGAACACGGCGGCCAGCATAAACGCGCCCAGCATCACCACGAGCAGGCGCCAGTTCTCTTTGAGCCAGGCAAGAGGGCGCCAGGCCACCCGGCTGACGGTATATGCCAGCATCGCCGCGGCCAGGATGGGCAGGCTGGAGAGCAGGCCAGCGATCACGACGGTGGCCAGCCCGGCGTACTGCAAGATCCCAAGGGCCGTGGCGAGGTCGCCCTTGGCGAGAACGTATCCCTTGAGGACGACGAACCCAGCCGCTAGCAGAATGCCGGCGAATGCGTTTTTCTTGTACCACCCAAGGATCTTGGGGATGGGTTGCAGAGCATCCCGCCACGGCTTGCGCTCTTTCCGCTCGGCCAGGTCCGCCGTGATCTGGTCCACCAGCCGTCGCAGCCCGAGCTCCGCGTCCGGGTGCTCTTCCAGCAGGTCCCCCAGCCGGGTCCGCCAGACCAGCTCCAGATCGGCGCGGGCCTGCATCAGCTTTCGGCCCGACGCGGCCTGAAGCTGGTCCCGCGTCTGGTCCAGCCACCGCGTCGCCCGGCGCTCCCGATCCCAGTCATCGAGGACCAGCAACTCCGTGATCCCGCGCTGCGCCGCCCTCCACTCATCCGCTGCCGCGTCATCCGCTGACGCGGCAGCAACCAGCGTCCGGCTAGCCCGCGCTGCTAAAGCTGTCAGATCCGACGGCATCTCGCCCCTCCCGGCCATCGCCGCGGACCCTACCATTGCACGACGCTGCCTGATCCGCACCGATCTGGGAACGCCAACGAGCTACCCCATGTTCACTCGCGCCGGGTTGGCAGGTAAGCCCATCTGACCAGCGGCGCACAACCGGAGTCGCCCGCGCTTCGCGACGACCTCCCACCGTGCCCTTAAGCACAACTCAGGACCGGCGCTCAGCACAGCAGTGCCCACTCCGATCGCCCGACCGCTTGCATGGTTATGCATGCCCGCCGGGCACCAGACCGTCCGGATCTGCCGCCGACCGGGCGTTAGCTCCTTCGGGCCACGTCGGCGCCGCCGCGCCACCCCACGCGGCGACCGTACGTGCATCCTTCAGCTAACGTCGGCACTGGTACTTGAACTCCAGGCGAGGCCATCCCTCCGACGCCTCAATCCTGAAGCCTCGCAAGATCGCGGTCCAGAGCGCTCGCATCGCTGCGCGATCCATCCGGCCCTGGACCACGAATCTTGCCGAGGATTCAAACAGGCGTCGATCGCAGGCAAGGCCGAGTCCCAGTCATGGTCACTTCCGTAGTTCCGCCGTAGCGGGTCATATCTCCTCTAGTCTTGCTCCATGTCAGATCAACAATCACCTGATCCCGAGTCTCTCAGACTTGAGCTTCAAGAAGCCATCTCGACCTTTCGCCACCAACTCGGGCTACTCATACAAGTGCTTGGAGTGGTTATAACTGCCGACACTGCTTTAATAGCATATGGCTTTGCACAGAAGAAGTCCGGGATACTTCTAGCGGCAAGCCTAATGCCACTCGCCACTGTGATCATATATTTCGGTGTAATCTCGGGCCTGATTCCTATCGCCTATGTAATTCTTAGGCTAGAAAAGAGATTGGCCCTTCGCAAAGAAGTGTTTATGACAACGTGGATTTTAACGCGCGATGATTTGCCATTCAAGGCCATGCATGGAATCGAGGACCTTGACGGGCCGGAGATTCTCCAGGCTATCCTTTAGGCTCGGCCAATGTACTTGATCAAGGATCGTAAGACGCTGGCGCTCCTGAGTGCATCTGTAGTACAGTTGGCTATCTTTTTGATCAGCCTAATTGTTTACCACTATCAATTTATGTAAGACTGGTATATAAACATCAAGAACGCATACCGGCGCATCAGCAGGCCGGGTCGCATAGGTATACATCGCCACTGCATACAAGAACGCACGCTTCTGCCGCGATGAGTTGCCTGGCGTATGAGGTGCCCGGAGGGCCCGCCCGATGGATCGGCGTGCCGGGCTGCTTGCGATGATCGTTGGGTGGCAGACGGGGCGCGAGGACGCCGCGAGGCGGTCCGGCAACTGGCTGACCTGCGGCGCAGGCTGGCCGCGGCCGAGGATGCGGCCACCTCGCCGGTGGGCGAGGCCAGTGAACATGGCGCATTCCGCGCCCGCGGCGCTCATCGCGCCCGGGGATGAACCGTTGCTGGCCAGCACCGGCCCAGAGCCGCCGAATCGCTGGGCTCAGGCGCCGCTTACGGGCTGGGTGAGGTGGTCGCAGACCCGCATTGGGGGGTGAGCGAGGCCAGCAGGCTGCTAGCTGCGGTGGCGACGCCGCCGAGTGCGGTCGTCACGCCTTTCACCGTGCTGGTGCTGGGATGGCCGGTGAGGTCGGAGACCGCGGTTTTGAGCGTGTTGAGCGCCGACTTCACAGCGCTGGCCTGGGCTTTGAATTCGTCATGCAACTCCGCCGTGAGCGCGGTGAGCTTCGCCTCCACGTCGGCCAGGTCGGACTTGATCTCCTCGGCGGTACCTTTGCCGATCTTTACGTGGGTGAGGGTGTCCACCGATGCGCGCAGGTCCGCCGCGGCCTGGCACACCGCCGATGTGGGGCTGGGCGCCCGCGCGGCGGCAGCGGAGGTCGGCGCAGGGGGAGCGCTCGGGGACGGGCTGCTGGTAGCCGATGATGAAGTGCTGCTGGAACTGCAGGCGGCCAAGAGCAGCCCGGCGGCGAAGGTAGCGGCGGCGAGGCGCCACCGGCCCGGCCGGGTTACCGTGGCCCGCATCGCGTTCGCCTCATCGTCCAAGCCGCAGCCGCCTGCCACTCCCGCGGCGGACTGCGCCGGCCCCATAGCCATCGTCTTGCCCCTCTCACCCCGTCGACCGGCCTGACCCTCTACCACTACGCTCTTACCGCCTCGCCGTAGGCACATCACCCTGCTGGGGGTGAGGTGCGCGGCTGATGCGGGGCGTCATGCGGCCCGCGGCAGCCGTGCGCAGGCCAAGATCGGGGCGCCCGTGGGCGACGGGTGCAGCGTCGCCCAGGTGCGCTGCCCCGGGCCCCCGGGTCGGGTTTGACCCACCGCAGGTGCCAATGCGGCCACGTGCTGGCCGCCGCCCAGCGCGGAGCCTTCGCCGGCGGGGCGCCAGCCGGAGAGGCGTTCCTCGATGGCAGCGTGGCCTACCTGAGCGCGCCAGGCACGGCCGGGGGGTTCGCCGGCCCGGTCCCAAGCGGAGATGCCCGCAAGTCAGCCGCTTCCGCCTCGAGCTGACCAGCACCGCCTGGACCACCGACATCGGCCCGTTGTACAGGCTCCGGGCCTGAAAGATGAACGTGGCCGCCGCGGCGCCCCACCCGAGCAGCCACAGCGGCTGCCGGACCAGGTACAACGGCAGCCGCCAGCCCTTGTCGCTTCAGCGCCCGGGAGCACCAAACCCTCGAGTCTGCCCCGGCTAGCGACACGCCCCGCACTGGCGGCACGCCGCCAGTAGCCGGATCGGCCAGAGTGGGCTCATCCCAGTGGAGGGCTGCTACGGGGCAAGGATGCTGACCGGTCCGTTGAACGCCAGCCCGGCCATGTCTGCCCTCGCGGCGTGCCGAACCGGCCCGCGGCCCGCAAGATCTCCCGGCTGTCCCTGGCCTCGAACGTCCCCGGCAGCTTGTGCGGATCCATGCCAACGATCACCTGCTCTGCCATAGGAGAGTAAGAGCCCGGGGCGTGCCTCAGCCTGCGCTTCGGTGAGGCTGGCTCCCTGGGGCGGTCCCGGCGGGCCTCAGGTCCGGACGGCAGGCCGCATGTCGGGGTCGCCGGGCCACTTGTCAGCCGGTGTGGGGACACGGGGCTTACAGCGGGCACGATTCGCCTTGGGAATGCGGCTGGGCGGTGCGGCATTGAGGTGATGATGGATGTTGTCGAGGAGTCGCTTCCGCTCGCTGTGCTGGACTTCGTCGGGATCGAGCACGGCGAGAGCGCGGCCGCGGCCGTGGCCGGTGCCGTGGACATCGCGCGGGCCGTGGAGGCGGCCGGCGACCGGCGTTACTGGGTCTCCGAACATCACAACATGACCAGCCTTGCCTGCAGCTCCCCCGAGTTGCTGACGGCGCACGTCGGCGCGCGCACATCGCGGATCCGGGTCGGCGCCGCAGGGATCATGCTGCCCAACCACGCCGCGCTCAAGGTAGCCGAGACGTTCCGGACGCTGCTAGCCATGTACCCGGGACGCATCGACCTCGCCTTGGGCCGGGCGCCGGGCACCGACCCGCTCACCGCGCATGTCCTGCGCCGGGGGATGGTCACCGACCCGGCCGCTGAATTCCCTGGTCAGGTCGGTGAGCTGCTGGCATTTCTCGGTGGCGGTTTCCCGGCCGGTCACCCTTACGCGCGGCTGATTGCCGCGCCGCTGGTCGAGGAGCAGCCCGAGCTGTTCGTGCTGGGGTCGAGCCCTTATGGTCCGCGCTTCGCCGCGGTCAACGGGATGAGTGCCGTATTCGCCCACCACATGAGCCCCGATCTCGCGTTCGAGGCGCTTACGGAGTACCGCCGTTCGTTCACGCCACGCACGGAGGGCGGATCGGCGTATTCAGCGATGTCGGTGCTGGCCTTCGCCAGCGACGATGACGAGGCAATACGTGACTTCGAAGCGGCGTGGACACTGACCATTCAGAATATCCGCCGGGGGATACGTGAGCCGCTGCGGCCGGAGGAGGTTCGCGATTTCGCCCGCTCGCAGGACGTTCCGCGCTGCCCGGCGCGATGACGGCAAGATGGTGACTGGCGAGCCGAAGGCCGTCGCCGGGCGGCTCCTTGAGATGAAGCAGCGCGCCCAGGCTGACGAGATCGTCGTCGTCACCCCGAGTCTGGACCGGGAACGTCGCAAGGGCAGCTACGCGGCGTTGGCGGATGCCTGGCGCCGCGTGGCCTGAGCCTGCCCGTGCCAGCACACGGCCGATCACCCAGAGGGCGGCCGTGAGCCAGTCGCCTCGCGGCCGTTCCCCGGGTCACTAGCGTGACATGAGACAAGACGAGGCTGGGCATGACCGCACATGTTTATGCGCTGACTCGCATTTTCGCCCGCAGCTTTAGGCCGGCTGACTGGAGCCGTTCAGACTAGCGGCCAACTTGGTCATAATCCCTGGCCAGGCCATATCGTTGAGTTTGTTCTTGGCTTTCAGAGGCAGGCCGATACGCCTTGTGCATGACTCGGATCGTCGAATT
>CAVSRH010000005.1:0-59205 GCA_963730235.1 uncultured Actinomycetes bacterium
TGCTGGAGCGTGACGGCGATGGCTGTGACTGGGGTGCTGCGGGCGGGCCGGAGCGGGTCGGCCTTGTTCCAGCGGGAGAGCGGGGATTTGACTTTGCGGGCGCTGACCCGGGGCCGGCGGGATCAGCCCGGCGATGAGCAGGCGGCTGATCCGACCGCGTCCTCCGGCGCTGGCGATGATGCTGTCGGCCGTGGTCACGGTGTCGATGGCGGCCTGCTGGGCGATGGTGAAGCTGGCCCGGTCGGGGTCGGCGCCGGGACCATTGGGCGGCGGCGACCATCGCGCGGCGCAGCACCTGGTAGACGGCCAGCAGCGCCCAGAGCTCCTGCTCCACCCCGACCGGGTCCCTGGAGCGCAGCACCCGCCCGGCCATGAGCGTGTGCCGCAGCGCCAATAGGCGGCTTCGTGCTCCCAACGTTCGTGGTACAGGGGGATCAGCGCCGGCGCGGGATAGCGGCGAGGGTTCAGCAAGGTGGTGGCCAGCCGGTAGACCCCGCTGTACCGGGCGCCGTCGTCGCAGGTCACGATGACCTCGGCCTCGATGACCCGAACGGTCAGCGCGCCGAGGCAGGAAAGAAGGAGCCGTCGGCCAGGGGGCCAGCACCGGCGGCTGGCGCGAAGATCTCAGCCGGGCCAGCAACCGGGCCTTCGCCGCAGCGATGGCGCCCAGGAACGCGGCGGCGTCGAAGCCGCGGTCGGTCAGCACCAGCATGTCGCGGGTCAGCAGGTGCAGCAGCTCGCGAGCGTAACCGGTCTCCCCGGTGGCCAGGGGCCGAAGACCGCGCCGATCAGCGCCCGGGTGCCGGTCTCCACCAAGGTCATCAGCTCCACCACCGGGTAACCGGTCACTCCCAGCGCAGCTTTCATCTTGCCCAGCCAGCCGCGGTTGCCCCGGTGTCGGGACCTTGATGCGACGTGCAGCCGTCGAAGGCCACCGTGCGGAACCGGCAGAACCAGACCCCCGGCGTGGACGGCTGGGCCACCGGCCCGGCAAGCACCTCGAACAGCGCCTTGACCGGCGCAACTCCGATCCGCCGGCGCAGGTCCCGCAGCGCCTTCGGCGACGGGCCGGCAGCCCCTGCCCGCCCAGCGCGGCGGCCAGCTCTGCCACACCAGCCCATAGCCGATCTGCGGGAACAAACACAGGGCCAGCAGGAAATACACCCCGACCCGGGACGGCAAGTCCCGCAACCGCCGCTCCCGCGCCCCGGTCTCCGACAGCACCGCGTCCACCAGCTCGAACGGAACAATGGCGGTCAACTCGCCCAGATGACCCGGGGCGAACACCCCAGCGGCCACGGTGATCGTCCGTGACAGTGGTAACAGCCACACTGAAGGCAGAATGAAGGCACAACGGAGGTCCTTGCGAACGGGCAGGTCTTGGTCGACCGCCCGTTCTACAGGACCTCCGTTGCCACGTCCGCCAAACCACGCAAACCAGGCAAACCGCTTGACAGAAGCCGCCAGCGCTTAACTACCTGGCTTTGCGGCTACCCGGCAACCTGGGCGGGCACGCTGTCCCAGTCGGGGCGCAGCGGCATGTGGGACTCGCCGTCGGCCTCCAGCCGGACACCGAGGATCTGGTGCAGCTCCACGACGTTGCGGTCGAACCCGAGCCGCGAGCCCGCCATATAGAGCCGCCACACCCGGGCGGTGCCCTGGCCAACCTCGGCGACCGCCTCGTCCCAGTGCGCGTCCAGGTTCGCGCACCAGCCCGCCAGGGTCCGCGAGTAGTGCTCGCGCAGGTTCTCCTCGTGCCTGATCTCGAAGCCCGCGGCGTTCATCACGGACACCAGGTGGCCCGGCCCTTCCAGCTCCCCGTCCGGGAACACGTACCGGTTGATGAAGCCGCCGGCCCGGCGCGCGGGCTCAGAGTTGTCCGGCCGGGTGATGCAGTGGTTCAGCAGCCGACCGCCCGTCTTCAGCTTGCGGTACAGGAACGAGAAGTAACCCGGGAGCTTGCCCTTGCCGATGTGCTCGGTCAGGCCGATGGAGCTGACCGCGTCGAACCCGGTTTCTGGCACGTCCCGGTAGTCGAGGTGGCGCACCTCCGCCAGATCGGACAGCCCCTCGCGGGCGATGGCCTGCTGCGCCCACGCGGCCTGCTGCGCCGACAGGGTGACACCGAGTGCCTTGACGCCGTGCTCGCGGGCGGCGTGCCGGACCATGCCGCCCCAGCCGCAGCCGACGTCCAGCAGCCGCATCCCGGGCTGGAGTGCCAGCTTCCTGGCGACCAGTTCGTGCTTGTAGGCCTGCGCCTGCTCCAGGGAGGCGTCCTCGTCCGTGTAGCAGGCACAGGTGTAGGCCATGGACGGGCCGAGCACCCACTCGTAGAACGTGTTGGACACGTCGTAGTGGTGCGAGATGGCCGAGGCGTCCCTGCCCTTGGAGTGCCGCTGCCCGCCGATCCAGCGGCGCCGCACCCGCACCTCCTGGGGAGGCGGCGGCACCCGCGGGTAGAGAAGCTTCGGCCCGCCCAGTTCGCCGAGGAGCCGGAGCCGTTCGGCAGGGCTCATGCCCACGCGCTGCGCCTGGGCCATCCGCGTGAGCGCGGTGTACATGTCGCCATCCACGTCGAGATGGCCGGCGACGTAGGCCCGGGCCAGGCCGAGCGAACCCGGCGCCTGGGCTATGTAGGACATCGCGACCGGGGAGCGGATCGTGATCCGCACCGGCGCGCCCGCAACTCCTGCCTCGCTTCCGTCGTAGGCGCGGAACTCCACCGGGGCATCGGGGCCCACGATCCGCTCGAACACCTTGGCCAGCGCCATGACCGCCATCCCTTCGCTATCTGCCGCGCGGCTCACTAGCTGCCGCGCACGCATTTCTCGTACAGCCCGGACAGCCTGCCGCCTCCGTCGTAGGCGCTCTTGAGCCGGGCATAGGCAGGGCCGTTGTAGGCGGCCCAGAACTCATCCTCGGGATAGAAGGACGTCGAATACAGCCCCTTGGAGCCGCCCAGGGCGGTCACCTCCGCCTCGACCAGGCGGTTGTGGTAGCCGTCGGTGCATCCGGGTGGCAGCGGCACCGTCCCCCAGAAGCCGAAGTTCACATACACCCCGCCCGGCTTCAACGGGTACAGCGGCCAGGGACGGTCGCTGCGCAACTGCAACGGGCACAGCCACACCGGGCTCATGCCCACCTCGGCGGCGAAGAAGCGCAGGAACGCGGCACCACGGTCCACGGGAATCTCCACATCCTGGATCACCGCTTCGTGCGGCGGCCGCCCGCGGTTGGCGTTGAGCGTGTCGAACAGCCCGTGCCGGCGGTCGAAGGCGACCAGCGACCGGTAGACATCGGACCGGCGGTAGCGGCGCGGCCACAGCTTGCGCACCAGTGGCCGCTGCACGCCGAACGGCCGCGAGCACCAGAACCAGTCGGTGTCCCAGCGCCACAGGTAGTCGCGGATGGTGAGGAAGTCCTCGCGCGGCCCGCGCACCGACTGGTAGTAGATGCGCTGGCCGGTGTAGTCGCTGCGCCACGGGGCCACGTCGCTGTAGGCACCGACGGTCAGGTAGATCTCGTCCAGGCCGAACGCGGTGCCGTCCACGAAATCGGCCCGGTGCCCGTGCAGGCTGCCCTCCGCGGCGACCTGGGCGATCGCGTCCATGCATGCCTGCGGGCTGGTGTAGGCGAAGTGGCGCAGATGCACGAACGGTGCCACCGGCTCAAGCTCGATCGTGAGCGACAAGGCGTAGCCGAGCGTGCCGTAGGAGTTCGGGAAGCCGCGGAACAGATCGGCGTGCTCGCCCTCGGCGGTCGCCGTCACCACCCTGCCGTCGCCGGTGAGAATCTCCATGGCGGTGACCGACTCGTGCGGCAGGCCGTTGCGCAGCGAGGTCGATTCGATGCCGAGGCCGGTGACCGCGCCGCCGAGCGTGATCGTCTTCAGTTGCGGCACCACGAGCGGCATCAGGCCGTGCCGCAAGGTGGCGTCCGCGAGATCCTCGTATGTGGTCATGCCACCGACCACGGCGGCCCGGGCGGCGGGATCCACGTGCAGCACCCTGGTGAACGCGGACGCGTCCAGCCCGGTGACGGCGCCAGGCTGCCGGGCTCCGCGGCTGCTCGCGGCCTTGGGCGCAGGGTCGCGGAACCGGAACAGGTTCGAGGTGCGCTTGGCCAGCCGGACCGGAGCCCCGGCGGGGAGGGCGGCATAGGACTCACGCATGGCGGCGACCGCGGCCTGGTGCTCGGCGGCTACCACGGGCGGCAGTTGCACCACCGAAGCCGTGGCCGGCACCGCCGGGCCGGGACGCCCGCCACCCACGGCCGCGTCGGTCATACCTGCCCCTTCCATCTGTCACAGGCCTTGCCCTGCATTGAGAATGACTGCGCCAGGCCCGGGGCGGCAAGTATCCCGTGATCCAGGCGAAAGGCGGACAGAGTCTACCGTTAGGTAACTTGCCCTCTATAGCGCCCCTTCCTGCGCGAACCTCCGGCCGGCCGCCGCGAACTCCCGCCTACCCCTTCGCCCGCCGGGATCCCGGGCGGCGCGCCCGGGGCCGTGCCGTATCACGCCGCGGCGCCTCCTGAGCCTCCGCGTAGCTCTCCTCCACCTCCTCGGGAGTCATCGGGAGGCGCGCCTGCGAGGGCGGCACTCCCGCCGCGAGGATGTCACGCAACAGCCGTGCCATGGAGTAGTCCGGGTCCGCGGCGAGGGCCCGGTCGAGCGCGATGTTCGCCAGCGTCCCGTCACCGGACTGCCATGCGGTGAAGGCGAGCAGGCTGGCCGGTGCGGGCAGCCATGGGCCATCGGCCCGGCGCACAATGTCGGACCACAGCGCCAGGTGCGCCTGGCGGTGCTCGGGGATCATCCGGGCCCAGGCGTCGTCCCTGATGGCGAGATGGACCAGGCTGACGGCGAGCCACGCGAACCTGTCCTCGCTGGTGACCCTGCCCCCGCCGCGGTATACGCCGATCGCCTGCCGCACGGCCCGGCGGCCTTCGCTGATCACCAGCCGCATGGGATTGCCGGTCCCGCCGCGCGCCCGGTCCATCAGGTCCTGCGCCCGCAGGCAGGCCCGGTCGATGGCCTGGTCCATGGCGCGGGCCGCTTCGCCGGTCAGGGGGGCGAGCGTGGCGGCGACGGCGTCGCGGTCGGGGTAGGCGGCGAGCCCCGCGACGGTCATGGCGGCGGCCGCCGGGTGGGACTGGTAGTCGAACGCGGTGCCATCCGCGGGGCAGCACGCCGGGTTGGCGCACAGGTAGGACCAGTACCGGCCGTCCTCGACCCGGAGCAGTTCACGTACCTGCAAGCGCCGCCGCCGGGCGGCGGCCGCGAACGCGTCCGCCACCGGGGTGACCAGCCGCCCGGGCCCGTAGCCGATCCCGATGACGGAGCCGGCGCCGCGCTGGCCGAGCACGGCCACGGCATGATCGGCGATCTCGGCCGCCGCCGCGGCGCCGGGCGGGTCAGGCAGGTCGTAGCGGAACCCGAGCTCGACCCGGCGCCGCGGGCCCGCGGCGCCGATCACCACGAAGCTCAGCCGCGGGTGGAAGCCCATCAGGTGCGGCACCACGGCCAGGACGTCGGACGGGCCACTGACCGTGACCCGGGGCAGCATGTCCGGCTGCGGATCGCCCTGCAAGCCCCCCCAGCCGGCAGGCGGGCTCAGGTCCGCTGGCGCAACGGGATCCGTGGTTGGCGGCGACGGCCGGCCACGGGGTGAGCTACGCGCGGGTAAGGAGGCCTCGGACGCGGGACCGGGCGCCGGGCCGGAGCCAGCGGCGGTGGGACCGCCGGGCGCACCGGTGACCGGCTCCGGGGCACCAGGCTCGCCGGAGCATCGTCCGCGGCCGGCACGGGGATCGGGACTGGGGGATGGCTTCGCGGTTTCCATGCACCCAGGTTCGGCGCACGGGCAGCGAAACGAGGGTCACCAGCCGCGCTGTTTATGACCACGCCCAGTTCTCGCGGCCCCTCCACAGCGGCAGCGCACGCATTTGACAGGCCGGGCGTGCGGGCGCGCGGGGTCAGAGGGCGATTCCGAGCAGGGCATCCACGGTGTCGCGGACCAGTGCCGCCGCCCCGGCCATGCCCGGAGGCAACTCCGGCGAGCCGGTGACCGCCGCCGCCCAGCGGTCCACGGCGGCCAGCGCGCCCGGGGCGTCGAGATCCGCGGCCAGCCGCTCGCGCACCGCGGCCAGCACGCCCTCCCCGGCCAGCACGCCGGCCACGACGCCCTCCCCGGCCTCAGCACCCTCGGCCGGGACGCCCTCCCCGGCCGGGACGCCCTCCCCGGCGGGGACGTTCTGCGCGGCGGGACCGCCGCCCCCGGTTCCCCCGGAACCCGGTTCCGTTCCGGGGGCGCCCGGCCCGGAATCCGCGCCCGCGCCAGCCAGGCTCACGGCCGCCCGCCAGCGGGCCAGCCGGTCCTGCGCGGCGGCCAGTCCCGCGGCGGTCCAGTCCCAGTCGCCCCGGTAGTGGTGCGCCAGGATGGCCAGCCGCACCGCCATCGGGTCCACACCGTCGGCCACCAGCCGGGACACGAAGACCAGGTTGCCCAGCGACTTGGACATCTTCTCGCCGTCCAGGCGCACCATCCCGGCGTGCGCATAACAGCGGGCGAACACGCCATGTGCCCCGGATTCCCCCGGCACCCCGCCGGCGAAGGCCACTCGCGCGTGCGAAGCGCTGAACTCGTGGTGCGGGAAGATCAGGTCGCAGCCGCCTGCCTGGACGTCGAACACCTCACCGAGGCAGGCCGTGGCGATGGCGGCGCACTCCACATGCCAGCCCGGCCGGCCCGGCCCGAAACCGGAGTCCCACGACGGCTCCCCCGGCCGGGCCGCGAGCCACACCAGCGGGTCCAGCGGATCCTTCTTGCCCGGCCTGCCGGGGTCACCGCCCCGCTCGGCGGACAGCTCCGCCATGGTCGCCGGGTCCAGGTGTGACACGGCGCCGAACGCCGGGTCGGCGGCCCGGGAGAAGTACATGTCCCGCTCGACCTCGTAGAGAGCACCGCGGTCGGCGAGCATCTGGTTCATCTGCTCGATCAGCGGGAGCGCCTCCACCGCCCCGACCAACTGTGCGGGCGGCAGCACCCGCAGCGCCTCCATGTCACCCCGGTACCGGGCGATCTCCCGTTCGGCCAGGTCGCGCCAGTCCTCGCCGTCGCGGTCGGCCCGCTCCAGCAGCGGGTCGTCCACGTCGGTGACGTTCTGCACGTAGATCACCTCGTGGCCGCTGTCCAGCCAGGCCCGGATCAGCAGGTCCCAGGCCACGTAGGTCGCCGCGTGGCCGAGGTGGGTCGCGTCGTAAGGGGTGATCCCGCACGCGTACAGGGTCGCCCGCGGCCCGGCGGCGGCGCGGGTCAGTTCGCCGGTGGCCGTGTTGGCCAGGTACGGTTCCGCGCCGGATCCCGGCAGTGCAGGAACTTTCGCGGCGTGCCAGGTCTCCATGTGCGCAGGCTACCGCTGGCCCTGCGGGCCGCCCGCGGGGCGGTGACCTGCCAGCACGGGCACCAGGCGGGCCGGCGCGACCTGCTCGAAGGCGTGCGCGAGCGCGATCAGCGCCGGCTCGCTCCACGCCGGGCCGAGGAAGGAAAGGCCCACCGGCAGGCCGGACACATTTCCTGCCATTACGCAGACCGCGGGGTACCCGGCTACCGCCGATGGCCCCGACGTGTGGAAAAGGTCATGGTCGCCGAGCACGTAGTCGGTCAGGCAGGCTGGGTTCGCGGTCATCGTGACGATGGCGTCGAGCCGGTGGGCGGCGAGCGGCCCGTCCAGCGCCTCTCTTGCCCGCCTGGTCGCCTCCGCGCGGGCCGCCTGGTAACCCGGTTCGGCGGGGTCGCCGGTGGTTGCCTCGGCCCGCTCGAACAGTTCCTGGCCGAAGCGGGCCAGCACCGTGGTGGCGTTCTGAATGTTGTATTTGATGAGCCCGGCCAGGTCAGGCGCGTGCGGTCCGCCCAGGCCAGCCAGGTAGGCGTTGAGGTCGTGCTTGAACTCGTGCGTCAGCGCCGCGAACTCCGGCTCGTGGATCTCGGCCGCGCCGGGCAGCTCCACCGGGTCGACCAGCTCGGCGCCGGCCTCGCGCAGCAGGGCGAGCGCCTGGTCCAGCACAGCCACGGTGCCCGGGTCAGCGTCCTTGCAGCCGTCGCGCCAGACGCCCAGCCGCGCGCCGGCCAGCGCGGAGCCGTCGAGGCAGGCCGTGTAGTCGCGGGCCGCGGCGGCGGCCGGAGTCGTCGCCGGGTCGGCCGGGTCCGCGGCGGCGAGCACGGACAGCAGCGCGGCGGCGTCCGCCGCCGACCTGGCCATCGGGCCCGCGGTGTCCTGCGCCAGCGAGATCGGCACGATGCCGGCGCGGCTGACCAGGCCCAGGGTCGGCTTGATGCCGACGATCCCGCAGGCGCTGGCGGGACAGACGATGCTGCCGTCGGTCTCGGTGCCGACCGCGAGCGGGGCCAGGCCCGCGGCCACCGCGACTCCGGAGCCGGAACTGGAGCCGGACGGGTTGCGGCCGCTCCCGTGCGGGTTGACGGCCTGCCCGCCGAGCGTGCTCCACCCGCTGGTGGAGTGGCTGGAGCGGAAGTTCGCCCACTCGGACATGTTGGCCTTGCCGAGGATCACCGCGCCCGCCTCGCGCAGCCTGGTGACCAGGAAGGCGTCGCCGGCGTCGGCCTCGGCGAGAGCCGGCGAGCCCGGCCGTGGCCGGCAGCCCCGTCACGGCGACGTTGTCCTTGATCAGCACCGGGATGCCGGCCAGCGGCCCGGGTGCCGTGCCGCGCGCGCGGGCGTCGTCGCTGGCCCGGGCTTCGGCGGCCGCCTGCGGGCTGACGCTGATGACCGCGTGCAGCCCCGGGTTGAGCCGGTCGATCCTGCTCAGGTAGAAATCTGTCAGTTCCGCGGCGGTGAGGGCACCGCCGGCGAGGGCCTGGCGCAGCGCCGCGACCGATACCGTGTCCGGATCGAGCCCGGTCCGGCCGAGCGTCTCGCTAACCTGCGACGTTACCTGCTGAGGGATGATCGGCTCGGACATGCTAGGAGGATAACGGCGTGACTGCATCTATCGGCTCGCTCACCGCCGTACCGGCGCTCAGCAGGCCCGAACTGCTGGCCGCGCCCGTGGCCGGCGCGCTCGCCGCGCTCGGGGACGCCGAGGCCGCCGGGATCGGCGTGGCCGAGATCGACCCGGAGGCCGCCGACACGGCGGCGTTCTGCGAACGGTACGGGGTGAGCCTCTGCCGAGTCGGCCAACTGCGTGGTGATCTCCGGCCGGCGCGCGGGCGAGACCAGGTACGCCGCCTGCGTGATCCTCGCTACGACCAGGGCGGACGTGAACAACGTGGCCCGCCGTGAACTGGACGTGCGCAAGGCCTCGTTCGCGGCGATGGACGCCGCGGTCGCGGAAAGCGGGATGGAGTACGGCGGGATCACGCCGCTGGGGCTGCCCGCGGACTGGCCCGTCCTGGTGGACGCGGCCGTGGCGGGCACCCCGTTCGTGGTGATCGGCAGCGGCGTCCGGCGGTCCAAGCTGATCCTGGCCGGGAAACTGCTGGCCAGCCTGCCGGGCGTGCGGGTGATCGACGGCCTGGCCCGGTGACTCGCCGGGCCGGCCGGTTGTCATGTTGTCCGTGGGCTACAGCTGCGGGGTGACGACGATGCGATGTGTTGCGCCGGCGGCGGCCCATGCCTTTTCGACCTCGGCGAGCGGCATTGCCCGGGCACCGATGTGGAGTGCGCCGGCGGCGATCTCCTCGGCCAGGGCCGGGAGTTCGGCGAGGTACTCGCGCGCGCTGACCGATCCCTGGCCGCTGCCGACGATGGTCAGGCGAGTGCCGCGCAGCGCGGCTGACGGGATCTGTGCGGTCGGGCCGGCGATGGAGCCGGCCTCGATCCAGGTGAGCGGCTTGCCGCGGTCGGCGCGGCCGGTGACGATGGCGGCCATCGCGGCGGCGGTGGGCTCGCCCCACAGGTAGTCGAGCACAGCATCCACGTCGCTGGCGGCCTGGCTGAGCCGGCGGGCGACGGCCTCGGGCTTCCCGTCAAGCGACACGGTGTCGGTCGCACCGGCCGCGGGAAGCCTGGCCAGCCGTTCGGCGTTGCGCCCGGCGGCGACGATCCGGGCGGCGCCGGACAGTTTCGCGATCTGGACGGCCAGCTGGCCGGCATTGCCGGTGGCACCGAGAATGAGGAGGCTCTGCCCGGCCTGGAACGGCACTCGCCGGCGCAGCGCGACCCAGGAGGACATCGCCGGGTTCATGGCGGCGGCCACCGCCACTGGGTCGCTGCCGGGTGGCAGGACGATGCTGCGGCGCGTGTCGATGACGGTCTGCTCGGCCATGGCGCCGAGCGTGGTGCCGGGGAGGATGAAGTAGCGTAGCAGCCCGTCCGGGCCGCGGCCGACGCCATCGATGCCAGGCACGAGCGGCAGTTCGCCGGTGCTGGTGTAGTGCGATCCGTCGGCCTGTGCGCGGACGCGCGGGTGCAGCCCGGCGGCAAGCACCGTGACGACGATCTCGTTGTCGCCGGCCGGGCCCGGGTCGGGAAAGTCCCCGTAACGAGGCGGAGTGCCGAACGAGGAAACGACAGCGGCTTTCATGACGACCCCTGAGATATAGTTTGTAGTACGAACTAGAATAGTTGCTACTACCAACCAAAGCAAAGCAGGCTTCCCTATGGCAGTCTCCGACTCGGCAACTCGGCCGGCTGGTCCGGAAGATCTGATTGACGCCCTGGTGAGGACGTCATTCGCCACGATGGCCGTGCTGACCAGGATCGCCGCCGAGCACGACCTCTCCCTGACCCAGCTACGGGTGCTCGCCATCCTCCGGGACCGGCGCGTCAAGATGAGCGAACTGGCGGACTACCTCGGGCTGGACAAGTCGACGATCTCCGGCCTTGCCGACCGCGCCGAAAGACGGGGCCTCCTCCAGCGGGTGGCCAACCCACTCGACGGGCGCGGCATAGACGTCCTCCTCAGCGCGGACGGGGCGGAACTCGCCGCACGCGGAGCCGCCCAGATCGCGCGGGCCATGTCGCCCATGACCAGCGCACTCACCCGGGCCGAGGCACGCCGCCTGACCACACTGCTGGAGCGCATGCTCGACCCCGGCTGATCCCCCGGCCGCTTTTGCACATGGCCGCCCGGGAGTGGCGGCGTTACGCTTGGCCTGCTTCGTGCCAGCGGGGAGGTGCCGGTGATGACAGGACCGGACGACCGGGCGGCAGCGGCGGGCCGTGACCGGCTGCGGGCGGGCCACGCCGACCGCGAGCAGGTGATCGAGGCGCTGAAGGACGCGTTCGTGCAGGGCCGGCTGACCAGGGACGAACTCGGCACGCGGGCGGGCCAGGCGCTCGCCGCGGCGACCTACGCCGACCTGGCCGCGCTCACCGCCGACATCCCGCCCGCCCCGGCCCCAGCCGGCCCGGCGCGCCCGCCCGCCCCAGCAAGGCCGGTGCGCCCGCCCGCCCCGGCCCGCCGCCGGCCGCTGAAAAGGGCAGCCGCCCAGTCGGGCAGCTGCCTGGTCATCGCGTTGGCCGCTATGTGGGTCGGCGGCACCGTCGTCGATCCAGACACCGGCCCCAAGCCTTATTATTCGTGGGCTCCCCTGACGCTTCTCGTGGCTCTTTTGGCCGTAATGGCGGCAGTGGGCTTCTTGGGGTACGGGGTGGTCACCTCGGTGGAGCAACGACGTTCCCGCGGGCAGCTGCCGCCCCGGCCGGGCGGCCACGCCCTCGACAGCGGACGGCGCGGCGGCACCGGCCATGATCCCGTTCCCCCTGGCCCCCGCACCGGCCAGACCCGCGCCGACCTGCGGGTTCACAAGCCGGCGTCGCGCCGGTTGCCCGGACTGGGCTTGACGTCTTAGCCGGCACCAGATCTCGGCTCAGGGGAGCCAGGACACGTGGCCGTGCAGCACCGCGTAACCGACGAAGGCGCCGGTGTCGATCAGGGTGTGCGCGATGATCATCGGGGTTACCCGGCCCCACCGCTTGTACAGCACCCCGAAGATGACGCCCAGGATCGCGTTGCCGATGAACCCGCCGAACCCCTGGTACAGGTGATACGAGCCGCGCACCAGCGCGGCCACGGCGATCGCCTTGCCCGGCGACCAGCCCAGCTGATCCAGGCGGCGCAGCAGGTAGCCGAGGACCAGGACCTCCTCCAGGACCCCGTTCTGCGCCGCGTCGAGGATGAGCACGGGGATGCGCCACCAGATGTCCGGCAGGTTCTCCGGCACCACGTTGAGGCTGATCCCGAGGTGGAAGGCCGCGATGTACAGAGCCAGGCCGGAGCCGCCGATGAGGGCGGCGAGCACCGCGCCGCGCAGCACGTCGCTGGCGGGCCGGGTGGTGTCGATGCCCAGCGCCGCGGGCCCCTCGCCCTCCCGGGCCAGCAGGTAGAAGACCAGCGCTACCGGCATGAGCGTGACCAGGATGTTGGCCAGCTGCAGGGTCAGGTCCAGCAGCGGCCTGCCGGGAGCGAGCGACCCGACGAGCAGGGCCTGCTGCTGCCGCAGCGCCTTCGGGGCCGTCAGCGAGCCGATCAGGTTGATGATCGCGAACAGGGCGCTGGCGCCGAGCGACACGCCGAAGACGACGATGATCTCCCAGCCCAGAAGTCGCCTGGTCAGCGGCGGGAGCGTAGCCGGAACCGGGGAATTCACCCCAGGACTCTATTAGCTCAGCCTGAGCACGAGGTCAACGCGCGCTGCGGGCCCGCTGCGGGCTGGCTAGGCGCCGGCTGCGGTGACGATGGCGTCGGTGACGAACCCGAGCACGACCCCCAGCAGGATCGCCCAGGTGACCAGCTCCTTGAGCTTCGAGGCGCGGGCCACGGCGAGCAGTTCGATGACCACGTACAGGATGGAGCCGGCCGCGAGGGCGAGGAAGGCGACGCCGAGCAGCGGCGAGGTCACCACCTGGCCGACCACGGTGCCGAGGAACGTGGGGCCGCCGCCGATGACGCCGAGCAGGATCAGCCGCGGCCAGGTCGGCCGCTCCCCCGCCGCGGCCAGCGGGGCCACGATGCCGAACCCCTCGGTCGCGTTGTGCGCGCCGAACCCGATCACCAGGAGCACGGCCAGGCTGAGCCGCCCGGCCGCGGCCGACGAGCCGATCGCCAGTCCTTCGCCGAAGTTGTGCAGGCCGATGCCGGTGGCGATGAGCAGCGACAGTTCCGCCGCCCTCGCCTTGACCGCGTCCGGGCCCGGGGGGAGCAGCGGCTTGTGCGCGACGGCCGCGCCAGGGCCCTCGGGCCGCAGCGCCGCGGCCCGCCGCTTCATCCACCGGTCGAAGTAGACCAGGCTCATCAGGCCGATGCCGAGGCAGCCCAGCATGGTCAGGCCATCGACGAAGGCGCTCCGCCAGCTGTGCGCGGCGAGCGCCTCGTCGGCCGGCGCCCACGCGTTCGTCAGCACATCCCAGAGCAGGAAGATCAGGATGCCGATGGCGAGCGCGTTGAGGAAGACCTTGAGCCGCGGCATCGGCGCCCGGATGCGCCCGAGTGGCAGGCCCAGGAAGATGGTGAATCCCGCGATGGCGCCCAGCAGGACGATCTGGGTTGACGACAAGGGGGGATTCCTTTCTGGCAGGCAGCCGGCTCCGGGCAATGCGGGCCAGCTTACTAAAGTTAGGCTTACCTAACAACGGCGCTCCGCGATCGGCCAGCCACGGGCCCGGATACGCGCCGGCCGCCGCGTCCGGTCCGAACGCGGCGGCCAGCCTTGCTCCCGCCCAGCCACGGCACACGCCGGGCCGCGGGAAATCGGTATGTCAGACGGTGGCCTCACCCAGCAGGTCGTCGAACTCGCCCATCTTGACGCCTTCGATCAGCGCGGCGACTTCGGCGTGGGTGTAGATCAGCGCGGGCCCATCGGGGTGCCGCGAGTTGCGGACGGCGAACTCGTCGCTGCCCAGCTTGGCTAGCTCGACGCAGGCTCCCTGCGAGTTGCTGGCACTGCTCTTGCGCCAGCCGGCGCCCGGGAGTTCGGTGGCCGGCATTCCGTTGTACGTCTTCATTCGCCTATGACTTCCTCAAGCATCCCGCTCAAGAGGTTGATTGTTCGTTCGGGTGACTCGCCCTCGACGCTGAGGCGCTCCATGACTTCGGTGTACTTCTCGACGTCTTCGCGCTTGTCGAGATACAGGGCACTGGTGAGGTGCTCAAGGTAAACCACGTCGGGGAGGTCAACTTCGGGGAACCGCATGATGGTGAACGCTCCGGCCTCGGCCGCGTGGCCGCCGGACCGGAAGGGCACCACCTGAAGCGTGATGTTGGCCTCTTCCGCCACCTCGGTCAGTCGGACAAGCTGGGCGCGCATCACCTCCTTGCCACCGATGGGACGGCGCAGCGCCGCCTCGTCTACTATCGCCCACAGCCGGGGCCCGCCCGGCTTGGTGAGCACTTCTTGCCTGGCCAGCCGCAGGCCGACCCGGCGCTCGACCTCGTCGGGCGTCGCGGAGGGCTGCCCTAGCCTGATCACGGCCCTGGCGTAGTCGGCCGTCTGGAGCAGTCCGGGAATGAACTGCACCTCGTAGAGCCGTATCAGCGACGCCGCCTCTTCCAGTCCCACGTAGACCTGGAACCAGTCGGGCAGTACGTCGCCGTACTTGTGCCACCAGCCGGGCGAGTTCGCCTGCCTGGCCAGTGCCACCAGGGACCGGGCCTCTTCCTCAGCCACGCCGTAGAGGTCGAGCAGGTCCTCCACGTCGCGTTCCTTGAAGCTGACCCGCCCCAGTTCCATCCTGCTGATCTTGGACCCCGAAGCCCGGATGGTGTATCCGGCGTCGTCCCGGGTGACCCCCTTTGCCTCGCGCAATCTCCGGAGTTGGGAGCCCAGCAGGATGCGCAACACGGTCGGGCCGCTACCCGGCTGTGCCGTGATCATTCCCGCTCCCAGGTACTGCTCCGGCGGTCGATGCGCAAAACCTTCGGACGACCTCCCCGTGGGCCGCACGTGCGCGAAGCACTTACATCTGCACGTGCATCCGGCCTTGCGTTTGCAAGGTATAGAGGGGATGATAGCGCTTGTGCCGCAAGTACACGACTTACGGCGGCAGCGACAGTGATGGGACTTCCATCACCTCCCACCGGGCTCACCTCGCCGAGGACAACGGAGGTCAACGAGGTGTCTGAGGATCAACTCCTCACGGCGAGCAGGCCCGGGACCGCGCGCCAGGAGGGCCCCCTGCTTTCGGCACCTCCGTTGCTGTGCGATGCGGCGTCCGCCACCGAGCAGCCCACCGCGACCTGCACCCTTGGCGCCTGCCCCGAATCGGTGAAGACCGGCCGCGATTTCACCCGGATCACGCTCGGCCTGTGGGACATGGGCGCGCTGACGGACCTGGCCGAACTTGTCGTGTCCGAACTGGTGACCAACGCGGTGCGGCACGGCGTCCCGTCCGCGCGCAAGATCGTCAGCGAGCACTGCGTGCGCTTGCGGCTGCTCGCCCAGGCCCCGTTCGTGATGTGCATGGTGACCGACCCCGGCCACGGCATCCCGGTGCTGCGGGACTCCGACCTCGACTCGGAGACCGGGCGCGGCCTGACCGTGGTCGAGGCCTGCTGCGTGCGCTGGGGCTGGCATCTGCTCGACGAGGGCGGCAAGGTGGTGTGGGCCCTGCTGCGGTGACCCCGCATGGTTGGGTATGTAGCTAGCAGCCAGGCGGCACGACTAGGCTCAGGGCGCCGTTATCCGGTCAGCCGCGTCGTCCGTTGTGCGCGCTCATGCAATCTGCCCGAGGAGCAGTCATGTACCAGCCTTATCCATCGGCCGGGCAAGTGCCCGAACCCGTGCGCCCGGGGCCGCCATCCTCCGTGGTGATGGCGGTCAGGCTGATGTACGCGGGCGCCGTGGTGAGCGCACTGAGCCTGATCGTCGGCCTCGTCACGATCGGCAGCCTGCGCACCAGCCTGCACAAGTCCAGCCCCAAGCTCACCGCCACTCAGCTGCACGACCTGCAGACCGTCGTCGTGGTCGGGTCAATCTTCATCGGTGTGATCAGCATCGGGCTGTGGCTCTGGATGGCGCGGATGAACAAGGCGGGCAAGTCCTGGGCCCGCGTCGTCGCCACCGTGCTGTTCGGCCTGGACACGCTGTTCCTGCTGCTGGGCGTGGCTCGCGCGGGCGCGGCGGCGGGCACCCTGGTGTCCATCCTCACCTGGCTGATCGGCCTCGGCGCGATCATCTTCCTGTGGCGCAAGGACTCCAGCGCGTACTTCGCCCCGCAGGCCGGCCAGCAAGCCCGGTAGCCCAGCGGGCCCGCGTCACCAGGGCAGGCGCGCCAGTTCGTGGCAGGCGATCGCGGCGGCCGCGACGACGTTCAGTGAGTCGACGCCCAGCGCCATCGCGCCGGCGCTCATCGGGATGCAGACTGCTGTGTCGGCCTCGGCCAGCCAGCGCGAGGACAGCCCGTCGCCCTCGGTGCCGAGCAGCAACGCTACCGGGCCCGCCGGGGTGACCTTGCCCAGCGGCACCGCCGACTGGTCCGGGGTCAGCGCGAGCAGGCTGAACCCGGCCGCCCGGATCTCGGCCAGCCCGCCGCGCCAGTCGGACATGCGCGCGTACGGGATGGCGAACACGGCGCCCATGGACACCTTGACCGCCCGCCGGTAGAGCGGATCCGCGCACCGCGGCGACAAGATCACCGCGTCCACGCCCAGCGCCGCGGCGCAGCGGAAGATGCCACCGACGTTCCCGTGGTCGACAAGATCTTCCAGCAAAACGATTCGCCGCGGCCGGTCCGGCTGCCCGTGCCCGGCCTGCCGCCCCAGATCCGCGGCCGGCGGCGCGGCACCGCCGCCTGCCTGCCCGTGGCCGGCCAGTGAGCCGCCGGACAGCAGTGCGGCAACCGTGGGCAGCGCACGGCGGGCCATCGAGGCCAGCGCGCCGCGGTGCACCTGGTATCCGGTGACCCGCTCGGCGATCTCCGGGGAAACCACGTAGACCGGGCCCGGGCAGGCATCGGCCACGTCCGCCAGGCCAGGCAGTTTGTCCCTGGTGACGAGCATCGAGCGGACGCCGAAGCCAGCGGCCACCGCTCGCCGGATCACCTTTTCGCCCTCGGCCATGAACAGCCCGTGCGCCGACTCCATGCTCGTGCGCAGCCGGACGTCGGTGAGGCGCGCGTAGTCCGCCAGGCGCGGGTCGCCGGGGTCGCTGACCGCCACGATGCCCGCCATGGCTCCAGTGTGGCGGCAAGAGATCTCATGGAGGGCGATCGTCTACTACAGTCGTGCCCGCAACGCTCGCGGGTTTGGCCGGTCTGTGCGGGCGGCGGGCATGCCTGCACGGATCCACGGCCCGGGGCTGCGCGTCTCGTGATGTGAGGGATCTCGTGACAACTGGACGCACCGGCGCCGCTGGCCGGTACCGGCCGGGCCGCAAGCGCAGGCTCAACACGGCTCTGTTCACACTTCTCGCCGCCGCGATCGCGGCCACGCTCCTGGTCGCGCTCGGCGCCAGGACCATCTCCGCGCGCGCCACCTGCACCGGCCAGACCACGACGGCGCAGGTGGTGGTCTCCAGCGAGATCGAGCCGCTGATCGGCCGGCTTGCCACGTACTTCAACAGCCAGCACCACCAGGTGGACGGCCGGTGCGCCGCCGTCGCGGTGCATGCGGCCTCCGCCGCCACGGTGGCCGCGGATCTGGCCCACGACGGCGCCGGGAAGCTGCGGCCCGCCCCCGACGCCTGGATCCCCGACTCGTCGCTGTGGGTGGACGTGGCCCGCGGCTCGCCGGCGTCCGCCAGGCTCGTCCGGCCCAGCGGCATTGTCGTCGCCGAGTCCCCCCTGGTCATCGCGATGCCGCGGCCCGCGGCCGCACGCACGCCCGCCTTCGGCAGTTCGGTCGGCTGGCAGATCCTGGCGCCGCCAGGCGCGGGCGGCCCCGCCAGGGGGCTCGGCATCAACGTGCAGTTCCCCGATCCCACGCAGAGTGCCGCCGGGCTGGCCGGGCTGGTCGAATTGAAGCGGCTCTTCGGCTACGGCCGGGCCGCCCGCGGCGAGATGGCCACCTTCGCGCTCAACGTGCAGGTCGTGCACCCCAGGACCGGAGCCGGGGCGCTGCCGTCGCTGGACACCTTCGCCCGGACCTCGTCTTCCGGCGACGCCGCCCCCATCACGCTGACGTCGGAACAGGCGGTGGTGGCCTATGACCATTCCCATCCGGGCCAGCCGCTCGCGGTGCGCTACCCATCCCAGGGCACCTTCCAGCTCTCCTACCCTTACGTGCTCACCAGCAAGGGCGGGGTGACGCAGGCCGCGGCGAAGGCGTTCGGCAGCGTGCTGCGCTCGCCGTACGCGGCCGCCTACGTGCGCTACGAGGGGTTCCGTACGCCCGCCGGGTCAGCCGGTGCGTGGCCCGCCTCGTACGGGCTGTCCAGCGTGGAGCCGCACCTGCTCACGCCGCCGGGGGCGAGCCAGGCCGGCAAGGAACTGCACGCCTGGCACGTCCTGGCCCTCGGGTCCCGGTTCCTCGCCATCAACGACGTCTCCGCCGCGATGGCCACCCCGGTCGCACCGGGCGGCCCGACCCTGGAGCAGGTCCTGGGCCGCACGTCGGCGGCCGGGATGAAGCGCTTCCCCGATAGCACCCAGATGGGCCTGTGGGTGTTCGCGAGTCACCTGTCCGGCGCCGTCCCGTACCGCCAGCTCGTGTCGATGGGCCCGTTGCCGGGCCAGTTCGGGCTGGTCACCCGCAGGCAGGCGATCCAGCACCTGGCCGCCACCGGGCAGACGTTCCCGCACGCACCGGCCGCCCTGTACGGCACGCTGCTGGCCGCCTACAAGCAGATGGTCACCAGCTACCAGCCGCAGTACGTCAACGACATCATCGTGCTGACCGCCGGGGTGGAGAACGCCCCCGGCGACATCTCGGCGGCCACCCTGCTGCACGACCTGCAGACGCTGGCCAACCCGCGCCGGCCGGTGGAGATCCTCATGGTCGTCTTCGGCGCGCCGAAGGACCTTGGCGACCTGCAGCAGATCGCCAGGGCGACCAACGGCAAGGTCTGGCCGGTCACCAGCGCGGCCCAGGTACCGCAGATCTTCTACCGGGCCTTCGGGCGGCGCATCTGCCAGCCGCACTGCCCCAGGTGACGCGCCCGGATCCGGGGTTTCGCGGGCGCCGCGCGGCCATCCCACGGGTCCCGCGGACCCGTCCGCGGGACGCCCGAAAAAACCTCTGCGAAACTTCGCCACCGGATGTGAACCAAGCTGGTTTGTGGCGCGTCTTCTCTGTGAGGCCCGGCGAGAGCGGGGCGCCGGGCCTCATAAGGGACTTGGGGCCCGGCCAGAGCGGGGAGCCGGGCTCCAATAAATCCCCCAAGGCTTGTGGTCCGGCGAAAGCGGGGCGCCGGACCACAAAAAACTTGGGGCCCGGCTTTGCGGGGAGCCGGGCCCCAGAACACTTGGGGTCCGGCCAGAGCGGGGAGCCGGGCCCCAAATGAATTGAGGCCCGGCGAAAGCGGGGCGCCGGGCCTCAAATAGTTTGGGGCCCGGCTTTGCGGGGAGCCGGGTCCCAGAAGATTTGAGGTCCGGCCAGAGCGGGGAGTCGGACCTCAAATTACTTGGGGCCCGGCCAGAGCGGGGAGCCGGGCCTCAATCATGTCCGGGGTCAGCGGCCGGGGCCCAGCGGGTCAGGAGCCGGCGTCCAGGAACTGATGAGCGCGCCCGATCAGGGTGGCGACCGCCTGGCCTTCGCGCTCGAAGCCTTCGCCCACCGTCTTGTGCTGCAGGAACCGGGCGTGGATGCCTTCGAGCACCACGGCCAGCTTGAAGCAGCCGAACGCCATGTAGTAGTCGAGCCGGGACAGGTCCCGGCCGGTGAGGCCCGCGTACCGCGCCGCGATCTGGTCCCGGGTGAGGAACCCGGCACTCGTCGTGATCGACTGACCCACGCCGTGCGGCAGCAGGTCCTCCTCTCCCGCTTGCGTCCAGTAGACAAGGGACAGCCCGAGGTCGGCGAGCGGATCGCCGAGCGTGGACATCTCCCAGTCCACGACCGCGGCGATCCGCGGTTCCGGCGCCGGCCTGATCAGCATGTTGTCAATGCGGAAGTCCCCGTGGACCAGCGTTCCCGCGGCACCGCCCGGCCGGGGTGAGCCCGGCGCGCCTTCGGCGGGCAGCCCGGCGGTGAGCCGGCCGACCAGTTCGGCGTAACCGGGCATCTCCCGGGTCACCGACAGGTCCCACTGCCGCTGCCACCGCGCGAGCTGCCGCGCCATATACCCCTCGGGCCTGCCGAATCCGTCCAGCCCGACGGCGCTCACGTCGAGCCCGTGGATGGTGGCGAGCATGGCGGCGAAGTCCTCGCAGACCTGCCCGGCCTGGGCGGGGCTCAGCAGCCGCGCGTCCTCGCTGGTGCGGAACACCACTCCGTCCACCCACTCCATCAGGTAGAACGGCGCCCCGATGAGCTCGGTATCGGAACAGATCGCAACCGGGCGGGGCACCGGCACGGCGGTGCCGTGCAGCGCGGACAGGACGCGGTACTCCCTGGCCATGTCGTGCGCGGTGGGCAGCACATGACCGAGCGGCGGCCTGCGCAGCACCAGGCGCGTCACCGGGGCACCGGGCCCCGCGTCACCGGGGGCGCGGAACTCCAGCAGGTAGGTCAGGTTCGACCGCCCGCCGGCGATCAGCTCGACCGTCAGGTCCTCGCCCGCGCCGGGCAGGCCGTTGTCCTGGATCCATCGCGCCAGCCCGGCCGTGTTCTCCACGCCGGGAACGCCGACATCGCCCATGCCGCTCCTTGCCCGTGCCACTGCCGCCTGTCGCCCGTGGTGCCCTTGCATGATCCACGCTGAAGGCCGTGCCCGCCAACCGCACCGGGGTCCCGGCGCCGGGCGGGCACCCGGCCAGGGCGGGCGGAAATAAGCCCCGGCTCCGCCCAATAATCGCAGCACCGATCTTTTCCGGATGCTTTGTCTTCGCCATGCGGGTGACCGGTGCTCGGGCACATGATTCGTTCAATGGACAGGAGCCCCCCACGGCCCCAGGTTCCCGCCAAGGCCGTGGCGGCACAGGTGCCAGAGGCCCGGCGGCCCGGCACCATTCCTGCAATTCCAGCGGAACGGCCGGACGGCATCCGGCCGGGCCGGCCCGCCCCCATTCCGCGGACCTGGGCGGAACCGGCCGCGCTCGATTCCGAGATCGCGCGGGCCCAGGCCGGCGACGAGACGGCCTTCCGGGTGCTCTACCGGGACACCCACCCCAGGGTGCTGCGCTACCTGCAGGCCATCGTCGGCGCGGATGCCGAGGACGTAGCCTCGGAGACCTGGCTCCAAGTGGCCCGTGACCTGCCCGGATTCCGTGGTGACGGGGATGGTTTCCGCGGCTGGGTGGCCACCGTGGCCCGGCACCGCGCCGCCGACCACCTGCGCCGCGCGCGGCGCAGGCCGCAACCGGCCACGGTCACCGTGGCGGACCTGGAGACCTGGGCGGCCGGCGACGACACGGCCGGTCAGGCACTCGACCTAATGGCTACAGAAGCGGCGATCACACTTATTTCGCAATTGCCGCGGGACCAGGCCGAGGCGGTTCTGCTGCGGGTGGTCATGGGCCTGGACGCGGCGGCCACGGCACGCGTTCTTGGTAAACGCCCGGGTGCCGTGCGGACAGCCTCTTACCGGGGATTGCGCAGGCTTTCCGTATGGCTGGAACAGGCCGCGAACGGCGCGGGGGAAGCGGAGTGACACGAATGCGCGCGGCGGCGCTGAAGGAGGCGAGATGAACACACGCCGTTCCCGGCAGATCCGGCGCGGCACCGCGGAGCAGCTGCTGCAAGGCGCCCCGGTGCCGGTGCCTGATCCGCTGGACCGCCTGCTGGCCAGCGCGGCGGCACCGCCGCGGCCTGGCGAACTGGCGCACGAGGAGGCGGCCGTGGCCGCATTCCACGCGGCGCGTCTCGCCCCTGTCACCGCATCACGGAGAGGACAGATGGTCACTCCACCGCTTGCGAGGTTCCTGACCACGAAGATCGCCGCCCTCGCGCTGGTCATCTGCACGACGGGCGGCATCGCGCTCGCCGCCACCATGGGAAACGGCAGCCCGCACCGATCCGGCCCGGCGAGGGCCACGGCAGCCGCCCGGGAAGGCGGGCACAGGGCCGCCGCGGCCGGCGCCAGGCCCGGGCGGCCGGGGGCCGGGCACCTGTCCGGCCAGGGCACCCTGGGCCCGGCAGCTTCGGGCCCGGGACACCGCAAGTCAGCCGTCGTGCCGGTGACCAGGTCCTGCATCGCCCTTGCCGCGGACGTTCACGCGATCCTCGCGGCCCAGCCCGGCACCGGGGCACCCGGCCAGGCGGGCAGGCGGCGGCCCGCCCGGCAGCCGGGAGGCAGTGCCGGGCAGCGGGGTGGCGCCGGCTCCGGGCCGCCGAGCCTGGCTGCCCGCGGCCAGGCGCAGGCGCTCGCGAGTCCCGCGGTGCTCCGGGTCCTGGCGCATCCAGGTTTTCCGGGGCTGACCGCCACGGCCGGCGGGGCGGCCAACGTGGCCGACCTCTGCACCCTCACGCTGGGCCTGCCGGTGCTGCCCGCGCCGCAGCGGCTGGCCAGCCTCCCGGCAGCGGCGCTCGCGGCGGTGCCGGTGGCGTCCCTGACCAGGCTGCCGCACCGGGAACTGGCGCAACTGCCCGCCCCGGCCCTGGCCCGCCTGCCGGTCCCGATCGTGGCGCAACTCCCCCGGCCGGTGCTGGCCAGGCTCCCGGCACCGGTGCTGGCACGGCTCCCGCTCGCGTTGCTGGCCAGGCTCCCGGGGACGATGCTCGGGCGGCTGCCCGGCCCGGTGCTGGCCAGGCTCCCGGAGCCGGCGCTGCACCGGCTCCCGGCCGCCGCCGTCGCCAGGCTGCCCGGCGCCGTGCTGGCCCGGCTTCCGGTGGCGGTGCTGTTCCGGCTCCAGCCCGCGGCGCTGGCCAGGCTGCCGGTACCGGTGCTGGCCATGCTGCCGACCGTGATTCTGGACCGGCTGCCCGGTTACGGCCTGGCCAGGCTGCCCGCTCCGGTGCTGCGGCGGCTCCCGGCCTGGGTGCTGGCCAGGATCCCGGCTTCGGCCCTGGCCGGGCTGCCCGCCAGCACGCTGGCCAGGGTGCCGGTCTGGGCCCTGGCCGGGCTGCCCGGCCGGGTGCTGGCCAGGCTGCCCGCGCCGATCCTGGCCAGGCTGCCCGCGGCCGCGCTGGCGAAGCTGCCCGTCTCGGTCCTGGCCCGGCTTCCGGTGGCGGCCCTGCGGCGGCTGCCGGCCTCGGTGCTGGCCAAGTTGCCCGCCTCGGTGCAGGCCAGGCTGCCCGCGTCCATCCGGGCCAGGCTCGCCGCCACGAACCTGTTCCGGGTTCCCGTGCAGGCGCTGGCGAAGCTGCCGGTCTCGGTGCTGGCCCATTTGCCCGCGGCGGTGCTCGCCAGCCTGCCCGCGGCCGTGCGATCGCTGCTTCCGCTCGCGCTACTGGACACCGTGCCGAACGGCCTCTAACTGCTGCCGCGCGACCGGCGCGGCCGCTGACGGGGGGCCCGGGTGGGGCTGCTGCCCGGTGGGCACCACGGGCCCCATCCGGCTGGCGAGCGCCCATCCGGCCGGGCGCTCGCCGACGGCGGGGCAGGCGGGCATCCCCCGGGGCTCGCCTGCCCCGCTCCTTGGCTGCAATTGTGGTCGTTGGCACTCCACCCACATTCTTTTGTCGTCGTTGTCACAACCACGACAGTCTGCTGTTATATGTAAAGATCATTACAGCCTTCTCATCTGTCGGCCGCTGGGGCCGGATCGGGTGTGTGCCGCCATGGTAAGAAGGGACGCGGAGTTTCAGTGCGATCTATGGTGCCGCGCTGCCAGTCTGGTTGGGCCCGCGCCTTTCCGGAATTCAGATTCTGGGCCGCGATCTTGCTGGTACTATGCCCGGAGGGGCGCAGTACCGGGGTGTCTATGCGTGCTTAGGCGGTATTTTGCGGAGCCCTTGGGTACTTTCACCTTTATCTGGCCCTGTCAGTCAGATATGGACGGAGTGGCCCTAAAGCAGGGACTGGTAGCCGGCTCGTGGCGCCTCGGCTGCTCGCCGTATTTCCTGGCAGTCGGGTTTCCGCTCGCGCCTAGTGATTGCGGGGATGCGATGTTTAGATGGTATGTAGCTTTTAGCGCGATGGTCCGCCTGCGGCGCCTGGCAGCACTGGCTGCGGTGCTGATTGGTACACCGGTCCTTACCTTGGGGCTGGTGGTAGGCGTCGCAGATGCGTCTGTGGCCGTCCATGTGAGAATCTACGCCGGTATCGACGACCCGGCCGGGATCACGATCGGGCCACACAGGACGGTGTGGTTCATTAACCAGGGCAACAACTCGATCGGGCGCCTCTCCGCGACAGGGAAAATCACCATCTACGCTGGCCCCAACATTAGTGATCCCAAGGCGCTGGCGGCCGGTCCTGGCGGGACGATGTGGTTCACCAACCCTGGTAATCATACGATCGGGCGGATCTCCGCGACCGGGAAGGTGACCCTCTATTCCCGCGCTGCCATAAGCTCCCCCGGCGCGATTATGGCCGGGCCGGACGGGGCGATGTGGTTCACCAACGGCGACTCGATCGGCCGGATCACGACCAGTGGGCAGGTCGCCACCTATACCGACCCAGGTATTTACGATCCGGGTACGATCACGGCCGGGCCGGACGGGGCGCTGTGGTTCACCAACGAGGGCAACAACTCGATCGGGCGGATCACCACCAGCGGGCAGGTCACCAACTACACCGAGCCCAGCATCGACAACCCGGCGCGGGATCACGGCCGGGCCGGACGGGGCGCTGTGGTTCACCAACGAGCGGCAACAACTCGATCGGGCGGATCACGACCAGCCGGGGCAGGTCACCAGCTACACCGGCGCCGAGCATCGACGAGCCCGGACGCGATCGCCGCCGGGCCCGGACGGGGCACTGTGGTTCACCAACGCCGGCGAGCAACTCGATCGGGCGGATCACCACCGCCGGGCGAGGTCACCAACTACACCAGCCCCGGCATTCGACGACCCCGCACGGGATCACGCGCCGGCCCGACGGCGCGCTGTGGTTCACCAACGCCGGCAACAACTCGATCGGGCGGATCACCACCGCCGGGGCCGGTCACCAACTACACCGGCCCCGGCATCAGCGACCCGGCGCGATCACCGCCGGCCCCGACGGGGCGCTGTGGTTCACCAACCCTGCGCCGCACCGAGCTACGGCTCGATCGGCCGGATCACCACCGCCGGCGCTGGTCACCAGCTACACCGACCCCGGCATCGACAACCCGGACGCGATCACGGCCGGCCCGGACGGGGCGCTGTGGTTCACCAACTACGACGCACGGCGGCTCGATCGGGCGGATCACCACCGCCGGGGTGGTCACCAGCTACACCGGCACCGGCATCAACGAGCCCGACGGCATCACGGCCGGCCCCGACGGGGCGCTGTGGTTCACCAACACGGCAACAACTCGATCGGCCGGATCACCACCAGCCGGGTCAGGTCACCAGCTACACGCGACCCCGGCATCGAGCCAGCCGGAGGCGATCACGGCCGGCCCGGACGGGGCGCTGTGGTTCACCAACGCGGGCGACAACTCGATCGGCCGGATCACCACCGCCGGGCAGGTCACCAACTACACCGACCCGAGCATCGACCGAGCCCGTCGGCGATCGCGGCCGGGCCGGACGGGGCGCTGTGGTTCACCAACGCCGGCAACAACTCGATCGGCCGGATCACCACCGCCGGGCAGGTCACCAGCTACACCGCGGTCCCGACATCAGACTACCCGGCTGGGATCACCGCTGGCCCGGACGGGGCGCTGTGGTTCACCAACGACGGCAACGGCACGATCGGCCGGATCACCACTACCGGGCAGGTCACTACCTACACAGGCCCCGGCATCAGCGGTGCCGGCGCGATCACAGCCGGGCCGGGCGGAGCCCTGTGGTTCACCAACCAGAGCAACAACATGATCGGGCGGATCATCATCAGCACGACCTCCAGCGTCGGCAGCTTTGCTTCCAGCTCAGACGTGACCGCCACTACTACGGTGACGATCAGCAGAAAGAACCCTGTCCACCGCCACCACGGCTAGCTGGCTCCAGCGACCGCCTGGGCTGGGCAGGAATGGCCTGCCTCGCATCCGTATCGGCGCGTTCTCCCGCCAGATCGCGGCTGGCGGGCCGCCACCCATGATGCTTACCGCCCGGCCACGCCACATATGCCATATGCCGTGATTGAGTTTGGGTGTCTCATCAGGGCGGCTTGGTAGGCACACCCGCGCGCCCGGGGGCGCCCAGTTGCTGATCGTGGGTGGTCGCGGTGGGTACCGCTGGCGGAGACGGGCGCGGCGGCGGCCCTGGACGGGTGGGCGGGCCGGTGACATGGGCCGGGCATGCTTCCGCGCGTCGGGGGGCTGCGCGGGTGCTTCGGTGAGCATCCCGCGCAACCCGAGCGGCGCTGGTGTTCTCCTTGTCGCTAGCCGTGGCAGCGGTCAGTGAGCGCGTGGCGTGTTACAGGTCAGCGGTCCATTCGATGACCAGGCGCCGACTCTGGTCACAGGGCGCGGGATTGTCCCATTTTGTCATGACACCTTCTTTTGTCGGTGGAGTGCCACCAACCACAAACGTGCCCCAGCCGGGAACGGGCTCCAGGGTCGGTCAGGAGCCGGTCAGGATGCCGGCGAGGATCTCGCAACCACGGGCTACGTCCGGGACCGGGGCGCCGCCGTAGCCAAGGACCAGGCCGTTAGTGGTCACCGGCCCCCCGAAGTACCGCTCCAGGGTCGCCACTGCCACCCCGCGCTCCGCGGCGTCCGCGGCAACCTGCGCGGCGGGCTGGCGGGTTTCGAGGATCATGTGCAAGCCCGGCCTCGTCACCCAGCAGCCGTCCTGCCTCCCCGCCGCAGAACGCCGCGGTCATGGCCGAACGGCGGCGGGCGTAGTCGTGCCGCATGCGCCGGACATGCCGTTCCAGCGCCCCGGTGGTGATCATGCTGAGCAGCGCACCCTGGGCGGGCCCGGACGCCCAATCGCCCAGGGCGCTCGCTGCCGCGGCCAGCCGTGCCGCCAGCCCTGGCGTGGCGGCCGCCCAGCCGACCCGCAGCGCCGGGGTGAGGATCTTCGTCGTCGTCCCCAGGTAGACCACGACCTCGGGATCCATGCCGAACAGCGCGGGCAGCGGCGCGACGTCGTAGCGGAACTCGCCGTCGTAGTCATCCTCGACGACCAGCGCGCCGGTGTCCCTGGCCCAGGAGGTCAGCGCCCGCCGGCGCGGCACGGACAGCCGCCCGCCCAGCGGATACTGATGGGCAGGCGTGGTGTAGATCAGGCGCAGCCCGTCCGGTAGCGCGTCCACCCGCAGGCCGCCGGAATCCACCGGGCACGGCACGACCCGCAGCCCGTGCGCGGCGAATACGGCCCTGGCGGCCGGGTATCCCGGTTCCTCCACGCCCACCCGGTCCCCCGGGCGCAACATGCAGGCCAACAGCCCGAGGCTCCCGGCAACCCCACGCGTCACCACGACCTCGTCGGCGGAGCAGTGCACGCCCCGGCTGCGCCGCAGGTACCCGGTGAGGGCCGCGCGAAGGTCGGCACGGCCGCGCGGGATCCGGCAGGTGGCCGGTGACCCCGGTGCCCGCACTCCGCCAGGCCCGGCGCCACGCCGTCGGGTCGATCCCCTCGGCCCAGGCGATCCCCGGCCGCAGGTCGATCATCGGGACCTCGCCCAGCAGCGACAGCCCGTCCTCGGTCCACCGCAGCCCCGGGGGCTCGGAATGTTCCGGTGCGCCGTCGCCCTGGGGGCGTCCCGGCGCGCCGTCCGCGACGAACGTGCCCGAGCCGTGCCGTCCCTCCACCCAGCCTTCGGCGTACAACTGGGCGTAGGCGGCGGTGACCACGGTCCGGCTGACCCCGAGGAGCCCGGCGAGCTTCCGGGTGGACGGAAGGCGCTCACCAGTGGCCAGCCGGCCGTCGGCGAGGGTGTCCCGGAGCTGCCCGGCGACCTGGGCGGTCAGCGCCTCCGGGTCGTCCCGGTCGGCCACCAGCGGCAGTTCAAGCGCGTGGCGAGCCATAGTGGTCTCTCAGATAGTCCTGAAAGTGGCTATGAGTGAATAGCCACTTTTCCACTACCCTAGGCGTCATGAGCACGCAGAGCCAGACCCTGTCCCCGACCGAGCGCACCCGCCTGCGCCGCCACTCCGAGCGGGGCAAGACCGAGCACGCCGACCTGCTCGCCGTGCTCGACGCCGGGATGATCTGCCACCTCGGTGTGGTCCTCGACGGCGCGCCGTTGGTGCTGCCCACCGCCTACGGCCGCATCGGCGACATCCTGTACCTGCACGGGTCCTCGGCCAACCGGAGCATGCACGCGGCCGATGGGCACGAGGTCTGCATCACGGTCACCCTTGTCGACGGGCTGGTCTGCGCCCGGGCGGTATTCGCCCACTCGGTCAACTACCGCTGCGCCGTGGTGTTCGGCACCGCGCGCATCGTCACCGACCCGGACGAGCGCCTGGCAGGCCTGCGGGCCGTTACCGAGCACCTGATCCCCGGCCGGTGGGATGCCGTGCGGGCGCCGACCCGCAAGGAACTCGCCGCCACCTCGGTGCTCGCCGTCCCCCTCAGCGAGGCATCCGTCAAGGTCCGCACGGGCCCACCCGGCGATGAGCCGGAAGACCTCGAGCTGCCTATCTGGGCCGGTGTCCTGCCCATGACCATTGGTTTCGGCGAGCCGGAGCCCGACCCCGCGCTCCGCCCGGGCATGTCCGCCCCGGACCACATCCGCCACCGGGCGGGGGCAGGGCGGGTCGATCGTTAGGCATAAAAACTCCCTGCATCGTCCCGAGGGCGGCCAGGAGACGCCAGCCCGCACCGATACCCCCGGCACAGCGCCTAGGCTGGGGGGATGACGGACCGGCTGGTGTGGATCGACTGTGAGATGACGGGGCTCGACCTGGAGCGGGATGCCCTGATCGAGATCGCCTGCCTGGTTACCGACGGCGCGCTCGACGTGCTCGGCGATGGCCTCGACCTGGTCATCAAGCCGCCACCCGAGGCGCTGGACCAGATGGAAGACGTGGTGCGGGAAATGCACACCACCTCCGGGCTGCTGACCGAGCTTGCCGCCGGCATCACCCTCGCCGAGGCGCAGGACCAGGTGCTGGCCTACGTGCGCAAATACATCGCCGAGCCGCGGCGGGTGCCACTGGCGGGCAACTCCATCGCCACCGACCGGGTCTTCATCGCCCGTGACATGCCGGAGCTTGACGCGTTCCTGCACTACCGGATGGTCGACGTGTCCAGCATCAAGGAGCTTGCCCGGCGCTGGTACCCGCGGGCGTACTTCGCCAGCCCGCCCAAGCGCGGCGGGCACCGGGCCCTGGCCGACATCACCGAGAGCATCCAGGAACTGCGCTACTACCGGGAGACGGTGTTCGTGCCGCCGCCCGGCCCCGACTCGGCCACCGCGCGCCAGATCGCGGCACGTTACGGGGGCCAGGCCGGGTCACCCGGCAACGGCGGGCCCCGCGCCGCGGGGCAGGCCGGCCCGGCCTAGCCAGACGCGCCCGCTGGGTGCCCGGCCCGGTTCGGCATAGTGGCCCGGCCCCGCTATGCTTCATCAAGCCGTACGGCGATGGTGGGCGTAGCTCAGTTGGTTAGAGCACCAGGTTGTGGTCCTGGGGGCCGGGGGTTCGAGTCCCCTCGCCCACCCCCCTGAAATCGCAAGTCAGGAGCCCGGGCCGTAACCATGGTCCGGGCTCCTGGGTCTTCAGGGAACCCCGGACTGCACTATTTGCGCAGTGATCTGAAGCTCGCGCGGATCTCTTCTGCGAAGAGGTGCGGCTGTTCCCAGGCGGCGAAGTGGCCGCCTTTGTCGAGCGTGTTGTAGTGGATGAGGTTGTGGGGGTAGGCGCGCTCGGCCCAGCTCCGCGGGGCCTGGTAGAGCTCGTCGGGGAAGACGCTGATGGCGTACGGGATCGTGATGGGCTTGGCGTCGAAGAAGTCGGCCTTGTTCTCCCAGTACAGGCGGGCCGAGGACACCCCGGTGTTGGTCAGCCAGTAGAGGGTGATGTTGTCGAGGATGTCGTCTCGGGTCAGGGCGCTGTCCAGGGTTCCCTGCAGGGCCTGTTCGAGGAGCCCGGGCTGGCCGGTGCCGTCGCCGTGGTCCAGCATGAACGCGGCGAGGTCGGCGGGTGAGTCCGCCAGCCCGTACAGCGTTTGCGGGCGCGTCGCCATGATCTGCGCGTAGGCCACATGCTTGGCGTAGAAGCTGCTCAGCTGCTCGTAGGCGCGCAGCTCCTCGGCGGACAGGTCCGGCGGCGGCGGGTCGCCGCGCTCGAACGCCTTGGTGATGTCGGCCGGGGCGGTACCGGGCATGTTGGAGTGAATCCCGGCCAGCTCCGGCGCCGCTTGCGCACCCATCGTCTGGGTGACGGCCGCGCCCCAGTCGCCGCCCTGGGCCACGAACCGGGCGTAGCCGAGGCGCTTCATCAGCACCACCCACGCACGCGCGATGCGGACGGGATCCCAGCCGGTGGTCACCGGCTTGGCGGAGAACCCGTGGCCCGGCAGCGAGGGAATCACCAGATGGAACGCGTCCGCCGCGCTCGCGCCGTGCGCCGTCGGGTTCGTGAGCGGCCCGATGATCTTCAGCTGCTCGAGGATCGACCCGGGCCAGCCGTGCGTGACGATCAGCGGAAGCGCGCCCTCGTGCGCGGAGCGGACGTGAATGAAGTGGATATCCAGCCCGTCGATCTCGGTGAGGAAGTTCGGCAGGTCGTTCAGTTTCGCCTCGCACTGGCTCCAGCCGTAGTCCGTGCCCCAGTAGCGGGCGAGTTCCTGCATGAGCGCGAGCCGTACGCCCTGCGAATCGTCGGTGACCGTCTCGACCTCCGGCCACCTGGTCGCGTTGATGCGCCTGCGCAAATCGGCAAGATCCGATTCCGGGAAACCGATCTTGAATGGGCGGACATCATCGTTGCCGCTGGGCATCCGCTGCGTGGCCTCAGTCATGGCTAGGGTCCTCCGTCTTCCTTGATGCGAAGCCGTCGACGCCGGTGATCGCATGGGCGAAGGCCCAAGGGCTTCCTGGGGCAGGTTGTGACCGACGATCGTGAACGCCCGGCCCGGTGCCCTGGCCGGCGTCGGCCAGGGCGGGCGGGCGGCGCCTGGACAGCGCCCGGACGGCGATACCCTGCCCGGCCAGGTATGCCGCGAAGGCGTTGGCGGCCTTGCCGGTGCCTAACACGATGTGGAGCCGGTCCTCGCTCATGAGCGGGTCCTCGCTGACGCCGAGCAGCCGGGCCGTCGGCGACAGCGGGCCTCGATGCCTACAGCCCACTCTATGTTGGCCCTCAGAAAACTAGGAATAATTTCTTGAAGTGTTCAGCCAGACTTGGCCAGGGCCCGAGATCAACGGGGCGTTCTATGTTGCCGCAGCAACCGCGGCGCTGATCGGCCCGGCCTCGGGCCTGACGAGCGCGCCCGCGACCAGGACGGTCGGCGTGGCGTCCACTCCCAGCGCGGCGGCGCGCGCGGTCACATACGGCGGCCAGTCCAGATACGGCGCATCGGACACACACGCGGTGAACGCCGCGCCGTCCAGTCCTACGGCCTGGCCCAGGCCGGCCAGCTCGGCATCGGTCAGCCCGGGGCCGCCCTCGGGGGGCTGGCTGACGAACAGCGCGTGCGCGTACTCGGCGAACCGTCCCCGGTCAGCCGCGCAGCCCGACGCCGCGGCCGCGCGCGTGGAGTAGTTCGTCGTCGACGCCTCATCCAGGAAATTCATGGGATGGTAGACCAGGCTGACCTGCCCGCCGGACACCAGGCCGGAAAGAGTCGGGCCTGCCGACAGCTCGAACCGCTGGCAGTACGGGCACAGGAAGTCGATAAAGGCATCGACGCGGACCGGGCCGCGCCCGATCACTATCCCGTCGCCTTCCCCCGTCGCGCCGGCGGGAACGCGGCCCGGGACGGCCAGATCAGTCATGGATCGCTCCTGTAGGAACTCGGCAGGCGCGCACCGCCGGCAAGGTGTCCCGCCGGCTGCGGCCACGTGGTCATTGTCCTCCGCCGCCGCCAGCGGCGGCCCCATGACGTCCGCGGCGGTGACCAGATCGGGTGGTGGTGGCCGTGCGGGCTGCAAGCCCGGCCCGGGCCCTGCCGGCGGGATTTCAGTCGTCTGACCGAAGCCGGTGCCACATCGCGCTTTCTAGCATCGGCGCACCGGTTAAGGGAGGCGCGCTCTATGTCTGACAAGCTGACGTCGGGGTCCGTGCCCGGCGCGTTCACCGGCTCCAGCAGGTGGTCCGAGACACCGGGGCAAATGGAGATGTGCGGCCTGACTGCGCCTGATCCGGTCGGTGGCCTCTGCCATGATGCCGCCTGCCTCAGCTCATCGACCGGCCGCAGCGGCGATCGTGACTGAGCGCCGCCCTGTGGTGTTCATCCACGGTCTGTGGCTGCATGCGAGTTCGTGGGACCGGTGGGTGGAGCTGTTCGCAGCTCACGGTTACACCGCTGTCGCACCGGGCTGGCCTGGAGATGAACCGACGGTACGGGCCGCCCGGAGGCGTTCCGGCGCGCTGTCTGGCTGCAGCATCAGTGAGGTCAGGCAGCATTATGCGCGGATCGCTGGAGGCTTCATGGCGCGGCCGGTGCTGATCGGGCACGGGCTGGGCGGGTTGCTGGTGCTGACGCTGGCTGCGGAGACCCACGCCGCGGGCGTGATCGCGATCGACGCGCTGCCGGCCGGCGTGATGGCGCCGGTCCGGGAGCCGACGGCCGGGCCCGGCGCGGCGGCTCTCAGCCGCGAGGAGTTCCGCGTGGTGTACGGCAGCGCGGTGAGCCGTGCGGAGTCTGACCTGCTCTACGAGCAGTGGGCGATCCCAGCGCCACAGTGGGCGCTGCGTGAAGGGGCCACGCCTGAAACGCTGGCGCCACGATCAGGCGCACACGCTACGAACTCCTCTCGTGGGCCTGTGCTGCTGATGGCGAGCGGCGAGAGCCGTCGCCGGGCCGCCGCGCAATACACCTCCGGCGAGCCACGCCTGCTCGCCGCGGTCAGCGACGTGGCTGACTTCCCCGATCGGGGACCGTCCCTGGTGATCGACAGCGGCTGGCGGCCAGTGGCCGAGTCGTGTCTGTCCTGGAACGCCCTGGCCGACCACGGCATCGACGAGGTCACCGGCCACTACGCGCAGATCATCGAACAGCTGCCCGCGCCGCCTGTCCTCATCGGCCACTCCTTCGGCGGCATGATCGCCGAGAAGCTGCTCGGCGAGGACTACGGGCGTGGCAGCGATCGGCATCGACGCGGCCCAAATCAAGGGCGTTCTGCCGCTGCCGCTGTCGGCGCTGCACTCCACGTTGCCGGTGTTCAAGAACCCGACGAACAAGCACAAGGCCGTCATCGCTGACGGCAGAGCAGTTCCGCTACAGCTTCGGCAACGCCCTCAGCGCGGACGAGTCCAACGAGCTGTACGAGCAATGGGCGATCGCCGCCCCAGGCCGGCCCCTGTTCGAGGCTGCCGCCGCGAATTCTCAGCTTGCACTCCCCGGCCAAGGTCAAGACCGGCAACGAGGACCGCGGCCCGCTGCTGCTCATCATGGGCGGCCAGGACCACACCGTGCCGGAGGCGATCACGAAGTCGACGCTCAAGCAGTACCGGCACTCCGCCGCGATGACCGAGCTGCTCGAGTTCGACGACCGCGGCCATTCGCTCACCATCGACTCGGGCTGGCGCGACGTCGCCGACGAGTGCCTGACCTGGCTGGGCAAGCAGGGCCTGTAAGCCCCGCACCGGACCAGGCGCCGACGCAAATCGCGTCGCAGCCGATAGGGAACCGGGTTCAGCCGCACGTCCCAGCAACGAAGGAATCGCATTGACTGTTCTCGAGCGCGCCGCGCAGGAATTCGCGGACGCGGCCGCACATCCGCCGTTTCTTTTCCAGCTCCCGCCGGAGAAAGGCCGCGCGCTTTTCCACGATCTCCAGTCCGGTGACGTCGCGGAGCCTGACGCCGAAGTCAATGACATCGACGTAGCCGCCGGGCAGCTGGGTCGCGTACCGGTCCGGATACTCCGTCCCCCAAACACAGCCGGGCAGCTCCCGGTGATCTTCTATCTGCACGCCGGTGGGTGTTTGGGGACACCACCACCCACGACCGCCTCATGCGCGAGCTTGCCGGTGGCGCGCGCGCCGCGGTCGTGTTTCCGAGCTTCAGCCTGTCGCCAGAAGCGAGATATCCGACAGCGATCAACGAGATCTATGCCGTCGCCCAGTGGATCTGGGCTCAAGGCACGAGTCACGGTCTCGACCCGTCGCGCATAGCAATCGCCGGCGATAGCGCTGGCGGCAACATGGCCACCGTCGTCGCGACCATGGCAAAGGAGCGCGATGATCCCGCCTTCACACATCAGCTCCTTATCAACCCGGTGCTCGACGCAGCCTTCGACACGCCGTCCTACCAACAATTCGCCACTGGATTCAATGTCCGTCGCGACCATATGCAGTGGCTTTGGGACCAGTACCTGCCTGACGTCACACAACGATCGGATAAATCAGCTTCGCCGCTGCGCGCGACGACCGCGGAGCTGGCCGGCCTGCCTCCAGCGACGGTCATGACAGCTGAAGCCGATGTGGTGCGTGACGAGGGCGAGGCCTACGCCAGCAAGCTGCGCGCAGCTGGAGTTCCGGTCACGGCCGTACGCTACCTGGGCGCCATTCACGACTTCATGGTGCTGAATGCATTGCGTGAAACGAGCGCCGCAACAGCCGCGACAGCTCAGGCCATAAACATCCTTCGGAACGCCTTCGACACTTAATACTGTAACGGCATTTACATGATCCGTGAGGGATCATTGAGTGCATGATGGCGGACCTTATCGCTGCCGAGCTGGACCTGGACGGGTCCGGGATGACATCCGGGGCTATGTGGTGGAGCAGCTGGGGGACCCGGACGGGGTGCTGATCGCCGATGACACCGGGTTTCTGAAAAAGGGCACCCGGTCCGCGGGCGTGCAGCGGCAGTATTCCGCGACCGCCGGGCGGACGGAGAACTGCCAGGTCGGGGTGTTCCTGGGCTACGCCTCGGAGCACGGGCACGCGCTGATCGACCGGGAACTGTACCTGCCGCAGTCCTGGGCCGAAGACCCGGGCCGGCGCTGGGCGGCGGGCATCCCTGAGGACGTGGAGTTCACCACCAAGCCGCGGCAGGCCCTGGCGATGATCAGCCGGGCGCTCGCGGCGGGAGTGCCGTTCGCCTGGTTCACCGCGGCACTTTGCCAGGGAGCCCGGCGCAGTGGGGTGAGACCGGCCGCGTCACGCCTAGCTGGTGATCTGCGGCCTCGTTGAGAGGGTTCGGCGGCGAGCGGTAACGTTCCGGGAACGGTCCGGGCGTAGCGTGGCGCACATGGCAGGGGTGCAGCCAGCGGCGGGCAGGGGCCGATGACGACGAAAGTCACGGCCCGCCGCTTCCGCCTGAGGTCTCCGGCCAGGGCTACGGCTATGACCCTGGGCGTCCTGGTGCTCGTGCTGCTCGCCGCCTACCTACCGCTGTGCGCTGCCGCCCGCCAGCTCACGGCCAGCGAGGTGTGGGCGGACTCATCAGCGCTGGTGATCGCCGTGGCCTGCGCGGGAGTCGGCCTGGTGGTCGCCTGGCATCAGCCGCGCAACCTGCTCGGCTGGCTGTTCCTCGGCATCGCGGCGTGTTTCGTGCTCAGTATCGACAGCGGGCGCTACGCGGTGGCCGACTACCGCCTCAGCCACGGAACGTGGCCGCTGGGCCCGGCGTCGCTGTTCCTTGACGCCCTGTGGGCCCCGGCCATCGTGGCGTTGGCGCTGGTTATCCTGCTGTTCCCGGACGGCCGCACCGGGTCGCGCCGCTGGTCGCGGGTGCTGTGGGCCTACCTTGGCGTCGGCGCTGCGTGGCCGCTCAGTATCTATGCGGTGACCGTCGGCGCCATCGCCGGGCACAACATCCACATCCTGCCCGGCGGCGACCTGTCCGTCGTCGACGTCCCCACCGGCAATGCTGCCTGGCTGTCCACGGCTCAGGCAGTCGTCGTGCCGGTTCTCGTGGTGTTCTGGCTGGCGATCGTCGGGCGGCAGGCGCTGAGCTGGCGGAGGGCGGACGGTGAGCGGCGTCAGCAGCTGAAGTGGCTGATGAGCGGGGCCGCGATCTGCGCTGCGGGCGGCAGCGCCGCCGTCTTGATCGCGGCTCTCGACCCGCACATGCCGGCCGCGGCGCAGGCTGCGGTCAACCTGCTCGGCTTCGCTGTCGCCGCGCTGCCCGTGGGCATCGGGGTGGGGATCCTGAAGTACCGGCTCTATGAGATCGACCGGATCATCAGCCGCACCCTGGCGTATGCGCTGGTAACAGGCCTGCTAGTCGGAGTGTACGCGGGGCTGGTGCTGCTGGCCAGCGACGTGCTGGCGCTGGCCTCACCGGTGGCGGTGGCCGCGTCGACCCTGGTGGCGGCGGCGTTGTTCAGCCCATTGCGGCGACGGGTACAGCGGGTCGTGGACCGCCGGTTCAACCGGGCCCGCTACGACGCGGACAAGACCGTGGCCGCCTTCGCGGCCCGGCTGAAGGACGCCGTCGACCTGGCCGCGGTACGAGATGATCTGTCCGGTGTCGTGCACCAGGCCCTGGAACCCGCCCACGTATCGGTATGGATCAGCCACCGCGACTGAGAGTGGCTACCGCAAACTCCACCGTCCCCGTCAGGCCCGGCCGGGGGCGGCACCACCAAGCCAGCTTCTCCCAGATCAGCCGCTATCCGGCATCTTCACAACGTGCGGCCACAATACTAAGTGCCGTTGCAGTATTTAAGCTGAGCCCACCGGACCAGGTGGGCTGTGGGGGCGCTGGCCAGCGTCCGGCGGGTGACCTGAGGCGTGGCCGGGTTGCGGTGTGAGCCAGTGTGTGACCCTGGTGGGGTGCGCCGGGTCGGTCATGGCGCGGATATCGTCGAGGCGTTGCTGGTCGCGGCCGGTGACGCGGGCGTGCTGGCGGAGGTGCTCGTCCCAGGAGGCGACCACGAACTGCTCGACGATCCTGTTCGGGTCGGCGGCGTCCTGCCAGACCCGCCAGGCACTCGCGCCGGTGCGTCGCCGGCTGAACCTGGCATCCTCGAGCGCGGCGAGCAGGTCGCCGCCGAGACCGTCGCGGGGCCAGTACTCCACGCTTACCATGACCGGCCCGGCCGGCATGCTCGCCGCCGGCCAGCTGCGGCGCTGGCCAGTCGCCGGCCGGCCGGAGCTGGCCGGGCGGGATCGGCTGGAACCGGTAGCGCAGTGCGGCCAGCGGGCCGAGCGCTAGCCCTGCGGCAGCGGCCAGCAGCGCCGGCGATAGCCCGATGTGCTGCGCGGTGACGCCCAAGACGGCGCTGCCGACGGCGTTGCCGCCCTGGAACACGATCAGGTAGAACGACATGCCGCGGGCCTTGACCCACCCCGGCAGCGTCAGCTGATACAGCGAGTTCAAGGTCGACAACGCCAGGATCCACGCTAGGCCGCCGACGGCCAGGGCGGCACCGACCAGGACGGTCACGTGCACGAAGCCCAAGACCAGCGCCACGCCCGCGAGCGTGAGCGATCCGGCCGTGAGCAGGGCGCCGGGCGTGAACCCGGCCCGCAGCCGGGGAAGGACGGCGGCACCGGCGACGGCACCGACGCCGACGCAGCCAAGCAGCAGGCCATAGCCGCCGGAGCCCAGGTGCAGCTGCGTCTGTGCGGTTAGCGGTAGCAGTGCCCAGATCGCGCTGGCGAAGAAAACGAACAGCGCGGCCCGCAGCAGGATCACGCGCAGCACCGGACTGGCTGCGACGTAGCGGCCGCCGGCCCGGATCGCCGCGCCGACGTGCTCGCGCGGCAGCACCTGGGCGGGCCGGGTGCCGCGCCACCAGGCGATGACGGCGAGGACCGCGAGGAAGGACGCCGCGTTGATCAGGAATACCGTCCCGGCGCTGGTCGCCGCGAGCACGATGCCACCGAGCGCCGGGCCGACGGCGCGGGCGAGGTTCTGGTTCACCGCGCCCAGGGAGATCGCCTGCGCGCGCTCGGCGGGTGGGACGAGTTCGGGCTGCAGTGTCTGCCAGGTCGGTGCGGTGAGGGCCTGGCCGGTGCCTACGGCGAAGATGAGCGCGAGCAGCACCCAGGGCGTGACCAGGCCCGCGAGCGCGAGCACACCGAGGGTCGCGGCGGCGAGCAGCATGAATCCCTGTGCGATGAGCAGGAACCGGCGGCGGTCGACTAGGTCTCCGATCGCGCCGGCTGCCACCGCGAAGAGCACTACTGGCAGGCTTGCCGCGGTCTGAACCAGCGCGACGTAGGCCGCAGAGCTGGTAAGGGTGAGCATCAGCCACTGCGCGCCGACGGTCTGCATCCAGCTGCCGATATTGCTGACGAACTGCGCGTCCCACATCGCCGCGAACGAGCGGTGGCGGAACGGCGCCCACGCCGACCCAGGGTTCGCTGAACTACCGTCCATAGCGCCCCCGTAAGGTCTCATGGTGGTGTTCTACAAGGTCCGCCGGACGCCCGCCTGGCATTCGATATCCCTAACTGGAGTGCGAAGCTGCCCGGGGTAGCGGGGCGCGGTCAGGGCTGAGATCCGCTGTTGAGCCAGTCGAGGAACAGGGCGACGTGATCAGCCGGCCATGCGCCGTCGCAGGGCATGGTTCCGGCCTGGAGCTGTTCAGCGATCTGGGCGCCGTGCGAGGACACGTCGGCGAATGACCACAAGTCGAACGCCCACTGCATGGCGGTACGGTCGCTGGCGCGAAACAGCGGCTTGATGTCGGCTTCGAAGCTCACCACATGGGGTGCCTCGCTCGTACCGTGATCTGACATACAGTCGCTCCTCAGGCTCAATGCGGGGATAGCGGACATCGCCGGTCGGCGCGTCAGCGCTCCGGGTCTGCCTCCTTTCGATCTTCGCTGCGGGACAGGGCGTCGCCTAGTGCCGCCCTCAAGGTGACGCCGAGTTTCGGGAAGAGCTGGTACAGGTGTGTGGAAGGCGTCACCAGACAGCAGCAGCGATTCGCCCCGGATGCGGAGCTGGTCAACGAAGTCACGCAGGTGCCGCAGTTCGTCGTCACGTCCGACCATCACCACCGGCTCACCGGGCGCTGGTGACCGGCCTTGCGACATGTGACGCCCCTGGGTCTCCCGGGTCCCCCAAGACCGGAGCCTGGACTCTCAGGCTAACCTCCGTCACCGCGGTAAGTACAGCGGCGTACAGCGGGGGACGTGACTCGCCCGGCTTGGTGCGCAGGATCCTGCCTCGCAACCACCGCAGACGGCTACCGCGTCGCCATCGTGCAGAACCCGACCCTGTCACTGGAGGACAACGCCGCCGTCACGCAACGGGTCATCGACGACCTGGACGGCCCAGTCGTCCTGGTCGGCCACTCCTACGGCGGGGCGGTGATCACCGAGGCAGGCCTTCATGAGAAGGTCGCGGCCCTGGGCTTTCCTCCCATCCCTCGGTGCGGTCCGGGTATCGCCGGTTCGATTCCGGACCGCACCACCGGGCCGACCGGACGCCTTATCGCGGGATGCTTGTTCAAGCAAGTAGTGTCTTCGGGTGGCCAAGGTTGATCCGCTGAGCGAGACCGAAGATGCCTTCTGGCGAGCCCTCATGCGCATCGTCCTGTCGCTGCCCCGCCGCCTCGACAGCGACCTGGCAAGGACCGTTGGAATCACGGCGAACGAGTACACGACGCTGATGTGCTTGTCCGAGGCTCCGGGTCGCGAGTTGCGGATGGCGGACCTCGCCAACGCTGCCGCGCTGTCGGCCAGCCGCATGACCCGCCTGGTTGACGACCTCCAGACCCGCGGCCTCGTGACGAAACGGGCAAGCTCCGAGGACGGGCGGGGTAACGTCGCCAAGCTCACCCCCGCTGGGCTCGCAAAACTCAAGAAGGCCTGGCCTGTCCACCTGGCGAGCGTCAGGGACAGGGTGTTCGACCACGTCGACCCCGCCACCGTGGCAAACACGGCACAGGCCCTGTCGGAGATTGCTGCCCGGCTGGAAGCCGGGCGGTAGACCAGTCTTCGCCCGCGCCGGATCTTCCTCCCGCAAAGAATTTGCTTGCCAAAGCAAACAGATTCGGTGTAGCGTCGGTGTCCGCTAGCACCGGCACGCCGGCCATGCCGGGCGCAAGCGCGCGAGTGCACTTGTGAGAGGGAGCACCACCATGACCAGGATCGGCGTCATCCTCGGAAGCACCCGCCCTGGCCGGCGCGGCGAGCAGGTCGCGCGCTGGGTGATGGATCAGGCCCGGTCACGCAGCGACGCCGAGTTCGAGCTCGTCGACCTCGCCGACTATCCGCTGCCGCACCTGGACGAGCCCCTGCCGCCGAGCATGGGCCAGTACCACAACGAGCACACCAGGGACTGGGCGGCCGTCATCGGCCGGTTCGACGGGTTCGTCTTCGTCACCCCCGAGTACAACCACTCGACTTCGGGTGTGCTGAAGAACGCCATCGACTTCCTCTACGCGGAGTGGAACAACAAGGCCATGGGCGTCGTCTCCTACGGCGCCGTCGGCGGCGCCCGGGCCGCCGAACACCTCCGTCTTATCGCCGGTGAGCTCCAGATGGCAGACGTGCGCACGAACGTCGCACTGTCTCTGTTCACCGACTTCGAGAATTTCGCCGAGCTGACTCCGGGCGCGCACCAGTCCCAAGCGCTCGACAGCCTGCTCGGTGAGGTCGTCCGGTGGAGCGAGGCGCTGGCGTCGCTGCGGCAGGCCGCCCACGCCGTATAGCCCGGGGCCCTTCAGGAAGCAGCGACAAGGGAGATCGACGACGATGGCGGCATGAAGGTCTGGTGAGGGCTGTGGCAAGGCAAAGACCGGCTCTCGGCTTCTGGGCCGTGGCATTCGCGTTCCTGGTCGTCATGATGCTCGCGACGCTGCCAAGCCCGCTCTACGGGCTTGTACCGGGTGCGAGATCACCTCTCCGCCTTCATGATCACGGTGGTATTTGCGATCTTCGCGGCAGGCACGATCATCACGCTGCTGGGGGAGCGCTACATCGCCGCGCGCTTCGGGCGCCGGGGCGCCATGCTCGGCGGCGTGGCGACGATGATGGTGGCAGCCGGGTTGCTCGCGGCGTGGAAGGCGCTGCCCGGACTGCTGATCGGGCGCCTGCTCACCGGGGTGGCGATCGGGCTGGCCGCTGGCGTCGCGATCGCGTACCTGATCGAGTTGCGGCTGCGCGCGGACCCGAAGGCGTCCCCGATCCCCGCCCGGAACCTCGGCACCGCGGTGAACGTGGGCGCACTCGGCATCGGCCCGCTCATCGCCGGCTGTCTGGCGCAGTGGGCGCCGCAGCCGCTGACGTTGCCCTACATTGTCATGGTCGTGCTCGGGGCGGTTGCTCTCATCGGCCTGGCGGCCGCACCCGAGACGGGCACGCCTGGCCGCGCGCGGCGGCGCAGAGCAGGCCGGCTGGCGCGGCACGTCCGGTCAGGCTTCCCGTTCCAGCGGCTGCCGGGACCATCGCGGCCTTTGCCGCGTCGGGCCTGTTCGCGGCGCTGTCCGGGCTCATCCTGGCCACTACGCTGCACCAGACCTCACACGCACTGTCCGGGGCCACGCTGTTCCTGGTGTTCTCGGCGGGAGTGGCGGCCCAGCTGGGAACGGCCAGGCTGGGGGCGTCGCGCGTGCTCGCACTCGGCACGATCTCCATGATCGTGGGTCTGGTGCTGCTCGTTGTCGCGGTCCGTCTTTCCACGCCAAGCCTGGCGCTGTTCCTGATCGGGGGCGCGCTGATCGGCGCGGGCGCGGGCGCGGTCTACAAGGGCACCACCGGGATCGTGCTCGGAGCAACCGCGCCAGAAAACCGTGTCGCGATGACGTCCGCTCTGGTCATCGCGGTCTTCGTTGGACTCTCGGTCCCCGTGATCGGAGCCGGAATCGCGCTCAACGAAGGTGCGAGCGTGCCCAACACCGTGCTCGGATTCGCGATCCTCGTCGCGCTGGGCGCCTCGGCCTCGGGCTGGGCGCTGCTAGGACGCCGCACCCCAGGCTCGCGGCAGACCGCGCAGCCCACCACCCCCGCGCCGAAGGAACTAAGCTGACCATTCGCGCGGGGGTGGTGCGGGAAGCTGATCGGATCGCGGGAAGGAGCCGTTATGGCAGGGCAGCCGGACGCATCGGCAGCGGGAGTTATCGACGTCGGCGGGGACCTTACGGTGAACCGCATGGGCTTCGGCGCGATGCGGGTCACCGGGCAGGGCATCTGGGGGCCGCCGCCGAACCGGGAACAGGCGCAGGCGGCGCTGCGGCGGGCGGTCGAGCTTGGCGTCAATTTCATCGACACGGCCGACTCCTACGGGCCGGAGGTGAGCGAGACGTTGATCGCTGACACGCTCTACCCCTATCCCGCCGATCTGGTGATCGCCACCAAGGGTGGCCTGCTGCGGCCCGGCCCTGGGCGCTGGCAGCCTGACGGTCGGCCCGGGCATCTGCGCGAGGCCTGCGAGGGCAGCCTGCGCCGGCTGAAGCTCGACCAGATTCCGCTGTACCAGCTGCACCGGCCAGATCCGAAGGTGCCCTACGCCGAGTCCGTCGGCGCGCTGGTCGATCTGAAGAACGAGGGCAAGATCCGCCACATCGGGGTTTCCAATGTGACCGAGGGCCAGCTCCGCGAGGCCCAGCAGCTCACGCCGGTGGTATCGGTACAGAACCGCTACAACCCCGCGGACCGGTCGTCGGAGCCGGTCGTCGACCTGTGCGGCCAGGAGGCGATCGCGTTCCTGCCCTGGGCACCGATCCAGGACGCCGACCAGCTGGTGCCCATCCTGACCGCCGCACGCCAGCACGGCGTGAGCACCCGCCAGATCGCGCTTGCCTGGCTGCTGGCCAGGTCGGCTCAGATCCTGCCGATCCCAGGCTCGGGATCACCCGAACATGTCGCCGAGAACATCGCCGCCGCATCGATCCAGCTGTCCAGCGCCGAGGCAACCGCGATCTTGGAAGTCGGGAGATAACCGGCCGGGACAGTGGCGGAGCTCCTGAGCGGCGGCCATCTTCCCGCTGACGTGATCACGACGGCCTCCCGGCGGGACCGGGCCGTAGTGGCAGGATGACGTCATCGATCCCGGCATCCGGCTGAAGTCCCCCAAGGGGCGCTGGGTGCTGCTTGCGACGGTGCTTGGCTCCGGCGTGGCGTTTCTGGACGCCACCGTCGTCAACGTCGCCCTCCCGACGATTGGCAAAGAGCTGCATGCGGGCGTCGCCGAGCTGCAGTGGATTGTGAACGCCTACACGCTCACGCTGGCCGGGCTGATCCTGCTCGGCGGCTCGCTCGGCGACCGGTACGGCAGGCGCCGGGTGTTCGTGCTCGGCGTGATCTGGTTCGCGGCGGCCTCCGCGCTGTGCGCCGCCGCCGTGGACGTGCAGATGCTGATCGCGGCGCGGGCCCTGGAGGGGATCGGCGGCGCGCTGCTCACGCCCGGCTCGCTGGCGATCATCCAGGCCTCGTACGTGCAAGAGGACCGGCCGAAGGCGGTGGGCGCCTGGTCCGGGCTGGGCGGCGTCGCGGGCGCGATCGGCCCGTTCCTCGGCGGCTGGCTGGTGAGCGCGGCTGGCTGGCGCTGGGTATTCCTGATCAACCTGCCCCTGGCGGCGATCGTGGTAGCGGTGACCGTCCGGCACGTCCCGGAGACCAGGGACGAGACCACGCAGGGCCGGTTCGACGTGCGTGGCGCGGCGCTCGCCGCGCTCGCCCTGGCGGGGATCACGTACGCGCTGACCGAGGCGCCACAGCCGGGCGCGTCGCCGGTGGTGGTCATCGTGGCGGCGGTGCTGGGGGTGGCGTGCGGCGCGGGGTTCGTGCTGACCGAACGCGAGCGCACCCGCACCGGCAGGCCGGAGGCGATGCTGCCGCTGGACGTGTTCGCGTCGAGGGAGTTCACCGCGGTGAACGTCGTCACGTTCGTGGTGTACGGCGGGATGGGCGTGGTGTTCTTCCTGTTCGTGGTGACGCTGCAGGTCGTGGCCGGGTATTCGCCGATCGCGGCGGGCGCGGCGACGGTGCCGATCACGGTGCTGATGCTGTTGCTGTCCGCGCGCGGGGGCGCGCTGGCCCAGAGGATCGGCCCGCGATCCCGATGACCGCGGGGCTGGTGGTGGTCACGATCGGGATGCTGCTGATGACCCGCATCGGGCTGCACACCTCGTACCTGACCGAGGTGCTGCCCGCGGTCGTGGTGTTCGCGCTGGGCCTGTCGGCCGTGGTGGCGCCGCTCACCGCGACCATGCTCGCGACGGCGGACGTGCGCCACGCCGGAGTGGCCAGCGGGGTCAACAACGCGGTCGCCCGGGCGGCGTCGCTACTGTTCGTCGCCGCGATCCCGCCGCTGGCCGGGCTGACCGGCAACGCCCAGTCGCACCCAGTGGTGTTCCTGCACGGCTTCCGGATCGCGATCGTGGCCAGTGCCGCGCTGGTCGCCTGCGGCGCGGTGCTGTCGTTCTTCACGATCCGAGACGACGCGCTGCGCGCGACGCCAGCGGCCGCCAAGCCCGAATGCACGATCAACTGCGCGGTCGGCGCGCCGCCCCTGGAGCCGGGGCCGAGGGACGCCCCGGCCGGCCAGATGCCCGAGGCGCCCTGACCCCCGGCGCTTACGCGGTCTGGTCTGGCTCGGTGAAGGTGACCTGGAGGGTCCGCTCGTCGGTGCCGCGCACGGCCTTTAGTTCGAGGGTGCCGCCGCGTGCCGCCGCGAGCGCGTCGAACAGGTCATCGGGTGTGTCGGGCTGGCTGGCCCGCGGCCGCCACGATCAGGTCGCCCGAGGCGAGGCCGGCGCGGGCGGCGGGGCTGGCTTCCGCGACCTCGCGGATGAGCAGGCCGTCGGTGTCGGGGAGGCCGACGGCGCGGCGCAGTCGCCTGGCCACGTGACCCGGGGCGATGGCGACGCCCAGCCGTGGCGATGTCGCGGTCTGTCCGCGGGCGAGCGCGTCGGCACGGCCTCGCAGCGCCTCATCGGCGGGAATGGCGAGGTAGAAGCCTTCACCGAGGCGGTTTGTGTTGATCCCGAGCAGTTGCCCGCCGGCGTCCAGGACCGGGCCGCCGGAGGAGCCGGGCAGCAGCGGGGCGGTGTGCTCGAGGCTGCCGGTGATGCGCCGGCCGCGGGGACCGCGGAAAGTCCGCTCGATGCCGGAGACGAACCCGAACGTCACCCGCAGCCCGCGCCCGCCCGGGTTGGCCAGGGCGAACACCGGCTTGCCGATCTCCACCGACGCGCTGCTGGCCCACGGCAGCGCGGGAGTCTCGCCAGTGTCGACGCTGATGACGGCCAGGTCGCTGTCGATGTCGTGCCCGGCGACGCTCCCCTCCGCGGTGCGCCCGTCGGCGAACGTGACCGTCACCTGATCGCCGCGCACGTTGTGCGCGTTGGTCAGCACCTGGCCCTCCCCGAGCACGATGCCCGAGCCGGCCCCCCACCGTTGCCCGATTCCCACTACCGAGGCCCCGGCACCCTCCGCCAGTTGCCTGATGCTTGCTCCGACCTCATCGAGGATCGTCATCGACGCCCACCTTCGGTAAGTAGTAACTTGCAATCTACTATCCACTATCGACGCGTCAACGGGGCTACGATTCGCCCATGGCTGAACCCGAGCACGGCTGCTCACCGCTCGCCGAGGCACTGGCCAGAGGTCGGCGACCGGTGGACGCTGCTGGTGGTGGAGGCACTGCTGCCCGGGCCGCGCCGGTTCAACGACCTGCTCAGCCAGATCCCGGGCATCGCCGCGAACATCTTGTCCGACCGCCTCAAGCGGCTTGAACGCGATGGGCTGCTGGTAGCCCGGCCTTACTCCCAGCGGCCGCCCCGTGCCACCTACCAGCTCACCGCCGAAGGCACCGAACTCGCCGGGGCGCTCCGCCTGCTCGCCCACTGGGGGAGCAGGCACACCGGCCAGGCCGACTCCCCGCGTCACCTCGCCTGTGGCACCCCCATCGAGGTCCGCTGGTACTGCCCCACCTGCGATCAGCTCGTGGACCACGAGCCGGACCACGCCCAGGTGCACTTCGTCTGAAACGGTAGGCTGGGCGCGCCATGATCAGCGAAGCCAGCATCATCGTGCAATTGCCACGCGACGGCGCGGTTGACCGCCACTTCCGCGCCGACCCGCCGCCGAGCGTCACGAGCGGCCTTGTAGCACTCGAGCACGTCGCCGGAGATGCGCAGGGGCGTCTTGGACCGCCGGAAACCGGCGAGGTCGTGATGTCCGTGCTGTCACCCGAAGCGCTGAAGCGCGAGGGGCAGCAGGTCCAAGACGTGGTGCGGCGCGCCGCCAGCACCGATGAGCCACTGGTGATCATCGTGCAGGCCGCCGAGGAGCTGCGCGAGGATGAGCTTGCCGCAGTGCTCGCGGCGGCTGCCCACACGCATCGCCGTGTCATCCTGCGGGTTATGGCGGACGCGTAACCGGGCCCGGCCGGGACGTTTCACACCACCTGGACGCTCCGCAGCGCCATGTGCTAAGAACGAGGCAACCTTGGCCAAGCCAAGGTAAATGCGCGGCCGCTTCCTGGCCGCGCTTCGTGCGCCACGCTCATCGTGATTGCCGGGGGAACGATGGAACTTGAAGGCACCGCGACGATCTCGCGGCCGGGCCGGCTGGACGTATTCGGCCTGGGCGCTGACGGTGCCATCTACCACCGGGTCCTGGAGGGCTCCACCTGGCGCCCGGCCTGGGAAAACCTCGGCGGGGAATTCACCAGCCTGCCGACGGTGGCGGTCGGCGGGCCGGGCCGGCTGGACGTGTTCGGCCTGGGCGCCGGCGGCGCCATCTACCACCGGGTCCTGGAGGGCTCCACCTGGCGCCCGGCCTGGGAAAACCTCGGCGGGGAATTCGCCAGCGTAGTGACGGTGTCGGTCCCGGGTCCTGGCCGGCTGGACGTGTTTGGCCAGGGTGTCGATGGCTGTATCTACCACCGGGCCCTGGCGGGCTCGGCCTGGGACTCGGCCTGGGAAGACCTCGGCGGGGACTTCTCCCCCGACGAACCGATCGTGGGGGACAGCGAGGACCGGGCCCGTGGCCTGGCCCGGCGGAGGTTCCTGCAGGCCGCGGGCGGCGCGGTCCTCGCGGTCGGCGCCGGGGGCCTGCTCGCCGCCTGCACCGACAGCGACTCTGACACCGACACCAGCAATTTCAACAACACCACTGACTCTGACTCCCTCTCCGATTCTGACAGCGACTCCGACTCCGACAGTGATTCGGACAGCGACAGCGACAGCGACTCCGATTCGGGCTAGGAATGGCGTCCGGATCCCGAGAGGGCGGGGTCAGCATGGCAGGGGAATCGGCGTTGGCTGCCCCACCCACGGCGCCTGATCTGCAGTCCGTTCTCGCGCTGCCTGATGATGTGCTTCGGGCCCGGCTGATCACTCTCATCCGGAAGTCCGGTATCAAGTTCCGTTCCCGTGAGGCCTTCGAGCAGGCCGGCTGGGGCGGGGAGCCGGCCCCGGTGTTCGCTAAGTTCTGGACGAGCAGCGCGGGAGGTGTCACGCCGAGCCGCGACAAGCTGCTCTGGGATCTCCGGGAACCGCTGCTCCGGGATGAAGCGCTGCTGTACTGCTGTGTGCTGTTGCACCGCCTGGCCCAGCGACATGCGGCCGGTTGGATCGGCGGGATGGAGACCGCCGCCATCCCGCTGGTCGCGGGCATGCTCGTGGTCAACCGGGCCTGCGGAGGCCCGCCGCTCAACGGGTTCTACATACGCAAGGCGCGCAAGCCGGACGGCTTGCGCCGCCTGCTGGAAGGCCCGCGGCCACCCTGGGGTGAGCGGGTACTGCTCGTCGACGACATCCTGAACAAAGGAATCTCGAAAAAACCACTCGTCAGCTACTGCGCTCACAACGGGCTCACGCCATCGGCGCTGCTGGTCGTGGTGAATACGGAACAACGGGGGGCGGGTTTCTTCCGCCCTATCTGCCCGGTCGAGTCGCTTTTCACCCGGCGTGACCTGCTGGGCAGCCTGGACACGGGCGCGGCCGAGGCACCCGGCAACGGCCGGGCGGACCAGGTGACGCTTGTGCGCACGGTGGCATCCGGGCCAGCTACGGCAACAGCCGGCGAACCTGATCCGGCGGCGCTACTGCCGCGGGCGGAGATGAGCCGGGAAGATGTCGAACTCGTGCGGCTCGCCAGGGACACGGTTGTTCATGCCGCGCTCTCGGGCGGCCAGCTGCGCCCCACGCTCGGCGACGACGGGCGCGGCAGCCCAGGCTATGCGCCATTCCTGGGGCGATATCTCGACGAACCCGGGATCGTCTTCACCCGGATCTCCAAGCGCGAATTCTCCGCTGGCCGCTGGATCAACCGCATGCGGGGCTGCCAGGCCGTCGGGCTGCTGGATCCGGACCCAGGACCGATCGCCGGCATGACCGTGAAGAGCGCCCTGGCGAGCGCCACGCAGGCCCGTAAGGTCCAGAGCGGCCCCGCAGTGTTCCACAAGCCGGTATGGCCCGGGGAGACCGGCGCGATCAGCTTGTTCGTCTATGTGATCGAACGGCTCGTGCCCACCACGGCGCAAACGGCGGGCGAACTCCTGGAGGAGGGTCACGACGTCGCGGACTGGGGCCTGATCGCCCAGGGCAATGGGTTCCGGGGCGTCGTCTGCAGCGACCTTCCCGCGATCGGCGATGTAGCGGCCCAGATAGCCGCCGCCTGCCGCAAAATGCAGAATCAGTCGGAGATCCGCCCGCACGACCCCCGCGAGGTGATGTTCATCCGGATGAAGGGCCGCTGGCTGTGGGATCCGTCGCGCCCGAAGCCCGAATTCTTCTAGCGGCCCATCATGCCCCAAGACCTTCCGCAGATGGTGAGCCCTGCCACACCAGGCCCGCGCGCGCTGGAGCGCGGCCCGCTCCAGCGCTGCAGGCACTTTGTTCCCGGGCTCAGGGACAGGCCATGGTGGGATGCCGGGGAATTCGGTGCGGCCACCGCTCGTGCAAACCAGCTACCAGGCGATCAGGGCCGAGTTCCTGAACATCCTGCTCTGCGGGCAGCTCAGACTTCACCCGCAGAGCAGAGGCGGGCCCCGCGCGCAAATCTCCGACGGTGACTGGAATATCTTCGAAATCCTCTCGGATGGCCGGGTCAATGCGGCCAACTCCGTCCTGGCTCCCCGGACGAGCCGGACACTCATGAGCCTGCCCGAGGTGACCACCAACCCGAACGGCCTGGCCTACTTCTCGGTGCTGGACCCCGGTGTGCACATCAAGGCCCACTGCGGGCCGACCAACTCCCGGATCAGGATTCACCTCGGCCTGCTGGCACCGCCAGGCGCCACCATGCGGGTCGGCCACGAAACGAGGCCGTGGCAGGAAGGCTCCTGCACGGTGTTCGACGACTCGTGGGAGCACGAGGTCGTCAACCGCAGCGAATTCCTGCGCGCCGTTCTGCTGTTCGACGTCTGGCATCCGGACATGACCGCCGACCAGATCGGCGAGATCATCTCCTCGCGGCCCCCGGGCACAGCAGGCAACAAGGCCAAGCAGCGGGAGCGGGCCGGATGGCTGGACGAAGCCCGCGTGCACGGGGGCTTCGCCGGGCCTTCGCTTTACCGCCTTGTCGGGCGCCGGCAGCTACGCGGAATGGTGGCCTCGATAGCGAAAACCCGCGAGGCCGCCGATCCTGTCCTCGCGCTGCTGCGGACGTTCGCGGCCGATTCCCTGGAATCACCCGGGGCGCAGCGAGCATCCAGCGATCACACCGGCGTTTCGCCCGGCCTGTGGTCCGGCCTGGCCTCGCTCGTAGCCCGTCAGCCTGGCCTCCTGCGTGCGGCGGACCTGATCAACATCATCCACATCGGCGCTGTCCTCTGGCGCTCATCGGCCAGCAACGAACTGCTCGGCTGGGAGTTCATGGAACACTTCCCGGCCGGGGCCCGCGACAGGCTCTTCACCCCGCCGCGCCGGCTCGCCACGGCGGGCGAAGTGCTCCAGTGGTGCCACGAGGAGGGCAGCACGCTCGCCCCATTCAGCATGGTCGCCGCCGCGGCCACCCTGGCCATCCAGGATCGCGCTCGCCGGCAGCGTAATCCCGGCCCCACCCCTTGACGTCAGGACAGCCTGACGATGAGAGTGGGGCTATGACGACACCGGCCAGCCTCGAGCGCCAGCACACCCTCGCCACCGCGGTCGCCCACTATGACCAATTGCGCATGCGGGACCTCCTCGCCCTGGGCGCTGAGGACCTGCCAGCGGGCGAGCAGCCGGAGCCCGGGCCACTATCTCGGGAAGAAGCCCTGGAACTGCTCGCCCTCAGCGAGGTGATCGCCCGCAAGGCCGCCTACGGCCGCCAGCTCACGGTGCGGTCTGCACGCGCAGCGGGTGCCTCGTGGACACAGATCGGCGCTGCCCTGGGCACCACCAAGCAATCCGCCTGGGAGGCCCACAGCCGGTGGATCGACCAGCAGGCAAGCCAGCGCAGCACATACGGCGACCAGAGCATGGATAGCCAGCAGGCCGCGGCCGCCCGCGCACTGGCGGGCAACCCAGACAACGAGGAGCCGGCCTAGCGCCTCAGCGGGCGCTGGACACGACCGTGGTCGACACCGCGTGCGCGGCCACCTGCGCGGGCGAGAAGTAGGCAGTGGCCCACTGGCGACGCGAGAACAGCTTGGTCTGGTCGTCGTAGTGCGGCGACGCCGGGTTGTCCGACTCGGAGTAGGCCACCACCGTGGCCGCCTGCGGGCAGGAGCCACCGGAGCCGCAGCTGACGAACCTGACGGCCTGGATGTAGGTGGAGCCCAGGTGGGGGACCGCGCCGGGACTGGTGACGTACATCGCGTTGAACTCGCCGTTGGGATCCGCCGGCCCGCCGGGCAGGGGGATCTTCTGGCCATCCAGCAGCACGTACTGCACCTGGCCGAGCGCGATGCCGTAGGGCTGGTGGTCTTGGCGCATCTGCGTCAGGGCGGCACCGAAGGCCTGCTGCACCGCGGGGCTTGCGGTGTCGAGCCCGTTGGGGGTGTGCAGCGGATCGGTGACCTGGAACGGATGCGACCACGGGTCGCGCGGCGGGTTCAGCGCGTTGCCCCAGAAGTCGGCGAACAGCACCGCCCCACGGGATCCGGGATTCTCCCTGCCGTTCCAGGCGGCCAGCACGTCGCAGGAGTCCCCGACCGGGATCGTGCCGCCGCCGCCGGTCGGGGCCAGCCCGTGGGGGAAGGACCGGCACATCGCCACCAACTGGGACTTGACCAGGGTGGCCCCGTACTGGATGTCGGAGTACATCAGGTCCTTCAGGTCCGCGAACGTGAACCCGGCGGCGCCGGGCCCGCTGGTGCCCGCGATCCGCTGCATGATCATGGTCAGGGCGCTGCGGGTGCGCAGGTCGTATTGCTGGTCGAGGATTCCGGCACCCCACCGCTTGCCGGTGTCCCCGAAGATCCGGGGGAAGCCGGTCAGTGGGTGGCGGGGGTTGGCCAGCCAGTAGCTGTCGTTGGAGTTCTCCACGAAGTCGCGGCGCATCAGCGTGGGTTCCTCGTCGCCGCCGAAGATCCCGGGCGCGGCCGCGTCCGGGCTGGTGCCCCACGCGCAGGACGGCCGGGAGCCGTCCAGGATCGGCAGGTCGAACTGGCTGAACGTCTGCGCGCCGAGCGCCGTATCGCACCGGGCCGCCTCCGCGTTGGTCACGTGCGGCACGGGCAGGACGTCGGCGTACAGCGCGTGGCCACCGGCGTCGGCCACGACCGTGTTGTTCCAGGGGCCGCCCTGGTACTCCTTGAGTGCCGACAGCACCTGAGTGGCCGAGCGCGCCTGGTCGATGGCCAGGAACTGGTTCAGCAGCCGCAGGTTGGTGGCGTCCGCGTCGGCCAGCGCGAACGCGGTCTTGGCGGTCCACGGCAGCGCCGGTCCCTGGTAGAAGGTGACCACCGGCCCGTACCTGGTGAACCAGACCGTGTGCCTGATTTCGCGGACCGCGCCGTGGGTTTGCGCGGGTACCGTGACCCGCTGGCTGGACATGGGCACGGGCCTGCCGTTGAAGACGTACTCGGTCGGGTGGCCCGGGACCAGGGTGAGCTGGTACGGCATGGCCGTCCACGAGCGCGAGGTGGTCTCGCTCCACGCCATCGAGGCGGTGAACCCGATGACGACGATCGGGATCCCGATCACGGTGGCTCCCTCGACGTTGAACGTGCCAGGAATCGTCAACTGCACCTGGTACAGGCGCAGCGCGCCCTGCCACGGCAGGTGCGGGTTGCCGAGCAGCAGGCCGCCCCGGTGGCCGCGGGCGCCGGCCGAGCCGATGGCGATCGCGTTGCTGCCCGGGCCGGGCTGGTCCGTCGGTGCCTGGCCGAGCTTGTGCAGTTGTGACACGCCGGGCAGCCCGCCGGTGCCTGGCGCGGTGCGCACCATCCGCGAAGCCAGCACGGACAGAGCCGGCGCCGTGGCCGGGGACGCGGCGGCGGTCTTGGTGGCGGCTGGCGGGTGCGCGGTCGCGAGCGCTTCCGGCTGGTTGGTCAGGCCCTCCAGGTCGACCAGCTGATAGACGACGAGGTAGGCATCGAGCGTGGTGATCGGCTTGACCCAGGCCTTGCCGCGGCAGACCGGATCGGGAACCCCGCGGGTGCCGCCGACCGACGCGAGGTAAGCGTTGTAGCCCGCGACGTAACCGGTCATCAGCTGGCGCACCCGGGGCCCGATGGCGCCTGGCCCGGTGCGCACGGCGAGCAGCCGGGGGATGACCCGGCGGCCGATGACCGACCGCCAGAAGATGTCGCTGTCCAGGTTGCTGACCTGGCCGCCCCCGGGCTCCTGGGCATCTTGGGACGGGCCGAAGTAAAGTGACCGGTCTCCCTCGACCGTGACGTAGGCCTGCGCCATCGTGCACACGTCGTCGCTGGCCAGGGCGTAGCCGTAGCCGTAGCCGAGCGAGCCGAAGTTGCCGGCGGTCACGTGCGGCACGCCGTAGGCGGTGCGCACGATCGTCGCCCGGTACCGGGTGCCGCTCCCCTGGCCGCGGTCAGTGCGCCGCGGTCACCTGGCCCGCGGTCACCTGGCCCGTGGTCACCTCGCCCGCGGCCGGCGCGGCGAGCCCGGCACCAATGGTGACGCTAGCGGCCACGACACCCGCCATCGCTGCAGCCACGAGCCGACGCCGCCAGATCCGCATACCGTTCATCTCGGCTCCCAAGGCTTCTCGCTCCCAAGACTTCTTCCATCATCACATTATTCTATGATGTTGGTATAACGGTAGAAGTCTCGTGCGACGCTGTCAAGCGGCTACCGGAGGTCACCCGGCCAGGGACGGAGCGGGCGGACGGCGCGCCCGGAAGCCTTACGCGCCGCTGGCCAGCAGCGCGGCACCGTCGAGTGCGTCACCACGCGCGGGGACGCACACGGCACTGGGCACGGCGGCGGCCACCTGCGAGGTGACAGCGGCGGCGAACCTCGCGTGGGTACTCAGCCCGCCCACCACCGCGAACCGGCGGTGCTGAGCGTCGAGCCTGCGCAGCACGGCGATCGCGGCCGCCGCCAGGTGCGTTGCCGCGTGCTCAGCGATGCGGCCCGCCTGCTCGTCGCCGTCCAGCCACGCTTCGAGCACGTCGGGTGCGAAGCGGCCGAACAGGCCTGCCGGGCTTGGGCTCGCCGCGAGCAGGGCACCCAGCTGTGTCGCTGCCACGCCGAAGGTGCGCTCGCACCGCCGGGCCAGGCCGGTGGGCGGGCCGCGGCCGTCGATACTGCGCGCCGCCGCCAGGCATCCCTCGCGCCCGATCCAGCCGCCGCTGCCCTCATCACCCAGGACAGGACCGAGCCCGCCCGCCCAATACGATGCCCCGGCCAGGCCCACGGCGAGCGCCACAGCTCCGGTCCCGGCGATCAGGAGCGCCCCCGGCTCGCCACGGAACGCACCCAGGTGCGCCGTGCGGGCGTCGCTGGCCACCCGGACACGGGCAGCGGGAAGAGCCCTGCGCAGCGCCCGGCTGACCTCATCTTTCTCCTCGGCTGCCGCCGACTCATAACCGGCGATGCCGGCCCCCACGCGGGTAACGGAGGGTGCATCCGGCAGCCGGGCACAGACCCCGGCGAGCTGTGTGAGCAGGGCCGCCCGCGGCCCCGGCGCGCCCATCCAGCCGCGTACGGCCTCGCGCACCCGCAGGCGGCAGCTACCGAGTTCCCGGACCTCGGCCCGGAGACTGGTCTTGCCGACGTCGAGGGCAACAAGAAGGTCATTCATCGGGGCGGGCGCGCGGCCCTGGCGGCAGCCCGGCGGCCGGCCGCCCTCACTCGCCAAGCGCGACCCGCAGCGAGCCCTGGCACTCCCGGAGCAGCGCCCGCGCCGCGGCAGGTGGCAGGCCGTGCCGGATCATGACGATGGCAGCCTTGGTATCACCGTCAGCAGCGCGCAGCGCCGCCAGCGCGGCACGCTCGTCAGCCCCGGTGATCAAGCCGACGATGCGCGCCGAGCGGTCGCGCAGTTTCGCGTTGCTGGGCCGCACGTCGACCATCAGGTTGCGGTAGGTCTTGCCGAGCCGCACCATCGTGATGGTCGAAATCGCGTTCAGCACGACCTTCTGAGCCGTGCCGCTCTTGAGCCGGGTGGACCCGGCGATCAGTTCCGGGCCCACCAGCAGGTCGATGGCGATATCGACCGCGCTGCTCAGCGCCGAACCCGGGTTGCAGGAGATGCCGACGGTCAGCGCACCCACTTCGGCCGCCGTGGCCACACCGCCGAGGACGAACGGCGTGACGCCGCTGGCACTCAGGCCAACGACGGCGTCCAGCGGGCTCAGCTTCAGTTCGGCCAGCCGCCGCTGGGCTTCGAGCGGGTTGTCCTCAGCATCTTCCACGGCCGAGCCGGCCGCCGCCGCCCCGCCCGCGAGCAGCGCAAGGACCTGGCCCGGGTCGGTGGCGAAGGTAGGCACGCACTCAGCCGCGTCCATGAGCGCAAGGCGCCCCGAGGTGCCCGCCCCGAGGTAGATGAGCCGCCCGTGGGCGCGCATCCGCTCCGCGATACCGTCAATGGCGCGCGCGATCGCCGCGCTGGCTCCGCGAAGCGCCGCCTGGACGTCAGCCATATCATCGGCCATCATCCCGACCAGCAGCGGCGTGCTCGCCGCGCCGAGGTCGGGACCGCCGGACCGGACCGCCTCCGTCGCCAGCGCGCCCAGATTCGTTTCACTGGTCATCGGGCAGCCAGTTCTCGCTGGCGGACGCACACAACCGGGGCGTGGTGAAGCATGACCATACGGCCGTCCCCCGCTCCGCTGCTGCGCATCATCATGACTAGGGCCACGTTCCTTACTAATACACCGGAGAGCATCAGTGAACATGACCGTGATCGGGCTGATCAGCGGGACGTCCTACGATGCCGTCGACGCCGCCGCCGCCCGGATGCGGCTGGAGGGCGACACACTGTTCCTGGTCCCGCTGGGCTTGCACTCGGTCCCCATCCCCGCGCCGCTGCGGGCGCGGATAGCCGCGGCACTGCCCCCGCACCGCACAACTGTCGACGAGATCTGCCGCCTGGACACCACCATCGGGCAGCTCTTCGGCTCCGTGGCGGCGGACGCCAATGCGGCGCTCACGGGCGGCACGGCCGCCCTGGTATCGAGCCATGGCCAGACCGTGTATCACTGGGTGGACAGCCGCTCGGCGCTCGGCACCCTGCAACTGGGTGAACCGGCCTGGATCGCCGAGGCCAGCGGCTTGCCGGTCGTATCGGGCCTGCGTTCTCGCGACATCACCCGCGGTGGCCAGGGCGCGCCGCTCGCGTCGCTGCTGGATGCCCTGCTCGTGCTGGGCGACGATCGGGCCGCCGGCTCGCTCAACCTCGGCGGCATCGCCAACATCACCGTCTGGTCTGACACGGGTGAGATCGTTGCCTACGACATCGGGCCGGCCAGCGCACTGATGGACCGCGCGGTCGCCGATGCCACCAGCGGACGGCAGCGGATGGACGTCGACGGCGTGCGAGCCGCCAGGGGCAGGGTGGACGCCGGTCTGCTCACCGTCCTGCTCACCGAGCCGTACTACCGTCTTCTCCCGCCGAAGTCCACCGGGAAGGAACTGTTCCACGCCGACTATGTGCGGGCCATGGTGGGCGAGCGGGATGTGCCGCTGGATGACCTGCTCGCCACGCTGACCGAGCTCACCGCCATCCTGGTGGCACGGTCCTGCCGCGAACACGGCGTGCAGCAGTTGTTCGTGGCCGGCGGAGGGATACGCAACCCGACCCTGATGGGCCGCATTCGCGCGCTCACCGCGCCGGCCCGCGTGCGCGATTTCGACGACCTTGGGATGTCAGCCCAGGGCAAAGAGGCCTACACCATGGCCGTCATAGGGTTCCTCACCGTGCACGGCCTGCCCGCCACGATCGCGTCGGCCACGGGCGCGGTAACCAGTTCCATCCTCGGTTCGCTCACCCCCGGCGCGGCACCCCTGCGCCTCCCGGCGCCCGCCCGCTCGTTCCCCTCCCGGATCACCATCGCCGCAGCGTAGCTGGCGGTAACACCGGATCAGCGCGCCGGAAAGCTGCCGCGTACCGGCTCGTAACCACCGAAGCTGGTGTCGAGCACGCCTTCGCCACCGGTCAGCCCGGGTAGCTGCTCCTGAAGGGTGCGAACCTGCGCCGAGGGCAGCAGGGCCGTGACGGCAACCAGCTCAGCCCCGGGCAGCGGCATCTCCGTGGCGGCACCCAGCCGGGCCAGGGCAGACAGGACGTCACCCAGCCTCGGCGCGGGCAGTTCCAGGCGGGCACGGGCCATCGGCTGGCAGACGACCGTGCCGGCCTGCCGCAGCGCATCCCGCAGGACCAGCGGCGTCAGGGCGCGGAAATCAGCGGCCGTCGTCCGCGGTGTGGGCAGCACCCGCTTGGTGGGCCCGTCACCGATGTAGTAGCCGCATTCGTTCATCGTGACGACGCAGTCGGTGACCTGCCATCCGTAGCGGCCCCTGTCAAGGGCCTGCAGCACGTACTGCGTCATGGCGTCGGTGAAGTGGCCGGCGGTCTTGTAGATGTACAGCGGAATGACGCGCGGATCGAGGTCGAGCTGGAACCGGACGCCAGAACCGGCCGGTCCAGGTTCGACGTGCAGGCCTACCGTCGCGGCATAGGGATGGCCGTCGGACTGCAGGATCTCAACGGCGCTCGCGCTGCCGAGGGGCCGCTCGATGCAGATCATCGTCGTCTCCCGGAACGTGGCGGCGACATTGAAATCGTCCGCGAGCGTGGCCTGGATCACCTCCTTCTGGACAGCGCCGTAGAGCGACACGTAGATCTCCTGCCGCTCGTCATCTTGTCGCAGGTTGATGAGCGGATCCTGTTCGGCGAGCTGGCCGAGTGCGACGCGCAGCCGATTCCCGTCGCCCGGGTCACACGGCACGACGGCGGACTCCAGCGTCGGCGGGGGAAACCAATGGCCAGCATCGGTCTGCGCCAGATCCCCGATCCGGTCCCCGATCCGGGCCTCGGCAAGGCCCCAGAGCTTGCCGATCTGGCCAGCGCGTACGGCGTGCCGCCGGACCGCTGGCCCGCGCTCGAAGACGGCGGCCGCGGTCACCTTGCCGTCAAGGCCGGATCCGAACCGGAGCCGGTCCCGCACATGCACGGTGCCCGAGAACATCCGCACGTAGGCGATCTTCTCCGCGCTGCTGCCACGTTCGATCTTGAAGATGCTGCCGGACAGCGGCCCGTCAGGGTCACCGCCCGAGGCCGGCAGGAGCTCGGCGATACCCGCCATCAACTGCGCGATGCCCGCTCCGGTGATCGCCGAGCCGAAGAAGACGGGATACACCTGACCGCGCCTCGTCTGCCCGGCGAGTTCCGCGCGGAGCTGGTCATACGGAACCCCCGCCTCGCTGCGCACATAGCTGGCCAGCAGCCCGTCGTTGTGCTCGGCCAGCAGCTCGGTCAGGCCAGCGGTGAACTCAGCGTCGCCCGCTCCTGGCACGGTGGCGCTGGCAGCGCGTGTCCCGGCGCCCGTCACGCGGCCCACGGCGAAGGCGGCGACCCGGAGACGGCTGGCAATGGCCCGCAGCACGGCCCCGGGGTCCGCCCCGGTGCGGTCAATCTTGTTCACAAACAGCAGGGCCGGTATCTGCTGGCGCTGCAGCGAGCGCATCAGGATCCGGGTCTGCGCCTGCACGCCCTCAACCGCCGAGATGACGAGCACGACCCCGTCGAGAACGTCCAGCACGCGGTCCACCTCGGCGATGAAATCCGGGTGGCCAGGTGTGTCGATCAAGTTGACGGCGACGTCCCCGATCGGGAAGGACGTCACGGCGGACTTGATCGTGATGCCACGCCGCCGTTCCAGCGGCAGCGAATCGGTCTGGGTGGTACCGGCATCGACAGCACCGAGCCGGTCGATGACGCCCGAGTCGTACAGCAGCCGCTCGGTAAGAGTCGTCTTACCGGCGTCTACATGCGCCAGGATCCCCAGGTTGAGCGTTTTCCGCGACACGCGCCACATCCCATGAATAGGTCCCAGAGGCCATCTCGATGGACGTGAACGCCTGGCGCATCTACCCTCCCTGGGCAATCGGCACGGCACGTGCTGATGTCAATGATAGAGCCACCGCCCAGACGCCCGGGCGGGGCCAGCCCCATCGAGGCTGGCCCCGCCACTCGCCGAGACAGGCGGATCAGCGCACGATGGAGGCTCCATCGAGCGCGGTGAAGCACTGCGCGCCGGCGAAGGGGCCGCTGGACTGCGCGGCATCTCACTGGATCGATAATTACTCTCCCTTTACGGTCTCGTCAATCGATCTTTACTCCAGCCGCGGAACCCGGAGGAAAGCCGCCAGCCGGGCCGACGACCCGGGCGAGGCTTACTTGGCTCATCTGGCGGCTGTGGCTAGATTCTGGCCGTGGCCATGCAGGGCGAGCTTCTGGACAAGTGGCGCACGGACCTGGCCGCGTGGGCGATCCCCGAGCACATCACGGCCGCGGTGACCGACTCGCCGTGGGTGCTGCCGCGCCGGGTATTCGCGCGCCGCGCGGACCGGCTGATGGCCGAGCCGGCCGGGGCGTCCTACGAGCGGGCCACCGACGCGCTCGGGCCGGGTGGCACGGTGCTGGACATCGGTGCGGGTGCGGGCGCTGCCTGCCTGCCGCTGGCCACGCACGCGACCGCGGTCACCGCCGTGGACACCGACCAGGACATGCTCACCCTGCTCGCCGAGCGCGCCGCCGCGGCCGGGATGGACCTGCGGACGGTGCACGGCGGCTGGCCGGAGGCCGCGGCGCAGGTGGGCCCGGCCGACGTGGTCACCTGTCACAACGTGGTGTACAACGTCCCA
>CAVSRH010000006.1:0-119363 GCA_963730235.1 uncultured Actinomycetes bacterium
TCGGCCCAGCCCCGAGGTGCGGGGTGCCGCGCTCCGGGAGCCTCGCTCGTCACGCGGTTTGTCATGGTTGCGCCAACGACGACATTCTTTTGTCGTGGTTGCGCCAACCACGACAAAAGAAACGCGGGTGTGTGGCGTTGGGCTGGCGCTGCGGGGGCGGTGCGTCAGTAGGAGCGGGGGAGGCCCAGTACGTGCTGGGCGAGGAAGGCCAGCACCAGGTTGTTGCTCACCGGGGCGATCTCCAGCAGCTTGGTCTCCCGGAACTTGCGCTCGATGTCGTACTCGGCCGCGAACGCGTTGCCGCCGAAGGTGTGCATCGCGGCGTTGCCCGCCTCCGCCGAGGCCTGGGAGGCGAGCAGCTTGGCCATGTTCGCCTCCGCCCCGCACGGCTGGCCCGCGTCGAACAGGCTCGTAGCCTTGAACCGCAGCAAGGACGCCGCCTCCACCCGGGCCCGGGCCTGGGCCAGCGGGAACGCCACCCCCTGGTTGGCCCCGATCGGCCTGCCGAACACCTCCCGCCGGGACGCGTACTCGCTGGCGCGATCGAGGAAGAACAGCCCATCGCCGATGGCCTCGCTCGCCAGCAGGCATCGTTCGGCATTGAAACCGTCGAGGACGTGCCGGAACCCGCGGCCCTCCGTGCCGATGAGGTGGCCGGCCGGTACCCGCAGGCCGGAGAAGAACACCTGGTAGGTGTGGTAGTTGAACATCATCGGGATGCGGCGCGTCTCGACCGCGCCGCCGGCCTCGCGCAGGTCCAGGAGGAACAGCGACAGCCCGGCGGCCCGGTCGGCCTCGGCCGGGCGGCCCGGTCCGGGCCAGCAGCAGCATCAGGTCGGTCTGCTCCGCCCGGCTGATGAACGTCTTCTGGCCGGTGATCACGTACTCCGCGCCGTCCCGCTCGGCGCGGGTGGCGATCTTGGTGGAGTCCGAGCCGGCGTCCGGCTCGGTGATCCCGAACGCCTGGAGCCGCAGTTCCCCGGCGGCCAGCGGCGGCAGCCAGCGCCGCTTCTGTTCCTCGCTGCCATGCCTGACCAGGGCGCCCATCGTGTAGAGCTGGGCATGGCAGGCGTTCGCGTTGCCGCCGGAGCGGTGGATCTCCTCCAGGATGATGCCCGCCTCGGTGACCCCCTGGCCGCCGCCGCCGTAGTCGGCGGGGATGAGCACCGAGAGCCAGCCGAGCCTGGTCATGGTCGCGACGAACTCCGCCGGGTACGCGCCGCCGGATTCCAGGCCGCGCCAGTAGCTGCCGGGGAACTGCGCGCAGACCTCGCGGACCGCATCCCGGATGAGCACCTGGTCACCGGTCAGCGAGAAGTCCATGTGCGCTCCGCGGCTAGTCCTGGCCCAGGCCGAGGATCCGGGCCGCGTTCTCGTGCAGCACCGCCCGGCGAACCGGCTCGGGCAGGTCCGAGGGCCTCCAGTTCGGCCAGGCAGCGTTCCGGGGTGATGAACGGGAAGTCGCTGCCCCACAGGAACTGGCCGGACAGCCGGCCGCGCAGTTCGCGGACCAGTTCCGCCGGGATGCGCTTCGGCGACCAGCCGGAGATGTCGAGGTAGACGTTGGTCTTGTGCAGGGCCATGGCCACCAGTTCCATGTGCCACGGCCAGCCGAAGTGCGCGGCGACCACGGTCAGCCCCGGGTGCGCCGCCGCGACCGGGTCCAGCAGGATCGGCCGCGCGTAGTCGAGCCTGATGCCCTGGCCGCCGGGCTGGCCGGCGCCGATCCCGCTGGTCCCGGTGTGGAACAGGGCCAGCAGGCCGTGCTCCTCGCAGGCGGCGAAGACCGGCCAGTAGGCCGGGTCGTCGGGGGCGAACGCCTGCAGCGAGGGGTGGAACTTGACCCCGCGCAGCCCGAGCGCGGCGATGTTGGCGACCTCGGCGACCGCCGCCTCGCCCTTGTGCGGGTCCACCGAGCCGAGCCCGGTGAACACGTCGGGGAAGTCGCGGCACGCGGCGGCGACGGTCTCGTTGGGCACCCGCGGGCGGCCGGTGGCGGTCTCCGCGTCCCAGGCCAGCAGCACCGCGCGCACGTTCAGGCCGCGGTACCGGTCCGCCAGGCCCGCCAGCGAATCGCGCTGCACCGGTGCGCGGAAGTACGCCTCCGCCGCCTCGACGTACCCGGCCATGCTGCCGTCCAGCCAGTCGGGAGTCGGCAGGTGCACATGGAAGTCGATCGCCTGGACGGTCACCCGGCTCATGGTAGCCAGCCGGCTTGGTTGTGATTACCGAACGGCGCCACCTATGGTGCGGGCGCGGTTTCGCGTCATCCGGGGCGGCCGGGCCGGCGTCATACCGATGGAGCCGCGTGCCGCGGTCCCGGGGTGGCAGGTGAACGCCGAAGGGGTGGGACCTATGCCGGAGGGACGCCGGATGAGGACGGGACGGGTCATCGGGCACGGCACGGTGCGGCGCGGGCTGCCCGCGCTGGCGGCGGCCGCCGCGCTGGTCACGGGTGCGGTCCCCGCCGCAGCAGCGTCCGGCCGGGGCGCCGCGCTGGCCGGGCCGGGTGCCGCGCGGGCGGCCGGCCACGCCACCGTGCCCGGGGTCATCTCGACCGTCGCGGGCGGCGTCGGCGGGCCGGCCACGGCTACCGCACTGCCGCTGGACCTCGGGAACGCGCCGTGCGGCATCGCGTCCGGCGCCGGCGCCGTGTTCATCGCCAACGGCACCGACGTACCGAGGGTCAACCCGCGGACCGACTGGCTGACGACGCCGGCCGGGACCGGGGAAACCGACCCCGGGATCGCCAGCGGGAACCCGGCCACCAGCGCGAACATGTACACCTGCGCGGTCGCGGTGGACCATCACGGCAACCTCGTGCTCGGCGGACGTCCACCACGAGCGGGTGCGGGTCGCGGCGGCACACACCGGCACGTTTTACGGCCGGAAGATGATCGCGGGCGACATCTACACCGTGGCCGGCAACGGCACGGCGGGATACTCCGGTGACGGCGGCCCGGCCACCCGTGCATCGCTGCGTAATCCGCGGGGGCTGGCCGTGGACGAGCCGGCAACCTGGTGATCTCCGACACGCGCAACAGCCGGATCCGGGTGGTGGCCGCGGCGACCGGCACGTTCTACGGCCAGGCGATGACCGCCGGCGACATCTACACCGTGGCCGGCGACCGGCACCCGGGTTCTCCGGCGACGGCGGCCCGGCCACCAGCGCCGAACTGAGCTTCCCCTTCGGGGTCACGGTGGACCACGCGGGCAACCTGGTCATCGCCGACTGGGGCAACGGCCGGATCCGGGTGGTGGCCGAGAGCACCGGGGCGTTCTACGGCCAGCCGATGACCGCCGGTGACATCTACTCGGGGGATGGTGCCCGGTCTCGTCGTGCGCCGCCGCGCGAAGGGGGTGGCGGTGGACGCGGCGGGCAACCTGGTGATCGCCGACACCGAGTCCAGCCAGATCCGGGTCTGGGCCGCCAGGACCGGGACGTTCTACGGGGTGGCCATGACCGCCGGGAACAGCTACACCGTCGCGGGCCGCGAGTACCCGGGGTTCTCCGGCGACGGTGGCCCGGCCGTCCGCGCCAAGCTCGACGAGCCGATGGGCGTCGCGCTGGACGCCGTCGGGGAATCTGGTGATCGACGATTACGTCAACAGGCGGGCCCGGGTGATCGCGGGAACAGCACCGGGACGTTCTACGGCCAGCCGATGACCGCCGGGGACATCTACACCGTGGCCGGCGAGGGCCCCCTGGGCTTCTACGGCGAGGGGGGTCCGGCCACCCGGCGCGAGTTCAGCGCCCCGGGATCGCCACGGACCGCGCGGGGGACATGCTGATCTCCGACGGGGCCAAGCTCCGGGTCCGGATGGTGCCGGCGGCCACCGGCACGTTCTACGGTCAGCCGATGACCAGCTGGGAACATCTACACCGTGGCCGGCGACGGCACGCGCGGGTTCTCCGGTGACGGCGGCCCCGCCACCAGCGCCGAACTCAACGGCCCGGGCGCCGCCGCCGTGGACGGCGCGGGCAACCTGCTGATCTCCGACAGCGGTAACCACGGATCCGGGTGGTGGCCGCGGCGACCGGCAGCTTCTACGGCCGGGCGATGACCGGTGGGGACATCTACACACTGGCCGGCGACGGCACGCGCGGGTTCTCCGGTGACGGCGGCCCCGCCACCAGCGCCGAACTCGCCGGCCCAGGCGGCGTCGCCGTGGATGGCGCGGGTGACATCGTGATCGCCGACTCCGGCAACAACCGGATCCGGGTGGTGGCCGCGGCAACGGGCACGTTCTTCGGCCGGGCGATGACCGGCGGGGACATCTACACGGTGGCCGGCAACGGCACGCAGGGGTTCTCCGGTGATGGCGGCCCGGCCACCAGCGCCAAGCTCAACAGCCCGCCGGACGTCGCCGTGGACGCCGCCGGGAACCTGCTGATCACCGACAATGGCCGGATACGGGTGGTGGCGGCGAAGACCGGGACGTTCTACGGCCAGGCGATGACCGTCGGTCACATCTACACCGTGGCCGGTGGCGGGAAGTGCTGTGCCCTGGGTGACGGCGGCCCGGCCACTCGCGCCAACCTGCTCGAGCCCGGAGGGCGTCACCCTCGACGCGGCCCGCAATCTGGTGATCGCCGACACCGAGGACGAGCGGATCCGGGTGGTGGCCACCACGACCGGCACGTTCTACGGGCAGGCCATGACCGCCGGGGACATCTACACCGTGGCCGGCCACAACCTCGACGGGTTCTCCGGCGATGGCGGTCCCGCCACCAGTGCCAGCATGAACAACCCGTCCGGCGTGGCAGTGGACGGCGCGGGCGACATCCTGATCGCGGATTCCGGCAACAGCCGGAATCCGGATGGTGCGGGGCTGAGCCTGGTCCCGCTGGCGCCGGGGCGCTACCACGCCCGGCGCTAGCCGCCCGCGCGGACCCGTTCCGCGACCGACTCGAGTTCGGCACGGGCCGGGCGGCGCCACTTCGCGTGAATACGGAACCCGTCGCCGCGGTTGCGCGGGATCACGTGCAGGTGGACGTGGAAGACCTCCTGGAACGCCGCCTCCCCGTCGGCCAGGAACAGGTTCACCCCCTGGCACGGCACGCCGGAGCGGCGCAGCGCGGCCGCCATCCGCTGGGCCACGCCGAACATGTGCCCGCCCACGGCCGGGTCCAGATCCGCCAGGTAGGCCGCGTGTGCGCGGGGGATCACCAGCAGGTGGCCGGTGGCCAGCGGCCTGATGTCCAGGAAGGCGAGCACGGTCTCGTCGGAGTGCACCACGCTGGCCGGCCCGCGCCCGGCGACGATGTCGCAGAACACGCAGCCTGCCGCGCCGGCTTGCGCTGTCATGCGGGCATTGTGCCGGACGCTGCCCGGTAGGCTGACCCGCGGGGAAATGGCCTGGGCGGTGGACGCCCGTGCAGTGCAATTACCGGAGCCATGATTGATGCAGGCTGAGATCGATACCTCAAAGCCGCACGCCGCGCGGATCTACGACTACCTGCTTGGTGGCAAAGACCATTTCGCGGTGGACCGCGAGACCGCGGAGAAGGGCATCAAGCTCATTCCCACCGGCCGCACCGCCGCCCGGGAGAACCGCGCCTTTCTCGGCCGGGCGGTGCGCTACCTGGTGGCCGGGGCCGGCATCCGGCAGTTCCTGGACATCGGGACCGGCCTGCCCAGCGCCAACAACGTGCACGAGGTCGCACAGGACCAGGCACCAGAGTCCCGGGTGGTCTACGTCGACAACGACCCGATCGTGCTCGCCCATGCCCGGGCGCTGCTGACGGGCACTCCGCAGGGCAGCGCCTATATCGAGGCGGACCTGTGTGAGCCGGAGACGATCCTGGGCGCCCCGGCCCTGGCCGCGACGCTGGACATGACCCAGCCGGTGGCGCTGATGCTGGTGGGCATCCTGCACTTCATCCCGGACGAGCAGGACCCGGCGCGGGCCGTGGCCACGCTGGTGGGCGCCCTGCCCCCGGGCAGCTACGTGACGGTTTCGCACGGCTCACCGGAGTTCAACCCCGAGGGCGCGGCGGCGTGGACCCGCAGCTGGCGGGAAAGCGGCGTGCCGTTCCAGTTGCGCACCACCGACGAGGTCGCCGACCTGGCGTTCCGCGGGCTGGAGATGGTGGATCCGGGGCTGGTGGTGGTCTCGGAATGGCGGCCGCAGGGTGGTGGCCCCCGGCCGCTGCCCGCGGAGGTGGCCGTCGTCGGCGGGGTCGCCCGGAAGCCGTGATCCGCGGCGGTCGCCCGGGCCGGCACGGCCAAGGCCCGTGACGAAGGCACAGAACCCCTGAGCCAGCCGGGGGTCACCTCAGCCATCAGGGCCGAGGCCCCGTGACGACGGCACGGAACCCTGAGCCAGCCGGGGGTCACCTCAGCCATCAGGGCCGAGGCCCCGTGACGACGGCACGGAACCCTGAGCCAGCCGGGGGTCACCTCAGCCATCAGGGCCGAGGCCCCGTGACGAAGGAACGGGGCCTCAAGGCCAGCGGGGGGTTCCGGGGGGTCGCCCCGCGGGCTAACACAGCTCTGGCGGCGGGACACCCCGGCGGACGGGGGATCCTGGGTTCTCCGGGGCGGCCCGCCAAATGAAAGTCCACCGCCCGCACTTTGGGATCCGGTCCAGGAATGCTGATGATTTCGTGTGATCCAGCCGAATGGCCAGGCCCGCGTCAGCCCTCGTCCAAGCGGGCCCGGCACGCCGCCGCGATATCGGCCAGGTTGACCTGCTGGAGCAGCGACTCGTGCCTGCGGTCGTCCGAGTCGAGGGTACGCAGGGCCTGCAGGTAGGCGCGCCGGGCGGCCGTCCCGTCGCCCAGTGCGTCGTACGCCCGGCCCAGGGTGAACGCGGCGATGCAGAACGCGGGGTCGGCGCACAGCGCCTGCCGCAGCGCGTCCCTGGCCTTCGCCGGGTCGCCCGCTTCGAGCGCGACCAGGCCGTGCAGGAAATGGGCGTCGGCGTCCAGCGGATGCGCTTCGACCAGCGACGCGGCGTGTTCCAGCGCCCCGTTCCGGTCGCCGGAGGCGGCCGCGGTCAGGGTGGCGGTCAGCCGCTGGTCGCGGGTCAGTATCCGCTGCCCCGTCGGCAGCGGCCCGCGCGGCAGCACCCGCACGGCCTGCCGCGGTGCCCCGGCGGCCGGCCCGGGTGCCAGGCCGGCGGCCGGCCGGGCCGGGCCGCCGCGGAGCGGGCGTGGCTCCCCGGTGCGCGCCGGGCTCACCTGCAGCACGTCCGCCGCACCTAGCATGACGCTGCCGCCGGGGCGCAGCGAGCCGTGCAGCAGTTCGGTGACCTGGCGGGCCAGGGCGGGCTCGAAGTAGATGAGCACGTTGCGGCAGAGGATCAGGTCGAAACGCGGCTTCGCCGGGCGGCGGGAACGAGTCGTGGATGAGGTTGTGTCGGCCGAACCGGGCCATCGAGCGCAGCCGGCCGGAAACCTGAAAGGTGCCGTCGGCCCGCCGCTCCAGGTGACGGTTGCGCAGTTGCGGATCCAGCGCCCGTACCGCTCGCGGCCGGTAGCAGCCGGTTTCCGCGGCGGCTATGACGGCGCCGGAGATGTCGGTGCCGAGGATGTCGACGGGCGGCTTCCCGGGCGCGAACGCGCTGATCGCGAGCAGTGCGAGGGTGTACGCCTCCTCGCCGGTCGCGCACCCGGCGCTCCACACCCGGATGACATCCGAGCCCGCCGCGCGGGCGGCCCGGTGCAGGGCCCGCCAGTCGATCGTGCCGAGCTGGGGCATGTCCCTGGCGAAGCTCGTCTCGTGCACCGTGACCTCGTCGATCAGCCGGTCGACCAGGCCGGGACCGTAGACCGGGTCCCTCGTGGCGAGCAGGTAGTCCTCCGGGTCAAGCCCGGGCGCGGCGCGCCCCACCGCGAGGCGCAGCGCCGTCTCCCTGCCGGGAGGCACCATCATGCCGGTGGTGCGCTGGATCAGCGAGGCCAGGTCGGTGAGCGCTCCGGTCACCGCAGGCCACCGAGCGGCTGATGGCGGAACGCCGCGAGGGTCTTGATGATCTGGTCCGGTGGCAGCGCCAGGTCCCCGCCGCGCTCGAAGGCGGCCTTCGGCATCCCGTAGATCGCCGAGGAGGCCTCGTCCTGGGTGATCGCGAGGCCGCCCGCCGCATGGATCGCGGCGGTCCCGGCCGCGCCGTCGTTCCCCATTCCGGTGAGCACGACGGCGACGCCGCGCCTGCCCGCCGCCGTGGCGATGCTGGTGAGCAGGACGTCGCCGGACGGGCGGTGGTGGCCCACGATCGTGGTCCGGTCCAGGGTCAGCAGGCCGCTCTCGTTGAGCACCAGGTGGGAACCCTCCGGCGCGATCCAGACGCCGGGACCGGCCGGCTGGCCGTCCTCGGCGACGCGGACCGACAGCGGGGACTTCTGGTCCAGCCAGTGCGCGAGGCTCTCGGTGAAACCGGCGCTGATGTGCTGTACCACGAGGATCGGCACTTCGTAGCCGACCGGGAGACCGCCCAGCACCTGGGCCAGCACGGGCGGCCCGCCGGCCGACGAGCAGATCCCCACCGCGGACGCGACCCGCGGGCGGGCGGCCACCGGCGCCTGGGCAGCCAGGCGCGCCCGCGGGTGCCGGATCACGCTCGCGTGGCTGATCACCCGGATCCGCTGCCGGAACGCGGCCCCGGCCATGCTCGCCGGGCGGGCCAGGTCCAGGTCATCCTTGGCCACCGCGTCGAGCGCCCCCGCGGCCAGCGCGGCGGCCGCCTTGTTGCTGCCCGGCCCGACATGCGACGACAGCACGATGATCGGCATCGGCTTGGTGCCCATGATCAGTTCGACGGCGGCCAGCCCGTCCATGCCCGGCAGCTCGATGTCCATCGTGATGAGATCCGGCCGCAGCCTGCGTATCGCGGCCAGCGCCTCCTCGGCGCTGCCGCAGACGCAGATCACGTTGATGTCGCCGTCGTACTCAAGGGTCCGCCGCAGCGCGGCCGCGTAGATCCCGGAATCCTCGCAGATCAGCACGCTCGCGGCGGCCACCGAATCACCGCCCGAGGAGCTGGTCGATCGTTGCCAGGAGCGCGCTCTGCTGGAAACCCTGCTTGTCGATGTAGGCGTCGACGCCTGCCTCCATGCCCCGACGGCGATCCTCCTCCGAACCTCGTGAGGTGACCATGACGACCGGCAGCGAGGAACGGTGCCCGTCGGCACGGATCGCCCGGGTCAGGTCCAGGCCGCCGAGCCTGGGCATCTCCAGGTCGGTAACCACGAGTTCTATCTCTTCGTCCTTGCCCAGCGCGTCCAGGGCCTCGCGGCCGTCGCTCGCGGTGACCACGTGATGGCCCGCCGATTCGAGCACGCACCGCTGCAGTTCCCTGACGATGAACGAGTCCTCGACCACCAGGATCTTGGCCGGCTCGGTGGTGATGGTGGCCGGCGTAGCGGCCGCGGGCCCGTCGGCCGCCGCGACGGCGGCCGGGACCTCGGCGAGCGCCGGGCCGGGATTCCCCGGGACGGCGGGCCGTGGCGGTGCCGCGACCCTGACCGGCGGCGCCGGTGCGGACAGCCCGCCCCGGGCGGCGCGGCGGTGGCCCCGGATGAGCGCGCCAGGTTCGACCAGGAGCGCGATCCGCCCGTCGCCGAGTATCGCCGCGCCGAGGTAACCGCTCACCCCGGCAAGCAGCGGGCCGAGCGGCTTGACCACGACCTCTTCCTCGCCGAGCATCGCGTCGCAGGCCGCGGCCAGCCAGCGGCCTTCGGCGGTGAGGACCAGGGCGGGCGGCCTGGGCGGCAGCGGCGGGGCATCGGCGCCGATGACCGCGGCGAGGTCGACCACGGGGAGCGACCGGCCGCGCAGGTCCAGGCTGACCCGGCCCTGCAGCGTGGTGGTGGCCGCCACGGTCACCACCTCCTCAACCCCGGCGATCGGCAGGCCGTAGACGGCTCCGCCACGCTGGATGAGCAGCACCTTGAGCAGCGCGAGCGCGACTGGAAGCAGCAGGCTGACCGACATGCCGTGGCCGGGCTCGCTGGTGACCTCGAACCTGCCGCCGAGCGAGTGCACGTGGGCCTTGACGGCGTCCAGGCCCACGCCCCGCCCGGCCAGGTCGGTCACCTCCCCGGCCGTGGAGAACCCGGCACGGGACAGCACGTCCGCCAGCGACCCCTCCTGGCGCGCCTCCTCGACGATCTCCGGGGAGACCCCGCGCCCGTCGTCGGAGACCGTGATCTCCACCAGGCCGCCCCGGGGGACCGCGCGCAGTTCGATGCGGCCGCATGTCGGCTTGCCGGCCTGTTCACGCTCGCCGGGCGGCTCGATCCCGTGGATCACCGAGTTGCGGAGCAGGTGGGTGAGCGGCTCGGACAGGCTTTCCAGGATCACCCGGTCAAGTTCGGTCTCCGCGCCCACGACGGTGAACTCGACCTCGCGGCCGATCGACCGGGCGAGGTCGCGGATGGCGCGCGGCAGCGGCCCGGTGATCATCGACACCGGAAGGGTCCGCATCCCCACGGCCGAGTCCTTCAGCTCGCCCAGCATCCGTTCGCCGGCGCTCAGTTCGTCCGCCGCGTCGGAGGGCAGCCCGTCGGCCGCGCCCAGCGCATGGGCGAGCCGGCGCCGGTCCTGCATCACCTCTCCGACGAGGTCGAGCAGGTGGTCGATCTTCTCGGCCGGCACACGCACCGAGCGGCGCCCGGCGTCCTGGACGCGGGCCGTCGGCGCCTGGCCCGCGGCGGGTGGTGAGGCCGTGGCCGGCGTCTGGTCCGCGGCAGGCGGCGAGGCCGCGGCGGGTGGCTGAGCCGCGGCCGGTGGCTGCGCCGCGGTGGGTGGCTGAGCCGTGGCCGGCGGGGCCTCGGGTGGCGCATCGGGCTGCGCGGCGGCCGGCGCGTGCTGCTGATCCGCGGCCGGCGGCTGGCAAGCGGGCGCGGGCGGTGGTGCGGCCTCGACGGGAACCACCGGCGCACCGTTGCCCGGGCTGAACGCGGGCCGCGGCTGCGGCAGGCTGGCCGGCCTGCCCGTGCCCGCCCTGGCCGCCCAGGAGCCCGCGGTTGCCAGCGGAGCCGGCCCCGGATCCGTGCCCTCCGCGGTGGTCCCGCCGCGTTCCGCCGCCGCGGGCGGGGCATCGCCGGCCTCCAGCACCGCCCGGCTGGCCCTGAGCTCGGCGATCAGCTCGTCGAACGGCTCGGCCGCCCCCGCCACCCGCGCGCGCAGGGCGGCCGTGGCGCGCAGCAGCGGCGCCGTGAGGTCCGGGTGCAGGGCCTTCTGGAACCGTGCCACCGCCAGAATGTCCTCGGCGGCGTGCGCCAGCGCGGCCATGTCGCTGAAGCCAAGGATCCCGGCCGCGCCCTTGATCGTGTGGGCGTTGCGGAACAGCGCGTCGATGGTGTCCGGGGGCACGTTCCCGGCCTCGGCCGCCAGCAGGGCGGCGTCCATGTCGTCGAGCCGCTCGGTCGTCTCGTCCTCGAACAGCTGAAGGAGTTCGGCGTCGATTTCGGGTGTGGTCATGCCGGAACCCCCAGTGCGTCCATCACCGCGGGCATGTTCAGCACGCCGATCAGGTCACCGTCATCCAGCATCGTGCCGAGGAGCAGGGCGGACTCGGCCTCCTCGGCCAGGTCCGCGAGCTCACCGACCTCGGTGACCTCGTCGATGGCCAGGCCCGCCTGGCGGCCCTCCGATTCGGCCACCAGCAGCCGCCCGGCCTGGCTGCGCCGGGTGCCGAGCAGCGCCGCCAGGTCGATGACCGGGAGGATCTTGCCGCGGAGGTTCCGCACCCCGAGGATCTGGACGGGCGCCCCGGGGACCGGGGTGACCTCACCCAGGCTGGCGACCTCCAGCACGTTCAGCACCGAGACCGCGTAGGCCTCCTCGGCCACCCGGAAGCGCACATAAGCGGTCATGGGCGGCTTCCGGGATCCGGGCCAGCGGTAGCGTCTCCGCGGCGCCTGCCGGTACCCCGCCAACCGGGCTCCTGGCCGTCGGCGCGGCGCGCCGGGGCACGGCCGCCGGGGCGCGGGGCGGCCCGGTCGCGCCGGGACCCGGACTCGGCTGCTCCTCGGACAGCACCGCCTCGATCTCGTCTACCAGGGCCTCCAGCCGCTCCGCGGTGGCGGCGCGCTGGCCAAGGTCGCTGGCGAGCTGGTCGGCGCCCTGGCGGATCTGCAGGATCGCCGCGTCTACCTGGTCGGCGGCGGTTTTCTGCTGTTGGGCGGCGAGCAGGGATTCCTCCAGCATGGTGGCGGTGGAGGTCATCAGCTCGCCGACCTCGCGGGCCTGGCGGGTGCCCTGTTCGGTGGCCATGATGGTGGCGTTGGTCTCGTCGCGGACCCCGGCGACGATGACGCTGATCGATTCGGTGGAGCGCAGCGAGCGCTCGGCGAGCTTGCGGACCTCGGCGGCGACCACGGCGAAGCCCTTGCCGGCCTCGCCGGCCCGGGCGGCCTCGATGGCGGCGTTGAGGGCCAGCAGGTTGGTCTGGCCGGCGATGTCGTCGATCAGTTCGAGGATCTCGCCGATCTTCTGCGCCCGCTCGCCCAGCGACAGCGCCCGCACCGCGATCGCCTCCACCTTCTCCTGCATATCCCGCATCGTGAGGCCGGTGCGCTGGGTGGCCTCCGCCATGGTGTGCACGGACTCCGCGATGGCACCGGCCGTGGTCGCGAGTTCCTCGATGGTGGCCGAGGTCTCCGCCACGGCCGCGGACTGCTCATTGGTCACCGTCGCCGCGTCCTTCGCGGCCTCCCGCAGTTCGCCCGCCACCTCGCCCAGGACCGACGAGGTGGACCTGAGCCTGCCGAGGAAACCGCTGAGCCGCTTCAGCGCGGACTTCAGCTCCCCCTCGCGCTGGAGGGACTGGTCGAGCAGCCGGAGTGCGAACAACGCGAAGCCGAGGCCGACCAGCACCGCCAGCACCGCCGCGGTGATGCCGACGGCGAGCGCCTGCCCGGCCGCCGCGGACGCGCCCGCCTCCTCGGCGTCGGCGACCCGGTTCTCCTCTGCGTTCAGCACGGTGATCGGCCCGTAGACCGCCGCTCGGCCAGCACGATGTGATCGTTCGCGGCCTGCTGGTGGACCGGCAGGGTGCCTGCGGCGCCCTTCACCGCCTCGAAGGCCGCCATTAGCTTTGTGTCCCCGGTGCGGGCCTGGCCGAGCGACCGGGCGGCCCGGGATGTCGCCGGGGTTATGGCCGCGGCGGTCCTGATGTAGGTCTGGCGGGCCTTGCCGATCTCGGCGGTGAGGTCCTGTGACGGCCCGAACAGGTACTCGTTCATCGCCTCGCGCTCGTGCCAGAACAGCGCGATGAGTTCCTTGGCGTTGCTCGCCTCATGCGAGGTGGCAACCGCGGCGGCGCCGTCGGACTGGGCCACCTGGTAGCGCCAGATGGTCACACCGACCGCGGCGGCGATGACGGTGATGGCCGCAAGGCTTACCGAGGCGACCCTGCGCGTGGAATTGGCCCGTAGGTAGTTCTGCATGGCGTGCGGTCCTCGCCCCCCGTGATGCCCGCCTGTGCCGGGCTGTATCCCTTGCGAGACGTACCCGTTACGAGCGTTTCGTATACGTTCAGTTACTTCTTCGTTAAGAAGCTCGCGTCAGTCGTCGTGCCCCACCTGGCTGCCCACCCGCAGCGCGTTCTCGATCTCGTCCACCAGGGTCTCCAGCCGTTCCGCGGTGCTGGCCCGCTGCGTCTGGGCGGTGGCGAGCTGGTCGGCGCCCTGGCGGATCTGCAGGATCGAGGCGTCCGCCTGGTCGGCGGCGGTTTTCTGCTGTTGGGCGGCGAGCAGGGATTCCTCCAGCATGGTGGCGGTGGAGGTCATCAGTTCGCCGACCTCGCGGGCCTGGCGGGTGCCCTGTTCGGTGGCCATGATGGTGGCGTTGGTCTCGTCGCGGACCCCGGCGACGATGACGCTGATCGATTCGGTGGAGCGCAGCGAGCGCTCGGCGAGCTTGCGGACTTCGGCGGCGACCACGGCGAAGCCCTTGCCGGCCTCGCCGGCCCGGGCGGCCTCGATGGCGGCGTTGAGGGCCAGCAGGTTGGTCTGGCCGGCGATGTCGTCGATCAGTTCGAGGATCTCGCCGATCTTCTGCGCCCGCTCACCCAGCGACAGCGCCCGCACCGCGATCGCCTCCACCTTCTCCTGCATATCCCGCATCGTGAGGCCGGTGCGGCTGGCCGCGTCCGCCACCGACCGGACGTTCTCCGCGATCGAGCCGGACGCCGCGGCCAGTTGCTCGATGGTGGCCGAGGTATCCGCGATGGCCTCGGACTGCTCGTTCATCGACGTCGCCGCGGTGCCCGAGGTAGACCGCAGTTCGCTGGCCAGCTCGCCGAGCACCCCGGAGGCGGAGCGCAGCCGCTCGATCAGGGCGTTGCGGTCGGACAGCCTGCCCAGCGTCTCCATGAGCTGGTCCTCGCGCCCGGCCGACCGGTGCAGCAGCCGGCGCGCGTAGAACTGGAAGGCGATCCCGGCCGCCAGGGTGAGCACGATGGCGAGGATCCCGACGGTCAGCGCCTGGCTCTTGGACGCCGCCGCGTCGACCGTGGCAGCGGCGCCGCGGCCCACCTGCAGGCTGTCCAGGCTGTTCAGCGGCGGTGGCACCTTGGCCGCCGCCGCGTTGAGCAGGCCGGCCGCGGCGAAGGCGGGCTGCAGGCCGAGGTAGGTGTGGAAACGGTTCGCGTCGGCCTGCTCACTGGTGAAGATGGTGTAGTAGTGGCGTTCCGCGCTCCTCGCCCGCTCCAGGTAGAGGCCCTCACTGGGGATGTCGTCCTGGTCAACCTGCGCGGCCAGTGTGACGAACCTGGCCTGCAGGGCCGCCACCTGGCGCAGCGACTTGCGGTCCGGGTTGATCAGGTAGTGCTCCACCGTCAGCCGTTCCTGCCAGAAGGTGGCACCCAGGGCCGTGGTGATTCGTGCACCGTTGCTCGAGCCGACCGCATCCGAGGCCCTGGACAGGGCGTTCTGGTAGCGCCAGGTGGACACCGCGCCCGCGCATGCGATCACGGTGACGATCGCCAGGCCCGCCGTGGTGACGTGTCTTGCTGCGTTTCCCCGCGTACGTGATTGCATTGGCCTCTTATGTCCCTGCCCCCGCGGGGTGCCCAGCTCCGCTCGCGCCCCCTTGGCTCAAGATCTACCCATTGGTGACGCTCCTATATCGCCTAATCACTATTAGTAGCGATACGCAGGGCCACGATGGCGATGCCGGGCGCGCGCCCGGGCCCCGGCCGGGCCTGGAGCCGGCGGTCCCGGGGGCGCCGACCCGTCCCGCTCAGCGGGTGCCGGCGTACAGCGGGGGGATCAGGCCGTGCCGGACCAGCGCTTCGGCCTCGTCCGCGGACATCGGCTTGTCCAGCAGGTAGCCCTGGCCGGTCTCGCATCCGAGCGAGATCAGCAGTTCCCGCTGGGCCTCGCTCTCGATCCCCTCGGCCGTCACCGTGAGCCCGAGCGTCTTGGCCATCCGCACGATGACCTCGCAGAGCGCCAGCCGCCCCTGGGAGGACGCGATGCCCTCGGTGAACGACTTGTCTATCTTCAGCACGTCCATCGGCAGTTCCCGCAGGTAACTCAGGGACGAGTAGCCGGTGCCGAAGTCGTCGATTGCGAGCCGGACGCCAAGCTGCTTCAGCTCGGTCAGTTCGGCCTGGATCCGGTCGTCGCGGCCCAGCAGGACGCTCTCGGTGAGCTCCAGTTGCAGCAGCGGCGGCGCCAGGCCCGACCCGGACAGCACCTCCCGGACGCCCGCGACGAAACCGGCGTCGCGGAACTGCCGGGCGGAGACGTTCACGCTGACATACAGCGGGGCCCGGCCCGGGGCGCGGTGCTGCCAGGCCACCAGGTCGCTCACCGCCTGCCGGAGCACCCAGGAACCGAGCGGCACGATGTAGCCGGTCTCCTCGGCCAGGGCGATGAACTGATCGGGGTGGATCATCCCCCAGCGCGGGTGCGGCCACCGCACCAGCGCCTCGAAACCGGCGATCTCGCCGGTCGTGAGGACCACGATGGGCTGGTAGGCCAGCGTGAAGGCGGAATCCGGTGACCGCGTCCTCGATCGCCGCCTTCAGTTCCCGCCGCCGGGCGATGCCGGCCGACAGCACCGGCCTGTAGCGGCGCCATTGCCGCTTGCCCGCCGCCTTCGCCGCGTACAGGGCCAGGTCGGCGTGGCGGACCAGATCCCCGGCGTCGGTGCTGTCCCCGGTGGTGGCCACCCCGACGGTGGCCGTGGCGATCACCGGGCCGCTGGTCAGGGTGAACGGCTCGGTGAATGCCTCGACGATCTCCTGGGCGTAGCGTTCCACGGCCGAGTCGCCGTCGGCCTCCTCGACCAGGAGCGCGAACTCGTCCGCGCCGAGCCTGGCGGCCGTGTCCTGGCCGCGGGCCAGCGTGGTGAGCCGGCCCGCGGCGGCCACCAGGAGTTCGTCGCCGATGGTGTGGCCCATGCTGTCGTTGATCACGTTCAGGTCGTCGAGGTCTACCACCAGGACTGCCATGGCCGTCCCCGCGCGCCGCGGCCGGGCCAGCGCCCGGGAGACCCGGTCGGTGAACAGCGACCTGTTCGGCAGCCCGGTCAGGGCGTCGTGGAAGGACCGGTGGGTCAGTTCCCGCTGCAGCGTGCGCTGCTCGCTCATGTCACGCAGGGTCAGCACCAGCCCCGCGATCATGCGGTCACCGCGCAGGTCGCGGTAGCTGACCCGGACCTCCGCCGGCGTTCCGTCCGGCCGGGTGACCAGCCATTCGGCCGGCACCGTAGCATCCGCGCCGTCCCGCATCCGGGCGAACGCCCGGGCGACCGCGTCCCGGTCCCCGCGGCTGACCAGGCTGGTCAGCCGGGTGCCCGCGACATGGGCGGTGCCGAAGAGACGCTCCGCCGCCGGGGTCGCGTAGTCGACCACCCCGTCGCCGGAGACGATCAGCACCGCGTCGGAGCTGTCCTGGACCACGGCGCGCACGTAGGCCCGGCTGTCCTCGCGGCGTGCCTCGGCGCTCCGGGTCACCTGCCCGGCCGCGAGCGCGGCCTGCCGGGCGACCACCTCCAGGGTCCCGGCCCGCGCGGCAAGGCTCGGGGGCTCGCCGAACACGGCCAGCACACCGGCCGGCGGCCCGTCCGGGACCGGCAGCGGGCAGAGCAGCACGCCCTGGTCATCCCAGGCTCGCCCGGAGCCGTCACCGGGGCCGGCCTGCATCAGCACCGGGCGCGGCGGCGCCGGCGAGGCCAGCCAGGCGCTCATCGCCCCGTCGTGCCGCCCGGCCAGCACCGGGGCGCCCGCACCCCCGCCGGCCGGGTCCGCGCCATCGGCCACCGGGCGGACCGGCCGCAGCGTGGCGCCTGGCCCGCACCGCCAGCAGAGCCTGGAGCGGGTACCGGCCGGCCAGCGTGCCCACGGCGGCCTGGGCCGCGGCCGCGATGTCCTCCCATCCCGCCGCGGCCGCGAAGGACTCGGCGGCCAGGCGCAGGGCCCGCTCACGGCCCAGGGCACGCCGGCCGGAGAGCGTCACCTGCGCCAGGCAGCCGAGCACGAGCAGGCCGAAGACACCCGCGCCGAGGGCGACCACGGCGGTGTCCGCGGCCCGGTACCTGGCGGCCAGCGCGACCAGGGCGCCGGGGACGGCCAGGGCGGCGATCGCGAGCAGGGCCAGCCGCGCCGCCGGGGTGGCCGCCGGCCGGCCGGGGACCGGCACGGTCAGGGCGGTCATCGCCGGGTCGAGTGCGGCGGCTCCCCAGGCCCCGAAGCAGAGCACCCAGCCCAGCGGGACCGGCAGCGCCGCGGCGGGCCCGCTATGCAGTGGCCCCAGCGCGTACGCCAGGTCGGACAGGCCCAGCCCGGCGGCGCCCGCCGCGAGCAGCCAGGCCGGCCGGGCCGGGGCGGGCCGGGCGGCGAGCAGCCGGGCCGCCATCGCGAGGATCAGCACGTCACCCAGCGGGAAGGCGGCCGCGAAGGCACGGTTCACGGTGACCGCGCCGGTGCCGCGGGTGAACACCAGCCAGAGCCACCAGGCGAAGCCGCAGCCGGCCGCGAGCGCCACGGCGTCCAGTACGGCCTGCCCCGCCTGCCCGGCCGCCCGCCACCGGAGGAAGATCGCCAGCGCCGCGACGGCCAGCGGGCAGGCCGCGAGGCAGACGCCATCCACGAGCCACGGGAAGGGCACACCGGCCCTGGGGACGCCCCTGGTGATCAGGAATCCCGCCTGGCTGGCCGCCAGGCAGGCGCAGGCCCCGGCCAGCAGCAGCCATGGCTCGCCACGCGCGGGACGGTGCCTGGCAACGCCAGCCACAATGGCGGTGACGGCACTGGCCCCGATGAGCGCCCAGGCCGCCGCACGCAGGCCGGGAAATACGGCATATGCGGCGGTAAGCGCCAGAATCCATGCGGCATAACCAGCCATCGCGCGTGGCCGCCACGTCAATGCAACCACCCCCGGCCGCGCGTCCGGCCAGGTGCCCGCGCTGCCCCGGTAAATGCCCCGGCAGTTACCTGCTGCGCGGGTTTGCAATTCCAGCCTGGCAATACCGATCATATCTGATTGGCCGCGAGTGGCCCCGGGCGGTAAAACGGGCGAATAACGAATAGCGGAATTTCAGGGAATATCCACATTCGGTTTCGGAGCCGTGGCCCGCCCATGCCTGCGATCTGGTTCGCACCACCCGGCATCCTGGCAAAGTGAGCCCTGGCAGTTCGCGTGCAGCGAGCCGCGAACCGCCAGGGTTCTACGGAGGAGACGCGCCAGCGGCGTCAGTGGATGACATGAACCGACAAATCACCACGTCAGGCGGGTGGCGCCGCGGATCCGGGGGGCGAACCCCGGAATGCCTCGCGGGGCGGGCCCCGGCGGGCGCGGGCCATCGTTTTGCATGAGGGGCGTCCGGGTACTTCAGACGGGCAGGCGGCAGCCTGGCTCAGCCAGGCGGGAAGGGGCGATCGGCATGAGCCCCGACCCCGAGAAGGTCCCGGTCGAAGTCGAGGGACGCAACCTGGTCCTGACCAACCTGGCCAAGGTGCTCTACCCGGACACGGGGTTCACCAAGGGCGCCGTGATCGACTACTACCTGCGCATCGCGCCCGTGCTGCTGCCGCACATCGCCAGCCTGCCGCTGACCCTCAAGCGGTACCCGGACGGGGTGACCGGCCAGCACTTCTACAACAAGCACGCGCCCGACCACCGGCCGGACTGGGTGCGCACCGAGCGGCTGCCCGCGCCGGGCTCTACCTCGGGCAGGGACTGGGTGCGCTACGTCATCGCTGGCGACCTGCCCACCCTGATCTGGACCGCCAACCTGGCCGGCCTGGAACTGCACACCCCGATGTGGCGGCTGCCCCGGGTGGCCGAGCCGGACCTGCTGGTGTTCGACCTTGACCCCGGTGCGCCGGCGACCATCGTGGAATGCTGCGCGGTGGCGCTGTGGCTGCGCCCGCTCCTGGCCGAGGCGGGCCTCGACGCATTCGCCAAAACCTCGGGCGGTAAGGGGCTCCAGTTGCTCGCGCCGCTGTCCGGGACCAGCTCGGACGGCGCCAGCGCGATGGCCAGGACGCTGGCCGAGCACCTGGAGCGCGAGCACCCGGGCGCGGTCGTGTCCCGGATGACCAGGTCGCTGCGCCCGGGCAAGGTGCTCGTTGACTGGAGCCAGAACAACGCCCACAAGACCACGATCGCGCCGTACTCGCTGCGCGCCCGGAGCAGGCCGACCGTGTCGACGCCGGTGACCTGGGACGAGGTCGCGCAGTGCGGTCAGCCGGAGGACCTGGTGTTCACCAGCGGCGAGGTGCTGGACCGGGTGGCGGAGCACGGTGACCTGCTCGCCCCGCTGGTGGCGGGGCAGCTGTCCTAAGCTACCGGCGGAGCGGCCGCGGCGCCGTGGTCGCCGCGGCCGCTCCATGTTCGCGCGCTTACCCGGAGGCTCCGAGGGCCGGGCCGGGAGCCTCCGCTGGTCAGCAGGTCAGCGCGCCGCTGTACAGGCCGCGGTCACCTTCGCCACGTGGAAGCCGGCCACCCCGTTGCCGTTCACGCTGTGGCCGGAATCCCCTGTGAACGTGTAAAGCCGCAACTTGTGGTACGTGACCTGAAGCTTCGTGCCGAGCTTCGCGGTAGCCAGGCACGGTGCGCCGGTGGGCGTGGTCGCGCCCGCGGGCATCACCAGCGGCGGCCAGATGCTCTGGCAGCTCGCGCTGCACCCGGCCGGGTTCGTGTACAGGGCCATGCCGGCGCCGTGGGTCACCAGCATCTTGCCGAACCCGGTGCGGAACGCTTCCTTGACCACCACCGCGCTGGTGCCGGTGCCGGCCGCCCCGGGCACAGCGGCGGCGATGCCCGCCGTAGCCACCATGGTTCCGCTGATCAGTACTGCCGCCACAACCGCGCGTGCGGTCCAGGACATGCCCCGCGGGCCGCCCGCCCGCCGCAGAGTGAACCTCATCTACGCCACCGCCTCTTCTCACCCGGAACTCCGGCCGCAACCAGGTATCACGTATACCGCGCGGTGCATGGTTCACCGCCGGGCCGGCGGATTCGGCGGTGCCGGGAAAGACCGGAGCGGCCGCAGCTCTCGGGGTAACCACGACCGCTCCGGGGCTGTCGCCGGGCCGCGCCAAGGAGGGGTTGCGCTGCGCCCGGCGGCTGTTCCCTTGCTTTTAATCACGGACGCGGGCGGCACTCGGTTCAGCGTGGTTGCGCGAAGTTCGGCAGGCGGCCCGGCCCTTATTGCCGCGGCTGCCCGTTCAGGTGGGCGGTGTCGTTGAAGCCGCGGACGATCCAGTGCTTCTCGATCACCACCAGCCGGGAGATCGAGCCGTTGTCCGCCGACAGGAACGCGAACGGCCTGGACCCGCTGGCCAGCGCCAGGGCCTGGCCGATCACGCCGCCGTGGGTGAACACGGCCAGCCGGTGCCCGGCATGCCCGGCGGCGAGCCGGTCGATCGCGGCACGCACCCTGCCCGCGAGCGATGCCGAGGTCTCCGCGCCGGGGATCACGTCCCAGCGTTCCTGATCGAAGACCTGCCGGACGAGCGGATCGCGCTCGGCCGCCCGCTGCCGGTACTCGCCGCCCTCCCAGTCGCCGAGGTGCACCTCGCGCAACTCCGGCTCCACCTGGGCGGTCAGGCCGAGCCGGGCCGCCAGCGGCGCCGCCGTCTGCGCGGTGCGCCGCAGCGTGCTCACGTAGATCGCGTCGATCCCGGCGCCGGCCAGCCGGTCCGCCAGGCGCGCGGCCTGCTCGTGCCCGCCCGGCGTGAGCGCCGGGTCCGCGTGCCCGCCGGTGAGGGGGAACGGCGTGCCGGGTACGTAGGGCTCCGACTGGCCGTGGCGGATCAGCAGGATGTCCGCCGAGCCGGGGATATGAGGAAAGCCCGACTGCGGATAGCTGGCCCGGGCATCGCTGGGGTCTTTAGGCGAGGTCACCACGCCGGTAGCGTAATGCGCGGGAAACTGCGACATACGCCGCGCGGGCCCTGTTCCCCGGGGAGGGCTGATGACACAGGCGCGATATGACTACGTGATCGTGGGCGGCGGCTCGGCCGGCAGCGCGCTGGCGAACCGGCTGTCCGCCGACCCGGCCGCCCGGGTGCTCGTGCTGGAGGCGGGCCGCCCGGACTACCGCTGGGACGTGTTCATCCACATGCCGGCGGCGCTCACCTTCCCCATCGGCAGCCGGTTCTACGACTGGAAGTATGAATCCGAGCCCGAGTCGTGCCTGAACGGCCGGCGCGTCTACCACGCCCGCGGCAAGGTGCTCGGCGGCTCGTCCAGCATCAACGGGATGATCTTCCAGCGGGGCAACCCGCTCGACTACGAGCGCTGGGCCGCGGACCCGGGCATGGCGGACTGGGACTACGCGCACTGCCTGCCGTACTTCAAGCGGATGGAGACCTGCCTGGCCGGAGCCGACGCCTACCGGGGCGGCGATGGGCCGCTAGTGCTTGAACGCGGGCCAGCGACCACTGCGCTGTTCACCGCGTGGTTCGCGGCGGTGCAGCAGGCCGGTTACCCGCTGACCACCGACGTCAACGGATACCGGCAGGAAGGCTTCGCCGCGTTCGACCGCAACATCCACCGGGGCCGGCGGCTCAGCGCGGCGCGGGCCTACCTGCACCCGGTGATGAGCCGCCCCAACCTGGAGGTCGTCTGCCGCACCCTGGTGACCAGGATCCTGTTCGAGGGGACCCGGGCGGTCGGCGTCGAATACAGCCGGGGTTCCGGGGCGGTGCAGCAGGCGCGCGCCGGTGAGGTCATCGTCTGCGGCGGCGCGATCAACACCCCGCAACTGCTCCAGCTGTCCGGCATCGGCGCCGCCGCCGACCTGGCCGCGCTCGGTATCGACGTGGTCGCCGACCTGCCCGGGGTGGGCGAGAACCTCCAGGACCATCTGGAGGTGTACGTCCAGTACGCGTCCAAGCTGCCGGTGTCGGTGGCCCCGGCGCTGAAGTGGCGCAACCGGCCGATGGTCGGTGCGCGCTGGCTGTTCGGCCGTAGCGGTCCCGGGGCGACCAACCACTTCGAGGCCGGGGGGTTCGTCCGCAGCAACGAGGACGTCGGCTACCCCAACCTCATGTTCCACTTCCTGCCCATCGCGATCCGCTACGACGGCTCGGCGCCGGCCGGCGGGCACGGCTACCAGGTGCACATCGGCCCGATGTACTCGGACTCCCGTGGCACCGTCAAGATCACTTCCCGGGATCCCTCGGTGCACCCGGCGCTGCGGTTCAATTACCTGTCCACCCCTACCGACCTGCGGGAGTGGACGGAGGCCGTCCAGATCGCCCGGCACATCCTGAGCCAGCCCGCGTTCGACCCCTACAACGGCGGCGAACTGTCGCCGGGCCCGGAGGTGCACACCGAGGAGCAGGTCCTGGACTGGGTACGCCGCGACGGGGAGACCGCGCTGCACCCGTCCTGCACCGCGAAGATGGGGACCGGCCCCGGCGCCGTCGTGGACCCGGAGAGCATGCGGGTGCACGGGCTGACCGGGCTGCGGGTGGTGGACGCCTCGGTGATGCCCTACGTCACCAACGGCAACATCTACGCCCCGGTGATGATGATCGCGGAGAAGGCCGCCGACCTGATCCTGGGCCGCACGCCGCTCGCGGCGGAGCCGGTCGAGTTCTACCGGCACGGCATCAGCCCGGCGCCGGCATCCCACGCCGATCCGGCGCCGCCCGGCGCGGGCACATGAGAGTTCTCTTAACGTCCGGTAGTGGCCGCCCACGGCGGAAAGGATCCACCCCGCAGGGACCCGCCCGGGGCAACGGAGTTTCTGGCTGCGCTGCGAGCGCCACGGCTTGGCCGCGCGCAGCGGCCGCGAAGACGGGGCGGGCCCGGAAGGCCCAGCGGGGGGCCGGGTCTGCCCCTCAGGGCGGCATTTCTTTCTCGCCCGCCATCCCTGCGCGCCAGCGTGGCGTCCCCGCTCGGCTGCCCCGGCCAGCGCGGTGGCCGCGAATATGACTAGTCAGTAACTTTAGGGGGAGATTCCTTCCCACAGCAGGTGAGACGACTGTGGGAGCCGCCCCGTGGCCACGCGCACATCCGTCGACGCAGCCAGCGAACCTGACTACCTGCCGGAGATCTTGACCGGGCCGGCGGCCCTGTTCCCTGGCCCGCCCGCCCGCCGCGCCCCCGGTGCGGGCCGCGCCGGTGCGCCGTCACTGGCGGCGGTGCGCAGCCGCCGCCGGGCGCTGCTGGGACGGCTGGCGGCCGTCTTCTATGCCGGGTCCGGGCTGCTGGGCCTGGTCACGCTCCCGCTGCCCGCACCGCACTCGAACCGGCTCGCCATCATGCTGGTCTCGGCGGTCGCGCTGGCCATCGGGGCCGCCGCCTGGTTCGCCCCGTGGGAAAACTGGCCCCGGCGCGCCTCGCTGCTGCTGGCTCCGCCCGCCTTCGCGCTGATCGCGCTCGCGAACGCCTTCGGCGGAACCGACCTGCGCGCGTACGGCGTCTTCTTCGTGGTCGCGTTCGTGTGGATCGGGCTCGCGCAGCCGCCGCGCGCCTCGCTGCTGCTGGCCCCCCTTGCCGCGGCGGCCTACGCCGTGCCGCTGCTCTGGATGCCCGGCGGCGCCGTGGCCGGGCTGCCCTCGGCGGCGGTCACGCTCCCGGTCTGCGTGCTGGTGGGGGAGGGCATCGCCTGGGGCACGGCGCGGCTGGAGCAGATCGAGCGGGCACTGTACGCCGAGCGGGACCGGTCCGCGGAGCTGTGTGAACTCGACCGGATGAAGGACGCGTTCCTGTCCGCCGTCTCGCACGAACTGCGGACGCCCCTGACCATCTGCCGCGGGCACCTTGACGTGCTTCCAGAGCAGGCCGGCCCTCGCGAGGTGCGGGCGGTCAGGGAGACGCTCACCGACGAACTCGATCTGATGGGCCGGCTGGTCGACGACCTGACCACGCTCGCCCGGGCGGGGGACGGCATGCCGCTCAAGGTGGCGCCGCTGCCCCTCGGCGACTTCCTGGGCAGCATCGCACGCCTGGCGGAGCCCATCCTCGGCGGCCGCCTCACCGTGACCCCGGGCCCGGCCGGCGCCACGCTGCGGGCGGATCCCCAGCGGCTGACCCAGGCCCTGCTGAACCTGCTGCAGAACGCGGCAGGCCATGCCCGGGGCGAGGGGCCGGTCCGGCTCCGGGTGCTCGCGGAGCCCGGCGCCTGGCTGTTCGAGGTGGCCGACGAGGGCGGCGGGCTGCCCCCGGGCGAGGAACGGTTCATCTTCGAGCCGTTCCGCACCGGCTCGTCGGCCACCGGCCGGACCGGGCTGGGCCTGTCCATCGTCCGCGGCATCGCCAGGGCTCACCGCGGGGACTGCGGCGTGCTGAACCGCCCCGGGCACGGCGCCACCTTCTGGATCCGGGTTCCCCGGTGAAGCTGCTGGTCGTCGAGGACGAGGCGCGCATCGCCGCGTTCCTGGAGAAGGGCCTGACCGCGTACGGCTACGCGGTCGAGTGGGCCAGGACCGGGGCCGAAGGGCTCAGGCTGGGCGTGGCGCCCGACGTCGCCCTGGTGATCCTGGACCTGAAGCTGCCCGACCTGGACGGCCTGGAGGTGCTGGCCGGCCTGCGCGAACGCGGGGCCATGGTCCCGGTGCTCATCCTGAGCGCCCGGGGCCAGGTGGACGACCGGGTCCGTGGCCTGGACCTGGGTGCCGACGACTACCTGGCGAAGCCGTTCGCCTTCGAGGAACTGCTGGCCCGGGTGCGGGCACGGCTGCGCCCCGGGGCCGCGGCCGGCGCCGGGGTGCTCCGGCCGGCGGCATCTACCTGGACGTGCTGACCCGTGAGGTGACCGCCGGCGGGCGCAGGGTGAGCCTGTCGGACCGGGAGTTCGCCCTGTTGCGGGCCTTCGTCAGCCACCCGCACCAGCTCCTCTCCCGGCGGGACCTGCTCGCCATGGCCTGGAGCATGGACTTCGACCCGCAGACGAACCTCGTCGACGTCTACGTGGGCTACCTGCGCCGCAAGCTCGGCGAGGCGGTGATCGAGACGGTCCGCGGGCCGGCGTACCGGCTCCGGATCGACCGCTGGTTAACGAGCCCCGCGGTTCCGTAGCCCAAAGATCTACGGAATGGCCCCGGGCGTCAGGCAGACTTACCCTCGTGCCTCGACCTGCCGATTCAGTGACCGATCCCCGCGATCCGCTCGGCCTGCGCGGCGACGCCCCGCTGCTCGCCGGGTGGCTGGACTCGACCGCCGCGGCTGAGCGCGGCGACCTCACGCCCATGTGCACACCCGGCCACAAGCAGCGATATGACCTGACCGGGGCCGTGGTGGCCGGGGACACTCCGCTCTACGGCGGCGTGGACACGATCAAGCATGCCGACACGCTGCTCGCCGACGCAGAGTCCCGGGCCGCGCGGCTGTGGGGCGCGGACTGGTGCCGGTTCTCGGTGGCGGGCTCCACGCACGGCAACCAGGCGCTGGCGCTCGCCGTCGGCGCCCCGGGGCAGGAGGTGATCGTCACCAGATGCCTGCACCGGTCCCTGCTGCTCGGGATGGTCCTGGCGGGCCTGCGCCCCGTCTGGCTGCTGCCGGAGCGCGATCCGGGCACGGGACTGCCCGGCGCTGTCGCGGTTCAGACAGTACGCAACGCCCTCGCTGACTATCCCGGTGCGTGCGCGGTGTTCCTCGGCGATCCCTCCTACGTGGGCACCACCGGGGACCTCGCCGGGCACGCGGATGCCGCGCACGAGGCGGGCGTCCCGCTCATCGTGGATGCCGCCTGGGCCGCTTACCTGGGATTCCACCCCGACCTGCCGCCGCACGCGATCGCCGCGGGCGCGGACGGGATGGTGACGAGCGCGCACAAGGCGCTGCCCGCCGCCACCCAGGCCGCGTTCGTGTTCGCCCGCACCCGGCTGCTCGACAGGGCCCGGCTGGACCGCGCCTTCGAGGCCACCCACACCACCAGCCCGGCGGGGGCGATCACCGCGAGCACCGACGCGGTGCGGGCGCTGCTGGCCCGCGACGGCAAGCAGTTGTGCGCCCGGCTGCTGCAGCTGGTGGCCACCGCCCGGCGGCGGCTGGCCGAGGTGCCCGGCGTGGCCGTGCTCGCCGGGCCCGGCGTGGACCCGGCGAAGCTGGTCGTGCTGCTGGCCGGCGCCGGCGCCGACGGCTACGCGGTGGAGGCCGATCTGATCGCGGCCGGGATGCCCGTGGAGCTGGGTGACCGGGACATGATCATCCCGATCATCACGCTCGCCGACACCGAGGACACGGTGGCCCGGTTCTGCGACACGCTGGCCGCCTCGATCGAACGCCGTCGCGGCCCGGCCCGGCGCCCCGAGCCGTCCCCGGCCTGGTCGGTGTCGCCGCAGATGGCGATCCCGCCGCGCGAGGCGTTCTTCGCGCCGAACGAAACGGTCGCGGCCGATGCCGCCGTGGGCAGGATAAGCGCGGAACTCGTGGCCCCCTATCCGCCGGGGATCCCGGTCCTCGCGCCCGGCGAGGTGATCACCGCCGATGCCCTCGCGGCGCTGCGTACCGCCAAGGCTCAGGGTGGCCGGATCGCCTACGCCGCCGACCCTGACCTGGGCACTTTCCAGGTGATCACGGCGAAGTAGCTGCCCTGGCGGGGTAAAGTTCGTATTTCACGGGATTTCGAACTTTATTCGTAAAAGGTAATCCTTCCTGGCGACTCGGGCGTCATGTGGAGGGAGCACCGACAGGGGGGCACATGAGACAACGACGTTGGGTCACGGCTGCAGCCGCAACCGTCACGGCGCTGCTGGCAAGCGGGGGGCTGCTCGCTCTGAGCGCGCCGGCCGCCGTCGCCGGGCCTGCCGCCGCCACCTCGCGCGCGCAGTCCCCCTCGTCCGTTGCCTTTCCCGACCTGGTCTCACAGACGCCGGTCAAGTGGACGCCCAACGTGTTCGCGGGCAGCCCCTCGTGTAACCCGCAGTGGTTCGGGCCGGGGAACCGCCTCTGCAAGCACCACACGATCTACAGCCAGGCCGTGGTCAACGGCGAGGTCGTGGTCGTGGGCGCGTTCACCCAGGCGTGCCAGGAGGGCCCCGCGGCGGACGGGCACTGTACCCCCGGCACCCTGGTGACCAGGGACGACATCTTCGCCTACCAGCTCGGCACCGGGATCATCGACCCGAACTTCGCGCCGGCGCTCGACCAGGGCCCGGTGTACACGGTGATCGCCGGCCCCGATGACACGGTCTACGCCGGCGGCAGCTTCACCACGGTGAACGGCGTGAGCGAGCCGGGGCTGGTCCAGCTCTCGGTCACCCCCGGCCAGCCCACCGACGGCCAGGTGGTTTCCGGCTTCGCGGCGCCGCTGGCCGGCACGGTGCACGCCCTAGCGCTGAGCGGGACCGCGCTCTACGTCGGCGGCAACTTCCGGACGCTGATCAAGAAGGGGATCGCCCAGGAGAGGGACATCGCCCGGCTGAACGCCACCACCGGCGCCCCCGATGGCTCGTTCACGTTCACGCTCGGCGACCCGATCACCAAGGACCCGCTCCAGGTCGAGTACATGTCATTGACCCCTGATGGCGGCACTTTGATCATCGGCGGGACGTTCCTTCAGATGAACACCCAGAACATCCCCCGGGTCGCGCTGCTGTCCACCGGTGGCGGCCTCGGCGCCACCGGGACGCTGGACAACTGGTCCGCGCCGATCCTGGCCAACAACTGCTCCAGCGAGCACGACGAGATCCGCGCCATCGACTCCTCCCCGGACGGCTCCTACTTCGTCGTCGCCACCACCGGGTACAAGTCGGCGGGCGGCCCGAGCATCTGCGACGCGACGGCCCGGTTCGAGACCGGGGCCACCGGCACGGACGTCCAGCCGACCTGGGTCAACTACGCCGGCGGCGACTCGCTCTACGCCGTCGCGGTGTCCGGCTCCGCCGTGTACATCGGCGGGCACGACCGGTTCATCAACAACGAATGCGGCAACAACTTCGTGTGCGAGGCGAACGCGGTGCTGGTCAACGGCCTGACCGCGCTGGACCCCAGCACCGGGCTGGCGCTGCCCTGGTGGCACCCGCAGACCTCACGCGGGTACGGGGTCGACTCGCTGGTGCTGTTCCCGGCCGGCAGCTACGCCAAGTCGAACGGTGGCCTGCTGGTCGGCACGAACGTCAGCAGCATCGGCGGCGCCTACCACTCGTACAACGCGATCTTCCCGCTGACCAGCACCGCCCCCCAGGTGCCCGGCGGGTCGATCATGTCCGGGATCTTCAGCCAGGGCAGGCTGGGCGGCACCGACGAGAGCACCGCCGGCGTGGCGGCCATGTGCGTGGACGACGCGGGCAACAGTTCCGCCCCCGGCGCCACCGTCCAGCTCACCACGTGCCAGAACGACCCCGAGCAGAACTGGACCGTCGAGCCCGGCGGCACCATCCAGATCAACGGCCTGTGCCTGGACACCCAGGGCAGCGGTACCGCGCCAGGTACCGCCGTCGTGCTGGGCACCTGCGCCGGCAGCGGCACCCAGTCCTGGGCCCAGGGCGCCGGCGGCAGCCTGGTCAACCAGGGCTCCGGGCTGTGCCTGGACGATCCGGGCGAAAGCACCACCAACAACACCGCGCTGCAGATCGCGACGTGCGACGGCAGCATCGAGCAGTCCTGGCCGCTGCCCGCCGCCCCGGCGTCGCCCGCGCCGCCGGCCGCTGGCTCGGTGTACCCGACCGAGGAGCAGCACAACGGCGACGTCCCGTGCCTGGACGCCGCGGCCGGCGGCAAGGCCGTGCTCCAGGCCTGCGTGGGCTCCAAGCCGCAGCAGTGGACCATGGCAGCCAACGGGACGTTCCAGAACGCCAGCCTGTGCCTGGACACCGCCGGCACCGTCCAGACCGCACTCGCCGTGCTGAACACCTGCGACGGCAGCAGCACCCAGGTCTGGACGCCGGGGCCGAACGGCAGCCTGGTCAACCAGGCCTCCGGGCTGTGCCTCGACGACCCGGGCCTCAACACGGCCAACGGCACCCAGATGCAGATCTACAGCTGCAACGGCGGCCCCAACCAGGACTGGTGGCTGCCCGAGCTATAACGGAGGCGCCGGGTTGCACCGGTGGAAGCAAGCCAGGACTGGTGGCTGGCTCCGCCGGAGGTATAGCGGCCGTCAGGCGCCGGTGGCGCCCTCCGCGGCGTCGGCCAGGCGCGCGGCCTGTGCGGCCAGGAGCGCCGCGCGGGTGGCCCGGGGATCGTCCGGTGTGCCCGCGAGGTTGATCCGCACCAGTGCCGCGGCCGCCCGTGCGGCGGCTGCGGCCAGCCGGGCCGCGGTGAGGGCGTCACCGTGCACCGCCGGGTTGCCCCGGCCGGCGATCTCCGCGGCCAATGCGGCCACCCGGTCGCCGATCTCGGCCACCTCCAGGGGCACCTCGCAGGCGCGCGCCAGCGCGGCGGAGACCCGCTCCTCGCGCGGCCGGCCTGGCTCGCCCGGTGCCCGGCGCGCGGCGAGCACGCCGCCGTAGGCGTCCGCATCGGCCTGGGCGAGCGGGGCCGCCCGGCGCAGCAGCCCGCGCGCGTCCGCCGCGAGCCGGGGGGCCTGGGGCAACTGGCGCGCCGACAGTTCCGCCGTCATCGCGCACAGGGCCGCGGCGAAGGCGACCGTGAGTGCGGCGGCGGAGCCGCCCCCCGGGTCCGGCCGGGCGGCGGCGAGCACGTCGAGGAACTCGCCGACCCGCATGTCCAGGTATCCGTCCCGGCCGGTTCCGGGTGCGCGCGGGCCGCCCGGCATGGCGCCTGGCCCGGGCCCGCTCGTCCCGTGCGCGCCGCTGTCCGGCGGCTGCGCCTCGCCAGGGCCGGTCACGCCAGCCCGACGACTCTGCCGTCGGCGTCGATGTCGATGTGCTCGGCGGCTGGGTGCGTCGTCAGGCCTGGCATGGTGCGCATGTCCCCGCAGATCGGGTAGACGAACCCGGCCCCGGCCGACGCCCTGGCCTCCCGTACCGGAAGCCGCCACCCGGTTGGTGCCCCCTTGCGCGCGGGATCGGCCGACAGGGACAGGTGGGTCTTGGCGATGCAGACGGGGAAGCCGCCGAAACCGTTCTTCTCGAACATGGCAAGCTGCCCGGCGGCGGCGGGGGTGTAGTCCACGCCGCCGGCCCGTAGACCTGCCGCGCCACGGCCTCGATCTTCGCCGTGAGGGGCGCCTCGGACGGGTAGAGGAAGCGGAACTCGCCCGGCTCCTCGGCCGCCTCCGCGACGGCCTCGGCGAGTTCCGCCGCGCCGCGGCCGCCGTCGGCGAAGTGGGTGCAGACCGCCGCCCGGACACCCATCTCCCGTGCCACCGTGCGGATGGCCGCGTGCTCGGACTCGAAGTCCGTCGGCATCGCGTTGATGGCGATCACCGGGGTGACCCCGTGCAGGCGGACGTTCTCGATGTGCTTGCGCAGGTTCGCGGCGCCCTCGAGCACCTCGCCGGGGTTTTCCTTGAGCATCTCGGGTGGCAGCGGCTTGCCCGCGGCTACACGGTGCCGCCCCGAGTGCACCTTGAGCGCCCGCACCGTGGTGACGATCACGGCGGCATCGGGAGCCATCCCGGAGACCCGGCACTTGATGTTGAAGAAACGCTCCGCCCCCATGTCCGATGCGAACCCTGCCTCGGTGATGAGGAAGTCCCCGGTGTGGATGCCGATCAGGTCGGCGACCACGGAGGAGTTGCCGTGCGCGATGTTCCCGAACGGCCCGGCGTGCACCAGCACGGGGGTGTTCTCCAGCGTCTGCAGCAGATTCGGCTTGATGGCGTCGATCATCATCACGGTCATCGCGCCCGCCGCCTTGAGCTGCTCCGCGGTCACCGGCTCACCGGCCGGGGTGTAGCCGGCCACGATGCGCCCGATGCGCTCGCGCATGTCCTGCAGCGACGACGACAGGGCCAGCACCGCCATCACCTCGGACGCGGCGGTGATGTCGAACCCGGTCTGCCTGGGGACGCCGTCCTGCCGGGACCCGAGCCCCGCGACGATCGAGCGCAGCGCCCGGTCGTTCACGTCAAGGACCCGGCGCCAGGTGATGTTGTGCGGATCCAGGCCGAGCGGGTTGCCGTGGAACAGGTGGTTGTCGACCATGGCCGCGAGCGTGTTGTGCGCCGCGGTCACCGCGTGCATGTCGCCGGTGAGATGGAGGTTGACCCGCTCGAACGGCACGGCCTGGCTGTAGCCGCCGCCCGCGGCACCGCCCTTGACCCCGAAGGTCGGGCCCATCGAGGCCTGCCGGATCGCGATCGTGGCGCGCTTGCCGATGACCCGCATGCCCTGCCCGAGGCCGATGGTGGTGGTCGTCTTCCCCTCGCCGAGCGGCGTCGGGGTGACCGCGGTGACCAGCACGTACCGCGCCCGTGGCCGGTCGGCCAGCTCCCCGATGGCGGCGAGGTCGATCTTCGCGACATGCTCGCCGTAGGGCTCGATGAGCCATGGCGGCAGGCCAGCCTCGGCCGCGATCTCGGTCACGGGCTTGAGCGTTGCCTGCCGGGAGATCTCCAGGGCGCTGGGCATGGTCATGTTCGTCGCTGCCTTCCACATCGTTGGGGCCTGCCGCGAGTTCAGCTGCCGAAGCGGGGCGCCGGGTAGACGATCGTCTTCGGCTCGGTGAAGGTCTCCATGGCGTACCGCCCGCCGACCCGGCCGCGCCCGCTCACCGAGCCGGACCGCCCGCCGAACGGCAGGTGGGACTCCCACAGGTTGGTCGAGGCGTTGACGTTCACCCAGCCGGCCCTGGCCCGCTCGGCGAACGCCAGCCCGCGCTCCAGATCCTCGGTGAACACCGCGGCGGTGAGCCCGAACGGGGAGGCGTTGGTCAGCTCCAGTGCCTGCTCCGCGGAGCCGATCTCGATGACAGGGACCACCGGGCCGAACGTCTCCTCCCGGGCGATCTCCATGTCCGGCGTGACCCCGTCCAGTACGGTCGGCTCGGCGAACAGCGTGGTGGGGAACCCGGGCGCGCGGCCGCCGCCGCAGCACACCCGCGCGCCGTGCGCCAGCGCGCCGGCCACGTGCCGGTCGAACTTGGCCGCCGTCGGCTCGTTGTTCAGCGGCCCCATGGTGGTCGCCGGGTCGAACGGGTCGCCGAGCCGGATCCGGTCCTTGGTGGCCGCCACCACCCGCTCCACGAACTCCGCCCGGACGGCGGCGTGCACCAGGAAGCGCTCCCCGGCCGTGCAGCTCTGCCCGGCGCACAGGTAGGCGGCCTCCAGCGCAGCCTCGGCGGCCAGGCCCAGGTCGGCGTCCTCCAGCACCACCATCGGCCCGTTGCCGCCCAGTTCCAGTAGCTGCGTCTTGCCCGCCGCCCGGGTGGCGACGCTCGCGCCGGTGGCCACGGACCCGACGAAGCCCACCGCGTGCACGCCCGGGTGACCGGCCACCGCGTCGCCGACCACCGGCCCCGGGCCGGGCAGGAAGCTGAACACCCCGGCCGGGACGCCCGCCCCGGTGATGATCTCCGCGAGCAGCGCGCAGCACGCCGAGGTGGTCGGTGCGGGCACCCAGACCACGGCGTTACCGGCCGCCAGCGCCGGTGCGAACAACTCCGCGCCCATCGTGTACGGCCAGTTCCACGGGCTGATGACGCCGACCACGCCGAGCGGTACCGCCATGGTCAGCACCCGCCGCGCCGCGGAGGTGGACGGCGGTGCGCCACTAGGCAGGCGTATCGCATCCTCGGCGGCCATCCGGAAGTACTCGGCCAGCTCCGTGACCTCGTCGCGGGCCTCGGCCGCCAGCGGCTTGCCCTGATCCTCGGTGAGCGCGCGGGCCAGTTCCTCGGCCCGCGCGGTGATCGCGGCCGCGACCTCACGGCAGCAGGCGGCCCGCCCGAAGGCCGGCAGCGCGGCCCAGGCCGGCTGTGCGGCATTGGCGGCCGCGACCGCGTCGTCCACGTCGGCCGGGCCGGCGACGGCCACCGAGGCGAACGCCGCACCGGACGCCGGGCTGACCGCCGTCATCGTGCCCGCGCGCCCTTCCCGCCAGGTGCCGCCAGCACAGATCAGATGTTCACGCATGGCCCCCCCTCATCCGGTTCAGGCGCCGGCGCACAGCCCGCCCAGGGCGTCGATGGCCGCCGGCCCGCATCCGGAACTCCGGGCCGGAGATGGACAGCGCCGCGACGCACGTCCCGGCCGGGTCGAAGACCGGCGCCGCGACCGCGGCCAGGCCTTCTTCCAGCTCCGCGACCGCCGTGGCGTAGCCGTCCCGGCGCACCGTGGCCAGTTCCTCGGCGAGCGCCGCGAAGCTGGTGATCGTCCGTGCGGTGTAGCGCTCCAGCGCCCCCGGCGGGGGCAGGGCGCCGTAGGCCAGCAGGACCTTGCCGTTGGCCACCGCGTGCGGCGTGGTTCGGCGGCCGATCCAGCCGCCGGAGCAGCTCAGGATGTAGGTGCTGGGCACCTCGGCGACGTTGAGCACGTCCGCCCCGTCGGGCACGGCGAGGTTGACCGTCTCCCCGGTCCGCTGGGAGAGCTTCTCCATCGCCGGCTGCATGGTGGCCACCAGATCGAAGCTGCGCAGCGCGAGCGTGCCCAGCCTGATGACCTCCACGCCGAGGCGGTAGCGCTTCCCGGTCCGGGCCAGGAAGCCGGTCCGCTCCAGGGCCGCGGCCAGCCGCGACGCAGTGGACTTGTGCACGCCGAGCGCGCCCGCGATCTCGGTGACCCCCTGCTCCATCCGGGTGTCATCGAAGCTCTTGAGCAGTGCCAGCACCCGCTCGGCCGACTGATAGGTTGCGTTGGCTGCAACCTGGGCCTCGGTCATGCAACCAGGATGGCGAGGCCGCCGGAGGCCGTCAACCGGTCCGCCGGGGCCCGATGATCTCCGCTGTGCCCGGTTTCGTGACCCATCGTGGCATACTCGCTGAGCAGTACCGGGCCGGGCGGTGCCACCGCGGGTACCGCCGCGATGTGAGAGCAGGCAGGCATGACGACACCCGCTGCGGCTGGCGCCCCTTCACCCGCTGACGACCCGCTGCCCGAGGCGCTCGTGCTCGCCCGCGGCGCGGCGGGCGCCTCGCTGGGCCTCAAGCTCCTCGGCGGGCTCGCGGTGCGGGTGCTCTGCCCCCAGTTCCCGCCGCGGCAGCGCTCGGGCCAGGACATCGACTTCGCCTGCGTCGCCAAGGAGCGTAAGAAGGTCGCCGAATACCTGGCGGGGGCGGGCTGCGAGCCGGACCGCAGGTTCAACAACCTGAACGGCGACCGCCAGATGTACTTCAACGCGCCCTCAGGCCGGCCCATCGACGTCATGGTCGACAAGCTGACCATGTGCCATACCCTCGACTTCCGGCCCGCGTTCTCCCGGCAGCCGTTCACGGTGGACGCGGTGGACGTGCTGCTGTCCAAGCTCCAGATCGTCGAGCTGAACGAGAAGGACGCCCACGACATCGTCCACCTGCTGGCCGGGCTGCCCCTCGGCAGCGGCGCCCAGGCCGCCATCGACACCGACCGGTTCGGCAAGCTGCTCGGCGCTGACTGGGGCTGGTGGCGGACGGTGACCGGCAGCCTGGAGAAGCTGCCCGCGCTGGTCGCCGAGAGGCCCGGCCTGGTGCCCCCGGATGCTCCCTATGACCCGCTCGCCCAGGCACGGGAACTGCAGGGCGTCGCCGAGAGCGCGCCCAAGTCGATCAAGTGGAAGCTCCGGGCCAACGTGGGCGACCGGGTCCGCTGGTACGAGCTACCCGAGGAAGTAGCACATTGAGGGATCTGTCCTGCTTGACGGCGCTTTCCCGCTAGTGCTACACGTTGCACAGAGCGCACGGTAGTTGCGCAGGGTGCGCGGGAAGGCATAGGTGGTCCCGGTGCGAGTCTTCTTCGCCACCGACATTCACGGCTCCGAAATCTGCTGGCGGAAGTTCCTCAACGCGGCCGCCTTCTACAAGGCTGACCTGGTCATCCTCGGCGGCGACGTCACCGGCAAGGTGATGGTGCCGATCACCACCCACAACGGCTACTGGGAAGTGGTGTTCGGCGGCGAGCGGCGCCGCATCGAGTCCAAGGAGGAACTGGAGAAGATCCAGACCCAGATCCGCAACCGCGGGTCGTACCCGGCGCTGATGAGCCCGGACGAACTGGACCACCTCAGCAAGGAGGAGGGCGCGGTCGACGAGCGGTTCGGCACCGAGATGCTGTCCTCTCTGGATCGCTGGCTGGACATGGCCGACACCAAGCTCGGCAGTGGCCAGGTGCCGTGCATCCTGAATGGCGGCAACGACGACTTCTTCGAAATCGACCCGGTGATCGAGTCGTCGCCTTCCGTGACATTCGCCGAAGGGAAGCTGCTCGATCTCGACGGGTTCAGCCTCGTATCCATGGGCTGGACCAACCCGACCCCGTGGGACACCTTCCGTGAGGCGCCGGAAGAGGAATTGGCGCCGCGGATCGAGGCGGTCGCCGAACTGGTGCCGGACATGGAACGCGCCATCTTCAATTTCCACGCCCCGCCCTATGGCACCGGCCTGGACGAGGCCCCGGCCTTGGACGCGACCCTCCGCCCGATCCACGGCGGAGCGGTGATGAAACCCGTCGGGATCCAAGGCCGTTCGGGACGCAATCGTTCGCTATCAGCCCATGCTTTCTGTGCACGGTCACATCCACGAGAGCCGCGGCATCAAGAAAATGGGAAGGACCCTCGCGATTAACCCGGGCAGCGTCTATGGTGATGGCGTCCTGCAGGGAGCGCTGCTGGAACTGAACGCGAAGAAGGGCAAGGTCACTAAATATCTTCTCGTGAACGGTTGAGCGCTGCCGCCCGGGCTCACCCCGTGAGGCCGGTGATAGCACGCCCCGGATCAGCCACATGGGAGGCAAGTTCATGGCGACTGAGGCACTCGGCGAGGAGAGGCCTGCGCTCTTCCTCCGCAAGGCCACCGGCCTAGTCCGAGGGCTGGTAGGTCAGGGACTCGATGATCTACGCGTGCCTGGCCACCAACTTCGTCACTCTGGGAATCTACGAGTTCACCTTCGCGGGGCCGGCCTTCCCGACCGGCCAGCTGCATCACCGCGGTCATCATCTCGGGAATCTGGGTCTCGTTCCTGGTCATCGCCTACTCCGGGCTCATCGTCACCATCCCGCGGGCCGGCGGCGACTACGTCTGGCAGACCCGGATCCTGGGCAGCGGGATCGGCTTCGTGATGGCGGTGACGGGCTGGTGGTTCATCCTCTGGCTCTGGGCGCCGATCTACGGCAACATCCTGGCCGTCCAGCTGTTCGAGCCGCTGTGGGCGACGCTCAAGTGGACCTGGCCGAGCGGCGGCTACGCCTGGTTCGGCACCCATACGGGCATGTTCGTCGTCTCGCTGATCACGATCGCGCTGGCGGGCGTCCTCGTCTCCATCGGGATGGCCGGGTACGCCAAGATCCAGCGCTGGTGCTTCATCGGCGGCATGATCGGGTTCCTGGTCATCGTGTTGCTGCTGCTGGTCAACTCGCACGCGAGCTTCGTCAGCTCGTTCAACCCCGAGGCCCAGAAGATCTTCGGCGTGCAGCAACGCCTACGCGGCCACCACCGCGGCCGCGCACAAGATCGGCTACGTGCCGCACGCCGCTGGGCTTCGGCCCGCTCGGGGCCGACCATGCTGCTGGTCCCGTTGCTGATGTTCTTCCTACTGTGGCCGAACTGGGGCGTCGACCCTCTATGGCGAGATCCGCGGCGCCAGCGACTTCCGCGGGTCTTCACCGGCATGTTCGCCGGCCTGTGGATCACCGTCGCTCTGCACGGTCGATCTTCCTGCTGCTGATGGCCAAGACCTTCGGCTGGGACTTCTACCAGAACCTCAACGCGCTGGACAACAACCTCACGCCGCAGTTCGGCATCTGGCCGTACCCGTTCATGTTCGCGGGCTGGCTGGTGCACAACACCGCGTTCCAGGTCGTGCTCTGATCCTGGTGATGAGCCTGTGGTTCTTCGGCTGGGTGGGAACGCTGTTCCTGTCCTCGACCCGGGTGATCTTCGCCGCGGCCTTCGACCGGGTGCTGCCCGACCGGGCGGCCGAGGTGTCGGAGAAGCGGAAGGTCCCGTTCTACTCGCTGATCCTGATGCTGCTGCCGGCCGTCGGGCTGGGCGCCATCTACGCCTACATCGACCACGTTCGTCACCTACACGCTGGACGCCACGCTGGTCATCGCGGTGACCTACACGTTCAGCGCGATCGCGGTGGTCATCCTGCCGTGGCGCAAGCCGGACCTGTGGCGGGCCTCGCCCGCCAGCAAGATCAAGGTGCTCGGGGTGCAGATCGTGCCCGGTCGTCCGGGGTGATCACCATCGGGCTGCTCGTCTTCTGCCTCTACGAGTGGCTGACCAACGACCTCTACGGGTCCAACAAGCGGGACTCGCTGTTCTTCATGGGCGCGATGTATTTGCTGGCCATCGTGATCTTCCTGCTCGCCCGGGTCATCCGCAGGCGGCAGGGCATCGACCTCGGCCTGATCAACAAGGAGATCCCGGTCGAGTAGGGAAACGGCATCGACCCGCCCGGCCCGGGACCGGCCCCGCCGCCTGCAGTCCGGCGGCGGGGCCGTGTCCGTGCCGGACGGCGTGGGGAAGATAGTGCGGTGACATGGGAGATAGGCGGAAAGCAGCGGCATGACTGAGACTCCGGCCCGGGCCAGCGCCGTCATTATCGGCGCGGGCATTGTCGGCAACAGCCTCGTCCACCACCTGGCGCTGGCTGGGGTGGCGCGACCTCGTGCTGGTGGACAAGGGCCCGATGCCCAACCCGGGCGGCTCCACCGGGCACGCCTCCAACTTCATCTTCCCGATCGAGTACTCGAAGATGATGATGGAGCTGACCCGCGACAGCACCGAGCAATACCAGGAGCTGGGGGTGTTTACCCAGAGCGGCGGGATCGAGGTGGCGCGCACCGCCGAGCGCATGGCCGAACTGCGCCGCCGCTGCTCCGCGGCCAAGGCGTGGGGCATTCCCGCCGCACTGCTCACGCCCGCCGAGGTTCGCAAGCTGGTGCCGTACCTGGACGAGACGGTGATTCTGGGCGGGGGGCACTTCCCGACCGTGGGCGTGGTCGACTCGCTCCGGGCCGGCACCCTGATGCGGGAGCAGGCGCAGGCCGCCGGCGCGCTGACCGTGCTGGCCGGTACCGAGGTGCTCGGCATCGACACCACCGACACCGGGAGCAGGCCGCAGGTGCGGGCCGTACGCACCACCGCGGGCGACATCGAGACCGGCAGTCTGCGTGATCTGCTGCGGCGTCTGGAGCCCGCGCATCGCCCGGATGGCCGGGGCGCGGCTGGCGCTGACCCCGATCGTGCACCAGATGATCAGCGTCGGGCCGATCGCGCTGTTCGCGGGCACCGCCGGGGAGATCTCCTACCCGATCGTGCGGGACGTGGACACCAACATGTACGAGCGCCAGCACGGCGGCGACATGGAGGTCGGCTCCTACGCGCACCGGCCGATGATCGTCAGCCCGGACGACATCCCCTCCAACGAGGAAGCCGCGCTGTCCCCGACCGAGATGCCGTTCACCGCCGACGACTTCGACCAGCAGCTCGCCGAGGCACTGGAGCTGATGCCGGACCTGCTGGGTGACGAGCGGGTCGGCATCCGCTACGCGATCAACGGGCTGATCTCGATGACCCCCGACGGCCACCCGTTGCTGGGCGAGATGCCCGAGGTCAAGGGGCTGTGGTCGGCCGCGGCGAGCTGGATCAAGGAGGGGCCGGGCTGCGGGCAGGTGGTGGCCGAGCTGATGTCGGGCCGGGTGCCGTCCGTGGACGTGCACGAGGCCGACGTGGCCCGGTTCTACCCCTGCCAGCAGACCGTCGCCCACGTGCGGGCGCGCGCCCGCGAGGGCTTCAACAAGATGTACGGCATCGTCCACCCGGCCGAGCAGTGGGAGTCCGGCCGCCCGCTCCGGATGAGCCCCTGCTACCAGCGTGAGGCGGACCTCGGCGCGGTGTTCTTCGAGACCGCGAGCTGGGAGCGCCCGCACTGGTACGGCTGCAACGAGCCGCTGCTCGCGCGGTACGCGGGCCGGCTCGGCGAGCGGACCGCCGAATGGGACGCGCGGTGGTGGTCGCCGATCATCAATGCCGAGCATCTGGCCATGCGGGAGGCCTGCGGGCTGGTCGACCTGTCCGCCTTCGCGGTCTTCGACATCACCGGCCCCGCGGCGCTGGACGCGGTGCAGTCGCTGGTCGTGGCGCAGGCCGACGTCCGCCACGGCCGGGTGATCTACACGTCGCTGCTGGATGCCAACGGCGGGTTCAAGGCCGACCTGACCGTGATGCGGCTGGGCGCCGAGCACTTCCGGGTCGTCACCGGCGGGGCAACCGGCATGGCGGAGAAGAAGTGGTTCGCCGACCACCTGCCGCCGGGAGCCCAGCTCAGCCGACCTCACCTCGGCCTGGGCCACGCTCGGGGTGTGGGGGCCACGGGCCCGGGACGTGCTCCAGCCGGTCACCCTGGGCGACCTGTCCCACGAGGGATTCGGCTTCGGCACCTGCCGCGAGGTGGAGCTGGGCGGCGTGACCGTGCTCGCGTCGCGCATCTCCTACGTCGGTGAGCTGGGCTGGGAGCTGTACATGCCGATGGAGCAGGGGGCCAGGGTGTGGGACACGGTCTGGGACGCCGGCGAGCCGCACGGCCTGGTGCCCGTCGGCATCGGCGTGTACGGCACCACCGGCAGGCTGGAGAAGGGCTACCGCGCCTTCGGCAACGAGCTGACCCCGGACTACAACCTGGTCGAGGCCGGGATGACCCGGCCGCGGGTCAAGGCGCAGCCGTTCATCGGCAAGGAGGCCTACCTGGCGCAGCGGGACACCCCGCCGGCGGCGGTGCTGTGCACGCTGACCGTGGACGACCATGCCTCGGCCAACGGCCAGCTCCGCTACATGCTCGGCGGTGAGCCGGTCCTGTCGGCCGGCGGCGAGCGCCTGGTCGACCCGGCGGGCCGGCCCTCCTACGTGACCAGCGCCGGTGCGGGGCCGTCGGTCGGCAAGCACCTGCTGATGGCGTACCTCCCGCCAGAGCAGGCGCGCGAGGGCACCCGCCTCGCGGTCGAGTGCTTCGGTGAGCAGTATCCGGTCACGGTCGCGGTGGCCGGGTCCACGCCACTGTTCGACCCGGAGAACACCCGGGTGCGGAGCTGAGCCGCATGGAGATCGGCGTCTGCGTCAAGCGCGTGCCCATGGTCGGCGGCAAGATCGTGCTGACCGCGGACGAGCAGGAGGTGGACACCCGGCTTTCCGGGTTCACCATCAGCCCGCACGAGGAGTGCGCGCGTGGAGGAGGCGGTCCAGATCACCGAGCGGCTCGGCGGGACCGTCTCGGTGATCACCCTGGGGCCGCCGGCCGCCGCGGACCAGCTCCGCGACACGCTGGCGCTCGGCGCCGAGCGGGCGGTGCTGCTGGAGACGGACGGCGGTGAATGGGGCCCGATCGCCACCGCCGAGGCGATCGTCGCCGAGGTGCGCCGCCACGCCGCCAGCGGGCCCGGTTACGACCTGCTGCTGTGCGGCAACGAGGCGGCCGACACGGGCGACTACCAGGTGGGCATCCGGGTGGCCTACGCGCTCGGCTGGCCGTGCGTCACCGGCATCAAGAGCCTGGAGATCACGCAGGCCGGCACGGGGGCCGTGGCCAGGGCCAGGCGGGAGTACCGCGGCAGGGAGGAGACGTTCGAATTCGCGCTGCCCGCGGTGATCTGCGTCAAGGAGGGCATCAACCTGCCGCGCTACCCGTCGCTGCCGGGGCGGCTGCGGGCCAAGCGGGCGGAGATCGAGCGGCACGAGCCGCAGTGGCAGGAGGAGGGGCTCCGCAAGCGCTCCCTGCGGGTGCCCGCGGCCCAGCGCAAGCAGGCCACGGTGCTGGGCACCGGGGCGGACGCCGTGCCCGCGCTCCTCGGCGTGCTCGACGAATGGGGCGTGCTGCCATGACCGTGCTGTGCCTGGTGGAACTCGACACCGACGGGCCCGCCGACGCGTCGCTGCGCGCGCTGACCTTCGCCGGCGCCTGGCCCGGTCCGCCCCGGCTGGCTCCGCCCCGGCTGGCTCCGCCCCGGCCGGCTCTGTCACGGCTGGCCCTGCACCGGCTGGACCCGCGGCCGGCTCTGAGCCGGTCGCGGCCGTGCTGTTCGGGCCCGCGGACCAGGTTCCCCGCGGCGTACTGGCGGCGCACGGAGCGGCCGGCGCCCACGTCGTCGAGCCCGGGCACCTGGACGGCTACGCGCCGCGGGCCTGGGCGCGGGCGCTCGCCGGGCTGGCCGCGCAGACCGGCGCGTCCGCCGTGGTCGCGGCGGCCACAGACCGCGGCAACGAGGTGATGGCCTACCTCGGCGCGCTCACCGGCCAGCCGATGGCGGCGAACTGCGTCCAGGCGCGAGCGCGGCGGCGACGGCACGTACCTGCTCGTCCGGCAGCGCTGGGCCGGCCTGCTGCTCGAAGACGCCATCCTGGCGGGCTCGCCCGCGCTGATGACGGTGGCCACCGAGGCGGTCCCGGCGCAGACCGTCGCGGACCCCGTGCCCGGTGCGCTACCGGTGCAGCCGTACGCCCCCGCCCTGGCGGATGACGACCTGCGGGTGCGTGCCGTCGAGACGGCCGGGCACAGCTCCGGCGCGTCGCTGGCCACCGCGCGGGTGGTGGTCGGCGGCGGCCGCGGCGTCGGCGGCCCGGACGGCTTCGCCCCGCTGGAGGAACTCGCCGGCCTGCTCGGCGGCGTGGTCGGGGTCTCCCGGGTGGTGACCAGCGAGGGCTGGCGGCCGCACCGGCAGCAGGTCGGCCAGACCGGCACCAAGATCACCCCGGAGCTCTACCTGGCCTGCGGGATCAGCGGCGCGATCCAGCACATGGCCGGGTGCGCGGGCGCCAAGCACATCGTGGTGATCAACACCGATCCCGGGGCGCCGATCCTGGCGCACGCCGACTACGCGGTCATGGGGGATCTGGGTGAGGTGATCCCGGCGCTGGTGGCCGCCCTCCGCACTCGGTAGGCCTTCGCCTGAGCCCGGCGACGCGCCGGTACGGCAGATGGGGTGCATGCCTTGACAGGCATATGCTTGTGCAGGCATACTTGCTGGGTGACAACGGTTTTTGAGGTGCTGGCGGAGCCCCGGCGGCGCCAGATTCTCGACCTCGTGCGCGGCGGCGAGTGCTCGGTGACCGAGCTGGTCGCCCGGCTGCGGATGAACCAGCCTGCCGTCTCCAAGCACCTGCGCGTGCTCCGGGAGGCCGTGTGGTTCGGGTGCGGATCGACGAGCAGCGCCGGCTCTACCGGCTCAGCCCGGGGCCGCTGCGTGAACTCGACCGGTGGCTGGCCCCCTACCGCGCCGCGTGGGAGTCCAGCCTGGACAGGCTCGAACGGCACCTCGGCCAGATGGGCCAGGACGAGACAGGGGAAGGGCGATGACAACAGGCAAGCTGGAAGACCTCGGCGGGCGGTGGCGGCTGCGGTTCACCCGCGAACTGGCGCATCCGCGGGAGCGGGTGTGGCGGGCGATCACCGAGCCGGAGCACATGCGCGCCTGGTTCCCGCAGCACGTCACCGGCGAATGGGTGGTGGGCGGGGCCCTCACCTTTTCCAGCCCGGAGGGCCGCGGCCCGGAGTTCGGCGGCGAGGTGCTGGCCTACCACCCGCAGTCGCTGGTGGAGTTCCGCTGGGGCACCGACGTGATCCGGATGGAACTGGACGGCGGCCCGGACGGGTGCACGCTGACCCTGCTGGACACCTTCGGCGAACTGGGCAAGGCGGCGCGGGACGCGGCGGGCTGGCACGAGTGCCTCGACCGGCTCACCGACGGCCTGGACAAGGGCGAGCCTTCGTTCCAGCCCGGGCAGCGCTGGGCCGAGGTGCACCCGCGATACGTCGAGGCGTTCGGCCCCGAGGCCGCCGCGATCGGCCCGCCGCCCGGCTACTGACCTGGTTCCTGGGGCACTTGTTGGCCCGCCGGATCCCGTGGGCTTCTTCTCGGTGTAGGTCTCGCTGGCCCGGTCGAGGGCGCCTTCGAGTTCGGTGAGCACTTGCCGGACGAAACCCCGCCCGCGCGGGGTGTCCAGCTTCGGCGCGACGGCCTCCTTCAGGCTCTTGGGGATCAGGTCGAGCGGGAGCGCGAGCGGCATGACCAGGTAGACCAGGGGCGCCAGGATCAGTGTCAGCATCGCCAGGCCGATGGAGACGACCGAGAACTGCGCCAGGCCGGGATTCCCCGCCGTGGCGCCGTCGGCCAGCCAGATGAGGCAGTTCAGTTCGGTGATGCCGAGCATGAGGAAGACCACCAGCCAGGTGACGGCGCCGCCGATCGCCATCCCCCGCTCCACCTTGTGGAGCGTCGACATGATGGGGACGCCCTTGAGGTAGGAGATGATCTCGCCGGGCCCCTGGGTCATGTCCAGGTCGTGTTCGGCGCTGTAGGCGGCGAACTCCCGCTCCCACTGCGGGTCGGGCTGGCGCAGCCGCTCCCTGATGCCACGTGCCTCGGCGCCCGCGGCCAGCGCGAAGATCGGCACGATTACCGCGACCGCCGAGGCGAATGCCTCCGTCATCAGCATGAGATCACTCTTCTGTGTGTGCGCCGGCGTGGCTAGTCAATCCTGCCAGGCTCACGTCCGGGTCGCGGCCGCCAGGTTCTCCCGCGCCGTCTGGGTGAGCGGGTGATCCGGGCCCAGCGCCGCTCGCAGTCGGCGAGGGTGTGCTCGAACATCGCCTGGGCCTCGGTGTACCGGCCCACCGTGTGGTAGGCGTGCGCCAGGTTGCTGCGGGGGGTCAGCGTATCCGGGTGTTCGGGCCCGAGCACCCGCTCGCAGTCGGCGAGGTTCTGCTCGTACAGCGGGATGGCCTGGGCCAGCTTGCGCGCCGAATGGTAGGCGGACGCGAGGTTGCCGCGCGCGGTGATGGTGTCGGGGTGGTCGGGGCCCTGCAGCGCTTCCCGGTCGGCCAGGGTGCGCTCGTACAGCGGGATGGCGTCCTTGAACTTGTGGCGCCAGGTAACAGGTATCGGCGAGGTTGCCGCGCGCGGTGATGGTGTCGGGGTGGTCGGGGCCCTGCACCCGTTCCCGTTCCGCCAGCGTGCGCTTGTAGGCGGCGAGGGCGTCCTTCAGCCGCCCCGCGGCCCGGTAGGCGAAGGCCAGGTTGCCGCGCGCGGCCAGGGTGTCGGGGTGGTCGGGCGCCCTGCGCCTGCTCCCGGTCGGCCAGCGGTGCGCTCGTACAGCGGGATCGCGTTGGTGGGCTGGCCCGCGGCGCGGTAGGCGTGGGCGAGGTTCGCCCGCGCGGCCAGCGGTGTCCGGATGCCCGGGCCCGAGCACCCGCTCCCGGTCCGCGAGCGTGCGCTCGAAGGCGGTGATGGCCTCGTCGCGGAGCCCGGCGCTCGAGGTAGGCCTCGGCGAGTCCTCGCGCGCGGCCAGGGTGTCCGGGTGGCGCGGTCCCCGCGGCGCTGCTCGCACTCCGCGAGCGCGCGCTCGGCGAGGCGGATCGCGTCCTGGGCCCGGCCGGCCGACGCGGTAGGCGCGGGCCAGGCTGCTCCGGGCGGCCAGCGTGTCGGGATGCCCCGTGCCGAGGACCTGCTCGCCGCTCGGTCGAGCGACCGCTCGTACAGGGGGATGGCGTCCGCGGGCCGCCCCGGCAGCCTCGTACGCGGCGCGCGAGCCGGTCAAGGGCGAGGATCGTGTGCGGGTGACCGGGCCCCAGCGCTCGGCCTGGCTGGTGTCGGCCATCGCCTGCCAGTAGGCCGTGGCCGGGCTCGGTGAGCCCGCCCGCTGTCCAGGCTCTGGCCCGCCCGCAGCAGCAGCGGATGGCACTCGGGGGTCCACAGCAGCCTGCCCGCGGCCTGGCGCAGCCGGGCCGTGCAGTCACGCAGCGCCTGCTCGAACGAGGCCGGTACCCCGCGCCGGGGCCAGACCTGAAGCAGCGCCTCGGCGGCGGCCTGCGCCTGCCTCGTCGGACTCGGCGGCGGTGAGGTTCTGCCGGGTCAGCGTGGCCTGCACCACGCGTGTGCATCCGCACGGTGCGTGACGGCGCTGGTGGTGTCGATGCTGACCAGCCCCGCCCGGGCCAGGTTGTACAGGGCGGTGCGGGCCTGCATCTCGTCCACCGCGCGCCGTCGCCCGTAGCGGGTGAGGTAGGCGCAGGCGGCCTGGCTGGTGAGCACCGCGCCGGGGATGCCGTTGGGGTCCAGCATGCGCGGCCAGGGCCAGGGCCGGGCGGGCCAGCCCGGCCGGCGGTATCTGCTCAGCGAGCTCGATGGCCAGCGCCCAGGTGGCCGCGACGATCGACGGGAAGGCCCCGGCCGCTCCGCCGGCCAGGCGCTGCAGCCGCTCGGCGATCCGGGCCCGGTACTCGCGGCAGTCCAGCCCGGTGTCGGCCATCAGCGCGCCGGCCTGGGCCAGCGCGATCGGCAGGAAGCCCGAGGTCGCCGGCCAGGTCGAGCGCGCCGACCCACTGGTCCGGGTCGGTGTGCAGCTGGGCTGGACAGGTACGCGAGCGCCTCGCGGGGGCTGAACGGTGCCGACCTGCGACGACCCGGGGGCGGTGCGGCCCGCAGCGCGGTGTCGGGCCGGCTGGTGGTGACCAGCACCCGCCCGTTCGGCGCCCGTGCGGCCAGAGCCCGTCCAGGACGGCCGGGTCGGCCGAGGTCGTCGAGCACCACCAGCCAGGGCCGGTCGGTCTCGGCGAGCCAGTCAGGAAGTGCGCCGCGGCCACTTGCGGGCCCGTGCCGGTGGCCAGCCCGCCCACGTCCGCCAGGGCCTGGGCGTAGCCGGTCAGCACGGCGTCCCGGCTGGACGGGGTCACCCAGACGCAGCAGGTCCACCGCCTGCCGGTCCCAGAGCGCGTGCGCGATGGCGACGGCGAGCTGCGTCTTGCCGGTGCCGCCCAGCGGCCCAGGGTCGCGGCGCGCCATCGTCGGCGGGGACCAGCACCGCCGTCTCGCCGGGCGGCAGGCTGGCCGCCAGGCCGAGCCCGGTCTCGTGCCGGGGGACGTAGGACGTCGGCCAGCGGCGGAATCAGGCCCGACAGAAGCGGCCAGGTCACCTGCCCGGGCCGCGCCGGGGCAGCTGTCTGGGTGCCTGGCTGCTCATCGCTGTCTGGTCACCAACCCGCAATGTGCTCCGCCGGGGCTGCCCGGGTGATGATCATGTGCAGTTCCGCACGCCGGTTATACACGCCTTTTCCGACATCACGGAGCCCGCTCCACAATGACTGTTCGAAGTATGGGAGCTCGTGCGGGTGCCCATGAGCCGACCAGGATGCACCCTATGCGAGTTGAGATTGTTCGCGCAGATGTACTACGGCATGCGTGCGATTTCGGGCTGCCGTCGTTGCGGCGCTAGCGGCCAGATGCCGTGCGAAACCGCGGGCAGTCGGTCGCGCGGTCCAGCCGGCCACGGGCCGAGCAGTCGCCTGGCGCCACTGCTCGGTCTGCTGGACCTGGTTGAAGGTGAACAGGTGCAGCCCCGCGACACCGGCGGCGGGCGCGGCAGAGCGTGGGGCCCAGCCTGGCCGAGCAGCCGCTCCGGGCTGTAGCCGCCGGGCGTGCCGAACCGCAGGAACCACTCCGATGTGCCCGGCCAGGAACCGGGCGGACTCGCTGGCACCGGCCTTGGCCGCCATCCGCAGCAGCCGGGCCCGCTCCACCGGCCCGGCCAGCCCGACGTACAGCGGCAGCGTGACGCCGCGGGCCCGGACCCGGCTGATCCACCGGCGCACGCGTGGCCGGGTCGAAGCACAGGTTGCTCACGATGTAGGTGGCCAGCCGGCGCTTGTCCCACATGGCCTGGATCGTGATGTCGTCGCCGATCCGCGGGTGCGTCTCCGGGTACCCGGTGATCCCGGTTCGCGGGAACGGGTTGCCCATCTCGGCCAGCCGCTCCAGCAAAGACAGAGCGCTGTCAAAACGGCCCGCCGGGGGGTCGGCGTCACCCGCCGGGACGAAAACGTCGTCCACCCCGCACGCGGTCAGCCTGGCGACGATATCGGCCAGATGCGCGTCGTCGCGCACCAGCCGGGCGGACAGGTGCGGGACCACCTGGTAGCCGAGCCCGGCGAGCCGTCTCGGTCAGGCCCAGGGTGGCGTCCAGGCCCTTGGTGGGCGACGCGGTCACGGTCACGGTCATGCCGGCCGGGAGCCACTGCGCCACGTCGTCCTCGCCACCCGGCCGGCCGGGAACACCTCGTACCGGGGGTGCGCCAGCAGCGGCGCGGCGCTGGCCAGCCCGCCGCGCGAGCAGCCCCGCCCCGCAGCACCCCGCCCCGCGCCATGGCCAGCTCCCCGCATCCGCGCTTCCGCCATCCGGCCCGCCCCGGATCGACGGCGCACGCCCGGGAAGCGGGTTCCACGGCGACCAGGGCCTCAAGTTCCCGTTCCAGGCGGGCAGTCCCGGTCGGCACCACGATGAGCGGCAGGCCGAACCGGGCCGCCACCTGCTCCGCCTCGCGCCGCCAGCCCCGGCTCCGGGTCCTGGGCGAGCCACACCAGGCGGCGGTAGTGCCCGAAGTAGTCCGGCCACAGCTCCGGGTGCCGGTCCAGCCCCAGTTCCGCGAGCACGGTCCGCTCGAAGCTGCGGACCAGGAAGTCGGTGAGCACGTAGGTGCCCGGCTCCTCCTCGAACACCGCCCGGATCCGCTCCGGCCCGGCCAGCACGTCGTAGCAGTGCAGCCCCGGCAGCCGCCGCAGCCCCAGCCGGGCGCACACCTCGTCCAGCGCGCCGTACGTGCCGCAGTCGGCATAGGCCACGGCGACCAGCTGCCCGCGGGCCAGGGCGGCGCGGGCCAATCGTTCGGCCTCAATCGTGATCTGCTTCGGGCGGTTGTGCAGCATGGCGGGCAGGCAGCGCAGCTCGGCCGGCCAGCCGCGGCGGGCGATGATCTCCCGCAGTTGCGCGCCCAGCGCACCGCAGGCGATGACCAGAAGGGGCGCCTCAGCCGGGGAACGGCAACTGCGCGATGAAGCGGTCGTTGAAGTCGGCGCGGTCGGACAGCTCGACATACCTCACCTCCTCCAGCAGCGCCAGCCCGGCGGCCCGCTCGCGCAGCGACAGCAGCGCCATCTTGGCCCCCTCGCCCGCCACGTTCCCGGCGCTCACCACGCGCAGCACGCCGATCTCCGGCACCAGGCCGAGCCGGATCGCGTTGGCGGGAGACAGGTAGCTGCCGAACGAGCCGGCCAGCAGCACCTGCTGGATGTCGCCAGGCTGCCAGGCCCGGCCTCCTCCAGCAGGATGCGCCAGCCGGTGGCGATCGCCGCCTTCGCGAACTGGAGTTCCCGCACGTCACGCTGGGACAGGTAGATCGAGCGCGCCACGTCGCCCGGTGCGCCGAGCCAGTGCAGCACGAACACCCGCTCCTGCCCGAGCCGGGTCAGCCGCCCGGCCAGCCCCGGCGCCAGCGCGGCGGCCTGCTCCTCGGCCACGAACCGGCCCGAGGGGTCGAGCAGGCCCAGCTGGACCAGCCCGGTCACCGCGTCGACGAGCCCGGAGCCGCACAGCCCGGCGGGCTCGGCGTCGCCGATGACGTTCAGCTCGCAGCGCATCGGAGGTCATCGTGACCACCTCGATCGCCCCGTCGGAGGCACGCATCCCGCACCGGATCGCCGCGCCCTCGAACGCCGGACCGGCCGGCGCCGCGGTGGCCAGCAGCCATTCCCGGTTGCCGAGCACGATCTCGCAGTTGGTGCCGATGTCCACGAACAGCCGGATCCGCGCATCCCGGTCCATCCCCGAGGCGAGCAGCCCGGCGGTGATGTCGCCGCCCACGTAGGCGCCGAACGCGGGGAAGACCACGGCGCGGGCGCGCGGGTGCGCGGCGATGCCGAGGTCGGCGGCGAGCACCTCGGGGAACAGCCGGGTGGCCATGATGAACGGGGCCATGCCAAGCGGCTCGGGGTCGATGCCGAGCACCAGGTGGGTCATGGTCGCGTTGCCGGCCAGCGCCACCTCGTACACCTCGGCCGGGTCCGCGCCGCCCTGCGCGCACACCTCGGCGGCCAGCCCCGCCAGAGTTTCCTGTGCCAGGTCCCGGAGCCGGCCGAGCGCCGCCGGGTCCAGCATCGTCGCGCTGATCCGGCTGATCACGTCCGCGCCGAACGGCTGCTGCGCGTTGAGCACGGACTCCACCGCGGCCGGGGTCCCGGTGGCCAGGTCCAGCAGCGTCGCCACCACCGTCGTGGTGCCCAGGTCGAACGCGATGCCGAACCGGCGCGCCGAGGTGTCCCCGGGCTCCACACCGATCAGCACGTCGTCCACGACCACCGCGGTGACCTTGTAGTCGGCGGCGCGCAGCACCCGGCCGAGCGTGCGCAGCACGTCAAGGTCGATCCGCGGCTCCAGGTCGTCCAGCGCCGCGAGCACCCGTTCGGCGTCGGTCACCTGGTCGCTCAGCGACGGCTCGGCCAGTTCCAGGTAGCGCTTCTGCACCGCGGGCCGCAGGATCACCTGCCGGCCGACGCCGACCGTGGCGGCCTTGGGCCTGGTGACAAGCGGCGGCACGTCCACCCTGGTGTCCGCGACGGCCAGCGCCCGGCAGGCGAGCCGCCAGCCCTGCCGCAGTTCGTCCGGCGTGAAGGCCCGGATGTCCAGCGCGGACGGCGTGCCCGCCTCCTCGTCGAGCACCCGGACCTTGCACTTCTTGCACGTGCCGTGGCCGCCGCAGGTGGAGTCGATCGCGATCCCGTTCCAGCTCGCGGCGTCGAACAGGGTCACCCCGTGCGGCACCCGGACCCGCCGCGCGCCCGGCTCGAAGACCAGGTCCACCCGGACCGGGGCGCCGCGGTGCTCCGGCGGCGCCGGCGTCCGTGGCCGCGGGGCTGGCGTCTTCGACGCTCGTCACGGCGCAGCCTGCGGCGCGGCCTCGGCGGCGGCCGCGGCCTGCTGCGCCCGGTGCGCGGCGATCCAGGACGCGCCCCAGGGATCCCGGTCGAGCAGCAGGTCCGCGGCCTTCACCGCGCGGACGATCTGCGGCGCGCGGGCGTCCATGATGGCGCTGGTCAGGCCGTGCGAGATGGCCATCGGCAGGAACGCGGCGCCGATGGCGTGCCGGTCCGGCATGCCGAACGACACGTTCGAGGCGCCCAGCGTCATGTTCACGCCGAACTCCTCGCGCAGCAGTGCGATCGTTTCCAGCGTCCGGATCCCGTGCCCGGTGTCGGCGCCGACCGGCATGGCCAGCGGGTCGATCACGATGTCCTCGACCGGAATCCCGTACTGCCGCGTTGCCACGCCGATGAGCTTGCGGGCCAGTTCGACCCGGCGGGCCGGCTCCTCGGGGATCTCCTCCTCGTCGTTGGGCAGGCCGATGACCGCGGCGCCGTACTTGCGCACCAGCGGCAGGATCGCCGCCAGCCGGTCGTCCTCGGCGGTGACCGAGTTGACCAGCGCCTTGCCCTGGTAGGCGGCCAGGCCCGCGTCGAGGACCTCGATGATCGAGGAGTCGATGACCAGCGGCAGGTCGGTCAGGCCCTGGATGAGCCGGACCGCTTTGGACATCAGTTCCGCCTCGTCGGCCAGCGGCGCGCCCATGTTCACGTCGAGCACCATGGCGCCGCCCGCGACCTGCTGGGCCACGTCGGTCTCCACCCGGGACAGGTCGCCGGCGCGCAGTTCCTGCTGGAACGCCTTGCGGCCCGTCGGGTTGATCCGCTCGCCGATGATGCAGAACGGCTGGCCGGGGCCGATCGTGACCTGGCTTGCCGGCCGAGGAGAGGACGGTGTCCACGCCGCCGCCTACGCGGGCAGCGCGGCGCGGCGCCGCTGGATCAGTTCCTTGGCGCGGACCACCGCCGCCGAGGCGTCCGAGGCGTACCCGTCGGCGCCGACCACGTCGGCGTACTCCTGGGTGACCGGGGCGCCGCCGACCATGACGATCACCTGGTCGCGCAGCCCGGACTTCTCCAGCGCGTTGATGTTCGCCTTGAACATCGGCATGGTCGTGGTGAGGAACGCGGAGAAGCCCAGGATGTCGGGCTGGTGCTCGCGGACGGCGGCCACGAACTTCTCCGGTGACACCTGCACGCCGAGGTCGATCACCTCGAAGCCGGCGCCCTCGAACATGATGTTCACCAGGTTCTTGCCGATGTCGTGCACGTCGCCCTTGACCGTGCCCATGACCACCTTGCCGATCGCGGCGGCGCCGGTCTCGGCCAGCAGCGGGCGGAGGATCTCCAGCGCCCCGGCCATCGCCTTGCCCGCGATGAGCATCTCCGGCACGAAGAAGTCGCCGCGCTCGAACCGGGCGCCGACCTCCTCCAGCGCCGGGATCAGCGCGTCGTAGAGCAGCCGCTCCGGGCCCAGGCCCAGCCCGAGCCCGGCGTTGGTCAGCTCAAGCACGGCGGGGGCGTTGCCCACCAGGGTGTCGTCGTACAGCTGTTTGAGTAGCTCGTCGGGGGTCACGCGGCACCTTCTCTCTGTGCTTGCTGCTGGCTTGCCGGGCGGCGGCGCGGCGTCCGGGCGGTGGCCGAGAACCTCGGACAGGGCGCTCGCCTGGGCCATGCAGAGCACGGCGACGTCGGCGACCCGGGCGGGCGTCAGCCGGTTCCCCGGGCCGGACACCGACAGCGCGGCGACCACCGTGCCGCCGTCGCGGCGGACCGGGGCGGCCACCGCCACCAGCCCCGGTTCGAGTTCGCCGTCGATGACGGCGTAGCCGCGCTCCCTGACCGCGGCGAGTTCCCCCGCCAGCGCCGCCCGGCTGGTGATGGTCTGCTCGGTGCGCCGCTCCAGCCGGCCCGGCGGCAGCTTCGCCGCGCCGTGGGCGAGCAGCACCTTGCCGAGCCGCGCTGCAGTGCAGCGGCACCGCCCGGCCCAGCCAGTTGGTGGCGCCGATCACGTACCCGCTGTCCACCTGGGCGATCTGCTCGACCACGCCGTCCCGCCCGACGCCCAGGTTGACGGTCTCGCCGGTGGCCTCGCCGAGCCGGTCCAGGTAGGGCTGGGCGACACTCGGTCAGCCCCGCCTCGGCGCCGCCGCGCCAGGCGAACCGGACGAACATCTCGCCAGGGCGGAACCGGCCCGCGTCGTCGCGCCGGACCAGCCCGTTGCGCTCCAGCGCCAGCAGCAGCCGGGACGTGGTGCTCTTGGCCAGGCCGGTCGCGGCGGCCAGCTCGGTGAACGTGACCGAGCCGGGCGAGTGCACCACCTCGGTGAGCAGCCGCGCCGCCCGGTCCACCGCCTGGGTTCCGTTGGGACTGCTCACCACGTCGCCTGCCTGTGGGGTTCGCTGCGCCCCGTCTGGCCGCATGGTTCCATGCTGCAAAGTTCCATGTTGCGGAACTCTGTTCTACTATGTGATCCGTACGATCGGGGTCTTGGCCGGTCAAGGTGGGCACGGCCTGCTCCGGGCCGCCCGGGCCGCCCGGGACCGCCGGAAGAGGCAGGTGGCGATGTTCCGCAACACGATGCCGCGATACGAGATCCTCTCCACCGACGCGGTCGGGGTGCTGGACCGCGGCTGGCGCCGCATCGTGAGCGAGGTCGGGGTCCAGTTCGCCAAGCCGGAGGCCGTGGAGCTGTTCCGCAAGGCGGGCCAGCAGGTGGACGGCGACGTGGTCAAGTTCGACCCGGAGTTCGTGCTGGAGCAGGTCGCCAAGGCGCCGCGCGAGTTCGACGTGCAGGCCCGCAACCCGGCGAACAGCGTGCACATCGGCGGCGACGACATGGTGTTCGGCGCGGTGTACGGGTCGCCGTTCGTCCGGGAGGGCGAGGTCCGCCGGGACGCCACGCTGGACGACTTCCGCCGGCTGGCCATGCTGGCCCAGTCCTTCCCGGAGCTGGACTCGGCGGGCGGGGTGATCTGCGAGCCCAACGACGCACCGCTGGACTCCCGGCACCTCGACATGATCTACGCCCTGCAGACCGTCACCGACAAGATCTACATGGGCAACGTGGTCTCCGGCCCGAACGCGGTCGACACCATCAGCGATGACCTCGATCCTGTTCGGTGGCCTGGAGAAGGGCCGGGCGAGCATCGAGCAGACCCCCGCGACGATCTCGCTGATCAACTGCAACTCGCCGCTGCGCTGGGACGACCGGATGCTGGACGCCCAGTTCGAGTACTGCGCGGCGAACCAGCCGGTGGTGCTCACCCCGTTCCTGCTGATGGGCGCCATGTCCCCGGTCGACGATCCCGGCCGCGCTGGCGCAGCAGCTCGCCGAGGCGCTGACCGGCATCGCGCTGGCCCAGCTCATCCGCCCCGGCTGCCCGGTGATCTTCGGCTCGTTCCTGTCGAACATCGACATGCAGTCCGGGTCGCCCAGCTTCGGCACCCCGGAGTCGGCGATCGGCCTGCTGTGCACCGGGCAGCTCGCCCGGCACTACGGGCTGCCGTTCCGCACCGGCGGCGGGCTCAACTCCAGCCAGACCTGCGACGCGCAGGCGGCCTACGAGTCGCTGATGACGCTGCTGCCCACGTTCCTGGCGGGCACCAACTTCGTCATGCACGCCGCCGGCTGGCTGGAGGGCGGCCTGGTCAGCTGCTACGAGAAGTTCATCATCGACATCGAGCTGCTGCGGATGCTGCGGGTCGAGTTCACCCCGCTGGAGATCGACGAGGCGTCGCTGGCGTTCGGCGCGCACGAGGAGGTCGGCCACGGCGGCCACTTCCTCGGCGCCGCGCACACCATGGAGCGGTTCCGCACCTGCTTCTACCGGCCGCTGCTGTCCTCCACCGCCAACTACGAGCGCTGGCTGAAGCAGGGCGGCAAGGACACGACGGCCCGGGCCGGCGAGATCTGCGCCAAGACGCTGGATGAGTACGAGCCGCCGCCGCTGGATGAGGCGGTCCGCGCCGAGCTGGAGGATTACGTCACCCGCCGCCGCGCCGAACTGGGCGACTAGTGGCCGAGGGCCACGCCGACCTGGTGCTGACCGGGGGAGCGGTGTACACGGTGGACGCCGCGCGGTCCTGGGCGCAGGCGGTGGCCGTGGCGGGCGGCCGGATCGCCGCGGTGGGCACGGACGAGCAGGTGTCGGCGCTGTCGGCCCGCATACCGAGGTCATCGACCTGCGCGGGCGGATGCTGCTGCCCGGGTTCACCGACGCCCACGTGCATGCCTCCGGCGGCGGGCTGGAACGGATCCGGTGCGACCTGTCCGGGGAGCACAGCCTCGACGGGCTACCTGACGGCGATGCGCGGCTACGCCGAGCGCAGCCCGGCCGCCGCCTGGATCACCGGCGGTGGCTGGGCGATGGACGTGTTCCCCGGCGGGGTGCCCGGCCGGGAGGACCTGGACCGGTCGTCCCCGACCGCCCGGTGTACCTGTCCAACCGCGACCACCACGGCGGCGTGGGTGAACTCGCGCGCGCTCGCCATCGGCCGGGATGGACGCCAGCACCCCGGACCCGGCCGACGGCCGGATCGAGCGGGACGCCCCGGCGCGCCATCGGGCACCCTGCACGAGGGCGCGATGAACCTGGTGCGGCGGGCCGTGCCCGGCCCGGAGCTGGCCGAGCAGGTGGCGGGCATCTGCGAGGGCCAGCGCTACCTGCACGCGCTGGGCATCACCGGCTGGCAGGAGGCGATCGTCGGGGACTACGCGGTGGTGCCCGACTGCTTCGACGCCTACCGCGAGACCGAGCGGCAGGGCCTGCTCACCGCCCAGGTGACCGGGGCGCTCTGGTGGCAGCGCGCGGACCGGGACCGGCCAGCTCGACGGTCTCGCGGAACGCCGGGACGGGCCGCCCGGGCGGGGCAGCCCGGCGGCGGCCGGTTCCGCGCGACCAGCGTGAAGATCATGCAGGACGGGGTCTGCGAGAACTTCACGGCCGCCATGCTGCGCCCCTACCTGGACGGCCATGGCCACGAGACGGCGGGCGGGGGCACGAGCTTCTTCGACGCCGGAGGAGCTGAAGGAGGCGGTCACCGCGATCGACGCCCGCGGCTTCCAGGTGCACTTCCATGCCATCGGGGACCGGGCGGTCCGGGAGGCGCTCGACGCGGTGGCGGCCGCCCGCGCCGTCGAATGGGCCCAGCCGGGGGCGGCATCACATCGCGCATCTGCAGGTGATCCACCCCGATGACCTGCCCAGGTTCCGCGAGCTTTCGCGTGGTCGCGAACTGCCAGCCGCTGTGGGCGTGCAACGAGCCGCAGATGACCGAGCTCACGCTGCCTTTCATCGGCCCGGAGCGGGCCGGGTGGCAGTACCCGTTCGGCAGCCTGTCGCGCTCCGGCGCGCAGCTGTGCTTCGGCAGTGACTGGCCGGTGTCGAGCCCCAACCCGCTGTGGGAGATCCATACCGCGGTGAACCGGACCATCCCGCCCGGTTACCCCTACGGCGCGGCCCGGGGACCGACGAGCCGTTCCTGCCCGCCGAGCGGATCGACCTCGCGACCGCGATCGCTGCCGCCACGATCGGCTCCGCCTACGTCAGTCACGACGAGCGGAGACGCGGCTCGATCGAGACCGGCAAGCGGGCCGACCTCGTGGTGCTGGACCGCGAACCTGTTCGCCCAGCCCGCCGACGAGATCGCGCCGGCCCAGGTGGACCTGACCATCTGTGGATGGCGCGGTGGTGCACGCCCGCCCGGGCACCTGAGCTGGCCTGCCTGGCCCGCGTCCCGGCGTACCGGGAGCCAGGGTGCGCCGGGGTAGGTGGGCGGGGCGGCGTGTTACCCCAGGCGCGGGCGGCGGACCTTCCCGAACACCAGGTAAGCGATCCCGCCGAACGGAATCGTGAGCCCGATGCCCATGCAGAGGAGCGCCCATACCCACTTGGGCAGGTAGCGCACTTCCGCGGCCCGGGCAAGGTCAACCTCGCAGAACACCACGAACCCGGCTGCGAGCAAGAGCACCGGGATCAATACGAGGGCCGTGTTCATCGAAAATTCTCCAGACAGGACGCCAGTCTTCCCAGTTTGGCACGGCCGGCGACGACCGGGGCGGCCACGATGCCGGGGGTTGCCTGCCACGGTTGCCGCGAGCATCCTGGGGAAACCTTGACTGGACAAGAAGTTCTGGTACTGCAGCATCGCGCCGGGCAGCCACAGGGCGGCCGGCGCCGACTAGAGCGTGCGCCATCCTCACAGCGACGTGAGCGCGACCTTGGGCGAGGTGCGTGGTGACAGACCGGCGGGTGTTGGGAATCGTCCTGGCGGGCGGCGCGGGGCGGCGGCTGATGCCGCTGACCGAGGACCGGGCCAAACCGGCGGTACCGTTCGCCGGCCTCTACCGGCTGGTCGATTTCGCGCTCTCCAACCTGGTCAACGCCGGGTGCCTGCGGGTCTGCGTGCTCACCCAGTACAAGAGCCACAGCCTGGACCGGCACATCACGACCACCTGGCGGATGAGTTCGCTGCTCGGCAACTACGTCACCCCGGTGCCCGCGCAGCAGCGCCTGGGCCCGCAGTGGTACACCGGCTCGGCGGACGCGATCTACCAGTCGCTGAATCTGATCTTCGACGAGCGCCCCGACCTGGTGGTGCGTGTTCGGCGCGGACCACGTGTACCGGATGGATCCACGGCAGATGATCGACCAGCACGTCGCGGGCGGCGCCGGGGTCACCGTGGCGGCCATCCCGGTGCCCCGCATGGACGCCACCGAGTTCGGCGTGATCCGGGCCGCCAAGGAAGGTCACCGGATCGAGGAGTTCCTGGAGAAGCCCGCCGATCCGCCTGGCCTGCCGGGCAGCCCGGACGAGGCCTACGCGTCCATGGGCAACTACGTCTTCACCACCGACGTGCTGGTGGATGCGCTGCGCGAGGACGCGGCCAATGCGGCCAGCAAGCACGACATGGGCGGCGACATCATCCCGATGATGGTCGCCGACGGCAGGGCCCAGGTGTACGACTTCGCGACCAACGAGGTGCCGGGCGCGACCGAGCGGGACAGGGCCTACTGGCGCGACGTGGGGACGCTGGACTCCTACTTCGACGCGCACATGGACCTGTGCCACGTGCACCCGGTATTCAACCTGTACAACGAGCGCTGGCCGATCCTGACCCACGTGCCCTCCCAGCCTCCGGCCAAGTTCGTGCTTCGACTCGGGCGACCGGATCGGGCGTGCGCTGGACAGCCTGGTCAGCAACGGGGTCATCGTGTCCGGCGGGACGGTGCGCGAGTCGGTGCTTTCTCCCGGCGTGCGGGTGAACAGCTGGTCCACGGTGGAGCGCTCGGTGCTCCTGCACAACACGGTGATCGGGCGGCACGCCGTGGTACGGGACGCGATCATCGACAAGAACGTCAAGGTCCCCGAGGGAGCCGAGTCGTGGGCGTGGACAAGGAGTACGACCGCGAGCGCGGCTTCCTCGTGTCCGCCGGGGGCATCACCGTCGTCGGTAAGGGCCAGGAGGTCCGCTCGTGACCGCCGCGGCCGCTGGCTCGCGGCTGCGGGTGGCCCTGCTGACGCGGGAGTACCCGCCGGAGGTGTACGGCGGCGCGGGGGTGCACGTCACCTACCTCGCCCGCGAGCTGGCCAGCCTGGTCGACGTGACCGTGCACTGCCAGGGCGCCGACCGGTCCGAGGCGGTGGCGCACCGGCCTGGGACACCTCGCCGGGGCGAACCCGGCGCTCGGGCGTGATGTCCGCCGACCTGTCCATGGCCGCGGCCACCGGGTCGGCCGACCTGGTGCACTCGCCACACCTGGTATGCGAACCTGGCCGGCCACGTGGCCTCGCTGCTGTACGGCATGCCGCACCTGGTCACCGTGCATTCGCTGGAGCCGCTGCGGCCGTGGAAGGCCGAGCAGCTCGGCGGCGGTTACGCGCTGTCCCGTGGTGCGAGCGGGTGGCCGTGGAGGCCGCCGCCGCCGTGGTGGCGGTGTCCGCGGGCATGCGGGCCGACGTGCTGGGCGCCTACCCGGCGGTGCGGCCGGCCGGGTGCGGGTCATCCGCAACGGGATCGACACCACCGAGTACGCCCCGGATCCGGCGACTGACGTGCTGGCGCGTTACGGCGGTGGACCCGGCCCGGCCGTCGGTGATCTTCGTCGGCCGGATCACCCGGCAGAAGGGGGTCCCGGTGCTGCTGCGGGCGGCGGCCAGCCTGGACCCGGCGGCCCAGCTGGTGCTGTGCGCTGGCAGCCCGACACCGCTGAACTGGCTGCCGAGGTCGAGAGCCTGGTGGCGGACCTGCGCGCGGCGCGGTCCGGGGTGATCTGGATACCGGAGATGCTGCCCAAGCGCGCGGTGGTCCAGTTGCTCTCGCATGCGACCGTGTTCGCCTGCCCGTCGCTGTACGAGCCGCTCGGCATCGTGAACCTGGAGGCGATGGCCTGCGGCACGGCCGTGGTCGGGTCGCGCGGTGGGCGGGATCCCCGAGGTGGTGAGCGACGGTGAGACCGGCCTGCTGGTCCCTCCCGGCGACCCTGCGGCGCTCGCCGCGGCGCGCTGAACGCGCTGGTCGCCGATCCGGCCCGGGCGGCCGCGATGGGCCGGGCCGGGCGGGAGCGGGCGGTCGCCGAGTTCGGCTGGCACGCGGTGGCCGCGCAGACCGTGCAACTGTACGCCGAACTGGCCCGCTGACCTCGCCCGTCCTGGCTGGGCCGCGGGGCGTTCCCCGCCGCGGACCTCGGCGTCCCGGGCCGCGGGCGGCTGTCGGCCTGGCGGCCGCTCGCGGGCCGCCGGAAAAAGTTCCCCGCAAAGTTGTTGGCCGCCGCGCCTGGCCCGCCTCCTACCGGTGTCGCATCGATGATCGCTCGCTGGCCGCAGGCCGCGGGCGGCCGTGGCGGAGGAGACTGGCATGTTCGCTTTCATCAAGGGCGCGGCGGCGGCGGTAGGCGTGGTCGCCGTGGCGACAACGGGCATCGCGTTCGCCCTGCCCGGTCACGCCGGGCTGCTGGGCTCCGCGTCCGGCAGCACGGTGTCCGCAGCGGCGCCAGCGCACCACCGGCATCACCACCGCCACCACGGCCATCACGGCCATCACGGCCATCACGGTGGCGGCACCGGCCCGGGCGCCGCGTCCGGCGGTTCCGGTTCGTGACCCTCAACTACGGCCCGGTCGTGCTGCAGATCCGCCGCGGCGACGGCGCCGTGCTCGTGGTCTCGGCCTGGCCGCCGCCGGTTCCTATGGCGGGTTCCCGGGCGGGTCGCTGGCGGCGCAGACCGATCTCGGCGACTGCTCACAGGTTCCCGGCTCGACCGCCAATGACTACGCGATCGCCTATGACATGGTGTCCGGCCGCTGGTCGAACCGGGTTCCGGTGGACTCCGGCTGTGCCTCCCTCTGACCGCGGGGGCGGCGCGGAAGGGCCAAAGAGGCCTATATCACACACCGGGAGGGCCTCATGCGGATAACGGATGTGAGACCAGGTGGAGCAAGTACCCCGGACGAACTACCGTGAGACCGTGCAAGACGGGGAGATCGTCGCAGCGATTGTCGCAGGAGACCCTGCCGGACTCGCTGCCGCTTACGACAACTACGCACCGGGGCTATACGCCTACTGCCGGACACTGCTCAGCGAGCCCGCGGATGCCGCGGACGCGGTGCAGGACACCTACGTCATCGCCGCGGCCAAGCTGGCGGGCTGCGCGATCCGGACCGGCTCCGCCCATGGCTGTATGCGGTGGCCCGGAACGAGTGCTTCCGCCGACTGCGTGCCCGCGGGCTCGTCCGCCCCGCCGACGCGGCGGTCGAGGTGACCTCCGACGACCCGGACATGGCGCTGAACCGCAGCGGCAGGAACTGCGGGACCTCGTGGTCGACGCGCTCGCCGGGCTGAACCCGTCCGACCGGGAGGTCATCGAGCTCAACCTGCGTCACGTGCTGGACGGCCAGGATCTGGCGGACGTCCTGGGTGTGTCCCGCAACCAGGCGTACGCGCTTCTGTCGCGGGCCCGCGCCCAGTTCGAAGGGTCGCTCGGCGCGCTGCTGGTGGCCCGACCGGCCGCCGGGACTGCGCGGAACTTGAGGGCATCCTCGGGGACTGGGACGGGGAGCTCGACCATCCTGCTCCGCAAGCGGGTGCAACCGGCACATCGAGGGCTGCGAGGTGTGCGGCAGCCGCAGCGCCGGGAGCTGAGCCCGGCGATGCTGCTCAGCTTGCTGCCGATCGTGGCGCTGCCGGCCTGCTGCGGGAGCAGGTGTTCCGCGTGGTGGACGAGTTCGCCGGTCGCGGCCGGGCACCGCGAGCTGGTGGCCCACCGGGCGGAGCCGTTCGACCGGTCGGGCTTCCCCAAGCCGGTCGCCGCACCGCGCCGCGTCTATGGGGTGCAGGCCCTGACCGCGCCGCGTGCGTGGCGGCCGCGGCGGCCATCCTGCTCGGCGCCGGCACCGTCTTCGCGCTGGACGCGCTGCACAGCAAGGGCCCGGCGGCGGCGACCGCGGCGACCATCGGCCCGGCCGCCGTCAGCCACGCACCCTGACGTCCGGGCCGAACGCGGGTCGCCGTTGTCCGCGGCCCACAAGAGCGGCGGCAAGAACCCCGGCCTGACCATCACGGTGTCCGCATCGCCCACGCCTTCGGCCCTCGCCGCAATCGTGCCACCGGGGGGCGGTGCCGCGGCGGCACGAACCCACCCGCCGGTCCACGCCGCCTGCCAGCCCGACGCCGACACCGCCGCCGCCGTCACCCGGCACGCTGGTGGTCTCGGCGAGCTCGGTGACGCTGACCCCGAATTCCGGGGGGAGCCTCAGCGGCGCGTTCACGCTCACCGCGCAGGGTGGCGCGCCGTCTCCGGCTACAGCATCGAGAACCCCTCGTCGGGCCTGTCGGTGTCGCCCACCTCGGGTTCGCTGTCCTCGGGGCAGTCGGTCACGATCAGCCTGTCGGCATCTTCGGTCAGCGTCCTGGCCGGCGAAACGGACCTTTCGGTGAGCCCGGGCGGGCTGTCGGTCGCCGTGTTTCCGCCCAGCAGCTGACCGGCTGAGGGTCAGGCCGCGCTGAACTCGGCGCGCAGCAGGGCGGCCGCCGCGTCATCGCGGCCAGCTTGCCGAACGCCGACGTCGCGGGGCAGGTACTTCATCCCGCAGTCGGGCGCGAGCACGAGCCGCTCGGCGGCGCACGTAGGGCAGCGCCCGGCGCACCCGGGCGGCCACCACGTCGTCGGGCGTCTCCACCGTCGTGGTCGCCGAGGTCGAGCACGCCGAGGATGATCGTCTTGCCGGCCAGCTCGGCGAGCACCGAGCAGTCCAGGCCGGACTGGGCGGTCTCGATCGAGACCTGGTCGCAGTCCGCGGCCGCCAGCTCGGGCAGGAACGAGTAGCCCGACGGGCGGTCGTGGATGATCGCCGCGTAGCCGAAGCACAGGTGCACGGCGGTGGTGCCGGTCGACGCCGGCCAGCGCCCGGTTGAGCGCCGCCACCCCGTACTGGCGGGCCTCGTCCGGGCGCGCCTGCAGGTAGGGCTCGTCGAGCTGGACGATGTCGGCGCCCGGCCGCGAACAGGTCCCTGACCTCCTCGTTGACCGCCTCGGCGTAGCCCGAGCGCGAGCGTCCTCGGTGCTCGGCGTAGTAGTCGTTCTGCGCCTGCTGGGCCATGGTGAACGGGCCGGGGACGGTGATCTTGATGGTCCGGTCGGTGTTCGCGCGCAGGAACGCCACGTCGCGGACCTCGACCGGGTGCTGCCGCCGGATCGGCCCGGTGACCCGCGGCACCGGGTTCGGGTGACCGCTGCGGTCCAGCGCGGTGCCGGGGTTGTCGATGTCGACGCCCGTCCAGCGCGGTGGCGAAGCGGTTGGAGTAGCTCTCCCGGCGTATCTCGCCGTCGGTGACGATGTCGAGGCCGGCCCGCTCCTGGGCCCGGATGGCGAGCAGCGGTCGCGTCGTCCTGCGCCTCGGCCAGGTAGCGCCGGGTCGACCCGCCACAGCTCGCGGGCGCGCACCCGGGGCGGGAACCGGTGCCGCAGGCGCTCCCGGTCGATCAGCCAGTCCGGCTGGGGGTAGCTGCCGACGAGCGAGGTAGGAAAGAGCATGCCGGGTCTCCGCCGGGCCTGCGGTTAGCGTGTCCCGCTGAATCTCGGCGGCTCGGAGTGTCGGCGCGGCCCTGCTGCTCGGCCAGGAACCGCTCGAACTGCGCCCCCAGCTCATCGGCGGTCGGCATGTCCGCCACCTGGTCGGCGAGCAGGCCCTCCCGGCCCGCGGCGTCGACGAACGCGTCGTACTGCCGCTCCAGCGCCTGGACCAGCTCGGTGATCTCCTCGGACGCCTCCACCTGCCGGGCGATCTCCTCATCCGTCCGCTGGGCGGCCTCCCGCAGCGCCTCGTCCGGCAGGGACAGGCCGGTCGCCCGGGCCACCGCCTCCAGCGCAGCCACGGCCGCCATCGGGTAGGCCGCCTGCGCGAGGTAGTGCGGCACATGGACGGCGAAGCCGATCGCGGCGCGGTCCTGCTCGCCGAGGCGGAACTCCAGCAGCGAGGCCACACTCCCGGGCACCTGCAGCCGGTCCACGATCGGCCGGGAGCCGGTGATCAGCTCGGGCTTGGTGCCGTGGGCGGTCAGGCCGAGCGGGCGGGTATGCGGGACGCCCATGGGGATGCCGTGGAAGCCCACGGCCAGTTCTGCCCCGAGCCGGGTGGTCACCGCCTGCACGGCGGCGGTGAAGCGCTCCCACTCATGGTCGGGCTCGGGCCCGGTCAGCAGCAGGAACGGCGTCCCGGCCGCGTCGCGCACGAGGTGAATCGCCAGTTCCGGCGCCTCGTACTCCTCCCAGTGGTCCTTGTTGAAGGTCATCGGGGGGCGGCGGGACCGGAAATCGATCAGGCGGTCCACGTCGAAGGTCACCACCGGCTCGTGCTCCAGGCTGCCCAGCAGGTGCGCGGTGAGCAGCCGCCCGGCCGCGCCCGCGTCGATGAAACCGTCCAGGTAGTGGAGCAGCACGGCTCCGTCCAGTTCCGGCGCGTCGGGGCCCACCTCGTAGAGGTCCCCCGGATCTCGCACCATGGTCCCAGCCTCCTACGCCGTCGCCCCGCCACCGGTTACTAACCAGCGTACGGCGGCCATCCATCCCGCTGAGCACGGGAACTGTGCGCCAACCGTACCCGTGCCCACCGCCCGGTGGCAGGTGAGAGCCATGGGAATGGAAAGATTACCGGGCACTGTGAGGTGTATGGGACGTGAGTGGCGCGGCTGAGGGAAGCGCACGGACGCGGGACACCGGGCTATGGGCGCCGGGCTGCGGGGCGCCGGGCCGCGGGACACCGGGCTACGGGGCGCCGGGCTACGGGATACCGGCCAGGCGCCGGGCGGCGGGCCGGACCGGGTCAGCGGGCGATCGCCGCCTGCGCCCGGGCCGCCTTGGCGGCCGCCGAAAGCGTGTCGATGTCGTAGGCGCCGTAATGGCGCTGGCCGTTGATGAAGAAGGTGGGCGTGCCGGACACGGTGCTGAGGTCGGCCGAGTCGACGTCCTCGGCCACCCGCCCGCGCCCGTTGTGCTTGCGCAGGTCACCGGCGAACCGCTCCACGTCGAGCCCGATCTCGGCCGGCATAGCCGCATCAGGTCGGCCGGCTTCAGCGCGTCCTGGTGATCAAGGAGCAGGTCGTGCATCTCCCAGAAGGAGTCCTGTTCCCCCGCGGCCTCTGACGCCTCGGCGGCGAGCTGGGCGTGCGGATGGACGTCGGTGAGCGGGAGGTGGCGCCAGACGTAGCGGACGTCGCCGAAGTCGGCGAGGAGCGCCCGGACGGCGGGCTCGGCCCGGCCGCAGTAGGGGCACTCGAAGTCGCCGTACTCGACGACCGTGACCGGCGCCGACATCGGGCCGCGGATATGGTCACGGTCCGGATCCACCGGCACGGCGAGATCGACGATCACCTGTGACGTGCCGAACAGCGCCCGGATCCGGGCCCGCTTCGGGAGCAGTCCGGTCACCCGGAACACGATCGAGGTGAGGATCGCCGCGCACACCGCTGCGGCCAGCACCCCGACCTTGGCCTCGGCCAGCTCCGGGCCGGTGAAGGCGAGCGAGGCGATGAGCAGCGAGACGGTGAACCCGATGCCCGCGATGGTGCCCGCCCCGATGATCGAGGCCCAGCCGACGGGTGGCCGGAGCCGGCCCCTGCTGAGCCGGGTGACCAGGAAGGAGGTGCCCGTGATGCCCAGCGGCTTGCCGAGCACGTACCCGGCCAGGATGCCGAGCGTGACCGGAGAGGTGAAGGCCTGGGCGAGGAACGCCGCCGCTGATCTGGACGCCCGCGTTGGCCAGCGCGAACAGCGGCACAATGACATAGCTCGTCCACGGGTGGAAGGTCTCCTGCAGCCGCTCGTTCGGCGAGATCGACGCGGACAGGCTGATGCTGGCCACCCGGGCCAGCTCCGGCGTCGGCTGCTCGCGGAACAGCCGGAACCTCTCGGTGGCGAGTTCCAGGTCGCCGCGTGCGGCCGGGTACGCCTGCGTGAGCAGGCCCATCACCAGGCCGACCACCACCGGGTCGACGCCGGAGCGCAGGAAAGCCACCCACGCCGCCAGCCCCAGCGCCAGGTACACGACGCCCCGCCGGACGCCGGCCGCCCGGACGGCCAGGACCACGGCGAAGGTGGCCAGCCCGGCCAGCAGCGCGGGGAGTCGAGATGTGGTGGCTGTAGAAGACAGCGATGATCGCGAGCGCGGCCAGGTCGTCCACCACGGCGAAGGTGAGCAGGAAGGTCCGCATCCGGTCCGGGGTCCGCGGCCCGACCAGGGCGAGCATGCCGAGCGCGAACGCGGTGTCGGTGGACATCGCCGTGCCCCAGCCGTGCGCCGACGGCCGCCCGGCGTTGACGACGAGGAAGATGGCGACCGGCACGACCATCCCGCCGAGGCCCGGCCAGCCAGCGGCATCGCCAGCCGGCGGCGCTCGCGCAGTTCGCCGAGGTCGAACTCGCGGCGCGCCTCCAGCCCGACCACGAGGAAGAAGAACGTCATCAGGCCGCTGTTCACCCAGCCGTGCAGGTCCTGGGAGATGCCGGCGCTGCCGAGGCGGATCGACAGCCGGTGTCCCACACGGCGCTGGTACGACGCGGGGCTCACGTTCGCCCAGACGAGCGCGGCGATCGTCGCGGTGAGCAGCACCGCGGCGCTGCCGGTCTCGGTGCGCAGGAACCGGCGCAGCGGGGTCTGCAGGTGCCGCGCCCACGCCGTCAGTTCCGCGCTGGCGGCACCCGGCCCCGGCGGGTCAGCGGCCATGACCGAAGTCAATCACGCAGGTGACCTTGGACACAGGCACGGCTGCTGTCTGGAAGTTAGTTGTAAGTTCACAAGTACTGGCGGTACGACGAACAGCGAGGAATTGGTGCCGGAACTCAGCCGCAAGCGCCGCCTGCTCGTGCTTGCCATCTGCTGTTCCGAGCCTCTTCATCGTCGGCCTCGACAGCACCATCGTGAACATCGCGCTGCCGTCGATCCAGCGCACCTGCACGCGCCGGTGTCCGGCCTGCAGTGGACGGTGGACGCCTACACGCTGGTCGTCGCGAGCTTCCTCATCCTGGCGGGATCGACGGGGGACCGGGTCGGCGCCGCCGGCGCACGTTCCAGGTCGGCCTGGCCACCTTCACCCTCGGCTCGCTGCTCTGCAGCCTGGCGCCCAGCCTGGGCTGGCTGATCGCGTTCCGCGCGGTGCAGGCCATCGGCGGGTCGATGCTCAACCCGGTGGCGCTGTCCATCATCGCCAACACGTTCACCGACGACCGCGAGCGCGCCCGGGCGCTCGGGCGTCTGGGGCGCCGTGTTCGGCCTCAGCATGGCGCTGGGCCCGGTGCTCGGCGGCGTGCTCGTCGCCACCGTGGGGTGGCGGGGCATCTTCTGGGTCAACATCCCGATCGGGATCGCCGCCATCGTGGTGACCGCGATTGCCGTGCCGGAGTCCCGCGCCGCGCACGGGCGGCGGGTGGATCCGGTCGGCCAGGCGCTGATCATCGTCATGCTCGCCTCGCTCACCTACGCGATCATCGAGGGGCCGCGCCACGGCTGGACCTCGGGCCTCATCCTCGGCCTGTTCGGCCTCTCGGCGCTCGCCGCCGCCGGCCTGGGCATCTACGAACCACGCCGCGCCGAGCCCCTGCTGGACCTGCGGTTCTTCCGCAGCGCCCCGTTCTCCGGGGCGGTGGTGATCGCCATCACCGCGTTCTCGGCGCTGGCCGGGTTCCTGTTCCTGAACACGCTCTACCTGCAGGACGCACGGCGCCTCTCCGCGCTGCACGCGGGCCTGTACACGCTGCCGATGGCGGCGATGACGATACTGCTGGCGCCGCTGTCCGGGCGGATCACCGGCCAGCGCGGGCCCCGGATACCGCTGCTGGTGGCGGGCGTGATGACGACGGCCGGCGCGCTGATGATGTGGGGGGTGACGGCCGCCACGCCGGTGGCCTGGCTGATGCTGGCCTATGTCGTGCTCGGTATCGGGAACGGCATGGTCAACCCGCCGATCAGCAACACGGCGGTGTCCGGGATGCCCCGCAGCCAGGCCGGGGTGGCTGCCGCGGTGGCCTCGACCAGCCGCCAGGTGGGCGGTTCCCTGGGTGTCGCGCTGACCGGGTCCGCGGTGGCCTCGGCGCTGCATGGCCCGCTGCGCACGGGTTTCGTCCCGGCCAGCCACACCGCCTGGCTGATCGTCGCGGGCTCCGGCGCGCTGCTGCTGGTGGCCGGGTTCGTCACGAGCGGCCGCTGGGCCCGCGGCACCGCCGAGCGCACGGCCGGCCGGCTGATGTCCGAGGATCCCAGGATCCCCGTCACCACCCCCTGACCCGCGCGTCAAGTGCCCGGATGCCGAGCAGCCTGGGTAACCGGCATGCCGGAAATGAGTAACCCAAATCCCAGCCGCGAGGTCACGATCGACTGGGCGAATTCGCCGGTGGCTGCCTGACCGGGTGCCGGCGATCACCTGAGCACACACACCGGCTCCCGGGGGCGCGCCGCGCCCCGGGGCCGGCCTCAGGGCGGGGAGGCAGGGCTGGCGCGGCCGGTCAGCTGGTGTCTGTGGGCGCGCTGATTAGGGAGAAGGCGGCACCCTCGGGGTCGGCCACGATGGCGATCCGGCCGTAGGGGCTGTCCCAGGCCGGGCGCACGGTGGCTCCGCCAAGGGCGCTCACGGTGGCCACGGCCGCGTCGGTGTCCTCGACCGCGAAGTAAACCGACCAGTGCGCCGCGACCTCCGCGGCCAGGCTGCTGTCCAGTTCGCCGATCCCGCCGACCTCACTGCCGCCGGTCTTCAGCGTGGCGTAGCGGAACCCGGTGGCGCCGATGTCGCCGTATTCGTAGCCGAACACCGCCTCGTAGAAGGCCTTGTTCGGCTCGAAGTCCCGGCTGAGGTTCTCGTTCCAGGTCAGCGAGCCCGGCTCGTTGGCAAGCTGGACGCCGGTGTGCTGGCCTGCCTGCCAGAGCCCGAACACCGCACCGCCCGGGTCGGTGGCCAGCGCCATCCAGCCCAGGCCCATGACGTCCATGGGCCCCATCAGCAACTGACCCCCGGCCGCCTTGATCTCGCCCGGCGGTCCCGGCCGCATCGCTGGCGGCCAGGTAGGTGATCCACGCCAGCGGTTGCCCCGGCGGTCCCATCTTCGGCCCGATGCCCGCCACCTGCCGGCCGTCCTTGCGGCAGACGGCGTACCCGCCCGCCTCCGGCGGGCCTGGCCGTACCTCCCAGCCGAACAGTTCGGTGTAGAACGCGCTCGCCTTCGCGACGTCCGTCACGCCGAGATCCACCCAGCAGGGCGTGCCATCGCCCCAGGCGGTGTCCCGAGTCACCATGGTTCGTCCCCTAGGCCCAGGTCAGCGCGCCTGCCGCGCCGAACTCAAGGGGACAGCATACGAACTGACCGCCCAGTCAGGACGAGTAACAGTACGAGTCGCTTGAGGCGTCCCCGCCTTCCAGCCGGACCTGGTGCGCGCGGCGGCCGCGGAACACGTCGCCCTCAAGGAAGAAGCGCTCGTCGAAGCCGATCCCGCCATCCGGCGCGACGTCCAGCTTGGCCATCCAGGCGCCGACGCCGTCCGGGTAGAACTGCTCGTCCCAGGCGCCGTACAGCGAGTTGGTGAAGTAGACCCGCTTGCCGTCCCGGGAGACCTCGACCATCTGCGGGCCGCCGGCCAGCGGCTGGCCCGGCCGGGCCGGGTGCGCCACGCGCCCGACGATGCCGCCGATCCGGACCGAGCCCACCTCGCGCGGGTGGAACGGGTCGCTCACGTCGTACTGCTTGAGTCTCGCCGGTGCCCCAGCACGAGACGTAGAGGCGCTGGTCGTCCACGGACAGCGCCAGGTCGGTGACGAGCGGCGGGACCGCGCCGAAACCCTGCAGCAGCGGCGGAAGCTGCTCCGCCGGGGCCGGGCTCGGCGGGGATCGAGATCACCTTGGTGGCCGCCCACTCACCGTCCTGCTGATGCCAGAGCCAGATCGACGCGGACAGGTCCTCGACGCTGACCACCACGCCGACGAACCCGTACTTGCGGGCCGGGTCGTGCGCCGGGCGCAGTTCCAGCGCCATCTGGTGTTCGTCGCCGAGGTCCACGGTCTGCACGTGCCGCCGCGTGCTCATGTCCCAGAAGTGCAGCCGGTGCCCGTACTTGCGGCCGAGCAGCAGTTCCGGCACGATCCCGTCCTCGATCATGGACGGCGTGGCCCACTCGGAGGTGACGATCACGTCGTCGTTGATGTGCCACCACACGTCGTAGGCCAGGTACTGGTCGCCGCGGTCCGCCTCGAACTGCCCGAGCACGTCGAAGTTGGCGTGGTCGAGCAGCGCCACGCCGCCCGGTCCCTCGGCGCCGTTGCCGCCGCCCAGGCAGGACACGTACAGGTAGCCGGGGCCGCAGTGCACGGTGTGCGGCCGCGAGTAGTTGGCCCGCTTGCCCAGTTCCTCGGGGCCGAGCACCTTCACGACCTCGGGGGCCGCCGGGTTCGCCAGCGTGTCCAGGATGTAGATGCGCGAGGAACGCAGGCCGGGGACGACCAGGTAGCGCCGGTCGCCGTGGGTGTGCGAGCCGGTCGGGCAGAGCGCGCTGGAGCAGGCATTCCAGCCGAAGTGGTGCAGCTCGTCACCCAGGTTCGGCAGTTCCGTGTAGCCCACCACGGTGCCGTACGCGGCGGACCCGGGGTCGGTGTCCACCACCGCGATCCCATCGGGCTTGTCCGCCGGGCGGGAGAACGTCGCCACGTAGGCGAGCTTCTCCGGCGGTCCGGCCGCCGCGTCCCGGGGGGAGCGGTAGAACGTGGGGTCGTGGTGGTGGTGCTCATCTGCCATGGGGGCAACCTTTCACCAGTCGGTCCTTCGCGGAAGCCTTCCGTCCGCCGGCTGGCCTGTCAACCATTCCCCGTCAGGCTAACGTATATTTCCACTCGGATAAGCAGGGAATATGCGTGACGGCGCCCGTGGCCTCCCGGTGCCATGACCCACCGGCCGCCGGGCCCGGTCAGAACGCGAGCAGCCAGCCGCCGAGCCCGAGTGCCCCGAGCGCGACCAGGCCGAACACGCCTACCCAGAATCCGGCCGGGCAGCCCGGTGAGCCGGGCAAGCTGGTCGGCGTCGTTCGAGGCCCCCCGGCGCCGGCGCTGGTCCCGCTGCAGTTCGAGCACGGGCCGCGCCCCGCCGAACAACAGCAACCACGTCATCGCGTACCCGAGCGCGGCCGCGAGCACGGCGGACCGCTGCCAGAGCACCGCCACGATCGCCGCGCCGGTGACCAGCACCGCCAGCAGCCCGTAGGCGTTGCGGATCGCGAACATGAGCCCGGCCAGCCCCGCCAGGCCGAGCAGCAGCACGGCCAGCAGGTGCCCGCCGGCCAGCAGCGCGGCCCCGCCCAGGCCGAGCAACGGCGCGGCCAGGTAGCCGGCCAGCGCGGTGAGGACGATGCCCGGGCCGGACGGGCTGCCCGTGGTCATGGTTACCCCGGCGGAGGTGTGCAGCACCCGGACTCCGTGCAGCCGCCTGCCGGTCACCACCGCGGCCAGCGCGTGGCCGCCCTCGTGCGCGATGGTCACCACGGTGCGGGCCACCGGCCACACCCGGCGGGACGCCACCGCGCCCGCCGCGAGCAGCCCGGTGCCCAGGATCAGCAGGTGCGACGGCGGGTGCCCCTGCCGGTCGGCCCAGACCGCGAGGTGGTGCCACAGCGGGCCCACGGACACCACGGACATGTTCACATAGTGCCAGCCGCAGCGGACTGAACCGGTCATGCCGCCGGGCCGTGGCATGGGCGAGGCACGCATCCACGAACGGCCGCCGGGCCGTGACAGACGGGAGGGCGCAGCCGATGCTGGCCACCGCCGTAGTCGCCGCCGCCTGCTGGCTCGCCCTGTATGCCGGGTGCGCCGCCGTCACCAGTGACCGGCACCTGAGGCGCGGCATGCGCCGGTTCCGGCTCCCCGGCGGGCCGCCGGACCTGGCCGATCCCGCCCTGGTGAACCTGGTGACGACCGGCTGCCAGCTTGACGGCGCCGCCTTCGCCGCCACCATCCTGCAGCTTGGCTCCCGCCGGGTGCTGGCCATCAGCGAGCCGGAGCCGGGCCGGCTGTGGTGCGCGCCGACGCGGGAGGGCGCCGGCGATCTCGGCCTGGCCGCGTACGAACGGCTGGTCCTCGCGGACGTGACCCGCCAGTTCGCCGAGGCCGGCGGCGCGCCGTTCGAGGCGCTCGCCGAGATGTGCTTCGCCGACGTGAAGGCCGTCTGGGATCCGTTCGAGGAGGCGGTGCGCGCCGAGGGCAGGCGCCGCGGCCTCACCCGGGCCCGGCTGCCCACGGCGGCCGTGGCGCTGCTCCTGGTGACCGCGCTGGCCGTGGCCGGGTTCGCGGCGGCGGCCGTGGGCGATCACAACTCCACCTGGTGGGTGGGGGCGGGCTTCGCCGGCATCATCGCGGCGGGCATCCAGGTCTGGCTTACCGGCGTGCTGGGCCGGGGTGACCGGCTGACCCCGGCCGGAGCCGCGGTGGCAGCGTGGGCGATCCGGATGGCGGCGCAGGCCGCCCCGCTGGCAGGCGGCGATCCGGGCCGCCTGGCCCTGGTGGCCGCCACCGACGGCGCCCCGCCCGTTCCCGGGCAGCCGCAGATCCGGCGCGGCGACGTGCGCCAGGGCGGCCATCGCGGCTCGATGACCACGGCCGCCACGCCGGAGCGCCTGGCCCAGGCGCCCAAGCAGGCCTGGTCCTCACGGGACGGCCAGTGGCGCCTGGTCCCGGTCGGGCCGCGGCGCGAGTCGCCGCGGATGGTGTCCGCCGCGCTGCTGGCCGGGTCCGCGGTCGCGTTCCTCGCGGCTCTGGGCAGCTACGACGGCTACCACACGCTGCAGATGACGGCCGCCTGGATCCTGGTCCCGGCCGGTCTGCTTGCGGGCAGCGCGGCCATGGCCGTGGCCGGCGTCCGGGCGGTGGCGCGCTGGCTGGCCCTGCCCGCCGAGGTGAGCTTCGATGGGCAGGTGATCGCCCGCTGGACCGAGGAGGGTTCCGATGGCGGCGAGAACAGCAACACGGTGACCTACTGGTGCCTGGCCCTGGACGACGGTGAGCGCGCCTGGACCTTCGACGTGGGCCAGGCGGCGCTGCGGCGGTTCCCGCTCGGCGCCCGGATCCGGGCCCGGATCGCGCCCCGCTCGATGCGGCTGCTCGACCTGGCGCTGATCGGCCCGGAGGGGGATATCCTCCCCGGGCAGCCCCGGTGGGGGGCGGCCGCGCCCGGCGGCATCGCCACGGACGGCGCCGCGGCACCGGACCCCGCCCTGACGGGCCCCCTGGTCACCGCGGCCGACTGCGAGTCCGTGCTGGGGTTCGGGGTCCGCTTCCGCGGGACGCCGACCCCGTTCGCCACGGCATACCAGGGCAGCGGGGTGAGCGTCACGTTCATCACCACGAGCGGGCGCGTCGGCGAGGTCAACGCCCGGGCCGCGCGGCGCTCCGGGCGGCCGCTGCCCGGCATCGGCGAGGGGGCGTGGCTGATCAACCGTGGCAGGACGGCCGTGGTGCGGGCCGGTGGGAAGACCGTCAAGGCAACGGTCCGCGGCGGATCGGCACGGGTTCCGCCGGGCGCGGTGACCCGGCTGGCGGAGATCGTGGCCGAGCGCCTTGCCGAGCGCAGCGAGATCCGCTGAGCGCCCGTCAGCGGCGGGAGAGCGTATCGATCCTGGCTACCTGGTCGGGGCTCCAGCGAGAAGCGCATCAGGTCGAAGTTGGCGCGATCCGCTCCGGGTTCGCCGACTTCGGGATCACCGTGATGCCGTGCTCCAGGTGCCAGCGCAGCACCACCTGCGCGGGCGTCACGCCGTGGGCCTCGGCGATGTCCACCAGCATCGGGTCGGCCAGGTTGGTGCCCTTGAGCGGGCTGTAGCCCTCCACCGCGACGCCCCGCTTCTGAGTGCGCCGGCGAGCAGCGCGGGGTCGTGCCGGGCGGGGCTCCACGGGATCTGGTTGACCGCCGGCGCCTCGCCGCGGTCGCCTCGGTCAGCCGGTCGATCTGGGCGAGCGAGTAGTTGCTCACCCCCACCGCCCGTGCGCGGCCCTCGTCCCGCAGCGCCAGGAACTCCCGCCAGACCGTGGCACAGCTTGCGCTCCGGGGGGCGGCGAGTGCACCAGCCACAGGTCCACGTGGTCGGTGCCGAGTGCCCGCAGGCTGGCGGCGAGCGTGGCCCGCTCCCGGCCCGCCTTGCTGGAGGGCAGCTTCGTGGTGACGAACACCGCGTCCCGGCCAGCCCACTGCTGGCCAGCGCGTGGCCCACGTCGGACTCGTTGCCATACATGGTCGCGGTGTCGATGTGCCGGTAACCCGCCTCCAGGGCGGCATGCAGCGCCTGCGCGCCCCGCCCGGCCGCGCAGTGCCAGGTGCCAAACCCGATCATGGGCATCTGGACACCGCCGGGCAGCGAGCTCGCCGGGACTGCCACCGCCTCGGTCATGAGGCTCCAGTGTGCAAGATCCCGCCGTCGCCCGTGGCGTCACACCATAGGTCGCTGGCCGCAAATCCGGGTCACCGGCTCTCAAACCAGGGTGTACCGGGCGGGCAGTCGCCCAGCGAACAGGCCGGTGAGCCGCCGGGTCACCGGGCCCGGCGAGCCGTCGCCGATGGTGCGGCCGTCGATGGCGATGACCGGCACCAGGCCGCCCATGGTGCCGGTGACGAACACCTCGTCCGCGGCGTAGAAGTGGGTCAGGCTGAAGTCGCCGGACGTCGCAGGCCAGGCCGGCGCTCCGCGGCGAGGTCCAGCACCGCCGCCCGGGTGATCCCCTCCGGGCAGGCCAGCGCCGCCGGGGTGGCCCAGCCGCCCGCCGGTGACCAGGAACAGGTGGGTGGCGTTGGTCTCGGCGACGAATCCCCGCTGGTCGAGCATGACCGCGTCGTCGGCGCCCGGCGGCGTTCGCCTCGATCTTGGCCAGGATCGACGGCAGCAGGTTGTTGTGATGGATCTTCGGGTCCAGGCAGTCCGGCGGGGGCCGCCGGACGCTGGCGGTGATCAGCGTGATGCCGGCTGGTCGTAGACGGGCGGCTTGTGCTCGGCGAGCACGATCAGGGTCGGGCCGACTGGTGTTGAGCCGCGGGTCCATGCCGCTGGTGAACTTCACGCCCGCGGGTGAGGGTGAGCCTGATGTGCACGCTGTCGGTCATCCCGTTGGCGCGCAGGGTCGCGCCGCATCTGGCCGGCGATCTCCTCGTCGGACGGGACCGTCTCGAACGCGAGCGCCGCGGCCGAGCGGCGCAGCCGGGCCAGGTGCTCGTCCAGCCGGAAGATCCGCCCCTGGTACAGCCGCAGCCCTTCCCAGACCGCGTCGCCGCCCTGCACCGCGGAGTCGAACGGGCTGACGCGCGGCCTCGTCTGCGGTGGACAGGTCGGCCCGCCACGCTGACGATGAGGTCGCGGTTGCGCTCGTCGAAGGCCTGGAGCACGGGGTTCCTCCGGCTCCGCGGTGCCGCGGCTCAGGGCCCGGCGGCCGGCGAGAGCCGGCTGTGCGTGCAGCCGCTCGTAGTACGGGCGGCAGCTGCCCGGCCAGCGCGGCCAGGTGCGGCGGGCAGCGGCCGGGCCGGCGGGCCGGTAGGGGCCGAACCCGGTGGAGCGCCCATACGCTCTCATACCAGTAGCGGCCCCACACCCCGTCGGTCTCGCGCGGCCCCGGCGGCCAGGACAGCATGGCCGCGGAGAACGGGCATGCCCAGCGCCGCGCACAGCGCCCGCAGCATCGCCTCCGGGCTTCTCCAGCAGGTCACGCGAGTCGAGCACCGGGCCGCGGGTAGGCGCCGAAGATCTCCGCCTGCTGCAGCGATCCCGAGATCGGCCATGGTCGGCTGCGACCGCACCCTGGCGTAGGAGGCGAGCAGTTCGGCCGGATCCCGGATGCAGGTAGGCGTGCCGCAGCGCGGCAAGCGCCGCCCGGTCCACCTCGGGCAGCAGGTGGTGGGTCATGTGCTTGCCGTAGTAGACGCCTTGCCCGCCGGGAGCGGTGCCGTGGACCAGGTCGGCCGAGCACCTCACGCCAGCCGTTGGGCTGGCTGGCCAGGATCTCACACGGCCGGGGTGACCGATCCCGGTGCGGCCAGGTAGAACGCGTACAGCGGCTCGTCCGCCACGACCGCGTGTCCGGCCGGTTCCCCAACGACCGCATGAGCGCGGTCGAGACCGTGCGCGGGCCGGACCACATCGCGATCCTGGCGGTCGTGCGGGCTCGGTCAGAACTTCACCACCGAGCGGAGCACCTCGCCGCGCTGCATCTTGGCGAAGGAGTCCTCGACTGCCGTCCAGCGTGATCGTCTCCGAGACGAACTTCTCCAGCGGCAGCCGTCCCTGCAGGTACAGGCCGGTGAGCATGGGGAAGTCGCGTTCGGGCAGGCAGTCGCCGTACCAGGAGGACTTGAGCGCGCCGCCGCGGCCGAACAGGTCGAGCAGCGGCAGGTCCAGCCGCATGTCCGGGGTGGGCACGCCGACCTGCACCAGCGTGCCGGCCAGGTCCCTGGCGTAGAACGCCTGCTCGTAGGTCTCCGGGACGGCCGATCGCCTCGATGACCACGTCGGCGCCGTTGCCGCCGGTCAGCGCGCGGATCGCCGGCCACCGGGTCGGCCTCGCGGGAGTTGATCACGTGGGTGGCGCCGAACTGCCTGGCCCACTCCAGCTTGCGGGGGTCGACGTCGACGCCGATGATCGTGCGCGCGCCGGCCAGGCGCGCGCCGAGCACCGCCGCGTCGCCCACGCCGCCGCAGCCGATGACGGCGACCGAGTCGCCGCGGGTGACCGCGGCGGTGTTGATCGCCGCGCCGAGACCGGCCATCACGCCGCAGCCGAGCAGCCCGGCCACCTCCGGCGGGACCGCCGGGTCGACCTTGGTGCACTGGCCGGCGGCGACCAGGGTCTTGCTCGACGAAGGCGCCGATGCCCAGCGCGGGGGACAGCAGCGTGCCGTCCTCCAGCGTCATCTTCTGCGCGGCGTTGTGGGTGGCGAAGCAGTACCACGGGCGGCCGCGCTGGCACGCCCGGCACTGCCCGCACACGGCACGCCAGTTGAGGATGACGAAGTCGCCGGGGGCGAGGCCGGTGACCCCGTCGCCGACCGCCTCGACCACCCCCGCCGCCTCGTGGCCCGAGCAGGTAGGGGAAGTCCTCCCCGATACCGCCCTCGCGGTAGTGCAGGTCGGTGTGGCAGACGCCGCACGCCTGCACCGCCACCAGCGCCTCGCCCGGCCCGGGGTCGGGCACCAGCACCGTGGCGACCTCGACCGGCTTCCCCTTTGCTCGGGCGATCACGCCCCGCACACGCGTTGTCATCCCGGAACCGTCCTTCATTCTCATGCCGTCACGGAAGTCGCGTGGCGGCCCGCCTGCCGCCGCCAGCCAGCCTGCCAGGAAGGACCGGGCGGGGCCAGTGCCCGGCCCTCCGGACGGGCAGAGTACTTTGGATACAGGAACCTAAATGCTGGTGCCTCGGTGTGGGGGGAGAGGCACATGAGTGTGGACACGGCGATGCCGACGAGGTTAGCGCCGGGATCAGGCCGCGTGGAGCGGCCGGTGCCCCTGCGGCAGTCGGTCTACGAGGCGCTGGTCGAGCTGGTGGTGGCGGGCAGGCTGCAGCCCGGGCAGCACCTGGTGGAGACCGAGCTGGCCCGCCAGCTCGGGGTGAGCCGCCAGCCGGTGCGGGAGGCACTGCACCGGCTGGAGGCCGAGGGCTGGGTGGACCTGCGGCCCAACCAGGGCGCGTTCGTGCACGTGCCCACCGACAGCGGAGGTGGACCAGCTGCTCGACGTGCGGGAGCTGCTGGAGGTGGAGACCGCCCGGCTGGCGGCGCGCGGCGGCGACCGCGGCCAGCGTCGCCCGGCTGCGGGTCATCTGCCGCGAGGGCGAGGCGGCGGTCGAGGCCGGTGACACCGGGCGCTTCGTACCGTGAACAACAGCTTCCACGGGGCGCTGGCGCGAGATCGCGGGCAACACCGTCCTGGCCGAGCTGAGCGCGATCGTCGGCCGCCGGGCGCGCTGGTACTACCGGCTGGTGGCGCCGTTCGCGGGCACGAGTCGTGCGCCGAGCACCTGGAGCATGGTCGAGGCGATCGAGGCGGGCGACGCGGAGCAGGCGGTCGGTCGCCCGCAGCCACATCGAGCGCACCCGCACCGCCTACCACCGCCCGGGTGGCCGGGCCAGCTGGCCGGCGCTGTTCGGGTAAGCCCGGCGCGGCCGGTCAGGGGAGGCGGACGACGCTGACCGGGTCGGGGGCGTAGGGGTCCTGGGCGTTGTCGATCAGCTCGATCTCGCCCCGGTCGGACATGACGTGGAACGTGCCGTCCGAGCGGTACTCGCTGATGACGGTGATGGTGCCGTCGGCGTGGGTGTAGCGCTCCTCCGCGTAGGGGTCCGTGGCGTGCTTGCGCGCGTCCACCGCGGCCTCGTCCCGCCACTCGAACCGGTACGGGGCCAGCGGCAGCCGCAGCTCATAGGGAAACCGCCCGGTCACTCGCCGCTCCGTTGCCGTGCGTTCCGTGGCTGCACGTTACCCCATGATCGCCGGACGGAACTTCACCTTGCCCCGGCCGCGGCAGGGAACCGCCGCGCGAGCCTCACCGGCCGCCATGTCCGGCCGGTCAGGCGATGGCCGGCTTGGCTCGCTGCCTCCTCCCTCTCCTCGCCCCTGCGCACCGCGGCGCTCCATCTGGCCCTCGGTCGGCGGCTTGCACAGGAATGTGACGGTCAGCGCGGCGAGCGCGCCGAGCGCCGCGCCGAAGAAGAAGCCGCGAATCCAGTGGAAGCTCGGGTTCCCGTACAGGGTGCCGGTCATGATCAGCGCCGCCACGCCACCGGCGAAGCTGCCGCCGAGCGCCTTGAACGCGTAGATCGAGCCATAGTTGATCGCGTTGTTGGTCTCGCCGTAGTAGTCCGCCACCATGGCCGCGGTCATCGGGAAGTTGGCCCCGGACAGGCCGCCGGAGATGATCGCACAGATGATGAACGCGGGTTTGTTATGGGCCGTGCCCGCGTAGTAGCGCGAGCAACTGGAAGACCACGTTCAGCGAGTACGCGTAGATCATCGTCTTCCGCCGGCCGATGAACTCGGAGATGTACCCGTAGACCGGCCGGCACAGCCCGTCGGCGAGGGAGAAGCGGCGAAGCCGACCACCGCCGCGGCTCGATGCCCAGCCCCTTCGGCCTGGGCGAATCCGTAGTAGTACGCGACGCCGAACAGGGAGCAGCCGATGTAGAGGGCGTACTGGATGCCGATCCATTTGGCCTGCGGGGTGCGCCACATCTGGCCCAGGTTGTAGTGCCGCAGCGCGGGCGGGTTGTTCCGCAGGTCGCGGGTGCTGTGCTTGCCGCCAGTTGAGCGGGTCGATCTCCTTAGGCCACCAGTTCTTCGGCGGGTCCTTCATGAAGAACCCGGCCCCGCAGATGCCGACCGTCATGATGATCGCCTGGATCCAGATGTAGTGCTTGAGGGCGCTTGGGCTCATCGTGATGGCGCCGCCGCCGCTGCTGGCCGCGCCGATCGCGAAGATGAACGGCACCGCGCCGTAGGCCCAGCCGCCGTTGACGAACCCGGTCCGCCAGCCCTTCTTCTCCGGGTACCACTTGGCCACGATGTTGATGCAGGAGGAGTAGACCATGCCGGAACCGATGCCGCCGAGGACGGCGTACCCGAGGTAGGCCTCCCAGAGCGAGGTGGACTGCGCCAGGATCCCGTACCCGACGACGCCGCAGACGATGCCGCCGATGATCACCGCCCACCGGACGTTGAGGATTCCCCGGTTGCGCATGATCCCGGTGAAGATCTGCACGAACGACTCGAAGATGACGAAGAACGAGAACGCCCAGAACACCGGTCCCGGGCCCCAGTGGTGCACCTTGGCCAGGGAGCCGTTCAGTGCGCCCCATGTGTACTCGAGCAGGCCGGCCAGGCACATGGCCAGCCACGCCGCCATGATCGGGACCCACCGGCCGAAGCCGAGGATGTCTCTGGGGGTCTCACCGACGCGGAACACCCGGCCGGTTGGATTGGTTACTTCTTGGAAAGCTACGCTTCCGCTAACTGCGGCCATCGGTCGCCACCGATTCCTCTCGTATGCGACTCGAGTGGGCTAAGTCCCGGTTCCTGGAGTCAGGCCGGGGTGTGTGGAACCGTCCCCGCTGGACCGCGGGACGGATCGGAGGGGTTCGCGTAGGTCTCGGCTGACTGGTCGCGGGTCGTGACCCGTGGCCCAGCCGGGTAGGGCAGGGGCGTCGCGCCGGTCGCTGGCAGGTGTCCGCGTGGCGCCCCTGATCCGCCGGCCGCGGCGGCCCGCGGGATCCCTGGCACAGGCCGTGCGGTTTCCGGTGGTCGCGGTATCCTCGCCGGTCCGCCATGTCCGCCTCCAGATTCGGCCCCGCCACTACGGGCCGGGCCTCATTCCTCCAGTCCGAGCACCCGGAACAGGTCGCGCCGAGCCGGCCCGTCGTGCGCCGCCTCGAAGAGTTCGTCCAGCCCCCAGCCCGCCTCGGTCAGCAGGTCCCGTGCCTGGTCGAAGAGCGGTGAGCGATCGGCCGGGGGCACGGCCTTGAGCACCAGGTGGCCGACCACCTCGATGACCGCCGCACGCATCAGCACCCGCCGTTCACCGCGCGGCCGGGCCAGGCCCGCCATCAGCGGGATGATCGTCCGTGCGCCCGGTTCCGGCCCGCTGCCGTTGCCCGGCCCGCTGCCGTTGCCGTGCCCGGTCATGGCTGCCCTCCCGGTGGTTGCGCGCCCGGTGGTTGCGCGCCCGGTGGTTGCGCGCCCGGTGGTTGCGCGCCCGCGGCGGCCAGTTCCGCGCGCAGTCGCTCGACTTCCCCTGGCCGGGCCAGGTCGATGATCTCCACCAGCGCGAACGCCCGGCCGCCGGGCGAGCCGTCGCCCAGCACGATCGGGTTCGACTCGCGGAACACCTCGAATCGCGGGGTCCCCGCCTTGGGCCCGACGGCCAGCACGTAACGCAGCACCGCCTGCCGGTCGGGCAGGTAACGCTGCTGGTGACCGTTGTCGAAGCGGATCTGCCATTGCGCGGGCATCGCCGTCCCTGGTGCTGCTGGTCTGTGGGCGGTGGTTCCCCGGGGTCCTGGTTGTCGGTGGCTGCGGACGAGGCGGCGGCGCTAGGCCCCGACGCCCCGGTTGAGCGGCATGGAGTAGGACTCGTCCCGCATTCGCTTGTGGTGCTCCGGGTCCTCGCCCGCGCGCAGTGCGGCGGGCACGTCCATGCCGATCGTTTCCCAGTTGCGGTTGGCCTGCTCCTGGATGGTCGCGATGTGCTCGGCCAGCATGTGCCCGAACCGGCCCTGCATGGCCAGGTAGTCGGTGACCGGGCGCTGCACCGGCGGGTGGAAGTAGTGGTACTTCCGCTCCTGTGGGTCGTACTCCCAGACCGGGAACAGCCCTGCCTCCACGACCCGGCGGCCGATCTCCACCGTCATCGAGGTCTGGTACACCCAGCCCTTCTGGCACGGCGTGAAGCAGTGCATGAACGCCGCGCCGCGGTGGTTGAGCCCCTTGCGGGTCTTGTTGATCAGGTCCACCGGGTAGCCGACCGTGGCGGTGGCCACGTAGCAGTGCGGGTGCCCCTCGGCCATCATCCTGGCCAGGTTCTTCGGTGGCAGCCTGGTCCCCTCCGGGATCGCCTTGCCGAACGGCGTGAACGTGGTCATGCTGCCGTACGGAGTGGTCGGGGAGACCTGGATGCCGGTGTTCGCGTAGCACTCGTTGTCGTAGCAGATGAACAGGGCGTCGTGGTTGCGGTACAGCGCACCGGAGATCGAGCCGAGCCCGATGTCGGAGGCGCTCCCGTCGCCCGCCATCGTGATGATGTTCGGGTACGGGCCGGGGTGGCGGCCCTTCCTGATCAGCGCCTCGTACCCGGCCGCCATGCCCGCGGTGAACGACCCGCCGCTGGCGATGGGCGTGTGTGCCCACGGCACCGTGTACGGGGTGCACAGGTAGGTGGAGTTCGCCACGTACATGCAGCCGGTCGGCCCGGCCACCACGGTGTCCTGGCCGGCCGCCTTGAGCACCCAGCGGTACTCGATCGCCGGCCCGCAGCCCGCGCAGGTGCGGTGGCCGGCCTGGTAGGGGTCTTCCTCGGGGGTGTCGGGCAGGTAGTGCCGGTCGCGGCCCGCGGAGTCGTCGGTCGCGGCGCCCCGGCCCTCCTCCTCCAGCAGCGGGAGGTGCTGGCGGATAACTTCCTTGGCCATCGGTGGCTCCCTTGGGTGGGGCGGTGGGGTCATGGGCTAGTCAGTCCTCGAATCCGACCCAGTGCGCGGGCTTTTCCACGGCGCCGCGCTCGATCGCCTGGGCGAGCTTGCCGGTCATCCAGTCGAACTCGGCCGCGGGCACGGTCTCGCCGCCGAGCCCGGCCATGAACGAGGTCACCAGCGGGCGGTTCTCCGCGTGATATAGGGCGGTGGTCACGTCCGGGGCGAGGATGCCCCCGTAGGTGGAGCCGCCCAGCCCGAGGTTGGTCTCCACCACCCCGACGGCCTTGACGCCGCGCAGCGCCGCCCGCAGGTCGTCGCTGGGGAACGGCCGGATCCACATCAGCCGGGCCATCCCGACCTTGATCCCGCGCTCCCGGAGCAGCCGGATCGCCGCCCGGCAGGTGACCGCGTGCCCGCCGGAGATGACCAGGGCGATATCCGCGTCGTCCAGCATGTACTCCTCGACGAAGTGGGCGTAGTTCCGGCCGAACGCGCGGCCGAACTCGTCGGTCTTGTCCCGGATCACCGGGATCGCGTCCTCCATCGCCCGGGCCCGTTCGAGCTGCAGCGGCGGTCCCTGCGAGGGGTGGATCTGCGGGCCGTGTGACACCGGCCTGCGCGGGTCCAGCGGGAACGGCAGCCGGTACGGCGGCAGGTACGCGTCCACCTGCGCGGCGGACGGCATCTCCACCTCGCCGGCGATGTGCGACACGAAGTACCCGTCCTGCACCACCATCTGCGGCAGCAGCACCCGCGGGTCCTCGCCGATCGCGTAGCCGATCAGCGTCTTGTCGAACACTTCCTGCGGGGTCGCCGCCCAGCCCATCAGCCAGCCCATGTCCCTGGTGCACAGCGCGTCGGTGTGCTCGGAGCCGAAGTCGCCGGGCGGGTCCAGGGTGCGGTCGGCGATCGACATCTGGATCGGGATGCGCGCGCCGGAGATGATCGAGTACATCTCGTAGGCGTAGGTGACGCCGACGCCGGAGGACCCGGTGAACGCCCGCGCCCCGCACGACCCCGCGCCGAACGCGGCCGAGAGCTGGGAGTGCTCCCCGTCGGCCACGACGTACTCAGCGTCGAGGAGCCCGTCCGCGATGAACTGCGACAGGTTCATCATGATCGCCGTGTACGGGCGGATCGGGTACGCCGTGATCACGTCCACGTTCGCGTACATCGCGGCGTAGGCCGCCGCCGCGCACCCGTTCAGCCGCTTGCGGGTGCCGGCCAGGCCGGCGAGCAGCTTGATCCCGTCGGGCGTCCGGCTGCCCGGGCCGTAGTCGGGCTCCTGCGCCCAGGCGCCCTCCACATGAACCGTGGTCATGACCTCACCCCGGAATCTCCGTTCGGCCCAGGAGCGGCCCTGCCGTTGCCGCGCTGCGCGCTCTGGCCGTTGCCGGCGCGGGCGGCGTCGTACTCGGCGATGGTCTCCTCGATGAGCTGCTTGGTGAACGCCGACTGCTCGGCGTGCGCCCCGTCGTAGGGCGCGAACGCGGTCTCCATCCGGACCACGTCGGCCGGGTCGTCGAAGTCCAGTTCCGGCACCTTCTCCAGGCAGCCGGTCGGGCATTCCTGGACGCAGACCAGGCAGCCCTTGCAGTAGGTGGTGCGGATCGAGTAGTGCCCGTTCTCCCTGGCGTCGCGCAGCACGCTCACGTCCGGGCAGACGATGTAGCAGTTGTCGCAGCCGTTGCACACCCCGCAGCTCATGCAGCGGTCCGATTCGGCGATCGCCTCCGCCTGGCTGTAGGCGAGGGTGACCTCGACCGTCTGGCTGGCGCGGCGCTGCTCCGGCGGGGTGAGCGGTACCGGCGTTCGCGGCGCGTGCCGGAAATACGCGGCATTCAGGCCCTGGTACGGCATGACCTCGACATCCGGCTCGCCGGTCAGCTCCTGCGCGGTGAGCAGCCGGTCGATGTCGCGCGCCGCCCGCTTCCCGTCGCCGAGCGCGTCCACCACCATGGACGGGCCGCGCATCACGTCACCGCCGACGAAGACGTTGCCCTCGACCCGGCCGTGCTCATCGGCGGTGATCACGCCGCCGTCGCTGAGGTATTCGGGCAGCCAGGCGAGCTGCTGGACCTGGCCGATGGCGATCATGATGGTGTCGCAGGCCACCGCCCGCTCGGTGCCCGGCGCCAGCCGCGGCACCACGGTCCCGCTCTCGTCCTTCGCCAGCGCGGCGTCACACACCACGGCCCCGGTGACGTGCCCATCCTCGGCCAGGACCCGGACCAGCGCGGTGCCCGGGGCAAGCGCCACCCCCTCGTCTCGCGCCTGCTCCAGGTCCTCTGGAACGATGACCAGTTCCTCTTCAGATTCCAGCGAAACGATCGTGGCGTGGCCGCCGCCCAGCCGTATCGCTGACCTGGCTGCGTCGGATGCTGTGTTGCCGCCGCCGATCACCAGCACCTGGCTGCCCACGGTGACCGGGCGGCCCAGGCCGGCCTCGCGGAGGAACTCCAGCGCGCCGACCACACCGCGGGACCCGACGCCGTCTACCGGGAGCCGGCGGCCCACGTCCTGGCCCAGGGCCAGGAACGCGGCCGGGTAGCCACGCAGCTCTGCCCAGGAGATGTCCTCGCCGGCCCGGACGCCGCACCGGATCTCGATGCCGCCGAGCGACAGCAGCTTGGCGATCTCGGCATCCAGGATCTCCTCCGGCAGATGCCAGTGCGGGATGCCGGCCCGCAGCATGCCGCCCGGCTTCTCCAGCGCCTCGAAGATCACCGAGGCGTACCCGCGCCGCCGGAGATGGTACGCACAGGCCAGGCCCGCGGGCCCGGAGCCGACGATCGCCACGGTGGTGCCGTTGAGGCCGGGCAGGCCCGCGGCGATCGGGTTCTCCGGAAGGGCGAGCCCGTAGTCGCCGAGGAACCGCTCCACGCTGCGGATCCCGATCGGCTCGTCGTGCTCGGCGCGGTTGCAGGCGGTCTCGCACGGGTGGTAGCAGACCCGCCCGGTGACCGACGGCATCGGGTTGTCCTCGCAGATCGTGAGATAGCCGTCGAGGAACCGCTCGTGCTTGACGAAGTCCAGGTACTTCTGGATCTGCTCGCCGGTCGGGCAGGCGTTGTTGCACGGCGGCGTCTTGTCCCGGTACACCGGCCGGTAGAACCGGAAGTTGCCGGTCGGGAACAGCCGCTGGCCTTCCTTCTCGGTTGGCGGGGGAGTCACTCCGGCGATGGGGAGCTGCAGGTGCGGCGGAATCCGGGTGCCGCGTACGGACATGGGAACTCCTCGGCGTTGCGCGGTCAGCGGGCAGCGTGTGCGGCGGTGGTCGGTGCGGTTCCGTCCGTCTGGGTGGCCTCCGGCTGCTGGGCCGGTGCGGTGGCGGGCGCGGCGAATTCGACGACGGTGTGGTGTGCCACGCCGCGCAGCATGGCGTCGCGGTCGGCGACCACGTCGGCGACGGCGTCCACCGGAAGCTCGCCGGTGGCTGCCACCAGCGCCCCGATGAGCGGCGCGGCGATGCCCATCCCCATCGCGAGCCGTTCCTCCGCGCCCTCGGTGGACATCCGGTCCAGGGCCAGTTCGGAGAGGTTGCGCACGAACATCCACGGGCTGGCGCCCCGCTGCTCGGCAAGGCCGACCGCGTCCACCACGACGAACCTGGCGAGCTTGGCCTTCATCTCGTCGGGCAGGAACTTCAGCAGGTACTCCGGGTCGCGTTGGGAGTTGATCACGAGAACGCCGCCGTGCTCGGGCGTGCCGCGGAGGAAGTTGACCGCCTTGATGATCGTTTCCTCGACCAGCACCACCCAGTCCGGCCGCGGGTTCTCATACACGAACCGGTCCACGATCGGCGAGTCACCGAACCGCGCGTACCGGCGGACCAGGCAGTTCGTCCGGTCCGGGTCGTCTACGTAGTCACTGACGTTGTCGGCGTGGAAGCCGAGGGCGCGCGCGGCCGTCGCGATACACGAGGAGACGTCACGCGCCTCCTTGTCCATGATGATTCCGCGCGACCAGACCGTGAGTTCGTGGTACACCGGCCACTTCCTCAGATTGTATACCGTCGGCAGGATACTGACATGCTAGACGTCTGAGGGTGCACGTCAAGGGGGTCCGTCGGGTTGCTCGGTCGGTGTGCAGTAGCGGGGCTGGTGGGAGCGGGCGGCGACGGACTGGCGGCCGGCGAAACGCCTCTGCCAGTCCATCGCCCTGGGTGCGGGGTTCGTCATGGGGGCGTAAAAGCCGTGTCATGGTCACGCTATGGAAGGCGCTGGGAACGGCGGGTCGCCGTTGGCTGGTCCGCGTGAGACGGACGGTCCCAGCAGCCCTGGGGCGGGGAGCGGTCGGGCCCAAAACGGGGGCGGCCCCTGCGTGGGTGCTTCATGATGGAGTGACTTCCGGGAGGTCGCGGCGGTAGCCGTGCGATGTCGGGGACTGGAGAGGCCAGTATGAGCGACGGCGGTTCGGGACCCTCTCGGGACTCCCGTTGGCGCCTGCCCGTTCCTGGTCCCGGCACCGATCAGGACCTTCCCCCCGACGACGGCTGGGATGGCCGGGCGGCCGATCCCAGCGGGCAGTACCGGTCGGCCGGGCACGGTGATCCCAGGTTCGGCGATGATCCGCTTTCCAACGGCGATGCAGGTCACGGCGGTGACGCACGCGCGGCGGGCCCTGCGGGGCCAGGCCGGGGCGCTGTCCCGGACCCGCGGCTGAGCCCGCCCCGTGATCCGCGGCCGGATCCGCGCGCGGCGGGGCGATCCATCCCCGGCGCCGGCCTGGGCGCGGACCCGCGATCCGGCCTCGGCCCGCGCCGAGTTCCGGGCGGCGATCCGCGTGCGGGTCCGGGCGGCGATCCGCGCGGGGTTCCAGGTGCCGATCCGCGTGGGGGTTCGGGCGGCGATCCGCGTGGGGTTCCGGGCGGCGATCCGCGTGGGATTCCAGGCGGTGACCTGCGGCGGGATCCTGGGGCTGGCCCGCGCATGGCACCGGGCGGCGATCCGCGCCGGGATCCTGGCGTCGGCCCGCGTGGGGGTCCGGGCGGCGATCCGCGTGGGGTTCCAGGCGGTGACCTGCGGCGGGATCCTGGGGCTGGCCCGCGCATGGCACCGGGCGGCGATCCGCGCCGGGATCCTGGCACTGGCCTGCGCATGGCCCCGGGCGGCGACCCGCGCCGGGATCCCGGGACCGGTCCGCGCCGTGGTCTCGCGCCAGGCGGCGACCCTGGTTCCGGGGCCGGTGGGCGGCCGGAGCCTGCCCGCGGCAGGCCATGGGATTCCGGCAACGGCGCAGCCTCCGGTAGCAATCCTGATCCGCGGCGTGGCCCAGAGCCTGGCGGCGGGCCTGGTTACGGGGCTGACCTCCGTCCCGGCCCTGGTCCCGGCCAGCCCCGGGCTATGGGCAACGGCACGGCGCCCGGCATTCCGCTTTCTGCCCCGCCCAGCACGCAGGACCGTGCGGACCCGGCCGCGGGCCCGCGGCGGTCGCGTCATGCCGATCCGCGGTTCGGCCCGCGGCCCGGCGCCCGCCCTGGGCCGGATTCCGGTGCCCGGCCGGGCACCGGTGGCCATCGGGCCGGTCCGGGACCGGACCGGGCTGGCCCCGGACCGGATGCAAGCTTCGGCCGTGACCAGGACGGGGCCGGGCGTGGCCCGGAGAGGTTCGGCCCGCGCCCCGACGCGAGGTTCGGCCCGCGGCCCTGGTCCGACCGGCCGCCCGAGGCCCGGACCGGGCCGGGTACCGGCACCCGGCCGCGGCCGGAGAGCAGCCGCGGCCCCCGGGCGGCCGGGCCTCCCGCCGGGCCCGGGGCTCCATGGCCACCCGGAACGCAGCGTCCAGCCGGCGATCCAGGCTCCGGCCACGGCGAGCGCGGCTCCGGCTGGGACGGCCGCGGCGCAGCACCTGGAGCACCCGGTGCCGCACCGCCGGGCCGCAGGCGTGCCGGTCCGGATCCGGACGCGCCGCGCGCCGACCTGCGCGCACCCATGCCCGACCAGGCCACCCGCCCCCGGCATGGTGGCCGCCACGGGTCCCGTTCGGGCCCGGACGACGCCCGCGAGCAGGATGCGCTGGCACCGGGAACCGGTGAGCGCGGCCGCCGCGGGCGGCGCGCCCGGCCGGAGCAGGAACCCGCGCCGGAAAGCGCGCCCCCGCTGGGCCGCGATGTCGTGCTTGGCCGCGGCGCGCCGCCGGGCCGCGACACCGTCCCGGGCAGGCGTGTGCCGCCGGGACAGGGCATGCCGCCAGGTCGGGACGAGCTGCCCGGCCGCGATGGGCCGCGGCGTGGCCTGCTGCGCGGCAGGGATACGCCGCCGGGCCGCGACGAGACCGACCGGGAACCAGTCCCGGGCCGGCCTGCCGGGCGGCGGCGCGCCCCGGGCTGGGACGAGGCCGCCGCCACGGCGCGGGTTGCGGCCACCGCGGCGCCACCGGCTGAGTTCGAGGAGCAGGACGATACCCAGCTGGGTCGGGGAAGGTCACGCCGCCGGGGCGGGAACCGGCAGGCAGCCCCGGATCCCGTGGCGGCCGAGGACCGGGCCGGCCGCGGATCCCGTGCCGCCAGGTCCGGATCCAGGGCCGGCAAGCGCCGGGTCCGGACCCTGGTAATGGCCGTCGTGGTGGTCGTCGTCCTCGTGGCCGGGGCGGCGGTCGCGCTGAAGGTCCTCTCGGGCGGCAGTGGCAAGTCCCACGTACTGGTCGCGCCGTCCCGGCTGGGCTCCTATGTGCGCCGCCCGCAACTGGAGCAGCAGATGAACGCGAAGGTGCTCCAGCAGCAGGTCATCGCGAAGAGCGCCGGGCAGGCCAGCCACGTGGTGTCCGCCGTCTACGAGAACACCGCCGGGGTGTCCGGCAGCGCACCGCCGCAGATCTTCCTGTTCATCGGCGGGAACCTGGCCGGTGAGTCACCCGCCGGGTTCATCTCCAGCTTCACGGCCCAGTTCAAGGGGGCGACGGCCACCAGCCCCGGATTCCTGGGCGGGCAGGCCGCGTGCGTGGATGCCCGGGGCAGCGCGGCGGGCAGCGTGGCGCTGTGCACCTGGGCGGACGGCGACACGTTCGGGGTCGTGGCCTCACCGACCATGGGCCTGTCCCAGCTGGCGGCGCAGATGCGTACGATCCGGCCCTCGGTCGAGCGGCCGGCCAAGTAACGCGGTGCGCGGCGGGCGGGGCCAGCGCCGGGGAGCGTAGCGCAGGCAAGGACGTCGGCCGCAGGAAAAGGGCGCAGGGCAGAAGGCGCGAGCGGCGCCGCTGGGTGCCGGGAGCCGTCAGGAGCCTGTGCTGTCCTCGCCGTGCCGCGCCGGCTGCCGGCGCAGGGACAGCCTGGCGACGGCGATCGTGACCGCGGCAGCCAGCACGGCCAGCCCGATGACCTGCCCGCCGATGAGCCGCACGTCCAGCGGCAGGCCCGCGGAGAGGTCGATCGTCTTGGTCGCGTGCTCGTCCTTCTGTGCCGCCGCACCGGTTGCTCCGGGCGACGGGGACACCTGCGGGAACGCCGAGCCGAGGTCGCCGCTTGGCTGGATCCCCAGTCCCGGGATGGTGGTGGTTCCGCCGGGCAGGCCCACCGCGGGCAGCGTCCCGCCGTCGCCCGCGGCCGGCGTCGGCGACGAGGTGGGGTTCGGTGAGTTCTTCGGCTTGATGTCGACCGTGGCCGACGCCGTCGCGGAGTTCGATCCCTGCGCTGAGCTTGCCGTGACCGTCAGCGTGACGTGCTTGGCCGGGCGGGCCGGCGCCGCCAGTTCCGCCTGCACCTCGACCTTCTGCCCGGCGTTGAGGCCGCCTACGGTGCACTTGGACTTGCCCGCTGGCGCGCACACGGAGAACGTGGGGCTCACACTGCTCGGCTTCGCCGAGAGCGTGATCTTGGCGGTGCCGCCGGTGCCGCTGGTGAGCCAGACGAAGATCGCATACCCGATCTTCGTGTTCGGATCCACGGCGCTGACACTGTTCAGCGTCTGCACCGTCATGCACAGCGTCCCGAGCGGGGGAGGAGTTGTGGGGGTGCTCGTCGGGGTGGGCGTGGTGGTGGGCGTCGCCGTCGGGGTGGCGATCGGAGACTTCAGCGTCCCACCGGGCGTAAGCCCGCCCTTGGACGAGGCGGTCTTGTTCGGCGCTGGCTGAGGGACGCTACCGCCCGGAGCGGGCGTGGCCGACATGCCGGGGCTGGGCTTGGGCAGCGGCAGTGTGCTCGAATTGGGACTCGGCTGCGAGCTCGGCAGCGTGCTCTGTGTCTGGCTGGCCGAGATGCCACCTTGCGCCTGGCCGGTCTCCGGTGCGGCGGCGGCCTGGTGCGCGTGCTGCCTGCTCGCTGAGCTTAGGCGGACCGCGTCGGCGAGGAGCACCGGCATGCCCGCCGGGTGTTGTGCCCGTGCCCCCGTGCGCGCCGCGGGACGCGTCAGCGCCTTGGTGGAGGCGGTAGCGGTGGGACTGGAAGTGGCCGAGGACGTGCACGGATTCGTGCTTGCCAGGCGCGTCTCGTGCACGCCGGTGAGCAGCATGCTCACGGCACCGTAGGAGACCACGGAAAGCCCGGCAAACAGGCCAACCGCTGGTGTCAGCGCCAGCCGCTGGGTCATGGTCGCGCTCTCGTCATCATCGTCGGGGATATTCGCAATTGCGTCGCTTGCGTGTCAACGCGCTAAGCATTCCCAGTCACTGTAACTCGACACCTCAATCCACCCCCAGGCCCGGAGTTCCAGTTTGCCTGGCTGAGGGAGAAAATACACTTTCATGACAGAAATATGGCCTGACCTGGGGAAGGTGGGCGGAGGCGGGCCGGGTTCCGGGGCGGGCCGGTTGCGTGCGGGCGGGACTTGTTTCATTCGGAGCGGTTGCGCCTGGGGATGGGACTGCGTCCTGGGGCGGCGGTGGCCGTTGAGCGGCCGTGAGACATGGAGGCTAGGTGACATCTGACGTGCTGTCCAGGCCGGCGCCGCCGCCGGACCTGGTGATCCCCTATGGTCCCGGGCCGGAGCACGTCGCGGATGTGCGCTTGCCGCGCCTACCATCTGTGCACTCGTCGGCTGGACAGCCGGCGGGGAGCCGGCGCCGGCCGGCGCGGCGGTGGCCGGCGCGCGGCCGGCGCCGTTGGTGGTTTTCCTGCACGGAGGATTCTGGCGCGCAGCCTTCGACCGGGCGCACACCGGACCGCTCGCGACGGCGCTCGCGGCCGCCGGGTTCGCGGTATGCGTCCCGGAGTTCCGCCGGACCGGCCAGCGCGGCGGTGGCTGGCCTGGGACGTTCGATGACGTGGCCGCCGCGGTGGATGCGCTGCCGGCGCTCGTCAGGGAGGCCGCCGGGGCTCAGCCGATCAGCGATGGTCCCGTGCTCCTGGCCGGGCATTCGGCCGGCGGGCACCTGGCGCTGTGGGCCGCGTCCCGGCACCGGCTCCCGCCCGGTTCGAGCTGGCAGGTGCCCGGAGGGCAGGTGCGCGGCGTGGTGGCGCTCGCCGCGGTCAGCGACATGCCCGCGTGTCACGCTCTGCGTCTGGGGCAGGGCGCGGCACGGGCGCTGCTCGGCGGCGGGCCCCGCCGCCATCCGGACCGTTACCTCCAAGCCGATCCGATGCAACTGCTGCCGGCCGGCTGCCCGGTGCGCCTGGTCCATGGTTCCGCCGACGACCGGGTGCCATGCGGCATGAGCCGGGACTACGTCGCGCGGGCTCGCGCGGCCGGAGACGACACGATGCTGGACGAGCTGCCCGGTGCCGGGCACTTCGATGTCATCGACCCGCTATCCCCGTGGTGGCCGCGAGTGCTAGCCGCGTTCGCCGCGCTCGCCGCGCCCTGACCAGGCTCGGCGTCTCGTGGCTTGCCGGCCACGCCGCTGGTTTCCGGGCTACGCCGCTGGCTTGCGGGCTACGCCGCCGAGGAAGGTCGCTGTGCGCGGTTTCAGGCTCGGTGCCCGGCGGCCGCCGTACCAGCCCCGCACCGAGACCACGCCCGGAGGAATGAGTTCAAGGCCGTCGAAGAAGCCCAGGATCTCGTCCCGGGAGTGGATGTATATCTGCGCGGCGGTGTACGCCGAGGTGAAGTTCTCCTCCTCGGACGGGTTGCCGGAACCGACAGAGACGATCAGGTAGCTGCCGGGGGCGAGCGCCCGTGCGAAGGCGGCGGTCACCCCGCGGGCGGTCCCGGCATCCGCGAAGTGGAGGACGGCGGAGAGGATCACGCACGCGGGCTCGGCCAGGTCGATCAGTTCCGCCAGCCCGCCGTCGGCAAGGATTCGCGCGGGGTCCCGCATATCGCCAGGCACCGCGATCACTCCCGGGCTCTTGGCGAGCAGGCTGCGGGCATGTGAGATGACAATCGGGTCGTTGTCCACGTACGCCACTCGCGCTTCCGGGGCGACCTCCTGGGCGATGTCGTGCGTGTTCACCGCCGTCGGCAGGCCGGCGCCGACATCGATGAACTGCCGGACACCGCAGGCCGCCACGTAGTTGACGGCACGCCCGAGGAATCGCCTGTTCTCGCGGGCCATCTGCGCGGAGGGCGGGTGGACCTCCAGCATCTTCTGCGCGAGTTCGCGGTCGACTGCGAAGTTGTCCTTGCCGCCCAGCCAGTAATCCCAGACCCTGGCGATGTTCGGCTTGGTCGGGTCGAATGGCTCCACCGTTCGTCCCTTCTGCCGCCCCGCATTTACACGACGTCCTACGCAGGGTAGTCGAGATGCCCCTGGTCGTGGCCTTGTTGGCGGTTATCGGCGCGCTGCGTGCCTGGGGGTGTCTGAGGCTTTCCCTCCGCAGCCCGGGCGCCGGGATCTCCGCTCCTCCCCACCCCGGTCGAGGGATGCTGTCGCGATCGCTGGTGTGCCGCGCCCGCGTGCGGCGCGCCCTGCATCTGAGCAGGCGCCAGATTCGGCATCGCTGCGTCGGCCGTGTATGCTCGCCTCGCGCGAATGTGGCAGGCCAGCGGATCTACGGCCAGCGCGCGCCCCCTTAGCTCAGTCGGCAGAGCGTCTCCATGGTAAGGAGAAGGTCTACGGTTCGATTCCGTAAGGGGGCTCCACAAATCAGCAGGTCAGGCTCCAGTTTCCGGCCTGCTGTGGGCGCTTTCAAGATCACCTGACTGTCATCTGACCGTCGCTATGAACGCTGCTCAGTGAACGCTGCTCAGCGACTCTCGGCGGCACGGATTAGTCCGCGGCGACAGGGCAGCCAAGATCATTACGTGAGCTGTTGAACACGTTGGAGGCGCCGCTTGCGGCCGTGGGTCTGGCGCGGAAACGGACGGATGACAGGTTGCCTGCTTGCGGGCTTTTGTGCTGCCTGGGGGGTTGCCTGCGGTCAGTTGGTTGGCCGCAGGGAGGGAGTCGGGTGTGCTGGTGGAGCTGGGTGTGGCCGAGCAGCGGTTCCGGGCGGTGCTGGAAGTCCTGGACGAGGGCGCGAGCGTGACGGATGACCGCCAAGCGGATCAGGGGCAGCCGTGCTATGCGCTCAGCCGCGTTCCGTGACCGTGGTGGCTGTCTCAAGGCAGCTTCAGAGGTCGCCGGTCCGGCAGGATCTGCGTGCCTGCCGACTGTCCAGGCCGTTCGTCCTCGCTCGCGGGGGCGCTTTGCGTGGACCGTGACCGGATCGGCAGGGATCGCAGCCACGAAGGAGAACGGTGGAGACAAGCGTGGCCCTCGATCATGACTTGGTGTCCAGATAAACATGCCGTCAGCACATGGAGGTACGGCACGGTGTCACCCGCTGTTCTGCTGGGCGCACGAATGATCGGGGCCGGCGGATCGTCAGGTGAAGGATGTGGCTTGCGGCCGCGAGGTTGTTGGTCGCGGTCACGATGATGGTGTACCGGCCGGTGCTGCCACGGACGGGGATTCCAGTGATCGTCGCGGTGCCGTTCCCGTTGCCGGTCAAGGTCAGCCCGGTCGGCAGCGGCCCGGATTCGGACATGGCGGGGACCGGGTATCCGGTCGCGGTGATGACCCGGTTGATGGCGGCCCCGGCTTTGGCTCGGATGGTTCTGGTCTTTTTCAGTGCCGGGGGCCGGGTGATGGTCAGGGTGAAGGCCTGGGTGGCGGTGCCTGACCGGTTCTTGGCGGTGAGAGTGAGCGGGTAAACCCCAGCAGCATCGCCTGCCGGCGTCCCTGAGATCGCCGCGGTGCCGTCGTGGTGTGGAGTGAACCTGGCCCCGGCGGCAGCTTCCCGGCTTTGGTGATCCGGGGCGGGGGGAGCCGCTGGCGGTCACGGTGAAGCTGAACGCGGCCCCCGAATGTCGCAGTGAAGCTGGGCGTGCTGGTGATGGCGACCATGCTGCGTGGGGTGAGAGCGGCGGGGGTGCTCGCGGCGGAATCCCCGGCGGTGGAGTGCGCGACGACGGTGATGCTGTAGGTGCTGCCGTTGGCTAGGCCGGTGACGGTGCAGGCGGTGGCCCCGGCGGTGGTACATGCCGCGGGAAGGCCTCGGCCAGCATCCGCAGCAAGGCGATGAAGTCGGCCGCCCGGCGGCGGCCCAGCCGGTACACCCAGCGCCCGGTGGTCAGCTCCAGCGCGCCCAGCATGGTGACCTGCCGGTTCTTGCCCGGGTCGGGATGAGCGGGCGGGCGCCGCGCAGCGTCCAGCTGGCCCGCACGTGCGGCAGCAGGTTCAGGTGGGTCTCGTCCTCGGCGCACACCACCGCCCGGCGCGGCAGCTGCAGCAGCCGGGCCACGATGCCGGCCACCGCGTGGTCGTGATCGGGGCCGCCGCGGGCGGTCAGCTGGGCCGCCGCCAGATGGCCACCGGGGCCACCCGCCGGTACAGCGTGCGCAGGCTGAGGCGCGGCCGGCCCAGGTAGCGCCAGATCCGCGGCAGCGTCCAGGGCCCGGCCGCTGCAGCAGCGCGGCGATCCGCCGGGCCTGCCGCCGCCCGCCCAGCGGCGGCCGCCCGCACCGCGGCCGGTCGGCCAGCCCGCCAGGTCGGCGCCCGGCGCGCTCCGCGCGCCCTTGAAGCCGTAGGGAAAGTTCCCACCGACAATGATGACAAGTGCGGTGACGGATAGTAATCGATGATGCACGGCAGGTCCATACTGCCTGCCACTACCAGCGCTAAGTAGCTGACGGTCCGTAACCATAAGGATTTGTTGCGGGAATACTAGACCTGTGGCATCTTCGGGAGGATAGTGAATTGGTAATGAGGTAGTGAATCGGTAATAACGTATCGGGCGGGGGGATGCGGAGATTCTTGTTGCGCTGAGCGCGGTGGCCGGGCTGGCCCTGCTGGGGTATGCCCGCCTGCCTAGGGGTCCGCGGGCGGGTGTCGTTCAAGTGCCTGGTAACAGTACGTACTGGGTCGCGTTCGTGGGTGCGCAAGACCGGCTAGACCGGCGCAAGCCTGCCGCTGCTTAATGGCCATCTGGCACAGCGTTGCATCTAGCCGCTGAACGAGGACGACTTGGTGCGTACCGTCAACTATACGGGGTCGCCGCGTAGCACTGTGGCAGGCGGTGCGGGAAGGGGGGTAAATGGCTGCGACGAAGGAAAAGTGGGAACTACGGGAAGGGATTACCTTGTCTAAGCGCAATTGGGTCGCGCTAGCATCGGCAGGCGCGATTAGCCTGATGCTGCTCGGCGTGTCCGCGTCAGCCGGGGCATCAACCGTTAAGACGAAATCACAGTGGCAGGCGGCCATGGCACAGGTCCCGGCGCCGGGCAGCGGCTGCTATCACGCTTCCTATCCCAAGCTGCAGTGGCACGCCGTCAAGTGCGTCACCGCGCGGAACTGGCGCCTCGCGCCATCGACGGTGGGTAACGGCGTTGACTACTCAGCACAGGTATCGGGAACGCTCACCAGGGCCACCGGGACGTTCAAGGATGTGAGTTCCGGTATCAGCGAGAAAGGCCAGGTGGATGCCACCGGGCCGAAGATCACGAACGCGCTCACGCTCCAACTCAACACCGAGTTCTTTTCCGGCAGCCCCGCGTGCTCGGGGAGCAGTGATCCGGCCAACTGCCTGGCGTGGCAGCAGTTCGTGTACGCCTACGATGGCTGTGCGGGCGGCGCTAACTGTATTTTCATGCAGTACTGGCTGATCGACTACGATGCCACCTGCCCTTCGGGCTGGTTCACCTACACCGGCGCCTCCTTCACCGACTGCTACACCAACAGCAATGCGGCCGCAGTGAGCACCGTCACCGCCAAGGATCTCGGTTCCGTCAGATTCTACGGGAGCGCCGCCAAGGGCGGGAAGGACGATGTGTCATTGTCCATTGGCTCGGGGACGGCAACCCTAGTCAGCGGCCCGGACAGCATGGTCGATCTTGCCCCGCACTGGAACACCACCGAGTGGGGCGTGTTCGGTGACGCCGGAGGCGGCGAGGCGTACTTTGGCACCGCCAACACGCTGCAGGCGCAGACGGCCCTGAAAGGCACCAGCTCTGCGGCTCCGAAGTGCGTCAAGGAAGGTTTCACCGGCGAGACGAACAACCTTAAGCTGGCGCACACGCCGGCGCTGGGAAGTGAGTCACTGCCCACGATGGCCTCCAGGCAGACCGATGGGTCCGCCGGAACCGCCAGTTGCGCCGTTAAGGCCTAGCGCCTATCCATAAGTTCTGCGCGTAACCCGTCGTGAGGTCGCTGGGTGGCAGGGCGTTGACACCAGCTTCGCTGGGGGTTGGATCGAGGTTGCCTCCAACGTCCACCCACCGGCGAGGTCGTGGTCAGTATGCGCCCGGTCTGTGTGTTCGCCAACGGTCCCGGCGAGGGAGTTGAGCGGTTGCGCGCCGAACTGCGGGGCCGGTGGCGGCGGGCGGTGATGGTGGTGCTGTCGCTGCAGGGCTTACCGGCAGCCCAGGTTGCGGGGCTGCCGGAGTGCCACCCGGCCACGGTGCGCCGCTGGATCGCCCGGTTTAACGCGGAGGGCCTGGCGGGGCTGGCCGACCGGCCGCGGTGCGGGCGGCCGCCGCTGGGCGGGCGGCGGCCGGCCCGGCGGATCGCCGCGCTGCTGCAGCGGCCGTGGCCCGGGACGCTGCTGCGGATCTGGCGCTACCTGTCATCCCGGGCTGCTGTTCTGTCGGGTAAGTGTGAGACTTGTTGGCTGGCGCACATCGAGTTGCCCACTCTGGCGCTGAAGTTGCGCCCATCTCGGACGTCCGCCGGGCCGTACACCTTGCGATCGTGGGCCATCGTGCTCATGGTCGGCTTCATAGCACTCGGGTCTCCGCCCCCCGCATCAGCGGCTCATCGGCTTGGGTGCGCGAGACCGGCTCGACTACGAGCTTCAGCTCAACCGCGACCAGAACGATCACACCGTGTGACAAGACACCGCTCGCCGCCCATGCGCAAGTATCCGCCCAATTGCCGGGGAGGAACGTGGCACCTCAATCCCGCTGCGCGCAGATCTGGGCGCTCGGCGCGATCGTCGACGCTCGGTTCTGTTTGATGAGCGGTAGTTGTAAACGAGCCCACCAACGGGCTGGATCGCCTTCGGCGGCTGGACGGGGCGGAGCCTGCTGCCTCGCCGCTGGGCAGACCCGATAACGGCAGCTTGTGCGGGCGTGCCTGCACAGTGCAAGTGCCACCGCCCAGCGCCAGATCGCCTTGTTGGGCGGTCAGTTCGGTCTGTAGTGCTTGCGGGGTGAGCGTCAGCGACGGCCAGCCGGCCGGCCTGTGGTCAGCCTTGCGAGGTGCGCACCAAGGTGACGCTGTCCATGAGCGTGGGGTTGGTGATGCTGGTGACCGCGCTGGATGTCTGGGCGGGCATCATGGCCTGGACATTCAGGCTGGTCTGGCCGCCGGACCCGGCGGCCGCGGTCACGTCCACAACCAGGCAGCTCCAGGCCGCGTGCCGGAACGCCGAGTAGTTCTTCGCCAGGTCTTTGACATCTTCCGGCGACCCGCTGCCCCCGGTAGCGCCCTGCCCGCCGGTCCATTCCCAGATCTTGGGCGCGGTGTTGTTCCCCGGGTCGCCTGAACCGGTCTTGCCGTACCAGGTCTGGTACAGCCCGTTCCCGCCGCCGCCGGCACAGACGTACGTGGTGCCGTCGGTCGCGGGGTACACAGTACCGCCGGGCGGTACCACCTTGGTCAGCGCACCGTTGATCATCGGGTTGGTCCGCTCGTAGGCGTGCACGTGCCCGCTGATCACCAGGTCGACCTGGTACTGGTCGAACAGCGGCCCCCACACCAACCGCAGCCCGCCGTCGGATCCGTGCTGCCGGTTGGAGGAATAGCAGCAGCAGTTGACCACCACGACGATGAAGTCGATACCCGACCCCGGGGCCCGGTATCCCGCCAGTTGCTGCCGCAGCCAGGTCGTCTGCGCCCCACCGGTGTAGCCGTTGTTGACCGGCTCCTGCGCCGACAGGTCGTTCCCGTCCAGATGGATGAACGCCACGTTGCCGTAGCTGAAGGTGTGCACCACCGGCGACCCGGACGAGGAATCGTAGGCCTGCGGGAACCGGGTGACGAACCCCGCGTACCCGTCGTCGCCCAGCGGCTCGGTCTCGTGCGCGCCCACCGAGGCCATCCACGGGATCGACTGGGCCGCGGCCGGCCCCGCCATGTGCAGATAGCTATCCCACCGGGCCGGGTTGAAGCCGGTCAGCGTGGGCAGCCGCTCGCCCTGCGGGGTCGCGTAGGCCAGGTCGCCGGCTATCAGGTGGAACGCCGGGTCCAGCGAGGACACGAGCTGCACCATCGGCAGCGCCCGGGTCGTGCTGGCCGCCTGGTCCCCGAACGCGGTGAACCGGAAGCCGTCGACCCCCGGCGCCGCCGTGGTGAACACAGTATCCGGCCCCCAGGACCGCCCGTCATTGCTCACTGAATAGTGATATGTGCTCCCCCCGGTCAGCCCGGTCAGCAGCAGGTTGCTGTAGAACGTGTTCTCCGGCGGCTCGCCGCCCACACCGGAGGGAATCGGGACCTGACCGGAGTTCGCCCCGGCCTGGCTGCCGTAGCTGGCGTCCAGGCCCCAGCGGACCTGAGGATCAGGCGGCGGGTTGCTCCTGCCCTTGGCCGTGCCCGCCGACCAGGAGATGTACATCTGCGAGACCGGATCGGCCCCGAACGCGATCCACTGCGGGCCGATCGCAGGCACCGACAGCCGCCCGCGCTGACGCCAGAGCACCGGCCCGGCGATCGCCGCCGCGCCCAGGGTGGCCGCGCCCTTGAGCACGCTCCTGCGGCCGTAGTGCCGCTTCAGGTAGTCATGCATGTCCCGCGGGCACATGTCGCGGGCCAACCGGTCCGGTATGTCACCGAAGGGGGTCTCCATAGCGGCGACAGTACTCTGCGCGCCTGTGACCGGCCACGAGCTGAGCGGCGGGCACGAGCACGCCACCCTGTACCCGCTGATCCGCACTGAGCCTTGGCGGAAGGGCATAGCGCCGCCGATCTGGCGCTACCCGCCCACGGGGTAATCGGCGGTCCTGCCGCGCCTGAATGAATGATCTGCAGGGCCACCGGATGTCGCGCCGGGACCGATCATCTGCAGCTGGCTTGCTGCGCCGACTGCTGAACCTGCTCGCGATAGGGCGGGGGCCGTTTGCGATCGGCGCACCGCCCGGGCGGGCCGCGCTGGAACCCGGTCCTGACGGCCGGGGCACGGGTCAGCGCAGGCCGGTGACCGTTTCCGCGGCAGCCGCGAAGGCCGGGTCGCCGGTGGCCGCGAGCCCCCGCTGGCAGGCCTCGACAAGCTTGACCTGGTGCGGGTCCAGGCTGTGCACCGCCATCTCGGCCAGCTCACCACCAGGCGGGCTGGCCGGGTGGGGCTCGTCCACCGGTTCGACGCCCGCATACAGCGCAGCGTGTTCGGCATGGACCTGGGCCAGGGCGGCGGTGGCTGGCGCAGCCGGGATGTGGCGGAGGAGGATCTCGACGGCCATCGCGCCGGTGACGCCGTGCAGATGGAGGATGTTGGGCCGGGCCAGGTAGCGGCGGGCGCCGTCGGCCGCGGCGTGGACGACGGCAGTCTGGGGGTCATCGGCGGGGCCCTGCGCCCCGGCAGGCTGCCCGGCATGGTAGCGGGCCGCCCAGTAGCCAAGGGCCCTGGCCAGCTCCCCGCGCCGCGGCGGAGTGTCGGCCGCGTCAATGGCCCGCACGGCATGGGCGGTCCTGATGGCGCCGTGAAACAGCGCTGTACGCAGCGCCGGCATGAGCCGCGGCACCCACGCCTCGACCACCCCCGCCCAGCCATCGTCATCAATGGCTCGCACGAAGTACCCGATCCACTCCGGGAGACGGTCGTACCCGCCCAGGGCCTGCCGCCACTCAAAGCCAGCAGACGCCACCGGCTCGACCTTCACGCCGCCCGCCCGGGCGAACCGGCGCGCCCAGCTGCCGATGTCGTCGGCGCAGCCGAGCATGGCCAGCGCTTCGCAGGCCATGGCGCCGTGATTGACAAAGCCGTTCGGCAACTCAAAACTGGCGGCCGCCAGCCGCTCGAACGCCTCGTCCAGGGCCGGGGTGGTGTCGCTCATGTCGTCCCCTTCTCCCCGATGATACGGCCGCACCCGGCACCGGCCGGTGCCGGGTGCGGCGGCGAGCCCACGGCATTTCCCGCGTTCGCAGTGACAAGCACGACGAGAGGACACTGGGTGCAGACCCGACATGTGATCATGCACCGGCGAGCCCGCCCGAAGACCACACGCCGTGACCGGCGATCACGTGGACCAGAGCGCGAAGATCCGCCTGATTGGAAAATCGGGGTAGGCGTTGCGGCTTGGCCGTAGCGTTCAGAGGTCCGAGGGGCTGGCTCCCGATCCGCCTGCCGGCCGTTCGCGGTCTGGCTTAATAACGAGGTGCCAGCCTGTCGGGTCTTGCCGTGGCGTGGCTCGTAAGAGGCGCGACGCCGATCCGGAATCAGGCATGCCCGCCGCGGTCCTTCCACGCAGAAGACGACGAAGGAGCGGCTGATGGCAGCAGTAATGATCGGTGTCGATCCGCACAAGGCCTCGCATACCGCGGTGGCGATCGGCACGGCCGAGGAGCCGCTGGGCGAGTTGCGCGTGCGCGCTTCGGTGGCCCAGGCCGGGCGGCTGGTGGCATGGGCCGCTCCCTGGCCGGAACGGACCTGGGCAGTCGAGGGCGCCGGCGGCCTGGGCTACTTGCTCGCCCAGCAGCTGGTGGCCGCGGGCGAGCTGGTGCTTGATGTGCAGCCCAAGCTGGGCGCCCGGGTGCGGCTGCTGGCGACCGGGGCGAGTAACAAGAACGACCCCAACGACGCCCGCCCGGTCGCGATCGCGGCGCTGCGCTCGGCGGCCCCGCGGCCGGTGGCAGCCGAGAACCACGCGGCCGTGCTCAAGCTGTGGTCCAAGCGCCACCGTGACCTGGGCCGCACCCGCACCCAGGTCGCCTGCCGGCTCCACGCGGTCTTGTGCGAGCTGGTTCCCGGCGGCATCTGCAAGCAGATCACCGCAGGTAAAGCCGCTCGTGTCCTGGAGTCGATCGAGCCGTCCGGTGCCGTGGCGCTGGCCCGCTGCGAGCTCGCCGCCGCGTTCCCCGGTGACCTGCGCCGCATCGATGCGCAGATGCGCGGCACCAAGAAGAAGCTGGCGCTGGTGGTCCGGGCATCAGGCACCACGCTCACCGAGATCTTCGGCGTCGGGCCGGTCATCGCCGCCACCATGATCGGCTACGTCGCCGACGCGTCCCGCTTCCCCAGCCGGGACAACTTCGCCGCCTACAACGGCACCGCCCCGATCGAGGTGTCCTCAGGGAACCGCAAAATCTACCGGCTGTCCCGGCGCGGGAACCGCCGTCTCAACCACGCCGTCCACATGGCCGCGGTCACCCAGATCCGCTACCGCCACAGCGACGGCCGCGCCTACTACGACCGCAAGCTCGCCGAGGGCAAGACCCCCAAAGAAGCCCTCCGCTGCCTCAAGCGACGGGTCAGCGACGCCATCTACGCCCGCCTGCAGGCCGACGCCCGCCGGGCCGCAGCATTCGCCAAGACAGCGGGCCCGGGAGGGCAACCGGGGAACGACTCTGTCGCCAGCGCGGCCGGCTCACACCCCGAAAACCAGCTCTTCGGCCAAGCCACTCCCGAGCCCGCCACCACCCTACGACCCCCGGACGCGCCCGCACCCACCCGTCCGGCGCCAGCTCCGAAGAAAAACCGGAAAGGCCCTTGACACAAAGAGGCTTCGTTATGTGCACCAGTTGCTACTTAACGATCTTCGGTGGCTCGCGCCGAACAGTCCTGCGGGAGCTCCATCCGATGGCCGGCGGCGGGGGCCATAAGCAGCAGACTGCAAGCTTGAGGTCCCGGCCAAGCCAGGCCTGACGCTGCCCTATGGTGCGACGTGCCCGGCGATGATCCGCGTCACCGTTTCCACGTCGTCGGGTGTGATACACGGGCGCACCCTTCCGCCCGCATCGATCTCGATGCCAGTCTCTTTGCCCGGCCGACTGCCGTCGAGGTTGTACCAGTGCACGAAGTCGCCCGAGCCCCAGACCCGCCACTTCCCGCGAATTGGTTTGAGCGGGAATGTTCTGGCTGAGCGGATCGCATGGAACGGGATCCTTCTGGAATTGTCAACTGCATACGGCGTACGCCGTGAAGGTAAACGGGGCACTGCCATTATAGTCGAGCGCCGCTTCCCACCCGTGATCCGACGGATTAGGGCTGGAGACGAGCAGATCGTAGCCAGTGATGCCACCCGGGTTTGATCTGGAAGCCGCCGCCCACAGCCTTGCCTGATGGGCAGAGTGCGTCCGCATTCCAGTTGTCAGCTGGCCCGGTCACGCTGACAGAGGACTTGACCACGGTGAAAGTCCGGAAGGCTGAGGATGCGGAGGCATTAGGCAAAACCAAGTTCAGCACCCCGACAGCGAGCGCGGCGACAGCCAATGCCACTGGAAGCAGCTTCTTCATTTCCCCTCCTACGGGTCGTTCCTTCCGACTGATGGTGACATATGGGGGCTGGGCGCGGTCACTCCGTGTGCCACCACAAGCTCGGCAACGCGGCGGTCGCGTCCCGCGACCTATCATTCATTTATTGAATGCACGGCAGGAAGCTCATGAGGGGCTGCCTGCGGCACTCCGCACGACGGCGCAGACCTGCCAAATCTTGCGCGCGGAAGCCCAGCAACTCCAACGACCCACTGGCCGTCCAGATCGGCGGTTCGCGGGCGGCTTTTGGCGTCACGGTCGGTGAACCGCGGGTTTGACGGTACGTCCGCCTGACCGACTGGTGGTCAGGCGGACGAGAGCCGAGCCTGCGTTTGCCTGGCGTCAGCGGGCGAGGTGCTGGCTGCGGGATCAGGCCGCCCCCGTTTGGGACGTCTGGTTTCTCGGGCGGGCAAGACGACGCACCCGCCACCGCCTGCTGGCCGTACTGGCACGCCAAGCCGCCCGGCAATGGATCTACAGCAGCGACGGCGCGCGCAGCGACGAACCGCCGCAGGGGTCGGGGCAGGGCGGGGCCTTCGGCGCGGCCAAGCCCCCGCCCATCTCGCCGCCGGAGTTCTCGCTGACTGACCTGGAGCAGCGCCCGTTCAGGAGTAGCGCTCGGTCAGCGAACTGAGCGAGTCCGTCCCCGGAACGTAATAGGTCTGGTTCCATCCGCTGGCCAGGCACCAGGACGCCGTAACGCATGACACGCCGGCCAGGTAGTCGATCTGGACCTGAACGCCGGCGCTCTTGACAGGAGCCCGGCTCGACCGTCCAGGTGTGCCCGTTCCATCCCTCGGCCAGGGGGACGGCGTGGCCCGAGGTGGTGACGTATTCCCCGGCCGCGGAGCACGCCGTGGTCGATCGAGCAGGAGACCGCCAGCAAGGAGTCACTGCCGGCCTGCCCCGGAGAGGGAGTCGCCGCCACCGTCCAGGTGCCGGCCTTGAGGACCGCGACGAGGGTAGTCCCGGCGCCGCTCCAGCCGGAGGCTGTGCACGTGCCCGGCGCCGGGCACGACACCCCGGTCAGGTAGGTGTCGGTCCCGGAAGCCTCGGGGGTGGACTGGAGAGTCCAGGCGGTCCCGTTCCAGTACTCGGCCAAGGACAGCTCCGGGCTCGCGCCTGTGATGTAGTCGCCGACGGCGCTGCACGAGGTCGCCGACGCGCACGAAACGGCGGTCAGCGCGCTGCCGGCGGAATCGCCGGGGTTGGGGGTGGAATGCACCGTCCAGGCGGTGCCGTTCCAGGTCTCGGCAAGGGTCTCACCGTAGGCGGCAGCGTCGTCCCAGCCCACGGCGGTACAGAAGGTGGCGGAACGGCAGGAGATGCCGCTGAGCTGCGTGGTGGTGGCGCCCGATCGGACCGGCACCGTCTTCATCGTCCAGCGGGACCCGTTCCAGACCGCGGACAGCGGCGACTCGCCTGGCGACGAGGTGGTCTGGTAGTCGCCGACGGCCACGCACGACGTGGCTGATGCGCAGGACACGGCGTCCAGCTCCGAGTAGTCAGACCCTGCCGGGACCGGCACCAGCTGGATCGCCCAGCGCGCCCCGTTCCAGATCTCCGAGAAGGCCAACCTCAATCCTGTGGCCTGCTGGTAGCCGACCGCGGCACAAGCGGTGGGGAAAGCGCAGGAGATCGCCGACAGCGAGTTGAAGATCAGCCCGGCCGGGCTCGGCGCTGGCTCGGCCGTCCACGACGTGCCGTTCCACGCCCCGGCCAGGCTGAACGCGTCCGTGTCGGGCGGCGTGAACTGGTAGCTGCCGTAGTCCACGCCGACGGCGGTGCAGTGACCGGCCGCCGGGCAGGAGACTCCCGACAGGGTGGAAACCCTCCCGGCGACCGGGGCGGGTACGATCTTCCAGGCCGTCCCGTTCCAGGTTTCCGCCAGCGTCACCTGGTGGCCGGCATCACTGATGTGGTTGCCGACCGCGCTGCAGGCCGTGGGCGAACTGCAGGAAACCCCGGTCAGCACGCCCTGCACGCCGGCCTGCCCGGTCGGCGTTGGCGTCGGCTCAACCTTCCAGCGCGTGCCCTGCCGGACCTCGGCCAGCGTCACATCCGGGCCGTTGGACCACCGGTAGCCCACAGCGGTGCAGGCCGTCCCCCGGCTGGCAGGACACCCCCGACAAGACGCTGGGGCCGCCCTGGCCGGAGGGGCTCGGGGTGGGCTGGACCGCCCACGCCGACCCGTTCCACACCTCGGCCAGCGTCGCCAGCGGGCCGTTGGACCACCGGTAGCCCACCGCGGTGCAGGCCGTGGCGGCCGTGCAGGACACGCCGGACAGCGGGGCGGATGTGGACCCCGATGGCAGCAGCGTCTTGCGGATGGTCCACTGGTGCCCGTCCCAGGTCTCGGCCAGCGGCAACTCGACGGCGCCGTGCGTCCCTCGGCCGACGGCCATGCAGGCCGACGGCGAGGCGCAGGAGACGCCCGCCAGCTCAACGTAGGACATGTGCGCCGGAGCCGGGCTCGGCTCTATGGTCCAGGACTTCCCGTTCCAGGCCTCGGTCAGGGCATGCTGGGGGTACTCGCCGTTGGCCTGCCGGGCGTAGCCGACGGCCATGCAGGCGCTGGATGAGGCGCAGGAGACGGCGAGCAGCACGCTGGCGCCTGCCCCGGCGGGAATCCGGCGTCGGCAGCACGGTCCAGCTGCCGCCCTGCCACGCCTCGGCCAGCGTCACCTGGGCGCCGTCGGTGTTGTAGTAGTCGCCGACGGCCACGCACCCGGCCGGCGAATAACACGACACCGCGTCCAGCCCGGCCTGCGGGGCCTCCGGGCTCGGCGTCGGCACCTGCGACCAGTCTGGTCCGGTAGACGCCACCGCACCAGCGGCTGCGCCGGATGACATCAAGATGCCCGCACTGGTGACTGCTGCCAGGACCACGCGGAAAGCGCCCCTCATGGCACTCACCCTTCCCGCGGTCGCTGGCCCGCGCCGCCCCGTGCCGCGCAGCTAGCCGGCCACCCAAAGGTATCGCCCTAAATTGGACTCCTGCCCCCGCCGAACGGATGACACGGATGCATGGATTGCTACCGGTTGATGCCCGTCAAGACATGTTTGCCTGCTTTGCGAACCACGAAGATCAGGACGGTGCTGATCGCTGCGAGCTGGGCGACCTCCTCCCGGCGCAGGCCCGCAGTCCGCGGTCGGTCTGGTCAGCGAAGAAGCCGGGCTTGCTCCAGCCTGCGTTGTTGGCCAGGACGTTCACGCCGCCCCCAGGCGGCGGCCGCGCGGCCGGTCATCGCAGCCAAGGGCGATGCCGCGGCTGATGTTCGCGCTGCCGCCGGTGACGATGACACGCGTTCCGGCATGCCCTGGGTCCATAGCCTGCTCTCATGTCAGGCTGTCTGGCCGGCGGCCATGGTGGACCCGTCGGCGAGCAGCGTTCGTTAGGTCATCCGCCGATGAAGTCGATGGTGACAGTGTTGGGTGCCACAGTCACGGAGGTCAGTGTCTCGCCGAAGCCGCTGATGTTCCACACCTCACCTTGAACCGGATCGCTGACGACGTCGACCGGCCCGGAGCACATCGCCTGCGTAAAAGTCGTCTCGCCGAACTTCGGCAGCGACGAGATCGGCTCTCCGGAATCGGGCGCTTCCATGATCCACTCCGCGGACTCGCCGAGGAACGAGGCTCCGGGCGGCGGCAGTAGGAAGAGCGAGAAGGCGCTGTTAGCGGTCAGATTCGCGAAGGTGACCTTGCCGCTGCGGCCTGCGAAAAGGGTCAGGTCGTTGTCGACCCATCCAGCGGGGCCGTCAAGTGGTCCCGAGCTTTCGGCGTAGTAGACCTCGTGCACATGCCCGCTCGCATCCAGGTAGTTCACATGTTGCTGGCGGTTGCTCACGCTCGGATAGCCATCCAGCGCGCTCCCGCCGATCGCGACGGGCGCACCGGGAATAACTCCGTCCAGGGCGTAGGCATCCGCACTGAGGTTGTTGTGCTGCCAGCCGTTGCCGTCGTTGTAGAGCTCGTGTACGTTGCCGCTGGAGTCGAGGTAGTTGACGTGCTGCTGGGAGTTGTAAAACGCCTGATAGCCGTCAAGCGGGCTGCCCGGCACCGCGGCGTGTCCTCCGCTGAGCATGCTCAGGTTGTTGTGCTGCCAGCTGCTGCCGTCAAAAAACAGTTCATGTACGTCCCCGGCGGCGTCCAGGTAGTTCACGTGCTGCTGGGAGTTGTACTCAGTCGAGTAGCCGTGCAACGCACTGCCGGGCGCCGCGGGTGGCGGGCTGCCGCTGGCGAGCGCAGTCAGGTTGTTGTGCTGCCAGCTGCTGCCGTCAAAAAACAGTTCATGTACGTCCCCGGCGGCGTCCAGGTAGTTGACATGCTGCTGGGAGTTGTACTCGCTGGGGTAGCCATGCAGGGAGCTGCCGGGCGCCGCGGGCGGGGGGGCGCCGGCTGCGGTGGTGGTCAGGTTGTTATGTTTCCACCCGCTGCCGTCATTAAAGAGCTCGTGCACATTCCCGGCGGCGTCGAGGTAGTTCACATGCTCCTGGGAGTTGTACTCGGTCGAGTAGCCATCCAGGGCACTTCCCGGTGCCGCGAGGTCGCTCGAGGCTCCGGCCAGGACGAGCAGGTCGCTGTGCCGCCATCCGCCGCCGTCGTTCGCGAGCTCGTGCACATTCCCGGCGGCGTCGAGGTAATTGACGTGCTGCCGGGAGTTGTACTCGGTCGAGTAGCCATCCAGGGCACTTCCCGGCGCGGCAGGGTCGTTGGCGGATTTGGATACGACCGTCAGATTGTTATGCAGCCAGTCCCGGCCGTCGTAGAAAAGTTCATGCACATTTCCGGCGGCGTCGAGGTAATTGACGTGCTGCTGGGAGTTGTACTCGGTCGAGTAGCCATCCAGGGCGCTTCCCGGCGCGGCGACCTCGGTCGCGGCGTCGGCCAGGAGCGTCAGGTCCTCCTCATGCCAATGGCCGTCGTCGTCGTAATACAGCTCGCGCACATGGCCGCCAGGATCAAGGAAGCTGACGTGCTGCTGGCTGTTGAATTCCGTCGCATAGCCATCTAGGGTCTGACCGCGGACGCCGGTCACGCCCGTCGTCTTCGCCGAGAGCAGGTAGGCCAGCCCGGTCAGGTTGTTGTGCTGCCAGCGGCTGCCGTCGAAGTACAGCTCATGGACATTGCCGACGCCGTCGAGGAAGTTCACGTGCTGCTGGCTGTTGAACTCGGTCGGGTAGCCGACGAGAGGACTGCCCGCTGCCGCCGGCGGTGGCGTGCCGAACGAAATCGCGCTCAGGTCGTTGTGCTGCCAGCGGTTGCCGTCGAAATACAGCTCGTGCACGTTCCCGGCGGCGTCGAGGTAATTCACGTGCTGTTGTGAGTTGTATTCCGTTGAGTACCCGTCAATCGCACTGCCGGGCGCGGCTGGCGGCGGCGAGCCAGCGGCGATGGCGGTCAGGTTGTTGTGCTGCCACCCGCTGCCGTCGAAAAACAGCTCGTGCACGTTCCCGGCGGCGTCGAGGTAATTCACGTGCTGTTGTGAGTTGTATTCCGTTGAGTACCCGTCAATCGCACTGCCGGGCGCGGCTGGCGGCGGCGAGCCAGCGGCGATGGCGGTCAGGTTGTTGTGCTGCCACCCGCTGCCGTCGAAAAACAGCTCGTGCACGTTCCCGGCGGCGTCGAGGTAATTCACATGCTCCTGGGAGTTGTACTCAGTCGAATACCCGGCCAGCGGGCTTCCCGGTGCCGCTGGCGGCGGTGCGCCGGCTGCGATCGCGGTCAGGTCGTTGTGCTTCCACCCGCCGCCGTCGTCAACAAGCTCGTGCACGTTCCCGTCAGCGCCAAGGAAGTTCACGTGCTCTTGCTGGTTGTACTCGGTCGCGTATCCGTGCAGCGAGCTGCCCGGTGCGGCCGGGAAGTCGGTAGCTCCCGCATGCTCGGTCAGGTTGCTGTGCTGCCAGCGGCTGCCATCGAAGTAGAACTCATGCACATTGCCATCGACGTCGAGGTAGTTGACGTGATGCTGGCTGTCGTACTCGGTCGGATATCCGTCCAGCGCGCTGCCCGGTGCGGCCACCGGCGAGACCTCGCCGATGTACTGGATCGTGCAGGTGACGGTGTCACCAGGACCAACCGCCACGTCCGCGAAAACGGTCTCGTTGATGTAGCCGGGGGCGCCACGGACATTGCTCGAGAACCACTCGTACCAGACGTAATAGCCCTTGATCCCGAAGCCGTCGATAGTCTCACCGACACCCGCCTGCAGCACGTCGTCATCGGAGACGAGTCCGTCGAGGCCGACCCAGGAAGTACAGTGCCAGCCGCCCTCGGAGCCCTCCGGCTGCGCGGGCTTGAATACCTCAGGAACGACCCAGGTGCCCGCCACGGTGTTCCACGTCCCGCTGACGGAAACCCCGGACCAGTTAGTGCTGGTCCCGTCCGTGCGATCGTATCGCCGGGCGGCTCGCCGGATATGCGTCACCGCCGGCCGGGGGCGCAGGTCCGGCGCGATTCTGGCGTGGCCTGCTAGCTCCGGTGGCAGCGGCAGCCAGAACGCGCCGGGCAGGTTCGTCGGGATCAGGTCTGCGGGCTCAGGACTGCTCATAATGTCCAGCATGCACCGCGCGTAACGGCCGCGAAAGGGCAGCAAGCTCAATGCCGCCTCATCGTCAGGGGCGGAGCCGTACCTGCTGGGCCATTATGGAGCGCGGCCAGCTGGCAGCGGCCGTGAGACCCCGGCCCGGGACAACGCGCGCGTTGGCCAGGTAGAGCCCCCGTTTCTGCCGGTGGTGGACGAACTCGCTGATCCGGCCGCGTTCCTTGACGCCGCCGCCAGGTGGGCAGCCGAGACCGGAAGATTATCGACTATGAGTGCGACGAGCCATATAGTCGATTCGTTACGACTGAATGCGACAGGAAGGTCACTGTCCGGTTTCTCAGAATAGGTGTAGATCCTCTGAGCTGGAAGCCTCTGATATGCGTTGTTTGCATGTGGAAGGACTCGGTGTTCGACCGCTTGTTCAAAGACATGGTCGACGTGAACCAGGAGGGCGTCCTAATCATCGGCGAACGGGCCGGCATGGCTACAAGGGGATCAAGTTCAACGCCGATGATGTGCTACAGAACAGCCACAACAGTGCGGCGCAAGCGGACTACACCGATACCTCGATGGCAGCGCATACCGGCGGGTATCTAGTTGCAGCAACGGCAAATGGCGGGATCGAGGGTAGGCCAGCCGCCTGCCACGGCGATCTGCGGCGGGTTGGGGGCAGACGATCAAGAAGCGGTGCCCGCAGCCCTCGAACGCCACGCAGGCACACCGGACATGAGGCCTGGTTATGGGGCAAAAGCCTGGGCGGTTCAGGCGGCTCCGCCGAGGTCGACGCCGGTGACGCCGGGGGCGGCCAGGCGCAGAGGGGTGCCGGTGGCGTGGGCGAGGCGGGCGAGCATTTCCAGTGTGGGCAGGCTACCGCCGCCTTCGATGCGGGCGATCGAGGACTGGGTGGTGCCCATCCGCCGGGCCAGCTCGGTCTGGGTCACCCCGGCCCTGGTGCGCAGCGTGTAGACCAGCTCGGCCAGCTGCCCAGCCAAGGCAGCCGCAGCGTAGGCCCGGTCGTACTCATCCCGATCCTCCGGGGGGTACTTGGCCCGCAGTTGGTCGAGGGATAGGTTAGCCATCCGTGCCTCCTGCTTGCTGGCTGGCCCGCAGGGCCTGCCGGGCCCGGGCAACTTCCCGCCGCTCGTTCTGCCGCTGCTTGCGGAAGGTAGTCAGCGTGATGATCCTTCGCGGCCCGTCGATGTAGTAGGTCACCCGGCGGGCCGTTCCCTCGCAGGTGAATCGCAGCTCGCACAGGCCTTCGCCGAGAGGGCGGGCATGCGGCATCCGCAGCGCCGGGCCGTGCTGGGCGAGCCGGTCGAACGCGCGGTCGGCCATCGCCTTGTCCTTGCTCTTGAGCGACGCGTATCAGGTCTCGATCTCCGGGGAGATCTCCACGGTCCAGTGGGCCCTGTCCACCGGCCGAGTATCGCACGAATACTATATCGCGTTCACGCGATACGCTTCAGGCCGTCTGCTGGGCTGGCCTAGGAAGCCTGGAGCCCCGGCCCGCCACAGAGACAGTCCCAGTACCGGATCAGGATTATCGTGGGGGAGCGAGATGAACGGCAGGGCCAATTCCGGCGCAAGAACGACGATGACCAGCTCCCTGGGTGCCGAGTGATAAACAGATAAGTTGGCCTACAGCAGAGCGCACCGCCCCTGACCTGGCCTGCGTCATCCCAGTTGGCTACACCGTCATCGCGTGGATAGATGGTAAGGAGAAGGTCTACGGTTCGATTCCGTAAGGGGGCTCCCAGGTGATGAACCTTATTCGAACACAGATCTTGGTAGCTCATTAGCGTGGAGTGGCAGTCGAGTGGCTGTCGCCGCTGCTGCAGGGGCCGGTCTACCAGCCCTTTCGTGGCGATGGCGGTCAGTAGAGTGTCTCCGGGCTAAGAAGATGTGCTCTGTTCGTCTTGGTGTCGGACGTGCGCCATGGCCGCCCCTGCCATGGCGCTGCTTAGAGTCATATACGCAGCAAAGCTCACTTGTTTAGTTGGGGACTCAGAGCTTAAGGACTTCTGAGATAGCGACAAGTGTGCTTGCTTCCTGCTCCACGGGATATCCGCGCGCCAAGCATTTTGCGGCGAAGGTCGCAACAGGTTCGGTGCCGTGTGTCAGCATTTCCAGTCCGCGAAGGCTGACCGCCCCGAATGGATCACGTCTGGTGTGCGTCTGAGCACCGATGTCGATGAGCGTGACTTTGGTGTGGTCAGGAAGCGCGGTGAGAACGCGGGTGGCGATCCTGGCGCCGCCGAGGTCGGCGTCTGGGATCATGATGACCTTCGAGGTGGCACTGGCCAGCCGGGCGGTGAGTTGGAGTGTCCCGTCGGCCGGCTGGCCCGCTGTGTGCAGCACGATCAGGTCCGCATGTCTGTCGCAGATGCTTTCCGCTGCTTGCAGGTTCTCGACAATGAGCAACACAGGTTGCGCGGCGGTGACCACAGCTTCGCGGAGGGCTGGATCATCGGCCCTTAGCTGAACTGGGCCGCGCAGTTTGCTGATGTCGCATCCCGGAATCTTCACTGGGCCGCCGATTCCGACGTAGCCGGATCGTGCGATCCCGAGGGAAGTGATGGTATCGTCGCTGGCCCCAGCGGCGCGCAGGATTTCGGCGACATCGTCGCGTTCTTTTGTGTCGCGGAAGTATGCCTGGCTGAATGCGCGCGGGCCCTGGTGTGCTCGGCCCTGAGCGAGGTCGTCAGCCGCATAGATGAGGACCGGGAGTCGTAGCTCATGCCCCCGGGCGCGGGTGAGCGTAGCCGCGAATCCTGGGTCGAGAGCGGTGATCGCCTCTGCCGCGCGCAACGCCCGGTTCTGCCAGGTGGCGTTTTGTTGGAGCCGTTTCTGTCGGCGGTTTGCTGCACGGGCGGCCCAGATCTCGGTGAGTGTCCACCGGGTGGGTGGCCCGAGACCAAGACCTTCAGTGACCCTGCACCGCAAGATAACGGCACCGTGGCGGACCAGGCCGTAGGCGATTGTCAGGGCCTGATCTGGCCCGAAACGCTTTACCGCGGTTTCCCATTGGCGCACGTCACGGGCGAGCACCCATTGCAAGTCGCTATCGCTGAGTTCGGGTTCGGGGCAGGGTTCACTGGTGGCAGCGACAAGGTCGACCAACCGTGCTTTGAGCCGGCCGCGGCGATCGCGTGGGGGTTCACCTCCTGCGGAGGCCACGACCGCGACCAGGCCCTCTGGAATACCGGACAGCAAGAGCCTGGCCCCTTCGGCCTTGTCAGACATAGCCGCGCCCGGCTCGGAGCCAGTCAGCGACCAGAGCGACGCGCTGTTGCTCGGCGTCGAAACCCCAGGCCCTGGTGGGGTGGTTGTACGCTTCCGCGCGTGAGACGTGGGAGAACCACATGATCTCGCCGCAGACGGAAGCCGCATCGTCGATGACCGAGTCCTGGCAGGTGCCCAGTATGGTCACCTGCTGTCGCCGGGCAACTTCACTAACCGCGCCCAGCACTTGCTTTCGATTTACGTCGCCAAGACTGTCACCAAGTTCGTCAAGTATGAGGACCCTGCCTGCCGCGCCTTCGGCGGCAAGGAGCGCGGCGAGGACGAGTTGAATTGCGGCCACTTTGATCTGTGCGGTATTCGCGGACTGCTGGTATGAGACCATCCCGCCAGAGGGTGACCGCCGCCACACCGGCGTGACCTTCCACCGCAATGGATCGGTCGCTGCGGCGGGGGGGACGAGCTCGATGCGCAGGTCCGCGCCGTAGCCTCCTGGCCTTTTCAGGTCGAGTTCGTTGAACGCGACAGCGATGCCGCGCAGCGCGCTGTCGATCCGGCCCGCGATCGCCTCTTGGGTGTTGCGCATGTCCGTTTCCAGATTGCCCGCTTCCTGCCGCGCGGCACCGATAGCGGCTTCACGCTCAGATTGGGAGCGGGTGATCCGTTCTTCCAGTACCTGGTCGGCATCGCTGCGAGAGTCGAGCAGGTCACGGAGCGGGCGTGCCACGGCGGCGAAGTCGACGCTGTCTCCAGCTATCCCGCCGAATCCCTCGGCCAGTTGCCTGCGGCGCTGCACCATTTCGCTGAGCTCAGGAGCCAGCACACTACCAGCCGCGTACTGATACGCCGTCAGTGCTTCGTTGAGCGCCTCAGCTGCGTAGGAGCGCAGGCTGCGCGCGGCCAGGCGCTGCAACTCTGCTGGCTGCTCCCGCAGCACCTCCTCGGCATGCTCCGGTGGCCGAGCCCAACCGGCTTTCCAATACGGCAGGTTCAGCGCGTCCTTCTTGCGCATGGCCTCGTCGTGCTCCCGTTGGCGCTGCCCGGCGGTGCCCTCCGCGAATTTGAGCAGATCACGGGCGTGTGCCACCTGCTGCTCATGGCTGGCCTTATCCGCGAGTATCTGAATCAGATCATCCTGCGCCTGCTTGAGCTGCGGCACTAGGTCGCCGAGAGCTTCGTCCACAGCCTTTAGCTGTCCAGCCAGGGTCCGCTGCTGGGACTCGATCACCGCCAGTTCGTGCGTCGCCTCGGCTGCGTGCAGCTGCGCCTGGGCTTCTGTGAGCTCCGTCTTCCGGGCCGATTCTCGCCGCTGAGCGGCGTCCAGCGCGGCGCGGGTCGTGCCCAGCACCGTCTCAGCGGCAGCAATCCGCGCATGGCGTCCGGCTATCTCGGCCGCGAAACCACCAATGGTGGATTCACGCAGCCGCTGATCGGTGACACGGTCCGGCTCTCCCTCGTGCACTAGGCACTCCATGAGTCCGGTCAGGAACGAATACAGCGGCTGGGTGGCGCGGACACCCGGGGCCATCCCATCATGCACGGGAGAGCCGATTTGGTCATCGGCGATGACCAGCGTCGCGCCCGGTATGCGCGCGAGGACACCCAGCGCAGCCTGTTCGTCATCTGGGCCAACGGCGACAGCTTTCCGATGTGGCCACAGCCTCGGTTCCCACGCCGAGCGGGCCTGCTGGTCCAGTTGGATCACGTCAAGGACAGCGACAGCCGCGATATCCTCCTCGCGCAACGCGCTGACCGCGGCGCCGGCCGGCCCGGCAAGCCCTGAACGAGCCAGTTGCAGGGCCTCGTCCGCGCCGCGCACATCCTGTTCAGCTCCCTGACGCTGCAACCGGGCCATGCTGCGTTGGCTGAAGACCGTCGTGGTGAGCGATGAGGAGAAGGCCCGTGATGAGGGGTCAGGCGGGGATCGGGAAGGCGAGCGTGAGCGAACCGCTGATGACGTGTCGAGACCAGGAAAGTGGCATCGGAACCGGGGCATCCCAGTAGCTCCGGGATAAGTCTGGCGGATACCCGTTTACTGGCCAGGTGGTGCCCGGCATGAAGGCGGCGCGAGCCCGGTCTGCGGCTTTCGCATGGAACGCGGGAAGGCGGGTGCCGATACTGCGCCCGGCTTCTGCCGGGTGCGAGAGGGAGCGTGCTGAACGGCGGAAACTGTGAGGCGCTGAGTACCGTCGCGGCACCTGCTGGCGGACCGGCCCGTAGTAGTGACTGAGACTCCTGGCATAGGAGCGGAGCGAAGGGGCCGGCGCATCTGGATTTGTTCGCATGAGCAACCGGGCCGTATGGCCTGGGAGGAGACACGTGAGCAGGTCAGGGTCGCAGGAAAAGCCGTTTGTGATACCGAAGCAGCTCGTGTGGGAGGCGTGGAAGAGGGTCAAGGCGAATAAGGGTGCGCCGGGAGTGGACAGGCAGTCCCTGGCAGGAATTCGAGTCCGATCTGAGGGATAACCTCTATAAGATCTGGAACCGGATGTCGTCAGGGACGTATTTCCCGCCCCGGTGCGAGCGGTGGAAATCCCCAAGCCGCATGGCGGCGGGGTGAGAATCCTCGGGGTGCGAACTGTGGCAGATCGCGTCGCGCAGACAGTGGCGGCGCTGGCGCTGGAGGCCCGCACGGAGTCGATTTTCCATGAGGACTCGTATGGGTACCGGCCCCGGCGCGGCGCGCTGGACGCGCTCGCGAAATGCCGCTGCGGTGCCAGAAGAAGAACTGGGTGCTGGATCTGGATGTCCAGAAGTTCTTCGATTCCGTCGATCATGACCTGATGGTCAAGGCGGTCGAGGCCAACACGACGCACGAGCGGCGGTGGGTAGTGCTGTATGTGAAGCGGTGGCTGAAAGCGCCGCTTGCAGCTGCCCGATGGCACCATCCAGGCGCGGGACCGCGGAACCCGCAGGGTTCTGCGGTATCGCCCGTGCTGGCGAACCTGTTCATGCATTACGCTTCGACACCTGGCTGGAACGCGAGTTCCCGGCGGTGGAATTCGAGCGTTATGCGGACGACGCGGTGGTGCACTGCGTGACCGAGCGGCAGGCACTCCAGGTGCGGGATGCGCTCGCAAAGCGGATGGAACAGGTCGGACTCCGGCTGCACGCGGACAAGACGAAGATCGTGTACTGCAAGGACGACAACCGGCGAGGCTCGCACGAGCATGTGTGGTTTACGTTCCTGGGATACGAGTTCCGCGCCCGCAGCGTGCGCAACAGCAAGAGCGGCGTGATGTTCACGGCGTTCACGCCCGCGATCAGCCCGGAGGCGCTGAAGAAGATCAGCGGCGAGGTGCGCAGCTGGCGGATCACACCAGTACCCGGCACAGCCTCCAGGAACTCGCCGACGGATCAACCCGGTCGTGCGGGGCTGGATGACCTACGACGGCCGGTTCACCCCGGCCGCGCTGAATGCCCCTCCTCAAGCGCATCAACGGCTACCTGGTGCGCTGGGCGCGGAAGAAATACCGGCGGCTGGCCCCGTTCAAGCGCGCGAAACGATGGTGGGACGACCTGCTTGCCAGGAACCGGCCGCTGTTCGCGCACTGGCAATGGACGGGCACTTTCCAGTGGCTCAGATGAGAAGAGCGGAGTGAACCGAGAGGTTCACGCTCCGTTCTGTGGGAGCCCGGGGGTGAGATTCCCCCGGGCGACCGGACTGAAGGCATACCGGGAAAGCGCACGCGCGGCGACGAGCCGCCGCTCGGGGTATCGGAGCGGGCGCGGCTGCGGGAGCTGGAGCGGCGAGAACCGTGAGCTGAAAATGGAGAACGAGTTCCTGAAAAAAGCAGCGGCGTACTTCGCGAGCGGAGCATCGGTGAGCGAGAAGTACGAGTTCATCGATGCGGAGTATGCCGCCGTGGCCGCAGAATCGGCCACGCGCTCCGACCGATCGCGCAAATGTGCGCTGGCTGGAGGTATCCCGCTCCGGGTTTTACGAATGGAGATCGCGGCCGGAATCCGCGACCGCGAGAAAGAAGGGAGCGAGCTGAGGCTGCTAGATCGCGAAGCGCTATTCGAGGACTCACGACGGCGACCTACGGGTACCGGCGGGTGGCACGCAGCCTGGCCGCGCTGGGGCAGTGCAGTGCCGGGCTGGAGCTGGTCCGGGCGCTGATGCGGGAGCTGGGCCTGGTGGCCTGCCAGCCGCGGCCCTGGCGGCCATCCACCACGAAGCAGGGCCAGGCCGGGCCGATCCCGGACCTGGTGGCCCGGGATTTCACCGCGGCTGTCCCGGGCGAGAAAATGGTCGGGGATATTACCTACATTCCGACGTGGCAGGGATGGCTGTATTTGGCGACGGTCATTGACTGCGCCACGCGCAAGGTCATCGGCTGGGCGATGGACGATAATTACAGGACACCGCTGATCACGGCCGCGATCGAGATGGCCGCCCGGAACATCGGCTCTGCCCGCTGGTGCGATATTTCACTCCGACCGGGGCAGCAACTATACTTCTGCCGAGTTCGCCGCAGTACTGGAACGGCTGGGAATACGCCAGTCTGTCGGGCGGACCGGAATCTGCTTCGACAATGCTCTCGCTGAGTCTTTCAATGCGGCGCTGAAAGTGGAGCGTGTGCACCGGACCGTCTACCCGACGAGGAAGAAGGCACGCGAAGATATTGCGCGGTACATTGAACTCCGGTATAATCGGATGCGTCTTCATTCAGGGCTCGGGTACCGGACGCCGCAAGAGGTCCATGACGAGTATCTGAGTAAGAAGGCAGCAGCGTGAATTAACCGCGAATTACCTGTCCGGAAAACGCGGGGCCTCGGCCAGCCATGTTCGCGCATCGTCGTGGCGCTCCCTGGCCGCATCGACACTCGACCCGTCCCAGCCATCCCGCAGCGGGGCTATCTCCCGAAACCTGTCCGCCAGCCTGCTGGCTTCTCCACCCAGCGCGCCACGGCGTGACGTCAGACCAGTCATCTGCTCTTGCAGCTTGCCCAGAACCTCGCCCGCGGCGGTAGCAGCTACGGCAAGGTCGGTGCGCCTGCGCAGTCTCTCCCATTCCTCCCTGCGCTTGTTGACGGCATCCTGGGCTTCTTCCCGCACCTCGCGGGCATGCCTCACTCGTTCATTGGCGTCACGTTCCTCGCCCAGCTTCTCCACCAGGCCACGGGCGAAATGCAGCGCCCACATGCTGTCGCCGCGGGTCAGATGCTCACGTGCCTTGTTGCGCCACTGCACCCCTTCCAGGTCGGCGGCCTCGTTGATCCTGGCGGCCTGGTCAGCCTGCATCTTCTCATCGAGGTCGTGTCCTTGTTCGGCGAGACGGCGGCGCTGCTCTGCTTCGGTATCTATGAGATGCTCGCGGCCGGTGAGCCCTATCAGCGACTCGGCGATGCGTTCGGGTGTCATGAGCGCAAGTTGCTGGGACAGCAGGCTTGGCGCCGACTTCCGGACGGTGGGGTCAAGGTAAGCCAGGCACCGCGGCGCATCCCCGTACAGGGCTGATGCCATCGTCCGGGCACCAGCCTCATTCGCGCGGAGACTGTTCCACAACTCGTCAGCCTGCTCGTAGCGGTCGCGGTCGGTATCACCGTCAGCGACGTGCAAACCGGGTGCCCAGCGTGCACGGACATACGGCGGGCTCGCCCCGATGCGCACCCACACGGTGACGGCATCAGCCGCCGGATCCTCCGCGCTTGCCGCGAACACACCAGCTACGTAGCCATACTCAGCGGCGCGGTAGCCCTGCTCCAGCTTCAGCCCTGCCGATTCCGGCTTGAACAGGAGAGCCCTGGTCAGTCGGCCGTCGCTGGACAAGCGCCACTGCGGCTCAGCGAGCAGCAAGGAGACAGCCCCGAGAAATGATGTCTTGCCCGATCCGTTCGAGTCACCGTCTGGACCTGCCCCCGTGACGGCGATGAACGTGCCCGGCACGATTGGAACGGCATGCGTCGTGAGCCGGGCGATATCGAATGTCTGCACACCCACCAAGACCCTATTGCCCACCGCTCCCAGTTTTACTGCCTCCAACCGCGGAGCTTCAAGCACCTGAGTCACTTCTGCTCCTTCCCAACACGCTGTCAGCGGAGGGGGCGTTCCCGTTCACTGAGGTATTCGCGGATGTGCCTCGGGCTGCGCGGCGGCGGCGTATCACATCGGCCATGGCACCGTGGGGGGAAGCGACCAGCACGAGTTCCTCCCACAATCTGCCGGACGCTGCCGGGGTCAGCCTGGCTAGCTGCGGCCCTGGCAGGATCGACCGTTGCGGGCCATAGCGGACCAGGCCGGCGTCCCGCAGTCGCGCCACAGCATTGTCGATCTTGTAGTCGGCTAGCTGGGACTTGTGAAGCTCGGCTTTGGTGACCGGTTCGGCGTCCAGCCAGCCATCGCCCTTGACCCGGCCCGCCGCGCGCGGGATCGCGACGCAATGCAGGAGTATCAGAACAAGTACGGCCCGATCGTTTGGATGCAGGACCCCCACACCTAAAGTCGTCAAGCGCGCGGCGACGATGTCGTCGTATCCCGAAGGTATCCGCCCTTGACGGGCAGCAGAACGCGCCCAGCTTCGGCTAGACACCGGCTGAGGCTGGCACGCAGAGCCGGGTCGGTGAGGGCGCGGAAATCGCGTTGCGGCACGGGCGCGTCAGCCGTCTCGACCGCGGCCAGCGCGGACAGTACGTCGGCTTGGCGCGGCGCCTGCAGTTCATCAAGAGGAAGCCCGCTCATGGCTGGTCTCGGTCCGGGCTGGCGGGAAGACGGTGATAATGCCCCCGCAGCTCATCGACCTGCGAATCAGTCCACGCCGCGACTTTTGGGCCCAGCCGCACCTGATCGCTGGTGGGGTCCAGCAGTCCGGCCTGACGGAGCTTCCGCAGCGCACCACGCTGGTGCCGTTCCGCACCCGGACCGGCGAACTCCTCCGTTTCGGCCGACCTGATTGCCCTCATTGCGGCCAGCACCTCAGCCTCGCTCACTTCTCGGCCCGGCCATGGGTGAGACTGCGGATGCTCCCAGCAACACCTCAGCACGGCAGCGAACGTGAGAAGCAGGGTCGGCGCAGCGGCCACCCGCTTGACACCAGAATCGGCGCCGGCGGATGGCTCAGCCCCATCTACCCAGCCGAGCGTGACAACGGGGTTTTCTGGTCGACCCACGTCTACAATCCGCCTCCCAGCGCGGGCAGCCGCCGCAATCAGCGCACTACGGGCAACAGGCGTGACAGGCCAAGGCGAAGTAATTCCCGCCCGCAGCCTGGCCAGCGTGACCGCCTCAGAGTCCGCGTCACTCAACCGGTGCCACCTCTTCCACCTTCTCCGGATCAGGGGCTTGAGCCTCGGTTGCGGGCTCACCAGACAAGTCAGCACCAAGCATTCCGGACATGCGCTGAAGGCTGACTGGCGTCATGTAGGTGACAGGCCCACCGGGCTCGACCAGCAGGGCGTCGGACATCACCACTGCGTAGGGCATCGCCGGATCAGCAGCAGCATGCAAGACATCGACCAGCAACGCCGCCGCCATTGGCCACCCGACTGAACGCAGGCGGTCAGTGAGATCGGCGTGAGTGTTCTCCCCGAGCATCAGATCAGCTCGCCGCGCGCGCCTTGCCCGCGCCTGTTCGGCTCGTTCCAGCACGCGGACCATCGGGTCATCGGATGGCGGATCGGCGGCGGGCCGCGGTGGCCTAACCCGGTTCGGGTTCGGGCGGTACGCATCCAGGGCGAAGGCCACAACCGCTGATGGGTCTACCCACGGTGATGGCGGATCGAAAACAAGCTCTTCCAGGGCGTCGGCGAGCGTTCCCAGTGGGACTATGCGCGCTGCGGCCAGGTACTCCTCCGGGTCGAGCAACGAGAAGTCCTTCGCCTGTGCTCCCTCATCGAGAAGTCTGCCCAGAAACTCCTCCCGGGCCCCGACATACCGCTGGGCCTCCACAACCAGCGAGTAAGCTTCGGCCTCCAGTTCGCCGAACTCGGCGGACACGAGCGCGCACAGATCACGTACGTCAGCGAGCAAGCTTGGGTGCTCATGATGACGACGCTCAGAAATCATCTCATCGATCGTGCTGCCAGACACCAGGCGCAGGAGATAGTCGGCA
>CAVSRH010000007.1:0-145895 GCA_963730235.1 uncultured Actinomycetes bacterium
GTGCGGCGCGGCCATGGTGGCTGCCGCCGGGCCGGTCTTGTCGATCACGTCCACGACGCCGTCCACGTCCCAGGTCAGCCGCACCGCGCCATGAACCAGGTCATCCTCGGCAGCCAGTTCCGGCTCGCCGGTCAGCGTCACGACACCGCCCCGCACGGCGACCTCGACGCCGGTCGGGCCACCGGGAAGCACCTCGGCGAGTATTTCGCGGACCTGATGGGCGATCTCCGCGTCGGGGCGGAGGAAGACGCTCAGCAGGTCGCGGCGGCTGACGATGCCGATCAGCTTGCCGTCGGGGTCGACCACCGGCAGCCGCCGCAGGTGGTGGAGTCGTAAGCCTGGCCGCTGCGGCGAGCGTCGCATCCGGTCCCGCGCGGCGAGCAGGTCAGCCTCGGACACCACTCCGGTGACGTGCCGGCCCATGGTCAGCACGGGCATGCCGCTGATCCGGTGCTCGGCCAGCAACCGGGCCACCTCCTGGTCAACGGTCACCACCGTCGTCGTCATGACGTCTCGCACCCTGCTGTGCCACCGTCCATGGCGCTGCTGGTGGTGCCTGGTGCCGGAACCGTGGTGCCCGGCGGCCGCGGGGCTGGCGGCCGGTGGGTGCCGGGGACCTCCTCGCCGAGATGTCCGGCCACGGAGTCGAGAGCCCGCGCCACATCGGTCGGTGCGGCCCTGCCATGCAACGAGTCGTAGTACGCCGCGCCGAGATGGCGCAGCATGGCGTCAAGGTGGGCGTCTCTGCGGTTCATCGTCCGCCTCCTCAGGATCGCCTCAAGGGGCACGCTGCTGCTGCCCGCTTTCATTGCACCAAGCCGCCGCTGGTGCCGGGCAGGGGCGAACGTGCCCCATGCGCGGGACCTTCGGCCGGTGGCGGGCCCCGCCCGGCGCGGGCCGCCCGGCGGGGCCAGCTATCCGGCCGGGGCGCCGTGGCCGGTCAGATCGCGGAGAACGGCGGTGGCCAGCGTGCCGATGACGGCCGCCACGGCGGGCGTCAGGCCGGGGCCCTGGCCCAGGTCGGCTGCCTCGACGGCATGCACGATCAGCGTGCCCGGCATGCGGTCAAGTACCTGTCCGAGGCCGATCGCGCTGTCGAGCCCAAGCCCATGCGAGCTCACCGGCCTGACCTCAGTGGCGCCGGCCTGGTGCAGGACCAGCCGGTGCAGGCGCCCGGGAACAGGAGGCTCGGCCCGCACCGCGTCCACGATCACGGCGACTGCCGCACCGGCCCATGCCTCGATCAGCCGGACCGGCTCGCCGTCGCTGACCAGCAACTCGACGCCCCGGGGCACCCGTCCGCGCAGCCTCGCCAGTACCGCCGGCCCGGCGCCGTCGTCGCGCCGGAACTCGTTGCCCACGCCGATGACCACAGCCTTGCCGTTCGGCGCCGGTGGCCCGGTCACCGGCGATCGATCCGCAGGTCGAGGAAGTGCGTCGAGCACGAGATGCACGGGTCGTAGTTGCGGATCGCCTGCTCGCAGGCGCTGGTGAGGCGGGCGTCATCGAAATCGAGCCGTGCCTCCACAAAACGGCGCAGGTCGTCCTCGATGGCCCGCTGGTTCTGGGAGGTCGGCGGCACGATGCAGGCGTTGCGGATGATCCCGCCGCCGTCAAGCTCGTACCGGTGGTACAGGACCCCGCGGGGAGCTTCCGACACGCCATACCCCGTGGCCGCGCGGGCGGTCACCGGCACGGCGGGGCGGCCCGGTGGGCGGTATTCCCCGATCAGCCGGAGGCCTTCCTCGATGGCGCAGACCACCTCGACGGCGCGCACGATGATGCTGCGGAACGGGTTGCGGCAGCCGGGCCCGAGCCCGCCTCCGCCGCGGCCCGGGCGGCCTGTGGCGGCAGCAACCCGGAGTTGAGCGTGTACCTGGCCAGTGGCCCGGTCAGGTAGCGGCCGTCACCCGGTTGCCCGGCGGCGGTGAGCCGGGCGTGCAGTGCCGTCGAATAAGGCACCTGCTCCTCGGTGATGTGCTGCTCGAACTCAGCGGCCGGGAACGCCAGGCCGCCGCTGGTGGCCAGCGTCCCTCGCTCGATCGGGTATCTGCCGGGCTCGGTCAGCGCGAGCAGTTCGTGCGGGCAGGTGAAGTCCGGGAAGTCGAATCCCGCCACCCACTGGACCGTGTCCAGGGCCAGGGGCAGCGCGTCGCGCAACTGCCGTGCCAGCGGTGCCAGTTCGGCCGCGGACGGCGCCCGGTAGAACCCGCCGACCCGCACGTTCACCGGATGGATGGCCCGGCCGCCGAGGAGCTCCATGATCGCGTTCCCGGCCCGGCGCAGGGCAAGACCGCGTTCGACCACCTCCCGATGGTCGGCCGCCATCTCGACGATGCCCGGGTACCCGAGGAAGTCGGGGGCGTGCAGCATGTAGATGTGCAGCGCATGGCTGCCTATCCACTCGCCGCAGTACAGCAGCCGGCGCAGGCTCGCGATCTCGGCGTCCAGGCGTGCCCCGCACGCGTCCTCGATCGCCTGGCAGGCACTTGTCTGGTAGGCGACGGGGCAGATGCCGCAGACTCGCGCGGTGATGTCCGGTGGCTCGGTGTAGGACCGGCCGCGCAGGAACGCCTCGAAGAAGCGCGGCGGTTCGTAGATGTCGAGCCGCACCTCGTCCACGCGGCTGCCGCGGACCCGGACAATGGCATGCGCGCCTTCGCCCTCGACCCGGGCGAGCCCGCTGGTCGCCAGCGTGCGGTCCTGCCTATGCGTCACCGCGGTGTGCCCGCATAGCTCAGCTGGTCGCGGACCGCGATCACCCCGTCGATATGCCGTATACACCGCCACCAGATCGTGGCCGGCCTGGTCGGTCTCCGGGCATCCGGTCAGCGTCACGATCCCATCGTGCACGGTGAAGCGGTAAACCGGCGCGAGTCCTCCAGGACGCTTTCCGCGATCGCTTCTTCGGTGGCCTCACGGCGGATGTCCGCATCCGGCCGGGCGAAGACGCTCAGCACGTCGGCCCGGCTGATGATCCCGATCAGGTGCCCGGTGGCGTTGATCACGGGCAGCCGCTTGACCCGGCGGTCCCGCATGATGCGGGCGGCTTGCGCCAGCGGTGTCCCGGGACTGGCCGTCACCGGCGGGCTGGTCATCAGTGCGGCCGCGGTCACCCCGGCCGCCTTGTCGTGGTCCCGAAGCGCAGCACGCTCGCCAGCACCCCCGGCCCGGTGGCCAGGTCGGCCTCCTTGTTCAGCATGTCGGCCTCTGACACAACGCCGATGACCCGTCCCTCGTCATCGATAACGGGAAAGGCGCTGACGCGGATTCCCCGCATCAGTGTGATCATCTCCTTGAAAGAAGTGGTTTTCCTGACCGCCACGACCGGCGTCGTCATCACGTCCCTGACGAAGCTCTTCATCGCGGATCACCTCCTCGCCAAAAGCGCATCCTCTGGCGGCTGAGGATCCGCCCGCCACCCGCGAACGGCTCATGTTCTCCCGCCTTATGGCCTGCGCACCAGGGACCAACGTCCCTTCCCGGGCGCACAGCAAGGGAACACAGTGGAATGGAAAAGAGCGACGAGATTAGGTATTTGCGAGGTTCAAAATGAAGCACATCATATGGGCGGCGCCGGCTCGTCTGTCTGCTTCTCCTGGCGTTGCTCGCAAGCAAGGATGACATCCGCCGGCTTCACCGTATGCGCCAGATGTAGCCGCATTGTAAATGCGGCTGGTTCGCGCTGTCGTGCTGCCGGCGTGGCCGGTCAACAGTTACGTACACCCCCTGGGAGGAAGCCATGACGAAGACGATTCTGCTGGCCGTGGACGCTGCCCGGAGTGACCCGGGGGAGCACGTGGCGGCCGCGGCCGAGATGACCCGCCAGCTGGCCCTCGGCACCGGTGACGACGTCGTCGTGCTGCATGTGCACGAGTACGCCGTTGGCAGATGGGCGGGCGCAGGTCGATTGCCACGAGGGGGCCGCGAGAGGGTCGTGGAGCAGGTCGTCTCGGGCCTGCGCGATGCCCGCGTCACGGTCAAGGGTGTCATCGGCTCGGCCGACTACGGGCACGTGGCCAGTACCATCCTGGAGGCCGCCGAGCACTACGACACGCGGATGATCGTGCTTGGCTCGAGCAGCCGTACCGACCTGCCCCTCCTGCCGTTCGGCAGCGTGTCGAACCGGCTGCTGCACCTGGCTAAGCGCCCGGTGCTCATCACCCCGAAGCACACGGAGACCGCCAGGGTCGCTGCGCCGGAAGCCGCCGCGGCAGCAGGCTAGCCCTCGGGCGGGCGTGGCTATCTCCGTGGCGACACACGGCCTTCGCGACCGGATCCGCCGCGCATAGGACGCTGACGGCGGGCGGCGGTTCAGGTGGTGGCGGGCTGGCCGCCCTCCGCCATCACGGTGGCGCCGGCCGCCTCGAGTGCCTCACGTGACGCCCGGTAGTGGTGGCCGCACAGCAGCAGGTCCGTCTCGTGGTCCCGGCCTGGCGCCGGGGGCAGCACGGCGACCACGGCCGGCTTGGCCGGGCAGCAGCAGGCCCGCTCGGCCGTCCAGAATGCGTAGCCGCTCTCGGCGGGCTCCGCCGGGGCCGGCAGCGAGGAGAACTGCGGCTCTTCGTGTGGTGTGGCGTTGCGCATGGATTCTGGGCTCATGCAGTCAGCCTGTCGCCCCGGCCTGCACCCCCAGGTAGGGCCATACGAAGGTAGCCGAGATCGGCCAAATGGCCCAGGGCTTTCCGCACCGCGTCCGTGGGTGGCGAGTGATCCCGGCCTGGGTCACCGGGCCGGAGTGGCTGTGGGTCGCTTCGCCGCCAGTTCCCTGCCCCACTGCTCGGCGCGGTCTTCCTCGCCGGGCCGCAGGTGGTTGTCCTTGGTGACGAGGAAGCTCTGCGCGGGGGCGATCTCGGCCAGCCCGTGCCGGTCCAGCAGCTTCGCGATGGTCTTCGACGCGTGCCCGGTAAGCATCACCGGGCCGTCCATCCGGGTGTCGAAGGCGGCATAGCTGCAGCCGTGGATTCCGGCCCAGCGTGCCGAACCAGTCATGCAGGCCTGGTCCTTGCGCATGCGGCTCCAGGGTGAGCCCGCTGCTGTCCTTGCGCGCGGCATCCACCGCCGCCTGGCGGGACCGTGCCCCGCTCATGCCGTGGACGTGGGTCGGGCCGCCGGCCACCACCAGGCCTGCCTCGTCCAGTAGTTCCGGCGCCGCCTCGGCGACCGGCACCACGGTGACCTCGAGACCCTGTTCCAGCCCTCTGCCGATCGCCTCGGCGATCACATGGGTGTTTCCGTACATCGACTCGTAGATGACCACGGCGCGCATCTCGGCACCTCCTGAGCAGGTATGGCGAACCACTTTCAGCGTGCCGCCGCGATCCCCGGGCCGGGCGGGGCGAAGGTCCCGGACGGCGCTGCTTAGGTCCCTGGTATCGCCGGCTGGAGGCGGGGAGGCTGGGCCGCAGGCAGGAGCATCGCCACGACGGCGGTGCCCGCGCCAGAGGGAGGCGCAGAGACATGTATCGACCGTTGGCGGACGCGGGCATCGTGCGCCGGATCGTTGAAGCGGCGGGTGCCGCGCCATCGATCCACAACACTCAGCCGTGGCGGTTCCGGGTCGCCGGTGATGACCTCCTGGAAGTACACGGTGATCCGGAACGGATGCTCTGGGTGGCCGACGCGCACGGCCGGGCTCTCCATCTGAGCTGCGGCGCAGCGTTGTTCAACCTGAGGCTGGCGGCTCGCGTGACCGGGGCCAAGCCGCTTGTCTGGCCGCTCCCCGACCCGCGGGAGGAGCCCACGCTCATGGCGTCCGTCCAGCTCAGCAGCGGGCGCCCAGCCACTCGCGAAGAGCGCGAGTTGTTCGACGGCATCTGGCAGCGGCACACTAGCCGGGAACCGTTCACCGGCCAGCGCATCCCCGATGCCACGCTGGCCGCCCTGGAGCGGGCCGCGAGCGCCGAGTTCGCCCTGCTCCGGCCGCTTGATGCCGCGCACACGGCGCAGGTGCTGCAGCTCGTCGCGGACGCCGAGCGGGAGCTGTCCGAGGACTTCGATCACCGTGTCGAGATGGCTCGCTGGATCGGGACCGAGGGCGAGGACGGGGTGCCCGCTGCCGCGCTTGGTTCCCGGCCCGACCGCGGCCCGGCTCCCGTCCGCGACCTGGGGCGCGCCGCACCGGCCACGGCGCTGTTCACGGCGAGCTACGAGTCACATCCGCAGCTTGCCGTGCTGGCCACGGCACGCGATGATCCGGCCGACTGGCTCCGGGCCGGCCAGGCGCTGCAGCGGGTGCTGCTCACCGCCACGGTCTGCGGTCTCGCGGCCTCGTTCCTCTACCAGCCGATCGAGCTGCACGACATGCGGCAGTCAGCCACTGGCTGGTGGCCCTGGCCGGAGTGCCCGCAGATCATCCTCAGGCTCGGTTACGGGCCGCGGGGCACCGGTTCACCGAGGCGCCAGGTGGACGCGATTCTCGGCCGCGCCGCGACGGGGCGGCCGCCACTGTCCTGATCGGGCTCAACGGCCCGCAGGCGTGCCCGAAGGTCCCTGGTCGCGGGCGCCTGGGCGGGACAAGAGTGGAAGCAGAGTCCGGGCTGCCCGGAGTGACAGTCCCGTCAGAAGGAGGCAGAAGATGCCTGGTATCACCGTCGGCATCGACGGATCTGCCCACTCCATCCACGCGCTGGAATGGGCCCTTAAGGAGGCGGCGACCCGGCACGCGCCGGTCACCGTCCTCGCTGTCCACACGGTCCCGATGAGCGGGTGGACCGGCAACCCCATCTCTCTCCCGCAGGATGCGACCGATGTGGCGGAGTTGCAGCAGGCGGCGGAGGAAATGACGCTCAAGGTGAGCAGCCAGCTCGGTGTCGCGAAGCCGTCGTCGGTGACGGTTCGGGCCATCTCCGGGTTCCCGGTGCAGGAGCTGATCGAGGCATCCCGCACCGCCGACCTGGTGGTCGTCGGATTCCGCGGCGCGGGCGGCTTCACCCGGCTGATGATCGGGTCGGTCAGCAGCCAGGTCGTGCACCACGCACACTGCCCGGTCGTGGTGGTACCCAGCGAGAGCTAGGCGCCCAGATCACTGCGGCCCGGCCGTTCCGCCACCGGAACGGCCGGGCCGCGGTCATTGATCCGCGGGGCGGCGGGTATGGGGTAACCGTAGGTGACCAGTCCTGGTGGCCAGGCGGCGTCCAGCAAGGAACAGGCAGGCATGATGCGGCTGCGGACAGGCGTAGCGGTCGATCTCGGTACGGTAAACACACTGGTGAATATACCGGGCCGGGGGCTGGTGGTGGAGGAGCCTTCGGCGATCGCCGTGGACCGGGCCACCGGCCAGGGACCGCCGTGGGGCAGGCCGCGGACATGCTGGCGGGCAAGGAACCGCACGGCATCGACGTCATCCACCCGCTGCGGGACGGGGTCGTCGCCGACCTGGACGGGTCGGTGGCCATGCTGCAGGCGTTCCTGCGCCAGGCACGGCTGCGGCGTACCCTGCTGCGGCCGTCGGCGGTGGTCTGCGTCCCCGGCGGGGCCACCTGGATCGAGCAGCGGTCGCTGGCGACGGCCGCCGCGGCGATCAAGCCCCGGTGCACGGTGCGGCTCATCGAAGAACCGGTCGCCGCGGCCGCGGGTGCGGGTCGGCCTCACCGACGGGACCGGCGCGTTCATCGTGGACATCGGGGGTGGGACCACCGAGGTCGCGGTGGTGGCGGGCGGCCACCTGGTCCGCGCCGAGTCGCTGCGGCTGGGGGGCAACGCCATGGACGAGGCGATCGTGCCACGGTCAAGGCCGAACTCGGCCTGCTCATCGGCCGCAACGCCGCGCGGCGGCTGAAGATGGACCTGGGGCTCGCCGGCGGCACGGGACCGAATGGGCGGAAACCGTCGGGCGTGGACGCGGCGGGCCGGACCCCGCGGGCCGAGCGCATCCCGGGGAGCTCGTGGCAGCGGCGCTGGAGCACTTGGTCGCCACGATCGTCGAAGCGGTCCGGGAGATGCTGCTCGACATCCCGCCGGACCTCGCCGAGGACGTCGTCCGGGGAAAGATCTGCCTGGCCGGCGGCGGAGCGCTGCTGCCCGGCCTGGCCGGGCGGGTCGAGGCGGCCACCGCGGGCATTCCGGCCCTGGTCGTGGACGACCCGCTGCGCTGCGTGGTCCGGGGCGCCGCCGACCTCCTGGAGGACCGCGGTCGCACGGCCACGGGACTGGCCCCCGGCTGACCTACGGCGGGAGCCGGTGGGACCTTCGTCCCTGGATGCGCCTGTGACGCCAGAGGCAGCATGGTGCAGAGACGACCAAGGGGAGGCCACGTCCCATGAGTTTCGAGGTGCGATCAGAGGTGGGCCAGCTCCGCCAGGTCATCGTCCACCGGCCGGGCCTGGAGCTGTCCCGGCTCACCCCGCAGAACGTCGAGGACCTGCTGTTTGACGAGGTGCTGTGGGCCAGGAAGGCGAAGGAGGAGCACGACGCGTTCGCCCAGGCGCTGCGTGACAAGGGCGTGCGAGGTGCACTATTTCGGGCAGCTGCTGGGCGAGACCCTCGAGCTCCCCGAAGGCCGGGCCTTCGTCCTGGACCGGGTCTGCACCCCGGAGATGCTCGGGCCCGACCTGTCGAGCCGGTGCGGAAGCTGTTCGAGGACCTCGACGGCCGGCGCTGGCCGAGTTCCTGGTCGGCGGGGTGCTCAAGGCGGACCTGCATCCCGGCCCGGCCCGCGCAGCCTGAACTGGGACATGTGCGCAGCCGACGACTTCGTCCTGCCGCCGCTGCCCAACCACCTGTTCCAGCGGGACAACTCGTGCTGGATCTACGGGGGCGTCTCGGTCAACCCGATGGCCAAGGCGGCCCGGCAGCGCGAGACACTGCACAGCCGGGCCATCTACCGGTACCACCCGATGTTTGCCGCGGCGGCTTCTGACCTATTACGGCGACGATGACGTCGACCACCTGCCGGCCACCGTCGAGGGCGGCGACGTGCACGTGCTGGGCAACGGTGCGGTGCTGATCGGCATGGGGGAGCGGACCACCCCGATGGCGGTCGAGCTCCTGGCCCGCGGACTGTTCCGGCGGCCAGGGACGCACGGTGATCGCCGTCGAGCTGCCGAGTCGCCGCGCATGATGCACCTCGACACCGTGATGACCATGGTCGACCGGGGCACCTTCGTGCTCTACCCCTATCTCGACCGGCAGCTGCGCTCCTGGACGCTCACGCCCGGCGAGGCGGCGGCGGGCCTGCCATCACCCACAACCGAACCTGTGGGACACCCTCGCCCAGGTACTCGGCGTCGAAAGGTCACCGTGCTCGCCACCGACGAGGACGTCAGGGCGGCGGAGCGCGAGCAGTGGGACGACGGGACCAACTACCTGGCCGTCGCGCCGGGGTCGTCGTTCGGCTACGAGCGCAACGTGCCCACCAACACCATGCTGCGCAAGCACGGCATCGAGGTGATGACCATCGCCGGCAGCGAACTCGGCCGGGGCCGCGGCGGCCCGCGGTGCATGACCTGCCCGATCGAGCGCGACCCGGCCTGAACCCGGATCCCGGGCCCGATGGACCGGCACGACATGGACCTGCGCATCGGACCGCGGCCTCCTGAAGGAGCACTCGACCTCGACGCAGCCGCCGGATGGACTTCAGCGCGGCAGCTCACTCGACCTCGTCGAGCTGGCGCGCGGCTGCGGGCGGCAAAAGCGGGCCGGCTGCCGGGCGCGCCGCCTGGCCGGCCGGAACATCGCGCTGATCTTCGAGAAGACCTCGACGCGGACCCGGTCCGCGTTCGAGGTGGCGGCGCACGACGAGGGCGGCGACGTCACCTACATCGGGCCGGGGGACTCCCAGCTGGGCCGCAAGGAGTCGATGAAGGACACCGCGCGGGTGCTCGGCCGGATGTTCGACGGCATCGAGTACCGCGGCGTCGCCCAGGAAAAGGTGGAGACGCTGGCCGCCTACGCCGGGGTGCCGGTGTGGAACGGGCTCACCGACGACTGGCACCCCACCCAGATGCTGGCCGACATCCTCACCATGCGCGACCACACCGCCAAGCCGCTCGACCGAGGTGTCCTACTGCTATCTGGGTGACGGCCGCAACAACACCGCGAACTCGCTGCTGGTGACCGGCGCCCTGCTCGGCATGGACGTGCGCATCGCTGCGCTCCCGGAGCGCTGCAGCCCGCGCCCGGCGTGCAGGACATCGCCCGCGGCCTCGCCGCCTCCTCCGGCGCCCGGATGGCGGTCACCGACGACGTCGCGGCGGCCGTGGCGGGCGCGGACTTCCTGTACACCGACGTGTGGGTGTCCATGGGGGAGCCGGCCGAGGAGTGGGACGCGCGCATCGACGCGCTGCTGCCGTACCAGGTGAACGCGCAGGCGATGGCGGCCACCGGGAACCCCGAGGTGAAGTTCCTGCACTGCCTGCCGGCGCTGCACAACACCGAGACCGAGATCGGGCAGCAGATCTACGACAAGCGCGGGCTCGACGCGCTGGAGGTCACCGACGAGGTCTTCGAGTCACCCGCCTCCATCGTGTTCGACCAGGCGGAGAACCGGCTGCACACCATCAAGGCGGCGATGGTGGCCACGCTCGGGGAGCCCGCGTGAGAGTGGTCGCCGCGCTCGGCGGCAACGCCCTGCTGGAGCGCGGCGAACTGCCCGAGGCCCGGATCCAGGAGGAGCACGTACTCAAGGCGGCTGCTCGCGCTCGCCCCGCTGGCGCAGGCGCACGAGCTTGTGCTCACCCACGGGAACGGCCCGCAGGTCGGGCTGCTCGCCCTGGAGAGCGCCGAGGACCGCGGCCCTGGCGCGCCCTACCCCTTCGACGTGCTGGGAGCGCAGACGCAGGGCATGATCGGCTACTGGCTGCTCCAGGCGCTGCAGAACGCACTGCCGGACCGCCGGGTCGCCTGTCTGGTCAGCCGCACCGTGGTCAGCGCGGACGACCCCGCGTTCGGGCGGCCGACCAAGTTCGTCGGGCCGGTCTACGGCGAGGCGGACGCCCGCGCGCTCGCCGCAGCGCACGGCTGGGAGGTCCGCCAGGACGGTGCGAGCTGGCGCCGGGTCGTTCCCTCGCCCGAGCCGCTGGAGCTGCTGGACCTGCCCAGCGTCCGGGTGCTGCTGGACAGCGGCGCGGTCGTCGTCTGCGCCGGTGGCGGCGGGGCACCGGTGGTGCGGGACGCGGCGGGGATGCTGCACGGGGCCGAGGCGGTCGTGGACAAGGACCTGACCGCCGCGCTGCTGGCCCGGGAGCTGGCGCGGACGCGCTGCTGCTGCTGACCGACATCGCCGCGGTCCAGGACGGGTTCGGCACCCCGCAGGCCCGGCCGCTGCGCCGGGTGACCCCGGCGGAGCTGCGGTCCCGGCACTTCCCGGCCGGGTCCATGGGGCCCAAGATCGAGGCCGTCTGCCGGTTCGTGGAAGCGACAGGGAAGATGGCCGCGATCGGGCAGCTGGGCGACGCCGAGGCGCTGCTGCGCGGCGAGGCGGGCACCGTCGTCGCCAACTGAGCCCGCCGCCCGGGCGCGCCGGGTTCCCCGGAGTAACGGTTCGCCACGGGCCTGCGGTTTGCGGGTATGGGCCCGGGTGGCTATACCAGTAACGTCTGGCCACTTCTGGTGGCCGTGCTGCCGGAAGAGGGGTGTGCAGGTGACCGCGGAACCCATCGACGTGACGGTCCCGCCGAGCGGGACGGGGTGCGCCGACTGCGACCAAGGCGGGGGCTGGTGGGTCCACCTGCGCCGATGTACGCAGTGCGGGCATATCGGCTGCTGCGACTCCTCGCCGTCGCAGCACGCCAGCGCGCACGCCGCCGCCACCGGGCACCCGCTGATCAGGAGCTTCGAGCCGGGCGAGTCGTGGTTCTGGAACTACGCGGAGGACCGGATGTACTCAAGCGGCCCGGAGCTGGCCCCGCCCGAGCACCATCCCGCGGACCAGCCGGTGCCTGGCCCGGCGGGCCGGGTGCCCAGGGACTGGCGGTCGCACCTGCACTAACCGGGGGCAGGGAACACTGGCCCCCCGGAACCCGCGCATTTCGCGCTCTGACCGGGCCTTACCGTTCCCGGTCTGGAAGGATCGGTGGTCACATGTGCGGGGACATGCGGGGTGTGCGTGGCGGCACGCCCCGCGGCCCGCCCGTGGCGGGGCCGGTTACCGTGCCCGCCGAGCTACAAAGCACGTCAAGCTGGGTAAATCCTGGCTTGGGGGGAGTGCGATGAACGAGACTGCCGAGATACCGGCCGGAGTTGATCCCACCAGGCCAGCGCCTGCGCGGATCTACGACTACCTCTTAAGCGGCAAGAGCAACTTCAAGTCCGACCGCGACGCGGCCGCGCGCATCATGGCGCTGGTGCCGGAGATCAGGGACTGTGCCTGGGCGAACCGCGGATTCCATCAGCGGGCAGCCCGGTGGATCGCGGAGCGGGGGGTCCGGCAGTTCATCGACATCGGCTCCGGGCTGCCGACGGCCGGGAACACCCACGACGTGGTCCGGTCGGTCGACGCGAGCTGCCGCGTCGTGTACGTGGACAACGACCCGATGGTGCGCGCCCAGTCCGGCGAGTTGCTGGCCGGCGTCTCCGGGGTCAGGGTCATCCAGGGTGACCTGCGCGATCCGGAGCACCTGCTGGCCGACCCCGAGTTGCGCGAGCTGATCGACTTCAGCGAGCCGGCCGGGCTGCTGATGACCGCGGTGGTGCACTTCGTGGCCGACGAGAGCGACCCGTGGAGCCTGGTGCGCCGGTGCGTGGCCCCGCTGGCGCCGGACAGCTATCTGGCGCTGTCGCACCTGACCAGCGACCACAAGCCGCCCCGTGCCGTCCACGAGTTCCGCCGCGTCTTCAACCGTGCCACGGAGCAGATGCACTTCCGGTCGCGGGCCGAGGTGGAGCGGCTTTTCGAGGGCCTGGACATGGTGTCCGCGCACGACCCCGATGTTCCGGGGCATCTGTGTTACGTGGGCGACTGGGAGGCCGAGGACCCGGCAATGGCCGACAGCGACGGCTCGCGCTGGCTTTATTGCGGGGTCGCCCGGCGTCCCTAGCCCGGGTCACGGTTGCGGTCAGCCCGGTTCCGCACCGACGTATTCGCGGATCTCCTGGATGGCCCAGTTGTTGCCGTCGGGGTCGGTAAAGAAGACGAACTTTCCGCCGTCCCTGGGGTCCAGCGTCTGGACCGGCGTGACCTCGACGCCGCGCCCGGCCAGCTCGGCGCGGGCCGCCTCGATGTCGCGGACGACCAGTTGCAGGCTCGCCGAGGTGCCGCCCAGGTCGGTGCCTGCCGGCACCACCTTCGGCCCGACCACCACGGAGCAGCCCGAGCCGGGCGGGGTCATGTGCACCACGCGCATCGTCTCGGTCGGATTGGTGTCGGCGTCCAGGCGAAATCCCAGCTTGCCGGTGTAGAAGTCCTTCGCCCTGTCGATGTCGGTGACCGGTATGACCACGACTTCCAGCTTCCAGTCCATGGATTCGAGTCCTTTCGGTTGCCGCGCCCTGGTGGCGCTGTCATCTCCGAGGACGAAGCTGCCGCTCCGGTCTCGACATCCCCGGCACATCAATTTTCCCGGCCGCGGCGGCGCCCTGCGGCGGGACGGCTGGACGCCACCCGGTCCGGCCGCCGGGGATGGCGCACGGTGGCTCGCGTGCGGCTCACCGTCAGCGCCGGGGAGCGTAACGCGATGAATTAAAAGTAATGATCCGAGCAAACGTAAGTGATCATGCATAGATATGCCGTTAGGTGGACAGGGAACGATTCTCCCCGCTACAGCCTGTCCGACTCGCTCAGTAGGGAAAACGATGACTTCTTTGTACCGGCACGGCCGCCGGCCGTTGTTTGTGCTGGCCGCGGCTTGCGTAGCGGTAAGCACAATGGGGGCGCTGGGCGCCGGTGCCGCGGTGCGGCCCGCGTCGGCGGGCCAGGGTGCGGCCGCGGTCGCGAGCGCCTGCCTGGCGGGGACCGCGCGGGGCAGCGGAGCCGCGCATTCGGCCGACCAGATCTACGCGACGCTGTTCTTCTCGCGCTCCGAGATGACCGCGGCGGACGGCTGCCAGGAGGACGACACCGGCATCGCGCGCCTGGACACCACGGTGGCGCCGTTCCTGCAGTCGCTGGGGATGACGGGGACCGGTTCCCTGGTCACGAAGAAGACCCATACGACGACGAACAACTGCACCCACGGCGGCGACTCGCTCACCGCGTCCTGGGACCAGGCCACCTCGCTGGCGCAGACCTACGGCTGGTCGTTCGTGTCGGCCACGGCCACCTATCCGGGCAACATAAGCTCGCTCACACCGGCGGAGCAGCAGGCCCAGACCTGCGGGTCCGCGCGGGCCATCAAGCTGCACGGGCTGCCCGGCGCGCACGGGCTCATCGCCTATCCCGGGGCGCAGGGGCAGCCGACCGCGGTTCAGGCCAACTACGGTGCCAAGTGCTTCGCCTGGGGCCGGGAGTACAACAAGTCCGGGACCACCACGGCCGCGATGGGCACCACCCCGCCGTTCTGGCAGTACACCCGGGCGTTCAACGGCGGCCCGTGCAACGACCCGTCGGCGCCGTGCTACACGATCGCGGCGAAGGGCAGCCCGCGCTACGCGACGCCCGACCAGATCATCGCCCTGGTCAACAAGCTCCAGCCGGGGCAGTGGCTGAGCCTGCAGTCCTACATCCTGGTCACCGGGACGAGCCCGGCGTACCAGCACAACGGCACCCAGTGGGACTGCACCTCATCCGACCCGGACCTGCACTGGACCAACGACGTGGAGCGCTACTGCTACAACGACTTCCAGCAGGTCGTGCAGGCGATCGCGGCGCGCGGGGATATCACCGTGACCGACCCGCTCACCGTGGGCGTGGCGTTCGGCCGGCCGGACCTACCCCTAAGCGGGTACCGGCCGCCGGTGGCCTGCCCGCGGGCGATCTGCTCAGTCGCCCACGGGCAGGCTCACGGCCGCTTCGGCGGTGTACGCCAGGAAGGTCAGCGTCTCCTGGAGGTACAACTCGACCTCGGTGCCGGTGTGCGACAGGTAGCCGATCGAGGTCTCCTGGCCGAGTTGCAGGCTGAAGTCGCCGCCCCGGGTGGTCAGCGCGACGGCGCCGGAGATCGCGGGCGCCCAGATGATGTCGCCGTTGACGAGCCGGCGCAGGTGCTGCAGCACCGGGTAGCCGTGGTCGCTGGTCTCGCTGACCGCGACGTAGGCGTCGGCGCTGAGCAGCACCGAGTACGGGCCGTCGACGCCGCTGTCGCGCAGCCGGCCGAGCGCCTGCGCGATCGCCGCCGGGTACTCGCGGACGTCCGCGGGCAGGCGCACCGGCGGATTGCTGGAGCCCGGCCGGATGCCCTCGATCCCGGCCGCGGGATAGCCGTCGAAGATCGCGCGGTCCTCGGCGAAGGCGATCTGCCTGGCCGCGTCCTTGACCGGCTGCCAGTCGGAATCCTCCGCCCCGCGCTCGACGTCGTCGATCTCCTCGCGGCTCAGCGTGAACGGGGCGCGCAGTTCCACCAGCGCCGCGGCCAGGCGCTGCCGGGCGAGCACCCCGTCGGCCGGCGCGCCGATGTCGCGCACCCGGCCGGTGCCCACCGCGGACAGCCCGTAACCCGCCGGTCCCTGCACGTCCACCACCCGCCGCCCGGCGAGGTGGCGCTTGAGCGTGCGGGTGGCCTCCTCCTCGATCGCCGTCCAGGCGGTCGCGGAGACCGGTGCGAGCTCGCGGTGCAGGTTATCCATCGCCAGGTGCCCCTTTCAGGCTGCCGATATTGAGGGAGCCCGGAGATCCGGGCCAGGCGGGCGTCGTGGCTTCGCGGGCCGTGGTTTCGCCGGTAGGTGCTGCTTGACCAGCGGGCGCTGCTTGGCTGGCCGGCGCGGTGGCTGCGCCGAGGTTCTCCAGCAGCGGCACCGCGGGCACGAAGAACAGGCTCCCGGTCACCGCCGTGCTGAAGTCCAGCAACCGGTCATAGTTCCCTTCCGGGGACCCCACGAACATGTTGGTGAGCATCTGCTCGATCGTGGCAGGTGATCGGGCGTAGCCGATGAAATAGGTGCCGTAGCACCCGTCCCCGACCGAGCCGAACGGCATGTTGTCCCGGACGATCTGCACCTCTTCGCCGTCGTCCCCGGTGATGACGGTCAGGGCGTTGTGCGCGTAGCTCGGTTTCACGTCGTCGGACAGCTCGATGTCGGCCAGCTTCGTGCGGCCGACGATCCTCTCCTGCTCCTCCACCGGCAGCGCGTTCCACGCCGCGACGTCGTGCAGGTACTGCTGCACGATCACGTAGCTGCCGCCCGCGAAGCCGGGATCCTCATCCCCGATCAGCGCCGCGCGCGCGGCGGCCGGGCCGGTGGGGTTCTCGGTGCCGTCGACGAACCCGATCAGGTCGCGGTCGTCGAAGTAACGGAAGCCGTGTACCTCGGACGCGACGGTCACGGCGCCGCCCAGCCGCGCCATGATCTGGCTGGCCAGTTCGAAGCACAGGTCCATCCGCACGGCGCGGATGTGGAACAGCACGTCCCCCGCGGTGGCGACGGCGTGCCGCGGCCCCGCTTCTATTTCCCGGAACGGATGTAGCCCCGCTGGCCTGCCCCGCCCGGTGATCCGGTCCCACGCTGCCGCGCCAAAACCGGTGACGCAGGTCAGGTGGCCATCCAGATCCCGGAATCCCACGGCCCGGACCAGGCCGGCCAGGTCCGCGCAGAGGTCGCGCACCGCCGCGGCGCTGTCCCCGCCCGGGGTGAGCCCGACGACCAGGAAGATCGCGGCGCCGGTCAGCGGCGCGATCACGGCCTGCGGCTCGGGCGCCGCGGTGCCGGGGTCCGTTGTCACCCGTCCATCTTCTACCGTCCGTCGCTCAAGCACCGAACCACCCGGGCACGTCGAGGCGGAATGTGCCGCGCGGGACCATCGTGCGCAGGTCGGCTTCGAGCGCGGCCAGCCGCTGTGGTCCCAGGCGGCCGGCCCACTGTGCCCGCAGGTCATCGAAGATCGCTGCCGACCTGGCCAGCGCGTCGATGCCGAGCGGGGTGAGCCGGACCAGCTTGCGGCGGCCGTCGCGGGCGTCGGCGGCACGCTCCGCGTACCCGAGCTGTTCCAGCCGGTCGATGGTCTTCCCGGCGGCCTGCTTGGAGATCCCCAGCAGGCGCCCCACCTCGCTGGCCGCGGCCCCGTCCAGGCCGATGGCCTGCATGGCGAACCCGTAGGCGGGGCGCACGCCGGGATGGCCCTGCGCGGCCAGTTCGGCATGCAGCGCGTCGATGAGCGCGCGGAACCCGGCGAACAGCAGCAACGGCAGCTCGAACCCGGGGCTGCCCGGCTCCGGCGTTGCCATGTTAGACAACTCGGTTTACTATATGGACAACCATGTTGACCATACTAAGGCCCGGCGGCAGGCCGGTGCTGCGGACCGGAGGAATCTCATGACCGATGTCGCGTTTCCCGAGTACACCCTGGAATCCGCGCCGCCCGGTTCCCGGCGGATCATGGCGGCCATGGCCCACCGCGGCGGCCATGTGCCCGCGGCGGTCGCCCGGATGGCCGCCTCGCCGCAGCTACTCGACGCATTTCTGAAGGCCAGCGGCCTGTTTGAGAGCACCAGCCTGGACCCGGTCGCGCGGGAGGTGGTCATCGTCACCATCGCGGCCCGCAACCGCTGCCATATCTGTGTCGCCATGCACACCGCGAAGCTCGCCGCGCTCGGTGCCGGCGCGGACCTCATCGCCGCGCTGCGGGACCAGCGGCCGCTGCCCGGCGAACGGCTGGCGGCGCTGCAGGACTTCACCCTGGACGTGGTGGCGGCCACGGGCGCGGTCAGCCCGCAATCGCTGGAGGCGTTCCTCAGTCACGGGTATACCGCCCAGAACGCTTTGGAGGTCGTGCTCGGCATCGGCGCCTACACCATGTCGACGCTGGCCAACAGGCTGACCGGGGCGCCGCTTGACGAGCGGCTTCGCGCATTCGCCTGGACGGAGCCCGTGGCCGTACCCTGAGCAGCGCGCCCGCAGCCATGGGAGGTGGCCGTGCCGCCAGGACGCCGGGGCCATCCACTGTTCGCGCGGTGCTACGCGCGGATCAGCCCGGGAATGGACGCCGGGGGAATGGCCGGGTACCGCGCGCGGGCCCTGGCGGGCCTGGCCGGGTCGGTGATCGAGGTCGGCGCGGGCAACGGGCTCGAACTTCGCGCACTACCCGGCCGGAGTCACCGGAGTTCTGGCGGTGGAGCCGGATCGCTACCTGCGCGGCATCGCCGAGTGGCACGCCGGGCGGGCCCCGGTCGCCGTGACGGTCCGGGATGGGGTGGCCGAGCGGCTCCCCGCGGCCGACGGCTCCTTCGACGCGGCCGTGCTGACCCTGATGCTGTGTTCGGTGGTGGACCAGCGGGCAGCCCTGGCCGAGGTGCGCCGGGTGGTCCGCCCGGGTGGCCAGCTGCGCTTCTGCGAGCATGTCCGGGCCGGCACTCCCGGGCTGCGCCGGGTGCAGCGGGTGCTGGACGCCACCGTGTGGCCGGCCCTGGGCGGCGGGTGCCACGTGGGCCGGGACACGCTCGCCGCGATCGCCGGGGCCGGTTTCACCGTGGTCCAGTCCGAGGCGTTCCAGTTCCCGGTGAGCAGGATCCCCGCGCCCGCGTCCCCGCACGTGTGGGGGATCGCGACCCGGGACCCGGATCCGCCGCCACGGCAGCCGGTGTAAAGCTCGCTTGACACTTTGGCGCGTTTGGGCCCGGAGTGTCAGGCCGCGCCCCGGGACCGGAAGGTTCGCTGGTAGGCGTGCGGGGTCACATGGCTGATCCGGATGAAGTGCGTGCGCATCTGGTGCGCGGACCCGAAGCCGCACAGGGCTGCGATGCGCTCGATGGTGTCGTCGGTGTTCTCCAGCAGGTCTTGCGCGCGGCGTACCCGCTCGGCGCACAGCCATTGCAGCGGCGTGGTGCCGGTCGTCTCGCGGAATCGCCGGGCGTAGGTGCGCGGGCTCATCATTGCCTGGCGGGCCAGGTCCGCGACCGTCAGCGGCTGGTCGAGGTGCTCCCTGGCCCAGTCCAGCGATGAGCCCAGGCCCTGGGCGCCGGTCGGCGGGCAGCGGCTGCTCGATGTACTGGGCCTGCCCGCCCTGCCGGTGCGGGGGGATGACGAGCCGCCGGGCGAGCGTGTTCGCGATCCTGGTCCCGTGGTCATTGGAGACGATGTGCAGGCACAGGTCCAGTCCGGCCGCTGAGCCGGCGGAGGTGAGGATCTGGCCGTCGTCCGTGTAGAGCACGTTGGGCTCGACCCGGACGGCCGGCCATCGCCGGGTGAGCTCGCCGGCGTGCATCCAGTGCGTTGTGACGGTGCGGCCGTCGAGCAGCCCGGCGGCGGCGAGGAAGAAGGCGCCGGTGCAGATGGAGGCGATCCGCGCACCACGGTCGTAGGCGGTGCGCAGGGCCTGCAGCAGCGCTTCAGGCGGATCCCCCTGCCTGTCGGCGCAGCCAGGAATGATCACCGTGTCAGCGTTGCTCAGCTCGTCCAGCCCGAGCGGACTGTCGAACAGCAGCCCCTCTGCGGTGCGGACCGGGCCGTCCTGGACCGCGCACAACTGCAGCTCGTACCACCAGGACACGGGGAAGTCCTGCCTGCCTGGTTCGAAGACCTCGCACGGGATGGCCAGCTCGAACATCGGCAGGCCGGGGGTGACGGGGATGGCAATCCGGTGCATGGCAGTAATCTACCTCAGGTTGTCGATTCTGCCACTCGTGGTGCCAGCCCGGCGGCGCGACGATCAGAACATGACCAACAACGCCGCCCCGGCCGGAACCCGCAGCCGAGTCCTGAGCTGGATCGCGCTGGGAGTCGTATACCTGGTGTGGGGATCGACCTACCTGGCCATCCGGGTCGGGGTCGGGCACCTGCCGCCGTTGCTGCTGGCCGGCACCCGGTACGTCATCGCGGGCGCGCTGCTCTACCCCATCGCCCTGCGGGCGGCCGCCAGCGGCCGCGGGCCGGCCCGCGGCAGGGCGAAGCCGGGCGCCAGGGCCTGGTTCGCCGGCGCTGTCATCGGCATCCTGCTGCTGTTCGCGGGCAACGGCGGCCTGACTCTCGGGGAGACGACACTGCCCTCGGGCTTCGCCGCCGTCCTGGTGGCTACGGTGCCGCTCTGGATGATCGTCTTCGCCTGGCCGCTGCAGCGTCAGCGCGTCACCGTGCGCTCGGCGGCCGGCCTGGCGGTCGGACTCGGCGGGGTAGCCGTCCTGGTCGGCGACGGCACGGCATCAGGCAGCATCTCGGGCGTGGTCATCGTGCTCGGCGCAGCGGCCGCCTGGGGCTTCGGGTCAGTCTTGAGCCGTCGGCTCGCCGTGCCGTGCCATGCGATGCTCGCCGCCGCCATCGAGATGCTCGCCGGTGGCGTGGTGCTGCTGGCGGTGGGCGCCGGCTGCGGGGAGTTTTCCCGGATCCAGTGGTCCTCCGTGCCGGTCACGTCGTGGATCGCGCTGGCCTACCTCATCGGTCCCGGCTCGATCCTTGCCTTCACCGCCTACGGCTACGCGCTGTCCCACCTTCCCGTCACCACCGTGTCCACATACGCCTACGTCAACCCCGTCGTCGCCGTGCTGGCCGGGATCTTGTTCCTCGGCGAGCGGTTCACCTGGCGCGAAGGACTCGGCGCCGCCCTCGTCCTCGCCTCGGTCATCATCACCATGCACCGATCCCGCAGCGCATCGCGCCCGGCCCCGGTCGGTGACGGCGAGATGCCCGCAGCGGAGATGCTCCCGGAGCACGCGGCGGCACCCGCGATCGCCGCCGCCGCCGGCTCCCGGCCGGGATGAGCGGATACTTGCCGCGTGGTGTCAGTGTGGGCAGCGGGCGGAGCGGCCTGATGCGGGGCAACCGGCCGGCTGCGGTCGCGATGCTGCCCGGCTCGCCCGGTGTCTACCGGTTCCGGGATGCCGGTGGCCGGGTGCTGTACGTGGGCCGGGCCAGCGCGTTGCGCAGCCGGGTGGCGTCGTACTGGTCGGATCTGCGCGATCGCGATCACCTGGCCCCGATGGTGGCGCGGATCGCCCGGGTCGAAGCGGTCGTCTGTGACTCCGTCCATGAAGCCGCGTGGCTGGAGCGCAACCTGCTGGAGGCCTCGCTGCCGCCGTGGAACCGGACGCCGGGTGGCCAGGAAACCGCGGTCTACATCCGGCTGGACGCCGGGCCGCTGACCCCGGGCCTGGCCGTCGCCCACCAGGCAGAGCCTGCCGGCCAGGTGCGCTATTTCGGCCCCTACCTGGGCGGCTTGAAGGTCCGGCAGGCGGTCACCGCGTTGCACCGGATCCAGCCGCTGTGTTATGCCGCTGACCGGTTGGGCGGCGCGCAACGTGACCTGGCCCGGGTGCGCGGCGTTGCCGGTGACGACCGCACCGCCCTGGCCGGCTCGCTCACCGCGATCCTGGAACGTCAGCCGGCCGCGGTCAGCCGGGCGCACCGTCAGCTGGAGCAGTTGCGCGACCGCGCCGCCCGCGCACTGGCCTACGAGCTCGCCGCCCGCATCCAGTGCGAGATCGGCGCGCTGAGCTGGGTCACCTGCCCGCAACGCGTCACCACCTCCGGCGCGGCGAACCTCACCGTCGCGGGCTGGTCGGACGGCCTGCTCGTGCTGTTCCTGATCCGCGATGGGCGGCTCCGCGGCTGGTCACAGCGATCATGCCCGCGCGCCATCGGGGCGCTGGCCGCCGCCCCGGCCGGCTGGCGCGACTTCACCCAGCGGAACGCCGAACTCGCTGCCAGAATGGCCCGGCAATAGCGGGGTGGCCAAGGCCTCAGCCCACCTCGTTGACCATGTAACGCAGCCCGCGGCGGAACGTCGTAACACCGTTATCCGGGTGGCCGGTTACTGAGGCATGGGGCCAACTATGCTTACTCAACCGCACAGCTTGCCAGTTAGGGATGGAACACCCACGAAAGCCATGAACAGGGCCGGACGGTGACTCGGGACGCCGCACAGGCCAGGGCCCCGGCTCCCGCGGTTGTCCCAGGCCAGGTGCAGGTGCTGCTCATCGAGGACGACGACGGGGACGCCCTGCTCGTCCAGGAGTACCTGCTGGACGCGGGGGCCCCGGTTGCCCTCGACCGGGTGCGGTCGATCACCGAGGCGAAGCCGCTGCTGCCCGCGGCGGCCTGCGTGCTGCTCGACCTCGACCTGCCCGACGCGCACCAGTTGCAGGGGGTGCACTGGCTGCAGGAGAACGTGCCCCAGGTAGCCGTGGTCGTGCTGACCGGGCTGGCAGACGAGCACCTCGGCGCCGAGGCGGTCCGTGCCGGTGCGCAGGATTACCTGGTCAAGGGCCAGGTGGACGGGGCGTTGCTGAACCGGGTCATCCGGTACGCGGTGGAACGGCGCCGGTTCGAGGAGATGCAGCAGCAGTTGCGCGAGGCGCAGATCGTCGCGCGGGAGAACGCCCGGCTGGAGCGCGGCCTGCTGCCGTCGCCGCTGCTGTCCGACCCGCGGCTGACCGTGGCGACCCGGTACCGCCCCGGCGGCGGCCAGATGCTCCTCGGCGGGGATTTCTTCGACCTGGTCGAAGGGCCCGACGGCTGGGTGCATGTGGTGATCGGCGACGTCTGCGGCCGTGGCCCGGAAGAGGCCGCGCTCGGCGTGTGCCTGCGCGTCGCATGGCGCACCATGGTGCTGGCCGGGCGGCCGATGGCCGAGGTGCTGTCCGCGGTCCAGCAGGTGCTGGAGCATGAGCGGCACGAGGATCGGCTGTTCGCCACGCTGTGCATGGTCTCGGTCGCGCCGGACCGGTCGCACGCGCGGCTGCACCTGGCCGGGCACCCGCCGCCGCTGCTGCTCGCCCCGGACGGGGTGAGCGAACTGCGGGCCCCGGTCAGCGCGCCCCCGGGCATCGCGCACGTGGAGGAGTGGCCGGTCAGCGAGGTGGCGCTGGGCGAGCAACTGGACCCTGCTGATGTACACCGACGGCCTGATCGAGGGACGGATCGGCACCGGCCCGGAGCGGCTGGGCAGCGACGGGCTGACCGAGATCATCGAGGCGTTCCTGCGTACCGCGCCGCCCGCGGGGCGCTGGGAGCGCAGATCGCGGGACGAGCATCTGCTGGACGGCCTGATCGACCGGGTGCGCGAACTGAACGGCGGGGACCTGGACGACGACCTGGCCGTGCTCGCGCTCGGCTTCCCCGCCGTGGTCGGCACATGACCGATCCACCGCCGCCCGGTTTCGATTCGATACGCTCCCCGGCGCCGGATGGCGGAGGGGCCGCGCCGGATGCTGGCGGGGCCGCGCCGGATTTCGATGCGGTACGCTCCCCGGCGCCGGCCGGGCCCCGGGCGGTGAACCCGATCCCGGCAACCCTGCGGGCGGCCGCCCGCCCGGGGGCGCCGGGGGGGCCTGGCCCGGTTCCGTGCCGCGGTAGCCAGGCTGGCCCGGCCGGGGCGGACCGGGGCACCGGACCCGGGAAACGCGGTACCGGCAACAGACCCGACCCCGGGCAGGCCGGCGCGGCACCCGCCAGCGAGCCCGTGTCACCCGGCCCCGGCCCCGATCGGGCCGGCCGGGCCGGTGCCAGCCCTGGAATCCCCGGCACCCCTCGTGGCCCAGGAACCGGGGCTGGCCGGGGCGGGTCCTGTCCTGGGAACCCCGGTGCCCGGCGAGCAACGGATCCGGGCCGGCCGGGAGCGTTCCGGCTGCGAGGCCCGCGCCCCGGGCGTTCGCACGGCTGGACCCAGGCCAGCCACGGCGCCCGGCGGGCCGGGGGGACCGGAGGCCGCGGAATTGGCAGAGCCCCTGGGACGGCCCAGCGACACCGGGGGGCCTGGCAGCATGGGCCGGGCCAATGGGCTGGGCCGGCCTGCCCGACGGCGTGGCCTGCCGCGATGTCACGGCCCACCGCCCGGAGCGCGCCCGGCCATGGCGGCCAGGTTCGCCGGCGGCTGGCCGTTCGGCCGGATCATCGGGCTCGGCGTGCTCATCGTCGCGCTGTTCTCGCTGCTCGCGATCGGGGTCGGGCGGTACCGCGCTGGCCGACCTCGACGACCGCCCGCAGACCGGGTGGTGAACACGCTCGATCCCGCCGCGTTCCACGCCTCGCAGCTGGAGGTCGAACTGCTGAACCAGGAAACCGGCGTACGCGGCTACGCGCTCAGCGCGCAGCAGGCCTTCCTGGCCCCGTACTACGAGGGCCTGGCCGGGCAGGCCCGGCAGGTCGCCACGCTCCGGCAGCTGCTGGCCGGCATGCCCGCCGCCACCGGCCGAACTCGCGCTGGTGCTGCAGCGGGTGGAGACCTGGCGGGCACAGTACGCCGAGCCGACGATCAGTCAGGTGCAGAGCCGCCGGGAAACCCTGGTCACGGCGCGACGGTCGGCCAGGGCAAGGCGGACTTCGACAGCATGCGGGCCGCGCTGGCCGCCCTGCAGGGCGATCTGGCCGCGCAGCGCGCACATGCCGTCGGCTCGCTGAACCATGCGCGCCGCGGTGCTGGATGCGACCCTCATCGGCCTCGCGGCCGCGCTGCTGGCCGTCGGTGCTCGTGTTCGCGTTCGGCCTGTGGCGGTCGGCGATCCTGCCGCTGTCCCGGCTCGCCGCGGACGCCCGGCAGGTGGCCGAGGGTGACTTCGAGCACCAGCGTCGAACCCGGCGGCCCGCCAGAGATGCGCGCCGTGGGGCTGGACGTGAACCGGATGCGGGAGCGGATCCTGGCCGAACTGTCGGCGGTGCAGGCCGCGCAACGCGAGCCTGGAGGCCAGGACCGAGGACCTGCAGCGGTCGAACTCCGAGCTGGAGCAGTTCGCCTACGTGGCCTCGCACGACCTGCAGGAGCCGCTGCGGAAGGTGGCCAGCTTCTGCCAGCTGCTGCAGCGCCGCTACGCGGGCCAGCTGGACGCGAAGGCCGACGAGTACATCGAGCACGCCGTGGACGGCGCCAAGCGGATGCAGGCGCTGATCAACGACCTGCTCGCGTTCAGCCGGGTGGGGCGGACCGCGCAGCGCCGTGAGCCGGTCTCCTGCGCCGTGCTGCTCGCCCAGGCGTGGGCGAACCTGGCGCCGGACGGTCCGGCGCACGCACGCGACCATCGAGGTGGGCGAACTGCCGGTGGTGCTGGGCGAGGCCTCACTGCTCACCGCCGTGTTCCAGAACCTGCTCGGCAACGCGGTGAAGTTCCGCCGGTGACCAGCCGCCCCGGGTCATCGGTGTCGGCCCGCCGGGACGGCGAGTACTGGCTGTTCTCGTTCAGCGACAATGGCATCGGGATCGAGCCGGAATACGCCGACCGGATATTCGTGATTTTCCAGCGCCTGCACGACCGAAGCGACCTATCCGGGCACCGGAATCGGCCTGGCCATGGTGCAGGAAGATCATCGAGTATCACGGCGGCCGGATCTGGCTCGACACGACGATCACGGCCGGCGCCCGTTTCTGCTTCACCCTGCCCGTGCTCGCCGGAGGACAAGGATGCCAATGACTGAACGGCGGCAGCACCAGGATGGTCGATGTGCTGCTGGTCGAGGACGACCCTGGCGACGTCCTGATGACCCGGGAGGCGTTCGAGCACCACAAGATCCGCAACCAGCTGCACGTGGTGACCGACGGCGAGCAGGCGCTGCAGTTCCTGCACCGGACCGGCGAGTACGCCAGCGCGCCGCGGCCGGGGCTGATCCTGCTCGATCTCAACCTGCCCCGCCGGGACGGCCTGGAGGTGCTCGCCGAGCTGAAGGAGGACCCGGGGCTGCGGGTCATCCCGGTGGTGATCCTGACCACGTCGCAGGCCGAGGAGGACATCCTGCGCAGCTACGCCCTGCACGCCAACGCCTACGTCAGCAAGCCCGTGGACTTCGAGCGGTTCATGGACGTGATCCGCCAGATCGACAACTTCTTCATCACCGTGGTGGAGCTGCCCCGCTAACCGCCCAGGTCCAGCCCCGGGTTCCGTGGCTGGCGGGCGCTCCCGCGGATGCCCGGCCGATTCCGGGGTAGCGCGGTGGCGTGCTCGCAGACTGGTTCCTGACCGCGGCGGAGCGGGGCAACCCGGCGACGCGGCTGGACAGCAGGCATCCGGACGGGTCGGCCTGGACCACGGGCAACGAGGTGCGGCCGCTGATCCACGGCAAGCCCTACTTCGCAGAGCTGCTGTCCCGTGTCGGTGACCTGCGGCCGGGGACCTGCTGCTGTTCACCGACTGGCGCGGGGACCCCGACGAGCGGCTCGCCGACGCGGGCCCGGGGGTGGCGGCCGCGTTCTGCGCGGCGGCACGGCGCGGTGCGCTCGTCCGCGGCCTGGTCTGGCGGTCGCACCTGGACCGGCTCCAGTTCAGCGAGCGGGAGAACCGGCACCTGGGCGAGGAGATCGACGCCGCGGGCGGGCAGTGCCTGCTCGACATGCGGGTCCGCCCGGGCGGCTCGCATCACATGAAGCTCGTGGTGCTGCGGCACGCCGGCCGCCCGGACCGGGACGTGGCCTTCGCCGGTGGCATCGACCTGTCGCACAGCCGGCGCGACGACGCGGCGCATCACGGGGACCCGCAGCGCCAGCCGATGGCCGCCGTGTACGGGCACCGCCCGCCGTGGCACGACATCCAGCTGATGATCCACGGGCCCGCGGTCGGTGACCTGGAGACGGTGTTCCGGGAACGCTGGGAGGACCCGGCCCCGCTCACCCGCAACCCGCTGGCCCGGATCCACGACCTGCTCGACCGCGTGCCCGACGACGCCCGGCGGCTGCCGCCGCAGCATCCCGACCCGCCGCCGTGCGGCCGGCCACGCGGTCCAGGTGCTGCGCACCTACCCCTACCGGCGGCGCGGGTATAGCTTCGCGCCGGACGGGGAGCGCAGCATCGCCCGCGCCTATCTCAAGGTGCTGCCGCGCGCCCGGTCGCTGATCTACCTGGAAGACCAGTACCTGTGGTCCACCACGATCGCGGACGTGCTGGCCAGGGCGCTGGCCGCCAACCCGGCGCTGCACCTGATCGCCGTGCTGCCACGGTTCCCCGACCAGGACGGCAGGCTGTCGACGCCGCCCAACCTGCTCGGCCGGGTGGCCGCGCTGGAGGCGCTGCGCGCCGCCGGCGGGGACCGGGTGGCGGTGTACAGCCCGGAGAACGAGGCGGGCGTGCCGATCTACGTGCACGCCAAGGTGTGCGTGGTCGACGACGCCTGGGCCATCGTCGGGTCGGACAATTTCAACCGCCGCTCGTGGACCCACGACTCGGAGCTGAGCTGCGCGGTGATCGACGAGGCCGGGACGGCGGGCGCCGCGGCCATGCCGACCGGCGCCGGGCCCTACCCACGAGCACTGCGCATCGCGCTGGCCCGCGAGCATCTCGGGGCGGCTGCCGAGGCCGCCGAGGACTCCGGGCCCGGCACGTTCGCGGGGTTCCGGCGGGCCGCGGCGGCCCTCGATGCCTGGCACGTGGCCGGGCGGCGCGGGCCACGGCCCCCCGGACAGCTCCGTGCCTACCCCACGCCGCACCTGTCGGCCTGGACCAGGGCCTGGTCATCGGTGCCGTACCGGCTGGTCTACGACCCCGACGGACGGCCGCTGTCCTGGCGCCGCGCGGGCCGGTTCTGAGCTCCAGCCGGGCACGGTGTCCCGGTTCCGGGGCAGCCGGGGTCCCACGACAGTTCGTTCTGCACCGAAATATTGCGGCGTGAGGCTGGGGGCATGGAAACCATCACGGCACCGCAGCGGAGCGAGGAGACGCGTACCGGACCGGCGGCGCTGGCCCTGATCTGCACCGGCTACTTCATGGTCATCCTGGACGCGACGGTCACCAACGTGGCGCTGCCGTCCATCGGGCGCGGCCTGCACGGCGGCGTCACCGGCCTGCAGTGGGTCGTCGACGCCTACACGCTGAGCTTCGCCGCCCTGCTGCTCACCGGCGGGGCCCTCGCCGAGCGGCTTGGCGGCCGCCGGGTCTTCACCGCCGGCCTGGTGGTGTTCGGCGCCGCCTCGGCCGCCTGCGGGCTGGCGCCGTCACTGGGTGTGCTGGTGGCGGCGCGGCTGATCCAAGGTGTGGGAGCGGCCGTGCTGGTGCCGTCGTCCCTGCTGCTGCTCCAGGCGGCGTTCACCGACCCGCGGCAGCGGGCCCGGGCGCTCGGCCTGTGGGGCGCCATCGCCGGAGTCGGCGCGGCCAGCGGGCCAGTCGTGGGGGGCCTGCTGGTCAGCGCGTGGAGCTGGCGCGGGGTGTTCTTCCTGAACCTGCCGTTCGCGGCCGCGGCGCTGCTGGCGGCGCCGCGCCTGGCGCCGGTCACCCGGCCGCGGCCGCGCGCGATGGACCTGGGCGGCCAGTTGCTCGCCGTTGCCGGGCTCGGCGTGCTCACCGCTGCCCTGGTGGCGGCCGGTCGGCTGGGCTGGACCTCCCCGGTCGTGCTGGCCGGCTGTGGCGTGTCCGCCGCCGCATGGGCCGCGTTCGCTGCCGTGGAGCACCGCGGCACGGACCCGATGCTGCCGCTTGCGCTGTTCGCCCGGCCCGGGTTCCGCACCGGCGCAGTGGTCGGCCTGCTGATCAACCTGGGCTTCTACGGCCAGTTGTTCCTGATGAGCCTGTACTTCCAGGACGTGCGAGGCTATTCCGCGCTGCGTACCGGCCTGGCCCTGCTGCCGGAGGCGGCGCTGCTCACGGTCGCCTCGGCGGTCTCCGGGCGGCTGATGGCCCGCACCGGCCCGCGGGTGCCGATGCTCGCCGGCTTGCTGCTCGGCGGCGCGGGCCTGATCGGGCTGGTCGCGGCCGGGGCGCACACCCCCTACCTGGTGTTCGTCCTGCCGATGATCGCCGCAGGCTCGGGGATGGCGCTGACCATGCCGGCCGCCACCTCGGCGGTGCTGGAGTCGGCACCCGCGGACCGGGGCGGCATCGCGTCGGGCGTCATCAACGCCGCGCGCCAGGCTGGCGGGGTACTCGGGGTTGCCATCCTCGGCTCGCTGGTGTCGGTGCCGGCCGCCTTCCTCGGCGGGCTGCGGGCCGGCCTGGTCGTCGCCGGGTGCGCGTTCCTGGCCGGTGCGGCCCTGGTCGCGGCGGCACGGTCCGGCGGTGCACCGGCACGGTCCTGACCGGCCCGGCGTGCGCCGGGAGGGTGGCGGATCGGGATGCCGGGGGTTTGGGGTCGCCAGCGGGGGGCAGTCGGTTGCGGTACCAAACCCTGTCAACAGGAGGGTTCCCATGTCAGCCGGAGCGATTGTCGCCATCATCGTGGCCATTGCCGTCGTGGTGCTGGTCATCGGTGTGCTGTCCGTGGCGCGCCGCCGCAAGCTCCAGCAGCGTTTCGGCCCGGAGTACGACCGCGTGGTGGGCGAGACGCACAGCCACCGCAAGGCCGGCGCCGAGCTTACCGAACGCGAACGGCGGGTCCGCAGCCTCGACATCCATCCCCTGGAGGAGACCACCCGGACCAGGTACGCCCGGGAGTGGGCCGCCATCCAGGTGCAGTTCGTGGACCAGCCGGAGCAGGCGGTCGCCCAGGCCGGGCTGCTCGTCACGTCCGTGATGAAGGACCGGGGCTACCCGACCGAGGACTACGAGCAGATCCTCGCGGACCTCTCCGTGGAGCACGCGAACACGCTGGACCACTACCGCGCGGCGCATCAGGTCAGCCTGCAGGCCGAGGGCGGCACCGCCTCCACCGAGGACCTGCGCCAGGCGATGCTGCACTACCGGGCGCTGTTCGGCGACCTGCTCGGCAAGTCGGCCGACCCAGCCGGGAGCGTGCCCGCCGACCAGGCCGGGAGCCTGCCCGATCCGGCCGGGGGCCTGCCTGACCCGGCCGGGGGGCTGTCCGACCCGGCCGGGGGGCTGTCCGACCCGGCCGGTGGCCTGCCCGACGATGCCGCCGATTCTCAGCCCGCCGTGCCCGCGCCCCGGACCGGCCCGGCCAACTGACCGCCGTCCTCCCGGCCGCTGGCCCCGCCGATCGCCGGCGGCAGGTGGCTTGACCGCCCGGACGCCGCCTGCCGTGGGCTCACCCGGACGACGCCTGCCGTGGGCTCACCCGGACGACGCCTGCCGTGGGCTCACCCGGACGCCGCCTGCCGTGGGCTCAGCGGCCCCGGAGTCACGGGCCTCCGTCCGGCAGCAGCGGGATGCAGGCTTTCCGGGCGGCGAGGTACCGCGCCGAGTTCGTATCGATGCCACTGTCGGGTCCCGGGCCAACCTGTATGAAGCTGCCCTTATCGACGGGGTCCGGGTAGTTCGAGATCCCGTGCGAGCGCATGCACTCGGCGAACTTCAGGCCATTGGACATGGCCGCCTCGATCATGGCCGGGGTGATCACACCGAAACCGCTCTGCTTCTTGCACGCCCCGGCAGCCGACGTGAACTGAGGCGAGCTGGTATCGATCCCGCTGGGCATCCTGAACCCGACCCCCTTTGCGTGTGCGTTGTCCTGCACGGTGGGGGAGGGGAAGTTATGGAATCCCGTGCGAGCGCATGCACTGCGCGTAGACAAGCGCCTTATTGGTCATGCTCTGCAGCGTTGGTAGCTGCGCCGTCGTGCTGGACGAGCTACCGCACGCCGAGGCGAGCACGATGATGGCTGCCAAGACGGCGGTCAGCGCGTCCAGCCGGAACCGCCCCCGCCGCTGAGTATCGCGACCAGCGCCGGACCCATCGTTCATCATGAGTGTCCTTTTCGATCGGTGAGACGACACCGTCATCACCGGCTCAAGCGCCGCGCTGGGGCCGGGACCTGCCGGAAGCCCGGCGGGACCGACAGGTGCAGCTCGGCCAGGCGGGCCTGGGTGGGGGTGAACCAGCGGAAGTCGGTCTGGAGCGGTACCCCCGTGGATGTTGCGAACATCGTGCGCACCGGCAGGTAGGTCCTGGGGTTCACCCAGAAGACCTCCTGGCCGCCGTCCCCGGTGAGCTTGACGGCTTCGACCCCGCCGATGCGCTGCCGGCCGCCTTGGGTGAACTCGCCACAGCTCAGCTCGTGCCGGAGGAATGCGGGCCAGCCGCCGGTGCCAAGCTCGATGCCCGAGCCGCACCGGGCGGGCGCGGCCGGGGCCGAAGCCGGCCCGATCACCCCGCGCCACCAGGTGCGGCTGCGGTAGAGCACCGCGGTCGAGGTAGACGGCCCACCCGCCGGCGCAATACTGAGGTCGAAGACTCGGTGCCCGGCGGCGGTGAACGCGGAGACCAGGTAGACGCCCTGGTACGACCACCGCACCAGGGAGCCCACGCTCCACGGCGAGCTGACGCCGGAGCCGGGAAGGAGCCGCATAGCGCCTGGCGCTATCGGCTCAAGGCTGTAACCGGGCGGGAATACGGTGCGGGCGTACCCGACGAACCTGCGTTCGCCCGAGGCCGACAGGGCGTGCTCGACGCGGGTCACGAACGCGGTCGTCTCGATCTGCGTGCTGGTTCCCCGCGTCGCCGGTGAGCCCGGCAGCAGGACCGCCACCAGGCCAGCGACGGCAGCGGCCAGCGCGCACCCGGCGGCGATCACAAGCATCCGGCGCTGGCCTGGTTTCCGGCCCGGCGATCGCTGGCCCGGCAGCGAGCCCGGCCGGTGCCTGGCCGGTTCCTCCTCGGCCCGCGCGGCGGCGACCGCGGCCCGGGCCCGGTTCCAGGCGTCGGTGGACGGTCCCGGCGTCTCGTCGCGGAACTGCCGCAGGGCGTCGAGTTCGTCAGGCATGATCCAGCCCTCCTTGGGCCGGGCCAAGTCCTGGCCCGGCAAACGTCCAGAGGTCGAAGTCGAAGCCGCCGAGGTGCTCCCGCAGCGCCGCCCGGGCCCGGGACAGCCGGGACCGCACCGTGCCCGGCGCTATGCCGAGGACCGCCGCGATCTCCTCGTGGCTCAGCTCGGCCCAGGCGGACAGCAGCAGCACGTCCCGCTGGTCGCGGGTGAGCCGGGCGAGCCCCGCGGCAAGGCGCGGCGCCAGCATGGCGGCGGTGACGCGGTCGTCGGCCGCTTCCGGGCTGCCGGACAGGTCGACCTCGGGGATCAGCCGCGCGTCGAGCGCGAGCAGGTGCTGTTCGGCGCGCCAGTGGTTGCGGACCAGGTTGTTCGCGATCCCGTGCAGCCAGGATCGAAGCGAGGCGCGGCCGGGATCGAAGGACGCCCGGCGGCGGTACGCCGTGGCGAACGTCTCGGCGGCCAGATCCTCCGCCAGGGCCGGGCCGACCCGCCTGGCGATGAACCGGTAGACCGGCGGGAAGTGCTGCTGGAAGGCGGCCTCGAAGTCCGCGGGGTCGACGATGTGACCCTCGCCCGCCGTCGGCCGGATGCCCTCCATGCCTATGTATTGTCTGGCGGCCCCGGCCCGTTCCCGGCCGGCCTCGCCCGCCCCGCGCCACTCGCTGGCCAGGGCCGGCTCATCGGCCGGTGCGGCGCATGTGCAGCCGGATGATGGTCCCGGCCGCCTGGCTCGTCCTGATCTCCACCAGGTCACACACCTGGTTGACGACCCACAGGCCTTGCCCGGAGTCCTCGGCGGAGCGGCGCCACCGGCCGGCGAGCGGGTCGTTGATCCAGCCCTGGTCCCGCACCTGGCAGATGATCTCCGCATCCGTATGCCAGATCCAGAACGTCCCGCCGGCGCTGGTGTGGCGCAGTGTGTTGGCGGTGATCTCGCCGGCCGCGATCACCAGGTTGGTGATCCGGTCGTCGGCCATCCCCAGGGCGGCGCCGTTCCTGCGCACCAGTTCGCGGACCTGCCCCAGGCTGGTCTCGTAGCCGATGACCTGGGCTTCCGCAGGGGGGTCCGGCAGCGGGTGCTCGCACTCGGCGGGAACCGCGCCCTGACCCGCGAAGCCGGGCGCGGGCTGGGTCTGCCCGTTGCTCATAACGGCCGGGTGGGTGCGCTGCACGCCGCCGACCACCGAGTCGGCCAGGCCGCGGACGTCGTAGGGGCACATGATGCTGACGGCCGCGGTGGCGAACGCCAGGTTCATGAGCGCCTCATGCCTGGTGGCCTCGCACAACTCCGCGTCGGAGCGCCCCGGCCAGATGGACTCGCCGATGTAGCGGGCCCGCCGCCCCGGATGCTCCTCAAGGAAGGCCCGCAGTTCCGGGATCAGCCGCGCCGGATTGCGGCCGGTCTCCGCCATGGTGCCGTACCGCAGCAGGGACGACCCGGCGCCCAGGTGCTCGCGTAGCAGCCCGGCCTGGCGGCCCGGGACCGCCACGAACACCGGTTCGGCGTCGCGCAGCCCCGCCTGCACGAAGCCGGACAAGGCGGACAGGTAGTCGCGCTCGTCGTCGTACAGATAGGCGAGATGAGTCAGGCCTTCGCTGCCCGCGGCCTGGCCGGCTGCCGCACCATCCGGCGCGTCCGGCCTGTACAGCATGCCTCTTGTGGGCCCGTGCAGCGTCATGCCCCGCTCTGCACCTCCCAGGTATCCCGACCCGGTTCGATGCGGGGAGTCGTGCGACCCCCGACGGACACAATGGCCTCCCTGGGGTGCGTGACCGGCCTGGTTCCCTACGCTGCTTCCCCGCGGTTCGCCGATCATGCAACCGGCTTCTCCCGGCGGGACCGGAATGAGATTACGATGATGCCGTCGTCACCTGTCTCGGGCCGATCTGGGGGTGTGGGTGGAAGGGATCCGGATCTCGTCGCAGCGGCGCGACGGGTTCGCGGTCGTCGCGGTCAGCGGCGAACTCGACATCGTGACGAGCCGCCGGTTCGACGAGTACCTGGCCGAGGTGCGCCGCGCCGACGACCACATCATCCTCGACCTGAGCGCCGTGGACTTCATGGACACCGGGTCACTGGCGGTGATCGTCGGCCACTGGAAGCAGCTGAAGGCGGCCGGCGGGACGCTGGCACTCGCGGGGGCGCGGTACCGCTACACCAAGACCCTCTGGATCACCGGGCTGGCCGACCGGCTGCCGCTCTACGAGAGCGTGGACGCCGCGGTCGCCGCCGGCCCGGCCGGGACCGCCGCAGCCAGCAAATAGCGATCCAGCCGTCGTTTCCGCCCGTACAGGTGGTTTCAGCTCGTCTCGTAGGACGATACTTATAGTGATGGTATGGTAACTACAAGTAGCTAAGGACGGCAGGATTGAGGGGCAATCCGCAGATGCTCAGGTGCGCCGTGTATGTGCAGAACCTCATAATCCGGTCGCTGTGCCGGGACGACCGCGGGGCGACCGCCGTGGAATACGGCCTGATGGTGGCGCTGATCGCGGCCGTGATCGTCACCGCGGTCCGGCTGATCGGGACAAACCTGACCAGTGTGTTCAACAAGGTCGCCAACGGCATCTGACAGGTACCGCCGCCGGCCTGCCTGCCGGTTAGGCTGGATCCCTGGACTGAATCCAGGGATGCGGAGATTTGCGGCCCATGCAGCAATCGCCGGGCCTCCAGGGCACTGGCATCGAGATAACCGGCCTCAAGGCCAGGTACGGCGCGCTCCGGCAGGCCGCCGCCCTCCCCGGGGCCGACCCCGGAACGCTCCTGGAGGCGGCGCTCGCCGAGCTGGACGCCGCGGTAGCCGCGCTGACCACGGCCGGTGGCGCCGGGCCGGACCGCGGTGACAGCGGCACGGACGCTTCGGGTGCCTCGCACGCGGAACGGCGGCTGCTGCACGCCGTGTTCCAGCAGGCACCGGTGCCGATGTTCCTGCTCGGCAGCGATGGCACGGTCCGGCGGGTCAACGCCGCCGCAGGCGACCTGCTCGGCTCGGGGCCCGGGTATGCGACCGGAAAGGCCTTCTCGGCCTTCATCGACCTGCCCTCCCGGCCGGCCGCGGCGACCCAGTTCGCCGCCGCGGCCCGCAAGGGGGAGACCCGCCAGTTCCGCTGTGCGCTGCTTACCGACACCGGGGCGCAGCAGCATGCGCTCGCCGTGCACCCGGTCAGCACCCAGGGCGGCACGGCCCACCTGCTGGTGGCGGTGACCAGTGCCGGGGCCGCCCCAGCCCGGCGCCCCGCTGGCCGGCCGCGGGGCGAGCCTGCCCCCGAGGTGGTGCAGGCGATGACCCGGCGCCTTGACCTGGTCATGGCGGCCACCCGGATCCTGCTGGAGAACATCACCTACAGCGAGCCGGTGGCGCTGCAGCGGTACGCCCGGCTGCTCGCCCGCGAGCTGTCCGCCTGGGTGATCGTGGATGTCGAGGTCGGCCAGCGGCTGCGGCGGCAGCACGTCAGCGGGCCCGAGGATCAGCGCGCGGAGAAGCTGGCCCACGCGGTGGCGGCGGTGGACCCCGCGCCGGAATCCGGCCCGTACCAGGTGCACGAGTCGGGCAGCACGCTGCTCATCGCGCACGCCGAGGACCCCGGCGCGCTCGGCGACGGGCCGGACGGCGTCCCGCTGCTCATGCTCTTGGGCGCCACCTCGGTGCTGTCGGTCCCGCTGACCGACGGTGAGCACGCCTACGGGGTGCTCACCCTGGCCCGCTGGGCGGGCCACCCGCACTTCGAGATCGCCGACGTCGGCCTGGTGGAGGAACTGGGGGAGCAGCTCGCCCTGGCGATCAGGGTGGACCGGATGTTCCGGCACCGGGTCGAGATCGCGGACGCGCTGCAGACCAGCCTGCTGCCCCGGCAGGTACGGCAGATCCCGGGCACCGAGATCGCGGCCGCCCACGTGGCCGCCACCATGGCCGCCGAGGCCGGCGGTGATTTCTACGACGTGTACCCGTCCCGGGACGGGTGGGGCCTGGCGATCGGGGACGTGTGCGGCACCGGCCCGGACACCGCGGCGGTTACCGCGGCGGCCAGGCACGCGATCCGGGCGCTGGCGCACCTGGACCCGGATCCGACCGCGGTGCTGCGCGGCATCAACGAGATCATGCTGACCGAGGACTTCGGCGGCCGGTTCGTCACCGCCGACGCCGGGCACCTGAGCTGGCGGGACGGGCGGCTGCACCTGTCCCTGGCCAGCGCCGGTCATCCCGGCCCGGTGCTGCTCCGGCCCGACGGCCGCACCCAGGTGCTGAACGGGGGCGGGCTGCCGCTGGGGATCTTCCCCGACGCCGAGCCGGCCACCCAGGACGTCGAGCTGGCCACCGGCGACCTGCTGTTCCTGTACACCGACGGGCTGACCAGTGCGAGCGGCCCCGGCCAGGTCCAGTTCGAGGAGCGGCTCACCGACGAACTGGCGGCGCTGGCCGGGCAGCCGCCGGCCGCGCTGGTGTCCCGGGTACGTGACGTCGTGCTGGAGCTGTGCGGCGGCGAGCTGCGCGACCACGTGACCATGCTCGCGCTGCGGGTCGGCGAGCCGCCCCCCTAGCCGACCCGTATTTCTCGGCGTCCGCCTCGCGAAGGGACATGCCCAGGCCCGGGCGGTCCGGGGAGTGGTTGGCGCGGTCGATGAGACCGGGCAGGTCAAGCAGGGCGGGCATACCGCTGGGGTCAAGCGGCACTACCTGGGCTGCGCGGGGAAGGTGGCCAACGGGATCACCACGGTCCACGTGGCGTATGTGCGGGAGAAGGCCGGGCACGCGCTGGTCGCCGCCCGGCAGTGGATTCCGCGCGAGCATATCGATGACCCAGCCGAGCAGCAGATGTGCGCTGGCCTCGCGAGACGCCGCTGTTGCCGGTGACAGCGAAGATCGTTCCGCATATGTTTCGGATCATGCTCACCGGGGTGCTGCCGCGCACTCCTGTTCTGCTGATCATCCCGGCGCGAGGGCAGGCCGGATGGCGGACTTGCCATCGATCGTTCAACGGTATATAACGTCTACATGGCCATGCGGGCGATGCAGGAAGCGACCTTCATGATCCTCACCGCGCTGGCCAACGGCAGCCAGCACGGGTACGGGATCATCGCCGACGTCCGGGACATCTCCGGCGGCCAGGTCCGGCTGCGCGCCGGGACCCTGTACACCGCCCTGGACCGGCTGCGCGCGGACGAGCTGATCGCGGTGGACCGGCAAGAGGTCGTGGACGGGCGGCTGCGCCGGTACTACCGGCTCACCCCCGCGGGCACCAGGCAGCTCGCGGATGAAGCGGCCCGGCTGCAGGCTCATGCCGCCGTGGCGCTGAAGCGGCTGGACCTGGCCGGGGGGATGGCGACATGACCGATCAGGAGCACCTGGAGCGGGCCTACCGGCGATTGCTGGCCTGGTATCCCCGGAAGTTCCGGCACGAGAACGAGCAGGAGATCCTCGCGGTGCTGATCGCCGGCGCCCCGCCCGGCCAGCGCCGCCCCGGCCTGGCCGAGGCCGCGGACCTGATCCGCAGCGGCCTGTGGCTGCGGCTGTGGCCCAGCGTGCCACGCTCGGCGCGCACGGTGCAGGCCGCCGTCAAGCTCATGTACGCGGGCGCCGCGGTCAGCACCGTCAACCTGGTCATCTTGCTGGCCCTCACCGGCGACATCAAGGGTTCGGCCAGCTGGCTGAACACGCCGTTCATCAAGGTGTCGATAGCCTGGTCCTTGGCCCCGCTCGCGCTGTGGCTGTGGATGGCCCGGGAGACCGGCCGGGGCAGGAACTGGGCGCGCATCGTGTCCACGGTGCTGTTCGGCGTGGCGACGCTCGACCTGACCGAAGTCTTCGGGCCGCCGGGGATCCGGTTGAGCCTCGTCCCGGTCATTGCCGGCAGCCCGATCGTCCCCGTGCTGTACTGGCTGGTCGGCCTCGCTGCGGTGTGGCTGCTGTGGCGCCCGGCCTCCAGCGCGTTCTTCAGGCCGCCGGGTTACACGCAGGCCCAGCACCAGGCACAGATGGCCGAGTTCGACCATCAGGCGCAGATGGCCGAACTCGCGCGGATCAGGGCACGGGTGCCGCGTCAGGCGTGAGCCGTGTTGATCTGCGTGCCCGCGCGGGTGCGGCCCGGCGTGCGCCGGGCGGGCCTCGCCAAGGCTGAGCCCGGCGCTGACGCCGGGCCAGCGCCTACTTAGCCGCGCAGGGCACCTGAGCGCACACTTGACAGTGGCCCTTCACCGGAGATTGAAGGAGGTGCTGACGATGGGACTGACCTGGCGGGACGCGGTCTCGTCCTGCGTCATCGCCGTGATCGTCATCACGTACGCCGTGTATATGGGAGGAACGAGCCTGCTGCTGATCTCCAGCGCGTGGGCCACGTCCGCCGTGGTACTGGTCCTCGGCATCGGCTGCGCTGTCGTCGCGTCCGGCGACCTGTATACGAGACCTCAACCACGTATGGGCCAGGTCTTCAGGTGGATCGCCACCGGGTTCGGCACGGTCGCGGTCATCGCTGGTCTGATCGGGCTGATCACCGGCAGCGCCTACGCGCTGGAGATCCTCGTCCTAGTCACGATCACCTTGCTCGCGACGGGGATCTTCTGGCACGTGCTCACGATCGGATCGGAGCGGAGCGATGAGCCGTCGTGACAGAGCGTGTCCTGAGGGCGACTGGAGTACCCGGCCGCGGTCCTCGTGCTGGACGTGGCGTTGTTCTATAAGCGGGCCTGCGGATGGGTGTCAGTGGCCGCGGAAGACCAGGTAGCCGGGCGCGGCGCAAGCATGGGCCACGATCAGGGCTGATAGATCGCGAAGCCGCCACTCGTCCGGCTGCCTCATGCAGGAACCAGGGCTACCCCCAGATACCTCGGCTATCCCCAGGTCACAGCCTCAATGGCTGCTGCCGTACTAGCCGACCCGGTATTTCTCGGCGTCCGCCTCGCGAAGGGACATGCCCAGGCCCGGGCTGCCCGGGGCCGGTGTCAGGATGCCGCCCGCGGGATCCAGCGCGCCGTCGAACAGCATCTGCTCGATCCGCTGGTGGTCGTGGAAGTATTCGACATGGCGCAGGTTGGGTACGGCCACGCCGGCATGCGCGTGCTGGTTCGGTGCGCAGTGCGCGGAGACCTGCAGATTGTGCCCGGCGGCCAGGGCGGCGCCGCGGAGGAACTCGGTGAAGCCGCCGCACCGGGTCGCGTCGAGCTGCAGGCAGTCCACCGCACCCGCGGCGATCAGGCGCGCGGAGTCCGCGAGTGACCAGCTGTACTCGCCCGCCGCCACGTCGGGGCGCACCTGGCGCCGGACGGCCGCGAGCCCGGCCAGGTCCTGGCTGGACACCGGCTCCTCGAACCAGATCACTCCGTAGTCGGCCAGCCAGCCGCCGACCCGGGCCGCCTGGCCGACGGTGTAGCCGCCGTTGGCGTCCACGTACAGTTCGGTGGCCTCGCCGATCACCTCGCGGGCCAGCGCCACCCGGTCAAGGTCCCGCCGCTCGTCGCCGCCCCAGCTCTCGCCGATCTTGATCTTCACCCGCGGGATGTGGTCCCGCTCCACCCACCCGGCGAGCTGGTCGCGGGTCTGCTGGGCGTCGTAGCTGGTGAACCCGCCGCTCCCGTAGATCGGCACGCTGGCCCGTGCCTGGCCGAGGAGGCTGGCCAGCGGGCAGTCCAGCAGCCGCGCCTTGAGGTCCCACAGCGCGATATCCACGGCGGAGATCGCCGTCGCCGCGATCCCCGGGCGCCCGATGTTGCGTACCGCCCGGATCATCGCCTCGCTCGCCCCGGGCACATCCAGCGCGCTCCGGCCGGTGACCACCGCGGCCAGCACATCGGTGATGACCTGCCCGGCCGCCGCGGCGGCGTAACTCCAGCCGATGCCGGCCATCCCGTCCGCACGGGCGGTGGCGAGCACCATCGTGGTGGCGTCCCAGGTGAGCGTGCCGTCCGCCTCGGGCGCGTCCGTGGGGATCGTGTAGACCGACGCGCTGACCCCGGTCACGGCCGGGCCATCAGTGCCCGCCGCCCCGGTCGCGGCCGGGCCGTCGGCGGCCGCGCTGCCGGTCATCGGAGCGCGGCCCGGTCATCGGCGAGCGCGTGGACCGCCGCCTCGATGGCCTTCGCGTCGATCCCGGCCGCGTGCAACTGCTCGCCCGGGGTGGCCGACCCCGGCATGGCGTGCACGGCCAGCTTGGTGGTCCTGGGTGCCTGATGGCCGTTCGCGAAGGCGGCGAGCACCGCGTCGCCCAGCCCGCCCTCGGCCCAATGGTCCTCGACGGTCACGAAGCAGCCGGTGTCCGCCGCGGCGGCGCGCAGCACCGCCGTGTCCACCGGCTTGACCGAGTAGAGGTCGATCACCCGGGCGGGCAGGCCGCCGGCCGCCAGGGTGTCGGCGGCCCGCAGTGCCTCAGGCACCGTGATGCCCGCCGCGATGATCGTGACCTGGTCGGCGTCGCTGGCACGGAGCACCTTGCTGCCGCCGATCGGGAAATCCTCACCCGGCCCATAGATCACCTGTGTGTCGCCCCTGGTGGCCCGCAGGTACCCGATGCCGTGGTGCGCCGCGAGCCCGGCTGTCAGGACGGCGGCCTGGTTCGCATCGCAGGGATACAGCACGACGCTGTCGTGGATGGCGCGGAACATCGCGAGGTCTTCCAGCCCCATCTGGGACGGGCCGTCCTGGCCGATGGAGACGCCCGCGTGCGAGCCGACAAGCTTGAGGTTGGCCCGGCTGATCGCGGCCATCCTGATGAAGTCATAGGCGCGGGCCCAGAACGCGGCGAACGTGACCGCGAACGGCACCCAGCCGCGCGCCTGCATGCCCAAGGCCGCAGCCGCCATCTGCTGCTCGGCGATGAACATCTCGAAGAACCGGTCCGGATGCTGGCGGGCGAACTCCTCCGTCCGGGTCGAGTCGCTGACCTCGCCGTCCAGCACGACCACGTCGGGCCTGGCGGCGCCGAGGGCGGCCAGGGCCGCGCCCACGGCGGTCCGCGTCGCGACCTGCTCGCCGCATTCATACTGCGGCAGGAGGAGTCGGCTGACGGTCCCCGCCGCGGCCGCGGGCCGCCCGGCGTCCGCGTGCGGGGGGTGCACGGGCACCTGGATGTTGCGGATCCCGCCGAGTTCGGCAATGGCCGCGTCGGTGTCGGGCAGCGGCTTGCCGTGGGCGCCCTCGGCGTCCTGTACCGCGGCCACCCCGCGGCCCTTCATGGTGCGGGCGAGGATCGCCGTGGGCTGCCCGGTGGTGGCCAGGGCCGCGGCGTAGGCGGCGTCGATGGCGTCGATGTCATGCCCGTCGATCTCGATCGTGTGCCAGCCGAACGCCCCGATCCGCCGGGCGTAGGCGCCGGTGTCCCAGCCGTGCCTGGTCTCGCCCCGCTGGCCGAGCCGGTTGACGTCGACGATGGCGGTGAGGTTGGCCAGCCGCTGGTACCCGGCATGCTCGAAGGCCTCCCACATCGAGCCCTCGGCCAGTTCGCTGTCCCCGCACAGCACCCATACGTGGTAGGCGGCGTGCTCCAGCCGGTCGGCGGCCAGCGCCATGCCCACCCCGGCCGGCAGGCCGAGGCCGAGCGAGCCGGTGGCGACGTCCACCCAGGGCAGCCGGGGGGTCGGATGGCCTTCCAGCCTGCTGCCCAGCGCCCGGAAGCTGAGCAGTTCGTCGTCGCTGAGCACGCCCGCGGCCCGGTACATCGCGTAGAGCAGCGGGGAGGCATGGCCCTTGGAGAAGATCAGGCGGTCATTGCCCGGGTGGCCGGGCACGGTGAAGTCGTAGCGCAGGTGCTCAGCCAGCAGCACGGCCATCAGGTCGGCCGCGGACATCGAGGATGTCGGATGCCCGGACCCTGCGGCCGCCGCAGCGTGCACCGCGTCCACCCGGAGTTGCTGTCCCAGGTCAAGAAGCTGTTTGGCGTCCATGACGGATGGCACTACCCGGTGCGCCAGTTTCAATCCGGCGCCCGGGGTAGGGATCTTGGGACCGCGGAGGGCGGTACGGAAAGGCAGACGGAGATCATGGACCAGCCAGGCGCCGATGCGACGGACAACCTCAGCGAGTTCCAGAAGACGCTGCTCGGCACGCAGACACTGGAGCAGTTCCTGCAAGAACTGGCGACGCTGGCGGCCCGCCTGGTGACCGACGGGGTGTCCTGCGGGATGACGATGCGGCCCACCGGGCGGCCGGCCACGGTGGCCTGCAGCGACCCGCTGGCCTCGGAAGTAGACGAGGTGCAGTACCAGCTCGGCGACGGCCCGTGCCTGCATGCGATGCGCTCCGGTGACCGGGTGCGCATCGACGACACCGCCGACCGGGCCCGGTGGCCCCAGTTCGAGGCCGCCGCGCAGGCCCGCGGCATCCGCTCCTGCCTGGCGCTGCCGCTGATCGGGGACGGCAAGCCGGTGGGCGCGCTCAACCTGTACGCGCGCGGCGTGGCCGCGTTCGGCCCTGGGCAGGTCCGCCGCGCGGAGAACCTGGCCGAGAACGCGTCCGGAGCGCTGTCGCTGATGCTGCGGCTGGCCTCGTACTCCGAGCTCACCGACCAGCTCCGCTCCTCGCTGAGCTCGCGCGCGGTGATCTACGAGGCCATCGGGGTGATCATGGCCCAGGAGCGGTGCACCCAGGCCAGGGCGTTCGAGATGCTCCGCACCGCGTCCCAGAACGGCAACGTCAAACTGCGCGACATCGCCAGCGCGATCGTCACCCGCGTCAGCGGGGAGCCGCCGCATCCGCACCCGTTCGAGGAGGACGAGGCGTACTAGCCGGGCGGGCATGCTCCGGTTCGCGCACGCGTGGCCGGCAAAGAAAGCATCCTGAGCGACGGGCCCGCCCGGTCCGGCCGGACCGGCCCCCGATGGCGTCCTCAGCACGCTCAGCCCGGCTGCGATGCGCGCCCGCCGGAGTCGGCCTGCCCGGCGGCGCCCGGGCGGGCAGCGTGGCCCTGGCCTGCCGCGTCGTTCCCCGGGCCGGCCAGCGCGGCCGCCACGCTCGGGTAGATCTCGATCAGCCGGTCCACCCCGGTGATGGCCAGCACGCGAGTCACGGCCGGTGCGGCGGCGGCCACCCGCAGGCCCATGTCGGCCGCGTTCGCCTGGCGCATCACCCCGACCAGCACCGTCACACCCGCGGAGTCGCAGAACGTGGTCTCGGTCATGTCGGCGATAACCAGGGAGGCGTCCTGCGCCACGACCGCGGCTATGTCCAGGCGGACCTGCTCGGCGTTGGATGCATCCACCTCGGCGGGCAGGGGCATGACCGCGATCCGGCCAACCCAGACGACACGCCGGCCACCAGACACGGACCATCACCACCCGGTCAAGCGAGAAGAGGAAGGCGGGCCGCGTCTCTGGACCCAGAAACGGCTGCCCGAGCCTGGGCAACCGCAATAGAGCATTCTTGCGTCGCGTCGGCCGCGAGCACAAGAGGCGGCAAGACGCGGTTGGGCAACGATTCCGGCAACCGGCGACGGGCGGAAATTCCGGGCAGGCCGTGTATCCGGCCGGGGCCTGGGTAGCCGCGCCAGACTCGAATGACCTGATCGGAGGATGACAGATGACCCGCTTCGGTTACTTCCTCTCCTGCGAGGAGTACGGACCGGCCGAGCTGATCCGCCAGGCACGTCTCGCCGGGGAGGCGGGTTTCGACGCCTTGTGGATCTCCGACCATTTCCATCCGTGGCTGGACGAGCAGGGTCATAGCCCATTCGTATGGTCGATGATCGGCGCCATCTCACAGGTGACGTCGCTGCCCATCACGACCGCGGTGACGTGCCCGCTGATCCGGCAGCACCCGGCCGTCGTGGCACAGGCGGCAGCGACGTCCGCGCTGCTCACCGGTGGCTCGTTCACCCTGGGGGTGGGCACCGGGGAGGCGCTGAACGAGCACATCCTCGGTGACCGGTGGCCCTCGGCGGAGGAGCGCCTGGAAATGCTCGAGGAGGCTGTGGGCGTCATCAGGGATCTGCTGAGCGGAAAGCTCATCACCCACCACGGCAAGCACTACGAGGTCGACACGGCCAGGCTGTACTCGGTGCCCGCCGACCCACCGCCGATCTTCATGTCCGGCTTCGGGGAGAAGTCGGTAAGGCTGGCCGCCCGGCTGGCCGACGGGTACGTGTGCGTGCAGCCTAGCGCCGATCTCGTCCGGCTCTACCGGGAGTCCGGCGGCGGGGACCGCCCGGTGCAGGGCGGGATGAAGGTCTGCTGGCGCCCTGACGCGGTACAGGCCCGGAAGGCCCTGCACCGGCTGTGGCCCAACGAGGAGATCCCGGGCGAGGCGGCCCAGCTCCTCCCGCTGCCCCGGCACTTCGGCGAGCTGGCGCAGCTCATCGCGGAAGATGCGATGAGCGCCCCTGCCGGGCCCGACCCCGAGGTTCACCTGGCCGGAATCCGTGGCTATGTCGAAGCGGGCTTCGACGAGGTGTACATCGGCCAGGTCGGGGAAGAGCATGACGGGTTCTTTGAGTTCTACGCGAACACGGTGCTGCCGCGGCTCCGGGAACGGTAGCCGCCGCCGGGCGCCTCGTGACAGGAAGGCGGATCGGTGACGCAGGTCATGGCCCCAGTAGCCGACGTGGACGTCGCGAAGCTGCACGCCGCGCTGGACGAACGGGTGGACGGTGAGGTCAGGTTCGATCCCGGCACCCTGAGTGCCTACGCCCAGGATGCCTCGAACTACCGGCAGGTGCCGATCGGCGTGGTTGTCCCGCGCACCGCCGACGCCGCCGCGGAAGCCGTCGCCGTGTGCCGGGAGGCGGCGCGCCGGTGCTGTCCCGTGGCGGCGGGACCAGCCTGGCCGGGCCAGTGCGTGCAACAGGCGGTCGTCATCGACTGGACCAAGTACTGCCACAAGCTCATCTCCGTCGACCCGGGCGGCCGCACCGCCATCGTGCAGCCCGGCATGGCGCTGGACAAGGTCAACGACGCGGCTGGCGAGAAGTACGGGCTGATGGTCGGCCCCAAGCCGTCCACCCACGTGAGCTGCACCATCGGCGGCATGATCGGGAACAACTCGTGCGGGTCCACCGCCCAGGCGTACGGCAAGATGGCCGACTCGGTGCGCCGGCTCGAGGTGCTCACCTACGACGGCCTGCGGATGTGGGTCGGGGAGACCAGCGACGCGGAGTACGAGCGGATCGTGGCCGAGGGCGGCCGGAAGGCCGCGCTGTACCGGGGGCTGCGCGAGATCCGGGACGCTACCTGGGCGAGATCCGCACCGGCTACCCGAAGATCCCGCGCCGGGTGTCCGGGTACAACCTCGACCAGCTGCTGCCCGGAGAACGGGTTCCACGTCGCCCGGGCGCTGGTCGGCAGCGAGAGCACGCTGGTCACCGTGCTGCACGCGGAGATCGAGCTGTTCGAGGTGCCGAAGCACCGATCGCTGGTCGTGCTCGGGTACCCGACATCGCCGAGGCCGCCGACGTCGGTCCCGCAGGTCGTCGCGGCACCAGCCGCTGCTCTGCGAGGGGCTGGACGACACGCTGATCTCGCTGGAGCGCGAGGAGCACCTGGCCGGCGACGCACTGGACAAGCTGCCGGAGGGCTCCGGCTGGCTGATGGTCCAGTTCGGCGGCGACACCGCGGAGGAGGCCGACGGCAAGGCGCACGCGCTGATCGAGGACGTCCAGTCCGACGGCGACCACAAGAAGCCGCACGTGGCCTACATCGAAGACCCAGCGGTGGAGGACAAGCTCAGCGACGTGCGCGAGGCGGGCCTGGGCGCCACCGCCTACCCGCCGGGCAAGCACGAGACGCACGAGGGCTGGGAGGACGCCGCGGTGCCGCCGGACCGGCTCGGCGACTACCTGCGCGACTTCCGCAAGCTGCTGGAGCGCTACGACTACCGGGCGCCTCGCTGTACGGGCACTTCGGCCAGGGCTGCGTGCACACCCGCATCCCGTTCGAGCTGCGCACCGACGAGGGCATCGCGCACTACCGGGCGTTCGTGCGAGGACGCCGCCGACCTGGTGGTCGGCTACGGCGGCTCGCTGTCCGGCGAGCACGGCGACGGCCAGTCGCGCGGCGAACTGCTGGTGAAGATGTTCGGCCCGGACCTGATCCACGCCTTCGGCGAGCTGAAGGCCGCTGTTCGACCCGGGCGACCGGATGAACCCCGGCAAGGTCGTCGAGCCGAACCCGCTGGACTCGCATCTGCACCCGGCGCGGCTGGTTCCCGAAGGAGCCGCTGACGCTGTTCCATTACGCTCCCGACGGGGGCAAGTTCTCCCGCGCGGCGTCGCGGTGCGTCGGGGTGGGCAAATGCCGCGGCGACGAGGGCGGGGTGATGTGCCCGAGCTACCGGGCCACCCGCGAGGAGGAGCACTCCACCCGCGGCCGGTCCCGGCTGCTCATGGAGATGGTGCGCGGTGAGGTGATCCGCGACGGCTGGCACTCCGCCGAGGTACGCGACGCTCTCGACCTGTGCCTGGCCTGCAAGGGCTGCCGTAAGGACTGCCCTGTCGAGGTGGACATGGCCACCTACAAGGCGGAGTTCCTCGCCCATCACTACAAGGGCAGGCTGCGGCCCGCGTCGCACTACTCGATGGGCTGGCTGCCCGCGGCCGCGCTGCTCGCCGCCCGCGCGCCGGGCCTGGTCAACGGGACCATGCGGGCCCCGCTGCTGCGCCGGCTGATCAAGGCCGCCGGGCGGCATCGACCAGCACCGGGAACTGCCGTTGTTCGCCCGGGAACGGTTCACCCGCTGGCACGCCCGCCGGGGCGGCTCGCGGGTCGGCGAGGGTGCCCGGCAGGCTGGCGCGAGAACCCCTTCGGCCGGGGATGGCGCCCGGCAGCGCGACAACAGAGTCATCCTGTGGCCGGACACCTTCACCAACAGCTTCCACCCCGAGGTCGGGCAGGCGGCCGTGGCCGTGCTTGAGGACGCCGGGTTCACCGTCGAGGTACCGGCCCGGCCGGTGTGCTGCGGCCTCACCTGGATCTCCACCGGACAGCTCGGCATGGCCAGCCGGCTGCTGAAGCGCACCATCCGGACGCTGCGCCCCGAGCTCCAGGCGGGCACCCGCGTGGTGGTGCTGGAGCCGAGCTGCGCCGCGGTGTTCCGGTCGGACGCCGCCGACCTGCTCGGCTCCGACGACGCCCGGCTGCTGGCCAAGCGGACCAGGACGCTCGCCGAGGTGCTCACCGAGGCGGGCTGGCCGGCCGCCCGCGCGGCCGGGGGCAGCCGCGCCACTCGGCCGTCGAGACGGCCGGTCGTCCAGGTGCACTGCCACCAGCACGCCATTATGGGCTTCGACCCGATACCGAGCTGCTCACAAGCTGCGGTGTCGAGGTCGAGGTGCTGGACAGCGGGTGCTGTGGGCCTGGCCGGCAATTTCGGCTTCGAAGCGCGGGCATTACGACGTGTCCGTCGCCTGCGCGGAGCACGGGCTGTGGCCCGCGGTCAGGGACGCGCGCGCAGGAGACCGCGGTGCTGGCCGACGGGTTCTCCTGCCGCGTCCAGATCCAGGCCGGTCATCTCGGCCGCGACGGCATCCACCTCGCCCAGCTACTGGCCGGGCTTATCACGGACGAACGCCACTAAGGAGGATCACATGTCGATCTTTGGACGTCGCGACAGCGAGCCGCTGGCCGGGGAAGATCACCAGCCCGAGCCCCCCGCCGAAGCGCAAGAGGCACCGGCGGAGGCGCAACAGGCGCAGGCACCGGCCGAACCGGAGTATCAGGCAGGGGCGGCGCCCCAGGCCGGGGTACCCGCGGGCGAGCCGGCCCCGGCATTCTGGCGGGCCCAGGGGGAGGCACCGGCGCCGTTCAGCCGGGCACCGGAAGACGCCCCGCCGCTGGCCCACCAGGATGCGCACGGCGAGGCACCGGCCGACGGGCGGCAGTCGCCTGGCGAAATGCCCGCACCGGCCGCGAACGGGTCCTCGTCCGGCCCCGGCGCGGACCCGGTGCCGGCTGACGACGTGGTGGTGCTCGCCGGACAGACGGCGGCCGAGGATCCGGCCCCGGCCGGGCCCGCCGGGGAAACGGCCGTGACCGAGGCGGCCCGCGACCCGGAGGCGCCCGGCGACCCTGAGCTGGCGAGCGACCCGGAGATGCCCGGCGACCCTGAGCTGGCGGGCGGCCCGGAGATGCCTGGCGACCAGGAGAAGGTTGGCGAGCCCGAGCTGGCCCACGACCCGGAGCTGGCCCACGACCCGGGGCTGCGCCGGCGAGCCCGAGGTGGCTGGCGGCCCGGAGCTGGCCGCGATCGGAGCTGGCCGGCGATGCGGAGCTGGCACAGCCGGCCGCAGCGGTGCCCATTGCCCCGGCGGCCGCGGCTGCCGCCCCCGCTTCGGGCGGGATCTCCGCGCAGCGCTGGGGCGAGATCCTGACGTTCTTCGTGGACGACCCGCGCGGCGCGGTGACGATGGCCGCCGACGCGGTGGACACGGCCATCGAGGAGCTGGTGACCTCGGTCCGGGCCCGGCAGCAGGACCTGGCGTACTCCTGGCAGGGCAATGAGACCGATACCGAGCGGCTGCGCACCGCGCTGCGCGGCTACCGCACGTTCTGGCACCAGGTGCAGCAGATGACACCCACCGGGGACGGCACGGCCGCGGCGGGCGGCGGCACTGGCAGCTAGCCGCCCAGGTTGCCTGTCCCTGGGATGTCTTGCAGGATGTGGCCATGACGGGCGATGATCTCCCGGCGGCAGCGCCTCCCGGTGCTGGCGCCAAGCCCGAGCTTCGGGCCTCCCATGAGGACAGGGACCGGGTGGCCGAGATGCTCCGTGTTGCGGCTGGCGACGGGCGGCTGACCGCGGCCGAGCTCGACGAGCGTCTGGGCGCGGCCCTGACGGCCCGCACGATCGGCGAACTGACGGCGCTGACGGCTGACCTGCCCGAGGTCGCCGGCCCTGTCGGCGGGATCGCGGCACGGGCTAAAGACGTCGTCCGGATCGACTACCAGGGCGGGAATGCCATCCGGCGCGGCCGGTGGATGGTCCCGCAGCGGATGGAGATACGTGCCGTCGGCGGGACCGTGAAGCTCGACTTCACCGACGCGGTGATCAGCGGCCCGACGCTGCATATCCAGGCGGAGGTCCGGGGCGGGCGGCTTGTGCTGGTGACCAAGCCAGGCATCGAGGTGGATACCGACAACGTGGCGGTGCATGGCGGAAGGGTCAGGGTACGGCCAGAACACGGCTGGAAGGAACCCGCACGCCTGAAAATCGAGGTATCAGGCGAGGCCCGTGGCGGCAACCTGGTCGTGCGGCAGCCGCACCGGACATTCCGGCAGTGGGTGCTGCGCAGGCCACGGCCGTACCTGGGCTCAGCCAGGGACTAGCCTGCCCGGCGCATGTGCAGCCGGACCGTGGTACCCGCATCGCCGGAGCGCAGCTCGACCAGGTCACACACCTGGTTGATCAGCCACAGACCGTGGCCCCGGCCGTCCGGGCCGCGCCGTACGCGCCCGGCCATCGGATCGGTGATCCGCCCGGTGTCGTGGACCTGGCAGAGGATCTCCCCGGCGGTGTGCCAGACGTGGACCACCCCGCCACCGGAGGTGTGGCTGATCGTGTTGGCGGCGAGCTCGTTCGCCGCCAGGACCAGGTCAATAACGCGGTCCATGCCGAGACCCGCGCGGCGGGCGTGCCGCTCGATCAGCCGCCGGACCGGGACCAGGTCCGTTTCGTAGCCGAGCCTTTCCGCCTCCGCCGGCGGCGGGTCAAGCGGCAGGTCGCAATCCGGGGAAGGTTGTCCCGCCAGGTCGCCGCCGTCGCCCCGGCCGCAGCCGGCTCCTGGTGCGTGCGGCGCGCGCCGGCGAGGACGGGGCCCGCCAGCCCCGAGGCATCGTATGGGCACAAAATAGTTGCCGGTGCCTGTGCGAACGCGAGGTTGACCAGTGCCTCGTGCCGGGTCGCCTCGCAGATCTCCGCGGCCGACCGGCCGGGCCAGATCGGCTCGCCGACATAACGCACGCGCTGGCCGGGGTACTTCTCGGTGAACGAGCGCACCTCGGGGATGATCCGGCCCGGGTTGCGGCCCAGCTCGGCCATGTCCGCGAAGATCACCTCGCCGGGTGCGCCGTCCAGGCTGGCGGCGACCGCAGCGGCCCGGTCGCCGGGCAGCGCGATGAAGGCGGGCTCGCCCAGCTCCAGGCCGGCCCCGACGAAGGCGGCGATCCGGCCGGCAGCCTCGGGCCCGCTGCGGTAGAAGAGCGCCGTGTGGCCCAGGACGCCCCCCACGGGCTCATCCATCACAGGAAACTCCGGCAGCCTTTGCAGATACGGCATTGTCCCATGAGGCGGCGGCTAGCCAGGGAGGCGGGCGTCATACCGCTGGCCGTGTCCTTCCGGCCCGCACCGGGTCACCGCACCCGGACCGCGACCAGGCACGCGTCGTCGCCGGTGTTGGAGGCCGCCTGGTCCAGCAGGTGGTCGGCGTACCCGCCGATGCTGCCGACCGGGCGGCTGGCGGCCCGGATCAAGGTGGCGAGCACGTCGTCGATGGGCTGGTCCCGCCGTTCGATGAGCCCGTCGGTGAACAGCAGCAGCGTGTCGCCGAGCCGCAGCGGAGTCACCTCCTCGGCGTAGCTGGCATCCGGATCCGCGCCAAGCAGCACCCCTTCGGGCAGCGGAAGCTGCTCGGCCACGCCGTCGCGCACCAGGATCGGCGGCAGGTGGCCGGCCCGGGCCCAGCACAGCGTGCGGTCGGCCGGGTCGTAGAGCCCGCAGACCGCGGTGCCGAGCACCCCGTCGGTGAAGTGGGCAGCCGCCCTGTTCAGCCAGTCGAGCAGGGTTCCCGGCCCAGCCCCGGTGATCGCCAGGCCGCGCAGGCTGTTGCGCACCGCGACCATGCCGGTGACCGCGTCCAGGCCGTGCCCGGCGATATCCCCGACCACCAGCAGCACCTTCTTGCTGGGCAACAGGACCGTGTCGTACCAGTCCCCGCTGACCAGGTTGCCTTCCCCGGAGGGCCGGTACCTGGCCGCCACGTCCAGCCCGGCCGCCTCCACCAGCTCATCCGGCCCGGCCGACCTCGGCGTGATGGCCTCCTGGAGCCTGATGGCCAGGCGGTGCTCCTCCGCGGCGCGCTCCTCGCTGTCGGCAAGCTGCTCGCGTGCCGCGGCGAACGCCAGCCGGGTGTGGTAGTCAGCGGACACGTCCTGGTACACGCCGCGCATGGCGATCACCGCCCCGCCGGGGTCGGTGACCGGCTCGGCGTAGGCGCGGATCTGCCGGACGCTGCCGTCGTCGGTGCGCACCAGGCGGAACGCGGCGGCACTCTCCATCCGCCCGTGCAGCAGCGCCTCCCGGAACCCCTGCACCGCGGGGATGTCCTCGGCGAGCACGTGGGCGGGCAGGTCCGCGACCGGAACCGGGTCCCCGGGAGGCAGCCCGAACAGCGCGAACGTCGGCCCGGTCCAGCTCACCTCGCCGCTGCGGACGTTCTCCTCCCAGCCGCCGATCCGGCCCAGCCGCTGTGCGTGCTGCAGCAGTGCCGCGAGCCGGTCGGTCTCGCCCGGTGCACGCCAGGCGATCACGACGCCGTCGTACAGCCTGGCGATCCGGGCCGAGGCGGTCTCACCGGGCGCGGCCACGGCCGCACCGGAAAGCAGTTGCGGCTCGCCGCTATCCAGTGCCGCCAGGCACCGGTCGAACAGGCCGTCCGCGGCGACCCCTTCCGGGTACAGCTCAAGCAGGTGCCTGCCGGTCAGCTCCGCGGCACCGCGCCCGGCCGGGTCCCGGAACCCGTCGCTGGCATGCTCGACCCGGAAATCGGTCACCCGCCCGTCCGGATCGCGCACGGCACGCGCGAACAGGCACCCGGCGAGCAGGCTGTCCAGCAGCGCAAGGACCCCGGCAGCCTGGTGGCCGGTCGGCAGGTCCCCCTGCGACAGCCGGATGCCCAGCGCCTGAGCCGTCACATCGGCGACCGCCGTGAGCTGGCGGCGCAACGGGACGGGGAACTCCCCGAGCGGCTCCGGCCAGCAGATCAGCAGGGCACCCAGGGTGGCGCCGGCGTCATGGAGCGGGAGTGCGGCCCACGCGCCGCCGCGCCAGCGGCCCGGCAGCGGCCGGTCGTCCCCGGCCGGCGGGCCCGCAGGCCACCAGGCCTCGATGCCGTCCCGCGCCACCTGCTGGGGCAGCGAGCGCATCTCCGGGTGCAGCCGCCGCCAGCGGCTGGCCTCGTGGTTGCCGAAACCCGCCTCCCCGGCCAGCGCCATGCCACCGTCCGGCTCGGTAAGCCAGATGGCCACGGCGGCCGCGCCCAGGCCGGCCAGCGCCTCCCCGAACAGCGCGTCGGCCACGGCGTTGCCCGAGGCCGCGGTCTCGATGGTGGCCCCGGCCAGGCTGACCTGGTGCATGCCGGGCTCTGGTGGCTCGCCGGGCGGCTGCGCGCGGGTGACCTGGACGGCCAGTTCGGTGACACCGATGCCGGATTCCCGGGCCAGCCGGGTGAGCTGGCGCTGCGCCTCGGCGGCCGTGCAGCCGAGCTGCTCCATCAGCATGCCCCGGGCCAGGTCCACCACCGAGCGGCTGGCGGCTGCCGCGCGCAGCCGGTCCAGCTCCCGCCGTTGCCGGGCGACCAGCGCGTTCAGCCGCACCAGGTCAGCCCCGCTCGGTTCGGTCACGGCCACCAGCCTTCTCGCGCCGGGTATCCTTTTCGGCCGGGCAAGTGCCCAGGCTGTGCCCGGTTCGCGTCAACTTCCATTCTCGGCCATCACCAGACGTGACAGGATCGTTTCGCGCAGGCTTGCCGGGCATACCCGGGCCTGCGGGCAGGTGGCTGGCCATAGAGGGGCTCTGCGATGACCACAATCCAGCAGCGGGCGGTACAGCCCGCCGACGGCGGGCTGCAGCAGTTGCTCGCCGGCCTGTCGGCGGTGCGCAGCGGAGACTTCAGCACCCGGCTGCCGGCCGACGGCGATCCGCTCATGGACGAGATCGCCGCGGTGTTCAACGGGATGAACGACCAGCTTGCCCTGTTCACCTCCGAGGTGACCCGGGTGGCGCGGGAGGTGGGCACCGACGGCCGGCTGGGCGGCCAGGCCGAGGTGCCCGGGCTTGCCCGGCACCTGGAAGGACCTCACCGATTCGGTGAACTCGATGGCGGGCAACCTGACCGGCCAGGTGCGGGACGTCGCGCGGGTGGCCACCGCGGTGGCCAAGGGCGACCTGGGCCAGAAGATGGCCGTGGACGTCAAGGGGGAGATGGCCGAGCTCAAGGACACGCTCAACACGATGGTGGACGAGCTGTCGGCGTTCGCCGATGAGGTGACCCGGGTGGCGCGGGAGGTGGGCACCGAGGGCCGGCTGGGCGGCCAGGCCCGGGTGCCCGGCGTCGGCGGCACCTGGCGGGACCTGACCGACTCGGTGAACTCGATGGCCGGCAACCTGACCGGCCAGGTGCGCAACATCGCCCAGGTGACCACCGCTGTGGCCAAGGGCGACCTCAGCCAGAAAATCACTGTCGATGCACGCGGCGAGATCCTGGAGCTGAAGAACACCGTCAACACGATGGTGGACGAGCTGTCGGCGTTCGCCGATGAGGTGACCCGGGTGGCGCGGGAGGTGGGCACCGAGGGCCGGCTGGGCGGCCAGGCCCGGGTGCCCGGCGTCGGCGGCACCTGGCGGGACCTGACCGACTCGGTGAACTTCATGGCGGGCAACCTGACCAGCCAGGTGCGGGCCATCGCCCAGGTCGCGACCGCGGTCGCGGAAGGTGACCTGACCCAGAAGGTAACGGTCGACGCGCGCGGCGAGATCCTGGAGCTGAAGGAGACCATCAACACGATGGTCGACCAGCTTTCGCTGTTCGCCGACGAGGTGACCCGGGTGGCCGGCGAGGTGGGCACCGAGGGCAACCTCGGCGGCCAGGCCACGGTCCGCGGGGTGTCCGGCACCTGGGAGGACCTCACCAACAACGTCAACGTGATGGCCTCCAACCTCACCGCACAGGTCCGGTCCATCTCCCAGGTGGCCACCGCGGTCGCCCGCGGCGACCTGAGCCAGAAGATCAACGTCGAGGCCAAGGGCGAGGTGGCCGCGCTCGCCGAGTCGCTCAACAGCATGGTCGACACGCTGAGCGCGTTCGCCGGCGAGGTGACCCGGGTGGCCAGGGAGGTGGGCACCGAGGGCATGCTCGGCGGCCAGGCCACCGTGCCGAACGTGGCGGGCACCTGGAAGGACCTGACCGACAACGTCAACTCGATGGCGAACAACCTGACCAGCCAGGTGCGCAACATCGCCCAGGTCACCACGGCCGTGGCCCAGGGCGACCTGTCGAAGAAGATCGACGTGGACGCGCGCGGCGAGATCCTGGAGCTGAAGACCACGATCAACACGATGGTCGACCAGCTCTCGTCGTTCGCCGCCGAGGTGACCCGGGTCGCCAAGGAGGTCGGCAGCGAGGGCCGCCTCGGCGGCCAGGCCGAGGTCGAGGGCGTGTCCGGGACCTGGAAGCGGCTGACGGAGAACGTCAACGAGCTGGCCGGCAACCTCACCCGCCAGGTCCGGGCGATCGCCGAGGTGACCAGTGCCGTGGCCACCGGCGACCTGACCCGCTCCATCTCGGTCGAGGCGCAGGGCGAGGTCGCCGACCTCAAGGACAACATCAACGCGATGGTGCGGTCGCTGCGGGAGACGACCAAGGCCAACGAGGAGCAGGACTGGCTGCAGACGAACCTGGCCCGGATGGCCGGCCTGATGCAGGGCCAGCGTGACCTCAGCGTGGTGGCCGACCTGGTCATGGACGAGCTGATCCCGCTGGTGGGCGGGCAGCACGGGACCTTCTTCCTGGCCGAGGGCTCCGGTGGTGACACCCGGCTGCGGCTGATCGCGGGCTACGGCCTGCGCACGGACATCGAGGCGCCCAGCCACTTCCAGTTCGGCCAGTCGCTGATCGGCCAGGTCGCCAAGACGCGCCGGCCCCTCGTGGTGACCGACCTGCCCGCCGACTACGTGAAGATCTCCTCCGGCCTGGGCGAGGCCGCCCCGGTCAACCTGATGATCCTGCCGATCGTGTTCGAGGATCAGGTCCTCGGCGTCATCGAGGCCGGCTCGTTCAGCCGGTTCACCCGCGTGCACCAGGACTTCCTCGAACAGCTCATGGAGACGATCGGGGTCAGCGTCAACACGATCATCGCCAACTCCCGCACCGACGCGCTGCTCGCCGAATCGCAGCGGCTCGCGGCCGAGCTTCAGGCCCGCACCGGCGAGCTGCAGTCGCGCCAGGAGGACCTGCAGAGCTCGAACGCCGAGCTGGAGGACAAGGCGGAGCAGCTCGCCAGCCAGAAGCGGGACATCGAGATCAAGAACGTGGAGATCGAGCAGGCCCGGCAGGAACTGGAGGAGCGGGCCCGCCAGCTCGACCTGGCATCCAGGTACAAGTCGCAGTTCCTCGCCAACATGTCGCACGAACTGCGCACCCCGCTGAACAGCCTGCTGATCCTCGCCCGGCTGCTGGCCGCCAACCCGGAGCAGAACCTGTCGGCCAAGCAGGTCGAGTACGCCAACGTGATCCACTCCTCCGGCACCGACCTGCTGCAGCTCATCAACGACATCCTCGACCTGTCGCGAGTGGAGGCGGGCAAGATGGAGCTGCACCCCGAGCGCTTCGGGCTGCGCTCCCTCGTGGAGGACCTGCGGGGCGTCTTCCAGCCACTGACCTCGGAGAAGGGCCTGGCCTTCGTCGCCGCGGCGCCGGACGGCGACGTTCCCGCGGAACTGGTCACCGACCGGCAGCGGCTCCGGCAGATCCTGCACAATCTGCTGTCCAACGCGGTCAAGTTCACCGAACATGGGCAGGTGGAGCTGCGGATCACCGTGGCGCCGTCCCCCGGCGGAGCGGCCGGCCAGGTGCTGGCGTTCGCGGTGACCGACACCGGCATCGGCATCGGCGAGCAGAACACCGATGCCATCTTCGGCGCGTTCCAGCAGGCCGACGGCACGACCAGCCGCCGCTACGGCGGGACCGGGCTGGGCCTGACCATCTGCCGCGAGCTGGCGGCCCAGCTCGGCGGCCAGATCACCGTGCAGAGCGTGGTCGGTGAGGGCAGCACGTTCACTCTGCACCTGCCGGTCAGCTACCCCGCGGGGGAGGAAGCCGCGCCCAGTGCGCAGGAGGGGGCGCTGGCCGGGCCGGTGGCCGCGGGGCCCGTCGCGGCCGAGCCGGCCCCGGCCGAGCCGGTCGCCGCCCGGCACGACAGCCTGCGCGGCCGCAAGGTGCTCATTGTCGACGACGACGTACGTAACGTCTTCGCGATCACCAGCATCCTGGAGCTGTACGGGCTCACCGTGGTGCACGCGTCCGACGGCAAGACCGGCATCGAGCTGCTGAGCAGTGACGGCGGTATCGACATCGTCCTGATGGACGTGATGATGCCGGAGATGGACGGGTACGCCACCACGGCGGCGATCCGGCAGATCCCTGGCCTGGCGCAGCTGCCGGTGATCGCGGTGACCGCCCGGGCCATGCAGGGCGACCGGGACAAGAGCATCGCCGCCGGGGCCACCGACTACGTCACCAAGCCGGTGGACACCGAGGACCTGCTCACCGTCATGGAGCGCTGGCTCGGCACCGGCTAGGGCCGGGCCGGATTAAGAGGCAGCCCACCGGGGTAAGCCCGGGCAGTGCGGGTGATGAGCTGGAATCTGTGGTGGCGCCACGGGCCGTGGGAAGAGCGCCGCAGGCGATCGCGGCGACGTTGGCCGAGGTCCGCCCGGACCTGTGCGGGTTGCAGGAGGTGTGGGCGGCACCAGGGGAGAGCCTGGCCGCCGAGCTGGCCGGGCGACTGGGAATGCACTGGTGCTGGGCGGCGGCGGGTGAAGGCCGGGACAGCCGAGGCGGCCTGAGGCTGTTCATCGGCAACGCGATCCTCAGCCGCTGGCCGATCACCGCGCAGGCCGAGCTGCGCCTGCCCACCGGCGAGCATCTCGCGCGCGCCGGGTGGCGCTGCACGCGCGCATCGCGCCCCGGGCGGTGCGCTGCCGATGTTCACCACCCACCTGAGCTATCGGCCCGGTGCCTCCGCAGGTGCGCACGGCAGCAGGTGCGCGCGGCTGGCCGAGTTCGCCGACGACCACCTCACCGACTGCGCTTACCCGCCCGTGGTCACCGGCGACCTCAACGCCGAGCCCTGCTCCGACGAGCTGCGGCTTCTCGGCGGCCTGCTCGCCGCCGCCGGCAGTGCCCGGCCTGGTGCTCATCGACGCCTGGCGGTACGCCGGCCCGGCCGACCCCGGGATTCACCTGGGATCACCGCAACGGCTACCAGGCCGACAGCCTGATCCCCGACTCGCGCATCGACTACGTCCTGGTGGGCCTGCCCCGGCACGGCCGGGGCCGGGTGCAGTCGGTGCGGCTGGCCGGCACCGCCGCGGTGGACGGCGTCTGGCCGTCGGATCACTCGCCGTGGCACCGACTGCGGGGTAGCGGACAGCGGCAGCGCCGCTGCGCTCAGGCGGGCGTGCCCGCTGGAATTCCTCGACCAGCTGCTTGCAGAAGGCAGGCAGGTCGTCGGGCTTGCGGCTGGTCACAGGACGTTCGGCCGGCGTGACACCTGACCTCGGTGTCCGCCCAGGTACCGCCCGCGTTGCGGATGTCGGTTTGCAGGCTCGGCCAGGAGGTCAGCGTCCGCCCGGACAGATCGCCTCGACGAGTGTCCACGGGCCGTGGCAGATCACGCGGCAGGCTTGCCCGCCTGGAACATGGCGCGCGCGAACTGCACGGCCGCGGGGACGGTCCGCAGTTGATCCGGGTTGGCGACGCCGCCGGGCAGCACGAGGCGCGTCATAGCCGCCGGGATCGGCATCGCCGATGGCGTGGTCGACCGGGAAGGTATCGGCCTTGTCGAGATGGTTGAACGCCTGGGCCTGGCCGGTCTCGGGCGCGAGGAGCTCGGGAGTGCCGCCCGCGTCCGCACGCCTGCCAGGGCTCGGTCAGCTCGACCTGCTCCGCAGCCTTCGTTGGCGATCATGAAGCGATCCGGCGGCCGTGAAGCTCGTTCCCCATGACATGGCTCCTCTCCTGTGGCGGTCCCGGCGCGGCGCGAAGGCGGCTCGGGGTTGCGCTACCCACCGCAGCCACCGCAAACCCGTGGCTGGGACAGGGCACGTTGGGAGCCAAGGTTCCTGGGAAGTGTAGACTGTAAAGGGAGCGGCGATAGCGATGGCGACAAGCAAGCAGTCGCAGGCGGCCAAGCGCAACGTGAAGAAGGCTCAGCAGGCCGCGAAGGGCAAGCAGACGATCGCGCATCTGCCTGCCAAGACCCGCACCGCCCTGGGCAAGCAGGGCGCGGCGGTCGCCCAGCGCAAGCGCACCGGCGGCGCGTCACCCAAGACCCGCGCGGAGCTGTACGAGATCGCCAAGAAGCGCGATCTGCCGGGCCGGTCGAAGATGGGCCGGGACGAGCTCGCCAGGAAACTGGGCGAGAAGTGACCAACGGCCGCCGGTTCCCGTGACCGAGCCGGAGCCGCCGGCAAGCCGTCCAGGTCGCCGCTCAGCCGCTGGCTGTCGCGGTGGACCGGCTCCTCCCGGCCGGCGGTCGTGCTGCTGGTGCTCGGCACGGCTCGCGATGGGTCGGCGTGAGCATCGCCGCCGGGTTTCCCGCCCGGTGGGAGACCGTCTTCCAGAGTCTGGTGGCCGCCCTGACCCTGGTCATGGTCTTCGTCATCCAGCACACCCAGGGGCGGCATCAGCAGGCGACGCAACGCAAGCTCGACGAGATCCTCCGGGCCCTGCCCCATGCCGACAACTCCCTGATGACGCTCGAGTATGCGTCCGATGAGGAACTGCGCGCTACCGGGCATGAGCACCGCCGGTCCGCAGGGCTGCCCTCGATGACCAGGCCGCGGCCCGCGAAGGACCGGCGGGCACCTGAGCGGGTGACCCCGCTGGCAGCGGGGTAGCCGGGCGCGCCATGCGCGCCGTTGACGGTCTCGAACGGGCCGAGAAGCTCGATGGCCTGGTCGGCCTGGGCCAGCGCTGGGCCCGGTTGCTACGGCCGGGACGCAGCCGTGATGCCCTGCACGGGGTATGGCTCGGCCATCCGCTGCACCCCCTGCTCGCGCAGGCGCCGATCGGGCTGTGGCTGTCGGCCACCGTCCTGGATGCGTGGCCGGGCGGAGAGCAGGCATCGCGGCGGCTTGTCCTGCTCGGGCTGGCTGCGGCCGCCCCGGCCGCGCTGGCGGGCACGGTGGACTGGTCCGAGCAGCACGAGCAGCAGATGCGGGTGGGCACGGTGCATGCCATGGCCAACGGTGCGGCGGCCGGGCTGTACGCGGCGTCCCTGGTCACCCGCGCCCGGCCTGCTTCTCCCGCGCGCTCCGCCTGGCCGGGCTGGCAACGGCCGGGTGGCCGGCCTACCGGGCGGCACACCTCGTCGGCTGGCCGGCGGCGCCAACCAGGCCGAGCCGGTGCCGCATCTGGTCGAGCCCGGTTGGCACGACTGATGCCCGCGGCGGAACTGGCGGACCGCACTCCCGTGCGGCGGATGCTCGGCGAGGTCCCGGTGGTGGTCATCCGGGAGAGCCGGGAAGTGCATGTGCTCGCCGAGCGGTGCAGCCACCTGTCCGGGCCGCTGTTCGAGGGGAACCTCGACGATGGCTGCCTGACCTGCCCGTGGCACGGCAGCGTGTTCCGGGTCAGCGACGGGACGGTGGTGCATGGCCCCGCCACCGCGCCGCAGCCGGTGTTCCAGGCCCGGGTGACCGGCGACATCATCCAGGTCTGCCTGGCGGGCTGTCCGCTGGGGCCCGCCGACGTGCTCAGGCGAGCTCTTCTCGTGGCCAGGGAACGGTCTCTTCCGCCGTGGCCAGCGTGGTCAGCAGCCAGGCGAAGCCATGGGGCGCGCGAGCGTGGGAGCGGGCGGAGGTGACCACGGGAACCCGTGTCGTCCGCAACAGCGGTATCCCCGCCGCGAGCAGGTCATCGACAAGGGCATGGTCCTCGGCCGTCGGCAGCGGCCGGAAACCGCCGGCGGCGAGGTAAGCATCCGCGGCGAAGCCGAGGTTGGCGCCATGGACGTGCGGATGGCGCTGCTGCCGGGCTTGGTAGCGCTGGGTGAAAAGCCGCTGCACCCGGGGCGGGTGGTCGGCCCAGTCCTCGACCGTCACCGTGCCCACCACGCCCTTCCAGCCCTGGCCGGCATAGCGGAGCTGGCGGCGGAGCCACCAGCGTGGCACCCGGGTGTCGGCGTCGGTGGTGGCGATCCACACTGCGGCGGGATCCAGGTGGCGTGCGGACCGGAGCACCTGCCGCACGCCCGCTGCCGGGCGGTGCCGACGCAGCGGGCGTCGACCGCGACGACGGCCGCGCCCTGGGCGCGGGCAGGCCGCGGTCCGGTCGGTGCACGCGTCCGCCACTACCACCAGGTGCACGGGAACGCTGACCTGCCTGATGGCCTGCCGGACCGCGGCGAGGCAGAGGGCAGCAGGTCCTGCTCGTTGTGCGCGGGGATGACGACCCCGGCTGCCCTGATCACACCAGCCCTTCGGCCTGCGCCACCGAGACGGGTTCGCCCTCGCCCCGGAGGTAGACCTGGGCGAGGAAGTCAGGTTCGCTGTGGTCTGCGAGCCGGGCGAGCCCGGCCCGGCGGCCAGGGCCGCGTGCACATCATCGCCGCTGCGCGGGTAGTCGGCGACGGGATGCCGCCAGTGCACCGCGAGGAGCGTGCCGCCCGGCCGGAGTGCTTCGAGCGCTAGGTCGAGAACCTGGCCGAGGTCGCGGCCGGCGAAGTAGTACAGGAACTCCGACAGGACGATGAGATCGAACCCGCCGGGGGGCCAGTCACGGGGATGGCCCGCTGCTCGACCGTGACGTTCGCGAAGCGCGCGGTGTGCGCCGCGGCGGCCCTGACCGCGGCGGCGGCCATGTCGCACGACAGCAGCCGGTCACACCGGGGGGCGAGCATCCCGGTGAGCACGCCCACCGAGCAGCCCGGCTCGAAGGCGTCGCGGTAGCGCTGGCGCGGCAGCATGGCGGTGCTGATCGCGTACTTCCGCGCCTCATACCAGCGGGTGCGCAGGCTCCACGGGTCCGGCGCGGCGGTATACATCGCGTCGAAGTAGCCAGGTCCCAGGGTCATCGGGGCTCACTGGAAAAGGACCTCCATGTCGCGGATGAAGTGCGCCACGAGCGCGGCGGGCAGTACCGGGCCCTCCGGGCCCCTGTCCTGGAGCTGGCTGGTGAAGCAGCCGATGGCCCGCCGCTTGCGCGCCAGCACGCGCGGCGGCAGCGGGACCCGGACCGCCGTCTGCCAGGGGATCTGTGCATCTGCGGGCCGGGCCCAGTGCCACATCCACACCGGATACCACAGCGTGCCTTCGCCCCGGCGGCAGCCCCGCGCGGCGCGCCCGGCCGCCTCGTGATCGGGATGGGCGTCCCTGTCCCAGGGCGCCAGGCAGCAGTCGAAAGCCGCAGGCGAGTTCCCGCAGCGCTGGCCGTCATGCTCGTGCGCGGCAAGCCCCGAGTCGGGCAGGCCGAGCCGGATCACCTCGATGTGCCGGGCTCCCAGGGCCGCCAGAGCCGCGGCGTTTCGGCGGTCCGGCGCCGGCCGATGGACTGCCCTGGTGCGGGTGAGAGGCCTCTCCGTCGGTGAGTGCCACGAGCCGGAGCCGGGCGCCCCCGGCTGGCCAGCATCGCGAGGGCCCCGCCCGCGCCCGAGTACCTCATCGTCCGGATGGGCGGCCACCACGACGGCGCTCGCCCACCGGGACAGCCCATGGCGGGAAGCTGGCTCAGGCCCGGCCAGGCCCGCCAGGCCGCTCGGGCGTGCCGGGCGCGTCGATGAGGTTGGGCGGGCCCGGGCTCACCATTGCGTTCCCTGCCCGGCGATCGGCGGCCGAGTTCGGCCAGGCTGCGCTCGGCGTGATGCTGGCGGATGTAGACGGTCAGGTCCGCTACCCGGCGCGAGTGCGCTTCGTCCAGGCACAGCGGCCCGGCGCCGAGTGCCCGGCCGACCCGGTCCATCACCTCCGCCGCCACGGCGTCGGCGAGCGCACGGACCCGCAGCGCCCGGAGCTGGGCCCGTCCTTGAGGTCGGCGGGGTCGGCGTCGATCTCGTCCGCGGCAACGTCGAGGGCGGTGCGCACGGTGCGCAGCGCGATGTCCACGGCGCCGAGGTGGGCGAGCGCATGCGGCCCCACGTCGCGCTCGGCCGCGCGGTGGACAGCAGCGTCCGGCCGACCGCGCGGGCGCCGCCGTACCAGCAGGCGGCGACGCCCGCGCCGCCGTGCGCGAAACCCGGCCGCCCCGTGTACGCCGCCGGGGGCCCCGACGGGCTGAGCGGCCGCCTCGGCGAAGTCCACGTCCAGGTGTCGCTGCCCGCCATGCCGGTGGCGGGCCAGGTGCCCGGTACCGGGCTCAGCGCCCCCGACGGGACCGCGAACAGCCGGTATACCGTCCGGCGCGGCGGCCGTGACCAGGGCATGCGTGCAGCAGCGGCGCCCCGAGCAGTACCGCTTCGTGCCATGCAGCCGCCACCCGCCGCCGTGGCGGCCGGCTTCCAGCTTCGGGCCGGGCGGGTGCGCGGCCCACACTCCCCAGCGGCTGCCCGGCAGCGGCGGCGGCCCGTCCAGTTCGGCCAGGATCGCCACCGCGTCCGCATGGCCCTCGGCGAGCCTGGCCAGGGACAGGTCCTCCCCGGCCAGGTCCGCGAACGCGGCCCACCGCTCCCGGGTCCGCCCCGACCCGGCAGCGGCAGATCGAGCCTCCCCGAGTCCACCGCCGCGCGGAACGCCCGTGCCGGTCACCTGCCAGGCCGGTGCGCCCCGCTGGCCGGAGCCATCCTCAGGCCGCCTGGGAGCCGAGCAGGTCGAGAATGTTCCGTTGGGCGACCCGCATCGCGGCCGCGTCGATACTGAAACTGTTGTCTGTCACGTGTTTCCGCCCCTCCTCAGTCCGGCGCCCGCCCTGCGGCCAGGGCTCGGCGGCGGGGGCGCTGAGGCTACCCACGGCCGCGGCGTTTAAGCGCAGGCACGGCGGGAGCCGCTCACCACGTCGGGATGGCGGGGGTGAGCGGCACTCCGCCTGACCGGGGCGTCCGGGTGGCGATCAGGCCGCCGTTGCGGGCCAGCGCGGCGAACGTGGCCGAGTTGACCACGGCGGCCCCGCCCGGGTCATTGTTGAAATAGACGTACACATCCGCGCCGGGCGGCAAGGCGTGCCGCACCCGCCCCGCCCATAGGCCCAGGTCCCGCTCGGCGTAGCAGGGCCACGGGTCGGCCGTGCCCTCATGAAACCGGAGGTATCCCCATTCTGTGGTCCCCCACAACGGGGTGACCGGGCGGCCGAGCCGGTCCGCCCAGCACAGCGCCGCGTCGTGGGCGGCCAGGATCTGCCGGACCTCCTCGGTCCACCACGAAGTGTGCCGCGGTTCCACCGCGATCCGCAGCCGGCCGTGACCGGAGCGGGGCGTGCCGGAACGCGGTGAGGCAGGCGTCCAGCAGGGCCGGGCCTTCGCCTTGAGATCCGGCGGCAACTGAAGCAGCACCGGGCCGAGCTTCGGGCCAAGGGCCGCCGCGGCACCGAGCAACCGGGCGACGGGTTCTGCCGGGTCCCGCAGCTTCCTGACATGGGTGAGGTACCTGCTCGCCTTCACCGCCATGACGAAGTCGCCGGGGGTACGGGTACAGCCAGCCCGCAAGGTCCGCCCGGCGGGCAGCCGGTAGAAGCTGGCGTTGTTCTCCACCGTCAGGTAGTAGCCGGCGTAGTGCTCCAGCCAGCGGCGCTGGGCCACGCCCGCCGGGTACAGCCCGCCGCGCCAGTCCCGGTACTGCCAGCCCGAGGTGCCGATCAGAACCGGCACGGGCGCCTCCTGCCGCTCGGGGCCAGCGCCGGGCTGGCGCCTGGGGGTGGCCTGCTTGCCGCCGCCACGTCGCCCTACTTCCCCCGTTCAGCCCACCCGAACGCCCGGGCCCGGCTTCCAGCGCCTGTTAACCCGGGGTTTTCCGGGAAGTGGGGATCGTCAGGCACGACGCGAAACACGCAGGGAAGGAGCACCATATGGCCCGGACCCGGAGACGGGGCAGCATGGGCTACTGGGCATCTACCTCAATGATCATCTCGCCGGGGCTACCGGCGGCACCGAACTGGCCCGGCGGGTCGCGGCGGCCCACCAGGGCGGGGAAACCGGCGACACCCTACGGCGCCTCGCGATGGACGTGGCGGCTGACCGTGCCGCGTTGCTGGATCTCATGGCCGCGCTGGAAGTCCCGGTACGCGCCTACAAGGTTTACGCCGGCCTGATCGGCGAGAGGGCGGCCGGCTGAAGCCCAACGGCCGCCTGCTGGCCCGGTCCCCGCTGAGCAGTCTGGAAGAGCTGGAACTGCTCCATCTCGGGGTTGCGGGCAAGGCGGCCGGGTGGCGCACGCTGCGGCTCCTGGCGGAGACGGACCCACGGCTGGACCGCAGCCGGCTGGACGAGCTCATCGCCAGGGCCGGCAGCCAGCTGGAGCTTTTGGAGGACCTCCGGGTGCACGCCGCGCAGGCGGTCCTCGGCCAAGGGCCTGCTGCTGGTGGCTGACGAGCGCAACGGCGTCGTCGTCTTCGACGTGGACGGCACCCTGCTGGACACCAACTACCTGCATGTCGCGGCGTGGTGGGAGGCTTTTACCGAACGCGGCACGACGTCCGCTGCGCGGACATCCACCGGGCCATCGGGATGGGCTCGGCAGAGCTGGTCGAACGTGTCCTGGGCAGACCGGATCCCACGGTGAGCCCCGCGCACAGCCGGCACTACGCGCCTTACCTCGGCCGGATGCGCCCGCTGCCCGGGGCGGCCGGCCCGCTCCGCGCCACCGCGGGGCTCGGCCTGGACGTGGTGCTCGCCACCAGCGCCAAGGACGACGAGGTAGACCTCATGCTGGATGCGCTGGGCGCCCGCTCCGCGGTCCGCGCCGTAGTCAGCTCCGGCGACGTCGGCCAGGCCAAGCCCGACCCGGGCATCGTCGAGAAAGCGCTGGACGAGTCCGGCATCGACCCCGGGCGCGCCGTCATGGTCGGCGACACGGTCTGGGATGTGCTCGCCGCGGAGCGGGCCGGTATCAGGTGCATCGGCCTGCTCTGCGGCGGTATCGCCGCGGCGGATACTGCGCGGCGCGGGCGCCGCGCAGGTTTACGACGACCCGGCCGCGCTGCTCGGCGGCCTCCAGGCCAGCCCGATCGGGCGGCTCGGCGCGGCGAGGCTCCGCGCGGGCACACGGCCGTAAACCGTTCCGCTGGCCGCGGCACGCCGGGTGCTGGACGATCTGTCCTGCCGGTTCCCGGTACGCCGCCTCGGGCGGCCCGGTCAATGGGATAATCATCGAGGCAGCCCGGCCTGATGGCCGGCCCGAGGAGGTACGCAGATGCCTGCCCGCAATCCCGTCGATCCGGCCGGGGCGAAGGTCCACGACGTGCTGCTGGTCGAGGACGACCCGGGCTCGGTCCTGATCACCAGGGAAGCCTTCGAAGTGTCCCAGGCGCCTGGAACCCTGCACGTCGTGGGGGACGGCGAACTGGCGATGGAGTTTCTGCACCAGGCTCCCGGGTTCACCGGCGCTCCCAGGCCCAGCCTGATCCTGCTGGATATCAACCTGCCGCGCCGCAACGGGCTGGAGGTGCTGGCCGAGGTGAAGACCAGCGAGGACCTGCTGACCATTCCCGTGGTCATGCTGAGCACCTCGCAGCATGAGGCGGACGTGTTGCGCAGCTACCAGTTGCACGCCAACGCCTACATCGCCAAGCCGGCCACCTTCGATTCGTTCACCGAGGCGATCCGGCAGGTGACGGACCTGTTCCTGTCGCTGGCGAAGCTGCCCCGCTAGCCGTCCGCACCTCGCTGGCGAAATGCTGGGCGCATGCGGTACGGGCCGCGGTGATCACCTGCCACCACCGTGCGGAGCCGGCCTTTAGAAGCCGGGCCTGTTCCACGGCCTCGCGTATGTCGTTGTGGTCGGCGGCCGACGCCTCCTTGACGGCCAGGGCGTGCGCGCCGTCGCCGTACATCGTCGGGGAACAGACCTCCTCAGCCTTGGTATGAGCCACCAGCAGGTCCGCGAGCCTGCTCCAGACCTGGGCCAGCGCCAGCCTGGCTGACGGCGGGGTCCGCGCGCCATGCCAGGTCATAGAGCGCACCGAAGAGCCGGAGGATGCGCGCGTGCTCGGCGAGTATCCGCTCGGCGATCTCGCTGATGCCGGCGTCAGGGTCGGCGGGACTGGCCGTGACCAGCCCGCAGTCGTCGCTGGGGGAAGGGACTGAGTCCACGGGCAGGCCTCCTCGCCGGCGGCGGCGCGGTGCCGGTCGTCCGTCCCTCGGCACCGCGAGCACGCCGTCCACTAGCGGTCCCGCACTCTTCGAGGGCCGATCAGCTTCGGCTTCCGGCGCGGCGGAAGGCCTTCCGGAGATCCCGCCTGTCTTGAGGATCAAGATCCGGCCACCGCGCCGGGGTCTCCGGCTACCCCAGGCCGCTGGCTGGCAAACGCACACGTTAGGTCCCGCCAGGCCGGGGTAGCTGCCCGCCATGGTGGAGGTCACCCAGGCGCTCGCCGAGCGCATCTCCGGGATCACCCGGCTGCTGGACAGTGACGACGAGGGCGAGGCGGCCCTGTCCCGGCTGTCCGGCCTGGGCGTGGACCTGGTGCCGGGAGTCACGGGCGCCGCCGTGACCATCGCGGCGGGCGGCCAGCGCCATACCTTCGCCGCTTCCGATGCGCGGATCGGCGACTTGCACCAGATGCAGTTCGCCGCCGGGCAAGGGCCGGTCGTGGAAACGTTGCGGTACAACGAGACCAGGCACGTCCGGGATACCAGCGCAGACGATCGCTGGCTGGCCTTCTGCCGTGCCGCCTGCCAGGCGGGTTTCTCCAGCCTCATCACCATGCCCCTGCACACCGGGCAGCAGCCCGCCGGAGCGGTGGCGCTGTACGCCGACCGTCCGGGCGCGTTCAATGGCGCGGCGCATGACATCGCCCTGCTGTTCGCCGCGCAGGGCGGCACCGCGGTGCACAACGCCGAGGTGTACGGGGCCTGCCGGGACATGGTCGGCAACCTCCAGGCTGACCCTGGAGGCGCGGGCGGTTATCGAGCAGGCCAAGGGTGCTGCACGCCAAGCTGGCCATCTCGCCGGACGAGGCGTTCGAGCTGCTCAGGCGGGCCTCACAGAACACCAACCAGAAGGTGCGCGTCCTTGCGGACCAGCTGGTCCGCGGCGACATAGACCCGCGCCAACTGCGCGCTCAGGCTTCGTAGCGAACAGCGGCCTGGCCCTGGCGGCGCGGCGCCCGTGCCGGTGCAGGCCCGCGACGAGGTCTGACCGCCCGCGGGTCAGGTCAGGGTCAGCACGGCGATGACGGCGAGCATCCCGGCCACCGCGTAGGCGGCGTAGTCGTTGACCGAGCCGGTGTGGGCGGCGCGCAGCAGCCGGACCGGGGCGGGCTCGCGCGCCCGCAGATACGCCAGGCGAGCGCGGCGCCCGGCAGCGGCGCAGGCCACCACCGATGGCCAGCTCGACCGGGCGAGACGTAGTCGAACGGCAGGTGCAGCACGGGCAGCCGGGCCAGGCCGGTGAGCACCCCGCGGCGTAGCGCGCCGGGATGCAGCAGGCTGGCGGCCGCCGGGGCCATCACCGTGTCCAGGAAGAACCGGGGGAGCACGCCGAACACGACGCAGCACGCGGCCAGGCTGCCGAGGCCGGCGACCATGCCCGGGCGCAGCGGCTCCAGCCGCGCGTAGTCCTCGGCGCGGCGGCGGAAGAAGGCGAGCCACGCCGCCTTGCCGAGCGCCGCGATGGTGATCACCTGGGCGACCAGCATGAGCGCATACGGCAGGTACTGGTGGCTGTTGAGCAGCCCGGTGTGGATAAGGCTGAGCGACACGTACCCGTTGAACGGCGGGATGCCGGCGATGGACGCGGCGCCGATCACGAACGCGACGGCCAGGACCGGCATGCGCCGCGCCAGGCCGCCCATGTCGGACAGCTTCGTCAGCCCGGTGCGGTGCAGGATGGCCCCGGCGCACAGGAACAGCAGCGACTTGAACAGGGCGTGGTTGACCAGGTGGTAGACGGCGCCCGCGATCCCGGGCGCGGTGCCGGTGCCCAGCCCGATGGCCAGGATGCCCATCTGCGAGATCGTGTCGTAGGCCAGCAGCCGCTTGAGGTCGTCCTGGGCCAGCGCCATGACCGCGCCGAGCAGCGCGGAGACGATGCCCGATGGTCAGCAGCAGGCCCAGGATCGGGATGCGCGTCACGGCCGAAGACCTGGAAGGCCAGCCGGCCGATCGCGACGATGCCGAAGTTGTACATCAGGCCGGAGAACAGCGCCGACACCGGGCCCGAGGTGGCGGTGTGCACGTCAGCCAGCCAGCCGTGGAACGGGACAAGCCCGGCCTTCGTCGCGAAACCGGCGACCAGCAGGCCGAGCGCGATCAGGTCGGGCGTGGACAGGTGCCGCGCCAGCGCGTCGTGCAGCTGGCCGAAGTTGAGCGCGCCGGTCGCGGCGTAGAGCAGCCCGGCGCCGATGAACACGGCGAAGCTGGCCAGCGTGGTCAGCGCCAGGATCTTGAACGCGGCCTCCAGGGCGATCGGCCGCTCCAGGAAGAAGGCGGTGAGGCCGTAGCTGGCCAGCGCGGCGACCTCGAACCAGACGAACAGGTTGATCAGGTCGGCGGTGAGCGCCGCCCCGATCAGCGCGGCGAGCACCAGCTGGAACAGGCAGGCGTAGCCGCCGAGCTCGCGCGGCCCCAGCCCGCCGAGCTCCGACAGCGTGTACAGCAGCAGTACCGCGCCGATGACCGCTGAGGTCAGCGCGAAGATCAGGCCGAACGGGTCGGCGGCGAAGGCGATCCCCAGCGCCCGGCCGTGCACCGGGGTCCACAGCCCCAGGTAGTGCGCGCGGACCAGGCCCGTGAACACGCTGGGGGCCTCCAGGAGCAGGATCGCGGTGGAGCCGGCGAGCGCGACGAGGCCGACGATGACGGCAAGCTGCCGGTGCAGCCGGGCCAGCAGCGGCGCCGCGACCGCCCCGGCGATGGGCAGGGCCACCGGGAGCGGCAGCAGCGACGCCAGCGCGGTCCCGGTCATGGCTTCCCGGCTCATCCGCGCATCGCCCGGACCCGGTCGGCGTCGAGCGTCCGGTAGTGCTGGGCGATCCGCACCGCGACGGTGAGGAACACGGCGGTCACCGCGACGCCGATGACGATGGCGGTGAGGCAGAAGTTCTGCAGCACCGGGTCGGCCACGTTGCCGTGCGCGAGCTGCCTGGCGGTCTTGCCCGGCGGGCGGGCTGAGCAGGACCGGCGCGGTGGAGCCCCGCCCGGTAGGCGAGCGAGACCATGAACAGGTAGGTGGAGGCCTCCATCAGCGACAGGCCCATCACGATCTTGACGAGGTTCCGCCGGGTCAGCAGCACGTACAGGCCGAGGCAGAACAGTGCGGCCGAGGCCAGGTAGTTGACCAGGATCATCGCTCCCGCTCACCGCCCCCGGACGACCCGCGGCCTGGCCGCCGTCATCCCGCGCCCAGTCATGGGCTCATGCCGAGCAGGGCGAAGACGGCGATGGTCAGGCCGGTGCCGACCTCGATCAGCTCGCTCGCCGGAGAACAGCTGGGCGACGCCGCCGGACAGCGGGGTCTCATCGGCGCCAGCGGCAGCCAGTTCGCGCTGAACGAGCCCTTGAGCACCAGCCCGAGGAATTCGGTCATGATGATCAGTCGCCGCGCCGGCCAGTTCGAGTGGTCTCGATCAGCGCCGGGCCGGATCACCTTGCTGATCTTCCGGCGGCCGTAGCCGGCGTAGACCAGCAGCAGCACGCCGAGGATGACCGCGCCGCCGGGGAAGCCGCCGCCCGGCGAGTATCCCCAGGCGACCAGGTAGAGCCCGGCTACCGCGAGGATCGGCAGCACCACCCTGATCGCGGTGCGGACCACGACCGTCATCGCCTCGGCGGTCTCCGGTGCCGGGGTGCCGAGCGGAGTCGCGTCCGGCGTCTCGGCCGGCTCCTCGCCCCTGGAGGCCTGGTCGTCCTGCTCCCGGCGCTCGGCCGACCTGGCCTCCTCCTCGGCGGCGTCGGAGCCTGCGTCCGGGTCGTCCTGCCGCTGCTCGCGCGCCCCGGCGGCGGACTCGCCGAAATAGCCCTTGCGCGGTTCCCGTGGCCGGGTGATCAGCATCACGCTGACCACGGCCGCGAGCAGCAGGAACGTCTCGCCGAACGTGTCGAAGCCGCGCGTGCCGTAGACGATCTCGTTGACCGGTTCGGTCAGCTTCCACCGGGGTATCGCGACCTCCAGCGCGTACCGGGCGATCAGGGGGAGCGGCGCGTGCTCGCGCGGGATCCCGGCCATGGCCACCCCGAGACCACGGCCGCCCCCGCGGCCAGCAGCGCGCCGAGCCACGGCCGGTGCAGCGGCTCGTGTTCGGTGGCCTCGCGCGCCGCGGCGTGCGCGACGGCGCGGCGGTCGCCGAGGCCTGGCCCTGGTCACTGCTGGTCCCCGTCCTGGCCCTCGGTCTCGCCGAGGCCCGGCTCGTCGGTGACCGTGCGCGTCTTGCCGATCGCGACCAGGTACAGCACGGGCAGCGCGATCGCCCCGACCACGACCTCGGAGTGCGCCACGTCCGGGGCGCCGAGCACGACGAACAGCACCGAGAGCACGGTGCCGACCCCGGACAGGGCCATGACCGCGCCGTTGAGGTTCCGCAGCCGGACCACCAGCACCGCCGCCGCCAGCATCAGCGCCAGCAGCAGGTAGTCGAGAACCCAGAACGCCGCTCACGACCCGCTCCTGCGGTGCACCCGGTCGGCTACCCGGTCGGCCACCGCCCCGGGCCACATCGGCACGCCCGTCTTGTAGGCGGCCCGGGCCAGCGCGTGCGACGCGACCGGGTTGATCACCAGCAGCAGCACGGCGACGATCAGCGCCCGGCTGCCGAACACGCTGACCGGGCCCTCGCCCACCACCAGCGCGATCAGGACGGGCAGCGCCCCCATCGTGATCATCTTGCTGGAGCACTGGATCCGGCAGTACACGTCGGGCATCCGCAGGATGCCGACCGCGCCGGAGAGTGAGAAGGCCCACCCGACGGCGGCCAGGACGATCACGATGATCTCGATCACAACAGCTCCCGTTCCAGGTAGCGGGACCAGACGATGGCGCCGAGGTAGCTGAACGAGGCCGAGCCACAGCGCGACGTCGCAGTAGATGGTGCGGTCGGCGAACGCGGCGAAGAACAGCACCGCGATCGCCGCCTGGGTGGACATGGCGTTCAGCGCCACGATCCGGTCGGAGATGGTCGGCCCGGCGGCCAGCCGGATCAGCAGCAGCGCCATGACCGCGACCTCGGCGATCGCCACGGCCAGGTACACGGCGTTCATGGTGTTCACCTGGCCGGCCGCTTCCGCGGCTGGAATGGCTTCAGCAGTTTCTCCACCGGCCCGTTGATCTGCTGGTACGCCTTCTCCCTGCCGCCGTCCGGCACCGCGACGGCGTGGTATTGCAGCTCATGGGCGCGGGCGTCGAGATCGGTGATCTGGTTGTCCACGATCAGCGAGGAGATGACGCCGACCCCGGCGAGGCCGCCGTCGGTGCGCTCCCGGGTGGGCGTGATCACCATGCCGCTCGCCAGCGGGCGGCGCGGATCCCAGATCCGCCGGGACAGCCGCAGGTTGGCCAGCAGGACCTGCCATGCGCACGGCCAGCAGCAGCCAGGCGCCGCCGGCCAGCGCGCGGGGCCGCAGCAGCCGCCACGGCCCCGCCACCTCGCCCAGCGGAGCCAGCGCCACGGCGACGGCGGCCGCTATGCACCGCCCCGAAAAGTACCTGTTCGACGGTGAGGGTCCAGGTCAGCAGCACCCACACCAGATAGCCCCAGCACCACAGGCCGATCAGGCGCAGGACTATCCGCCGGGCTGGCATGCCCTTGCTCTTTGGTCCGGCCTGCATGGCCCCTGCTCTTCCCACTCCTGCGCTCCCAAACGGGCCGATGCCATGGTCCCGGCCGTCGCCTGGCAGGCATGTTTGCGCTGATCCCTGCTGGATAGTGCCTGTCTGATGTGCGCCGGATGGCGTGCCAGAACCCAACAGACACTGACGGGAGGCCCGTCGTGGGTCAGATCGCATCGGAGGCACTGATCGAGCGCCTGGCGGACTGGGGCGTGGACACCGTGTTCGGCCTGCCGGGAGATGGCATCAACGGGCTCATGGAGGCCCTGCGCCGGCATCAGGACCGGATCAGGTTCGTGCTCGTGCACCACGAGGAAGCCGCGGCGTTCATGGCGACCGCGCACGCCAAGGCGACCGGCAAGATCGGCGTCTGCATTGCGACGTCCGGGCCTGGCGGGATTCACCTGCTGAACGGCCTGTATGACGCCAAGCTGGACCATATGCCGGTGCTCGCCATCACCGGCATGCAGGAGACCGCGCTGCTGGGGACCGGCTACCAGCAGGAGGTCAACCTGGACAAGCTCTACGCCGACGTGGCCGAGTACGACCAGATGATCTACAACCCGGCGCAGCTGCCTTCGGTGGTGGACAACGCGATCCGCACGGCCTACGCCCGGCGCGGGGTCGCGCACATCACGGTGCCCAACGACATCCAGGTCGCCGACGCCGATGCGGACCCGTGGCAGCACGTGGCGCCGGCCCGGCCGCCGCACACCGCGCCGGTCATGCTCCAGGCGCCGGGCCGCCCCCGGGATGAGGACCTGCAACGGGTCGCGGACCTGCTCGGCAGCGGGGAGAAGGTGGCCATCCTGGCCGGCGCGGGCGCCCGGCACGCCCGGGAGGAACTCCTGGCCGTGGCGGAGACGCTCGGTGCCCCGATCGTCAAGACGCTGTCCGGGAAGGCCTGCGTACCGGACGACTCGCCGTACACCACGGGCGGGATCGGCCTGCTCGGCACCCGGCCGTCCGAGGAACTGATGGAGGAGATCGACACCCTGTTCCTGGTCGGCACGAACTTCCCCTACACCAAGCACCTGCCCGCCCCGGGCAAGGTCCGGGTCGCCCAGATCGAGGCGGACCCGGCCCGGGCGGGCGGGCGGATCGCCACCGAGGTGCCGGTCGTCGGCGACGCGAAGGAGGGGCTGCAGGCGCTGCTGCCGATGCTCAAGCAGCGCAGCGACACCTCGTTCCTGGAGAAGTGCCAGAAGCGGATGCAGCGCTGGCGCGAGCACATGGCCGCCCAGCAGGATGCCGGGCGCGACCCGATCGCCCCGCAGTACGTGGTCGGCGTGCTGGACGAACTGGCCGCCGACGACGCCGTGCTGACCTGTGACAGCGGGACGATCGCGACCTGGGCGGCGCGGCACTGGCAGATCCGCGGCGGCCGCGAGTTCTTCCTGTCCGGCAACCTGGCCACGATGGCACCGGGGATGCCGTACGCCATCGGCATCCAGCATGCCTTCCCCGGCCGGCAGGTCATCGGGTACGTCGGCGACGGCGGCTTCGCGATGCTGATGGCCGAGTTCATCACCGCCATCAAGCACGAACTGCCGGTCAAGATCGTGATCAACAACAACAACTCGCTCGGCCAGATCCTCTGGGAGCAGATGGTGCTCGGTTACCCCGAGCACGGCGTGCGGTACCCGGAGCCATTCGTGGACTACGCGGCCCTGGCGACCGCCAACGGCGCGCTCGGCATCAAGGTGGAGAAGGCCGCCGACGTGCGCACGGCGATCGAGCAGGGCCTGGCGCACCACGGCCCGGCGCTGATCGACGTCAACGTCAACCCGGACGAGCCGCCGCTGCCGGGCAAGGTGGAGTACCAGCAGGCCAAGAAGTTCGCCGAGGCGTTCCTGCGTGGCCAGCCGCGCAAGGCCACCATCGCCACCACCCTGTTCCGGGACAGGATCGAGCAGTTCAAGGGCTGATCCGGCACGGAGAGCCCGGCACGACGTGCAGAGCCCCCCGGGATTCCCGGGGGGCTCTGCCGTATGGCGGCCAGGCGGTCAGGTGGTTGCCTTCCTGGCCCGCTTGCCACGGCGCAGCTTCCTGGTGTCCCGCATCTCCACGAACGGCTCGGTGCCGGGCGGGGCACCCGCGGCGATAGCCCGGCCGCGCTCCAGTTCCGCGTTGAACTCGGCGCCCAGCAGGATCGCGGTATTGGTGAGCCACAGCCAGATCAGGAAGATGATCAAGCCGGCGATGCTGCCGTACACCTTGTTGTAGTGGCCGAAGTTGGCCACATACACGGCGAACAGCCCCGAGGCGGCCAGCCATACGCCGATGGCGATCAGCGCGCCGGGGATGATCCAGCGCAGCCCCTGCTTGGCGTTCGGGCTGGCCCAGTACAGCACGCCCACCATTACGCAGACGAGGATCACCAGCACTGGCCATTTGGCGATGTCCCAGGTGGTGACCGCCGCCGAGCCGATGCCGAGCACCTGCCCGGCGTGCCGGGCCAGCGATCCGGTCATCACGACGATGACGGCGGACGCTATCAGCAGCACCATGAGCAGCAGAGTTACGCCGAGGCGCAGCGGCAGCGTCTTCCAGGCCGGCCTGCCTTCCGGAACGTCATAGATGGCGTTGGCCGCCCGCATGAACGCCGCCACGTAGCTGGACGTGGACCACAGCGCGAGGACGATCCCGACGATCGCGAGCACGCCCGCGGCGGAGTGCCCATGCTGCAGGCGGTGCACCGAGTCGAGCAGTATCGACCGTGCGGTACTCGGCACCGCGCTGGCCAGATTGGTGACCAGGGACTGGGTGGCCGACTGGCCGAAGATGCCCAGCAGGGACACCAGCACCAGGATCCCGGGGAAGATGGCCTGGACGCTGTAGTAGGTCAGCGCCGCCGCCCGGTCCTGCAGGAAGTCGTTCTTGAACTCCGCCAGGGTCCGCCGGCCGGCGGCCCGCCACGACCCGTGGCCCAGGTCGGTCGGCTTGCCTGGCCGGCCTGCCTCGTCCGGGAGGTTCGCGTGGCCCGCGCCCTCAGCCCCCGGCCCGGTCGGCCCGGTCACGTTGCGCACGGTCGGTGATTCGGCCATGATCAGGCCTTCTCTCCTTCTTTTACACTGCTGCCCTCGCCTGGCCAGGTCCCGGTCAGCGACTGGGTGCCCTCCGCGGCCAGGCGCTCCACCGTGGCCGTGACCACGGCGAAGATGGCGCCCCGGAGCGCCGCGGCGGTCAGGATCTCCCGCCACCCCTTGCTGGCATCGGTCGCCTTGGGCGCCTCGTCCGCACCGGCCGCTACCTTCCAGACCTTCTTGAAGATCGCGCTGGCCAGCAACCCACCTCCGGCACTGACCAGCATGCTGGCCAGCTTGTACACCAGCTTGCCCATCCGCTTGCCCCCTCGCCCTGACGGCCGCCCGCCCGGGTGCCGCCGCTGCTTCTGCTGCTTCCGCTGCGCCTACCCGGATAGCCGGGCTCTTAACAGGGAAGGGGCCGGTCATGGCGGAGCGCATCGGGGACGCCTCGGCCGTGTCGTCGGCAGCCGAGCCGCTGACCGCCGGCGCGGCCCGGCCGGTCGGGCGGCCACTGCTCACCCAGCAGTGGCGTGACCTGGCGTTCCTGCACTGGCCGGTGGACCCGGGAGCGGTCGCCCCGTTGCTGCCCCCCGGTACCCGCCCGGACCTGTTCGAGGGCACCAGCTACATAGGGCTGATCGCGTTCCGGATGTACCGGGTGGGCTGGCTCGGCCTGCCCGGGCTGCCGTACCTGGGGTCGTTCCCGGAGACCAACGTCCGGCTGTACTCGGTGGGGCCGGACGGCAGGCGCGGGGTGGTGTTCCGGTCGCTGGACGCGGCCCGGCTGGTACCGGTGCTGGCGGGCAGGGCGGCCTTCCGGCTCCCGTACCAGTGGTCAGCCATGCAGGTCAACCGGGACGGTGACGTGGTCAGCTATGCCAGCAGGCGCCGCTGGCCCGGCGCACCGGCCCGGCTGAGCATGGCCGTCCGCGTCGGCGAGCGGATCGGCCGCCCGACGGATCTCGAACAGTTCCTGACCGCACGCTGGGGACTGCACGCGGACTGGTACGGCGGCGGGCTCCGCTACCTGCCCAACCAGCATCCGCCGTGGCCGCTGCACCGGGCGGCGCTGCTGGGCCTGGCGGAGAACCTCATCGCGGCGGCGGGCCTGCCGCCGCCCGTGGGCGGGCCGGTCAGCGCCCTTTACTCACCGGGCGTCCCGGTCCGGCTGGGCCTCCCGCGGCGGCCGCACTCCGGGTAAAGTCGTTTACTGGTTGTTCAGCCAGCCGCGGGGGTTTCCGGCGGCTGGCTTCGTTTCGTCACGGGCGGTGCGGGGGTTCACCGCGAATGGCTCACTTCAGATGGTGGGGTTGGAAGTGACGGGACAGGTCCCGGGGGCTGACGCGGAGGCAAGGCTCCGCGATCTCCAGTCGATCACCGGTGCCGCGCTGTCCCGGCTTGACCATCACGATCTCCTGCCGGTGCTGCTCGACCGCGCGAGGGACATCCTGCGCGCCGACACGGCGGCGTTGCTCCTGCTGGACTCGCCGTCGGGGCAGTTGACCGCGACCGCCGCGGCGGGGCTGGAAGAAGAGGTGCGCCAAGGGGTGCGGATCCCAGTAGGCCGTGGTTTCGCGGGCCGCGTCGCCGCCACCGGCAAGCCGGTGATCCTCGATCATGTGGACCACACCACGGTGCTGAATCCGATCCTGATGGAGAAGGGCATCCGGTCCCTGCTGGGCGTGCCGTTGATCGCCGACGGCAACGTGATCGGCGTGCTGCATGTCGGGTCGCTGACGCCACGCAGGTTTACCAGTGACGATGCCAGCCTGCTCCAGCTTGCCGCGGACCGCGCCGCCCTCGCGGTGCAATCACTGCGATCCGCCGATGACCGCATCGCGGCGGCGGCGCTGCAGCGGAGCCTGCTGCCGTCCGCGCTGCCGATCGTGCCCGGTGCCCAAATCGCTGCCCGGTACGTGCCCGGGAGCGGCGTCGTGGGCGGCGACTGGTATGACGTATTCGTCCTGCCGTCCGGGGACCTGGGCGTGGTCATCGGCGATGTGGCTGGCTCCGGTCTGCCCGCGGCAGTCGTCATGGGACGGATGCGCAGCGCGCTGCGCGCCTATGCGCTGGAAACCGCGGATCCGGCGGAGGTCCTGGACCGGCTGGATCGCAAGATGCAGCATTTCGAGCCGGGCGCGCTCGCCACCGTGCTGTACGCGGTTCTCGGTCCCGCGCTGGACCGGGTGCACCTGTGCTCGGCGGGGCACCTGCCCCCGGTGGCGGCTGTGCCGGGGGAGCAGGGGAGCCTGGTGGACATCGCGGGCGGCCTCATGATCGGCGTGGACTCGCGGGCGCGGCGGCGGGTGACCACGGTGAAGATTGACCATGGCGCGGTGCTCTGCCTGTACACCGATGGGCTGGTGGAGCGGCGGGAGTATCCCCTCGACGAGGGCCTGGCCCGGCTGTGCCGCGCGGTGCGCGCGCAGGCACCGGAAGACGTGTGCGCTTCGGTCATGGGTGCCCTGGTCGGCAGCACGCCCGCCCGCGACGACATCGCGCTGGTGACGCTGCGGCGGCTGCCGCCGGGCGCATCCGGAGCCTGACCGCCCGGACGGTCAGGTGAGGGCCGCCTGCACTCGGCGCACGGCGTCCGCGACCCGGCCGGGGTTCTCGTCCACGGTCAGGTGGGCCGAAGACCAGGCCCGCGGTGGCCCCGGCCGAGCGCGCCACCGACAGCGCGGCCACGCCGGCGCTCAGCGGCACGGCACCGGACACCTCGGCCGCGATCAGGGTGATGGCGATGTTCATGGGTGTGATCACTCATCTGCTACCCAGCACGCGCCGAATATGCCGGTTGAACCGCTTCGGGCGGGAAAGGGGGAACCGCGTTGTCGAGCCGCCGCGTGATTAGCTGCCTGGCTTTCGCTGTCCGGTGAGCCAGCTGGCGGATCGCGGCACGAGGGGCGAGAGGTGGGCGGCTAATGGGTGATTCACGCGCCCGCCGCGGCAGGTCGGGGTCATCGGCGGCTGGGCGGCAGGCCGGCGATACCGACGAGGCCCTGATAGGGCTGGTGCAGTCGCTGCCATACGACTCCCCCCGGCGGGCGGCGGCGTACGAGGAACTGGTCCGCCGGTATGACTTCGTGGTGAAGGCGTGCGTGCGGCGCTACCGGGACAGCCCCGAGTCCATAGACGACTTGATGCAGGTGGGATACCTGGGCTTGCTGAAGGCGATCAGCAACTTCAACCCGGAACTGGGGCCGGGGGGCCTGGCCGCCTACGCCCAGCCGTGCGTCAGCGGGGAGCTCAAGCGCCACTTCCGGGACAAGCGGTGGCAGGTGCGGGTCCATCGCACCAGCCAGGAATACATGCTCGCGGTGCGCAACGTCCGGGGCGAGCTGACGCAGCAGCTGGGCCGGGTGCCCGAGCGCCACGAACTCGCCGAGGCGGCCGGGCTCAGCATCGAGGAGCTAGAGGAAGCCGAGCGCGCCGAGACGGCGTTCCGTCCCTACTACCTGGACGCCCCGGTGTCTGCCGACGACGAGGCGGCGACGTTCGGCGAACTTCTCGGGGCCGACGACCCGGGCATCGGGCATGCCGTGGACAGCGACGCCCTGTGGGCACATTGGTCCACCCTGCCGCAACGACAGCAGCGCATCCTCGCGATGCGCTTCTACGGCAACATGACCCAAGCCGAGATAGGGCAACGGCTTGGCATCTCCCAGATGCACGTCTCCCGGCTGCTCGACGCCGCGCTCACCCAGCTGCGTGGCTGCCTCGGCGCGGGCGCCCCCCCGCCCCGCGCGACCCGCCCGCGCCGCCGCACCGGCCAGGCGGCCCCGCCGGGAGAACCGGCCACGAGCGAGTCCCACGACCCCGGCTAGGTCAGCGGGACCGCGCCGGATTGGGCGGTGCCGGCCTGGGTAGTGGCGCTGCGCACAGGGCGCGGGAGCGCCGGGTAGGCAGCCGGGAGGTTGGTTTCATGCCACGGGGATCAAGTCCCAAGCGTGAGCGGCAGTACGAGCACATCAAGGAAGGTGCCGAGAAGCGGGGCGTAAGCACAGGCAGGGCCAAGGAGATCGCGGCACGCACCGTCAACAAGGAAAGAGCGCGCTCCGGGGAGGCCAAGACCGCCAGCCGGTCGTCCACGCAGGACATGTCGTCCAGCCGCCGCGGCGGGCTGCGCTCGCATCGCGGCGCGGGCGGTCCCACCAAGGCGCAGCTCTACGCGGAGGCGCGCCGCCGTGGCGTGAAGGGCCGCTCGTCGATGACCAAGGCACAGCTAGCCCGCGCGGTCGGCCGCTGACGCGAGAGCCGAGGGCGCCCGGCTCGGGGGGCCGGGCTGGCCAGGTTCGTGGACTGGCAACGGGCTGCCGGGGGCGCTACACGCCCCGGCAGCCCGTTGCGCTTTCAGCGCGCCGCTACCACCGGTACCAGCGTCGGCGCCGCCCGCCGCCTTCGGCCGCCCGGAACAGGAAGCCGAGCAGCCACAGGACAATCACGACGAGCGCGATCCACCACAGCACATGGATGGCGAACCCGACACCGAACAAGATCAGGGCCAGCAGCAGGACCGCGAGGATGAGCAGCACGGCAAGCTCCTTTCGATAGGCACGTTTCTTCTGCCCCGCCCGCGGAAAACAAACGGTGTCCGGCAGCGGGCCGGGCATGGCACATGGCGAGGTATCCGGATGACGGGCTCTGCTGACCCAGGCGTGCGGTTGCGGCGCAGCGACCCGGCCGGGCCGGGGATCCGGCGCCGGCGCTGCGGCCGCGGGTTCCGTTATCTGGGCACCGGCGGCGTGCCGGTGCGCGACCCGGAGTCGCTGGCCCGCATCAAGGCCCTGGTGATCCCCCCGGCCTGGGAAGACGTCTGGATCTGCGCCGAGCCAGGAGGGCACATCCAGGCGGTGGGCACCGACGCCGCCGGGCGGCGCCAGTACCGTTATCACGACCGGTGGCGGGAGCGGCGCGACCGCGACAAGCACGACCGGGTGCTGGAGTTCGGCCGCCTCCTGCCCCGGCTGCGGGAAACGGTCAGCGCGCACCTGACCGGCCGCGGGCTGCGCAGGGAGCGGGTCCTCGCCGCGGCGGTCCGCCTCATCGACCTCGGCTTCTTCCGGCCCGGTGGCGAGGAGTACGTGGCGGATGAATGGCACCTTCGGCATCGCCACCATCCGCCGTGAGCACGTCACCTGCCGCCGCGGCGATACTGGTCTTCGACTACCTCGCCAAGGGCGCCAAGCAACGGGAGCAGGCCGTCGTGGATGCTGGCGTTCCAAGCGGTTCGTGGTGAGCCTCCGGCGGCGCAAGGGCGGCGGCGGCCTGTTCGGCTACCGGTCGGGCCGGGGCTGGCACGACGTGACCGCCGCCGACATCAACGCCTACCTGGGGGAGATCTCCGGGGACGAGTTCACCGCCAAGGACTTCCGCACCTGGCACGCGACGGTGCTTGCGGCCGTCGGCATGGCCGTGTCCGAGCAGGCCGGGGCCACCGCGGCCGCCCGCAAGCGCGCCATCGCCCGCGCCGTCGCCGAGGTCGCGGGTTACCTGGGCAATACGCCGGCGGTGGCGCGCGCCTCCTACATCGACCCGCGGGTGATCGAACTCTACGAAGCAGGCATAACGATCGCCCCGGCGCTGCGTGACCTTGGCCGGAACTCCGAGTTCGGGGATCTCGCCACCCGGGGGGCGGCGGAGCACGCCGTGGTGCGGATGCTTACGGAGCACGGCTGACCCCGGCCGGTGGCGAATCGCCCGCGCCAGGTTTATCCCCCCTGGCCGGGGAAGCCGCAGGGGAACACCAACAGCCAGCAGACGGGGAAACTATGCCAAGCGCATTCGATGTGCTAGCCAGCGATCATGAGCAGGTCGAGCGACTGCTCTCCCAATTCGAGGCGGCGCCCGCGGCGGCGGGCGTCAATGACAGCCTCCTCGAGGCACGCAAGAAGACGGCGGAGACGCTCGTCATCGAGGAGTCCAAGCACGAGGCGGTCGAGGAGATGTACTTCTGGCCGGCCGTGCGCAAGCACCTTCCGGACGGCGACAAGCTCGCCGACAAGGCCATCGCCCAGGAGCAGGAAGGCAAGAGAATCCTCGCCGAGCTGGACAAGCTCGACGCGGACAGCCCGGAGTTCGACATGCTGGTCGGCGAGTTCATCAAGGCCGCCCGGGAGCACATCGCATTCGAGGAATCGCAGGTGTGGCCGGGCCTGCGGGCCGTCATGACCGAGACGGAAGCCGCCGACCTCGGGGACAGCCTGGAGCAGGGCAAGAAAACCGCGCCGGGCCGGCCCGGCCGGCCGACACCCCAGGATCGCGCCGGCCGGGTCAGCACTCACCCGGCCGGCGTGCCGCCGCGGGGCTCGTGATTCCTAGATGACCCCCAGGGATCGCGGGCCCCGCGTGCGCCCGACGGCAAACGGCACGCGATACCCGGCCGCAGGATGTGAGCGCGGCGCAGCCGGGGGTAGTGCTAACAGCCATTGCCAGCAATCCGCCGGCGGCGCGTCGTGGGGCACGCCGCCACCACAGTGAGAGGGTGTCGGAAGATGAACCGCACGGCGAGCGGGGCCAGCCATCGCCGCGGGCACCGTCCCGCCGGGGGAGCGGGCGGCCGGGCCGCGACGGTCATGACTAGGCCGCTGCGGTGAGCGAGACGGCGCACGAGACAGGCCAGGCACGCGCCGGCGGAGCAGCCAGCCTGGGACGGCGGCCCACAGCAGCGGAACCGACAGCAGCATTGGGGGGGCAGGAGGTGGCAAGCGAACTGCTGATCGCGGCCGGCGAGGGCAACGGCGAAGGCGGCGACTCCGAGCCGGGCATGGCGCCGATGCGCGAGGCGGCCCGAGCGGCCGCCTCGCAGGCCGAGGAGACCGAGGAGACCGGCGGCCTGGGGCGGCTGGGCCGGCCGATGGACCGGCGCTCGCCGTTCTTCATCGGGATGGCCGGCGCGGCGGGTGTCGCGGTCACCATCGCGCTGGTGGAACTGAGCATCAGGGCCCGCTCCGTGCTGGTGCTCATCGGCCTGGCGCTGTTCATCGCGGCGGGCCTGGACCCCGTCGTGGCCTGGCTGACCAGGCACCGGGTGCCGCGCTGGGCCGCCGTGGTCGTGGTGCTGCGGCCGTGTTCGGGGTGGTCGCCGGGTTCCTGGCGGCGGCGATCCCGCCGCTGGCCGCGCAGACCGCCAACCTGATCGCCGCAGCTCCCGAACTACGCGCACACGCTGCAGGACCACAACTCGGCGCTCGGCCGGCTGAACGTCAAGTACCACATCGAGCAGCGGCTGTCCCACCTGCTCGCCACCCGGGGCAGTTCGCTGGTCGGCGGAGTGCTGGGCGCCGGGGCGCTGGTGCTCGGCGCGCTCGACCTCGACGCTGGCGGTGCTCGTCCTGGTCGATCTACTTCCTGGCGGGCATGCCGCGGATCAAGCTGTTCGTCTACCGGCTGGCCCCGCATTCCCGCCGGGCCCGGGTGATCCTGCATCGGGGACGAGATCTTCACCAAGGTCGGCGGGTTCGTGCTGGGCAACGTGTTCACGTCGGTGATCGCCGGGCTCGGCACCTACCTGTGGATGCTCGCGTTCGGCATCCCCTACCCGATCCTGCTGGGGCTGTTCGTGGCCATCCTGGACCTGATCCCGGTCATCGGGTCCACGATCGGCGGCGCCGTGGTGTCGCTGGTCGCGCTGACCGTGTCCCTGCCGGTGGCGATCGCCACGCTCGCGTTCTACGTCGCCTACCGGCTCGCCGAGGACTACCTGCTGGTCCCGCGGATCATGGGCAGCACGGTCAAGGTGCCCGCGGTGGTGTCGGTGGTGGCCGTACTGGTCGGCGGGGCGCTGATGGGCATCGTCGGCGCGCTGGTGGCGATCCCGGCGGCGGCCGCGCTGCGGCTGCTGCTGCACGAGGTCACGTTCCGGCGCCTGGACCGGAGCTGACGCGAGGGGCCCGGCGAGGCCGCTGGCGTGGGGGTGTACACGGCCGCCGGGGTTGGCGGTTTACCCCGGCGGCCGCGCGCTCAACAGGCCGCCCGGCCGGCGGCGGTGGCCATGACGGCGCCGGTGGCCGCGAAGGCCACCTCGGTCACGGCATCGGTGAGCCCGGCGCGGCGCGCGCCGGGGCTGACCGCGGCGAGCGCCAGCATCGACGCGGCGTGGCAGCCGTCGATCCCCGCACCGGCAGCGAGCACCGCCGGGCGCGGGCGCCACAGCGTCAGCACGGCCTGGGCCAGATGACGCGCGCCGAGGACCCGGGCCACCGCGCGGGCCCGCGGGCTGGGCGGCTGGCCGGTGCTCAGGCCCAGCACCGGCCCGGGGGCGCACAGCAGCATGGCTCCATAGCAGGCCCGGGCGGCGGGGAACAGCAGCCGGGGCACCAGCGCCGGGCTGAGCAGCGGCGCGGGCACGGCTTCCGGCACGGGAGTGGCCGGCGGCATGCTCGTGGTGGTCACCGGCGCTGCCCCAGCCTCCCGGCGAGGAAGCCGCCGAGAACCGCGGCACTGCCGAGGAACGCCGCGGACAGGCCGGCGTGCCGGGACAGCCAGGCTTGCGAGCTGTGGTCGTGGGAGCGGGTCGTCGAAGACGCCGTGCGGGCCGAAATCGTGGCCGTGGACCCCGTCGACCGGCTGGAGCAGGTTGTCCGGCCGGTCCGGGTCGGCGGCCTCGGACGTCTGCTGTGACGTGTAGCCGGTGCGGGCCAGGTACCGGTCCAGCAGGGCCGGGGCCACCCGGTTGGCGAGGATGGTGGCGGCCGTGCTCGCCCCCACCCAGTACTGCTTGCGGCCGGGGTGACCGGCGGCGTAGACGACGCTGCGCGCGGCCACCTCCGGCTGGTAGATCGGCGGCACCGGCTGCGGGTGGTTCGGCAGCCGGGACCGCACCCAGGAGAACTGCGGGGTGTTGACGGCCGGCATCTGCACCACGGTCACCCGCACGCCGGAGTGCTCATGCAGCAACTCACAGCGCAGCGAGGAGGTGAAGCCGTTGATCGCGTGCTTGGCGCCGCAGTAGGCCGACTGGAGCGGGATGCTGCGGTCGCCGAGCGCGGAACCGACCTGCACGATCGTGCCACGGTCCCGCGGCCGCATCCGGCTCAGCGCCGCCATCGTCCCGTACACGAAACCCAGGTAGCTGACCTCGGTAACCCGCCGGAACTCCTCCGCCGTGATCTCGGCGAACGGCGAGAACACCGAGGTGAACGCGACGTTGACCCAGACGTCGATCGGGCCGAGCCGCTCTTCGATCTGCCGGGCCGCGTCGGTGACCTGCTCGTAGTCGGCGACGTCGGCGCTGACCGCCAGCGCCTTGCCGCCGGCCTGCTCGACCTCCCGCGCCGCCGCGTCCAGGCCGGCCTGGCCCCGGGCGATCAGGCCGACGCGGGCGCCCCGCTCGCCGAACAGCCGGGCCGTGGCCCGCCCGATTCCGGCGCTCGCCCCGGTGACCACCACTGTCTGGGTTTCCATGAACTCCGCCTCCGCTGCTACAGGTCGGTCCTTTCGTTACCCCCCTCCCTGGCGGCAAACCCTCGCTGTTTAAGGCGATCCGGCGCGGGCAGTGAGCGGGCGTCCTCAAGGAGGCGACAGTGGTTACAAGAACAGCCCGGCGCCGGACCCGGGATGCCAGATCCGCGGCCCACCGCGCAGGCAACAGCCGGTACGTGGACTGGCTCGCGAAAGCCGGGTTCGCCGCACGCGGCGTCATGTACGTGCTCATCGGCATCCTGGCGGTGGAGCTAGCCTTCGGGAACGCCAGCCAGAAGGCCGACCAGAGCGGGGCCGTGCGGCTGGTGGGGCATACGCCGTTCGGCGGTGTGCTGCTGTGGCTGCTGGTCATCGGCTTCGCCGGGATGGCACTCTGGCGGTTGTCCGAGGCCATCTACGGCGGCCCTGGGGCGGACGGCAGGAAGGCGAGCAACCGGCTGATCGCCGGGTTCAAGGCCTTGCTGTACGGCTTCATCGCCTACGGCATCACCAAGTACGCGCTCGGCCTGGGCGCCCCCAAGTCGTCCAACAAGCAGTCGGTCGACCTCACCGCCACCGCGATGCACCATCCCGGCGGCCGGATCCTGGTCGGGATCGTGGGCGTGGTGCTCATCGGCGTCGGCGCGTGGCTGGCCTGGCGGGCGTTCGAGCGCAAGTTCCTCGCCGAGCTGCGGACCGGTGAGATGAGCCCGCAGACCCGCAAGGTCGTGACCTTCCTCGGCCGGTACGGCGGGATCGCACGAGGCATCGTGTTCGGCGCCGCCGGGGTGTTCCTGCTGATCGCCTCGTTCACCGCGAACGCCCACAAGGCCAAGGGCATCGACGCCACGCTGCGGGCGTTCACCAAGACCCCGGCCGGTCCCTGGCTGCTCGTCCTGGTGGCCATCGGCCTGGTGCTGTTCGGCTGCTACTCGTGGGCCGAGTCCCGCTGGCGCAAGGTCTAAAGACCGTCACGCCCCGGCCGGGTGCGGCCGGGGCGTGGCTGAACGGACGGGCACGGCCTAGGGGCCGTGCCCGTAGCCCTTGGCCTCCGGCACCGCCGGGCAGTTCCGCACGTGCGACATGCCGATCAGCGGGCCGCGGAGCATGATCGGCGTGTTACACCCGCCCTGTGACTGGCTCATGCCGACGAAGACGGCCGACACCACCAGTGCCGCCGCCAGCCCGAGCAGCACCACCGCGCGAATCCGGCTTGAGCCGCGCACCCGGCCGGTGACCCGGTAGCGCTTCGGGGACCACCACGGCACCGCTTCCAGCGCCTCGGCCCACGGCAGTCTCTCGTGGATGTTCAGCCGGTTGAAGATGGCGAACATGGACGCCAGCCGGGGTTCGCGTCTCTTCAGCGCATCCTCGATCCGGTCCAGCACGCGCTGCTGACGCGCAGGCAAACTCATACCGCTCCCTCACGATGTCCCGGCCCCACGGTATGCGACTACCCCGCCTGGCCAACTCATGCGCGCGGACCGGATCGGGGGGGCCCGGCGCCTGCATGCCGATGCGGGGCGTCAGGTGCGCGGTGAGGTCAGGCCAGGGCGCCGAATCCGTCGAAGTCGATATCGAGAAGGCCGCATACTGCCCGCAGTTCGTCCACGCGGTCACCGGGCACAGCGTGGATGTGGTTCGCCCCGAAGCGGGCCAGGAACTCGCCCGCTGGGGCATCGAACCGGGTGAAGGCGTGCGGCCACTCAGATGTTGAGGCCCGGCACGGCGGTTCGGTGGTGCTGGTGTCGAACTCGGTGAAGGCGCCGGAGAGGACCTGCATGCGGTAGCGGCCGGAGACGCCCGGCTGAGCTGCGCGAAGGTGACGCTGCGCGCCATCAGCCGGCCCGGCGGCAGCGTCAGTCACCTCGAATCGGCCACATTCGTCTTTACCCGCGAACCATACGCCGATGCGCCGATGCGCCGCTGATTCCGGGTGGCGTGGATCCAGCCGGGTGGCGTTAGACCTCGATGACGGCGAAGCTGGCGGGCGGCATGGCCACGGTGTCGCCGTCCAGGGTGATCGCGGGGGAGGAGGCGGCGAGTAGCGCGGTGGCCGGTGCGCCCAGCGGGAGGCGCTGCGGGGACGGGCCCAGGCTTGCGGCGATGCGCAGGCGGCCCCGGTGCACCACCAGCCAGCGCTCCTGGTCGTCGTGGTCGGCACGGACCCGGTCCAGCCGGGGGTCGGTCAGCTCCGGCCGCGCCCGGCGCAGCGCGATCAGCGTGCGGTACCAGGCGAGCATGTCGAGGTAGGCCTCCCGGCGGGGCTGGGACCAGTCCAGCTTGGAGCGGGCGAACGTCGCCTCGTCCTCCGGGTCGGGCACGTCGCTGGCGGGCCACCCCTGCCGGGCGAACTCCGCACGCCGCCCGCGCGCCACCGCCCTGGCCAGCCCCGGATCCGCGTGGTCGGTGAAGTACTGCCAGGGGGTGTCCGCGCCCCACTCCTCGCCCATGAACAGCATCGGCGTGTACGGGGCGGTGAGCATCAGCCCCGCCCCGGCCTTGGCCAGCTCCGGCGACACGATGGCGGCGATCCGGTCCCCGGCGGCCCGGTTGCCGATCTGGTCGTGGTTCTGCAGGTAACACAGGAACCGGTGGGCAGGCACCCGGAAGATGTCCACCTGCCGCCCATGGGTCCGGCCGCGGAACTCCGACCAGCGCCCGTCGTGGAAGAACACCCGGGTCATCGTGTGCGCCAGCACGGCCATCGAGCCGAAGTCGCAGTAGTACCCCTGCCGTTCGCCGGTGATCGCCGCGTGCACCGCGTGGTGGAAGTCGTCGCTCCACTGCGCGGTCAGCCCGTACCCGCCGGCCTCCCGGGAGGTGACCAGCCGGGGATCGTTGAGGTCGGACTCGGCGATCAGCACCAGGTCCCGGTTCAGCCGCGCGGCCAGCGCCTGCACGTCGGCGGCGAGCTGTTCCAGGAAGTTCAGCGCCCGGTGGTCCTCGAACGCGTGCACCGCGTCCAGCCGCAGCCCGTCGAGGTGGAAGTCGCGCAGCCACATCAGCGCGTTCTCGATCAGGAACGCGCGCACCTCGTCGGAGCCGGGCTGGTCCAGGTTCACCGCCGGGCCCCACGGGGTCACGTGCGCCTCGGTGAAATACGGCCCGAAAGCGCCGAGCCGGTTGCCGATCCCGACGTGGTTGTACACCGCATCGAGCAGCACGGCCAGGCGCCGGGCGTGGCAGGCGTCCACGAACCGCTTCAGCGCGTCCGGCCCGCCGTAGGGCTCGTGCACGGCCCACAGGTGGATCCCGTCGTAACCCCAGCCGTGCTCGCCGGGGAACGCGGCGACCGGCATCAGCTCCACGGTGTCCACGCCCAGATCGGCCAGGTGCCCGAGCCGCTCGATCGCGGCGTCCAGCGTGCCGTCCGGGGTGAACGTGCCGATGTGCAGCTCGTAGATGACCGAGCCGTGCAGTGGGCCGCCCCGCCAGCCGCGGTCGGTCCAGGTGAAGGCGGAATGGTCATACGTGCGGCTCACGCCTTCGCTGCCATACGCCTGCCGTGGCGACCGTGGATCCGGCAGCGCATCCCCGCCATCGAGCCGGAAGGCATAGTCGGTGCCGTCGGGGACCCCGGCCACGTCGGCGGCCCACCAGCCGGGCCCGGCCGCCGGGGCCATCGGATGCCGCTGGCCGCAGGTGTCCACGTCGACGCGTGTGGCCTCGGGGGCCCAGACCCGGAACACCGTCACCGGGCAACCCTACGCATCGGCCGGGATCAGGAGCGCCACGGGGAGGCGTAGCGCAACGCCGGACAGCAGTGGGCGCGGGCCGTGGTGTTCCGCACCGGTCAGCACGTCCCGCCAGCGCCCGGCGGGAACCGGCAGCGCGGTGCCTGCCCAGCCGGCGCGGCGGTGCAGCCCGATGGGCAGCCGGGTGGCGACGGTGATCGCGTGGCCGCGCTGGAAGGCGACCACGTGCCCGGCCGCCGGGCCGTCGGCGGCCAGCGGGGCGTAGCCGCCGGTGAACCAGTCCGGGTGATCGCGCCGCAGCCGCAGCGCCCGCGAGGTCACCAGCAGCTTCTCGGCGTCCAGGCCGCCGGGTGCCGCGCCGGCGTCCTGCGCGGCGAGCAGCGCGCGCCGCCTGGCGTAGTCCACCAGGCCCCGGTTGTCCGGGTCCACCAGGGCGTACCCGGCCAGCTCACAGCCCTGGTATATGTCGGCCGACCCCGGCATGGTGAGCTGCACCAGCTTGGCGCCCAGCGAGTTCGCCCGCGCCGCCGCGGCGATGCGCCCGGCGAACGCGGCGATCTGCCCGGTGAGGGCGGGGTCGCGCAGCGCGGCCGCGGTGAACGCGAGCACGCCTGCCTCATAGGCCTCGTCCGGCTGCCGCCACGACGTGGCCGTCTTCGCCTCCCGCATCGCCTTGGTCAGGTAGCGGGCGGCGCGCTCGTACCCGATCGGCCAGGCACCGAGCAGGGTCTGCCAGAGCAGGTACTCGGTGCCGGGCTCGGGGGCGCCGCCGCCGCAGAGCGCGACGGCCCGCTCGTGCCAGCGGGCGACCTCGGCCGCCCACTCGGCGGGGATCTCGGCGAGCACGGCCAGCCGGGCCCGCACGTCCTCCTGCCGCTTGGTGTCATGGGTGGACAGGGTGGTCATCGTGGCCGGCCAGTCCCTGGCGAGCCGCGCGGCGAACGCGTGGAACTCCGCGGGCCGGATGCCGAGCCGGTCCGGCTCGCCGCCGACCTCGTTCAGCGCGGCCAGCCGGGGCCAGCGGTAGAACGCGGTGTCCTCGACGCCCTTGGCCATCACCGGGCCGCAGGTCTGCTGGAACCGCACGGCGAACTCCCGGCCCGCCGCTGCTGGCCCGGGGAGGCGACCCCCCGGAGCCCCCCGATGGCCACTCCCGCCGGATTCGCCCAGCGCGAGCGCGGCCACCGCGGCCAGGGCGGGCCGCAGCCGCGCGGGCAGCCGGCCCGCCGCCGCGGCCGCCGCGGCCGCCACGATCCCGGCCGAGGTTCCCGGCACGGGCTCGCCCGGCACCACGTACGCCCGGTACACCGGGAACTGGGTGAGCAGTTCGGCCAGCACGGTGCGCAGGTCACCGTCGGGCAGGCCGCGCAGCGCGGGATCGCCCGCGCGGCCCAGCAGCCGGGCCAGCCGCCGCACCTCGGCGCCAAGGCTGCCCGTGGCCACCTCCCGCTTGGCGGTCTCGGCCGTGGCGGCGAAGCTGCTGGCGTCACCGGTGAATGCCGTGTACCCGGCGCTGAGCGGGGCCGCCCCGGCCGGGTCGGTGAACAGGCCGCCGGTCACGCCCAGCGCGTCATAGCCCGTGGTGCCCGCGCACCGCCAGTCCGGCGGCAGTTCCTCCGCCCCGGTGAGGATCTTCTCGGTGACCACCCAGGCGCCTCCGGTCGCCCTGGCCAGCCGGTCCAGGTAGCCGCGCGGGTCGGCGAGCCCGTCGGGATGGTCCACCCGCAGCCCGTCGAGGAGGCCCTCGGCCACCAGGCGCAGCAGCAGGCCGTGGGTCGCGGCGAACACGTCCTCGTCCTCGGCCCGGACCCCGATCAGCGAGGTGACGTCGAAGAACCGCCGCCAGTTGAGTTCGGTGGCGGCGGCCCGCCAGTCCGCGAGCCGGTAGTGCTGGGCGCTGGCCAGGTCCGGCAGCGGCAGGTCCGCGGTGCCCGGCCGTACCGGCAGCACGTGCTCGTGGTAGCGGAGCACCGGCCCGTCCGGTGCTCCGGTGTCCACCGCGAGGTCGCCGAGGCAGTCCCCGAGCGGCCCGGCCAGGACCGGCAGCAGCAGCCGTTCGCCGCCCGCCTGCCAGTCGATGTCGAACCAGTGCGCGAACGGTGACCCGGGCCCGTCCCGCAGCACCGACCAGAACTGGCGGTTCAGCGACTCGGGGGCGGCGATGGACATGTGGTTGGGCACGATGTCGGCGATCACGCCCAGCCCGTGCCGCCGGAACTCCGCCACCATCTCCCGGAAGGCGGCCTCGCCGCCCAGGCCCGCGGACAGCCGCGAGTGGTCCACCACGTCGTAGCCGTGCACCGACCCGGGCACGGCCTGCAGGATCGGCGAGAGGTAGGCGTGCGTCACGCCGAGCGAGGCGAGGTACCCGGCGGCCGCGGCGGCGTCGGCGAACCCGAAACCGGGCTGAAGCTGCAGCCGGTAGGTCGACTGCGGGGACGGCGCGGCGGGCACTGCTGAGGGCTGCCCCCGGCAGGGCGCCGCGAAACCCCGCCGCCGTGCTGACCCGGGGGAGCACTCCGCCTTCCCCCGGGGGCAAGCCCCCGGACCCCATGGCCCGGAACCCCCCGATGGCTCAAGGCCCCGTTCCTTCGTCACGGGGCCTTGGCCGCACGTTTAGACCGGTGTTCGCGGGCAAGACGCTGCTGCGTGACAGGCCGGGCGCAGCAGGGCGGCCGCGCGCCGCGCCGGGACCGCGCGGCCGTGGGGTGGCTCTGGCGCGCGCTGGCCGCGGTCATCGTCGCCGCCCGCTACCTGATCCTGCTGGGCTGGATCGCCGTGGCGGTCGCCGTCACCCTCTACCTGCCGCCGCTGGCCGCGTCCAGCGGTGTCGGCGGGCTGATCCCGTCCGGCGCGCCCGCGTTGCGGGCGGAGTACGACGCGGCCCGGATCTTCGGCCTGCCGCTGACCGCCCAGGTGGCCGTGGTCCAGCGGGATCCCAGCGGGTTCAGCCTGGCCCTGCAGGAGCACGCCGCCCGGCAGGCCGCCGCCGTAGACACCGGCCACGGCGCCCGGATCTCCGGGCTGGCCGCCGCAGTGCCGGTGGCGAACACCGCGGGCGCCTTTCCCGGATCCAGGGAGCGCTCGACCACGGTCATCACGTTCCTGTACTTCCGGCCGGGCACCTCGATCGCGGCGCAGACGGCCGGGGGAGAGGCCTTCGCCCACCGGTACGCCGGCGCGCCCGCCGACCACCTGATCGGGGTGACCGGGCCGTCCCCGGCCCAGGACGCCCAGGGCAACCTGATTCTCAGCTGCCTGCCCTGGGTCGAACTGGCCACTCTTGCGGCGATAGCGCTCATCGTCGGCTGGCACTTCCGGTCCTTCGGCGCGCCACTGGCGACGCTGTTGTGTGTCGCGGTCGCGTACCTGGTGGCCGTCCGGGCGGTCGCCCTGCTGGCCGGGCGAACCGGCGCCACGCTCCCGCCCGACCTGGAACCGGTGCTGGTGGTGCTGCTGCTCGGGGTGACCACCGACTACTCGGTGTTCTTCCTGGCCGGCATGCGTTCCCGGCTGGCGGAGGGGCTGAGCACGCCGCAGGCGGCCCGGCGCACCACGGCGGAGTACACGCCGATCATCCTGACCGCCGGGCTGGTGGTCGCCGGCGGTGTCGCCGCGCTGACGGTGGCCAGCGTAGGCACGCTGGCCGCGTTCGGCCCGGCACTGGCGCTCACCGTGGTGACCGCGATGGCGGTGGCGCTCACCCTGGCGCCGGCGCTCATCGCCATCTTCGGTGGCCTGCTGTTCCGCCCCGGGCCTGTGCGGTTGCGGCGGGCGGCCGCGCGGCGGGACGGGCAGGTGCCGGTCACAGACGCGCCGGATGGCGTGCCGCCCGGGCGGGTGCCGGCCTGGCAGGGCCGGCTGGCCACCGCCCGGCCGGTGGCGCTGGCCGTGGCGGCCGCGTGCGTGGCCGGGCTGGTGCTGGCGGGGCTTGGCCTGGGGCACATCCGGCTTGGGTTCCCGCTGATCCGGGCGCTGCCGGCGGCGTCGCAGGAGGTGCGGGCGGAGCAGGCGGCGGGCAAGGGGTTCGCGCCGGGGATCCTCTCACCCACCGAGATCCTGGTGCTCGGACCGGGCGTCGCGCGGCAGCCCGCCGCGCTGGCCCGATTGCAGCGTGCCCTGGCCCATCAGCCCGGCGTCGCCGGGGTGCTTGGCCCGGTGACACTGCCCGCGGTGCAGCGTGGCCTGGCCCAGCGCGGCGTTCACCTGATGGTCGCCCGGTCCGGCGACGCGGCCAGGTACGGGGTGATCGAGCGGAGTGACCCGCTGGGGCCGGCCGCGATCGACCGGGTACGGGAACTGCGCGGCGGCCTGCCGGCCCTGGTCAGGACCGCCGGGCTGACCGGCGCCCGGGTCGAGGTGGGGGGCGAGACCGCGCTGGTCGGCGAGGCGGTCGACGCGGCGGTATCCGACCTGAGCCGGGTCGCGCTGGTCATCGGGCTGGTGATCCTGGTCCTGCTGGCCCTGCTGCTGCGCGCGGTGGTGGCGCCGTTCTACCTGCTCGCGGCCAGCCTGCTCGCCCTGCTCGCGGCCCTCGGCCTGACCGTGTGGATCTTCCAGGACCTGCTGCACTACAGCGGCCTGGTCTACTACGTGCCGTTCGTGGTCGCCGTGCTGCTGATCTCCCTCGGCTCGGACTACAACGTGTTCGTGGTGGGCCGGATCTGGGAGGAAGCCCGCCGCCTGCCGCTCCGGGAGGCGGTCGCCGTCGCGGTTCCCCGGGCATCGCGCGCGATCACCACCGCGGGCCTGGCGCTGGCGGCGGGCTTCGGGCTGCTGGCGCTGGTCCCGCTGGCCCAGTTCCGCGAGATCGCGGTCGCCATGGCCCTGGGCATCCTGCTGGACACCTTCGTCGTCCGCTCGCTTCTGGTGCCCGCTCTGGTGGTGCTGTTCGGCCGGGTGGGCAGCTGGCCGGGCCGGACCGCCCGGCCGGTGCGCCGGCTGCAGCGGCTCACCGGCGGCGGAGCACCTGCACGGAGCGGTCGCGCACCAGGACTAGGCCGTCCGCCTTGACCGCGGTCGCATCGCCGAACGGCTCGGCCGGCCGGGCCGTGTCGAGCACCGTCTCCCAGAGTTCCCCGTACCTGGCCGGTGGCACGGTGAACTTGAGCTCCCGGGAACTGGCGTTGAACAGCACCAGGAAGCAGTCGTCGCTGATGGGCTGCCCGCGCCGGTCCGCCTCGGTGATGGCGCCGCCGTTCAGGAATACCGTGAGCGACTGGGCGAAGCCCGCGTCCCAGTCCTGTTCGGTCATCTCCTCCCCGCCCGGGGTGAACCAGGCGACGTCACCGAGCTGGTCGCCAGCCCCGCGCACCGGCCTGCCCTGCAGGTAGCGGCGGCGCCGCAGCACCGGGTGGTCGCGGCGCAGCCGGATCAGCCGCCCGGTGAAATCGAGCAGGACCCCGGCACTACCCGCGTCGAGCACGCCCGGGCTGCCCTCGCCCGCCGCGGCCGGTGGCCAGTGCACCCAGGAGATCTCGTTGTCCTGGCAGTAGGCGTTGTTGTTGCCCCGCTGGCTGCGGCCCATCTCGTCGCCCGCGGTCAGCATCGGCACGCCCTGGGACAGCAGCAGCGTGGCCAGGAAATTGCAGGCCTGCCGCTGGCGCAGGTCCAGAACCGCCGGGTCGCCGGTGGGGCCTTCGGTGCCGCAGTTCCACGACCTGTTGTCGTCGCTGCCGTCCCGGCCGCCCTCGCCGTTGGCCTCGTTGTGCTTGCCGTTGTAGGACACCAGGTCGGCCAGCGTGAAGCCGTCGTGGCAGGTGACGAAGTTGACCGAGGCCACCGGGTGCCTGCCGTCGCTGGCATACAGGTCGCTGGAGCCGGTGAAGCGGTAGGCGAACTCGGGCAGGGTCGCGGGCTCGCCGCGCCAGAAGTCGCGCACGGTGTCCCGGTACTTGCCGTTCCACTCGCTCCACAACGGCGGGAACTTGCCCACCTGGTAGCCGCCCTCGCCCACGTCCCAGGGCTCGGCGATCAGCTTGACCTGGGACACCACCGGATCCTGCTGGACCAGGTCGAAGAACGCCGACAGCCGGTCCACCTCGTGGAACTGCCTGGCCAGCGCGGCCGCGAGGTCGAACCGGAACCCGTCCACGTGCATCTCGGTCACCCAGTAGCGGAGCGAGTCCATGATCAGCTGCAGCACGTGCGGGTGCCGCATCAGCAGGCTGTTGCCGGTGCCCGTGGTGTCGTAGTAGTGCTGCGGATCGTCGTCGACCAGCCGGTAGTAGGCGGCGTTGTCGATGCCGCGGAACGACAGCGTCGGCCCCAGGTGGTTGCCCTCGGCGGTGTGGTTGTAGACCACGTCGAGGATCACCTCGATCCCTGCCTGATGCAGGGCCCGCACCATCGACTTGAACTCCTGTACCTGCGCGCCGCCGCTCCCGGCGAAGGCGTAGGCGTTGTGCGGCGCGAAGAAGCCGATGGTGTTGTAACCCCAGTAGTTCGCCAGCCCGCGCTCGTCGAGGAAGGCGTCGGTGACGAACTGGTGCACGGGCATCAGTTCCACCGCGGTGACGCCAAGCCCCTGCAGGTGCTCGATCACCGCGGGATGGGACATGCCCAGGTAGGTCCCCCGCTCGGCCTCGGGCACCGCGGGATGCATCCGGGTCAGCCCGCGCACGTGCGCCTCGTAGATGACGCTTTCGTCGTAGGGCGTCCCCGGCGGGCGGTCCGCGGCCCAGTCGAAGTAGGGGTTCACCACCACCGAGCGCGGCACATGCGGCGCCGAGTCCTCGTCGTTGCGCTCGTCCGGGCTGGCGAACTGGTAGCTGAACACCGCGGGGGACCAGTCCACGTCGCCGTCGATCGCCTTCGCGTACGGGTCGAGCAGCAGCTTGGCCGGGTTGCACCGGTTCCCCTCGGCCGGCTCGTAGCGGCCGTGCACCCGGTAGCCGTACCGCTGGCCCGGGCCGATCCCGGTCAGGTAGCCGTGCCAGACAAACCCGTTCACCTCCGGCAGCGTGACCCGGGTCTCCGTGCCGTCGGCGTCGAACAGGCACAGGTCCACCCGGTCGGCGACGCTGGAGAACAGCGCGAAGTTGGTGCCGACCCCGTCATAGGTGGCGCCCAGCGGATACGCGCCGCCCGGCCATGGGGTCATTACCGGATCCGCCATGCCTGCCCGTCCCCTCCTCTTCCAGTGCTGCCAGGCCGTCTTCGCGGCAGCCCGGCGCGGCCGTGCTGCCGCCGCTACCCGTGGCCGTTCTCATGGCCGCCGGCCCGCCCTGGCGGGGTGACCTCCTCGGGCGTCCGCGGCGTCTGGGCCGGCGGCGGCGTGCCGGCCGGCCGGTCGGTGAAGGACACCCGCACCGTCTGCTCCTCGCGCCGCTGGTTCTGCAGGGCCTGGAGTGCCATCGACGCCCGGTCGGCTTCGGCCAGTGGCGGCTGCACGATAGTACGCGGCCACAGGCGCCGGGTGAGCACCACGTTCACCTCGGCGGCGTAGACGGTCGACCTGGACCCCGAGGTAGATCCAGGCGAGGAGCACCAGCACGGTGGCGAAGATCCCATAGACCGAGGCGGTGCGCAGGTCGTGGTGCACCACGTAGGCGCCAGCCGCGAGCAGCACGGTCCAGGCGATCCCGCCGGCCACGGCACCGGGCACCAGGCTCCTGGCCGGGACCCCCTTGGGCGTGAGCACCCGGAAGCTGGCCAGGTACAGGCCCACGTTCGCGGCCACGGCGAGGGCCTGGGCGAGGATCACCACGCCGAGGCCGTGATGGCCGTAGGTGACCAGGCTGGCCAGCAGCATGCTGGCCACCAGGCCCACGGCGAGCACGCCGAGGAACAGGGCGCAGCGGCCCAGCCTGGGCAGATAGCCGGGCCGGGCGGGGCCGGGCAGGTTCCACACCTGCTCCATGGTGAACATGCCCGCCTGCGCCAGCCCGGTCGCGCCCCACACCAGGATCAGCAGGCCGATGACGAGGCCTGCCGCGCTGGCACGGTGCAGCGCGGTGATCTGGCCGACGAGGGTCTTGCCGATCGCCGGGAACTGGTGGCTGACGGCGTTGAGCACCTCGTGCTGCAGGGCGGGGGAGCCGGACGCGACCTGGACGAGCACGGTCACCAGGATGAGCAGCAGCGGGAACACCGACACGAACGCGGAGTGCGCCATGTTCGCGGCGAGCACGCCCCCGTTGTCGTCGCCGTACTTCTTGATCACGCCGAAGATGAACGCGGAGCCCCGGTGCCGCTGCTGCGCGGTGTCCACCCGGCGGATCACCCGCTCGACCGGGTTCATGCGCTCTCTGCTGCCCGGTAAAGCCCGCCCCAAACTCACCGGGGGTTAGGGGGCAGGCCGGCGCGGTTACCGCGGATCCGCGGCCACCGCGAACAGCGGCCACCGGTCCGTGGTGCTGGTGAGCTGATGGCTGCCCCGGGCGGCGAACGCGATCCCGGATCCGGTGAGCAGGTCCTTGACCGTGCGCGAGACGAGGATCTCGGTGGGTCTCGCGAGTGCGGCGACGCTGGCGGCGATGTGCAGCGCCGTCCCGGCGATGTCGTCCCCGGTGCGGTCGATCTCGCCGGTGTGAATCCCGCAGGCGAGCCGGATCCCGGCCGCGGCGGCGGTGTCGCGGACCCGGGCCGCGCACCGGATCGCCTGGCCCGGTGCGTCGAAGGTGGCGAGGATGTCCCGGCCGCTGCGCTGGATCCAGCGGCCCCGGTGCGCCTGGACGATCGTCCTGGTGACCGCCTCCCGGCCGGTCAGCGGGCCACGGGGCGCGGGTGGGCCGGCGCCGTCGTCCGGCGGGCCATCGGCCGCGCGGGCGAGCAGGATGGTGGCCAGCACGCGATCCGGCTCGGCGGGCTGCCCGGTGCTGGTCAGGAAGTCCGAGATCGCACCGAACAGCGTGTCGCTGTCCCCACTGCCGGCGAACCGCAGCGAATGGTCACCGGGGCCCTCGAAGTAGCGGGCGCCGGCGATGTGGGCGGCCAGGTACCGGCCGTGGAACGGGGTGGTGATGCGGTCCCCGAGATGCTGGATGACCAGCGTCGGGATGTGGATCGCCGGCAGCACGTCGCGGACATCGATCTCCCGGATCATCTCGATCATCTGGAGGAACGCGCTCGGGCTGATCGCCATCCGCTCGAACCGCGCGATGAGCTGGCGGGCCTGCGGTGAGCCCGCGCGGCTCGGCAGGTACCAGTCGATCGTGTCGCCCTGCCCCCAGCGGTTCTCGGCGATGTCGTGCAGGGCGCGCCACATCTCCTCCGGCTCCGGCCCGCACGGGTAGCCCGGGGCGGGGAACCAGCGGGCGGCCGCCGACCCGAGGATCAGCGAGGTGACCCGCTCGGGGTAGCTGGCGGCGAACAGGATGCTCATCGGGGCACCCTCGGAGTAGCCGAACAGCACGGCCCGCGCCGACCCGGCCGCGCGCATCACCGCCCGCACGTCGTCGATGCGCTGTTCCAGCGTCGCCGCGCCGGGGGCGCGGTCCGACAGCCCGGTGTCCCGCTTGTCGAACAGGATCAGCCGCCCAAGCGTCGCCAGCCGCTGGAAGAACTCGCTGGTCTCCGGGGTCTCCCAGAGCAGTTCGAGGTGGCTCATCAGCCCGGGGACGAAGACGATGTCGCGGTCGCCGTGGCCGAGGATCTGGTAGGCGATGCGCACGCCGTCGGCGGCCTGGACGTAGCGGGTCTGCGGCGGGTCGGCCGCCGCGCCGGTGGCCCGGCGCGGCGCCCGCTGGTCCAGCGCCGGATCCTGGCGCATGATGCGCGCGTGCAGGTCGCGCAGCGCCGGCCCCGGGTCGATCCCCAGTTCGTCGGCCAGGATCGTGCGCAGGTCGGCGTAGGCGCGCAGCGCGTCGGCCTGCCGCCCCGCCCGGTACAGCGCCAGCATCCGCATCGACCAGAGCCGTTCCCGCAGCGGGTGAGCCCCGGTGAGCGTCTCCAGTTCGGCGACGGCCTCCGCGTCACGACCGGTGGCCAGCAGCGCCTCCGCCCGCGACTCCAGTGCCGCCAGGCGCATCTCCTCCAGGCGGCCGGCCTCGGCCCGCACCGAGGGCACGTCGATCCCGGCGAACGCGGGACCGCGCCACAGGGCGAGGGCCTCGGTGAGCCGCCCGGCTGCCGTAGCGGCGTCCCCCGCCGCCAGCGCGGCGGTGCCCTCGTCGGCCAGGGCGGCGAAGCGCAGCGCGTCCACGTCGCCGGGCGCCACGGTCAGCAGGTAGCCCGGCGGGCGGGTGGCCAGGCGGCCGTCCTCCCCGGCTGCCCGGAACGCCTTGCGCAGCTCGGAGAGCCGCACCTGGAGGCTGGCCGCCGCCTTGTCCGCCGGGAGGCCGGGCCACAGCTCGCCGGCCAGCCGGTCGGCCGAGACGACCTGATTGGGCTGCGCGGCCAGCATCGCCAGCACGGCCCGGGCCCGGGCGCCGCCGAGCGCCAGCGGCCGCCCGCCGGCGGTCACCTCGACGGGACCGAGGACGCTGAGCTCCACGTGCGGCTCTCCCCAGGATGCGCGGTGCTTGAGCGGCGCCATCGCCAGCCGGCCCGGCGCCCGTAAGCCAACGGTAAGCCAGCGGTGGGCCGGCCGGAATCGGGACCGGCCACGCTGGCCGTGCACCCGATAAGGAGACCACCATGACCGCACTCACGGGGAACGGCGCGACCGTCCGCGCCGGCGAGGATCTGACCGTGCCCGGCGGGCCGGGCAGCCCCGGCCCGGACCCCGCCGAGGTCTACGCGCTCGGCGCCGATGCGCAAGAGCTCGAACGGCTGCGCCGCCAGTCCGCCGAACTGCGGCCCGAGGCCGAGGAGCTGCTGGCCAGAATCGGCCTGCGGCCGGGTGATACCGCGCTCGATCTGGGCTGCGGCCCGAGCGGAATCCTCGGCCTGCTGGCCGCCGCGGTGACGCCGGGCGGGCACGTGATGGGCCTGGACGCGAATCCCGCCCACGTGGCCGCGGCCGCGCGGCTCGCCAACGTCGAGGTGGTACGGGGGGATGCCCGGCACACCGGCCTGCCCGCCGGCAGCTTCGGCCTGGTGCATGCCCGCACCCTGCTGGTGACCATCCCCGAGCCCGCCGAGGTGCTCGCCGAGATGACCCGGCTGGCCCGCCCCGGCGGCTGGGTCGCCAGCCAGGAACCCGACGCCGACCAGGCCATTTGTTATCCGCCGCTGCCCGAGTGGGACCGGCTGCGGGAGCTTTTCCGTGCCAGCTTCCCCAGGACCGGCGCCGACCTGCTGATCGGCCGCCGCCTGCCCGAGATGTACCGGCGGGCCGGGCTGGAGGACATCGGTGTGAAAGTGCACGCGGGTACCTACCCGGCGGGCCACTCGCGCCGCACGCTCCTGCCCGACCTGGTCCGCAGCCTGCATCCGGTGATCCGCGAGCTTGGCCTCGCCAGCGACGCCGAATTGGCCGAGGCGGACGCAGCGGTCCGGCGCCACCTCGCCGACCCGGGCACGCTGATGATGCCGCACCTGCTGGTCGCGGTCTGGGGCCGCAAACCGCGCGGCGGCGGCTCCTGATTGAACCGCCCGGTCCGCCGGGTGCGTACCCCTGCACAGCAACGGGCCCGTGCTGGCGGCCCACCGCGGCGCCCCCGCCGCTGCGGCAGGCCGGAGACCGGAAAAGGAGCGATCACGTCATGAGCACATCCGTGCCCGCCCGTCGCCACCCGGCGCGCGGAATGCGCTGGCTCGCCGCCGCCGCGCTGGCCACCCTGGCCACACTGGCCGTGCTGGGCGCCGCCACAACGGCTCAGGCCCAGCCGGCCGGGCCTGGCTGCCGCGGCGGCCCCCCTGCCGAAGCCGCAGCCGATCGCGCTCAACCTGCTGAACTGGAGCGGCAGCGCTGGATTCGGCTCCCGCGGCCCGGCCTGGTACAAGGACAGTTCGGGCGTCGTCCACCTGCAGGGCGCGGTGAAGGTGGTCAACGAAACCGGGACGAGCGCCCCGCTGATCGGGACCCTGCCCCGAGCCGCCTGGCCCACCCAGTTCGTGCTGCTCCTCGCGCACAGCTTCGACGGCACCTATGCCTCGCTAGAGATCAACCCGTCGGGGCAGATCAGCGCCGTGCCCTCGGCGGCGCCGGCCGTCACAGACTTCTCGTTCGTCTCGCTGGAGGGGCTCACCTACCGGCCGACCGGCGACGGCACCCCAATCGCGATGAACACGGCGAACTGGAACGGCAGCGTGGCCGGCACCTTCAAGCCCTCCTGGTACACCGACCGGTCGGGCATCGTGCACCTGGAAGGCGCCGCCGATCAGTCCAGCACCAGTGGGACCGGCGCGAACACGATCGGCACCCTGCCGCCTGCCGAGGCGCCCGCGCAGGCCGTGTACACCGTGGTGACGACAGGCCAGAACGCCTACGCGGACCTGGTCGTCCAGCCCAGCGGCGCGATCGACCTGATAGCCGCCCGGCCGCCGGCCGTCGACGAAAACTACCTGGTATCCCTGGAGGCGATCAGCTACCGGCCGGCCGGTGCGGGCAGTCCTATCACGGTCAACACCGCGAACTTCTCCGGCAGTACCGGGTTCGGCTCCCGGCCGCCCGCCTGGTACACCGACAAGGACGGCATCGTGCACCTGCAGGGGGCGGTCACCCAGACCAGCAGCAGCGGATCCGGCGCGAGCACGATCGGCACCCTGCCGGCCGCCGCCCGGCCCTCGCGCGACCTCTACACATCGTGCACACGTTCAACGGCACCTACGCCGACCTGGTCATCCAGGCCAGCGGCGCGATCGACCTCATCAACCCCCGGCCGCCGATGATCGGTGACTACAGCTTCGTCTCCCTGGAGTCCATCAGCTACCGGCGCTGACCGCCCTGCCCGGCGCACCCGCCCGGGGCATCCCGCTGTCTTCTGGGCATCACGGGCCCCGTCCGCGATGGGCGGTGGCCGGCCACGGGTGATCGTTTTGAATATTGATTACGCGCACTTTCCGTGCGGCTGCGTTTGCCGAAACGCATCACGGCGGCCCGAGTCCGGTTATCAGGAGATATGCGCGGGGCATTGTTTGCGCCGTTTTGTTGTGGCTGATCTGCTTGTTTAAGCCTGGGTATTTCAGCAAGGTAGGCCAAGAGCCGCCCAGGCAGATTGCCGCCTGGCGGCCGTTTTCGATCCATAACGGCGGGAGCCACGATGACATCGCCCGGAACAAGCCCGGGAAACGACCTCGGCACCAGTCCCCGGACGCCAGGCCCCTTGCCGCGCTGGCGGCGGGTCTTCCCCGGCCGGGACGATCAGGTGCGCGAGGTGCGGCGCTGGCTGGCCGGGCTGCTGCCCGGCGCACCGGAACGCGACGACGTGATCGTGGTGGCGGTGGAACTGGTGACCAACGCGATCCGGCACACCGCCAGCGGGTGCGGCGGCCTGGTCATGGTGGAGGTCACCTGGTACGGGCCGGTGCTGCGGGTCACGGTCGCCGACGACGGTGCCACCCAGGGGCCGCGGCTGACGGCGCGGCCTGGCCGCGGATCCCGGCCGGGCTGGCCGAATGCGGCCGCGGGCTGCACCTGGTACGCGCGCTGGCGGCCAGCACCGGAGTGTGCGGGGATCAGCGCGGCCGGCTGGTGTGGGCCGATATCGGCTGGACCGGCGCCAGCCCCGCCGCACCGCCGCTGCCCCCGCCGCCACTGCGGCCCGGCAGGCACCGGTCGGTGCCGGGCCAGGCCCGCCGCGAGCCCGCGGACCAGGCCGGCCGTGGCCGCGTGGAGCGCGCCCTGGCCGTGATCCCGGCCTGCCTCGTCGGGGTGGCCGGCGCCGGGTCCTAACCCGCCTCCGGCACCACCAGGACCGGGCAGGGTGCCTTGCGCAGCACGTACTGGCTGACCGTGCCGAGCAGCATGGTCGCGCTGCCCCGGCCGGCCAGGACGATGAGCTGGGCATTGACCCGGCGGGCGGTGTCGACCAGGTTCCGTCCCGCCAGGCCGAGGACGGTGCGCAACTCGACCTTGCCTGCCTCGTCACCGAGGGCGTCGACGACCGCGTCCCGCAGCGCTGACTCCGCGACCTGGCGTTCCTCGCCCTGGGCGCGCAGCGTGGCCAGCGGCCGGGCGGCCGGCGCCGCGGCGCGCCTGCCGCTGTAGGCCATGACCGCGATGAGCGGCGCGTGCCGGTACCGGGCTTCCTGCGCGGCGACCTTGATGGCGGCACGGGAACTACCGCCGTCCTGGACTCCCACCACGACGGTCCGGTGTTCCGGTTCGGTCGTCATGACTCCTCCCTTCCGGCGGTGCGCAGGGTGATCATGAACCGCTGAACGTCACTCACGGTCAGCTCCCTCCCGCGGATGGCAATGTGGGCCCGACTGCCCGGGATCGGCCAGGCCAAACGCGCACGGGGCCGGGTGGCGGGCCGCGGGACGGTGTTTCGCCCGCGATCTTCGGGACAGTTGCACCAGGGTGAGCAGACCGTTCCGGCCGCACGTGCTGCGGGAGTATTCGCTGATCGCCGACGGGGAGCGCGGCGCCCTGGTCGGCCCCGACGGCGCGATCGCCTGGCTGTGCGTGCCCCGCTGGGACAGCCCGGCCGCGTTCAGCGGGCTGCTTGGCGGCCAGGGCAGGTACGCGGTCACCCCGTCCGACCCGTGGAACGTCTGGGGCGGCTACTACGAGACCGGCAGCCTCATCTGGCGGAGCCGGTGGGGCGGCGGCTCCTCGCACACCGAATGCCGGGAGGCGCTGGCCATGCCGGCCGACCCGCACCGCGTGGTCATCCTGCGGCGGATCGTGGCGGTCGACGGCCCGGCCAAGGTGGACGTGCTGCTGGACGTCCGGGCCGGGTTCGGCCGCAGCACAATGACCGGCCTGTCCCGGGCGGCGGGTGCTGGACCGGGCGCAGCGGGCCGATCAGGTTCCGCTGGTCCGGCGCGGCCCGGGCGCGGCGCACCGCGGACGGGCTCGCGTTCACCGTGTCGCTGCCCCCCGGCGGCCACCACGACCTGGTCCTGGAGCTGTCGGACCGCGGGCTGGACGGGCCGCCGCCCGAGCCGGACGCCGCCTGGGCGGCCACCGAGGAATCCTGGTCCACCGTGGTGCCCGACTGCGCGGACCTGCTCGCCGCACGGGACGCCCGGCACGCCTACGCCGTCCTGCGCGGGCTGACCTCGGGCAGCGGCGCGATGGTCGCCGCGGCGACCACCTCGCTGCCCGAGCGCCTGGAAGGCGGGCGGAACTACGACTACCGGTACGCGTGGATCCGGGACCAGTGCTACGCGGGCCTGGCGGTCGCCGCACACGGCCCGCACCCGCTGCTGGAGGGGACCGTGCGGTTCCTCACCGAGCGGCTCCTCGCCGACGGCCCCGGGCTGATGCCCGCCTACACCGTCAGCGGCGAGCGCATCCCGGGCGAGCGGGCGCTGCGGCTGCGCGGCTACCCCGGCGGAACGGCCCGGACCGGGAACCAGGTCATCGGCCAGTTCCAGCTGGACGGCCTGGGGGAGTCGGTGGAACTGCTCGCCGCCGCCGCGCGGCTGGACATGCTGGCCGAGGAGAACTGGCGGGCGGCCGCCGTGGCGGCCGACGCGATCGTGAACGCTGCGGCGGCCCCGACGCGGGCATCTGGGAATTGGACGACCAGCACTGGGCGCATTCCCGGCTCGCCTGCGTGTCCGGGCTGCGCGCGCTGGCCGCCGCGGCGCAGGGGCCGCCGGGCGGCCACGGGCACCGTCAGGCCGCCCGGTGGAGCGCGCTGGCCGACAAGATCCAGGCCAGCCTCGGCGACTGTGTGCACCCAACGGGCCGGTGGCAGCGCGCACCCGCCGACCCGCGCGTGGACGCCGCGCTGCTGCTGCCGGTGATCCGGGGCGCCCTGCCGGCCGACGATCCGCGGGCCCGGGCGACCGTCGCCGCGGTCCGCGAGGAACTGGCCGAGGACGGGTACGTGTACCGGTTCCGGCACGATCCCAGGCCGCTGCACAAGGCCGAGGGCGCGTTCCTGCTCTGCGGTTTCTGGATGGCGCAGGTCGCGCAGGCGTGCGGGCAGGACGCGGAGGCGGCGCACTGGTTCGAGCGCAACCGCGCGGCCTGCGGCCCCGCCGGGCTGTACACCGAGGAGTACGACGTGCACCAGCGCCAGCTGCGGGGCAACCTGCCGCAGGCCTTCGTGCACGCGGGGATGCTGGAGACCGCGGTCCGGCTGTCGGCACCGCGCGGCGCGGGCTCGCCGTTCTAGCGCCGTCTCCGGGCCGGGCAGCGGGCGCGGTCTGGGGGGATCCAGGAACACGTGCGGGACCAGCGGCAGCCGGTCGGCGAGCCGCTTGTCGATGTCGTCGGACACGTCCTCGGCCCGGTCCGCGCTGATGTCGTCGCTGAAGGCCACCCGGGCCGCCACGATCAGATGCTCCGGGCCGAGATACATGGTGAGCAGGTCCAGCAGCTTGTCCACGCCGGGTGTCTTTTCGATCTCCTCCTGGATCGCGGTCAGGTCCCTGGGGCCGGCCGCCCGGCCGATGAGGAACTCCTTGCTGTCCATGCCGAGCCGGACCGCGATCACGATGAGCAGGCAGCCGATGGCGATCGAGGCCGCGCCGTCCCAGACCGGCGACCCGGTCACCTGCCGCAAGACCAGGCCGAGCGCGGCGAGGGCGAGGCCGACCATGGCGGCCGAGTCCTCGAACAGGGTGGTCCTGACCGTGGTGTCCGGGCTGCTCCGCACCTGGTCGAGCAGTTCGGTGTTGCTCTGCCGGGCCTCGCGCCGGTACTGCACCAGCACCCGGGCCAGGGATGTGCCTTCGGCCACGCCGGCCACCGCGAGGACCAGGTAGGCGAGCAGAGGGTTCTCGCTGCTGCCGTGCCCGAGCGCGAGCAGGCCCTCGAAGATGGAGAACCCGGCGCCGGCGATGAAGATCCCGAACGCCGCGAGCAGCGACCAGAAGTAGCGCTCCTGGCCGTACCCGAACGGGTGCCTGGCGTCGGCGGGCCGTGCGCCACGGCGCAGGGACGTCCACAGGAACAGCTGGTTCAGCGTGTCCGCCGCCGAGTGGGCGGCCTCCGCGAGCATCGCGCTGGAGCCCACCAGGATCCCCGCGGCCAGCTTGATCACGCCGACGAAGATGTTCGCGGCACCCGCGATCAGCACGGTGCGGCCCGTGGCCGATTGCTCTGCCATTGCGCCGTTCCTCCGCTCGCCCGGGCTGCGCCGCCCGGGCGCCCGGGAGTTCCTGCCCGCGCGGAGCCGCGCAAACATCGCCGCGTGACATCGCTGGCGCCGAGCCTGGTTTGACCTGCGCTGGGCGGGAAGCGGTAAGGGAAAGGACGCGGACTTTCCCGAAGAGGGGCAGGCATGGCGCTCAGGGCCTTGCGGCTGTTGGTTCCCGTGGGGGCGACGCTGCTTGTCGCCAGCCAGTGGGCAGACCTCAGGCGCTATCTCAAGATCAGGCAGATGTCCTCGGGACACCCGGAGAACGTCCCGGCGCGGGGCCGGACGGCATACCCGCACAGCCCGGGCAGCGGGGCCGCGGATGGCACCGGCGACTTCGACTCGGCCAGCAGGGGCGGCCCGGCCCGAGCCGCCTGACCGGCCCGGGGCGTGACAGCGGAGCACGCCCGGCCCGGCCGTGACCGTCATGCCCGGCCCGGCCGTGACCGTCATGCGGCCCCAGGCCAGGTGGCTCGTAGGGCGAATTGCCCGGATTTTTTACAGTCGTGGTGATTAGACCGCGCCGTCGTGGGCAGCCGGGTGCTTGTGGCTGGATCGGTCCCGGCTGGTCTGGCCATGCCCAGGCCAGGACGAGAAATCTGAGGTCCCGATGACTGAGATGGACAACCGCGCCGGCTGGTGGTCACGTGCCGCCTGCGCCAGCGCCGACCCTGAGCTCTTCTTTCCAATCTCCTACTCGGGTCCCGCACTGCGGCAGGTCATGCGGGCCAAGGCGGTGTGCGCGCGCTGCGAGATCCAGCGGGAGTGCCTGCGCTACGCCCTCGACGCCGGTTCGATCCAGGGGGTGTGGGGCGGCATGACCGAGGAGGAACGCCGGCGGCTGGTCCGCCGGGAACGCAGGCCGCGCGTCCGCCCGCTGCCCCCAAGGGCCGGCGTGCCGGTCCGGATGCCGGAAGCCGCCCGGGCACGGTGAGCCACCCAGGTGAGGCCGGCACGGCCCGCCCGGGGGAGACCGCCGACGCGGCCCGCCCGGGGAGACCGGGGCGGAGCGCGACGACCGCAACCTGATCGAACTGCTGCAGGAACTCCGGGTGGCGGGCCTGGGCGTGCAGGTGCTGTTCGGGTTCCTGCTGTCGATTCCGTTCACCAGCAGGTTCGTCAAGCTCAGCCACGCGGAGCACGGGCTGTACGTGGCCGCGCTGCTGCTGGCCGCGCTCGCCACCGCGCTGCTGCTGGCGCCGGTCGCCTACCACCGGCTGGTGTTCCGCCGCCACCGCAAGGAGCAACTGGTCAGGGACGCGAATGTGCTGGCGATCCTCGGCCTGGCCGCGGTCGGCCTGGCCGTCTCGGCTGCCGTGCTGCTGGTGGTCAGCTTCGTGGACCACGGGGCGACGGTGACCCTCGTCGCGGTGTTCGTGGTGTGCATGTTCGCCGTGCTGTGGTTCGTGCTGCCGCTCGCCCGGCGCCGCACCCGGTTTCCGCAGTAACCGGTGCTTCGACCGGCCCGGCCGGGGTAGTGCAGGCCGATGGCCGTGACCGTGAACGAAACCGAGATCAAGTACGACGCGCCCGCCGGTGCGGGCCTGCCCGGCCTGGACCGCCTGCCGCGGGTGGCCGCCACCTCCCGGCCCGAGGAACAGCGGCTTGAGGCCGAGTACTACGACACCGATGACCTGCGGCTGATCCGTGCCGGGATCACGCTGCGGCGCCGGTCCGGCGGCGCGGACGACGGCTGGCACCTGAAGCTGCCATCCGGCAACGCCACCCGCCGGGAGATCCGGCGGCCGCCCGGCACCGCCCGGCACGTGCCCGGCGACCTGGCCGCCCTGGTGCGGGTGCACACCAGGGGGACCCGGCTCAAGCCGGTCGCCCGGATGACCACGACGCGGCAGCGCCTGATCCTGCTGGACGAGGCGGGCGACTCGCTCGCCGAGGTCGCCGCCGACGACGTCTGCGCGCAGGCGCTGGGCCCGGCAACGACGCTGTCCCGGTGGCAGGAGGTCGAGGTGGAACTGACCGGCGGTGACCGGCGGCTGCTCCGGGCGGCCGGCGAACTGCTGCGCCACGAGGGCCTGCGCCCGGCGGGCCGGGCGGCCAAGCTGGAACGGGCGCTCAGCGGCCGGCTGCCCGGGCCGGAGCACGCTCCCGCGCCGAACGCATCCTCATCCGCCGGTCAGGTCGTGCTGGCCTACCTGCGGGCACAGGCCGGCAGGCTGAAGTCGCTGGATCCGCTGGTGCGGCTGGACGAGCCCGACTCCGTGCACCAGATGCGGGTGGCCAGCCGGCGCCTGCGCAGCACGCTCCGCTCGTTCGGGCACATCCTGCCCCGGGACGCCACCGCGGGGCTGGCCGCCGACCTGAAGTGGCTCGGCGGCGTGCTCGGCGCGGCCCGCGACGCGGAGGTGGTGCCCGGCCACCTGCGGGGCAGCCTGCGCCAGCTTCCCGTGGAACTGCGCATCGGCCCGGCCGACGCGCGAATCCAGGGTCATTTCGCGTCCGTGCGCGCCGCCGCCCGCACCGAACTGCTCGCCACCCTCGACTCGGAGCGGTATTTCTCCCTGCTCGACGATCTGGACCGGTTGCTCGCCGAGCCGCCGCTCACCCCCGAGGCGGCCCGCCGGGCCACCGATGTGCTGCCGGTGGCCGCGCGCCGCGCCCACCGGCAGGCAGCCCGCCGGATGCACCGGGCCTGGCGCGCTCCGGCCGGGCCGGCCAGGGACGAAGGACTGCACCGGGCGCGCAAGTCGGCCCGGCGGGCAAGGTACGCGGCCGAGGCGATCGCGCCGGCGGCCGGCGGCAAGGCCACCCGGTTCGCCAGGCGGATGAAGAAGATCCAGTCCGTGCTCGGCGAGCATCAGGACTCGGTCATCGCCCGGGCGGTGGCCCGGGATCTCGGCATCGCCGCGCACCTGGCCGGTGAGAACGCGTTCAGCTACGGGCTGCTGTACGGGCGGGACGCGTGCGACGCCGGGCGGTTCCAGGCCGAGGCCCGTCGCCTCTGGCGGAAGGCCTCCCGCCGGTCCCGCTGGCCGCGCTAGCTCCGGTGGCTCCGGGACGCCGCCGGAGCAGGCGGGCGCGGGGTCACGAAGCAGCGGCGCTCGTCGGCGATCGGGACATTGCGGACGAAGTCCTCCAGGCGGCAGTGGAACGCCTGCAGGGTGTCCTTCGGGCCCATGGACATGCGGTAGGACAGCCGCGGCGAGAACCGGCCGGGGATCTGCACCGAGCGCCCCTTGCTCTGGTTGAGGTAGTCCCCGCCGAAGACCACGGCGAAGTGATGGTCCAGCCAGGTCAGCACGTACCGCGGGATATGCCGGTCGTTCGTGCCGTCCTGGCCGTAGTTGGAGCCGGGGATGGCGGTGGCCAGCGGCCGGAAGCCGGGCAGGTGATCACGGAACTGCTGGATGCCCCACAGTTCGTTGCCGGTGAACGCCTTACGGAACTGGGCGAACGTCTGCAGGTGGCCGGGCCTGCCCGGGTGGCCGGGGCGGCCTGGCACCGCCGGGATGTACTGCAGGTAGCCGAACCTCGCCCCGGTTGCGCCCGTGTTGCTGACCTGGATTTTCTCCGGCCCGAAACCGAAATGGGATTCAACGTCCCAGGTGCTGCCGCGGTACATCTGCGCAAGCTCGGCCCAGGACACGCTGAACCCGGGGTTGTGCACGACCCAGCCGGGGACGGCGAGTTCGGTCGCGTGGAAGCCGTCGGCCGTCAGAATCGGGTTGGCGGCCTGGTAGGCGTCCTGCCGTCCGTCGTCGAACGTGAGCAGGACCGGCCGCTCGGGCAGCCCCCGCAGGTCACCATGCACGTACGCGGCGTACTGCTCGATCGTCAACGTATGGAACCCGCCGAGCTTGAGCGCCCGCATCTGCCCGGCGAACTGCGCGGTGGAGGTGGTGAGGTAACTCGGGTGGCCGCCGATGCTGTGGTACATGATCACCGGTACCACGTCCCGGTAGCCGGGAAACGACCGCCACTCGCGCCACATGGCCGCCTGGCCCGGGCGTGACCGGGGCGCCGGGGCCGCCCCGGACCCGGTGATATGCAACCACCCCACCAGGGCGATGGCCGCGATGCAGGCCAGCACGCCCCCGCCGGCCAGCCTGCGAACCCAGGGTGCGTCCAGGCTGCCTGTCCCGCGTTTCCATAGCATTCGGCTGAGCGTAACGTAAACGACTGATTACTCAGCGCTACTTTGCCGAGTGGTGGGCCAGGTGTAGCGCGGGGGTTGCGGGGAAGTGTGCCGCGCATGAAAGCTTGGCGGGTGGCGGTGTGTGCCGGCGTCGTGGCCCTGGCGGGCTGTTCTGGTGCGCACCGGGCGCCGCCGCATACGGTCGCGATGCCGCGCGATGGCCGGGACAGCGCGGCCCTTGAGGTGGTGAACGGGGCGACCACGATCACCGTCGGCACCGCCGATATCGGCGGCAACCTGATCCGGGCGTCGACGCCAGCCAACTCGGGCATCCGGCCTGTCCTCGCCGGCCACGGCCAGGTGCTGCTGCATCTGGAGGCGACCGGCCAGAGCGGCCCGGCGGTGGTCCGCATCCTGCTGAACCCGCATGTCCTGTGGCGGCTGCGGTTCGCCGGCGGTACCAGCACGACCACGGTGAGCCTGGGCCACGGCCGGGTCAGCGCGGTGGACTTCGCGGCCGGGAGCAGCGTGATCACGATGACCCTGCCGCGGCCCGCCGGCACCGCCCCGGTGGTGCTGGCCGGTGGGGCGAGCCGGGCCACGCTGAGCCTGCCCGCCGGGGTGCCCGCCCGGCTGCGCCTGGACGGCGGCGCCGCGTCGGCGACGCTGGCCGGCCAGACCCATATCGGCGTGGCCGGCGGCACCGTGCTCGCCGCGCCGGGGTGGGCCCAGGCGGCCAGCCGCTACGACATCGACGCCACCGCAGGCGTCTCGGCGGTGTCCGTTGCCGGATAGCGGTGCGCCGGCGCCTGGATCAGCGCCGGCGGCGCAGCGCGAGCCAGGCCAGCACGACGAGGGCGGCAAGCGATGCGGACGCGACCTTCCCGCGGTTCGTGCGCACGATGACCGCTGCCTGACCGGCGGACCGCTGCACCGGCACCGGGGCGGCAGCACGGACGGCCTGGCCCGCCGCGGCGGCCCGCTTCGCCGCCGGGGCGCCGATGCCCTGGGCGGCGTCCCTGGCCGCGCGGGCCTTGCCGCGCAGATCGTCCTTGACCTCCGCCACCCGGTGCTGCGCCCGCCCCTTCACGTCGGCTTTCGCGGCCAGGGCCTCGACGGTCTCGCCGAGTTGCTCACGGGTGCGCTCGATCTCCCCGGTGAGGGCTTCTTCCTCCGGTGTGCGGCTGCCCGCGGCATCGTTCATCGGTGCGCACTCTCCTTGATCTGCTCCACGTCGGCCTTGACGCTGTCGGCAGCCCGGCTGGGCATCGGCGGTGTCGCCTTCTTGAGCTGGCCCTTTCCGGCGAGTGCGGCGATGCCCGCGACGGCGAACAGTGCCACGCCGACGATCAGCGCGGCCAGCCACGGGCGCATCACCCCGGCCAGCGCGATGATCGCCGCGGCCAGCAGGCACCCGGTCCCGTACAGGGCCATGACGCCGCTGCCGCCGAACAGGCCCGCGCCGCGCACGGCCGTCTTGGCCTTGCCGGTCATCTCCAGCGTGGCCAGCTTCACCTCGTCCCGCACTAGTTGCGAAACCTGCTCGGAAAGCTGCTTCACCAGCTGGCCGGCCGGTACCTCGCTGGTCTCCCCCCGAAGACGCCTGGTTCCCGAGGACTGTCATTGCCATGTCCCTCCTGCTGCCGGCCGTGTCCATGGCGGCGCGCACACTCGGGCCCGCTACCCGGGCGCCGGGCGGTTACACCACGTCGAACTTGTCCGGGTCGGGGCCGGTGCGCTGGTCCCGGTTCAGCGAGGTGATCGCTTCGTGGTCCGCGCCGGACAGCTCGAAGTCGAAGACGGCGATGTTCTCCCTGATGCGGGCCGGGGTGACCGATTTGGGGAAGACGATGTCGCCGCGCTGGATGTGCCAGCGCAGCACGACCTGGGCCGGGGTCTTGCCCGCCGTCTCGGCGATCGAGATGACCACCGGGTCGGACAGCAGGTCGCCACCACGCGCCAGCGGTGACCAGGCCTCGATCGCGATCTGGTGCCCGGTGCAGAACTCCCGCACCTCCTGCTGGGTCAGGTACGGGTGCATCTCGATCTGGTCGACCGCCGGGGTGATCTCGCACTCGGTGTGCAGGCGCCGCAGGTGGTGCGGCTGGAAGTTGGACACGCCGATGGACCGGGCCCGCCCGTCCCGGTAGAACTCCTCCAGGGCCTGCCAGGTCGACACGTAGTCGCCGTCGTAACGGGATGGCAGCGGCCAGTGGATCAGGAACAGGTCGATATAGCTGAAGCCGAGCGCGTCCAGTGAGCCGGCGAACGCGCGGCGGGCGTCGTCGGGCCGGTGGCTGTCGTTGGCCAGCTTGCTGGTGACGAAGATGTCCGCGCGGTCCAGGCCGGACTTGGCGATGGCCTCGCCGACCTCGCGCTCGTTGCCGTACATCTGCGCGGTGTCGATGTGCCGGTAGCCCGCCTGCAGCGCCGTGGTCACGGCGTCCGCGGTGTCCTCCGGCTTGACCTTGAAGACACCGAAGCCAAGCTGCGGGATCATCCGGCCGTTGTTCAGCATGATCTCGGGTATCACGGTCACGGGCTTTTCCCTCTCGTCCTGATGCGGATCGAATGAGCCGATCTTTTCGCCTCAGCGTTCCTGCCCGGGCCCGGCTGCTTCATCCACCCGGCCGGGCCGGCGTAGTCTTGCATTGTCGCTAGGTAAGGATCAGAGTAGTGACATGCCCCGGCGCCAGAAGGCCGGGCCAACGGCCGTCGGAGGATCCCAGCGTGCGCAGACTCGCCTGGTCGCAGGTGCGGTTCCGGGCCGGCCGGGCGCTGGCGCTGCTGGCCGGGATGCTCGTCGCGACCACGGCGTTCACCGTGCTGACCGCCGCAGCCCGCACGGCGCAGCTGCGCACCATCGGCACCGTGTCCACGCACTTCCGCCCCGCCTACGACATCCTGGTCCGCCCGCGGGGCGCGCGCAGCGCCCTGGAGTCGGCGACCGGCACGGTGCAGCCGGACTTCCTGTCGGGTATCTACGGCGGGATCACCATGGCCCAGTACCACCAGATCCAGCGCATCTCCGGGGTGCAGGTGGCGGCGCCGATCGCCATGGTGGGGTACAGCCTGATGTACGGCTCCTTCCCGGTATGGCTGCCCCATGCCGACACCGCCCGCCCCGGGCGCCAGCTTTACCGGGTCAGCACCACCTGGGTGAGCGCGAACGGCGCCAGCCGGTACACCGAGCCGCCCACCTACGTCTACGTCACGCCGGACCGGCTCCAGTACCACCGGGCCAGCGGCGCGCAGACCGAGTTCCTGCCGGGCGGCAGGACGGCGACCCCGTGCCCGGCCAGCGGGGCCGAGACGGCCAGCAGCCCGTTCAGCTACGCCGCGCTGGCCAGCACCTGGTGCTGGTCGAAGGCCGACGGGCAGGGCGCCCCGGCGACGGAGCTGATCCCGGACCTGGGCAGCCGCCCGGGCTTCGCGCTCAACTGGCAGTTCCCGATGCTGATCGCGGCGATCGACCCGGCGGCCGAGGCCAGGCTCGACGGCCTCAGCCACGCGCTGACCTCGGGCCAGTACCTGCCGGAGACCGGCTACGGGACGGGCCCGAACGCCCGCTATTTCCAGCAGGGCGACGGGTTCCCCGTGCTGGCCGCGGCGGACAGTGGCATCGGCGAGTACTCGGTGAGCAAGGTTCAGGAACTGGCCGCCCCCCGGTCGGCGCCGGAGCTGAACACGGCGACGATGCGCAGGGACGCGGCGCTGCCCGGCCACACGGTGCTCAGCAACACGATCACCGCCCGGCAGGCGTACCAGTACCTATTCCACGGGCTGAAAACCCGCACCAGGCAGGGCCTCATCAGCGCGCTCGGGCAGTACTGGTCCGTGGGCCCGGTGCACTACCGGCGTGGCGGCGGCGGCCTGATCCCCGCCGTGGTGCACAACCCGGTCTCGGTATGGGGGACCAAGCAGAGCGGGTTCTGGTTCCCCCCGCCCGACAACGCCGACACCCAGTACCGGGCGCTGCAGATCCGCACGCTTCCCAGCGGGACCACCCTGGCGCCGCTGCCGGTACCGGTCGGGACCTTCAGCCAGGCGAAGATCGCTGCCTTCGATCCGCTGTCGCGGGTGCCGCTCGGGCCCTACCAGCCGACGGCGGCCGCGCCGGCCGACGCGGCGAGCCGGGCGGCGCTGCACGGCGCGGACCTGCTGCCCAGCCTCAATCTCGGCGGCTACGTGACCCAGCCGGTGCAGCTCATCACCAGCCTGGCGGCGCTGCGGACCGTGGAGGCCCGCAAGTTCATCGGCGACGCGCCATTGCGCCGCGCCCCGATCAGCGTGATCCGGGTCCGCGTCGCCGGGGTCACCGGGCCGGACCCGGTGTCCCTCGCCCGGATCAAGGCGGTGGCCCAGCAGATCGAGCTGCGGACCCACCTGACCGTGGACATCGTCGCCGGGTCGTCCCCGCAGCCCACCACGGTCGCCCTGCCGGCCAGCAAGTTCGGCAGGCCCGCGCTGCTGCTGTCGGAGAACTGGGTCAGGAAGGGCGTCGCGGTGTCGATCCTGGACGCGGTGGACCGCAGCAGCGTGGTGCTCTTCGTACTGATCCTGATCGTCTGCGCGCTGTTCGTGGCCAACTCGGCCACCGCCGCGGTCCGGGGCCGCCGGCAGGAACTGGGGGTGCTGGCGGCCCTGGGCTGGACCCGGCCCCGGCTGTTCGCCGCCGTCCTCGGCGAGGTGGCGCTGACCGGCCTGATCGCCGGCGTCCTCGGCGCGCTGCTGTCCCCGCCGCTGGCCGCGGCGCTGGGGCTGCACGCCTCCCCGGCCCGCGCGGCCCTGGCCATCCCGGTCGCGGTGGCGCTGGCGGTCGTGGCCGGCCTGGTGCCAGCGTGGCTGGCCGCCCGCGCCGACCCCGTTGCCTCGGTCCGGCCGCCGGTGCTGGAGGTGCGCCGCGCCCGGCAGCCGTCCGGGATCACCGGCCTTGCCGCGGTGAACCTGCTCCGCACGCCCGGGCGCACGCTCATTGGGGCGCTCAGCCTCGCCGTCGGCGTCACCGCGCTCACCCTGCTCATCGCGGTCACGCTGGCGTTCCGTGGCGATGTCATCGGCACGCTGCTCGGCAACGTCGTGACGGTCCAGGTCCGCGGCGTCGACTACATCGCGGTCGCGGCGACCGTCATCCTCGGCGTGCTGGCGGTCGCCGATGCCCTGCTGATCAGCATCACCGAGCGGGCGCCGGAGCTCGCGACGATCCGCGCCTTCGGCTGGCCCGAGGCGGCGCTGCGCCGCCTGGTGATCACGGAGGGAGCCCTGACCGGGATCGCCGGCTCGGTCACCGGTGCCGTGCTCGGCCTGGCGGGCGCCGCCGTGTTCGCGGGCCAGCTCCCGCCACTGCTGTTCGCCGCCGCGGGCACGGCGGTCGCGGCCGGCGTGCTGGTGACCTGCGCGGCCGCGCTGCTCCCCGCGCACCTGCTCCGCCGGCTGCCCACCGCACAGCTACTCGCCCAGGAATGAGCGTCTCTCAGGCGACGATCGTTTCCTCCAGGCTGATCAGGTTCGGCGGCGGCTGCAGGCCGAGTTCGGCCAGGGCGGCGCGGGCCCGGCGCACCACGGTCAGCGCGGCCCCGCGGCGGCCCTGCTCCAGCAGCGCCGCCGCGGCGCGCAGGTACCTGGCGTCGTCATAGGGCGCGAGGTCGATGGTCAGCTCGATGACCCGCCGGGTCTCGTCGAGGTCGCCGCGCAAGGCGGCCGCGTCGGCACACAGGTCCAGCAGCGCGAGCATGGCCCGGCGGGCCCGGTCCCGCGGCGCGCGGGCCCACTCCTCGTACAGGTCGTCGGGGAGCACGTCACCGCGGTACCGGGCGACGGCGGCCCGGGCCACGGCCACCGCGAGGGCCGGCTCGGCCAGGCCCAGCGCCAGCGCGCGGCGGCCCTCGGCCTGGAACAGCTCCAGGTCGACCTGCACCTCGGGGGCCAGCATCAGCATCTCGCCCGCCCGGACGATCACCTCACCGGCCTCGGCCCGCTGGCGGTTGAGCACGGTCCGCAGCCGGTTGCGTCCCGCCTCCCGGCCAGCCTCCGGCCACAGCGCGTCGATGGCCACCTCCGCGGGCACCCGCCCGCCGGAGACGGCCACCAGCTTCAGCAGCTGGGTCGCCTGTCCCGGGCTCAGCGGCACTGGCCGGCCGCCACGGGTGAGGGTGAACCGGCCGAGCACCGAGACCCACACGGGCAGCGCCGCCGCCTCCAGCGCCAGGGCGGCCGGCTGGCCGGTCTCCACGGCGAGGCCGAGCAGTTCCTCGGTGATCGCGCCTTCCTTGGTGTAGGGCAGGTGGGCCAGCCCCAGCCGGGCCGCCTCCTCGAAGGCGCGCGCCGCCAGGGCCCCGGCCTCCGCGTCGCCCCGGCGGAACGCCGCGTAGGCCCGCAGCAGGGTGAGCCGCCAGTACTCCCGGGGGGCGACCTGGTGACCCGGCGCGGCCAGCAGCTTCGCCTCGGCGAGGTCCGCGTCGCCGTGCCGGGCCAGCAGCGCGGCCTCGGCCATGGCGATCATCGGCTCGGCATCCTGGGGATCGGACCGGGCCCGCCGGAGGTAATCAATCGCCAGCGCGCTGTGCCCGACCCGGTCGAGGCAGTCGGCCGCCTCCGCGAGGAACTCGGCCCCCGCCCGGGTCCACCAGACGCCCTTGTGCACCTCGGCCAGGCGGATCTGCTTTACCGTCTCCGCGGCGTCCCGGCGCTGGGACGCCGACATGGCCAGCAGCCAGTGACTGTAGCCGTGCAGGATCTCCGCGTGGTTGAGGTCCGCGGCCACCCGCAGGATCTCCCGCACGTCCGCCTCGCACTGATCGTGCCTGCCCAGCTCGATGGACACCTCGGCATGAAAGATCAGCAGGTAGGCCCGTTTGCGCGGCCGGTCCACGATCAGGCTGAGCCCGGCTTCGAGGTGCTCCAGCGCGGCGTTCGCCTCACCGCGCGGGAAGTCGATCCACATCGCCTGGTAGGGCACCAGGCCGGCACGGGCGGTCCGCATCCCGAGCTGGTCGAACAACCGGGCCGCCCGGTCGAAGTACCGCTCGGCGTCCCGCAGCGCGGCCAGGTCCCGGCAGCCCCCGGCGTCGAGCTTCCAGCAGTTCGCCCGGCCCAGCACCGAGAGCGCGCGGGCCCGGGTGAGCCACTCGTCGCGCTGGCAGGCGGCGAGCACGCGCTGCGCCGCGTCCGCGGCCGTCTCGTACTGGGTATCCCTGACCAGGTCGCTGGCCCGTTCGGCGGCGATCGCGCGGATCAGCCGCTGGTCACCCGTGGCCCAGGCGATGGCGGTGGCCCGCTCCAGTGCCTCGCCACGCTGGTCGATCATCGCCGCGGTCTCGCAGCTCAGCGCGAAGTACAGCAGCAGGGCGGGATGCTCCTCGATAGCCGCGGCGGGCAGCCGGTCGATGACGGCCTGGAACTCACGCACATCGAGGGCCTCGATCGTGGCCAGCGATCCTTCGGACAGCAGCCGCGCGGCCGAGCCCGCATCGCCGAACGCCAGCATGAGCTGCAGCGCCGCGCCCAGTTGCCCGCGCCGCGCGTACTCGGCGCCGGCCCGGCGCAGCACGGCGGGGTCCGGGGGGCGGAGCGAGGCGAGGTAGTCCCGGACCGGCCCGGGCAGATCCCACCAGTCGTCCTGGCCGGGGGTGAACGGGATCCCGGCGGCCAGGGCGCGGGCGAAGTAGCCCTCGGCCTGCGTGGCCGCCTCGACCGTCGGCGCATCGAGCAGCGGCAGCCTGCCGACCTGGGCGAGCGCCTGGCGTTCCGCGGGCGGGAGGGTGTCGAGCGCCTCGTGCAGGATCGCCGCGACCGCGCTGAACGGCTGGTCCGGGTCGCTCGCCGTGGCCAGCGCGCTGACGTCCTCGCCGGTGCGCTGGGCGCGGGCCGCGGCCAGCGCCGTGGCGGCGGTCCATCCGCCGGTCGCCCGTTCCAGCCGGGCCACCTCGGCGGGGCCGATGTCGAGCCCGAATCCGGTGCGGCACAGTTGCAGGGTCTCCTCCGGCCGCAGCGCCAGGTCGCCGGCGGTCAGCTGGACGCAGTCCGCCCGGCGCAGCCGCCCGGTGCCCTCCGGAAGGCGCCGGGCGAGCACGACGAGGTGCTGGCCGGGCCGCAACTGCTCGGCGATGCGCTCGATCAGCCCGCCCGCGCCGCGGCCGGCGTGGTGGGCGTCATCCACGATGAACGTGCACTGCTCGCAGGCCAGCGCGCCGAGCAGGGCATCGACCGCGCCGGTGGCGTCCTCACCTGCCTCCGCCATGGTGGCGGCGGCCTCGGTGAAGCCCGCGTGCGCCGCCGCGGTGCGCAGCCGGGCGGCGAAGAGCTGGGCGGGCATGCCGCCCTCGTGCAGCACCACCTCGATCGCCACCGACCGCCACATGTCGGCCAGTTCGGCGCCCAGGACGGTCTTGCCGTACCCGGCGGCCGCCTCCATCACCACGGCGCCTGCCCGGTGGCAGGGTGCGGTCAGCCGTGGGCGCCGGACATGGTGCGGGGGCAGACGGCCCAATTCGGAGCCTCTCTCGGCCACCAGCCGCCGGGGCCGCCGGCGGCTGGTGCCAGGAGCGTAAGAGCGCTATCCGCCGAAAATACCCGGCGTGTGACGTTCGTGTGACGCCCTATACGGAAAGTTGCCCGATGAGCCGTCCCTGGCTGGCTGGGAGGGGAAGGCGGAAACGGCGGCACGGGCCACCCTGGCTATCCGGGAGGAATACCGGGGCGGCCATCGCCGGCACCGTTTCCTGGCCTTGCCGGGCCGGATAACGGGCGGCCCGGGCGGCGCGCCGCCGGTCACTCGCCTGGGGGGGTTGGCGGTGACCGGCGGTGCGCTCGCGGGCCCAGCCCGCGGCCTCCGCGCCGCCGGGTCAGCCGCCCGAGCCGGGCACGACGACGTTGACCGTCAGCAGCTTGACCGGCTTCGCGCAGGCCTGCGAGGTGTAGTGCAGGTAGACCGGCACGGTCTGGTTGGGCGGGAAGATCTGCAGCCAGTGGGAGGTCACCGGCGCGCACTTCTGCGCCGGGTAGTTGCCCGCGTCGACGATCCGGAGCAGGGCGTTGGCGACCCCGCCGGGAGCGAGGGTGACCAGTTGCCGCGGCGTGGCCGGGTTCTCCACGGCCGCCTCGCCGATCTGGGTCACCGGCTTGCCGCCCGCGAGCGAGACCCCCGGGTAGCCATACAGGGTGCACGGGGAGCTGTTCAGGTTCTTGAAGTCGATCACCAGATAGCTGCTGCCCAGGGTGCCCTGCCCGATCCCGGCCGAGGCGCCCAGATAGCGGGACAGGCACGGGGCCGGTGGCGGCGGCGCGGGCGGTGCCGCGGGCGTCGCGGCCGCGACTGTCACCGGGTGGCGGTGATGGTGGTGGCCGTGGTGCGGCACGGTGAGCGTCCGGGCGGCCGGGGCAGGCCCGGTGACCTGAGGCGCGGCGGCGCCGCCCAGGCTGCCGCACGCGCAGGTGGCCAGGCCGGTGGCGGCCAGCAGCGTGATCACAAGGCTCCTCATCGCAGCTTCCCTTCACACGGAGGTAGATGCTGGTAGGAGCCGGCGCCACTCGTCGCGCCAACAGAAAATCGACTGCGTATCTTTGACTCGCCCGCGCGGGGTCACAACGAGGAGCCGGGAGGGTTGCAGAGCGGTAACGGCGGCGGTTATGGTGCGGGCGGAATGTTCTTTTTGCCCACTAGCTGGAGGGTTCTGCATGCGTCTGCTGCGCTACCTGATCGTGTCTGGCTCGGCCGCTGCGATGGCCGGGGCTGTGACGCTGACCGGCGCTACTGCTGCCACCACTGTCGCCGCCCCCGCGCGGGTGAGCCACGCGACGTCGGCCCGGTTCCTCTCCGAGGCCAGGACCGAGATCGCCCGCTACCTGCGCCACTATCGCCCGCAGGCCATGCTGGTCCACACGCGCGGCGCGCATGCCGTCAAGGGTGTGACCGCGGTCGGCAGCTTCAACTGGTCCGGCTACGCCGACACCTCCACCACGGCGCAGGAGTTCACTAAGGTCAGCGGTTCCTGGACGGCACCGAGCGTGAGCTGCAATGCCGAGGACCAGATCACCTCCGGCTGGGTCGGCCTGGACGGCTTCAACACCGCCACGGTCGAGCAGCTTGGCACGCTCGCCCAGTGCTTCCAGGGCACGGCCACCTACGCCACCTGGTACGAGATGTTCCCGGGCAGCCTGACCGTGGTGGGCACCACGCATCAAGCCCGGTGACAAGATCACCGCATCGGTGACGCGTACCGGCACCAGCTACGCGCTGAAATTGACCGACGCCACCACCGCCGGCAACAGCTTCTCCGTCACGAAGACCTGCGCGCTGGCCACCTGCAAGGACGAGAGCGCCGAGTGGATCTCCGAGCGGCCCTCGTTCTCGATCGGCATCGCACCGCAGGCGAAGTACAACGCCTTCAAGCTCACCAGCGGCACCGAGACCGCCGGGGGCAAGTCCGGCACGATCGGCACCGGTCCCGGCGTCAACTCCATCACCATGATCGATGCCACGCAGACCTACGACCTCAACACGGTCTCCGGCCTGACCGGAGGCAATAGCTTCAGCACGACCTGGAAGAACAGCTACTAGGCCGGTACCCGCACCGCTAGCCCGTACCTCACCGCCGGGGCCCGGCGACGGCAGCGCCGCCGCCGGGCCCCGGCGCTTCGCCGCGCCGGCCGGGCGGCGCGCCGGGTGTTTGACGGGCCTGGGGAGAGGGGATAATGTCTCCCGAGAACGGTGCTTACGACGCAGGCACACCCTCACGCCGTCCTGGCGTGAAGCTGGGTGTGCCTTTTTTGCGCTCGATGGCCGGTTACCTCGCGATGCCAGGGCTGCGGTAACCCCCCCAGGAGGCATCGAGATGAGGATCGCCCTCGTCGCTCACCATGGCAGTCCGCTCAGCCCGGCCACCAGCCAGGAGCCGATGTCCCAGGCCGCCAGCGTCGCCGCGCACGCGCGGGGGCTGGCCAAGCTCGGGCACCGGGTCACCATCTATGCCAGGCGGGACTCACGCGCGCTGCCCGGCAGCGCGATCCTCGCCCCGGGGGTGACCGTCGAGCATGTCACCGCTGGACCGCCGGCGCCGCTGGCCGGTGCCGAACTGGCCGCCACCGTCGCCGAGTTCAGCGACCAGCTCGCACAGCGCTGGCGCCGGAACACCCCCGACGTCGTGCACGCATACTTCTGGACGAGCGGCCTGGCCGCCCTGTCCGCCGCCCGCGGCCGCGACATCCCGCTGCTGCAGACGTTCGGCACGCTGGGCGTCGCGCACCGGCGGCACGGCAGCACCGTGGACGGCAATGACGTGCGGATCCGGCTGGAGGCCTGCCTCGCCCGAAACGCCGACACCGTGCTGGCCGGTACCGGTGCCGAAGCGGCCGACCTGGTGAACATGGGCGTGCCGCGGGCGTCGGTGACCGTCGTCCCGTGTGGCGTGGACACTGATGAGTTCACCCCCGAGGGCCCGGCCGTCAAGCGCGGCACCGGCCACCGCCTGCTCGCCGTGGTGACCCGGCTGGACCGCAACCAGGGCCTGGACACGCTGCTGCGGATGCTCACCCGGGTGCCCGGCGCCGAACTGGTGATCGCCGGTGGCCCGGCCAAGTCGCAGCTCCGCAAGGATGCGGCTTACCAGGACCTGACCGGCCTCGCCGGGCGCCTCGGCGTGGCGGACCGGGTGTCCTTCACCGGCAAGATCACCCCGGGCGGCCTGCCCGCGCTGCTCCGCTCGGCGGACCTGCTGGTGAGCGCGGCACCCTACGAGCCCTCCGGCGCGGTCGCCCTGGCCGCCATGGCGTGCGGCATCCCGGTCGCCGCGCCGGCCGTGGGTGGCTGCGCCGATGCCATTCTCGACGGGACCACCGGCGCGCTGATCCCGCCCGGCCGCCCCGACCTGTTCGCCCGCCGGGTGCGCGATCTGCTGTCCAGCCCGCTGCGGCTGGAGGCGTTCGGGATCGCCGCCGCCGACCGGGCCACCGCGCGGTATTCCTGGGACCGCATCAGCAGGGAGACCGTGGCGGCCTACGAGCACTGCCTGCGGCCCGCGGCCGCAAGCCTTGTCGGTGCCGAGTCCGGCTGACTCACCCCTGGCCGGGTATCGAGCACCACGCCGGGCGGGACGGTGACCACCGTCCCGCCCGGCTTTCGCTGCTCCCCGCCGGTTCCGGCGGGGAGCCGATCGTGACACGCTGGCAGCAGGCACGGGCCGTGTCCCGGACCGCCGGGCAGGGATTGAACGGGAGGTGACGTGCCCCGCTCCGACCTCGCGCAAGAGGCGGCTGAGCTGCTGAGCATCGCGAACACCTCCGAGCCGGGATCGCTCAACCGGCTGGTGGTGCTTGCCGCGCGCCAGGTGGTGGCGTGCTCGGGTGCCACAGCCCTGCTGTGGCGTGGCAGCGAGCCTGCCATGCGCGCGGCCAGCCATCCCGACCTGCCGGAGCTTGACGACGTACAGCTGTCAAGCGGGCGCGGGCCGATGCTGGACGCCCTGTCCGGCACCGGCCCGGTGAGCTGCCCCGACACGCTGGCGGAGACCCGGTGGCCGGAGTATGCCAGCGCGGCGCTGCGCCGTGGCGTGCGCTGCTGTGTCACGCTGGCCTACCAGTCCGGCGGCGATGCGGTCACCCTGTCACTGGTCGGCGCACGGCCGCGGTCCCTCGAACCCGGCCAGCTCGCCGAACTGCTCACCGCCTTCGGCGGCGCGGTGATGGGCAACGCCGCCGAGTATGGCGACGCCAAGCGCACCGCGCTCCAGTTGCGCGCTGCCGCCGAGTCACGGGCGCTGGTGGACCAGGCGAAGGGCATGCTGATGCAGGCGCTCGGCTGCAGCGCCGAGGACGCCCTGGAGAAGCTGCGGCAGATCTCCCAGGAGCGCAACCTGCGGGTCACCGATGTAGCCAGGACGATCATCGAGTCCCGCGGTGCGCGGGGGGCACGGGCCGCCGGCGGAAATGGTTCAGCCCGGCGGTGACCCGCCGGGCTGAACCTAGGCCCGCGCTGCCCGGGGCTGGCGCCTGTTTCCCGGCTGGCGCCGGCTGCGCGGCCTATTCCTCGACGTACTGCTCGACGACCTCCTCGGCCGGGAGCGGGCCGCCCGGGGACGCCGCCGCCTCGGCGGCCGCCCAGTCGGCCTCGGCTTGGTCCACGACGGCCTGCCGCTCGGCGGCCAGCCGCTCCGGGTCGGGGCCCGGGTCTGCCGCGGGTGCCGCGAAGCCGTCCGGGGCCGGGTCCTCGAGCGGCTCAACGACCGTCGGCATATCCGGGCTCGCCGCTGCCTCCTCCGCGACCCCGTCGGCGCCCGGGTTGAGCATGATGTAGGGCGGGTAGCGCTTCTCCTCGACCCGGTCCACGACCGGCCGCCCGCCGGGTCCCCGCCGCAGCACCGTCCGGCGGCGCAGCCACCCGTAGCCGCGCCGCGGTATGGCGATCCCGATGGCACCGGTCAGCATGATCACCCAGCCGACCACCTGGATGTTCAGCCACGACGGGTGGCCCTGCACCGCGAATGCGAGAATTGCGCCAAGCGCTATCAAGAACAGTCCAGTCACGGTTCTCATGGCTGTCCTTTCTTATTTCGTCAGGCACGTGCCGTCCGGCGGGAGCCGGTCAGCGCGGCTCGTCGCCGGAATCCTGGCCGAGCATGCGCTCCCGCAGATAGCTGAGCGCGCCTGCAAGCAGCCGGGACACGTGCATCTGCGAAATGCCAAGGCGTTCCCCGATCTCGGCCTGGGTCATGTTGCCGTAGAAGCGCATCATCAGCAGGCGCTGCTCGCGCACCGGAAGGTCGCCCCAGTGCGCCCAGACAGTCTCCATGTCGAGGGTGTGCTCAAGCTGCGGGTCGTCCTCGCCGAGGATGTCGGCCAGGTTTCCCGGGTCCGGCCCGGTGGACCGCGGCGCGTCCAGCGAGGAAGCCTGGAAGGCAAGGTCGGCGCGCTGTGCGTCGCGCAGCTCGTCGTGGCTGATGCCCAGGTGCTCGGCCAGTTCGTCATCCTTGGGCGCCCGGGAAAGCTGCTGGGTCAGGTCGGCGCGGGCCCGGCACAGCTCCAGCCGCAGCTCCTGGGTGGAGCGCTTGACGTGCACGTGCCACCGCTTGTCCCGGAAGTGCCGCTTGATCTCGCCGGCGATGCAGGGCTGCGCGTAGGACGCGAGGTTGCTGCCGAAGGCCGGATCGAAGTTGTTGATGGCCTTGAGCAGGCCGACGTACCCGACCTGCATCAGCTCCTCGGATGACTCGGGGCTGTGCCGGTATCGCTGGGCGCACGCCCGGACCAGCGACTCGTACCGGCCGATGAGTTGCTCGTAGGCAACGTCGCGCTCCTCGCTGCCCCGCGGCAGCGACTGGACCAGCTTCACCAGTTCCGGGTCACCGAGGTCCGCGGCGGCTGGGGCGTCGTCCGGGGCCGGTGTGCGCGGGCGGGAGATAACGGCGGTCATTGGCGATCACCTGCTGCGTTTCGGTTCTGCACAGGACGTTCGTGCCCGCTGTGCAGGGTCTAAACATGGCTGCTCGTGCCCGACCCCTTACCGGGGCCGTTTACCCAGCTCAAGGACCTGTTTGCGGGCTCAGATGCACGGCAGGGAGTTTGAAAGGCGCTTCGCGCGGTACCTGTCGGCCCGAGCGGGATGCGAACTCCCGCGAACTAAGGGCACTGCGACCTATGGAGGCACCGATGCGTATCGGGTCGATCCTTCTACTGATATGGCTGGTCATTGGCGCGATTGCCGCCGGTCAGCGAAACTACTACAGCGATTCGCATGAGAACTGCGCCCATGCCGGGACGATCGCGGTGACCATTCTCGCGGGACCGCTGAACTACGTCGGCGTGAACCCGAAGGTCGCCTGTCATTTCCCGCAGCCGAGCCAGTGAGCTTCCCCCGGCGTTCGGAAGGAGCTGTCAGATGCTTGCCGTCATCGCGGCCGTCATCTTCGTCATCGCCTACATCCTGAAGCTCACCGGGACCGCCACCAGCGCGGCCGTGGCCCCGGACAGCCTCCTGTTCATCGGCCTGGCCCTGGTTGCCCTGCACCTCACCGGGGCCGGGCCGGCCTGGTCGTGGTCACGGCGCCGCCGCTGACCATCGTGCTGACCGCCGGCCAGCCCGCCCTGGCCGGCGGTCGGTCTGCTACTGGCCGGCGGCCCGCCCGGGCCGTCGGCCAGCGCGTGTGAGCTGGTCTAGTAGTCGCGGCTCTAGTAGTCGCGGCCCGGGTAGGCCTGGCCCTCGCCCTGGTAGCCCTGCCCCTGGTAGCCCTGCCCCGGGTAGTTCTGGCTGGGCGGCCCGGCGGGCACCGTGCGGACCCGCGTCGCCCGCTCACCGACACCGGCGATCAAGGTCCCGATGGCGATGCCGATGATGAGGTAGAGCGCCGCCGTGGCGATCTCGTGGGACAGCGCCGCGCCGGTGCGGAACGGGAAGACCACCACGATCACCGTCACCAGGCCGACGATCCAGCCGAAGAAGACCATCGGCCGTGGCGTGCTCAGCAGCAGCAGGTGCGCGAGGAGCGTCGCGACCAGTGCCGCGGCCGCGGCGAGGAGCACCAGCGTCGTGGTGTGCGCGTCGCCGTAGGCCCCGTAGCGCTTGGGAGCGAGGATCGGGATGTGGAACAGCCAGCGGCACACCAGCACGCCGACCAGCGCGATCAGCCCCGCGACGACCGCGGTCGCCACCCCGCCGGACCACAACTGGCGGGCGTCCACCGTGGGGCGGCCCCGGCGCTGCGGCGGATACGCGGGCTGTTCCTGTGGATATGGCCGTCTGTCCGGGGTATTGGGCTGCATCGGTACTGTCATGATTTCTCAGGCCTTCCGTCTGGCCGCGCCTTACGCAGCCGTCGTGCTGTCCTCACCGCCAGACCGCGTTCCAAACACGGGTGCGCGCGGGCGCCGCGGTCCTGGCCAGGCCGGCCGCGGGTCAGGGCCCGGCGAGGATGACTTCGAGCGTCCGCGGGCCGTGCACGCCCTGGACCCGGTCAAGCTCGATGTCGCTGGTGGCCGAGGGCCCGCTGATCCAGGTGCAGGGCCGGCCCGGTTCCAGGCGGCCCAGGGCCTGTGGGACGATCCCGACGATCTGGCTGGCGTGCAGGATGCACAGGTGGTAGTCGGGGACCAGGCTCAGGGCACGGCGGCCCTGGCCCGGGCCGCCGTCGAGGATGATCGTCCCGGTTTCCGCGATGGCGAGGGCGGCGCGTGGTGACGACGCCGTCGGCGGCGTCCAGCAGGCCGGCGGAGAGGCCGTCGTCGGCGAGGAACGTGACGCCATCCGGGGCGGCGCCGTCCAGGCTGAGGCCCGGCGGCAGCACCACCCGGCGTGCGCCGCGCTCGGCCAGCGCCTCGCCCACCGAGCGCGCCACCCCGCCGGCGCCGCAGCGGCGGACGCTGGTCCCATAATCGCGCAGCCGCTCGGTGAGCAGGCTGATCAGCGCCGGGATGTCCTGATCGGTACCGGTACGGTAACCGCGCGGGATGCTCGGCGGGAGCGCTGGCCCCGGCGCCAAGCGCGGCGCGGATGCGGGCAAGCACCTCCGCCCGCGCGGCGTCAGCCCCGGCCATCGTTACCCCCATGCTCGGCCTGCCACCATTCGCGGAAGGTCCTGGCCGGGGGAGCGGGCGCGTCCCGGGCGGCGGTCCAGGCCGACAGCGGCGGCGGCAGCCGCCGGATCCGGCCGCCGCGGCGCAGCGCCCGCCCCGTCCGGCCGGTCCGCAGCGCGGCCGCGTACCGGCCCGGGCTGGCCATCACCCACGACGCTGCCGCCATGGCGGCCGCCTCCGCGGTGGGCACCCGCCGCGCCCGGGCGGCCTCCTCGACATGCCGGGCGCGCAGGTGGACCAGCATCGACGGGATGTCGATCTTGACCGGGCAGACCTCGTAGCAGGCGCCGCAGAGCGACGAGGCGTACGGCAGCGATGCGTTGTCCTCCACCCCGGTGAGCTGCGGTGACAGCACCGCGCCGATGGGGCCCGGGTACACCGAGCCGTAGGCGTGGCCGCCGGTGCGCTCATAGACCGGGCAGACGTTCAGGCACGCGGAGCAGCGGATGCAGTGCAGCGCCTGCCCGGCCGGCCGGGTCGGCCAGCGCTGCCGTCCGGCCGTTGTCCAGCAGCACCAGGTGGAACCGCTGCGGGCCGTCGCCGGGGGTCACCCCGGTCCACATCGAGGTGTAGGGGTTCATCCGCTCGCCGGTGGACGAGCGGGGCAGCAACTGGAGGAACACCTCCAGGTCCCGCCAGGACGGGATCACCTTCTCGATGCCCATCACGGTGATCAGCGTGTCCGGCAGGGTCAGGCACATCCGGCCGTTGCCCTCGGACTCCACCACGCACAGCGTCCCGGTCTGCGCGATGGCGAAGTTCGCGCCGCTGATGCCGACGCGCGCGGACAGGAACCGGCGGCGCAGGTGGAGCCGGGCGGCCTCGGCGAGCGCGGCCGGCGTGTCGGTCAGCCCCGGATCCACGTCGGCCATCTCGCGCAGGAAGATCTCCCTGATCTCGGCCCGGTTGCGGTGGATGGCGGGCACCAGGATGTGCGAGGGCCGGTCGTGCCCGAGCTGGACGATCAGCTCGGCAAGGTCGGTCTCGTGGGCGGTGATCCCGGCCGCGGCCAGGGCCTCGTTGAGCCCGATCTCGTCGGTGACGATCGACTTGACCTTGACCACCTCGGCCGCCCCGGTGCCGCGGACCAGGCCGGTCACGATGCGGTTGGCCTCGTTCGCGTCCCGCGCCCAGTGCACGGTGCCGCCGCGCGCGGTGACCTGGCCTTCGAGTTGTTCAAGGTAGCGGTCCAGGTGGGCGAGCGTGTGCTGCTTGATCGCCTGCCCGGCCGCGCGCAGCTCCTCCCAGTCCGGCAGCTCGGCCACCACGGCGGCGCGCTTGGCCCGGATCGTGCGGGTGGCCTTGCCGAGGTTGCGCCGCAGCTGGGTGTTGGCCAGCGCCGCGCGGGCCGCCTCCGGGAACGGCTCGTCGCCGCGCAGGTGCCCGACCCCGCGCGGGGCGTACGGCATGCCCAGGAAGGTGCTCATCGCAGTCCTGGGTGCTGGCGAGGATCTCGGCCAGGTGGACCGTCGGCCGTGCCGGCGTTCAGCCGGGACAGGCCGCCGCCGATGTGCATCAGGCAGGAGCTGTCGCCGGCGGTGCACACCTCGGCCCGGGTGGCCAGCACCGCAGCGCATCTTGTCGGCGAGCATGGCCGTGGACACGTCGGCGTTCTTGACCGCGAACGTGCCGCCGAACCCGCAGCACACCTCGGCGTCCGGCAGCTCGACCAGGTCGATGCCCGCCACCCGGCGCAGCAGCCGCAGCGGCCGGTCGCCGACCCGCAGCAGGCGCAGCGAGTGGCAGGTCGGGTGGTAGGTGACCCGGTGCGGGTAGTAGGCACCGACATCCTCGACGCCGAGCACGTCGACCAGCAGCTCGGACAGCTCGTAGGTGCGCGCGGCGACCGCCTCGGCGCGCCGGGCCAGCGCCTCGTCCCCGAACCGCCGCGCCACCATCGCATGCTGGTGCCGCACCGAACCGGTGCACGAGCCGGAGGGCACCACGACCACCTCGCAGTCCTCGAACACCTCGACGTACCGGCGCACCAGCGGCAGCGCCTCGCGCAGGTACCCGGTGTTCGTGTGCATCTGCCCGCAGCAGGTCTGCGCCTGCGGGAACGTCCACCTCGTGGCCGAGCCGCTCCAGCAGCCGCACGGTCGCCTGGCCGACCTGCGGGAACAGGGCGTCCGCCAGGCAGGTCACGAACAGCGCGATCCGCATTGCTCAGCCCCGGCCGCGCGCCCACGGGCCTGGCTGGACCGGCGCACCACCAGTTCCGGCTCGAACACCACCTGCCGGTGCTGGTGCGCCTCCTCGCCGAGCGCCTCCTCAAGCAGAAGCTGCGCGGCGGTGCGGCCGAGCAGCTGCCGCGGCTGGCGCACCGAGGACAGCGGGACCGCCGCCGCGGCGGCGAAGTCGATGTCGTCGTAGCCGATCGAGCGCGATGTCCTCGGGCACCCGGATCCGCTGGGCGGTCATCTCCTGCAGGACACCCAGGGCGAGCAGGTCGTTCGCGCAGAAGACCGCCGTGGGCCGCTGCTGCGGCGGCAGGGCCGCGAGCGCCGCGCCGGCCCGCAGCCCGGCGGCCACGTTCAGCGCGGGAGTGACGAGCATGTGCAGATCGGCGGCGCTGGCCCCGCCACGTTCCAGGGCGCGCACGGCGCCCTCGCGCCGGTCGGCCACCTGCCGGATGCTCAGCGGCCCGCCGACGAAGGCGATCCGGGCATGGCCCGTCCCGAGCAGGTGTGCCACCGCCAGCTCCCCGCCGAGCACGTCGTCCACCGCGACCGAGCACTGGCCCCGGGCTGGTGACCGGCTGTCCACCAGGACCACCGGCGTGCCGCGCTGCTGCAGCCGGGCGAGCCGTTCGTCGTCGGCGGACACCGGGGTGATCAGGATGCCCTGCACCCGGTGCTCCTCCAGCAGCTCCAGGTAGTGCGTCTCCTTCGCCTGCTGGTCGTCGCTGTTGCACAGGATCACGGCCAGCCCGGACGCGTTCGCCTCGTCCTCGACCCCGCGGGCGACGTCGGTGAAGAACGGGTTCGCCACGTCCAGCACGACCAGGCCGATGGTGCGGCTGCGCCCGGCACGGAGCTGGCGCGCGGACTCGTTCCTGATGAAACCGAGCTGCTTGATGGCGTCCCTGACCCGGCTCCTGGTGGGCTCGGCGACGATGTCCGGCCGGTTCAGCACGTTCGAGACGGTCCCCACCGACACGCCCGCGTGCGCGGCAACCTCCCTGATGCTGGCCGGCGCGTCTGCCACGGTGCCCCTCCCGAATGTGGTGCCAGTGTGCGGCGCTCATTTGGAACGTGTCAAACGGCCAGGCCGTTCGCCGGCGGGGCTGGCCACCATGGGGCGGTCAAGTCGATGTAACGATTCAACTACGCACCGCACAGCCCTTGACACGCAGGCGGCACGGGCTGACACTTCTGCACATCTTTGAAACGTTACATCCTGGGTTCAAGGAGGCTGGGTGCCGGCGCAACACCGTGGATGCCCCCGGCCAGGCCGGGCCGGTGCTGTCGCTGCGGCACGCGGCGAAGTCGTTCGGCGCGGTGCAAGCCGTGGTGGACGGGTCCGCCGACCTGTACCCCGGGGAGGCACACGCGCTGCTGGGCGAGAACGGCGCGGGCAAGTCCACCGTGGTGAAGATGCTGGCCGGGGTGTACCAGCCGGACGAGGGCGAGCTGCTCATCGGCGGCACCCCGGTTACCCTGCACAGCCCGGCCGCCGCCAGGGACGCCGGTATCGCGGTCATCTACCAGGAGCCCACCCTGTTCCCCGACCTCACGGTCGCGGAGAACATCTTCATGGGCCGCCAGCCGCTGCGGGCTGGCCGGCGCATCGACGGGCGGCGGATGCGCGGCCAGGCCGCCGCGCTGTTCGAGCGCCTGGGCGTCCGGCTCGACCCGGGCCGGATCTGCCGTGGCCTGTCCATCGCGGACCAGCAGATCGTGGAGATCGCCAAGGCGCTGTCGCTGGACGCGCGGGTGATCGTCATGGACGAGCCGACGGCAGCCCTGTCCGCGGCCGAGGTCGCCCGGCTGTTCGAGGTGGTGCGCGCCCTGTGCGCGGGCGGCGCGGCGGTGCTGTTCATCTCGCACCGGCTGGAGGAGGTCTTCGAGATCTGCCAGCGGGTCACCGTGATGCGCGACGGCAGGCACGTGCTCACCAGCGAGCTGGCCGGCCTGACGGGCGACGACCTGGTGCGCGCCATGGTCGGCAGGGACGTGGCGCAGCGTGCCGCTGCCGCCCGGCACCGGCCGGGGACCGAGGTGCTGCGCGCAGAGCGTCTCACCAGGGAAGGCGTGTTCACCGACGTCTCGCTGCGGGTGCGGGCCGGCGAGATCGTCGTGCTGGCCGGCCTGGTCGGGTCCGGCCGCAGCGAGGTGGCGCGGGCCATCTTCGGCATCGACAGGTACGACGCCGGCTCGGTGACGGTGGCCGGCAAGCCACTGAAGAAGGCGTCTCCGGCGGCGGCCATGGCGGCGGGCATCGGGTACGTCCCCGAGGACCGGCGCCAGCAGGGCCTGGTCATGGACATGTCGGTGCAGCAGAACATGGCCCTGGCCTCGCTGGGCCGGCTGCGCAAGGCGGGGCTCGTCCGGGCCTCCGCGGAGCGGGCGTTCGCCACCGACTGGGCGCAGCGGCTGCGGCTGAAGTACGGCAGGCTCACCGATCCGGTGTCCCGGCTGTCCGGCGGCAACCAGCAGAAGGTCGTGCTCGCCAAGTGGCTCGGCCGCCAGCCGTCGCTGCTCATCGTGGACGAGCCCACCCGCGGCATCGACATCGCCACCAAGGCCGAGGTGCACGCGCTGCTGGCGCGGCTCGCCGCCGAGGGCGTGGCGATCCTGATGATCTCCTCGGAACTGCCCGAAGTGCTGCAGAACGGGGACCGGATCCTGGTCATCCGCGAGGGGCGGCTCGCCGCCGAATACCACCACGGGGAGGCCACCGAGGAGAAGATCATGACCGCGGCCACCGGCCAGGCGGAAGCGCAGCCATCATGACCGGGCCGAAGGCGAGTGGGATCAGAGCATGAGCGCGACCGCCACCGCGCGCCGGGAGCCCTCGGGGCCACCGGCCAAGGCCGGCTCGCGCAGGCTCACCGAGCGGGTGTTCCGGATCCGGGAGTCCGGCATCATCGTCGTGCTCGCCATGTTCGTCGGGGTCACCGCGGCCATCCAGCCGAGGTTCGTCGGGTCCCAGGAGATCGGCTTCATCCTGGCCAACACCACCGTGTTCGCCCTGCTCGCGCTCGGCGAGACCATCGTGGTGATCAGCCGGAACGTGGACCTGTCCATCGGCTCGGTGCTGGGGCTGTCGGCCTACCTGTCGGCCAGCCTGTTCGGCGCGCACCACGGCATCCCGATACCGGTGGTGTTTCTGGCTGGGCTTGGCATCGGCCTGGCTTGTGGGGCCGCCAACGGGCTCATGGTGTCGCTCGGGAAGGTGCCCAGCCTCGTCGTCACCCTCGCCACCCTGTACATCATCCGCGGCATCGACATCCTCATCGTCGGCGGGAACGAGGTCGTCGCGCAGACCCTGCCGAACGCCTTCATCCAGATCCCCAAGGCCGAGGTGCTGGGGGTCCCGTACCTGGCCATCGCGGTCGCCGCGGTGGTCGGGGCGGGAGCGTACTACCTTCGCTCGTTCCGGTCGGGCCGGGACCTGTACGCGATCGGGTCCAACCCGGAGGCGGCCCGGCTGGCCGCCATCCCGGTGGGCCGGCGGGTGTTCACCGCGTTCGCGGTCAGCGGTGCCATTGCCGGGGTGGCCGGGGTGCTCTGGGCCGCGCAGTACCAGACCATCGACTCCACCGCGGGCACCGGCTACGAGTTGCAGGTGATCGCCGCGGTCGTGGTCGGCGGGGTGGCGATCTTCGGTGGCAGCGGCAGTGCGGTGGGCGCGGCGATCGGCGCGCTCCTGCTCAACACGATCAACTCGGCGCTGTACGTGCTCGGCATCTCCCCGTTCTGGGATCAGGCGATCGCCGGCTTCCTGCTGCTGGTGGCCATCGCGCTGGACCGGGCCATCTCGGTGCGGCTGGCGGCCGCCCTGCGACGAAGGAGTTCCGGTGTCGGCACGTGACCGGGTCAGGCCCGCGCCGGCCCTGCTGCGCTCGGTGATGCGCGGCGCGATGCGCTGGGAGACCGGCCTCGCCGCGGGCGTGGTCGCCATCGTCATCTTCGGGGCCAGCACCTCTGCTCAGTTCCTGACCAGCGGAAACATCTTCAACATGGAGGTGACGTCCGGGGAGATAGCGATCATGGCGCTGCCCATGACGCTCATCATCATCAGCGGCGAGATCGACCTGTCCGTCGCATCCACGCTGGGCATGTCGAGCGCACTGCTGGGGTTCCTGTGGGCCAGGCACTGGCCGATGCTGGCCATCTTCGCCGTCCTGGTACTGCTCGGCCTGGCCGCCGGGGCGTTCAACGGCCTGCTGGTGACCAGGCTCGGGCTGCCGTCGCTGGCGGTGACCATCGGCACGCTGGCGCTCTACCGGGGCATCGCGCTGATCATCCTGGGCTCGAACACGATCTCCAACTTCCCCGCCGCCTACACCTCCATCGGCGTCACCGCGGTCCCGCACACGAACATCCCCTGGTCCGTTGCGATCTTCGTGGTGCTGGCGGTGGTCTTCGGCGTGGTGCTGCACGCCACGGCCACCGGCCGGTCCATCTACGCCATGGGAGCCGGGACCGAGGCGGCGCTGTTCGCCGGGATCCGGGTCAAGCGCATCAAGACCGGGCTGTTCATGACCTCCGGCCTGGTCTGCGCGCTGGCCGGGGTGCTGTGGACGTTCCGTCTCGCCACCGCGGTGCAGAACAACGGCATCGGTGCGGAACTGAACGTGGTCGCGATCGTCCTGCTCGGCGGGGTCTCCATCTTCGGCGGCAAGGGCTCGATCGGCGGGGTGGTGCTCGCCGTGCTGGCCCTGGCCGGCCTGCAGGGGGCGCTGCTGCTGACCAACTTCAACCAGGAGGCCATCGGCATCGTCATCGGCGGCCTGCTGCTCGTCAGTGTCTTCGTGCCTAACGCGGCGCCCGTCCTTGGCCGGGCGCGTGCACTGCTGCGGGCCGGAAGCCCTGCCTCGGAGGTCAGCCATGACTGACTCGCCACCGGCTCCCGCACCCAGTCCGGCACCGGATGCGGGCTCCGGCCGGGGGTCCGATCACCTCCGGCCCGCGGCCCGCACTCGCCCGGCCGCCCTCTATTGGTTTTCTAACCCCGAAGTTGAAAGGATTCAGTTATGAGCCGTTCCCTCAGACGGGTACTGACCGGTCCCGTCGTGCTGCTGGTGGCGTGCTCCGTCCTCGCCGCGTGCAGCGGTTCCTCCAGCAGTTCCACCCCCTCGTCATCGTCGGGCTCGACCGGGGCGGCGGGCTGAAGAAGGGGCTGAAGGTCTTCGTCATCCCGAAGAACCTCGGCAACCCCTACTTCACCACCGCGGACAGCGTGAAGTCGGGCGGGGCGCTGGCCGCGCTCGCGGCGCTGGGGGAAACCGGCAGCGAGACCAGTGGCACCGCCGCGACCCCCGCCTCCCAGATCCCGGCGATCCAGGCGGCGATCACCAAGGGCGCCAACATCCTCATCGTGTCGGCCACCGACCCCTCGGCACTGTGCCCCACGCTCAACTCCGCCATGGCCAAGGGCATCACCGTGGTCATGTATGACTCGGACGCGCCTGCCTGCCGGGACCTGTTCGTGAACCAGGCGTCCACCGCGCAGATCGGGACCAGCGAGGTTGACCTGCTCGCCAAGCAGATCCACGACACCGGTGACATAGGCATCGTCTCCGCCGCCGCGTCCGCGCCGAACCAGAACGCCTGGATCGGCTACATGAAGCAGGAGCTGAAGAAGTACCCGAAGATGCACCTGGTGAGCATCGTCTACGGCAACGACGACCCGACGACCGCGACCCAGGTCACCCAGGGCCTGCTGCAGCAGCACCCGAATCTCAAGGGCATCATCTCCCCGACGACCGTCGGCATCCTGGCCGCGGCCCAGGTGGTCGACTCGCCGAAGTACCGGGGGAAGGTCGCGGTGACCGGCCTGGGCACCCCCGACTCGCTGAAGAAGTACGTCGCGGACGGCACCGTCCAGGCCTTCGAGCTGTGGAACCCGGCCAACCTCGGCTACCTGGCCGCCTACGCGGCGGTCAACTTCGCCTCGAAGAAGATCACCAACGCCGCCGGGCAGTCGTTCACCGCGGGCAAGCTCGGCAAGTACACCGTCGGCGCGAGCCACACCATCCTGCTCGGCCCGCCGTTCGTGTTCACCAAGGCAAACATCAACAACTTCAACTTCTAGCGCGCAGCGGCTGGCGCCGCGATCCTGCCGGGGCGCCAGCCGTCCTCCGGTACGGGCGCCGGGGCGGCATCCTCCAGCCGCCCGGCGCCCGGCCCGGAGCCACCCGACACCGATGCCAAGGAGGTGCCCGTTGCAGCGCGTCTGCTTCCTCGCCAGGGTCCGGCCGGACCGGCTGGCGCAGTACCGGGCGGCCCACCGCCAGGTCTGGCCCGAGATGACCGCCGCGCTGCGGGCGGCGGGCTGGGCCAACTACACCCTGTTCCTCGACGACGATGGCCTAGTTATCGGATATCTGGAGACCGACGACTTCGACGCGGCACGACAGCGGATGGAGCAGGCCGGCGTGAACGCTCGCTGGCAGGCCGAGATGGCCCCGTTTTTCGATGACACTGGTGGCCAGCGCCCGGACGAGGGATTCCGCCAGATCACCGAGATCTTCCACCTCGACTGAGCCGCCCGTACCGAGCCGCTCACCGCGCCGCCTGGAGATGACGAGAGATGCCTGAGTTGACCGCCGTGAAAGCCGCGCTGCGGGCGCAGCGGATCGAGACGCCGTCGTGGGCGTTTGGTAACACCGGGACCCGGTTCAAGGTCTTCGCCCAGCCGGGAGTGCCGCGCACGGTGACCGAGAAGATCGACGACGCGGCGCAGGTACACAGGTTCACCGGTGCCGCCCCGTCGGTGGCGGTGCACATTCCCTGGGATGCGGTCGATGACTACGGCGCGCTGGCGGCGTATGCCAAGGATCAGGGTGTCGCCCTTGGCACGGTGAACGCGAACGTGTTCCAGGACGATGCCTACCGGCTGGGCAGCGTCGCCAACCCCGACCCCGCGGTGCGCGCCCGGGCCGTGGCGCACCTGGTGGAGTGCATCGGCATCATGGACGCCACCGGGTCGCGGGACCTGAAGCTGTGGTTCGCCGACGGCACCAACTACCCCGGGCAGGACGACATCGCCGCCCGGCAGGACCGGCTCGCGGCGGCGCTGCGCGAGGTGTACGCGCGGCTCGGCGCGGACCAGCGGATGCTGCTGGAGTACAAGCTGTTCGAGCCGTCGTTCTACACCACCGACGTGCCGGACTGGGGCACCGCGCTGCTGCACTGCACCGCGCTCGGCCCGCAGGCGGCGGTCGTGGTGGACACCGGGCACCACGCGCCGGGCACCAACATCGAGTTCATCGTGGCGCTGCTGCTGCGCGCCGGGCGGCTGGGCGGGTTCGACTTCAACTCGCGGTTCTACGCCGACGACGACCTGATGGTCGGTGCGGCGGATCCGTTCCAGCTGTTCCGCATCCTGCACGAGGTCGTCAAGGCCGGGGCGCTGCGCCCCGGGGCGGGCATCGCGTTCATGCTGGACCAGTGCCACAACATCGAGCCGAAGATACCCGCGCAGATCCGGTCGGTCATGAACGTGCAGGAAGCCACCGCCAAGGCGCTGCTCATCGACACCGCCGCGCTGGCCGCGGCCCAGGCATCCGGGGACGTGCTCGGCGCGAACGCGGTGCTGATGGACGCCTACAACACCGACGTCCGCCCGCTGCTGGCGGAGCTGCGCGCCGACATGGGCCTGGACCCGGATCCCATCGCCGCCTACCACCGCTCCGGCTACGCCGAGAAGATCGTCGCCGACCGCATCGGCGGCACCCCGGCCAGCTGGGGTAGCTGAGGCCCGCGATCATGGCGACTTGGTGCCATAGCGCACAACAAAGCCATGATCACGAAGAGGGAGGCCGCAGGGGAGGTTGCTGATGGTGCAGGAGGTGCCGGCTGAGGTTGCTGAGCTGATCGGGCGGAGCAACCGGCTCGGCTCGGACCGGCGCAACACCAACTACGCCGGTGGCAACACCTCGGCCAAGGGCACGGCGGCCGACCCGGTGACCGGGGAGCCGGTGGAACTGCTCTGGGTGAAGGGCTCCGGCGGCGACCTCGGCACGCTGACCCCGGCCGGGCTGGCGGTGCTGCGGCTGGACCGGCTCCGCGCGCTCACCGGCGTGTACCCGGGAGTCGAGCGCGAGGACGAGATGGTGGCCGCGTTCGACTACTGCCTCCATGGCCTGGGTGGGGTGGTGGGGTCAGGACCAGCAGAGCGTGGGGCTCCGCCGTCGATTGATACGGCGATGCACGGGCTGGTGGACGCGCCGCACGTGGACCATCTGCACCCCGACTCGGGGATCGCGTTCGCCGCCGCGGCCGACGGCGAGGCGCTGACCGCCGAGTGCTTCGGCGGCCGGGTGGGCTGGGTGCCCTGGCGCCGCCCCGGGTTCCAGCTCGGCCTGGACATCGCCGGGCTGCACCGGGCCAGCCCGGGCATGATCGGCGTCATACTGGGCGGCCACGGCATCACCGCGTGGGGCGCGACCAGCGAGGAGTGCGAGGCGAACTCGCTGGAGATCATCGCGGCGGCACAGCGGTACCTGGACGAACATGGCTCCGCCGAGCCGTTCGGCGGCCGGTGATAACGGGCTTCGGGCCGATGCCGGACGCCGGAGCGCCGGGCCCGGGCCGCTGCAGCTGGCGCCGCTGCATGCGCGGCCTGGCCCGCACCGACCGGCCGCAGGTGGGCCACTACACCGACGGCCCCGCCGTGCTGGACTTCCTCGCCAGGAGCGAGCACCCGCGGCTGGCGGCGCTGGGTACCTCCTGCCCGGACCACTTCCTGCGGACCAAGGTCGCGCCGCTGGTGCTCGACCTGCCGCCGGCCGCGCCGCTGGCCGAGGCGGCCGGCCGCCTGCGCGAGCTGCACGCCGCCTACCGGGCGGCCTACCGCGCCTACTACGAGCGGCACGCCACGGCGGATTCCCCGCCGATGCGCGGCGCCGACCCGGCCATCGTGCTGGTGCCGGGCGTCGGCATGTTCAGCTTCGGCGCGGACAAGCAGACCGCGCGGGTGGCCGGCGAGTTCTACGTCAACGCGATCAACGTGATGCGCGGCGCCGAGTCGGTCTCCGCGTACGCGCCGATCGGCGAGAGCGAGAAGTTCCGGATCGAGTACTGGGAGCTGGAGGAGGCCAAGCTGCGCCGGCGGCCAGCGCCGCAGCCGCTGGCGGCCGGGTCGCGCTGGTCACCGGGGGCGGGTCGGGCATCGGGCGGGCGACCGCGCAGCGGCTGGCCGCCGAGGGCGCGTGCGTGGTGCTCGCCGACCGGGACGGCGCCGCGGCCGAGCTGGCGGCGGCGGAGATCGGGACCGCCGACGTCGCCGTGGACGTCACCGCCGACGTCACCGACGAGGCCAGCATCGCCGGGGCGTTCGCCGTGGCGGCGCTCGCGTTCGGCGGGGTGGACCTGGTGGTGAACAACGCCGGCCTGTCGGTGTCCAAGGCGCTGGCCGAGACCACCGCGGCCGACTGGGACCTGCAGCACGCGGTGATGGCCCGCGGGTCGTTCCTGGTGTCCCGCGCGGCGGCCCAGGTGATGCGGGCGCAGGGCATGGGCGGGGACATCGTCTACATCTGCAGCAAGAACGCGGTGTTCGCCGGGCCGAGCAACGTCGCCTACGGCGCGGCCAAGGCCGACCAGGCGCACCAGGTCCGGCTGCTCGCCGCCGAGCTGGGCGAGTACGGCATCCGGGTGAACGGCATCAACCCCGACGCCGTGGTCCGCGGCTCCGGGATCTTCGCCGGGGGCTGGGGCGCGCAGCGGGCCGCGGTCTACGGCGTGCCGGAATCCGAGCTCGGCGCCTTCTACGCACAGCGCACGCTGCTCAAGCGCGAGGTCCTGCCCGAGCATGTGGCGGCCGCGGTGTTCGTGCTCACCGCGGGCGAGCTGCCGGTGACCACCGGACTGCACATCCCGGTGGACGCCGGGGTGGCGGCCGCGTTCCTCCGGTGACCACCGTCACCGCCGTCGCCGCGGCCGACCTGGGCGCCTCCGGGGGCCGGGTGATGGTGGGCACCGCCGGGCCCGGGGAACTGGTGCTGCACGAGGCGCACCGGTTCGGCAACGTCCCGGTCGCCGCGCTCGGCACGCTGCACTGGGACATCCTGCGGCTCTACGGCGACATCCTGGCCGGGCTGCGGGCCGCCGCGGGGCAGTTCGAGCTGGCCAGCGTGGGCATCGACTCCTGGGGGGTGGACTACGGCCTGCTCGACGCCGATGGCGCGCTGCTCGGCAACCCGGTGCACTACCGGGACGCGCGCACCGCGGGCGTCGCGGAACGGGTGCACGCATCCGTCGGCAGGCGGGAGATGTACCGGTCACGGGTACCGCCCAGCTGCCGCTCAACACCATCTACCAGCTCGTGGCCGCGCGGGACACGCCGCAGTTCGCGGCCGCGCGGACGCTGCTGCTCATCCCCGACCTGATCGGCTACTGGCTCACCGGGGAGGTCGGCGCCGAGATCACCAACGCGTCCACCACGGGCCTGCTCGACGGGCGCGCCCGGGCCTGGTCGGCCGCGCTCATAGCCGGCGCCGGCATCCCGCCGGGCTTGTTCCCTGCGCTACGCCGGCCGGGGAGCACGATCGGCGAACTGCGCGGTGAGATCCGCGATGACATCCTCAGCGGCGGGCCGGGCGGGGCCCGGCCGCTGCCGGTGATCGCCGTCGGCTCCCACGACACCGCCTCGGCCGTGGCCGCGGTGCCCGCCGAGGAAGGGTCGTTCGCCTATATCTCCTGCGGCACCTGGTCCCTGGCCGGGGTCGAGCTGGGCAGCCCGGTGCTCACCGAGGCCAGCCGCGAGGCCGGTTTCACCAACGAGGCGGGGGTGGACGGCACGGTCCGGTTCCTGCGCAACGTGATGGGGCTGTGGCTGCTGCAGGAGTCGGTCCGGGTCTGGGGGGCCCGGGGCCAGCCGCCGGACCTGCCGGCGCTGCTCGCCGCGGCGGCCGCGGCGCCGGCGCTGCGGGCCGTCGTGGACCCGGACGACCCCGCGTTCCTGCCGCCTGGCGACATGCCCGCGCGCATCGCCGCGCTTCTGCCGGCGGACCGGCCAGCCCGTGCCGGACAGCCGGGCGGGGATCGTCCGGTGCATCCTGGACAGCCTGGCGCTCGCCCACCGGCGGGCGATCCTGGCGGTCCAGCAGCTGTCCGGGCAGCATGTGGGCACCGTGCACATCGTCGGCGGGGGAGCGCGCAACGCGCTGCTGTGCCAGCTCACCGCGGACGCGTGCGGCCTGCCCGTGGTCGCCGGCCCGGCCGAGGCGGCGGCACTGGGCAACGTGCTCGTGCAGGCCAGGGCGCTGCACCGGGGCCCGGACGACCTGGCGGGCATGCGCGCGCTGATCCGCGCCACCCAGCCGCTGCGCCGCTACGAGCCCGGCGACCCTGCGCCGTGGCAGGCCGCCGCCCACCGCCTGCCCAGCTAGCCACGTCGTGGTACAGAAGGGATCTATCTAATCGTTCCGGTTATCTTAGGACAAACCATGTTACGATTCCTGGCGTAGTGCCGACATCGTCCCATTCCGGTAAGACGAATGAAAGGGCATGGAATGGCTCTCTCCATTGGCCGCCGGGCCGGCACGGCCGCTATTTTAACGGCCGCACTTACCCTGACTGGCATGTCGCTGCTGCCCGTTGGCGCGGCGGTCGCGGTTCCCTCCTGCAAGTCGGGCTGGAACTGTGTGTATGCCAATGCCAACTACAGCGACGGCCCGGGTATGTTCCAGGGCACCACGCATTCGTGGACGAGCCAGTCCAGCGGCGGCGCCTGCGTCCCTGGCGTGACGGCGAACAGCGACGACACGAACGAGAGCTGGAACGACTGCGCCAGCTCGATAGTCAGCAACGAGTCCACGCACGAGTACTTCTGGGAGAACGCGGGCTGTGCCGGCTGGTTCCTCGCAACCAGCGCGGGCACCGATATTCCCAACCTGGCCAAGGTCTCGGAGAATCCCGGGAACGCCAACGACGCCATCAGCGCCAACGACCAGAGCAACCTCTCGGGCAACTGCTAAGGCGCGGCGGTGCGCTGGACGGCGATCATGGCGTCGCTGCTCCTCGCCGCCGCGGCCCCGCTGGCCGTCGGCTGCACGCCGTCCACGGCCAGCGGGGCCGGCCTCGCCGTGACCGGCCCCGGCCGCTCGGCCATGCCCAGCACGTTCGCCCAGGCCATGCTCACCGAGTCGGGCCCGGACGTGGTAGCGGCGGGGGAACTGGGCAACGCGGCCGAGTTGCTGACACAACGCTGTATGCGGGCCAGGCACCTGCGCTACTACCCGGATCTGTCCCCGGTGGCGACCCGCCCGGACTCGCTGTTCTCTCCGCCCTACGGCACCCTGGCGCAGCGCCAGGCAGTCGGCTACGGCATCGACACCGCCGCCGCGGCGATCGAGCGGAGCGGCCGGACCCTGAACAGCGATCCGCAGAGCGCCGAGGACTCCTACCGGAGGCATCTGCCGTCGGCGCAGCAGGCCAGCTACACCCTGGCACTTTTCGGGCCGCAGAGCCGGTACGTGCAGGTGACCGAGCCGGGCGGCCTGGTGGTGGAGGTACCGGGCACCGGGTGCACGGCCCGGGCGAGCCAGGAGCTGTACGGCTCGGTGACCGAGGCGTCGCTCGCCAGCACCGGCGCGTCCCTGCTGGCCAGGTTGTTCCAGGATGCGGTGCAGAAAGAGCCGGGCTACCTGCGTGCCATGCACCGGTGGGCCGGCTGCATGAGCGCACGGGGATATCACTACACCGATCCCTACGCGGCCTATGACTCTATCTATGCCAGGGTCCACGGTGGCGGGCCAGGCCCAGCCATTATGCGACTGGAAATCGCCATCGCGGTGGCCGATTTCCAGTGCGCGGGCACGGTGGGCCTGACGGCGGCCATTGCCCAGGCGGAAGACCAGGTGCTCGGCCATCTGGGCCGCCGTTTCGAGGGCGACGTGCTGCGGGACGCGGCGGCGATCCAGGCCGCCTTGAGCAGGGCCGGAACATTGGCGTCAGGCAGTGTGCGGCAACGGCCGTGACCCGGCCGTAGCCGCGGATGATAAAGCGCGCGGGCCAATTGCTTCGAGCGATACCGCGGCTGGGGTGACGGCGGCGGCGAACACCAGCCGGCCGCTCAGTGCTGCCCGGCCAGCCTCAGCCAGGCGCGGTAGGGAAGCAGGTCCGTGGGTGCGGTGATGCGGTACGGCTGGCCGATGGCCAGGAAGGTCACCGTGGTCGTGGTGACCTGCGCACCGCGCCGCACCTGGTAGGCGTGCAGCCCGGCCTCCAGTTCCCTGACTGCCGCGCGGTGGGCCAGCCGGGAGGAGATCGGCTGCCCGGCCCGCTGGAGCCGGGGCAGGAAGTTCTCTGCCCGGTGGTACTTGCGCAGCGCGGCCTGGCTGACCGGCGTGGTGAGGGCGATCACGCCGGGAGCGCTGAAGGTGAAGGCCATCCGGTGCAGGACCCCCTGCTGGTCGGCCCACACCGTCAGCGACGTGACGGGCTGGCCGGACGTGTACATCACGGGCAGCAGGCCGTGCTGGGTCAGGCCGGCCGGGTCGGTGGCGCGCAGCACGGTCAGCCGGACGCCGCCGATCACCTGGTGGCCGGCTGCGCGGAACGGGGTGAAGGGCCGCATCCGGCTCAGCAGGGTGCGCGGATCGCGGTCTCCGAGGGGAGCGGGAGCGGCGAAGGCCGAAGCGACCCAGCGCATCCGGCCGCCGGCCCGCCCGTAGTAGTACGCCTTCCCGGCCACCGACCGCTCGACCACCGAAGTGGTCAGGCTGGGCGACGGGCCACGGGCCGTCATCCGCTGGAACGAGCTGCTGTCCCAGTTCTTTCCCGAGTGCCTGATGTCCTGGTTGCCGTAGGCCTCCAGGACTCCGGCGGTCACCACCCGGTAGCTGATCTTCGCCTGCCATGCGGGAGCGTGCCCGGTCGCGGCCGTGCCTGCCGCGCGTGCCGCGCCAGCGTTGGCGGTGGGCTGGCCGGGGGCCCCGGGCCAGGTCACGGCGGAGACGGCCACCGCTGCTGCCGCCGCCGCAAGCACGGCGATCCCGGCCAGCCACCGGCGCCGCCGCCGGCGCCGCGCCGCCATGAAGATGGCCTGCTCCGTGCTGGCCCTGGACGTATCGGGGCTGCCGGGCGGTGCGATCACGGCGCCCATGATGCGCCTTGCCGAACTCGCAACATGGACCTACTATGGCTAGTACCATGTTGGATGTCAACATCGACCGGTCCGCCCCGGAACCACTGCACGATCAGGTCGCCGCGCGGATCCGCCGCGCCATCGCCGAGGGTGAAGCACGGCCGGGCGAGCGCCTGCCCCTGGCCAGGGACCTCGCCGCCGTGCTGGGCGTGAACAAGAACACCGTCCTGCGCGCGCTGCACATCCTCCGGGAGGAGGGCCTGCTGGAGTTCCGCCGGGGGCGCGGCATCACCGTCAGCGGCACCCCGCAGCGGGGGGCCGTGCTCGCCCGGGCGCACGACCTGGTCGAGTTCGCCCGGCACCACGGCTTCGGCCGCGACGAGGTCATCCAGATGATCGAGAGCCTGCCCTGACCGTCCTTCGCACCAAGCGGGCCGGAGCCTGGCTGCCGGGGGCGCCGCGGCCTACGATCTCGGTGTGATCATCGGAGGAGTTTCGCGAGTTCTGTGTGCCACTGCGCTGGCGGCCGCCACGGCGGTGGCCGGCGCCCCGGTTACCGCCGCCTCGGCGGCTCCCGTCCCGGCACCTGGGGGATCGGTGCTGCGGCTGGGCAGCGTCCCGTTGCAGGCGTGCACGAAACGGCCGCGGACGTACTGCGGCCACCTCATGGTGCCGCTGGACTACGCCGTCGCGGCCAGCCCGGAATCCGCATCGGGTTCCGCTGGCTGCCCGGCCAGCGGGCACGCGACCGGGACCGTGCTGGCCGTCGAGGGCGGGCCCGGGTTCGCCACGACCGGAACGCAGGGTGCCTACCTGGCGATGATGGGGACGCTGCAGCGGACCAGGAACCTGCTGCTGGTCAACCTCCGCGGCACCGGCAACTCCACCCCGATCAACTGCCCCGGCCTGGAGCACGCCGGGAGCCAAGCAGTACGGGCAGCGGTTCGACCTCCTGGTGGCTGGCTGCGGCCGGCGGCTCAACCACACCTGGCACTACCGCGGCGGCGGCTGGGTGCACGCCTCTGACCTGTTCAACACCGCCTACTCGGCCAGGGACGTGTCCGGCGTCGTGCGGCGCTGCACCTGGGCCGGGTGGACCTGTACGGCGACTCCTACGGAAGCTGGTTCTCGCAGGTCTTCGCGTCCCGCTACGCCGCGCAACTGCGGTCGGTGACGCTGGACTCCACGTACCAGGTGCTCGGCCTGGATCCGTGGTACACGACGACCGTGGTCACCGCCCGGCGCGCGTTCGAGCAGGCCTGCCGCCTGTCGGCGGCCTGCGCGGCGGCCGCCGGGGGCGGCGGTGGCGCCTGGGCCCGGATCGGCGCCCTGGCGGCGCGGCTCGCCCGCTCGCCGGTCACCGGCCAGGCCATGCTGCCCGACGGCACCAGGGGCAGCCTCACCGTGACCGTGCTGACCCTGGTGAACCTGGTCAACAACGCCGGCTTCGACCCGGTCGTCTACCGGGACCTGGACGCGGCCGGGCGGGCGCTGCTCGCCCACAACGACGCGGCGCCGCTGCTGCGGCTGGCGGCGCTGTCGCTGGGCTTCGACGACACCAACTACCCGCTGCCCGAGTTCAGCGACGGGCTGTACTTCGCCGTCGGCTGCACCGACTACGTGCAGCTGTTCAGCCGGACCGCCGCCGCCCGCGGTCCGGGCGCGGCAGTACCGAGGCGGCGCTGCGCCGCGAGCCGCCGCGACACGTTCGCGCCGTTCACGCTGCGCCAATGGACCTCGCTGGACCAGTACACCGAGGCGTACAGCGCGCTGCCTGCGCTGGCCGTCGCCGTCGCGGCTGATCCCGCCGATCACGCGCAAGCCGCCGCTGGTGCCGCGCCGGCTGCCGGTGCTGATCCTGTCCGGCACGCTCGACTCGCTGACCCCGAAGCTGCACGGCGCCACGCTCGTCGCCCGGCAGATGGGGCCCTCGGCGCGGCTGGTCACGGTCGCCAACCTGACCCACGTCGCGCTCCAGGACGCGAACGACGCCTGCCCGGCCTCGATCTTCCAGCGGTTCGTCGCTCGACCCGGGGAACCTGCAGCACGAGAACACCTCCTGCGCGGCGCAGGTGACCCCGGTGCACACGGTCGGCAGCCTACCCGCTGCGCCTGGCGGGTGCGGCACCGGCCACGCCCGCGCCCGGCAACACCGCGGGCCGCACCGCCAGGCAGGCCGCCGCGGCCGCGCTGGCCAGCGCCGCCGACGAGCTGAGCCGGTTCCCGCTGCTGAGCGGGGACCGCGACCGGGGCCTGCGCGGCGGCACCGTGACGTTCACCTCCGGGCACGGGCTGGTGGTCACGCTGCACGATGTGCGCTGGGTCACCGGCGCCAGGACCGATGGCACCGCCCGGTGGAACTCATCCTCGGGATGGGTGACCGCGCATCTGGTGGTCCGTTACGGTGCGCGGGGCGGCGGTCCGGCTGGCCGCGCGCTGGCGGCTGTTCGCCGCCCAGGGCCAGCCCGCGGTGATCACCGGGATGGCGGGCACCAAGCGGCTGGCCGCGACCCTGCCCGCGCCGTGATCACACCGGCACGGTGCTGGCGCCGTCGCCGTGATCAGTCCGCGGCCGGGAAGGCCGGCGCGGCGGGGCCGGGGGACAGGGCCGGGGCCGGGGCGGCCTGCGGCCGGTTCGCGGTGATCCACGCGTCGATGCGCTGCCACCAGTCGTAGAGCCACTGCACCTGGCTCTCGTGGTCGGCCTCGCGCGGCACCTCCCCGACCGGAACGCGCCACCACTTCGCGTGCAGGACCTGGTCCATCGGCAGGCTCCGCCAGACATCCGCGACGGTGACCAGCCGGTCCAGGCCGGCGTGCGCCACGAAGATCACGTCGGCCCCGGGGCAGGCGGCGATGGCCGCCAGCGCCCCGCCGGCCCGCGGCGGCAGCAGGTTGGGCATGCTCCGGGCCCGGGCGGCCAGGTCGCGGCGGCCCAGCTGCTCCAGCCGCCGGATGCCGCGCTGCCACCGGCCCGGTGTCCAGTTGCCGCCCTCCGGGAAGATCACCAGCGCGCCAGCCTGGTCGAGGCTGCGGGCCAGCCGGTCGATCTGGTCGGTGAAGATCCGCTCACCGGCGTGACGGCGGGAGATGAACACATTCGGCAGCCGGTTGGCCATGACGTCCAGGCTGGGGTCGTACTGCAGCGACGCCTTCATGACCACCCGCGGGCGGCGGCCGTAGACGGTGAGCAGCTGGTGGACCAGCAGGAACGAGTCACCCGGCCCGGCGTGCCTGCTGAGCACGATGACCGGCCGGGCCAGCCGGGCGGCCTGCTCGGCCGGGGTGAATTCCGGCTCGTCCACGATGACCTGCACCGGAAGGTCTTCGTGGCCGACCGGTACAGGCGGCCGAGGAACCACCTCATGACCGCGTAGTGCCGGGCCTGGAACGGCTCGGTGCGCAGCCGCCCGCCGAACCCGCTGGCGACCCACAGGCCGAGGCAGACGAACAGCGCCGCCGTCTCCGCGGTCAGCCAGATCAGCGCGAAGAACAGCAGCCGCAGCGCCCGGCCGGCCGCGACCGCCCCACCGCCCGGAAGACCAGCGCCAGCAGGGCGAGCAGCGGGGACAGCACGAGGAACGCCACGGCGATGACGACCGCCAGCGGCGCCAGCACGAGCCGGCGGACCGGCCGGGGCGGGAGCATGGCCGCCTCCCGTCCTCGATGCCGCGCCGTCGGGCACCCGGCGGCCGGGATGATCAGGCCGGCAGCGGTTACATAAGCACAGTCAGATAAGCACAGTCAGGCCTGTTCGGCGAGATACCGCGCGGATGCCCGGTAGGCGCGGTCCATGCTCGCCGCGACGCTGGTCTTGTCCCGGTAACGGAGCTGGGCGAGGTCCGGCGGGCGCTTGTCGGCCCCGGACGGCAGCACGTGCACCCGGACGTCACCGGGCAGGGCCGCCATCTCCTCGTGGAACCGGTGCCGCCGGGCGATCTCGAACGCCACCAGGCCCACCTCCCAGGGACGGCGCGGCGGCGTCAGCGGCCGCTCGATCCGGCCCACGTGCAGCACGTACACGGTGCTGGCGCCCAGGGCCAGGGCCCTGCCGACGGGGATGGAATCGACCAGGCCGCCGTCGAAGAAGTGCTCGCCATCGACCGCCACGGGCGGCAGCAGCCCGGGCACCGCGCAGGAGGCCAGCACCGCGGGCACGACCGGCCCGGCGGAGAACCAGTGCGCGCTGGCCCGCTCGATGCTCGCCGCGACGCAGTGGAACGGAAGCCGCAGGTCGGCGAAGTCGGGGCCGGGCAGCGCCCCTTCGAGCATCTGGCGCAGCGGTTCGAGGGAATGCAGGTGCGTGCCGGAGCGGGCCAGCCTGGCCACCTGGCCGAAGATGGTCTCGCGGAACGCCTGCTGCAGCGCCTCACCCTGCCACGCGCCGGACAGCCACGCCGCGGCGCCCGCCGGGTCGGCGGCCA
>CAVSRH010000008.1:0-114787 GCA_963730235.1 uncultured Actinomycetes bacterium
GCAGGGAGGATGTGGATAGTGCTTCTGGTCCTGCTTCTCCGCTTCCGGCCCTGCTTCCGTGGTTTCGGCTGGTGCGGGCGTAGGGTCAGGGGCCTGGGTCCCGGCCTGACCTCCGAATCGGCCGACGCCGCTCGGGCTGTCTTGAGATCGACCTGTCGGCCGGGCCCCAGGTTTTTCAGGCACCCACCGGCGCTGCCGGTCTGATCTGCCTGGCCTGGGCAAGAGGCCGGGGTGTCACAGGTCCGGGCGGCCAGCGGGTGCGTGCCATCCCTCAACCTCAGAAAGGGATGACGTGACCATCGTAGAGACACCAGCGTAAGAGGGTGTGTGTCAAGCGATACCGGACGGCTTCTGGGTTGATCTTGGTTGACGGGATCTGAGCTGCGAGGCTCTTGCTACGGCTGGTGCCAGGCGTGGCTGGGGATCGCGGGTGCGGTGCAGCTGGCTGCCGGTTCGGGGCATGCGGACGTCCGCCCCGGGAGGATGGTGTTCAGGCGGGGCGGTGGTTCCGGGCACCCGTCACCCGGGTCTTCTCGCTCTACGTAGTGCAAGCGGGCTCGGCCCGTGCGGGCCTGCCCCGACAGCGTTCAACCGAGCTGGTGAGAAGGGCCGGGCGACCAGGGGAGAGCTGCCCAGGGTGTCTCGCGAGGTAGGCCTCGACGCGCCAGCGGGCTCGCTCTCCCCTCATCTGGGAGGGTTGGTCCAGGGCACCGGGTGGTGCGGGGGATGAAGCGGTAAGAGCGCTGGTCAGGCGGCCTCCGGCTGGCAGCAGGGGGCAGCCAGGGTATCTTTGCGGCCGGCGGCCACGCCGGGGTCCCAGCAGGTGCCGTGGACCACCATGGAGTAAATCCAGCGCAGCAGCGCGGCGGCGCAGGCCACCCGGGCCTTGGCGCGGCGCCGCCGGGCCGCTTCGGCAGCCGACGTGGCGTGCCCGGAGCTCCCGGCCCGTGCATCGGCGGCGGCCTGGTCGGCGGCCTGGGTCATCGCCGCGTATTTCGCGGCCATCACGGGGTTGTGGATCAGCACCGCCCATACCGCCCGCCATACGGTCAGGCGCAGGCCGGGCCGGCCACGGCGGGAAATGTGAGCCTCGCCGTCGAAGGCGCCCGAGGCGTTATCGGAGGGAGACAGCCCGGCGTGCTTGACTACCGACGATGATGTGTCATACCGCTTCAGGTCGCCGGTCTCGGCCAGGATCGCCGCAGCCCCGGTCGCGGTCAGCCCGGGGATATCACCCAGCCGGGCCAGGCCGAGGTCACCCAGGGCGGCGGTCATGGCGGCCTCGGTTTCCTGCCGCTGAGTGCGGGCGCGCTGCAGGTCACCCAGCTCGGCAGCGACCCGGCGCAGCAGCCCGCGCCGGTGCCCGCGCACCACGCCCTCGGTGCTGGTCAGCGCGGCGAACACTGTCTTGCATATCGGGCCGTGGATCCGCTGCCCGCCCCAGCCGGGCAGGGCATCGCGGACCAGGGCGGTGAACGCCTCCAGGCCGATGGCAGCCAGCTCCCCCGGCTGGCCGCCGCACCGCGACGTCACCGCCTGCAGGGCCGCCAGCCAGGTCATCGACTCAAACGGCTGAGCGCACGCCTCGGGCACCACCGGCCAGGCCACCGACAGGAAGTCCCGGATCCGCTGCACCGACGCGGTCTCCGAGGTGATCAAGGCAGCGCGGCGCCGCCCCAGATGCCGCAGGCCCGCCCACACCTCATCCAGCACTTCGGGAATGTAGCAATGCAGCTCAACAGCCAGCCGGGCGATCATCACGCAGTCAGCCTCATCGGTCTTGTGCGTCGTGTAGTCCTGCTGCTGGCGGGCGATGTGGCTGACCAGCGGCTGCACGCACACCAGCCGCAGGCCCCGCTCCGCGCACATCCGCTGCACCTGCAGCCACCGCGGCCCGGTCGGCTCGCACGCCACCGTCACCGGCGTGAACCCCTTCGCCCTGGCCTGCGCCACAGCCCAGTCCAGCGCCTCGTCCAGCCGGAACGCCTTTACCCGCACCGTCTTACGCGCCAGCACCCGCACATCATGATCAATCACCGCGAGCGCCTGCTTCTCATCGGCCAGGTCAATGCCGATCACTGCGCCGTCACGCGGCAGCATTCCCCGCAGCTGCTCCCGCCGCGCGTTCCGTCTGCGATCCCCCCGCGTCATGCCGTTACCCTTGCCCATAGGACGTCCTCCTGTGTTGCGCCTGGGACACCAAGCCCGCACAATCGCACCAGGAGGACGTCCCGTCTCAACTACCTCCGGCAGAACACACGCCTCCTGCGCTTCGCCCTATTACTACGCGCCATCACCGGCGGCGTGGACACCCACGCGGATACTCATGTCGCCGCCGCGCTGGATCCCATCGGCGGGTTGCTGGGCGTGCAGGAGTTCCCGGCCACCGCGGCCGGCTATGCCCGGCTGCTGGGCTGGCTGGGCGGATTCGGGACGGTGTGCCTGGTCGGGATCGAGGGGACCGGCAGCTACGGCGCTGGGCTGGCCCGCCACGTGACTGCGGCCGGCGTCCAGGTCGTCGAGGTGGACCGTTCCGACCGCCAGGACCGGCGCCGGGCGGGTAAGTCCGACCCGCTGGATGCGGTCAGCGCGGCGCGGGCCGCGCAGTCCGGCCGGGCCCGCGGCGCGCCGAAGGGCCGCGATGGCGCGGTGGAGGCGATCCGCGTGCTGATGGTCGCCAAGCGCAGCGCCCGCGCCGAGCGGACCCAGACGCATCAACCAGGCCCGGGCCCTGATCTTGACCGGCCCCGATGACCTGCGGGCCCGGTTCTCCCAGCACACCGCGGCCGCCCTGGTCGCTGAGACTGCCGCGCTGCGGCCCCGGCCCGGCAACGCCGTCGGCTACGCCACCCGCTTCGCGCTGCGGGAACTGGGACGGCGCAGCGAGTTCCTCGATGACCAGATCGAGCGCCTGGACGAGCTGATCGTCCCCCGCGTGGCGGCCCGCGCGCCCGGCCTGCTCGCCCTCTACGGCGTCGGCCCCGAGACCGCCGCGCTGCTGCTGGTCGCCGCCGGGGATCACCCGGAACGGCTCCGTTCCGAGGCCGCCTGGGCGCACTTGTGCGCCGTGGCCCCGATCCCAGCCTCCTCGGGAAAGCTCATCCGCTACCGGCTCAACCCTGGCGGTGACCGCCAGGCCAACCACGCCCTGTGGCGGATCGTGATCACCCGGATGAGCTCCCATCCGGCCACCCGCGCCTACGTCGAACGGCGCACCGAAGAGGGCTTGCCGAAGAAAGAAATCATCCGCTGCCTCAAGCGCTACGTGGCCCGCGAGGTCTATCCCCACCTCCGCGCGCGCGCGGGCTGACACCAGCTCCCGGGAGCGGCCTGGCCCGCTAATCGGCTGCCGCACGTGCTGGCCTGCGAACGATCCGCCGGCCGCTCCCGGGCCCATCCACGACCTGCTGGGCGTGACCTCATAAGAGCTTGCCCTCCACCCGAGCGGCCCCTCCCTGTCTTGTCCGCAACCCAGCAGCCCACCGACACTCCAGGCCGGAAGTGACCAAGCCAGCCATGTCACCGATAACCGTCGAGATCACCGCCAGCTCCACCAGCACCCGCAGCCAGCCACCCGGACGCACCTGGCTCATCCGGCTCCGGCGAGGCAACCGCAGCGTCATCACCACCATCGGCCTATCCCGCCTCAGCGCCGAGCACCTCGCTCAGCAAATCACCGAACTCCTCACCGAACCCGAAACCCTTGACAACTCATAGGAGCATCGTTCGGCTCACGGATAGGCGGGTGATCGCCGGGCTCTGCTCGCTGACAGTGACCCCCACCGGACGCATGCCGCGCTCTATCGGTCCTCGCGGGGTGGGAGTCGGGGGCTGAGCTGATGATCCGCATGATCAACTGGGAGGAATTTGGGAGATCATCTTAGCGATGACCCTTCCTCAACCACTGTCAAGCGCGCCGAACGGGGCCTCTGAACTGGGCCTTCATCAATCGCGACTGGCGGTCCGGGGGCATTTACCCAGTTCACACCGAGGAGGTCACTGGTTCGATCCCAGTATCGCCCACCAGACATAAGCCCAGGTCAGAAGCTCCAAAGCAGGCCCTATCCCGTACGCCGGGGTGGGGCCTTCAGGCTGATTGGCCGCCGCATAACGGGCCCCAGCCGAATGACCTACCGGGTCGAGTTCGAGGGCGTCGCCGAGAACCCGAGGATGACTGCGAGGGTGGGTCGTCAGTCGTGGATGGGCCGGTTGCCGATGGCGCTGACCATGGCGGGGTCGCGGTGGTCTAAGAACAGGGTGGCGCCGGTGTCCATAGCGGCGATGCGGGCCATCTCGTCGTCGGTGAGGGTGAAGTCGAAGACGTCGAGGTTCTGCGCCATCCGCTCTGGGCGCACCGACTTGGGGATGGCGACGATGTGGCGTTGGGTGAGCCAGCGCAGCACGACCTGGGCGACGGACTTGCTGTGGGCGGCGCCGATCTCGGTCAGGGTGGGGTCGGCGAACAGGTTGTTGCGGCCTTCGGCGAACCCGCCCCAGGACTCGTGCTGGACCCCGCGCTCGGCCATGAGGTCGTGGTCGGCCTGCCGCTGGAAGTAGGGATGGGTCTCGATCTGGTTGACCGCCGGGGTGAACCCGTTGCGGTCGATGAGGTCAACGAGCCGGTCGGGGTAGAAGTTGGCGACGCCGATGGCCTTGGCCATGCCCTGCTCGTTGAGCGCGCGCATGGCGCGCCAGGAGCCGTAGTAGTCGCCGTAGGGCTGGTGGATCAGGTAGAGGTCGAGGTAGTCGAGGCCGAGGCGCTGCAGCGAGGCGCCGAATGCCTTCTTGGTGTTCTCCTCGCCGGTGTCCTGTACCCACAGCTTCGTGGTGACGAACAGCTCCTCGCGGGCGATGCCGCTGGCGGCGATGGCGCGGCCGACGGCTTCCTCGTTGCCGTAGGAGGCGGCGGTGTCGAGGTGGCGGTAGCCGGCGGCGAGGGCGCCGGCGACGGCCTGCTCGGTCTGGTCGGCGGGAATCTGGAAGACGCCGAAACCGAGGACCGGCATCTCGACGCCGTTATTGAGGGTGACGGTGGGGACCTGGACAGACACGATGGAACCCTTCTTTCTCGCAGATGATGGAGCGGAGTCGCGTGATCCGCTTTGAGGCGGGCACGCCACGGGGTTGGCCCTTGGCGTTGACACCACGATAACCCCTTCTCGCGCGCCTGCGGGAGTGACGGAGTTTCCCGGTAATGCCAGACCCTCCCTAGGGTCGTGCCCGGGTCGTACGGTCAAGGGCATGGACAACCGGGACGAGGTCCGTGACTTCCTCACCAGTCGCCGGGACCGGCTCACCCCCGGCCAAGCGGGAGTCCCGTTCTACGGCGGTCGGCGTCGCGTCAAGGGGCTGCGCCGCGAGGAGGTCGCCATGCTCGCCGGCATGAGCACCGACTACTACACGCGCCTGGAGCGGGGGAACCTGTCCGGCGCCTCTGATTCAGTCCTGGACGGGCTGGCGCGCGCCCTGCAGCTCGATGAGGCCGAGCGGGCGCACCTGTTCGACCTCGCCGCGACCGCCAGCGCATCCGGCCAGAAGGGGCACAGTGCACCGGGCGGCCCTGGGTCCTGCCGGCCGCGCGCGCTCCTCGAGCCCGCCCCGGGTGCGTGAGGGTGTGCTGCGCGTCCTCGACAGCATCAGCGCCCCCGCCTACGTCCGCAATAACCGCATGGACGTCCTTGCCGTCAACCGGCTCGGGCGGGCTCTGTTCGCCGACGTCTGCGCCGAGGGCGCGACCGGCTTTAACCTTGCCCGCTACATCTTCCTGGACCCGCGTTCCCGCGACTTCTACACCCAGTGGGATGTCGTCGCCCGCGACGCTGTCGCCGCCCTGCGCATCGAGGCAGGCCGCAACCCCTACGACCGCGGCCTGACCGACCTGGTCGGTGAGCTCTCGACCCGCAGCGAGGAGTTCCGCACCTGGTGGGCCGCCCACAACGTGAAGTTCCACACCACATCCACCAAGACCCTGCGGCACCATGCTGCCGGCGAGCTCGAACTCACCGGCGAAGCGCTCACCCTCCCCGGCGACCACGGCCTGACCATCATCACCTACACCGTCGAACCCCACAGCGCCTCCGAACAGGCCCTGAACTTCCTCGCCAGCTGGAGCGCGCAGGCATCCCCGGCGAACCCGCGCGAGTCCGAGACCATCGAGGAGACGAAGTGACGATGGAGCAGCGACGCCTCGGTACCACCGGGGTCTGGGTCAGCGAGCTATGCCTGGGCACCATGATGTTCGGCGAGTGGGGCACTAAGGACCACAACGAGAGCATCCGGGTCATCCACCGGGCGCTCGGCGCTGGCATCACGTTCGTCGACACCGCAGACGTCTACTCCGCCGGCGAGTCCGAGGTCATCGTCGGCAAAGCGCTGGCCGGGCGCCGCGATGACATCGTGCTGGCGACCAAGGCGTTCATGCCGATGAGCGACAATTTCAACCACCGCGGCAGCTCCCGCCGCTGGTCGCCCCCAGGCCTCACCCTCACCCCGCCGACAACGGCTGGGTCAGCCCCGCCCTTAGCCCGACCTCCCGCCGCCGCTGACGGCTGACGGACATTGCGGAGATGAAGGCTCATGCGAACTGACGGGGAAGACTGTGGCATACCGCCTCATGATCAACTGGGAGGAATTTGGGAGATCAACTTCTCCCGGCCTCCGAGGGGTGGTGCGGGTAGTCAGGTGCCGGACGGTGCCAAGGATGGGGCCGGTGCCTGCCCGGTGGCGGCCGTGAGGGGCCAGTAGCTCGTCGAGCAGGGGGATTGGGAGTGGGGAGCGATCGCGGCGCGCTCGCGCAGCGAATGTTCCCAGCGGGCCTCGAGCGCTTGGACGAGCGCCTCGCGCATCCGGTCCGAGGCGTGGGTGTGGAGGCCGCGCATCCCGGCGCCTCGTGGCCGAGGCGCTGCTCCGAAAGGATGTCGGAGATGCCGTCCTCGGCCATCCAGGTGCGGTGGCCGTGCCTGAGCCCGTGCGCGGTCAGGTCGGGAACCAGCGGTAGCCAGGAGGCCACCGGAAACGCCGTCCGGAATGCTCCGGATTCCCGCGCCCGCGCGGCGGATCGGAGACCTCTAGGCCGCTCCGTGATCGGTTGCCGAGGGCGACGGCTGGCCAGGAGGTGAGAGGGATGCAGGGCCAGGTGGTAGCATCGACGGTGACGATCCGGGGCGCCCGCCGTTGACCGGCTCGTACCGTCCGTCGCAGGCGAGGGCGGAACACCCGGCGGCCGTAGTTGCTCCGCCGGTGATGCCTGCCGTCGGGAGAGGAACAGGTACCGGCTGCCGCCGCTGTGCTCCGCGGCGCAGGCGCACCGTCGGTGCGGCAGCTCTCGGCTTGCCGGACGAGCAGAGTCGCCAGGAACGGCGGGAGATCGACCGGGAGGCACGGCTCCCAGTCGGGGCTGCGGTAGGAGTCGTCTGACGGCTGTCCGCCGCCGCGCCCTGATCCGGGTTATGAGACCGATCGCAGGCCTTGGCAGAGCATGACGTAGCGCCTTCGATGTCCACGATATTGGATGATCGGCGCGGCTCCGGCACTGTGCGTCCGATGGGCGTAGGGTGATCCTCCGAAAGGCAGATCGAGACGGCCTAGATCTGGCATCATGAACCGGCCGCCATCGTATCGCTGGGCGAGGATCGTCACGCTTAGACCTACATCCGTGCAACTAGCCTGCTCCCCTATAAACTTCAGGCGAACAAGAAAAAAATTAGCTGCTGAACATGCGCTGTTAGCGCGGTACATCGAAGTTCTTGCCGCTATGCTTGAGCCTCGGTTGAGCGGCCTGACTGGGGGTTGACATGTCAGGCTATTCAGCTGCCCCGACGATGAGGCATAACGTCTCCTAAACGCCCCCGAGGATACTGCATGAATCTCCTCGACGCAGCAAGCCCAATTAACGGGTTCCCTGTGCTCGACGGCATTCGTCAGCACCGCAGCACGCGCGGTGCAATGCATCACATACAGAAACTACTTGACCCTGCCAGGCTTGACATGACGTCCCTGACAGCCTGGCTCAACAGCCTCGACCGGAAAGAACTCGCGGCATTGTGTGCTCGTTCTGTCGAGAGGGCTTCACACTTCAAGTGGTTTCTGGGGGAAGGTGCCAATGGCTGTGTGGTCTGGCTCCATGAGTACAAGTCGGACAAGCTTCCTGATGCCGTGGGCTCCTTCGCGGCCTCCGTACACAACCATCGTTACTCTTTTGTATCCCAAGTCCTGACTGGATCGCTCTTGGTAAGCGATTTTTCGCTTGACCCCATTCAGAAGCTCCCTATCCTTTCTGGAACGAGGGCCATACAAGCTCAGTCAACGTATTTTCTAAGCTCCGACGACATTCATCGGATCGATGCTACTGCTCCGTCAACCTGCACTCTCGTTGTGCAAGGCCCTCCCGAGAGACAGTACAGTAGGGTATTTGACATTCAGAACGGAACTTTTCGTGACATGTATGATATCCCTTCGCGTTTTCCGAAGCTGATCTTCTTTCTGAGCGGAGCATCACCAAGTACTTGAGGTTTTCACCGGGCAGATCTGGCTCAATCAGGGCGTCTCACCTCCCTAATTAGCGGTATAGCTATTCGGTCCTCAACGCACGAGGGAGCTGTATTCTCCGATACCTCACGCTAACAGATGCGGTTGTCAGGCTAAGTAGGCCTGGGTTAAGATGCGAGCTGCACAGGGATATCAGGGTAAGCTAAGCCCTCATCTGATCCGGAAGGTCCCGCACGAGATTCCAGAACTCAGTCTTGAAGTGCTCATACTTGGTTTCATCGAAAGATAGACCGGCATCATGCAAGGCCCGGAAAAGTAGCCTCCGGTCATCGCCTCTTGGTACCTGAAACCGGATCGTATATGGTGAGGTGAACAATCGTGCACAGTCCTTGTATTGCATCTGGTAAGGCATTGAATCTCGGCAGAAGAGGCATGAAGCGGGAAACTTGAATCCCCATGATCCCGGGTCGCTGTAGCGGGTTATAAACATTTCGCTATCGAAGATCTCTGCGCGGTCGATAGGTGGATCGCTGAGGAGACAGAACTCAATTCTGTCGGCTTTTCGCCAACAGCAATAGGCTCCCACAATCGACATCCAAATATCGTCAATCAAGTCGGTACGGATTTGCGCGAGGTTGACGTCGCCAAAGTCATCTCCTGCATCGCGCTCTCCATGCTTGGCGCGAGCTACAACGGAGTCGGGTTCCGTTGGGTTAGCGACAATTATGCGAACAAGATCAAACGTGGTATCTATAGCTGCGAGCCTGGCAACATTATATCGGGCCGTAACCCCCTGGAAGATATAGCGCTCTGAGGATCTAAAGCTTCTGTTCAGGTCCCGGTTAAAGGCTGGATCAGGCGAGTTGGTAGGGGGATATGAGGCGACCGGCAAATATGTGCTATTTTGCTGCCGGACAGTGCTTATCAACTCGTCCGTGGCGGATGCAATATCCCTGCGCACTGACTGCTCGATTGTGGTGCGCAGAAACGCGTCAAATTGCTTCGCCGTGAGCAGCGCGGTAAAAGCCGCATATGCTGACGTGGCTACGATTCCTGTCGCAAGTGTCAACCAGAAGGTGCTTGCATCGCCGTGAGTATGCGCGGCAATGGCGTACATTCCAATGGCTATGAGGACTGTCAAGAGAAAGAGGAGTCCAGTCCTGTTGAAATAAAGCTCTCTGAGAAGACGTGCTCTAGGCAGGTCCGTTGCTGACTCAGACATTGATCACCGGCCTTGGCCCCCGGGGCCCCTCCTAAGTAGTCGTTCTAGCATAACCTCTGCGCCGGTAACCAGAAAACTCGTGGCAGTGTTGGGGCCATCGCGGTATGCGATAGTTGTCAGCCGGGCGTATCGGTGCGGGCTTAGGATGCACATGCATAGAGCGATGCATTAGGAAAGGTCGGCTTAAGATGCGGTGAAAATTGCATCGCAAGGTTTGCGTAGAGCGGAGGTCTGGACCCTTACCGCTCCTGTGGTGAGGGTGCGGTTGGAGTGTCTTTCTGGGCTGCGGCCGGACACTGCGGACTCGAGAGCAGAAGTATGGGAGGAATTTGGGAGATCATCTTTGCGGCGACCCTTCCTCAATCGCTCCCAACCGTGGACAAGAGGGGCCTCCGACCTGGGCCTTTACCAATAACGGCTGGCAGTTCAGGGGCATTTGCCCAGTTCGCACCGAGGGGGTCACTGGTTCGATCCCAGTATCGCCTACTAGGTCACAGGCCGTTCGCGAGTCTCGGGCGGCCTTCTTTGATGCCCGTGCAGCAACAGGTTCGTGTTGTTGGGCCTGGCTCGTGCAGGATCCTCGCGTGACTGGCGTGCCGGGTTTCCTGACCGGGTTGCTGGCTTGGTGGGGCGTCCCGCGGGACGCGGAGGTAACCAGGACCGGGCGCGGGACCAATAATCAGACCTTCGCGGTCGCGGCAGGTGAGCGGCGATGGGCGCTGCGGATCAGCCAGAATCTCTCGGTGGCCCAAGTCCGTGCCGAGCATCGCCTGCTGGGACGGCTGCGTGGGCCGGCCTGCCCTTCGCGGTTCCTGAGCCCGTAGCGGCAACGGATGGCGACATGGTGGCGCAGACTGCCGCCGGTCCCGCGACGCTGTGCCACTGGATCGGCGGGACCCGGCCCGATCTTGCCAGCGAGCCGGCGTTGGAGCGGTTCGGCCGGGCGATCGCGCTGGTGGGCGAGGCGTTGCGGGACGTCCCGCCGCACGACGCCCCGCACGACTGGCGAGGCGGGCCGTGGCACGTTCACCCCGACGTGCCCGACGTCGGTGACCTGTGCCAGCAGCTGCGCGTAGCCGGCGCCGGCTATGAACGGACGGCGCTGCTGCAGGAGGCAGCCCGGCGCGTGGCGGCCTGGCGGTCGGAAGCTGGTGACGAGCTGCCGGCCCAGGTCGTGCACGGCGACCTCGCGGCGTCGAACACGCTGGTCGATGAGCAGACCGGTGCGGTGACCGGACTGCTGGACTTCGAGATCGCCGGAACCGACTTCGCGGTGCAGGATCTTGCCGCCGGGCTGTTGCAGTCCGGTGCGCTGCACGGATCGCAGTGGCAGCCACGCACGGCCGCGCTCGTCCGTGGCCACGCCTCCGTCCGGCGCCTGGCCCAGGCCGAGATCCCGGCGCTGCCGGAGTTGCTCGCGTCCCGGGCCGTCGGCTCCGTGCTCTGGCGGGCGGGGCGCTGGCGCCGTGGGCAGGCTCAGCTCGGCGACGTCACCGACCGGCTGGACGAACTGGACGCGACCCTCCGCTGGCTCGCGGCCCACGGCGAGCAACTTCAGTCCCTCATGGCCTCCGGCGGGCGATAACGCCCTGGCTATGGGACGGCGTGGAACTCGATCCGGTACAGCAGGGTGCCGTCGTCGATGGGCCCGGCGTGCGCGGCCCTCCGGCGGAGGGCTTCGAGGTCTGCCTCTCCGGCGCGGCGGACATCGTCCTCGTCGATCGAGGCAAAGGGAACCAGTTCGATCGAGTCGACCTCGATCCAGCCCGGCCCGACGGGGTAACGGCGCCCCGGCAGCACCTTCCGCCGGCGCCAGAGCCGGAACGAGACGGTGATCTCGCCCGCCAGGACGTCCTCACGCAGCTCCTTGCTGAACTCCATCTAGCTGACATTACGGCCGGCGTCCCCGGCTCGACACCGCTGCGGCTGGCCGGGCAGGCTGTCTGCCATGAGGGTGCTGATTTCCGCCGACATGGAGGGCGCGACCGGGGTGACCTGGCCCGCTGACGTCGAACCGGGCACCGAGCAGTGGCAGCGCTGCCGCCGGATGTTCACCTCGGACGTGAACGCTGCCATCGCCGGGTTCTTCGACGGCGGCGCTGCTGAGGTGCTGGTGAATGAGGCGCATGCGACCATGCGCAACCTGCTGCTGGAGGAACTCGACCGGCGGGCGGTGCTGCTCACGGGTCGGCACAAGGACCTGAGCATGGTGGAAGGCATCCAGGATCCGGCGGTGGGCGCGGTGGCGTTCCTGGGCTATCACACGGCGGCGGGCACGGAGGGGGTGCTGGCACACACCTACCTGGCCAACTCGATTACCAGCGTCCGGGTCAACGGCGAGACCGGCAGCGAGGGCCGGCTGAATGCGCTGGTGGCCGCCGAATTCGGGGTACCGGTGGTGCTGGTCACCGGGGATGACCGGACCTGCGCGGACGCGGCCGGGTACGCGCCGCAGGCGCTCACCGTTGCGGTCAAGGACTGCGTGAGCCGTTACGCGGCGGTCTGCCGGCCGCCGGAGCAGACCGCTGCCGCGATCACCGCCGCGGCGGCGCAGGCCTTCCAGCTGGCTGGTCGGCGGCCACCGGGTGGGCCGGGTGCCGGGGACAGCGGCGGGACGGGGCGGCGGGATCACGGTGGAGATCGAGGTGGATGCCGTGCAGCTAGCCCAGGCGGCCGCGATCGTCCCGGGCGTGCGCCGCACCGGCGATCGTACGGTGACGTACCACAGCCCCACCGCCTGGGACATGATCCGCTGCTTCAAGACGGTCACCACGATGATCGCCGTCGCGACCGAGGACCACTATGGCTGACCGTCTGCTCGTGTCGCACGCTGCTGTGTCGTGAGCCCACAAGCGGGCTGGTCAGGTCTTGGCTGGTCGCCGGGTCGCTGGGGTGACGGGTGAGCGGCATGGTCTGCACGGTCATCCAGGTATCCAGCGGGAGCGATTTGAGGATCGCCGCCATCTCGGCCGCGTCCTGGGCCTGCCAGAGGCCCAGCGCGCGTCCCTCGCCCGGCAGCGCCCACAGCCGCAGCAGGTGTCCCTGCCCGGCCAGCTCGTACACGCGTTCCGCCTCGCGCGCCTTGGTGTCCTCCACCGCCCGGGCGGGCGTGCCCGCCGGGACGGTGACGGTGAAGGTGGTCAGAAATTCCGTGCCTCCCGGGCCGGCCTCCAGGGCCGGGTCGTTCGGGTGCCGGGACAGCGGGGTGACCTCGTCGGTACGCCAGACGCGCAGCGGCATCGAGGCGAGGACTCGCTCGAGCACATCGCCATCGTCGGCGGCGAACAATCCGAGGCTCCGCCATTCGCCTGGCTGTAGCGGCGGGCGCCACAAGCGAAGCAGGTGGCCCTGGGAGGCGAGTTCACGCGAGCGTGCGGCCTCGCGGGTGCGGATGTCGTCGATGGCTTCCGCCGAGGTTCCGTCCGGAACGCGGGTGGTCATGCTGACGAGGTATTCCATGGTGAGCGCCTCCTGAGCCGGCAGCAGCTAGGGGTTCGGTGGGCCAAGGTAGGGGAACGCGTTCAGCAGGTCGCCGTGTGGTTGGAGGCCGGCCGGGGGGATCTTGCCGTTGCTCAGCCAGGCGAAGCGGATGCTGTAGACGTCGTCGGTCAGGACGCGGCCGTTGGGGTAGGTGGCGGGCTTGGTGCGGTCGAGGTGGAGGATGTCGGGCAGCACCTGCAGCGCCGCCGCCTTGGCCTCCTCAGGAGAGTAGCCGCCGGCGTTCTCCAGGATCTTGGACCAGGGCTGCAGGTAGTTGGCCACGTCGTCGGCTGGCTGGCGGGAGTTGAACAGGTCCTTCTCCCCGTCGGGATTGATGAACGGGTTAATGGTCGGGTTCCCGCCGCGGTCCATCTGCACCAGGGTGCCGTCGCGGCGCAGGCTGATCGAGGCCCACACGCCGATCACCGGCCCGGCGCCGAGCATGTCGTCGGGCACTTCCAGCGCGATGGAGTCGACGTTGTTTTCGGCGAAATCGTCGTGCCCGGTCCAGGCGAATCCGTGCAGGGCGCCCTCGACGTCGGCGAAGAACGGGTCGCTGCGCAGCCCGGCGAACAGCCGGATCTGGCCGGCCTGGACGGGGCTGGGCGGTGCCGTCGAAGCTGACCGGGATCGACTCGGCGAGCACCTCGCCGGCGGGTTCGGGCTGGCGGGCCTGGTCACCGGTGGCGTGCCAGGCGGTCCCGGTCTGCATGCCGCTCTCGAACGGCGTGAAGGTAAACGTGAAGGCGATATCGGCGTGGGAGTCGCCGTTGGTGTCGATGTTGATCCGGTAGACCGCGTCGGGGTGGAATTCCGGGCCGGTGACCGGCGCGGGGATGGGGGGCGGGGCGCTGGTCGGGTTCGAGTCGATGATCAGCACCGTCTTGCCGGGGTCCTCGGCCGACTTGAAGGCGAACACGTCGGTGAGGTCCAGGCGCCTGTCGTCGCCGGGGAACTTGAGATTGTCGGCGCTGAAGTGGTTGGACATGGCGGGCTCCTTTGACTGGTGGTGTCCTGGGCTGGTGGGGCGCGGGGTTCAGCTGCGCAGGAAGTCGAGCAGGGCGGTGTTGACCTGGCCGGCGTGCGTCCAGGCGATGGCGTGCGGGGCGCCCTCGACCACGACGAGGTGCATGTCCTTGATCAGGCCCGGCAGGCGGCTGGCGGTCTTGTCCAGCGGCAGCACCTGGTCCGCGTCGCCGTGGATGACCAGCATGGGCACGTCGATCTTGGGCAGGTCGTCGCGGAAGTCGGTGGTCCAGGTGCCGATGCAGGCCACCGCGGCGGTGGCCGAGGCGGTGACGGCGAGGTTCCAGCTGGCCTGCCAGGCCTGGTCGCTGACCAGGGTGCCGCGCAGGGTGCCGATGTTGTAGAAGCTGTCCAGGAACCCCTTCATCCAGGCCGGGGTATCGGCCCGGGCGGCCTGGGCGAACCCGTCGAACAGGCCTTGCGGCACCCCGTCGGGGTTGTCGCCGGCCTGCAGCAGGTACGGCGGGATCGGCGAGACGAGCACGCCCTTGGCCACCCGTGCCGACCCGTAGCTGCCCAGGTAGCGGGTGACCTCGCCGGTGCCCATCGAGTGCCCGGCCAGCACGGCGTCGCGCAGGTCCAGGTGTTCCAGCAGCGCATTGAGGTCGGCGGCGAAGGTGTCGTAGTCATACCCGCAGGCCGGCTGGCTGGACCTGCCGAACCCGCGCCGGTCGTAGGTGATGACCCGGTAGCCCGGCCTCCAGCAGGACCGGGACCTGCTTGTCCCAGGCGCGGCCGCTGAGCGGGTAGCCGTGGATCAGCACGACGGGCTGGCCGGCGCCATGATCCTCGTAGTAGATCTCGATGTCGGCGCTGTTCTCAGTTCCGACTTTGACAAATGGCATCGAAGCTCTCCATTCAGTGATCGGTCTTACCTCGCGATGCCGGCGGCCACCCGTCCGTGACGACGGGCGGGCGCGGCACGCTCTATTCGCCCCAGATCGGTCACGCGGGCAGGTCCGTCCCGGCCTGCTCCGCCACCATGTAGGCGGCGTACCAGGCGGGCCAGTTCTCGTCCTGGCCTGACCGGTGGAAGTGGTGCGCCCGCCCGGTGCGCTTCTGGTGCTCGACGTGGGCGGCCTCGGCACGCTGCAGCGCGCTTGCCAGGTCCGCCGTGGACGCGAACGCCGTGTCCGCGGCGATCCGGCCGGGCAGCCGCGTCGTGACCTCCTGGACCAGCCACGTATTGCCGTCGGGATCGCTGAAGGAGAAGAACGACCCGTAGCTGGTGCGCTCGGGGTCGGGGCCGGGCTGCCGGGCCTCGGGGGGGAACGGCGGGCCGTGCCACATGTCACTCGTGTCGATGCCGCGGCCGGTGAGCTCGGCATGGGCCGCTTCGATGTCGGAGACGATCAGCCCGCCCACGGCCGAGCCGGGCACGGCCGCCGTGAGTCCCGTGCCGAACGTGATCGAGGCACCGGAGCCCGGCGGGGTGAACTGGACGATGCGAAGGCCGTCAAGCGGGGCGACGTCGTCGTCCAGCCGCCAGCCCAGGCGCTGGTAGAACTCCTTGGCCCGGTCGACGTCGGACACGGGGATGATCTCGATCTCGAGGTGGATGTCGACCTGCCCGGCGGCCGCGTCGCGGCCGGCGTTGTGTACTTCTGTGGCGCTCATGGCTGCCTCCTGGGTTGTGTTGCTGATGCCATCCAACGGTGGTCTCCGCGCCTGCCCGTCGCGCCCGGTAAGGTCCCTGGTGCAGCCCCCGGGGGGCCCGGTCCCGGGGGTCACGGGCCCCGCGCCGCCGAGGTTGCCAACGTGGGGGCACCGTTCCTAGGCTCGGTTGGTGGCAATGTCGGCTCCTGTTTCAGCCGCGGCTGCTTGGCCGGCGCAGCGAGTGCGCGGCGCTGGATGAGCTGGTGGCGAGCGTGCGCGCGGGTCTGAGCCGGGTGCTGGTGCTGCGCGGGGAGGCCGGGGTCGGCAAGAGCGCGCTGCTGGAGTATCTGGTGCAGCATGCGTCCGGGTGCGGCATTGCCCGGGCGGTCGGCGTCGAGTCGGAGATGGAGCTCGCGTACGCGGGGCTGCAGCAGCTGTGCGCACCGTTCCTGGATCGCCTGGAGCGCCTTCCCGGCCCGCAGCGCGGTGCGCTTGGCACCGCGTTCGGTTTGCGCGACGGCGACGCGCCGGACCGGTTCCTCGTCGGCCTGGCGGTGCTGAGCCTGCTGTCGGACATTGCGGAGCAGCGGCCGCTCGTCTGCGTCGTGGACGACGCGCAGTGGCTCGACGCGGCTTCCGCGCAGGCGCTGGCCTTCGTCGCGCGCCGGCTGGGTGCGGAGTCGGTCGGGCTGGTCTTCGCTGTGCGCGAGCCGGGCGGCGAGCGGCATCTTGCGGGCCTGCCGGAGCTCGCCGTGGGCGGGCTGGACGACGGTGCCGCGCAGGAGCTGCTCGGGACAGTGCTGGCCGGTCCGCTCGATGAGCGGGTGCGTGACCGGATCGTGGCCGAGACGCGCGGCAACCCGCTGGCGCTGCTTGAGCTGCCACGTGGCCGGACGCCCGCCGAGCTCGCGGGCGGGTTCGGGCTGTCCGGCGGCCCGGCGGTGCCGGGGCGGATCGAGCAGAGCTTCCGGGAGCGGCTGGCGCCGCTCCCGCCGGCGACGCGGCTCTTGCTTCTCGTCGCGGCGGCCGAGCCGGCCGGGGATCCGGTGCTGGTGTGGCGGGCGGCCGCCGCGCTCGGCATCGGGCCGGACGCGGCCGCGTCGGCGGCCGCCGTGGGACTGGTTGATCTCGGTGCGCAGGTGCGCTTCGGTCATCCGCTCGTGCGTTCGGCGGTCTACGGCGCTGGCGCGCCGGAGGAGCGCCGGCGCGTGCACCGCGCGCTCGCCGAGGCCACCGATGCCGACGTCGATCCCGATCGCCGCGCCTGGCACCGCGCTCAGGCGGCAGCCGGGCTCGACGAGGACGTCGCCGCCGAGCTGGAGCGCTCGGCTGGGCGGGCGCGGGCGCGCGGCGGCCTGGCGGCGGGGGCGGCATTTCACGAGCGCGCCGCCGAGCTGACGCCCGATCTGAGGCGCCGGGCGCAGCGTGCGCTCCTCGCCGCGCAGGGCAAGCACCAAGCCGGCGCGCCCGACGCGGCGCTCCGGCTGCTGGCGATGGCGCAGGCGGGGCCGCTGGACGAGCACGAGCGAGCCCGCGCGCAGCTGTTGCACGCGCAGATCACGTTCGCGATGACCCGCGGCCGCGACGCTCCGCCCCTGCTGCTCGAGGCGGCCAGGCGGCTCGAGCCGCTGGATCCGAGGCTCGCCCGGGAGACCTACCTCGAGGCGTTCGCGGCCGCGCTCTCCGCCGACCGCCTGGTGCTCGGGGGCGATGCGCGCGAGATCGCGGCGGCCGTTCTGGCCGCCGGCTGGGAACCATCCACGCGGGCCTGCGATCTGCTGCTGGACGGGCTCGCCCTGCTCACCCGCGAGGGCTACGCCGCGGGGGCGCCGGCGTTGAAGGTCGCGCTGCGCGCGTTCCGGGACGAGCCGCTCTCCGAGGAGGACGAGCTGCGCTGGCTGTGGCTGGCCTGCCGCATCGCCCGGGCGCTGGCCGATGATGAGGCGTGGGACGAGCTCACCGCGCGCCATCTCGCAGCTCGCGCGCCGCGCCGGCGCGTTCTCCGCGCTGCCCGTCGCGCTCACCGACCGCGTGCTCGTCGAGCTGTTCTCGGGCAGGATCGGGGTGGCCATGTCGCTGGCCGCCGAGTCGGACGCCGTCGTCGAGGCCACCGGCAGTCACCTGACGCTGCGCACCTCGATCGTGCTGGCGAACTGGCGGGGACGGGACGCCGAGGCGGTGGCGCTCATCGAGGCGCGCCGGGAGGACGTGCTGCGGCGCGGCGAGGGGCTCTGGCTCGCCGCCAACGACTGGGGCAGCGCGATCCGCTATAACGGGCTCGGCCGGTACGAGGATGCCCTGGCCGTGGCCGAGCGGGCCGCCGGGGCCGCGCGCGGGCTGGGGCCGTCGATCTTGCTGCTGGCGGAGCTGATCGAGGCCGCCGCGCGCAGCGGCCAGGCGGAGCGCGCGGACCGGTCCGCTCGCCCAGCTCGCTGAGATGCGCACGCCGCCGGCACGGACTGGGCGCTCGGGACCCACGCGCGCGCGGCGGCGATGCTGGCCGAGGGGGAGCACGCCGAGCGGCTCTACCGGGAGGCGATCGAACGGCTGTCGCGCATCAAAACCCGCGCGACGCTGGCCCGCGCGCACCTCCTGTACGGCGAATGGCTGCGGCGCGAGCACCGTCGCGTCGACGCCCGCGAGCAGCTGCGAGCCGCCTACGCGATGCTCTCGGACATGGGCATGGAGGCGTTCGCCGAGCGCGCCCGCCGCGAGCTGCTGGCCACCGGCGAGACCGTGCGCAAGCGCACGGTCGCGACGCTCGACGAGCTGACCCCGCAGGAGGTGCAGGTCGCGCGCCTGGCGGCCGGCGGGCAGACGAACCCGGAGATCGGCGCCCAGCTGTTCCTCAGTCCGCGCACGGTGGAGTGGCACCTGAGCAAGGTGTTCGGAAAGCTCGGGGTCAGCTCCCGCAAGGAGCTCCGCGCGGCGCTGTCCGACGTCGGCGCAGCGGGCGTCCACCGCTAGCAGCCACCGCGGCCCGGGCCTGCCCGCGGCACTTCTGGCGGCTGGGCAGTTTGATCATGGGATCGCGGTTAGCATCGGGCGCCATGCGGTCCATGGGCGGTTTCGGCAGGTTCCTGGCCATTGCGGGTACTGGGCTTGCCGTGGCTGGGTGCGGCCAGGCCGCTCCCCAGGCGGCCGGAGCGGGCCCGGCGGGTGCCGCGCGGGCGGCGCCACGCGCCGGGGCCGGCGTGCCGGCGGCGCGGGAAGCGGTGGCGGCAACGCCGCGCGTCCTGGCCGCGAGGTCACCAGCGGCAGCCACCGTTCAGCTGAGCAGGTATGGCAACCCCGATGGCCACCGCTACGTTCCGGCCGCGGGCCGGGCGGTCAGCACCGCCCACCCGGACCACGTCATCGGGCACGGCACGCCCGCGAGCTGTACCTCGGCCGCCGTGGTCCAGGCAGTGGCCGAAGGCGGCATTATCACCTTCAGCTGCGGCCCCGGGCCGGTCACGATCACGATGACGGCCACCGCGAAGATCGTGCACGGTAACCGGATCGTCATTGACGGCGGCGGCAAGGTCACCCTGAGCGGCGGCGGCAGGATCCGCATCCTGGAGATGAACACCTGCGGCGGTGGCTGCTGGGAGCAGGCAGGGCCGCGGCTCATCGTGCAGAACATGAGCTTTGCGGACGGCTACTCGGGCACCCATCAGACCAGCACGGGGGACTACGGCGGCGGCGCCATCTTCGCCCGGGGCGGCCAGCTCACCGTGGTCAACTCCGCGTTCACCGGCAACCGCTGTTACCGCTACGGCCCCGACCTCGGCGGCGGGGCGATCCGGGCCTACGGCATGGATATGAGCACCCCGGTCTACATCACCAACGACACCTTCGACGGCAACCAATGCTCCAACGGCGGCGCGCTGAGCGGCCTGTATGCCAACTTCGTGGTGATCAACAGCCTGCTGACCGGCAACAAGGCGATCGGGTGGGGCCAGAACCCCGCGCAGCCCGGCACCCCGGGCGGCGGCAGCGGCGGCGCCATCTACACCGACGGTGACAGCTACAACCTGATCCTCGACGGCACGGCGATGCGCGGCAACAGCGCCCGCGAGGGCGGCGGCGGAGTTTTCTGCGTCGTGGACAATGACCAGGGCTTCTTGAAGATCGAGTACTCGGTCCTGCAGGACAACCCGAGCGGCCAGTTCGAAAACGCCCCCGGCATCTTCGACAGCCTCAACGGACAGGACGTTCAGCCGACAGTGATCCATTCGACCATCAGCTGACACCGCCAGCCTGTCCGTGCTGGGCCCTGTCAGGTGATGCCGGCAGCGATCACCGAGTCGAAGGCGCTGAGCACGCCGGGGTCACCGGAACGCTCGACCGGCGTCAGGGACGGCCGGCCCCACAGCCAGCAGTCGAGGTCGGCAGCGGTGCCGCGGATGCCGGCGGCAGTCCCTGCGCCCGGGGCGCTGGTGACCTGGATGCCGGGCTCGTCGTACCTGGCCTGGTCATCAGGGTCGGTGCCGGTGAACCGGCCCACCGTGACCAGCCACGACTCCCCGGTGTCGGTGGCATGCAGCCGCAGCGCCGTGCCGCTGCCGGAGGTGAACGTGCCCCATTCCGGCACCTCACCGCCATACATGACGCGCAGCACCTCATCGACTCCGTCGGCGCTCAGCTGCGGGTCCATCGGGCTGCGGTCACCCGCGGCCAGCTCGGCGTCGACCCGGTGGATCAGGGCTTCATGGGCCTGGCGGCGGCGGATGAACCCCGCGGTGTGATCCTGGGACCACGTCCACGCCGGCGCAGCCGCCGGGACGGCAGCCAGGATCTCACTCAGCTCACCGCTGGCGCGCCGGTAGAACGCCAGCAGGCCCGCCCGGCCGGCGGGGCGCGGCGGCTTGCGCTGTTCTGCCTGCTCACGGGTGAGCCTGTCGCGCACGATCGTGCCCCAGAACCACTGCACCTCGCTCAGGTGCCACAGCAGGTCATCGGCGTTCCAGGCCGGGCACGACAGCACCGGGGCCGCTGGCGGAACCTCCGCGATGACCTCCGCAAAGCGCGCGGACTCCCGCGCCAGGTGCGCCAGGTAATCCACGTCCGGCCTCATCCCGGCAGGCTACTCCCGCGCGAGCCGGCCCGCCGGGCCGCCGTTCGGTACGGTCAGCGGCTGGCTGATGCCGGGCATGAGAGGGTGCCCAGAATGGCTGTTGTGCCGCTCTGGCCGCTGGAGCGTTGCCACACGGCGGGAAGGGGGAGGTGGCGGTCATGGCAGTAACGATCCTGCGGAACGCGTCGGTACTCGATCCGGAGAGAGGCGAACTGGTACCGGGGCAGTCGGTCGCCGTGGAGGGCGGCCGGATCGCGGATGTCGGGCCGGGCCTGTCCGGGCCCGGTGACGCGCTGATCCTCGACGCGGGCGGCCGGACCGTGATGCCGGGCCTGATCGACGCGCACACTCATCCGGCAATCGTCGACGACGACCTGTTCGGCATGGCGGAATGGCCGCCGGCCTACGTGGCGGCGCGGGCCGGGCGGGCGCTGGAAGGGATGCTCGCGCGGGGTTTCACCACGATCCGCGACGTCGGGGGCGGTGATGTCGGGCTGGCCAGGGCGGTCGAGGAGGGCTACTTCACCGGGCCGCGGATCCGGTACGGCGGCAAGCAGCTCACCCAGACCGGCGGCGCGGGTGACTGGCGGGCGCCCAGCAGGCGGGTGTACGACGACAACTACTACTCCCCGGCGATCGGCGTCATCTGCGACGGAGTTCCCGAGGTCCGCCGTGCCGTGCGGGAAGAGGTACGGCGCGGTGCGCATCACATCAAGGTCTACCTCAGCGGCGCGGTCGATTCCCCCAGTGACCGAGTGGACTCGACCCAGTTCTCGCTGGAAGAACTGCGGGCGATCGTGGAAGAGGCCACCGCCGCCAACATCTACGTCACCGGGCACGCCTATACCTCGCGGGCCATCGACCGCGGGCTTGAGTGCGGCGTGCGCTGCATCGAGCACGGCAACCTGATGGAGGACCGCAGCATCCCGCTGTTCAAGAAGTACGGCGCGTTCTACGTGCCCACCATCGTGACTTACCACTGCCTGGCCCGTAAGTCCCGCAGCGGCGCGCTCCCCAAGGACATCGCCGCCAAGCTGGAGGAAGTGATTGGCGGGGCAATGGGTGCGCTGGCCATGGCCCACGAGGCAGGCATCCCGATCGTCTACGGCACCGACCTGTTCGCCGACATGCATGGCCATCAGCTCGAGGAGTTCATCATCCGCTCGGAAGTCCAGCCCCCAGCCGACCTGATCAGGGCCGCCACCAGCACCGCCGCCCGGCTGCTGCAGCTTGACGGCCAGGTGGGCGTGGTGGCGCCGGGCGCATTCGCCGACCTGCTGGTCATCGACGGTAACCCGCTGGACGATATCCGCGTGCTCACCACCCCTGACCAGACCCTCAGGCTCATCATGAAGGAAGGCCAGATCTACAAGAACCAGCTGTAGTGGCCGCCTGATAAAGGGCTGCATGCAGCGGTGGTGCAGAATCCGCCGAATGGCCCGAATAAGCCGCGCGGCGCGGGGTAGCTGGCGGCAATGGCTAGAGCGAGAACTGTAGCGGGGTATGCCATCCCCGGCATCATCGTGTTCTTCATCTGGGTGGTCGTGGTAGTCCTGGCCATCATCCTGCTGGCGTTCATCGTGCACTGGGCGGGCGGCGGAGTACTCAACCTCAGGCTCGGGCACTTTGAACTGAACGTCGGCTTCACCTGATCAAGCCCGCCGCTGCCGCGCCCGTCACACCGGTGACGGGCGCGACAGCGGCCCAACCGGTCGTCGCCCGGGGCCGGGTCTGCCCGGCCCCGGGCGCCCCGTGCCTCAGAACCCTTGCACCGCCACCGGGGTGGCGCTGTCGGTGGCGGCGCCGCTGGTGCCGTCACCCAGCTCACCGATGGAGTTGTCACCCCAGCAGAACGCCTGCTGGCTGGCGTTGAGGGCGCAACTGGTGGCCCCGAACCCGGCCGACATGCCGACCTGGCCGTTGGTGGTGAAGCCGCCTACGGTGACCGGGGTGTCGCTGGTGGGTGGCGAGCCGATCGTGCCGGTGCCGAGCTCGCCGACGGAGTTGTCGCCCCAGCAGTCGACCTGGCCGGTGGACAGCGCCGCGCAGGTGGTGCTGTCGCTGGCCGCGATCGACACCACGCCGCTGGTCAGCCCGCTGACACCGACCGGCACGTCGCTGTCGGTGGTGGTCCCGTTGCCGAGCTCGCCGAAGAGATTGGCGCCCCAGCACCACACGCCGCCGGCGTTGGTCAGCGCGCAGGTGGCCGAGTCCGCGACCGCGACTTGCACCACGCTGGTGAGCCCGGTCACCGGGACCGGCGTGTTGCTGTTGCTGGTCGAGCCGTTGCCGAGCTGGCCGTGGTTGTTCTGCCCCCAGCACTGCACGGTGCCGTTCTTCAGCAGCGCGCAAGTGTGCTCGAACCCGGCTGATATCTGGGCCAGGTTCAGTGGCAGCCCGGACACCGCCACCGGCAGGTTGCTGCTGGTGGTGGTGCCATTGCCGAGCTCGCCGTAGCCGTTGTAGCCCCAGCACCACGCGCCGCTGTTGGGGACCAGGGCGCAGTTGTCGCTGCCGCCGTTGGACACATACTGCGGATCGGACAGGCTCTTGACCATCTTCGGCGACTTGGCGTCGACGCCGGTGATGCCGTTGCCGAGCTGGCCGTCATTGTCTGTGCCCCAGCACCACACCTCGGTCTTGAGCCCGCCGGCGTGCACCAGGGCGCAGCCGCCCCAGCCCGCGGACACCTGGGTCGCGGCCGGCTGAGTCTCCACGGCCGAGGTGTGCACCGTGGCCTCGTTGCCGCCGTCGCCCACGTACTGGCCCCAGCACTTGACGTCCAGGGTGCTGGTCACCGCGCAACTGGTGTTGGTTCCCGCGGTCACCGAGTAGACCGCGCCCGCGGCCAGCGGCAGCCCGATCACCGGGGTGGGGATATCCCGGTCCAGGGTGTCGCCGTCGCCGAGCCGGCCCACGCTGCCCTCGCCCCAGCACAGCACCGCCCCGGAGGTCATCACCACGCAGGCGTGATCGGATCCCGCCGAGATCTGCTCCGGCGTGGGGGCCGGGCCGCCCGCCGGGGGCTGCGACAGGCCGAACACCAGGCCGGGGAACGGGTCGCTGGAAGGCTTGTTCAGCGCACCGTTGCCGAGCTGCCCGTTGCCGCCGTTGTCGCCCCAGCACAGCGCGGCCACCTGGGGGATGTTCGCGATCGCGCAGGTGAAGTTGATCCCCAGGCTGACCTGCTGGACCCCGCTGCTGAGGCCGGAGACCTGGGTGGGGAGGTCCTGGTTGACGAACCCCCCGTTGCCGAGCTGGCCGTCGTTGTTCGCGCCCCAGCACAGCAGGTCACCGGGGGCGTCGGCGATCGCGCAGGTGTCGTCGGCCCCGGCCGCGATGTAGGTCGCGTTCTGGACGCCGACGGTCACCGGCACGTCGCTGTCGGTGGTGGTGCCGTTGCCCAGCGCGCCGAACGTGTTGTCGCCCCAGCACCAGACCGTTCCGTTCGACTCCAGCGCGCAGGCGTGGAAGTAGCCAGCCGCGACCTGCGTAACGTTGTCCAGGCCCTTGACCTTGACCGGCGTGCTGGAGTCGGTGAACGTGCCGTTGCCGAGCTGGCCGTCGTTGCCATCGCCCCAGCATTTGACCGCGTGCGCCAGGGTCACCGCGCAGGTGAACCCGTCACCGGCGGAGACCTGCGAGGCCTGCAGCCCGCCGGAGACCGGGAACGGGAGATCGCTGAACGAGGTCATAGTGCCGCGGCCCAGCTCGCCGAAGGTGTTCGAGCCCCAGCACTGGACCTGGGAGGTCACCTCGACCGCACAGGCGTGGTTGAACGCGCTGACGGCGTTGTCCGACTGGCCGGCCGAACACGTCGGTGGCCAGGCCAAGGGTGCTCACCTTGACCGGGGTCATCGAGCCCTGGATGGTGCCGTTGCCGAGCTGGCCGGTGGCGTTGCTGCCCCAGCACCAGATGGTCTGGTCCGGCATCAGGGTGCACGAGCCGCCGCCGCCGGACGACACCAGGGGCACGGTGAGCGCGCTGGCCGGCCCGGTGGCGGCGGTCCCGGCCACGCTCAGGCAGGCGGCCGCCGTGGCCACCAGGACGACCGCAACGGTCCCCGCGATCACACTCAAGACACGGCGCGCAGATCCCGCGCCCCTTAGTTTCGTGACCATTTCTCCGCTCCTCTGGCACTTCATGATCCCGACTCCTGACGTGGGCCACCGCAGCCATGCCAGGGACGCTAGGCTGCCCCCTCCCCGGGCCGCATCGGGGAAACCCCTACGTTCACCCGGCGGCGGCCCATCCCGGGCAAGGCAGACAGCAACTTTGCGAACGTTGCTTTCGGCGTCAGCTAGCCCTTCGAGGCGCTCCAGTTGCCGCCCTGGGAGCCGCCGACCTTGTAGCTGCCGGACATGGAGCCGCCCGAGACCGTGCCCGTGTAGGTGATCTCGTACGAGCCGACCGTGCCGAACTGGATGGACCCGCCGGACACGCTGCCGTGGATGGCGAGGCTGCTGGACGGGCTGGAGATGTGGATGCGGCCGCCCAGCTTCGACCCCTTCTGGTGCCAGTGGAGGACGAAGGTGCCCTGGTAGGAGCCGCCGTACTGGCCATGCCAGGTCCCGGACAGCGGGCCGGCCGCTGCTGGTGGTGGTGCGCTGCTGGCCGTGGCCACCGGCTGTGCGGCCGCCGCATGCGTCGCGGCCGTGCTGGTGGGCGTTTTGCCGGTTGTGCCGGATGAGCTGCAGGCGGCCAGCAGGAGGGCGGCCGCTGCGATCGTGAGCGTGAGCCTGGTCCCCGTCATGTCATTGCTCCTCAGGTCTTGGACCGGGTCTGTCAGAAAGAGGTTCGCCCGGGGGGCGGTCGCCGCCGCCCCATCCAGGACCCGGCGGACCTGCCCCCACCGCAGCCACCAGCGCCGTCACCAGCTCATGGTCGTTGCGGAACGTCGCCCGCAACCCGGTGGCCACCTCGTCCACGACTCCGCGCAGGCGGGGGGCGGCGGCGCTGGTCCAGCCGCTGTCGCCCGTGTCCTCCTGCAGGCGGATGATGAAGGTCCGCACGCTCCGACTATCTGAGCGAGGCCTTCGGGTCGCCTGAAGGTGGCCTTAAGGGCGCCGGCTGGCCGCGTTCGCCAGGGCGACGGGCACGACGTCCAGTTCGCCCATGCGCCGGGCGTAGGCGGCGTAGTGCCGCCGCGCCTCCCCGTGGCGGCGCAGGCGGAGCTGCCCCGCGATGAGCGCCAGCCAGGCGTCCTCGTCGTAGGGGTCCCGCTCCAGGAGCTGGCCGAGGTACTCGCCGGCCGACTCGTCATCTCCCCGGTCGGTGGCCAGGCGGGCCAGCAGCCGCAGGACCGTGAGCAGCCGTGACCGCGCCTCCTCGCGCGCCTCGACCGCCCACTCCTCGTAAAGGTCGTCCTCGAGGAAGTCACCGGCGTATATCTGGCGGGCCTGCCTTAGCGGCGCCTCCGCCGCGTCGCGGTCGCCCTTGGCCATCAGGCCGATCGCCCTGTCGGCGATCCGGAGAAACTCGGTCAGGTCAACGTCGACGCGATCGAGCCGCAGGGCGATGGTCTGGGCGTCAGCCACGACGTAGTGGTCGGGCGGGTGCCGCCGCCCGGGATCCAGGACCTTCCGGATGGTGCTCAGCGCGACCGACAGCCGGTTGCCCAGCGGCTCCGGGTCCTCCGCCGGCCACATCGTCTCGGCGGCGGCCTCGCGGGTGATCGGGTGCCCCCTCCGGGCGACCAGCACCTTCAGCAGGTCTCTGGCCTTGCGGGATTGCCACGCCGCGAGCGGCACGGGCTCGCCGGCCCGCAGCACGGCGAAGCGCCCGAGGGCGACGATCGCCACCTCGCGCCCGCCCCCCCGCTCCGGCGCCAGCAGGCCGGGCACGCCGAGGGCGGGTGCGACTCCCATCGCCTCCAGCTCCCGCCGGGTGGCCTCGGCCGCCCGCTGATCGCCGGACACCAGGGCGAGCCCGAGCCGGGCCCGCGCGGCGCCCACCGGATTCCCGATGTCATCCCACAGCTCGATCGCCGAGCGGAGCCGCGCCTGGTCCCCGGGGACGCGGGCCGCGCCCTGCAGCTCAAGCGACTCGGCCAGGGCGGCGCGGTCGCCGGTGGCGCGGGCCTGGGCCTCGGCCTGCTTCGCGTACCGCTCGGCCGCCACGCCGTCCCTGGCCCACAGCTCGACCTCGGCCGCGGCGCACAGCGCGGCCGCGCGCTCCAAGCCGCTCGCCCTGGCCACGCCGTCAGCGGCCGTCCTGCGGGCCGCGGTGACATCGTCCCCGGCGAGGACCCGGGCCAGCCCGCACAGCGCGGACACCAGGGTGTGCACGTCGTCGCCCTCTTCGGCGAGCGCCCTGGCCCGCTCGAACGAGCCGCGGGCCCGCACCATATCCCCCCGCTGGCGGTAGAGCTCGCCGTAGAGGATCTGGGGAACCGAGGCGTTGAGGGACCCGAGAGCCTCGCAGATGGCCGCGGCGTCGTCGACGGCCGCGCGAGCGTCGTTGAGCTGGCCGAGACGCAGGTGCGCCTCGGCCTTGTTGGCCAGCGCGAGAGCCGAGAAGAAGCGGTGGCCGGCCCCGGTCTGCAGCGCCAGGTTCGCCTCCGTGATGGCGCGGGCGTAGGCGCCGCTTTCCAGCGCGCGGGAACTCATGTTGGCGTGGATCCTGGCCAGCTGGACGCGGTCCCCGCCGTCGCGTGCCGCCGCGAGCGCGAGCCGGTACTCCTGCTCGTTACGCTCCCGCTCGCCCCGGCTGGCCGCCGTCAGGGCGAGCGAGACATGAGCCGCGGCCAGAGCGCACGAATCGCCGCTCGCGCCCGCCTGGTTCAGCGCTGCCCGGGCGAAGTCCTCGGCGGCGCCGGCCCGCCCCTGGCTCCACAGGGTGGTGCTCAGCCACGCCGAGACCATGGCGTCGTCCGCGCCCAGCCGGGCGGGATCATGGGCCGCCGCGAGTGTCGCGGCGGCGGCCTCCGACCGGCCCTGCAGGTACAGGAGCACCCCGTACCGCCAGGCCACGCCCGCCGGCAGCCCCTCGGATCCCCTGGAGCGCTCCACCCGCGAAAACAGATCCATGGCCGCGTCCCACTCCCCGCGCGCCTGCAGGGCCTCCGCCAGCACGGCGTCGAGGCCGGGATCGCCGCCGGTGCCGTGCCGCCGCAGCACCTCGATCAGGCGGGCGGCTGCGCCGCTGCGGACCAGCGCCGGGCCACACCGGCCGAGGAACGGCCTCGCCTGGTCCCTGGCCCCTTCCGCGTGGCACTCCAGGGCTTCCTCGAGCCGGGAGTGGTCCTCGAGCCAGCCCGCGACCTGTGCTCTGAGCGCGTCGGCCGCACCGGCGGCGCCCTCTCCGGCGGCGGTGCCCAGCCCGGCGGCGGCATCGTGGCCGGCCATGTTGCCCGCCAGCACCGGCGACAGCCGGTAGTAGCCGGGCTCGCCCGCTTCGACGAGCAGACCGCGTTCCTGCAGGCTTTCAAGATCATCGGTGGTGGCCTTGACCGCGACACCCTGCAGGAGCCCGGCGTCGACGCGTGGCGCCACCGACGCGACAGAAAGTACCCGCCGGGCCGACTGGTGCTCGCCCGCGACCAGATCCCGCGCGAAGGCCTTCCACAGGTGCCCACGGCTGTGCCGGAGGCGGCCGAGCTCGCGCTCATGATCGGCGGGATCCAGCCGTTCGAGCCGGTCCAGGAGCAGCTGGAGCGCGGCGGGCCAGCCCCCGGTCAGCGACCAGCACTCCCGCGCCAGGTGTTCCGGCGCGCCGCCGAGCCGCATGGCGACCAGCTCGGCCGCTTCGCCGGGCGTGAAGCTCAGGTCGGGGGCCGTGACCTCGAGCAGTTCACCCCGCCCCTGCGCGCCGCCGAGCCCCAGCCCGGGCAGGCTCCGGCCGGACAGCACCAGATGGAGCGCGGCCGGCGCCTCCAGGGACAGCACACGGAGCAGATGGCTCGCCGCCTCGTCGTCGCCGACGCACTCCAGGCCGTCCATGACCAGGAGCAGGTCACCCTGAAGCGCCTCGGCGAGGTCGCAAAGCATGGCGGCACGCCGCTCCGCGAGCGCATGGCGGTCGTCGGAACCGGTCGCCGCGGCGATGGCAGAGCGGCCCGGCGCCGGCGACTCGCCGAGGGCAGCCGCGATCCGGGCCGAAAGCGATTCGGCCTGGGCGTCGGCGGGCCGCACCCGGACCCAGCGGGACGCGCCCATGGCCGCGACCTCCGTCAGCGCCGTGGTCTTCCCGTAACCGGCGCCCGCGACCACAAGCGTCACCCGGCGGCTGTGCGCGGCAGAAAGCAGGGACGCAACCCGCGGCCGGCGAACCGTGACGGGTCCGCGCGCGCCCCCCGCCTGTGGAACATGCGAGGCGTCGGCCACGCCGGGAGTCTACGCGCCTGGGCCCGGCCGCCGGGCGGCTCAAGCTGGGCCGCGACACCGGTGCGGGCGCGGGCGCGGCTAGGGCTGGCTGCTCGCCGGCTGCAGTGGCTGGTAGCGGGCATTTCGCGGCCGGAGCTAACTGCCCACTCCTGGACGCTACCGGGGGGCTGGCCAGCCGCGGCCGTTGCCCTTGGGCCGCCGGGGCCGGCACTATTGATCTCGCCTGGATCGGCTGTGACTAGGAGGACACGTGCGGACCACCACGCTCGGCAGCACCGGTCCCGGGGTCGGCGTCATCGGCCTGGGCTGCATGGGCATGACGTTCTCCTACGACATGCAGACCCCGCGCGATGACGCCACCTGCATCGCCGTCATCCACCGGGCGCTCGACCTGGGCATGACGCTGATCGACACCGCCGACGCGTACGGGCCGCACACCAACGAGGAACTGGTCGGCCGGGCGCTGGCCGCGCTACCGCGAGCGCGCTGTGCTGGCCACCAAGGTCGGCCTGCTCACCGATTCCGTCGAGGACGTGAAGCCCGGCGGCAACGCACCGGGAGCCGGCCGGGACGGCCGCCCCGAGCATGTGCGGGCGTCGATCGACGGCAGCCTGCGCCGGCTCGGCACCGACCACGTGGACCTCTACCAGTTGCACCGGGTGGACCCGCGGGTGCCACTGGAGGACACCTGGGGGGCGATGGCGGAGACGGTGGCGGCGGGCAAGGCGCGGCACATCGGCCTGTCCGAGGTGACGGCCGCGGAGATCAGGCGGGCGCAGGCGGTGCACCCGGTGACGTCCGTGCAGTCCGAACTGTCGCTGTGGACCCGGGACGCGCTGGCCGGGGTGCTGCCGTACTGCCAGGAGCAGGGCATCGCATTCCTGCCGTTCGCACCGCTGGGACGGGGATTCCTCACCGGCCGGTTCGCCTCCGCCGACGACCTGCCGCAGGACGACTTCCGGCGCGGGCTGCCCCGTTTCCAGCGCGACGCGCTGCACGCCAACCAGGTCATCGCCGGCCAGGTGCGCGAGATCGCCGGCCGCGCCGGGGCCACCCCGGCGCAGGTGGCGCTGGCCTGGGTGCTGGCCCAGGGCCGGTACGTGGTGCCCATCCCGGGCACCAAGACCCCGGGGTATCTGGAGGACAACGCCGGTGCGGCCGACTGCGTGCTGAGCGCGGCGGATCTGGCCGCCCTCGACGCCCTGCCCGCGCCGCAGGGCGCCCGGTACTGAACCGCGGGCACCGGCCGGAGCAGGACCAGCCGTAGGGCTCAGCTCCGGCCGGGCCCGTCACCCGGCGGCCGGAGTTCGCGCTGCCCGCCGGCCCGCCCGGCGAGGATCTCATCGGCGAGCTTGGCGCAGTCGCCACAGATGTACACGCCGGGGCCGGCCGCCAGGTGGCACCTGTCCGCCACGGCCTTGCCGCAGAACGAGCAGCGCAAGACGGCCTGCCTGCCGCCGCGCCGCCGGCGGCGCTGCTTTCCCGGGCTGATGTAGCACTCAAGCTCTTTTTTGATGGCGGGGATGCTGGCACCCAGGTGGCCGAGCACCCGCCTGGCCCGCGATCCCTGATCCAGGGCCAGCGCCCCCAGCAGATGCGCGGGGCCGACGTAGCCCAGCCCGGCCCGCCGGGCCAGCGCGGCTGCCCCCTCGACCGCTTGCCGTGCCTCCGCCGACTCCGGCGGCGGGTGCGCGGCCGGCTCGCCGCCGCCGGGGAACATTTCGCGTGCGGCCCGGCGCACCTCGTCGGCCCGGATGCCGAGCTTCTCCAGGATGGCCGCGGCCACGCCCTCCTCGTACAGCCCGAGAAGCTGATGGTGGGTGCCGACCTCCGCGGCACCGTCGGCGGCCGCCTCGCGTACGGCGGCCTCCAGGCAAGCCGCCAGCCGGGGCTGCTGCTCCAGGTAGCGCAGGCCGGCCGGGGCGGGCTCCGCGGTGAAGCGCTGCCGGGCCGCCTGCTTGGACACGCCGATCCGCTCGCCGATCTGGGTCCACGAGCACCCCGCCCGGCGTGCTTCCGCGACGAAGTGCCCGATCAGCTCGTCGGCGCCTGAGCTCAGTTCGTCGCTGATGCCCAGCGCGGCCTCGACCCGGTCGAGCGGCGCGTCACCGGCCCGTTCCGCCACCTCCCGCACCAGGCCGGGCAGGTGCACCACATCCATGATGACAATTTAACGTTGTCGCTCCGCTTCGTCAATCTTAAGTTGTCGGTGACCGTGAGCTGGGAGGTTGCTCTATTACACTCTCCGATATACTGTTATTGGAGTTAGCCCGGGGGAAGCATCAAGTTCGTTTGGAGGAGTGATGAGGCCCTACTTCGATAACCCCACCGCCGGGGCAGTACTGCTGGTCTTGGTGCTCTGCTGGCTCGTGGTCGAGTTCGCCGAGTTCCTCCGGGCCCAGCAGGCACGCGCGGCGCGGACCGGCGCGGTCAAGACCCGCAACCCGGCCATCTTCTGGATCGGCTGCGTGGCTTGCTTCATGGTCGCGGAGGCCGGCCTCTATGGCGCCCCGCATGTCTTCCCGGCCGCGGCGATCCGGCCTGGCGCCGCCGCCTTCACGGCCGGTGTGGCCGTCTTCGTGGCGGGCGCGGTGCTGCGCGGCTGGTCGTTCCTGACGCTGGGCAAGAACTTCAGCTACGTGATCGAGGTCAGCCCAGACCAGCCGGTGGTGACGGCAGGCCCGTACCGCGCGGTGCGCCACCCCACCTACGCCGGCGGCATGCTGATCTTCATCGGGGTCGGCCTGGCGTCCGCGAACTGGGCCGGCCTCGCCGCGATCACCCTGCTGCCGCTGGCGATCGTGGTCTGGCGCATCCGGATCGAGGAGAGGGCACTGATGACCACGCTGGGGGAGCGGTACCGCGGCTACGCCGGGCAGCACAAGCGCCTCGTTCCGCTCGTCTGGTGACCGCTGATCCCGCCCGCCGCCCGGCCGCTGCCAGTGCGCAGCGGCCTGGCGCATGCACTGGGCAGGCCGGGCCGGCGCCGCCCCGCCGATCCCGCTCGGGCCAGGGCCGGATCAGGCCGCACCGGGCGCCGGGTGCGCGCCGCGGCCGCGTTCAGAACTGCGTCTTGAGCTCCTCGATCTCCCGCGCCCGCTCCTGAAGCTGGGCGTAGGCAGGCCGCTCCCGGATCCGGGCCAGCGCCCAGCGCACGGCGTCCGCGCGGCTGGCCGCGATCCCCGCCGTGATCAGCACGTCCACGGTCTCCAGGTCGGCCGGCCCGAGCCGGGCCATCACCGCGACCAGCGGGCCATCGCCGCCGAGCGGCAGCCCGTCCTGGCTCCCCAGCCGCATTCGCGGGCCCCGGTCGCCGCTCTCCTCTTCGCCAGCGGCCACGAACTCCAGCAGCCCGACCCCGGGCACCCCGTCCAGGTCGCGGCGCAGTTGGCGCATGGCCACCCGGTAGGTGTGATGGAAATCCTCCATGGCCTGTTCGCGGGCACCCGGTTCGGTGCCGGCCGCGATGTACACCCGGCCCAGCAGCTGCCCTGGCTCGATCTCGGGATCGTCGCCGTACTGCAGCACCGCGACCCGGTCGATCGAAGCGTCGGGGAAACGTTCCCGCACCAGCCGGGCGAACTGTTCCACCAAGCGCTCCAGCGCTTCTTGCTCCATGACGGCCTCCGAGTTCCTCGTGCAATCAGCGTAACCCGCGTTTCCCGGGTTTCGCCACCCAGGCAACGCCAGCCGCCCGCCGTCGCCCGCACGATCAGGCGGGGCGCCGGTGCGCCATGCTGGAACCCGGCCACGGGAAGGTAGGAGGAAGCAACAGCATGGGCTGGAAGAACCTGGGGGAGCAGCCGGTCGTCGGCACGCCGTGGTTCCGGCTGAACATGGCCGAGGTGGAACTGCCCGGCGGGCGGCGCCTGGATCACTACGTGCTCCGGCTGCCGCCGGTCGTCCTCGCGGCGGTGCTGGACGGCGAGGACCGCGTGCTGATGCTCTGGCGGCACCGGTTCATCCCGGACACCTACGGCTGGGAGATCCCGTCCGGCATCGTGGATCCGGCCGAGGACCTCGCGGCCGCCGCGGCGCGGGAAGCTCACAAGGAGTCCGGCTGGGAGCCGCAGGATCTGCAGCCGCTGGTGCGGCTGGAGTCCGCCAGCGGGCTGACCGACTCGGTGAGCCACGTGTTCTGGACCCGCCGGGCCATCCGCCGGGGCGAGCCGCCCGCCGCCTTCGAAGCCGAGCGCATCGACTGGGTCCCGCTGGACCAGGCCCCCGGGCTCATCGCCGGGGGCCAGATCCGGTCGGCGGTGACCGCGGCCGTGCTGATGCTGCTGCTGCACCGCCGTCCCGGCGCGGACTGAGGCGCTAAGGCTCCTGGAAGTCGGGCTGCAGCCAGATCCGCTCGCGCAGGTACTTCTTCACGAAGGCGATGTACTGCTGGGCCGGTGCGGTGTGCCAGCGCCCCGCGAACCAGCGGCCGACACAGCCCCACTCGTCCCCGGCCCGGTACGTGCCGGCGTGGGGCACCGTGTTCAGCCACGTCTCGTAGCCGTCGTAGCAGGACCGCCAGATCGCGTACGCGGTGTCCGCGTTCATCGCGGTGGAGTCCGCGATCCCCGGCCAGCTCGACTGCTCGTAGGGATACCTGTTCTGCAGGATCCCCCAGCTCTGCGGGCACAGGCCCGGCTTGCCGTCCACCCCGGGCCCGTGACCCGGCGGGCACCCGCTGCTCTCCCAGTCGCCCAGCGTGGTCTGCCGCCACCAGCTCTCCACCGCGGCCTGGGCGAACACGATGTCCTGGTCGATGCCCCACTTGCAGGCGGCCCAGCGCAGGATCTCCGCGGTCGTCCCGGTGAAGTCCCCGTTGATCCGGGGCGCGATGAGCTGGTCCGCCTGTGGCTCGTCCCCGGCCAGGAACCCGGGCCCGACCGGCTCGCCCTTGGTCTGGTTGTAGTGGCGGTTGACGCCCTTGTTCTCCGCGATCGGCCGGGCCCGCACCCACCGGGCACACTGCGCACCCGACGGCAGCACCGCACCCGGCGGCAGCGTGTGGAAATAGGAGGGCCCGCGGCCGGAGCCGGCCGCCGCGGTGCCATGCCGCGCGGCGGCGCCGGGCAGCACGCTGCCGCCGGATCCCGCCTCGGCCGCCTGCGCGGCTGCCGTCAGGGCTGCCACGCGCGGGGCGCCCCGGGGGGCCGCGGGCCGTCTGTGGCCGCGGGACGAGGCCGCCGGGGAGTGGCCCTGCGGCGCCGCGGTCGCGCACGCGGCGACCGTCAGCAGCAGGCCCAGAATGGCGGCCACAGAAGCGCGCCGCCGTGTCGCCAAGTCCCGCGAGGGTCGCATGATCCGCATGAGTACCGGTCCCGAATGGGGGGTGTCAATCGGAAGTGCGGATCCTGGGCCCCCGGGTTTCCCCTAAGGGTGCCGCGTCACAACGCAGACGCGGACGGGCGCGCCCCGGCGGCCAATCCGCCCGCCCGGCGGCAGGGGGCCCCGTCCGGCCCGATGAGATTGCCCGGCGCGTAGCGTCTCACCTGGGTACGCGCCTCACCGGAACAGGAGGGAACGGCGATGTTCGAGCACACGAAGGCGTTCAGCGGGTTCTCCGCGGACGACATCCCGGCCGCGCGGAAGTTCTACGGCGAGACGCTGGGTATCCCGGTGTCCGAGGAGCACGGCATCCTTACGCTGCACATCGCCGGCGGCCGGGACACGATCGTCTACCCCAAGTCCGGCCATGTCCCCGCGACGTTCACGATCCTCAACTTCCCGGTGCCCGACATCGAGGCGGCGGTCGACGCGCTGACCTCACGGGGCGTCGAGTTCGAGCACTACGACTTTGTCGACCCGAAGGGCATCAACCGGCAGGGCGGCCCGCTCATCGCCTGGTTCAAGGACCCGGCCGGCAACTTCCTCTCGGTGATCCAGGAAGGCTGACCTCCCAGGGTCCAGGTCTGGACTTTGCTTCCGGTTTGCGCTGGGATGACTGGGCAAACCGGGACAAGCAGGGCTTGGGGGACACGTGCGGCGGTGGCGGCTGTTCGCATCGGCATGGCTGGCCGCAGTGCTGGCCACGGGACTGCCCGGCGCGGCAGGCGCGGGAAGCGTGGGCACCGCGGCCGGTGCCACGTTCGTGAACTGGCCGCAGTACCTCTACTCGGCCGGGCACTCCTCCGACAACACCGCGGCGACGGCCATCACCCCGGCCAACGCCGCCGGCCTGACCCTGGCCTGGCAGTTCAGCCCGGGCCCGACCGGCTTCCTGTCCAGCCCCACCGTCTACGACGGCGTCATCTACATCGGTGCGAAGAACGGCTACTTCTACGCCATCAACGAGGCAACCGGCGCGGTCATCTGGAAGCGCTTCATCGGTGTTGTGCCGAAGCTGACCTGCGGGAGGCAGGGCTTCACGTCCACGGCCACGATCGCGCCCGACCCGGCGACGGGGAACCCGACGATCTACGTCTACGGCGCGACCGGGTACCTCTACGCGATGAACGCGGCAGACGGGACCGACGTGTGGCCCCCCGCCCAGGTCGCCATCCCGTCCACCACGGTGAACGACTACTACGCCTGGAGTTCGCCGCTCCTCCTGGACGGCAACATCTACGTGGGCATCAGCTCGCAATGCGACGTGCCGCTGGTGCGCGCGGCCTGGCGGAGTACAGCCAGGCCAGCGGCGCCTACGAGAACACCTTCTGGACCACGCCGCCGGGCACGGTCGGCGCCAGCATCTGGTCCAGCCCGGCGACCGACGGCCAGTCGATCTACGTCACCACCGGCAACGGCGACCCCGGCAGCGACGGGTACTCGGTCATCCAGCTCAGCCCGTCGCTGGCCCAGGAGGCCAGCTGGACCGTGCCGCCCGCGGAACTCGGCAACGACAGCGACTTCGGCGGCTCCCCGGGGCTGTGGACGGCCACGATCGGCGGCGTGGCGACGCCCATGGCCGGCGCGTGCAACAAGAACGGCACGTTCTACGCGTTCAGCACTTCGGCGATCTCGGCCGGCCTGGCCTGGATGAAGAAGATAAGCCGCGGCGGCGAATGCGACGCCGCACCGCTGTGGGATGGCACGCACCTGTTCCTGGCCGGCGTCAAGACCATGATCAAGGGCGTCCTGTACGACGGCTCGCTACGGAAGGTCAACCCCGCGACCGGGAACTACATCTGGCAGACCGGCCTGACCGGGAAGATCATCGGCACGCCCGGCATGGACGGAGCCGGCGTGATCGCCGCGTCCTCGTACGGCTCCCGGGGCGGCCAGAACGGGCTCTGGCTGATCAACGCCGCCAATGGGCAGATCCTCGACACGATCTCCTACGGCACGTCGAGCACGTTCGCCCAGCCGGTGTTCGCGGACGGCTACCTGTTCACCGCCAGCCAGGGACCGCTCGGCCTGCAGGCCTACACCGCCGGCGGCGCCGCCGGCCCGCGGTAGGCACGCCACCCGCCGCGGTCGCTGATGTCCTCGTGGCGGCCGCGGGTCTCCTCCCCGCGCCGCAGGATCATGCCAAACGACAGCTCCGCAGCCCCTGGCTCCCCGGCCGCGGCGCCGTCCGGGGCAGCTGAGGTGCCGGCCGGGTCCCCGGGCGCGAGTTCCACGATGGACAACTCCAGTTCCGCGGGTTCCCTGGCGAGCAGCCCGTGCAGCGCCGGCATCGGCACCTGGTACAGCTCGCCGAGGATGGCGTGGCCGCCCTCGCCGACCGGGTGCAGCGCCGGAAACTCGTCCCGGATCGAGTAGAACCGGTACCGGGGCAGCGTGCGCCGCGCGCCGAGGAACTCGGCGCCCTCGATGTGCCGGTGCAGCCGCCCGCCCCGCATCCCGTCACCGGTCAGGAACATCAGCACCATCGGCTGCGCCTCCAGGCTAGGCACATGACCGGGCATCCAGGCCGACTATGTCGTCCGGGCGGACCGGCACCCGGCGCAGCGGCCGGCCGGTCGCGGCGCGGATCGCGGCGACGATCGCCGGGGTGGAGGAGATCGTCGGCGGTTCCCCGACCCCGCGCAGCCCGTACGGGGCGTGCGGGTCGGCGAGTTCCAGGATGTCCAGCCGCATCGGCGGCATGTCCAGGATCGTGGGGATCAGGTAGTCGGTGAACGACGGGTTGCGCACCGCCCCGTCCACCACCTGGATCTCCTCCATGAGGGCCAGGCCCAGGCCCTGCGCCGTGCCGCCGTGGATCTGGCCGGCCAGCGCGAGCGGGTTCATCGCCTTGCCCACGTCCTGGGCCGAGGTCAGCTCCACCACCTTGACCAGGCCGAGTTCGGTGTCCACGTCCACCACGGCGCGGTGCGCGGCGAAGGCGTACTGCACGTGCGCGTTGCCCTGGCCGGTCTCCGGGTCCAGCGGGTGGGTGGGCCGGTGCCGCCAGGTGACGGTCTCCTCGATCGCCTCGTCGCCGAGCAGCGTCGCCAGGTCCGTCAGCACCCCGGCGGACTGGGAGACCACCTTGCCGCCGGCCAGCGACAGGTCCTCGGGCGGTATCTCGAACCTGAGCGCGCCGCCAGGCGCGAACACCCCGGCGCGGACGGCGGCGCACGCGGCCTGCACCGCGCCGCCGGTGACGTAGGTCTGCCGGGACGCCGAGGACGAGCCCGCGCTGCCGACCGTGGTGTCGGCGGGATGGATGACGACCTGGTCCACGCCCAGTTCGGTCCGGGCGATCTGGGCCTGGATGGTGACCAGGCCCTGGCCCACCTCGGCGGCCGCCGTGTGCACGGTGACCGCGGGCTCGCCCGCCACCACCTCAAGCCTGACCCTGGCCGTGGAGTAGTCGTCGAACCCCTCGGAGAAGCCCGACGTTCTTGATGCCGACGCCGTAGCCGACGCCGCGGACGACGCCCTCGCCGTGCGTGGTGTTGGACACCCCGCCGGGCAGTTCGCGCAGGTCCGGCCCGTTCTCGCTGGCCGGCGGGGCGGCCGGCATGCGGCGCATCCCTGACCCGGCGGAGCAGTTCGGCGACCGGGGCCGCGGAGTCCACGACCTGCCCGGTCGGCATGCACCGAGCCCTCCGACATCGCGTTGCGGATCCGGAACTCGACCGGGTCCAGGCCCAGCCGGCGGGCGCACTCGTCCATCTGGGACTCGTAGGCGAAGGCCGCCTGGACGGCACCGAAACCGCGCATCGCCCCGCACGGCGGGTTGTTCGTGTAGGCGGCGTACACGTCGATCGCCACGTTGGGCACCTCGTAAGGCCCGGCGCCGAGTGTCGCCGCGTTCGCCACCACCGCGGGAGAACTCGACATGTACGCCCCGCCATCGAGGTAGACCCGCGTGCGGACGGAGACCAGCCGCCCGTCCGGCGTCATGCCGTGCTCGTAGTAAAGGGTGGCGGGGTGCCGGTGCACGTGGCCGAAGAACGACTCCTCCCGGGAGTAGACCATCTTCACCGGTCGGCCGGTGTGCAGCGCCAGCATGCACGCATGGATCTGCATGGACAGGTCCTCGCGCGCGCCGAACGCGCCGCCGACGCCGGCCAGCATCACGCGCACCTTGTCCTGCGGCATGCCCAGGCTGGCCGCGATCTGCGACTGGTCCACGTGCAGCCACTGGGTGGCCACGTACAGGTCGATCCCGCCGTCCTCGGCGGGCACCGCCAGGCCGGACTCGGGGCCGAGGAACGCCTGGTCCTGCATGCCGACCTGGTAACGGCCGGAGACCACGAGGCCGGCGGCCGCCTGCGGGTCTCCCCTCCGGATCCGCACGTGCCTGACCAGATTGCCGTCCGGGTGCACCGGTTCCGCGCCTGGCCGCAGTGCGGCTTCGGCGCCGGTGACCGGGATCAGCACCTCGTAGTCGACGCGTGACCGCGGCGGCCGCGCGGCGGGCCGTCTCCGGATGATCGGCCGCGATGATCAGTAATGGCTCACCCTGATAGCGGATCTCCGGGCCGGCCAGCACCGGCTGGTCGGCTGCTTCGAGGCCGAACGTCTTGCGGCCCGGCACGTCGTCGGCGGTCAGCACGGCGGCCACCCCGGGCAGCTTCAGCGCGCCGGTGATGTCCATGGACCGGATCCGGGCCCGGGGATGCGGGCTGCGCAGCGTCGCGCCCCACAGCATGTCCGCCATCCACAGGTCGGAGGAGAAAGCGAACTCCCCGGTCACCTTGAGGGTGCCGTCGGGGCGCAGCACGCTGGCGCCGACCCCGGCGTCCCGCGCCTGCCCGGTGTCCAGGCCGGCAGGGGCGGCCGGGCGGGGGTGCCGGGGACTGTCGTCACCCGGCACCCCCGTCGGGCACCCCGCCGGCTTGTCGCGCCGATGCCAGCCGCACGGCGTCGAGGATCGTTTCGTAACCGGTGCAGCGGCACAGGTTTCCCGCCAGCGCCTCGCGGATCTCCGCATCGGCGGGCCGGGGAACCCGGCGCAGCAGGTCGTCGGCGGCCACGATCAGCCCGGGCGTGCAGAACCCGCACTGCACCGCGCCGGCGTCCAGGAACGCCCGCTGTACCGCGGCCAGCGTGTCCCCGTCGCCGAGCCCTTCCACGGTGCGGATGTCGCGGCCCTGGGCCTGCCCGGCGGCGACCAGGCACGCGCACACCACCACGCCGTCCAGGTAGACCGTGCAGGAGCCACATTCGCCCTGCTCACAGGCGTTCTTCGAGCCCGGCAGGCCGAGCCGCTCACGCAGCACGAACAGCAGCGACTCGCCCTCCCAGACGTCGTCCGCGGCCGCGGGGGAACCGTTGACCGTGCAGGTCACGCGCAACGCTGCTGCCCCTCCCGGTAGGACTGCCAGGCCCAGGCCAGGGTGCGCCGGGCCAGCACCGCCAGTGCATGACGCCGGTAGGCCTCGGTGCCGCGTACGTCGTCGATGGGTGTGGCCGCCGCCGCGACCAGGTCGCCGAACCGCCGCGTTGTGGACTCCGCCAGCGGCCCGCGGGAATCCCACAGGCCGCGCTCGGCCAGTTCCGCGGCGAGGAACTCCTCGGCGGCGGTGGCCGGGCGCGGGGTCGGGGCGGCCGAGCCGAAGCCGGTGCCCACCTGCCCCCGCCCGGGGTGCAGTGCGATCGCGAACGAGCACACCGCGATGACCATGGCGTTACGCACGCCGACCTTCGAGAACTGTTGCGGGCCGTCCGCCACCGGGACGCGGACCGCGGCGATCAGCTCGTCGCCGGCCAGCGCCGAGCGCTTCACCCCGGTGTAGAACTCCCGGATCGGGATGTCCCTGGTGCCCCTGGCCGAGGCCACCTCCACCACCGTGTCGTCGGCCAGCAGCGGGGGATGGGCGTCACCGGCGGGGGAGGCCGAGCCGAGGTTGCCGGCCACCGTGCCGCGGTTGCGGATCTGCGGGGAGCCGACCGTGCGGGAGGCCATGGCCAGCCCGGGCAGCCGGTCACCGAGCTCGGTGATCACCCGGGCATACGGCACGCCCGCGCCGAGCCGGATGACATCGCCGTCGGCCGACCATTCGGCCAGCTCAGCAACCCCGGTGAGGTCGATGAGCGCGGCCGGCCGTGACCGGTCGAAGTTGATCTCGACCATCACGTCGGTGCCACCGGCGATCGCCCGGGCGCCGGGCTGCTCCGCCTTGACGGCGAGCGCGTCCGCCCAGGTCGCAGGCCGGAAGAACTCCATGACGGACAGTACAGCCCGCGCCGTGGCCAGGAGCCAGGCACAGAAACACCAAAACCGGCGGGTCCCGGTAGGAGGCTGTTTGTCTTTTCCTACAAACCCGCCCTAGGCTGAAGCTCAGCCAATCGTGATCATGGTGATTTGGCCCTCCCGTGGGCCAAATGCCATCATCATGGCCGCCCCACGCGCTCCGCCGTCGTGATCATGACTTTGGTGTCGCTGGACGGGCTGTTTCGGAATCGATTCTGCGTTGGGGTGCCGAGGTGGCCGGTGACCGGGTCGGTGGTTGAGGCCCTGCCACGGTCAGCTGGCCAGGGTTGTCAGGGCCTGGGGGGTGAGGTGGCTGGTGGTGATGGCTTTGAGGAGGTTGTGGACGGTGGCGGCGAACTTCCATTCGGCGGCGGCTTTGGGTTTGCCGCGGGCCGAGAGCTGGCGGAAGCGCATGTTGTGCTTGATGTGGCCGTGGGGGGTTTCGGCGATGTGACCGCGCTGGCGGTAGGCGGTGATTCCTTCGGGAGTGGCCAGCCGGGCGGCCATCGCGGCGGTGGGCCCGTCCGGGCTGGCCTGGGCGGCGGTGCCGTGGCCGGTGGCGGCCCGGCGGGCGGTTTTCTCCAGGTTGCGCTGGTTGCCGGTGGCGATCAGCCGGTCGGGGCCTGGGCAGGTGAGGTTGTGCCCGGACAGGTAGCCAGCGTCTGCCAGGAACAGGCCGAGGGTCCCCGGTAGCAGGGCTGGCGGTGGCGCCGGGGCCGCCTGGTGGCGGCGGGGGATGGCAGGCGGTGATCAAGGCGGCGGCGTCTTCGGCCCGGCGCAGCATCGGCTCGAACCGGGCGGTGCCGGTGGTGTCTTGGGTGAGCTCGGTGGCCAGGATCAGCTTGTCTTCACTGGTCACGTTCTGGGCGTTGTAGCCCTGGACGAACCCGCCACCGCGCACCGGCATCAGCCGCGAGTCCACGTCGGTGATGTTCCGCACCGGGCCCGGGCCTTTCTTCGCGGCAGCCTTGCGCTCTTTCTCCGCAGCTGCCGCCTCGGCCCTGGCCAGCGCGGCGCGGGCCTTCGCGACCCCGGCGTGGGCCTGGGGCGCGAACGGCTTGCGGCCACCGGGCGCGCGCTTGACCCCGGCCGCGTCCTCAGCCGCCCGCTGCGCCTCCCAGGCCGTGACCTTGGCCCGCTGGGCAGCCTCGGCACGCGCCAAACGCAGCCGCGCCGCGGTCACCGCCGCGGCGGCAGGCGGCGGCCCGGCAGGCGGCGGCCCGGCCTCCAGCGCCGCCAGGTAGGCCCGGGCCTGGGCATCGCGGGCCTGCTTCGGCGGCTTTCCGCTCGGCTTCCAGTTCCGCCAGCGCCCGGGCGATCCGCGCATCCCGGCTGGCCGGGTTCACCGCTTCGGGTGGCACCTCATCGCCGCGCCTGCCCGCCCCGAACAGCTCATCCTCCGCCGCATCGGCAGCCGCATGCGCTGCCACCCGCTGCGCGGCCAGCGTGCGCAGCCCCTCCTCGGTACGGTTGGCCGCCTTCGACGCGCTCGCGGCGATCTTGGTGCCATCCAGCGCCACCACGCCCAGCTTGCCCATCCCCAGCCTGGCGCACAGCACCAGCACCCCGGTGAACAAGGCCTCCACCGCGCCGGGAAACCCCGCCCGGAACCGGGCGATGGTCACATGATCAGGGCAACCGCCCCCGCAGATCACCCGGAACGCCACATCCGTCCCGCACAGCTGCTCGATCCGCCGCGAACTGGTCACCCCGTTCGCATACGCCCACATCAGCACCGTCACCAGCATGTCCGGGTCATAACCCGCCGCCCCCGCGCCACCCGTACGGCGCACGGGCGTGAAACGCCGACGTGTCCAGGTGACCAGCGACCACCTTGATCACCAGCCACACCGGATGATCCGCTGGCAGCCACTCCCGCATGTCCGGCGGCAGCAGGAACGGCTGCTCCCTGTCCACCGGCCGGTATCCCTTCGCCATACCCCAAATCATCCCAAAACAGCAGGTCACAGCCATGCAGGCACACCGGAAAGCAGGCCAGCTATTCTGCAACAGCCCGTAGAACGACACCAAAGTCATGATCACGAACCGGGGTGCGGGCTCGGATTCGGGTGGCCGTCCTCCAACGGTCATGGCATCAGTGCAAGCTGGCTCGCGCTGGGAGGCTGACGGTGTTGCTGCGGGGCCTGGCCGAGGCGCCGGACCTGCGGCTGCGGGTGTTGGTGGGCCAAGACGCCCTGGACCGGCCGGTGGACGGGGTGTTCACCACGGACCTGCTCGACCCGCGCCGGTACCTGACCGGCGGTGAGATCGTCCTGACCGGGCTCATGTGGCGCCGCGCCGCGGACGATTCCGAGGCCTTCGTCGCCGCGGTGGCGGCGGCCGGTGCCGTGGCGCTGGCCGCCGGGGACGCCGCCCTCGGATCGGTCCCGGAGGACCTGGTGGCGGCCTGCCGGCGGCACGGGATGCCGCTGTTCGAGGTACCCGTCGACGTGTCGTTCGCCGCCATCACCGAGCGAGTGCTCGCCGCGCGGCTTGGCGTCCAGGCCGGTCCCGGCCTGGCCGTGGCCCGTCTCAGGGCGCTGACCGGCGGCCGCGGGCAGGCCGGGGACCAGGCCGCGGGCGGGGCAGGTGCCGCGGTCGGCCTGGCCGCGGTGCTTGACGTGGCAGCCAGCGAGTTCGGCGTCGCCGGGTGGGTGGTTTCCGCCGCCGGGCGCCTGGTCGCCGATGCGCCCGCGGCACCCGGCCGCCAGGCACGGGCCGCGCTGGCCGGCGCCTGGCTGGGCGCGGCCGCCCTGCCCGTGACCGTGCTGATCGATGGCGTGCCCTACTCGCTGTTCGGCGTCACCGGCCAGCCCGCGCACCGGCTGGCCGGCTGGTTCGTCGCCGTGGCCGGAGACCAGGCCGGCTGGGATTCCGGCCGGCGCGCGATCGCCGCGGAGCTTGCGGCCGCGGCCGCCGGGTACCGGGCCCGCCACGAGGAGGCACAGCGCGCCGTGCGCCGCGCGGCCGATGCGGTGATCGGGCGCCTCGTGGACCGGTCCGCCGGTGCCGCCGGACCGGACGACCAGGAAACCGCCGCCGCGTTGCGGCGCTCCGGACTGGCCCCGGGTGCGCCACTCCTCGTGGTCGCGCTGACAGCCGGGCCGGTGCAGCCCGAGGCCGGGCCGCCACTGGGAACGGCCGGGCGGACAGGCGGGGATGCGCAGCCTGGTGCCGTGCCCCCGCCCGGAGCGGTCCCGCTGCCGGGAGGCGCTCGGGCGTCCGGCGGTGCGCTGCCGCCAGGAGCCGCCGTGGGCCCGCAGTGGGAAGCGTGGCCGCAGGTGGCCCGCGTGCTGCTGGAGGAGATGCTGCCCGCGCCGGTTGCCGGTGTGTCCGGGTGCGAAGCGGTGGCCCTTGCCCCGGGCGGCGCCGGCGTCTGGACCGGATCGGGTCGGTGACCCGGATCCTGGCCGGTGCGTACGGGCCGGCGCACCCGGAGATGTGGCGCCGGGCACCCCGGCCGTCCAGGACCGGATCCGGGATCTGGCCAGTGCGTACGGGCCCGGCGCACCCGGAGAGGTGGCGCCGGGCACGCCGGGCCCGCTGTGCCTGGCGTTCGGGGTGAGCGTGCTGCCCGGCGGGGCCCCGCCGGACAGCACGCAGGCCGGTGAAGGGCCGAGTGGCACGGAGGCCGGGCGGACGGCCGCCGGAATCTGCCTGGCCGTGGCGCAGGCGCGCCAGGCACGGCGGATCGCCGCGCTGCTCGGCGACGGTGTCCGCGTGGTGGACGCGGCCAGGCTCGGCTCCGTCGAGCTGCTGCTCGCCACCGCGCCGGACGAGGCGCGCCGGGCGTTCCGTACCAGCCTGCTGTCTCCGCTGCTGGACTACGACGCCGACCACGGCACCGAACTGGTCCGCACGCTGCGGGTGTTCCTGGACTGCTCTGGATCCTGGACCAAGGCCGCCGAGGCAATGTTCGTGCACGTCAACTCGCTCAGGTACCGGATTCGCCGGGTCGAGGAGCTGACCGGGCTGGACCTGGGCTCGCTGGCGGACCAGGCTGCCCTGCTGCTTGCTCTGCGGCTGGCTGGCCCGCGCTCAGCCGAGGATCATGGCGCGGACCCGGGCGGCGGTGGCGGCGTCGAGCCCGGCCAGTTCCCCGCCTGATAGCAGCGCGTGCAGCCGGGCTGGCTCGGTGAACGGCCGCTGCCCGGCGAGATCCGCGGCCACCTGCCCGGTGAGCCCGCACTCTATGGCCAGCACCGCGGCGGCGTGATCGCCGGGCAGCCGGTCGAACCAGGCCAGGCCCAGGCGGGCCCGGCCGGCGCCGGTCAGCTCGCCGAACAGCCGCAGCCTGGCCATCCCGCCATCCGGGTGGATCTCCAGCCGGACGTGGCTGACCAGGCGGGCCGAAGCCGCGCCGAGGCGCAGCCGGTGCCGGGTATCGGGCTGCAGCGGTGTCAGCGGCAGCAGCTCGAGCCATTCGGCCGCGTCCGGGCCGTCCTGACCGGCGTCGCAGCCGTGCAGCGCCGCCGCGCCGGGCGCGTTGCCGAGGAAGCAGGAGGTGTCCAGCACCGCCGCGGCGATGTGCCCGGCGGCCGCCAGGCGCAGCAGCACCCAGTCATGGCCGGAGTCCCGGCGCCGCCGGGTCTCCCATCCGTCGCCCATCACCGCCGCCCGCCCGGGGCTGATCATGTTCTCCGGCGGGGAGTAGAACCGGTCGCTGGCGTCGGCGACCGTGCCGCCGTTCTCCAGTGCCGCCAGGTCCAGCGGCCCGTCCAGCAGCCGCGGATCCGGGATCACCTCGCCCTCCGCGCGCAGCCTGGCCACGCCGCCGTCGGGGTAGATGGTCAGCCGCAGGTGAGTGAACCGCCGGGGGTCGGCCACCGCGAACCGGTTCTCGGTGTCCCCGGCCAGCGGGCTGCGCGGGACGACCGTCGTCCAGGCCCACCCCGTGGCCAGCAGCTCAGCCGGGGACGGGTAGCCCTCGGCGGCGCACGCCTCGACCGAGCACTCCGCCGGGAAGTTCCCGGTGAAATGGGCGGTGTCCACGACCACGGCGTGGATGACCCCCGGGGCGCCCAGCCGGATCAGCGCCCAGTCGTGGCCGGGCTCCCGGCGGCGCCGGGATTCCCAGCCGTCCACGATCTGGCCCTTGTGCCCGAACGTGTGCGGCCGGAACGCGGGCCGCTCGGCGCGGAGCAGGTTCTCCTTCTCGCCGAAGAACTCATCGCTGGCGGCGATCACCCCGGCGCCCAGGCGCCGCGCGGCCAGGTTCACATGCGAGTCCGTCATTGCCTTGTCAGCAGCCTCCCGGCCGGGGCCGCGCCGGCCACCTGGCCGCGCAGCCAGGTCCTGCGCACCACCCCGGTGAGCGTCCGGCCAGCGTACGGCGTCACCGGGTGCCGGTGCTCCAGCCGCCCGGGATCCACGGTGAACGTCGCGGTGTCGTCGAACGCCACCAGGTCGGCGTCGCAGCCGGGGGCGATGGCGCCCTTGCCGGCCAGCCCGGCCAGCGCGGCGGGCCCGGCGGCCATCCAGTGCACCACGTCGGCGAGGCCGTGGCCGCGGTGCCGCGCCTGCGTCCACACCGCGGCCAGGCCGAGCTGGACCGACGAGATCCCGCCCCACGCCGCCCCGAAGTCCCCGGTGTCCCGTCGCTTCAGTTCGGGCGGGCAGGGGGAGTGGTCGGACACCACGGTGCCGATCAGGCCCCCGGCCAGCCCGGCCCACAACCCCTCCCGGTTCGCGGCGTCCCGCACCGGCGGGCAGCACTTGAACTCGGTCGCGCCGTCGGGCACCTCCTCGGCGCAGAAGCTCAGGTAGTGCGGGCAGGTCTCGGCGCTGACGGCTACCCCGTCCGCACGGGCCGCCGCGATCAGCGGCAGCGCGCTGGCCGATGCCAGGTGCAGGATGTGGACCCGGGCACCGTGCCGCCGGGCGGCGGCGAGCAGCCCGGCGATCGCGGTGTCCTCCGCCGCCGCGGGACGCGAGGCCAGGAAGGCCGCGTAGACCCGGCCCGCCGGTGCCGGGGCCGCAGCGAGCACGCCCGGGTCCTCGGCGTGCACGATGAGCAGCGCGCCGAGCCGGGCGGTCTCGGCGAGGGCCGCGTCCAGGCCGGCCGGGTCCAGCAGGCCGAACTCGGGCACTCCGGAGTCGGCGAGGAACGCCTTGAACCCGAACACCCCGGCCTCGTGCAGCCCGGCCATGCCGGCCAGGTTGCCGGGCACCGCGCCGCCCCAGAACCCCACGTCCACGTGCACCGACGGCGCGGCGGCGGCCCGCTTGACCGCCAGCGCGGCGGCCGTGGTCGTCGGCGGCAGGCTGTTCAGCGGCATGTCGATCAGCGTCGTCACCCCGCCCGCGGCGGCCGCCCTTGTCGCGGTGGCGAAGCCCTCCCACTCGGTGCGGCCCGGCTCGTTGACGTGCACGTGGGTGTCCACCAGCCCGGGGAGCAGCACCTCGGACCCGGGCAGTTCCTCGACGCTGGCGGCATCCGGGGCTTCCCCGGGCCCGGCGACCGCCGCGATCCGCCCGTCCCGCACCGCGACGGTCACCGGCCGCACCCCCTCCGGGGTGACCGCCCGCTCCGCCCGGATCACCAGTTCGTACTCCGCCATGCCCGTTCCCTCCCCGCCCGCCGCCGGCGCAACCCGTGCCGCTCGCCACGGCCGGTTGCCCGCGCTGGATGACCCCCGCCCTGAAGGATGGTGGCCGTTGGCGCTCCCCTTATGGCCGGCCGGATTGCGCCAGTTCGGGACAGCGCATTTGACGCGTGACGAACAGGCGCGCACCGCTGTTGGCGCCTACCGATGCTCACCGCGGTCACTGGCCCGGTGGCCGTTCCCGGCGCGACCGGGTTCTTGACCACGCCCGGGGTGAGGGTGCCCTTCCGTTCTCACCATTAGCTGCTCATCACATCAGCCCGCTGCGAATTGCCGCCGAACCCAATAGCCGATATCCCGGGCCGGCTTGCCCGCCCCGCCACTCCGCAGCCAGTCGGGCCGTGACGAGCGGCCCCGCTGCGGACTACCTGCCATCTTCCTGCCAGTCTCAGGTGACTTGAGACATTTATTCCTTAATATCCTATGTAACAGAAATACGATCAAAGTTAGATATTGTCCCGAGTGTTCCGACCTGTAATGCTCGGGGAACCGCGGCGTGGTCCGCGTGATGCTTCTTGGGGGGAGTCATATGCATATCCGCAGGCGGTTTCTCGCTCTTGGCGTGGCTGGTGGCCTCGCGCTGAGCGGTGCCCTGGTGGCGGCAACGCCATCCGGGGCGCAGACGCGGGCAGTGAGCCCCGTGGCGCGGGGCACGAGCAGCGCGCCGGTGCGGATAGCCAACAGCGCCGCGGCGCCGCTGCCGCCGGGCGCGGTCAGGCTCGGGCCGCTGGCGCCGGGTAGCAGGGTCCACCTGGACGTGACGCTTCGCGTCCGTGATCAGTCGGCGCTGACCGCCTTCCTGGCCGGGCTGTCGAACCGGCAGTCGCCGCTGTTCCACCACTTCCTGCGGCGCGGGGCAGTTCGGCCCCCGGTTCGGGCCGGCGCTGGCGTCGGTCGCCGCGGTGCGGGCCGCGCTGCGGCGGGCGGGCCTGTCGCCGGGCGCGGTCACCTCTGACCGGGTGATCATCCCGGTCACCGCGTCGGCGGCGGCGGTCGAGCACGCGTTCGGCATCGCGCTGGTCCGTTACCGGCTGCCCGGCGGCCGGGTCGGCTATGCGAACACCGCGGCGCCCAGCATCTCCGGCACGGTGGCGCGTTACGTCGACGGGGTGGTCGGCCTCGACAACCTCTATCCGGCCCACAGCATGCTCGCCCGGCAATCGCCCCGCAGGCATGGCGGGCAGCTGAGCCTGGCACCGGGAGGCCGTCCGGCCGCGCGCCAGCACGTCCGGGCCGCAGCCGTGCAGCGAGGCGGTGACCGATGGCGAAGAACAACGACGGCTACACCGCGAACCAGCTGGCCGCGTACTACGGGATGTCGCCGTTCTACGCGCTGGGCGACCTGGGGTCGGGCGTGCGGGTCGCGCTGTACGAACTCGAGCCCAACTTGCCCAGCGACATCACCGCGTACGAGAAGTGCTACGGCAGTGACCACCCCGGTCTCCTACCACAAGGTCGACGGCGGCGCCGGGTCCGGTGCGGGCTCGGGTGAGGCGGCGCTGGACATCGAGGACGTGCTGGGGCTGGCCCCTGACGTCGCGATCGACGTCTACCAGTCGCCCAACACCGGCGCCGGCGCGCTCGACAACTACGCCGCGATCTTCAATGCCGACACCGACGCGGTCGTCTCTACCTCCTGGGGCGAGTGCGAGCTGGTCGAATCGCAGTCCACTGTCAGCTCGGAGCAGACCCTGTTCGAGCAGGCCAACTCGCAAGGCGAGACCGTCTTCGCCGCGGCGGGTGACGACGGGTCTACCGACTGCTGCCCAGGAGCGGATGAGTCCGACGTATCGGTCGGATGACCCGGGCAGCCAGCCCTACGTGGATGGCGTCGGCGGCACCAAGCTCACCTCGTCGGCCGAGACGGTGTGGAACGAGTCGGCCAACGGCAGCGGCGCCGGCGGCGGCGGCATCTCGCAGGACTGGTGCATGCCCTCTTACCAGTACCAGACGACGGTCCCCGGCCTGATCAACAGCGACTCGGTGAAGAACTCCGGCTGCCCGGCGGCGGAGGGCAACTACGTGCGCGAGGAGCCCGACGTGACCGCGGACGCCGATCCTTACACCGGTTATGTCATCTACCACGGCGGGAGCTGGACGGACATCGGCGGCACGAGCGCCGCGGCGCCGCTGTGGGCGGCGGTCGCCGCGCTGATCGACGACTCCCCGTTCTGCGCCGACTACGGTTCGGGCGACGTGGGCGTGCTGCCGCAGGCGCTGTGGGGCATCGCCGGCGTGGACCACTCCTACATCTACTCGGGCGGCGCGGACGAGCCGGAGATCGTCAAGGACATCACCTCGGGCAACAATGACTACACGCCGTCCGGGTACACCGGCGGCCTGTACCCCGCCACCACCGGCTACGACATGGCCAGCGGTCTCGGGTCTCCGCTGGTCGCCGGGGTCGGATCGGGCGGGAGCGTCAGCATGTTCTATCCCGGGGCTGGCCGCCGCCATGTGCCAGTGCGTACGCCACGAAGCTGAAGTCGACGAAGGTGACCGGCCATCTCGCCGAAGAGTGGCAGCACCGCGGGCGGGACGAAGGTCACGGTGACCGGCACCGGCTTCCTGCCGATCGCCGGGGCGGACATGGCCAAGGTCGGGACGACCATGGTGGCGGCCACCTGCACAACCACCACCAAGTGCACCATCGTGACGCCGAAGCACGCCGCTGCCACGGTCAATATCCAGATCTCCGCCGAGGACTTCGCGTTCAGCCCGGTGACCATCAAGGACAAATACACGTATAAGTCGTAGCTCACGAGTCTCGTACCACTGCGGGCCGCGGCTGCGGTGAGGTGGTCACGCCGGCGAGGAGGCCTCCTGCTGAGGGGGCCTCCTCGCTGGTTCGGGCCAGCGCGCCCGCCATGCCACGGACCGGGGGAGCGGGGCAGGTTACGGTGGCGGGTGTGCTGATGGCGTGCGCGGGGGAAAGGAGTGACATGCCCGGCCTTGCCGACCTGAACGCGCTGCCAGCGCGGGACTTCGAGGAGTTGCTACGGGGCTGCTGCGCCGCCCCGGGCTGGGCGCGCCGGGTCACCGAAGGGCGGCCGTATCCGTCCACGGCGGACCTGCTCGCGGCGGCGGGTGCCGCCTGGGCGGCCCGGGACCCCGGCGACCTGGACGCGGCGATGGCCGGCCATCCCCGGATCGGCGAGCGGCGGCTGTCCGGCTGGTCGGCGCAGGAACAGGCCGGCGTCGGCCCGGACGCGGGCGTGGCCACGGCGCTGGCCGACGGCAACGCCGCCTACGAGCGGCGGTTCGGGCACGTGTTCCTGATCTGCGCCACCGGGCGGGGCCCGGCGGAGATCCTGGCCGAGCTGAACCGGCGGATGTCGAACGACCCCGCCACCGAGCGGGCGGTCGCGGCGGCGGAGATCGGCAAGATCAATGAGATCCGGCTCAGGAAGCTGGTCGCGGCATGACCACGGTCTCCACGCACATCCTCGACCTCGCCGCCGGCCGCCCGGCCGAAGCGGTGCCGGTCACGCTCGACATCTGGTCCGGCGGCACCTGGGTCCCGGCGGGCGGCTCGGTGACCGGCGCGGACGGCCGCATCACCGACCTGCTCCGGCTCGACCCGGACGCCCCGGCCACCGCCCGGCTCGTCTTCGCCGTGCACGACTACCTGATGGCCAGGCACGGCAGCGCGTTCTTCCCGGAGATCACCATCGCCTTCACCGCAGAGCCAGGCGAGCACTATCACGTACCGCTGCTGCTGTCGCCGTACGGGTACTCCACCTACCGAGGGAGCTAGCCCATGCCCCAGGAAACGCCCCCGGTGGTACTGGGCCGGGCCCAGTACGGCAAGGCCGAGGTCCGGCTGCTGCACGTGGACCGCGGCGGCCCGCGCCACGAGATCACCGACCTCAACGTGACCGTCACCCTGGCCGGCGACATGGCCGCCACCTACCTGACCGGCGACAACTCCGGGGTGCTCACCACCGACGCGCAGAAGAACACCGTGTACGCGCTCGCCGCCGGCGGGGCCCGGCCGGTCGAGGAGTTCGCGCTGCGGCTGGCCAGGCACTTCGCCGCGATCCCCACGGTGGACCGGGCGCAGGTGCGCGTCGAGGAGTACGGCTGGCGGCGCATCGACGCCGCGGGCGCGCCCGCACCCGCATTCGTTCGAGCGGCTGGCCGGCACCCGGATCGCCAGCGCCTGCGTGCACGGCGACGGCCGCGCCGAGGTCGTGGCCGGCGTGGACGACCTGATCCTGCTGAAATCCACCGGCTCGGAGTTCCACGGTTTCCTGGCGGACCGGTACACGACCCTGGCTCCCACGGACGACCGGATCCTCGCGACGGCGGTAGCCGCGGGGTGGCGTATGGCAGCGGCAGAGGCCGACTGGGCGGAATGCTTCCGCGGCGCGCGGGCAGCACTGGCGGAGGCGTTCGCCGTCACCCACAGCCTGTCGCTGCAGCAGACCCTGTATGCCATGGGCCAGGCCGTGCTCGCGGCCCGGCCGGAGGTGTCCGAGGTCAGGCTGTCGCTGCCGAACAAGCACCACTTCCTGGTGGACCTGGCCCCGTTCGGCCTGGACAACCCCGGCGAGGTGTTCTACGCGGCGGACCGGCCTTATGGGCTGATCGAGGGGGCGGTGTCCCGGGCGGGCGCACCGGACGGCGACCCGGAGCACCAGTGGTGATCCCGGAGCCCGGCGCCGACCTGGTGGTCACGGGTGCCAAGCTGGTTGCTACCTGCGACGCGGAACACCGGGAACTGGCCGGTGGCTGGGTCGCCGTCACCGGCGGCCTGGTCAGCGCGGTGGGCGGGGCGGGCGACCCCCGGCCGGCCGCGCGGGAAACCCTGGACGCCACCGGCTGCCTGGTCACGCCGGGCCTGGTCAACACCCATCACCACATGTACCAGAACCTGACCAGGTCGTATGCGCCCACGGTGAACGGCACCCTGTTCCAGTGGCTGTCCGGCCTGTACCCGCTGTGGGCCGGCCTGGACGAGGAGGCCGCCTACCTGTCCGCCTGGGTGGCGCTGGCCGAACTGGCCCTGGGCGGCTGCACCACCAGCACCGACCACCTGTACGTGGCGCCCGCCGGGGGCGGTGACCTGTGGTCGGCGGAGATCGCGGCCGCGCGCGAGGTGGGGCTGCGGTTCCACCCGACCCGCGGCTCCATGACGATCTCGGCCAAGGACGGCGGGCTGCCCCCGGATTCGGTGGTGCAGGACGACGACGCGGTGCTCGCGGACTGCGAGCGGCTGGTCGCCGCGCACCACGACCCCGCGTGGGGCGCCATGGTGCGGATCGCGCTGGCGCCGTGCTCCCCGTTCAGCGTCAGCCCGGACCTGATGCGGCGCACCGCGGAACTGGCCGAGCGCCTCGACGTGCGGCTGCACACCCACCTGGCCGAGGACCCGGACGAGGACAGTTACTGCCTGGAGCGGTTCGGCCGCCGCCCGGTCGAGCAGTACGCGGAGGTCGGCTGGCTGACCTCGCGGTCGTGGGTGGCGCACTGCGTCTACCCGAACGAGGCGGAGGTGGCCCGGCTGGGCGCGGCGGGCGTCGGGGTGGCGCACTGCCCCAGCTCGAACATGCTGCTGGCCGGCGGCGGGTTCGCGCCGGTGCGGGAACTGCGGGCGGCGCGGCAGCCCGGTCGGGCTCGGCTGCGACGGGTCCTCGTCCTCGGACACCTCCTCGCTGTGGCTGGAGTCCCGTGCGGCGCTGACGCTCGGCAGGCAGCGGCTCGGCCCCGCGGGCATGACCGCCCGGGAGGTGCTCGACATCGGCACCCGCGGCAGCGCCGGGTGCCTCGGCAGGGTCGGCGAGATCGGCCAGCTCAGCGCCGGCGCCGCCGGGGACCTGGTGTGCTGGCCGCAGGAGGGCGTCTCGTTCGCCGGGGCGCTGACCGACCCCGTGGAGGCCTGGCTGCGCTGCGGGCCTTCCGCCGCGCGGCACACCGTGGTGGCGGGGCGGGTGATCGTCCGCGACGGTGCCCTCACCGTGCCCGGTGCGGACGAGATCCTGGCCAGGCACGCCGCCGCCGCTGCGCGCATTCAGCGCCTGGACGGCTGACCGGGGCTGGCCGGGCCCGGAGACCGGCTGGGTTCCCGTCCCGGCGCGGCTGTGGGCGGGGCGCTACCTTCGACGGGTGCCTCGCGACGAAGGCGGCAATTTCCAGAAATCTGGAAAGAGGGTGCCATTTGGCCGTGGACGGCCGGAGTGGTTATGCGCCCGCCGCATACTGGCTTGGTCCAGTGGGAGGCGCGCATGCGTTTGGGAACATTTCTGCTCGTTGCCTGGCTGGTCGTTGGGGCCTTTGCACGGCAGCCAGCGGCACTACTACAGCACCTCGAATGAGAACTGCGCCGGGCCGGCACGATAGCCGCGACGGTCCTGGCCGGCCCGCTCAACTACTTCGGCGCGAACCCGAAGGTCGACTGTCACTTCCCGCAGCCCAGCAGGTAATCGGTGCGCCGTGGCCTGGGGCGATCGATAGCATCGGATGAGCCGCGGGGGGCCTGCCCCCGTTCCGCTCATCTGTCCCAGGGAGACCGCCGTGTCACGCCAGCAATTGCACATCACCCTCGCCGGCCGCGAGTCCGTGGTGGATGCTGGCACGACGGCGGGCGACGCCCTGCAGGTAGACGCCGGGTGGCCCGCCGCGAGCACCGTGATCGCCGCCCGGGTCAACGGCGAGCTGCGCGACCTGGCGGCGCCGCTGGCCGACGGCGACGCAGGTCGAGCGGCGTGGACATCGGCAGCCGACGACGGCCGGTCGATCCTGCGGCACTCCACCGCGCACGTGCTGGCGCAGGCCGTGCAGGAGCTGTTTCCCGAGGCCAAGCTCGGCATCGGCCCGCCGGTCGAGAACGGCTTCTACTACGACTTCGACGTGCCGCAGCCGTTCGGCCCGGATGACCTGAAGAAGCCATCGAGGCGCGGATGCGCGCAGATCGTCAAGCAGGGCCAGCGGTTCTCCCGGCGGGTCGTCAGCCGACGACGAGGCCCGCGCCGAGCTGGCGAAGCGAGCCGTACAAGCTGGAGCTGATCGGGCTCAAGGGCGGCGCCGAGCGGCGAGGACGAGGTCGGTCGAGGTGGGCGGCGGCCGAGCTGACCATCTACGACAACCTCGACCCGGCGCACCGGCGAGGTGTGTCTGGACGGACCTGTGCCGCGGGCCGCACCTGCCGACCACCAGGGCACATCCCGGCGTTCAAGCTGATGCGCACCGGCGGCGCGTACTGGCGGGGGAGCGAGAAGAACCCGCAGCTGCAGCGGATCTACGGCACCGCCTGGGAGTCCCGGCAGGCGCAGGAGGACTACCTGCACCTGCTGGCGGAGGCGGAGCGGCGCGACCACCGCAAGCTCGGCGCCGAGCTTGACCTGTTCTCGTTCCCGCCGGAGATCGGCAGCGGGCTGGCGGTGTTCCACCCCAAGGGCGGCACCATCCGGCGGGTGATGGAGGAGTACTCGCGGCAGCGGCACATCGAGGCTGGTTACGAGTTCGTGAACAGCCCGCACATCACCAAGGCGGAGCTGTTCGAGACCTCGGGCCACCTCGGCTGGTTCGCGGAGAACATGTTCCCGCCCATGGAGATGGAGGGCGCGAGCTACTACCTCAAGCCGATGAACTGCCCGTTCCACATCCTGGTCTACCGGTCGCGCGGGCGGTCCTACCGGGAACTGCCGCTGCGGCTGTTCGAGTTCGGCACCGTGTACCGGTTCGAGAAGTCCGGGGTGGTGCACGGCCTGACCCGGGTGCGCGGCCTCACCATGGACGACTCGCACATCTTCTGCACCCGCGAGCAGGTGGGCGCCGAGCTGAAGCAGCCTGCTGAAGTTCGTGCTCGACCTGCTGCGCGACTACGGGCTGTCCGACTTCTACCTGGAGCTGTCCACCCGGGACGAGGCCAAGGAGAAGTTCGTCGGCAGCGACGAGGACTGGGCGCACGCCGACCGCGATGCTCGCCGAGGCGGCGCAGGAGTCCGGGCTGGAACTGGTCGCCGACCCCGGCGGCGCGGCGTTCTACGGGCCCGAAGATCTCGGTGCAGGCGCAGCGACGCGATCGGCCGCACCTGGCAGCTGTCCACGATCCAGCTCGACTACAACGAGCCCAAGCGGTTCGGGCTGGAGTACCAGGCGGCGGACGGCACCCGGCAGGAGCCGATCATGATCCACCGGGCGCTGTTCGGCTCCATCGAGCGGTTCTTCGGGATCCTGGTCGAGCACTACGCCGGCGCGTTCCCGCCCTGGCTGGCGCCGGTGCAGGTGGTCGGGCATCCCGATCGCCGACGCGCACATGCCCTACCTGGACGAGGTGGCGGCGCGGCTGCGCGAGCACGGCATCCGGGTGGAGGTCGACGACGGGCGCCGACCGGATGCAGAAGAAGATCCGCAACGCGCAGCGGCAGAAGGTGCCGTTCATGCTGCTCGCCGGGCGACGACGACGTGGCCGCCGGGCGCGGTGTCGTTCCGCTACCGCGACGGGGAGCAGAGAACGGCGTGCCGGTGGACGAGGCGGTCGCGGAGATCGTCGCGGCGGTCGCCGACCGCATCCAGGTCTGAATGGAGTCCGTAAGCTGCAACCATGTCTGATCCGGTAGAGGGTGAGCCGTTCGAGCAGGACGGGGCGGGTGAGCCCGACGGGTTCCGGCGGCTGTGGATGCCGCACCGCATGGCCTACATCAAGGGCGAGAACCGGGCGGCCACGGACGGCCCCGAGGAATGCCCGTTCTGCCGGGCCCCGAAGCTGGCCGACGCCGAGGGGCTGATCGTGGCGCGCGGCACGTCGGTGTTCACGGTGCTGAACCTCTACCCGTACAACTCCGGCCACCTCATGGTCTGCCCCTACCGGCACGTGGCCGACTACACCGACCTCGACCGCGCCGGAGACCACGGAACTGGCCGCGCACACCAAGCTGGCGATGACCGCGCTGCGGGCCGCCTCCGGCGCGCAGGGGTTCAACATCGGCATGAACATGGGCGGCGTCGCGGGCGCGGGCATCGCCGCCCACCTGCACCAGCACGTGGTGCCCCGGTGGGGCGGCGACACCAACTTCATGCCGGTCGTCGGCCGCACCAAGGTGCTGCCCCAGCTGCTCGGGCGAGACCCGGCAGCTGATCGCGGCGGCCTGGGGCCGCTGACCGTCCGCCCGGGGTCCCCCTGGCCCCCGGCGGGCAGGTATCACTCCTTGGACGCGGTCGCGACCTTGTCGGCCAGGTGTGACGGCAGCGCCTCGTAGCGCAGGTAGGACCGGCTGAACGAGCCGGTGCCCTGGGACATCGAGCGCAGGTCGATGGAGTAGCGGGTGATCTCAAGTTCTGGGATCTCGGCCTTGACCAGCGTCCGCCCGCCCTGCGACCGGCTCGGTCCCGAGCACCCGGCCGCGCCGGGACGACAGGTCCGACATGACCGCGCCGACGTAGTCGTCGGGCACCAGCACCGACACCTCGTCGACCGGCTCCAGCAGGGACACCTTCGCCCTGTCGGCCGCGTCCCGCAGCGCGGCCCGGCCCGCCTTCTGGAAGGCCATGTCGGAGGAGTCCACCGAGTGCGCCTTGCCGTCGAACAGGGTGACCCTGATGTCCACCATCGGGTACCCGGCCAGAACGCCCTGCTCCATCTGGGCGCGCACGCCCTTCTCGACGGACGGGATGAACTGCCGCGGCACCACGCCACCGACGATCTTGTCCACGAACTCCAGGCCGGACCCGGACGGCAGCGGCTCCACCTCGATGTGCGCGATGCCGAATTCGCCGTGGCCGCCGGTCTGCTTGACGTTGCGGCCCAGTCCCTGCGCCTTGCCCGCGACCGTCTCCCGCAGCGGCACCCGGAGCTCGACGGTCTCCACCGCGACCCCGTGGCGCGACGACAGCCGGTCGAGCATCACGTCGGCGTGGGCCTCGCCCATGCACCAGAGCACCAGCTGGTGGGTCTCGGGGTTGTTCTCCATCCGCAGCGTCGGGTCCTCGGCCACCAGCCGGCTCAGCGCCTGGGACAGCTTGTCCTCGTCCGCCTTGGACTTCGCCGTGATCGCCACCGGCAGCAGCGGTTCCGGCATGCTCCAGGGCTCCATCAGCAGCGGGCGCTCCTTGCTGGAGAGCGTGTCGCCGCTCTCCGCGCTGGACAGCTTGGCCACCGCGCAGATGTCCCCGGCGGGGCAGGCCGCCACCGGCCGCTGGTGCTTGCCCAGCGGCGAGGTGAGCGCGCCGACGCGCTCGTCCGCGTCGTGGTCGGCGTGCCCGCGCTCCGCCATCCCGTGCCCGGACACGTGCACCACGGTGTCGGGCCGCAGCGTGCCGGAGAACACCCGGACCAGGCTGACCCGGCCGACGTAGGGGTCGGAGGTGGTCTTCACTACCTCGGCCAGCAGCGGCCCGTTGGGGTCACTGGTCAGGCCGGTCACGGCCTTGCCGTCCACGGAGGTGACGGCCGGCAGCGGGTGCTCGTCGGGTGCGGGGAAAGCCTGGGTGATGACCTCAAGAAGCTCCAGCATCCCGACCCCGTGCGGGGCCGACGCGGCGAGCACCGGGTAGAAGGTGCCCCGGGCGACGGCCTTTTCCAGGTCGTCGATCAGGCCCTTCGGGGTCGATCGCCTCGCCGGAGAGGTAGGAGTCCATGAGACTCTCGTCTTCGCTCTCCTGGATGATCCCCTCGATCAGCGTGCCCCGCAGCTCCTCGACCTGGTCCGCGAGCGCCGCATCGGGGTCGCGCTCGGCCCTGGACCCGCCGGAGTAGTCGAACATGCGGCCCGACAGCAGCCCGATCAGGCCTTGCAGGTCCGTGCCCGCGCCGCCGACCGGCAGGTACAGGGGCGCTACCGCATCGCCGAAGGCGTCCCGGCACGCGCTCAGGGCCTGCTCGAAGTCGCCCCGCTGGTGATCGATCTTCGTAATGACCACGGCGCGGGGCATCCCCACCGCGGCGCATTCGTCCCACAGCATCCTGGTCAGGCCGTCCACGCCCTCGGTGGCGGAGACAGCAAAGAGGGCCGCGTCCGCCGCACGGAGCCCGGCCCTCAGGTCGCCAGTGAAGTCGGCGTAGCCGGGGGTATCCAGCAGGTTCACCTTGACCCCGGCGTGGGTGAGCGGGGCGACCGTGAGGTTGACCGAGCGCTGCTGCCTGATCTCCACCTCGTCGAAGTCGCTGACGGTTGTGCCGTCCTCCACCCGGCCCATCCGCTGGATGGTGCCGGTCGCGCTCAGCAGCGCCTCGACCAGAGTTGTCTTGCCCGAACCGGAATGGCCGACCAGCGCGACGTTGCGCACCCCGCCTGGCTGGTCGGCCGGTGCCGCACCGCCTGTGGCTGTCGATCCTCTCCTGTCTGTCATCATCGCCTCCTGGTTGTCTATTCGGCTGAGGCCGCGCGGCCTAGGGATGCTGCGCTGGTGCTCCGTTCGACTGCACTACGATCAGCCTTTACCCCCCGGCCACCGCACCACAAGCCCCCGGCCAGAATCGCCCGGCCTGTCCCGGCGCCAGTAGGGTGGGACGGTCATGCTGAACGTGCTGCGGCCCGCTCTCTCCCGCCTGCTGACCCCGGTCGCCGACGCGCTGGCGCGCACGCCCGTGACGCCCAACGCGCTGACCATCACCGGCACCGTAGGGATGACCGCGGGCGCGCTGTGGCTGTTTCCCATCGGCCACCTGTTCGCCGGGACCTTGGTGTGCACCGGGTTCGTCCTGGGCGACATGCTCGACGGCCTGCTGGCCCGGGTCAAGGGGACCAGCGGCGCGTGGGGCGGATTCCTGGACTCCACCCTGGACCGGATCAGTGACGCGGCGGTGTTCGCCGGACTCACCATCTGGCTGGTCCGCACCCGGCAGGACACGCTGGCCTGGGTAACGCTGTTCTGCCTGGTCATGGGCATGATGGTGTCGTACGCGAAGGCGCGGGCCGAAGGGCTCGGCATCCCGTGCAACGTCGGGCATCGCGGAGCGCACCGAGCGGCTCCTGATCACGCTGGTCGCGGCCGGGCTGACCGGGCTCGGTGTGCCGTACGTGCTCGCCATCGGGCTGTGGGCGCTCGCGGTGCTGTCCCTGGTGACCTTTGGTCAGCGCGTGAACGCGGTCCGGCGCGGCGCGGCGGGCCGCGGCATCCCCGGTGCCGGCGGGGGATTCGTGGCGGGATCATGGAGACGAACCACCGGATGACGCCCGGGCCGGAGCGCCATCATGAACCTCATGAACACCGGAGCGCCGCGATGAGCAAGGTGCTGTCCGCGCTGAAGGGCCGCGTGACCGCCGCGTCGTACGCCCTCGCCTGGTGGCTGGTCTGCCGCCTGCCCGAGTCGTGGGGGCGGTGGGTGTTCCAGCAGGCCGGGGAGATCGCCTGGCGCCGGCAGGGGCACGGGGTGCAGGTGCTGGAGGCGAACCTGCGCCGCGTCATCGGGCCGGAGGCAACCGGCAAGGAACTGCGCGCCCTGTCCCGTGCGGGCATGAGCTCCTACGCCCGGTACTGGTTCGAGGTGTTCCGGCTGCCGGTGATCAGCGCCGAGCGGCTCGTCGCCGACATGCGCTGCGAGGGGGAAGACCGGATACACGCGGCGCTCGCCTCCGGTCGCGGGGCGGTGCTGCCGCTGCCGCACATGGGCAACTGGGACCAGGCCGGTGCCTGGATCATCGCCCGCGGCGTGCCGAAGTTCACCACCGTGGCCGAGCGGCTCGAGCCCGAGTCGCTCGCCCGGCGGTTCTTCGCCTTCCGGGAAGGGCTGGGATTCGAGGTGCTCCCCGCGACCGGTGGGACGCAGCGGTTCGGGGTGCTGGCCCAGCGGCTGCGCGCGGGCGGGCTGGTCTGCCTGCCGGCCGACCGTGATGTCACCGGCGGCGGCATCGAGGTGGACTTCTTCGGCGAGAAGGCGCACATGATGGGCGGGGCCGCCGCGCTGGCGGTGCAGACGGGTGCCGCGCTGCTGCCGGTCACGCTGTGGTTCGACGGCCCGCTGTGGTGCGCGCACATCCAGGAGGAGATCCCGGTGCCGGAAAGCGGCACCCGGCGCGAGAAGGTCGCCGCGATGACCCAGGGGGTGGCCCGGGTCTTCGAGGCCGGCGTCGCCGCGCACCCCGAGGACTGGCACATGCTCCAGCGGGTGTTCACCGCCGACCTGGACCTCGCCCGGCTCGCCGCCGCGGCGGCCACGGCGCAGGCCGCGGACGCCGCGGACGGCACGGCACGCAGGACGGCCAGCGGACGGCACGGCGCAGGCCGCGGACGGCACGGCGCAGGCCGCGGATGCGGCGCAGGCCGCGGACGGCACGGCGCAGGCCGCCGATGTCACGGCGCAGGCCGCGGGCGCCACGGCCGGGGCCGCCGCAGCGCCGGGCCATGGGGGCCCGGTCGCGGAGCGGGCGGCCGCCAACGGGCAGGTGGACGGCGCCACGCTCGACGGCCTGCCCGGCGGTGCCGGTGAGAGCGGGAGCGAGCCGTGAGAATCGGCATGGTCTGCCCCTACACGTGGGACGTTCCCGGCGGGGTACAGGAGCACGTCAAGGAGCTGGCCGAGGCCCTCATCGGCCTGGGCCACGACGTCTCCGTCATCTCGCCCGCCGACGACGACACCCCGCTCCCCGGTTACGTGGTGCCCGCCGGGCGCGCGGTCCCGGTCCCCTACAACGGGTCGGTGGCGCGGCTCGCGTTCGGCCCGCTGTCCGCGGCCCGGGTCCGCCGCTGGGTCAAGGAGGGCGGCTTCGACGTGCTGCACGTGCACGAGCCCGCCGCGCCCAGCCTGTCCCTGCTGGCCTGCTGGGTGGCGGACGGGCCCATCGTCGCGACCGCGCACACCGCCAACCCCCGCTCGCGGGTGATGCACGCCGCCTTCCTGGCGCTGCAGACCGCCCTGGAGAAGATCAGCGGCTGGATCGCGGTGTCCGAGGCGGCGCGCACCACGCTCGTGGAACACATGGGCGGCGACGCGGTGCTCATCCCGAACGGCGTGACGGTCAGCCGGTACGAGAAGGCGAGCCCGCTGCCCGGCTGGCCCGGTGCGGGCGGGGCGCTGGGTTTCCTGGGCCGGATGGAGGAGTCGCGCAAGGGCCTGGACGTGCTGCTGCGGGCGTTCGAGTTGCTGGCCGCCCAGCGGCCGGGGCTGCGGCTGCTGGTGGCCGGGCCTGGCGACCTCGACGAGGTGCGCGCCAAGGTGCCCGAGGAGTTCCGGGACCGGCTGATCCTGCTCGGCCAGGTGACCCAGGAGGACAAGGCCCGCTTCTACCACTCGGTGGACGTGTTCTGCGCGCCCAACACCGGCGGCGAGAGCTTCGGCATCGTGCTGATCGAGGCGATGGCGTCCGGCGCCCCCATCGTCGCCAGCGACCTGGACGCGTTCCATCTGGTGCTGCGCGGTGGCCGGGCCGGGGAGCTGTTCCCGGCCGGCGACCCGGCGGCCCTGGCCGAGGCGGCGGGCCGGCTGCTGGATGACCCGTCGCTGCGCGCGCGGCTGTCGGCCGCGGCGACGGACGCGGTGCGTGCCTACGACTGGCCGATGGTGGCCCGTGACGTGGTCAAGGTCTACGAGGCCGTGGTGCCCGCGGCGGTCGGCAAGGTCACGGTGAACCTGTGAGCACTGCCCGGCCGGGCCCGGCCAGGTGCCGTGCGGCGCTGCCGCGGGACGCCGGTGAGGCGGGCATGCCGTGCTGAGCAACCTGATCCTCATCGTCATCGCCGCGATCCTGGTCGGCGTCTACGTGTCGTGGCGCGCGGGGCGGCTGGACCGGCTGCACGCCCGGGTGGAGGCCGCGCGGGCCGCACTCGACGCGGCGCTGGTGCGGCGCAGCTCGGTCTCGGTGGAACTGGCTGCCAGCGGCATGCTCGACCCGGCGACGAGCCTGCTGATCGCCGGCGCCGCCCACGACGCGCGGGCCGCGGGCGAGCCCGACGAGCGGGCGGAAAGCGATCTCACCCGCGCCCTGCGGGCGGCCCTCGCCCAGCCCGGGTTCCGTGCCGACCTGGCCGCGCGCAGCGGCGGGGACGAATGGCTGGCCGAGCTTGAGGCCGCCAGCCACCAGGTGTTCCTGGCCAGGAAGTTCTACAACGACGCGGTCGCCGTGACCCGCACCGCGCGCCGGCGCTGGCTGGTCCGGCTGCTCCGGCTTGCCGGTGGCGCCCCGTTGCCCGAGTTCTTCGAGATCGACGAGTCCCTGGTGGACGACGCCGCCGACGGGCGCGCCGTGGACATGCCGCATCTCACCGCGGGGGAGCCGCCGCCCGCCCAGGCCGGCTGAGGCCCGGTGGCCTGCGCGGCCGGCGGGGGAGCGCACCGGCTGTGGCGGCTGGGGCCGGCGCGGCTGGCTGGGCCGGTGCGCCTGGCCGGGCCGGTGTGAGGGGCGCGGCGCCAGCGCGCCGGGACCGCCTACCATGGAGAGATCGTGCGAGCAATCGAGTGAGGTTCATCGTGCCAGCCACCAGTTCCCCAGCCAGTCCCGGATATGACGCCGCCAGGCCCGGCGGAAGCCAGGCCGGGGACGCCACGGTAACGGGGATCCAGCACACGGCCGCCGGCGGCGCGGCGGCCGGGACCACCGCGGTGACCGGGACGGCGCGTGTCAAGCGCGGGATGGCCGACATGCTCAAGGGTGGCGTGATCATGGATGTGGTCACGCCCGAGCAGGCGAAGATCGCCGAGGACGCCGGCGCGGTCGCGGTGATGGCACTGGAGCGGGTGCCTGCCGACATCCGGGCCCAGGGCGGGGTTGCCCGGATGAGCGACCCCGACATGATCGACCAGATCATCGGTGCCGTCTCGATCCCGGTGATGGCCAAGTGCCGGATCGGCCACTTCGCCGAGGCGCAGGTGCTGCAGGCGATCGGGGTGGACTACGTCGACGAATCCGAGGTGCTCACCCCCGCCGACGAGGCGAACCACGTGGACAAGTGGGGGTTCACCGTGCCGTTCGTGTGCGGTGCCACCAACCTGGGGGAGGCGCTGCGCCGCCTCGCCGAGGGCGCGGCGATGATCAGGTCCAAGGGCGAGGCGGGCACCGGCAACGTGGTGGAGGCCACCCGGCACATGCGGCAGATCGCCGGGGACATCCGGCGCCTGGGCGCCCTGCGTGACGAGGAGCTGTTCGCCGCCGCGAAGGACCTCCAGGCACCCTACGAACTGGTCGCCGAGGTGGCCGCCGCGGGCAGGCTGCCCGTCGTGCTGTTCACCGCCGGCGGCATCGCCACCCCGGCGGACGCCGCGCTGATGATGCAACTCGGCGCGGAGGGCGTGTTCGTGGGCTCGGGCATCTTCAAGTCCGGTGACCCGGCCCGCCGTGCCGCCGCCATCGTCAAGGCGACAACGTTCCACGACGACCCCGACGTGGTTGCCAAGGTGTCCCGCGGCCTCGGTGAGGCCATGGTCGGCATCAGCACCGATACCCTCGCGCCGGCCGAGCGCTATGCGGGGCGCGGCTGGTAAAGCACGGCGGCTCCCCGCTGGCTGTCAGGCCTCCTGGACCGCCTCCATCCCTGGGAGTGCGGAGATGTTCGAACGGTTCACCGACCAGGCGCGCCAGGTCGTCGTGCTGGCCCAGGAGGAAGCCCGGGCGCTCGGCCACGGGTACATCGGCACCGAGCACATCCTGCTCGGCCTGCTCAGCGAGGGGGAGGGCATCGCGGCGCAGGCCCTCGGCGCGCTGGAGATCACCCTGGGCGCGGCCAGGGAGCAGGCCGTGGAGATCATCGGGGTGGGCACCGGCCCGCCACCCGGCCACATCCCGTTCACCCCGCGCACCAAGAAGGTCCTTGAGCTCTCGCTGCGCGAGGCGCAGCGCCTCGGTGACGGCTACATCGGCACCGAGCACATCCTGCTGGGCCTGGCCCGCGAGGGCGAGGGCGTCGGCGCCCAGGTCCTGGAGCGGCTGGGCGCGAGCACGGACCGGGTGCTGGCCCAGGTCCTCATGACCGCGCGGGCGGCGCCGGGCGGGGAACCGCGGCGGGTCTCGGTGGTGGTGTCGCCGGTGGGCCGCCGGCCGCCGCCGGTAAGCGGCCCGGCCGGCCCCCTCCGTGACGTGCTGGCCCGGCTGGACGAGATCGCCGGGCGGCTCGCCGCGATCGAGAACCTGCTTGGCGAGATGCGGGGTCCCGCCTCCGGAGCGGCACGCACGCCGGCGTCCAGCGCCGGGCGGAAGGCACCCGCCGCCCGGCGCAAGACCTCCGGCGGCGCGCGGCGCAAGCCCGCCAGGCCGGCGGCGGCGAGCCGGCGGGGCAACCGGAGCCTCCCGCCGCGCAGGTCTAGCCAGGCTGCCCCCGCCCCGGCTGGGCGCGCCCGGACCTGGAATAAGGCCACCGCCCGGCGGCGTTCTGGCCGGGCCGGGGTTCCCGGCTACCCTCGATGTCAGGGCGGGATGAGTTGCGGAGGTTTCTGAGGTGGGGTCGGCACCGGTCGTGGGGGTTCTCGCGCTGCAGGGGGATGTCGCCGAGCATCTGAGGGCGCTGGCGCAGGCCGGCGCCACGCCGGTCAGCGTGCGCCGGCCCGACGAACTCGCCGCGGTGGATGGCCTGGTGATCCCCGGCGGGGAGTCCACCACGATGTGGAAGCTCACCACGGCCTTCGACATCGCCGAACCGCTGCGCAAGCGGCTGTCCGGCGGGATGCCCGCGTTCGGCTCCTGCGCCGGGATGATCATGCTGGCCGACCGGCTGGTCGACGGGGTGGACGGCCAGGAAACCCTCGGCGGGATCGGCATGACGGTACGGCGCAACGCGTTCGGCCGCCAGGTCGACTCATTCGAGAGCGACATCTGCCTGGACGGGATCGCGAGCCCCCCCGATCCGCCGTTTCGTGCCGTATTCATCAGGGCGCCCTGGGTGGAGGCGGTCAGCGGGCAGGTGACCGTACTGGGCACCGAGCGGGTCACCGGTAGGATCGTCGCGGTCCGGCAGGGTCTGCTGCTTGCCACCTCCTTCCATCCCGAGTTGACTGGCGACCTGCGCATCCACGGGTACTTCGTCGACATGGTGAGGGAACGGACATGAGTGGCCACTCCAAGTGGGCGACGACCAAGCACAAGAAGGCGGCCGTGGATGCGCGCCGCGGCAAGCTGTTCGCCAAGCTGATCAAGAACGTCGAGGTGGCGGCGCGTACCGGCGGTGCCGACCCGGCGGGCAATCCCACCCTGTATGACGCGGTGCAGAAGGCCAAGAAGAGCTCGGTGCCGAACGAGAACATCGACCGGGCCATCCGCCGCGGTTCCGGCGCGGAAGGCGGCGGTGCGGCCTACGAGGCGATCACTTACGAGGGTTACGCCCCCGGCGGCGTCGCGGTGCTGGTGGAGTGCCTGACCGACAACCGCAACCGGGCCGCCGCCGACGTGCGGACCGCGCTCACCCGCAACGGCGGCACGATGGCCGACCCCGGCTCGGTCTCTTATATGTTCCACCGCAAGGGCGTGGTCATCGTGACCAAGTCGGCCGCGGTGACCGAGGACGACGTGCTGGCGGCGGTGCTGGAGGCGCGGCGCCGAGGATGTCGAGGACATCGGCGAGTCCTTCGAGGTGACGAGCGAGCCCACTGACCTTCTGGCGGTGCGCACCGCGGTGACCGACGCCGGGCTCGAATACGACTCCGCCGAGGTGGCGTTCCTGCCCGCGGTCGAGGTCCCGCTCGACGAGGACCAGGCCAAGCGGGTGTTCCGGCTGATCGAGGCGCTTGAGGACTCCGACGACGTTCAGGATGTGTACGCCAACTACTCGGTCTCGGACGAGGTCATGGAGAAGCTGGGCTGAGGGAGGCCCGACACGCCGGGGGCCTTGACCGGTGACGGTGGTGTCCGGCAGGTAGGGTCGTACCGAACACATGTTCGTGAAGCCTTAGCAGAGCCCGGGCGGTGATGCATGCGGGTGCTCGGCATCGATCCCGGCTTGACCCGCTGCGGCATCGGTGCCGTGGACGGCAGGCCGGGCAGGCCGCCCAGCCTGGTCCATGCGGATGTGATCCGCACACCCGCGGGCGCCGACATCGCCGCGCGGCTGCTCGCGCTGGAAGAGGAGATCGACACCTGGCTGGCCGAGTACCGGCCGGACGCGGTCGCGGTGGAGCGCGTGTTCAGCCAGCACAACGTCCGCACCGTGATGGGCACGGCCCAGGCGGGAGCGGTGGCGATCGTGTGCGCGGCCCGGCGCGGCCTGCCGGTGGCACTGCATACCCCGAGCGAGGTGAAGGCGGCGGTGACCGGTAGCGGCCGGGCGGACAAAGCCCAGGTCACGGCCATGGTAATGCGGCTCCTGCGGCTGAGTGAGCCGCCGCGGCCCGCGGACACCGCCGACGCCCTGGCGCTGGCGATCTGCCATCTGTGGCGGGGCGGCACCCAGGCCCGGATTGCCGCGGCCGGAAGCCAGATGGAACGGCGGCTGGCGGCCGCGCGCGAAGGAGTCCAGGACCAGCTCGCGGCCGCGCGCCGGGAGCGGGCGCAGCGGCTGGGAGGAACCCGGTGATTTCCCATCTGGCGGGCACGGTCGCCGCGATCGCGCCCGAGGGCGCGGTCATCGAGGTGGGCGGGGTCGGGCTGCTCGTCCAGTGCACGCCGGGCACGCTGGCCACGCTGCGGCCCGGTGAGCACGCCCGGGTGGCCACCTCGCTGGTGGTCCGGGAGGACGCGCTCACCCTGTTCGGCTTCACCACCGACGACGAGCGGGACGTCTTCGTCCTGCTCCAGACCGCCAGCGGCGTCGGGCCGCGGCTGGCGCTCGCCATGCTCGCCGTGTTCACCCCCGACGCGCTGCGCCGCTCGGTGCTCAGCGAGGACGTCGCGGCGCTCACCCGGGTCCCCGGCATCGGCCGCAAAGGTGCGCAACGAATCGTCCTCGAACTCGCCGGCCGCCTGGGCGCACCGGGCTCGGGGAGCCCAGGAGACGCGGGCGCCGTGGCGGCGGCCCGGCCCGGCAGGCCGGCCCCGTGGCGAGAGCAGGTCAGGACCGGGCTGGTCAACCTCGGCTGGCAGGCCCGCGACGCCGACCATGCCATCGCGGCGGTGGAGACCGACCTGGCGGCTCTGTCTGCCACGAATGGGGCCGCCGCGGACGGCGGGGCTGATGCCGCGGCGGCAGCCCAGAGCCCGGATGCGGCGGCGATGCTGCGCGCCGCGCTACGCAAGCTCAGCCGAGCATGACCAGCCCGGACGGGTTCCCCGCGGACACCGGCGACCGGCTGGTGTCCCCGCTGGCCGATGCCGACGACCGGGTGATCGAAAGCGCGCTGCGCCCCAAGCGGCTGAACGACTTCATCGGGCAGGCCCGGGTCAGGGAACAGCTCTCCCTGGTGCTCGCCGGGGCGCTGCGCCGCGGCAAGGCGCCCGACCATGTGCTGCTGTCCGGGCCCCCCGGGCTGGGCAAGACGACCATCGCCATGATCATCGCCGTGGAGCTGGGCGCGCCGCTGCGGATCACCAGCGGGCCCGCGATCGAGCGGGCCGGCGACCTCGCCGCGGTGCTGTCCACCCTGGCCGACGGCGAGGTCATGTTCATCGACGAGATCCACCGGCTGGCCCGGCCCGCCGAGGAGATGCTCTACCTCGCGATGGAGGACTTCCGGGTCGACGTGATCGTCGGCAAGGGGCCGGGGGCGACCGCCATCCCGCTGGAGATCGCGCCGTTCACCCTGGTTGGCGCCACCACCCGGGCGGGGCTGCTGCCCGCGCCGCTGCGAGACAGGTTCGGCTTCACCGCGCACCTGGACTTCTACGAGGCCGCGGAGCTTGAGATCATTATCCGGCGGTCGGCGTCGCTGCTCGGCGTGACGCTCAGCGAGGACGGCGGAACGGAGATCGCCCGCCGGTCGCGGGGGACGCCGCGGATCGCCAACCGGCTGCTGCGCCGGGTCAGGGACTACGCCGAGGTCCGCGCCGACGGGGTGGTCACCCTGGAGATCGCCCGGGCCGCGCTGGAACTGTACGAGGTGGACACCCACGGGCTGGACCGGCTGGACCGGGCGGTGCTGCGGGCGCTGGTCACCCGGTTCGGCGGCGGGCCGGCCGGGCTGTCCACCCTGGCCGTCGCGGTCGGCGAGGAGGCCGAAACGGTCGAGGTGGTGGCCGAGCCGTTCCTGGTCCGCGAGGGTTTGATCGCCCGCACGCCGCGGGGCCGGGTAGCCACCCCGCTCGCCTGGGAGCACCTGGGCCTCAGCCCGCCCGATCCGGCCGCGGGGGGCCTGTCCGGCGCCGGGACCCTGTTCGACGACGAATCCGGCCCCTGACCGGCTTTCCGGTACCTGAATGGGCACTCAGGCAACTCTGAGGCAACCAGGAGCGTTGTCTGAATAGCAGGCCAGGCGGGCCATGCGGGCTAGGTTTATCGCGACGATGTCACGATCTCGTCGATGGAGGCCGTAGCCTGTTGGTGCGCCGCTTGGGCGCCGCTACACTTCGGCAGTTGGCCGGCGCCTGCCCTGTCCCCGCGACGGGCGGCCAAGCTGGCAATCGCCTCGGCGACGTGGCCGGGCGCGGCATGTCAACGGAAGGATGCCCCGCAATGGGGAATATGATTCTCGCGGCTTCGACGAGCAAGTCCTCGAGTGGCAGCTACCTGTTCCTGGTCGCGATCATCGTGCTTTTCGGTCTGCTGTACTTCGTCACGATCAGGCCGCAGCGCAACCGGCAGCGCGCGGCGCAGCAGACACAGCGGACGATCGAGCCGGGCGCGCGGGTCCGCACCACGGCCGGCATGTACGGGACTGTGGTCTCGTTGGAGGACCAGGACGTCATCCTGGAGCTCGCACCCGGCGTCGAGGTCCGCTTCCTGCGGCGGGCCATCATGGACGTGGTGCCTGACCCCATGGACATCCCGGATACCGGGCCGGAGCAGTCGGAGAATCTCGACGAGGCCGAGGACGACGCCGCCACCGGCGGCTGACCGGCGCGGCCATCCGCGTCAACGGCGGCCCCAACGACTAGCGGATCGAAGGACAGGCAGAAGTGGCTCCCCCTAGCGGCAACGCGTCCCGTCCCGGCCGTCACCTGGCGGTGCTGGCGGGGATCATCCTGGTGCTGCTCGCGGCCATCCTGGGCAGCGAGATCGCCAGCCCGGCGAAGTGGCACCATGAGTTCCAGGTGAAACTGGGCCTCGACCTCACCAGCGGCACGACCGTCTCGCTGAAGGCGGTGCCGGTGCACGGCACGACGGTGACGCAGACCGAGATGACCCAGGCACAGCAGATCATGTTCAACCGCGTGAACAGCGCGGGGTTCACCGAGGCACAGGTGGTGCCGCAGGGCACCAACATCATGACGGTGTCGGTGCCCGGCCAGAACTCCCAGGCCGTCGTCAAGCTGGTGAGCCAGACCGCCGAACTGCTGTTCCGCCAGGTGCTGCTGCTCGCGCCGAACGCGTCCAGCGCGGTCACCCCGGCGCCCACGCCCACGCCGTCCCCATCCGGGACAGCCACGCCGTCGGCGAGCGCCTCGCCGCAGCCCAGCCCGACGTCCACGGCCAAGGCATCACCGGCCGCCTCGCCCAGCGCCTCCACAACCGCGCTGGGGCTGCGGCGGCGCGGCAGGCGGCAACCGGTCCGCCGAACTGACCCGCAGCGCCACCCGGCTCGACGCGGTGACGGCGGCACAGGCCAAGGCCAGCCCCACGCCCACGCCGTCGGCCAGCCCGGCCTCGTCCGCGTCGGCCACCCCGGCCCCGTCGTCGTCGGCCACCCCGGTCTCGACACCGTCGCCGGTCCCGACGGTCAAGTCGATCAACGGCACGTCCACCTGGCAGCAGGCCAGCGGCGACGCGACGCTGGTCAGCGCGCATGTGAAGGCCCTGTTCGACAAGGTGGACTGTGCGAAGAAGGACTGGGCCAAGGAGATCGGCTACAGCCCGGCGATCTGGGACAACCCGAAGGCCCAGATCGTGGCCTGCGGGCTGTCCAACGGGACCAGCGGCGTGCCGTACAAGTTCGTCCTCGACCAGGCCAAGGTGCTCGGCAGCCAGATCCACGCGGCCAGTGCGAGCCCTCAGCAATCCAGCACGTTCTGGCAGGTCAACCTGACCTTCGACGGCGCGGGCGGTGCGGCGTTCGGCGCCCTCACCACGCAGATGAACGACCTGTACGGCAAGGGCGGCTCACCCAGTTCACCGCTGGACTACCTGGCGGTGGTGCTGGACGGCCAGGTGGTCTCGTTCCCGGCGATCGACCAGGGGGCGATCACCGGCGGGTCCGCGCAGATCTACGGCAGCTTCGACCAGTCGCAGGCCACCCAGCTCGCCAGCGTGCTGTCCTACGGCTCGCTGCCGCTGTCCTTCCACCAGGAAGCCGAGGAGACCATCTCCCCGCAGCTCGGCCACGACCAGCTCCAGGCCGGGCTGCTCGCGGCGCGATCGGGCTGATCCTGGTCATCTGCTACATGCTGTTCTACTACCGGGGGCTGGCCATCGTCTCGGTGTCCAGCCTCGCCATCGCCGCGGGGCTGACCTACCTGGCGGTGATCGTGCTCGGCAAGTACCAGGGCTTCGCGCTGTCGCTGGCCGGCATCGCGGGCCTCATCGTCGCGGTCGGCATCACCGCGGACTCGTTCGTGGTGTTCTTCGAGCGGCTCCGTGACGAGGTGCGCGACGGCGGCAAGTCGCTGCGCACCGCGGTGGAACACGGCTGGGTCCGGGCCCGGCGGACCATCCTGGTCTCGGACACCGTGTCCTTCCTCGCCGCGGCCCTGCTGTATTACTTCTCCATCGGCGACGTCAAGGGCTTCGCGTTCACCCTGGGCCTGACCACGATCATCGACCTGGTGGTGGTCTTCACCTTCACCAAGCCGACGATGACGCTGCTGGCCCGGACCAAGTTCTTCGGCGGCGGCCATCCCCTGTCCGGCCTGGATCCGGTGCGCCTGGGCGCACGGGCGCCCTGGCGCGGCACCCCCCGGACACCCGTCCGGCCCAGGTCAGCGCGGCAAGCGGCCACGGCGAAGGAGGCGTGATGGCGCTCCTCGGCGGCATCGGCGGCAGGCTCTACCGGGGCGAGGTCTCGGTCGAGTTCGTCTCGCGCCAGAAGCTCTGGTACTCGATCTCCGGCGCGATCCTGGTGATCAGCGTGGTGGCCGTGGCCGTATTCGGGCTGAACTTCAGCGTGGATTTCAAGGGCGGCTCGGTCTACCAGTTCGCGGCGGGCAACTCCTCGATCTCCCAGGTGCGCAACACGGTCAGCGCGGCCGGCGGCGGCCAGGACGCCATCATCCAGAAGGTCACCCCGATCGGCGGCGGCACCGCCAAGTGGCAGGTGCAGACGCACCCGCTCACCGTCCCGCAGCAGAACAGCGTGCAGAGCGCGATCAGCCGCCAGTTCCACGTGCCGGATAACCAGATCAGCGTCACCTCCATCGGCGCGAGCTGGGGCAGCCAGATCTCGCAGAAGGCCGCGGAGGCCCTGATCGCCTTCCTCATCGTGATCGTCATCTACCTGTCGATCGCGTTCGAGTGGAAGATGGCCGTCGCCGCGCTGGTCGCCCTTGCGCACGACATCATCATCACGATCGGCGTGTACGCGCTTGCCCATTTCCAGGTGAGCCCCGCGTCGGTGATCGGCCTGCTGACGATCCTGGGCTACTCCCTGTACGACACGGTGGTGGTGTTCGACAAGGTCCGGGAGAACACGGCCGGGCTGCTCGCCTCCAGCCGGTCCACCTACAGTCAGGCGGCGAACCAGGCGCTCAACCAGACGCTGGTCCGGTCGATCAACACCTCGCTGATCGCCCTGCTGCCGGTGGTCTCGATCCTGATCGTTTCCACCGCGCTGCTCGCGCCGGGGGAGCTGAGGGACCTGTCCCTGGTCCTGTTCGTCGGCATGCTGTCGGGCACCTACTCCTCCATCTTCATCGCCACCCCGGTCCTCGCCGACCTGAAGGAGCGCGAGCCGCAGTACAAGGCGCTGGCCAAGCGGGTGCAGTTGCGTGCGTCCGGCGGGCGGGCGGCCCAGCGTGCCGCGGCCAAGGCGGCCGCCACAGGCAAGCCGGTGGCGTCCCGCCGCTCCGGCGGCAAGGCCGTGGCCGGCCCGGAGGACCCGGAACTGGCCGGTCCCGGCGACGAGGCCGGGGACGGCCTGGCCGACGAGGCCGCCGATGAGGGCGCGGACACCGGTGCCGCCGCGCCCGGTGAGCCCGTCGCCGCGGCGCGCCGGCCAGCCCGCCGCGCGCAGCACGCCGCGCCAGGGCCCGCGCCAGCAGCCCCGCCGCACCAGCGCGGCCAAACGCCGGCCCAGCGGCAAGAAGCGGCGGCGGTAGCGGCCTTGCCAGCGGACGCGGCAGCCACGGGGGCCGGGCTGGCCGAGCTGATCGCCACCCGGATCCGCGACATCCCGGATTACCCGAAGCCGGGAATCGTGTTCAAGGACATCACCCCGCTGCTCGCCGACGGCGCGGCGTTCCAGGCGGTGGTGACCGCCCTGGCCAGCGGGTACGGCCCCATCGACAAGGTGGTCGGGATCGAGGCGCGCGGGTTCATCCTGGCCGCCGCGGCGGCCTGCGAACTGGGGGCCGGGTTCGTGCCGGTCCGCAAGGAAGGCCGGCTGCCCGGGCCTACCTACGCGCAGAGCTACCAGCTTGAGTACGGCACCGCGACCATCGAGGTGCACCAGGATGCCTTCCGCCCGGGGGAGCGCGTGCTGATCATCGACGACGTGCTGGCCACCGGCGGGACGGCCGAGGCGACGATCAGCCTGGTCCGCCGCGCCGGGGCGCAGATCGTCGGCGTGGCCGTCATCCTGGAACTAACCTTCCTGGCCGGCCGGGCCAAGCTCGGCGCCCAGCCGGTCCGCGCGCTCCTGGCGGTCTGACCGCCCGGGCGGGGCACAAAAGCCCGCCATCACGCGTTATTACTCGTCATCGAGCGGCACCGGTGGGGCAACCGGGCGGACCGCTCTGACAGGCGCCGATAGACTGGATGCCTGGGCGGACGACAGGAGCGCATGTGGCTGGTGACGTAGCAACGACCGGCACGGCCGCCGCTGACGTCACCCAGTCCGACCCGGAGCGGGGGGAATCCACCGTTCCCGGGCAGGACACAGAGGTGGCGCGCGAGGCGACGGCGCCGCGCCGTGCCCGGCCGCGCCCAGCCAAGGCGGCCGGCCCGGCAGAGGATTCCCCGGCCGCCGCCCCGTCCGCGGCACCCGCCGGTGCCGCCCCGGCCGCGGCGGGCTCGCCCGGCATCACCGGGGGAGCCGGGGGAGCCGGGGTCCGCCGCCGGCTGGCCCGCCTCGGCGCGCCCCGCGGCGGCGGGATCAACCCGGTGCTCGAACCGCTGATCAAGACGGTCCGGGGAACCCACCCCAAGGCGGACATCAGGCTCATCGACCGCGCCTACGAGGTGGCCGCCCACTGGCACGCCGGCCAGATGCGCAAGAGCGGCGACCCGTACATCACCCACCCGCTCGCGGTGACCACGATCCTGGCCGAACTCGGCATGAACACCGACACCCTGTGCGCCGCGCTGCTGCACGACACCGTGGAGGACACCGCCTACACCCTCGCCGAGCTGCGCAAGGACTTCGGCGACGAGGTGGCGGCGCTGGTCGATGGGGTCACCAAGCTGGAGCGGGTCAAGTACGGCGAGGCCGCCGAGGCCGAGACCGTGCGCAAGATGGTGGTCGCGATGTCCCGCGACATCCGGGTGCTGGTGATCAAGCTGGCCGACCGGCTGCACAACATGCGCACGCTGCGCTATCTGCCCCGGGAGAAGCAGGAGCGCAAGTCCCAGGAGACCCTGGAGATCTTCGCCCCGCTGGCGCACCGGCTGGGCATGAACACGATCAAGTGGGAACTGGAAGACCTGGCCTTCGCGACCCTCTACCCCAAGCGCTACGACGAGATCGCCCGGATGGTCTCCGAACGCGCCCCGAAGCGGGAGCTGTTCCTGCAGGACGTGGTCGAGGAGGTCAAGGCCGACCTGCGCGAGGCAAAGATCAAGACGTGGGTCACCGGGCGGCCGAAGCACTACTACTCCGTCTACCAGAAGATGATCGCCCGCAACGTGGGCTTCGACGAGATCTACGACCTGGTCGGCATCCGGGTTCTGGTCGACTCGGTGCGGGACTGCTACGCGGCACTCGGCACGATCCACGCCCGGTGGAACCCGATCCCCGGGCGGTTCAAGGACTACATCGCGATGCCGAAGTTCAACATGTACCAGTCGCTGCACACGACGGTCATCGGCCCGGAGGGCAAGCCGGTCGAACTGCAGATCAGGACCTGGGGCATGCACCGGCGGGCGGAGTACGGGGTCGCGGCGCACTGGAAGTACAAGGAGGAGTCACTGGTCCCCGGCGGCCGGACCGGGGCATCGGCGGCCAATGACATGGTCTGGCTGCGGCAACTGGTCGACTGGCAGCGCGAGACGGCCGACCCGGCCGAGTTCCTCGAGTCGCTGCGGTTCGACCTCGGCGCGGCCGAGGTCTACGTCTTCACCCCCAAGGGCCAGGTGATCGCGCTGCCGCAGGACGCCACCCCGGTGGACTTCGCCTACGCGATCCACACCGAGGTCGGCCACCGCTGCATCGGCGCCAGGGTCAACGGGCGCCTGGTCGCGCTGGAGAGCGCCCTCGACAACGGCGACACGGTGGAGATCTTCACCTCCAAGGCGCCGGACGCCGGCCCGAGCAGGGACTGGCTGGGCTTCGTCAAGAGCGCCCGGGCCCGCAACAAGATCAGGCACTGGTTCTCCAAGGAGCGGCGCGAGGCCGCGGCGGAGACCGGAAAGAGCGCGATCGCGCGTGCCATGCGCAAGCAGGGGCTGCCGCTGCAGCGGATGGCCACCGGCGACGCGCTGCTCGCCATCGCCACGGAGATGCGTTTCGCCGACCTGTCCGCGCTGTACGCGGCCGTCGGCGAGGGCCATGTCAGCGCCCAGTCCGTGGTCAGCAAGCTGGTCCAGTCGGTGGGCGGCGTGGCGGGCGCGCAGGACGACCTCGCCGAGACCGCGCTGCCGACCCGCCCGCCGCGGCCGAGCCCCGGCCACGACTCGGGCGTGGTGGTTGAGGGGTCGGCCGACGTCTGGGCCAGGCTGTCGCGCTGCTGCACTCCGGTGCCGGGGGACGAGATCACCGGGTTCGTGACCCGGGGCCACGGCGTCTCCGTGCACCGCGCCGACTGCACCAACCTGCGGCACCTGCTCGACTCCGAGCCGGAGCGCCTGGTGGCGGTCCGGTGGTCGCCTACCGAGGAATCGCTGTTCCTGGTGGCGATCCAGGTGGAGGCCCTCGACCGCACCGGGCTGCTGTCCGACGTCACCCGGTCCATCTCGGACCAGCATGTGAACATCCTGTCCGCGTCGGTGACCACCACCAGGGACCGGGTGGCGGTGAGCAAGTTCACCTTCGAGATGGGCGATCCCAAGCATCTCGGGCATGTGCTGCGCGCGGTGCGCATGATCGACGGCGTCTACGACGTCTACCGCGTCACGAATTAGCCTGGGGGAGCGACCCCCCTGAAACCCCCGGTGGCCTGCGGCCCCGGTTCCTTCGTCACCGGGCCGGGGCCCTCGGAAGGGCCGGTTACCCCGTTAGCTCGGCCAGGGTGCGCTCGGCTTCGACGAGCCAGGAGCGGCGGGCGTCCAGGGCTTCCTGTGCGTCCTGCACGGCCCGCGGGTTGTCGGCGTGCTCCGCCTTGGCCAGCTGCTCCTCCAGCCCGGTGATGGCGGTGCGGAGCTGGTCGACGGCGCCCCGGGCGCGGGCCAGCGCCTCGGGGTTGGACCGCCGCCACTGCGCGTCCTCCGCCTTGCGCACCGCGTCCTCGATCCGGCGCAGCCCCGACTCCAGCCGCTCGTGCGCCTCGCGCGGCACCGGGCCCGCCTGCTCCCAGCGTTCCTGGATGCCCCGCAGGGTGGCCCGGGCAGCGCGGACATCGGTCACCGGGACGAGCTTCCCGGCTTCCTCCAGCAGCTGGGCCTTGACCTCGGCGTGCTCGCGCAGCGCGGCGTCCTTCGCCGAGTAGATCTCCGACCTGGCCCGGAAGAAGGTGTCCTGGGCGGTCTTGAACCGGGCCCACAGCTCGTCCTCGTCCGCCCGGGCCGCCCGGCCCGCCGCCTTCCAGGACCGCATCAGCTCACGGAAGGCGGCGGCGGTGGTGGACCAGTCGGTGGAGTCGGCGAGCGCCTCCGCCTCGGCGCAGAGCGTTTCCTTGCGCGACCGTGCCTCGTCGCGCTCCTCGGTCAATTCGGCGAAGTAGGCCTTGCGGCGCTTGTTGAACGCATTGCGGGCCGCCGACAGGCGCTTCCACAGCGCGGTCTCCACCGCGCGGTCGGCCCGCGGCGCCGTCTTCCATTCCTCCAGCAGCTGCCGCAGCCGCTCGCTGCTGTTCTTCCAGTGCGTAGCCTCGGCCGCGATCGTCTCGGCCTCGACGACGATGGCCTCCTTGATGCTCCTGGCCTCGGTGCGCACCTGGTCACGCTGGGCGCGGACCACCTCCTGGCGCTCGTCCACCTTCCCGGTCAGCGCCTCCAGCCGGGCGTGGAGCTGGCCGAGGTCGCCGATCGCGTGCGCGTCGGTCAGCGCCGCCAGCAGCCGCTCGATCGCCGCGCGGGCCTGGGAAGGCGACAGATCGGTGGTGGTGATCCGCTGTTCGAGCAGGCTGACCTCGGTGTCCAGCGAGGCGAACTTCCGCTGGTAGAAGGCGAGCGCTTCCTCGGGGCTGCCGGCCTGCCACGACCCGATCACCCGCTCCCCCTCGGCGGTGCGCACGTAAACCGTACCGTCGGCGTCCACCCGGCCCCACGGATCGTTGGCGCTGGTCACCGTGAACCTCCTGCTCAGACCCGGACCCCGTAAAGGGTGTGTCAGGCCTTAGTAATAGTGACACTTTCGATGGTGACCTTCTCCTTCGGATGGCCATCACCGTTGCCGTTGCTGTTGTCTGTGCCTGCCTTGGCCACATTCTGGATGATTCCCAGTCCGCTGACGATTTCGCCGAAGGGCGTGTAGCTCGGCGGCAGCGTCGAATTGCGGTATACGAGGAAGAACTGGCTGCCGTTGGTGCCCGGCCCGGCGTTCGCCATGGCCACCGTGCCCTCGGTGTACTTGGCCCCAGCGAGGTTCTCGTTGGCGAACTTGTACCCGGGGCCGCCGCTGCCCGTCCCCGTGGGGTCGCCGCACTGCAGCACGAAGATGCCCGCGGTGGTGAGCCGGTGGCAGGGGGTCTTGTTGAAGTACTTCTTCACCGCCAGGTAGATGAACGAGTTGACGGTGCAGGTCGCCTTGTGGTTGAGCAGGTCCAGGACGACGGTGCCGCGGTTGGTCCTGATCGTGGCCTGGTACTTGGCCGCCTTGAAGGCAGGCTTGGCGGGCGGTATGCCCACCTTGCGGGCAGCCGTCCCGCTCGGGGTGTATGCGCAGTGCGTCGCCGGCTCGGCCGCCAGCGACGCCGTCGGCGTGGGGGTGGGCGTCGGGACCGCGGTGGGCGTCGGGACCGCGGTGGGGGTGGGGGTGGCGGCCGCGGCCGGCTTGCCCCCGCCGCCGGCCAGGGCGATATAACTGCCGCCGCCCAGCGCGATCACCGCGCAGCAGGCGGCCACGATGATGCCGATCTGCCGCCACCGGTGGGCCTGCTGGATCCGCCTCGCCTGCTGCCGCGCGTAACGATCACGGGCAAGCTTGCGCTGGCGCTCCTTTTTCCCCGCCACGCTGCCGCCCTCCTTCCCTGAGTATGAACGGTGTAGCTGATCTGCGAAACTTCGCGAATCGTACCCGGCGCTGGCGAGAAACGGCGCCGCTGTTATCGGTTCGTCGCGCGGGCGGGTGAATCGGTAGCCTGGAGGCGCTCCGACCACCCGACCGAACCACTTCTCCAGGGGGAGGATCACCCCGTGCTCATCGCCGGGTTCCCGGCCGGCTCATTCGCCACCAACTGCTATGTCGTGGCCCCGGGCCCGGGTGAGGAGTGCCTCATCATCGACCCGGGCCAGGATGCCGAGCCGGGCATCACCGAACTCCTCGCCGAGCACCGGCTGCGGCCGGTGGCGGTGCTGGCCACCCACGGCCACGTCGACCACATCTGGTCGGTGGCGCCGGTCTGCGGCGCACGGGGCATCCCCGCCTACATCCACCCGGCCGACCGGGCGCTGCTCTCCGACCCCGCCAAGGGCTTCCCGCTGCAGGTCGGCCAGCAGTTGTTCCGTGGGCTGACGTTCACCGAGCCCGACGACGTGGTCGCGCTCACCGACGGGATGACGCTGCGGCTGGCCGGCGTCGAGCTGGTGGTGGACCACGTACCCGGTCACACGCCTGGCTCGGTGACGTTCCGGTCGGCCGCGGCTGACACCATGTTCTCCGGTGATCTGCTGTTCGCCGGGTCGATCGGCCGTACCGACTTGCCGGGCGGCGACTACCCGGCCATCCTGGACAGCCTGTCCCGGGTGTGCCTGCCGCTCTCCGATGCCACGCAGGTGCTGCCCGGGCACGGGCCACAGACGACCATCGGCGCCGAGCGCGCCACGAACCCGTTCCTGGCCGGGCTCACTCCCGGGCCGTCCCCGCGGTCCGGGCCGGCCCGGCCGCCGGGCCGAAGGGGCCGGGCCTGTGATGAAAGAGGCTGATCACGCGATGTTTCGATCCCACGGGGCGGGCACCCTCCGCCGGGCCCATGCCGGGGAGCAGGTGACCCTGGCCGGCTGGGTGGCGCGGCGCAGGGACCACGGCGGCGTCGTCTTCATCGACCTGCGCGACGCCAGCGGCGTGGTGCAGGTGGTGTTCCGCGGCGAGGGCGAGGGCGAGGACCGGCCCGAGCACGCGCTGCGCGCCGAGTTCTGCCTCCGGGTGTCCGGCGAGGTCCGCGAGCGGCCGGCCGGGAACGAGAACCCGGAGCTGCCCACCGGGGAGATCGAGGTCGTCGCGGGCGACCTGGAGGTGCTGGCCGAGTCCGACCCGCTGCCCTTCCCGGTGGAGGGAGCCGGGGAGCTGAGCGAGGACGTCCGGCTGCGGTACCGCTACCTGGACATCCGGCGGCCGGAGACGGCCGCCGCGCTGCGCGTCCGCTCCGCGGCGTCGTATCTGGCGGGCGACGTCATGCGAGAGCACGGCTTCGTCTACGTGGAGACCCCCTACCTGACCCGGTCCACCCCGGAGGGCGCACGGGACTTCGTGGTGCCGGTCCGGCTGCGCCCCGGGTCCTGGTACGCCCTGCCACAGTCCCCGCAGTTGTTCAAGCAACTGCTGATGGTCGGCGGGCTGGAGCGGTACTACCAGCTCGCGCGGTGTTTCCGGGACGAGGACTTCCGCGCCGACCGGCAGCCGGAGTTCACCCAGATCGACATCGAGATGAGCTTCGTCACGCGCGAGGACGTCATCACCGTGGCCGAGGACCTGATCGCCCGGCTGTGGGCGGAGCTGGCCGGCTACCAGGTCCCCCGGCCGATTCCCCGGATGACCTACGCCGAGGGCATGCGCAGGTTCGGCTCCGACAAGCCGGACCTGCGGTTCGGCTGCGAGCTGGCCGACCTGACCGGCTACTTCGGCCAGACCGCCTTCCGGGTGTTCCAGGCGCCGCATGTCGGCGCGGTCGTGATGCCGGGCGGGGCGGGCCAGTCACGCCGGGAGTTTGACGGCTGGCAGGAGTGGGCCCGCTCCCGCGGTGCCCGTGGCCTGGCGTATGTGCTGATCGGCCCGGACGGGGCCGTCTCTGACAGCGGCCCGGTCGCCCGGCACCTGTCGGGCACCGAGCGGGCCGGGCTGGCCCAGGCGGCCGGCGCGGCACCGGGCGACTGCGTGTTCTTCGCGGCCGGCCCGGCCGCCCAGGCGCGCGCGCTGCTCGGCGCGGCGCGGGTGGAGATCGGCCACCGGCTCGGGCTCATCGACCCCGCCGCCTGGTCGTTCCTGTGGATCGTGGACCCGCCCATGTTCGAGGAGGACGGCGCGGGCGGCTGGACCGCGGTGCATCATCCGTTCACCGCGCCGCTGCCCGAATGGGCGGACAAGTTCCCCGTCGAACCGGACAAGGCGCTCGCCGACGCCTACGACCTGGTCCTCAACGGCGTGGAGATCGGCGGGGGCAGCTTGCGTATCCACCGCCAGGCCATGCAGGAGCAGGTCTTCGAGGTGATCGGGCTGTCGCCGGAACAGGCGAAATCCCAGTTCGGCTTCCTGCTGGAGGCGTTCCGCTACGGCGCGCCGCCGCACGGGGGGATCGCGTTCGGCTGGGACAGGACGCTGATGCTGCTGGCCGGGCGGGACACGATCCGTGACGTGATCGCGTTCCCCAAGGCGGCATCGGGGCTCGACCCCCTCACTGGGGCTCCTACGCCCATAACGGACGCTCAGCGCAAAGAAGCGGGGATCGACGCGGTGCCGGGGAGCCGCCTGATCTACTGCGGGGGACGGGAAGCCTCTGTCGGTGCGATGTGCCGCCCCGACCCCTTCGGTGCTGTTCCCCCCAGCCGCCGCCTCTCGCGCCTGCGTGACCGGCCTGTGCCGCGTTGGGCGTGGCGTTCTTGCTTCCTGTGGCGCCGGTACCCAGCCACAGCTTCAGGCGAGAGGGGCGAGGAGTAGGTTCGGGGGACTGTGGATCGACGGGACTAGGCGTCCGTGGTGGGAGATACGCTCGGGGCGTGAGCAGGGCGGGTGACGGGCAGGCGGAGAGCCTGTTTGATGCGGCGGCGCGGGAAGCGGAGGATGCCGCCGCGCCGCTCGCCGTGCGGATGCGGCCGCGCAGCCTGGATGAAGTCGTCGGGCAGCGGCACCTGACCGGCCCCGGGCGCGCCGTTCCGCAAACTAATCGATCATGACGCGGCGATGTCGGTGGTGCTGTGGGGGCCGCCGGGAACCGGGAAGACCACCCTCGCCCACGTGGTGAGCGAGGTGACCAGGCGGCGCTTCACCGAACTTTCGGCGGTCACCGCCGGGGTGAAGGACGTGCGGGCGGCCATCGACGCGGCCCGCCGCACCTGGGGATGACCGGCGCCCAGACCGTCCTGTTCATCGACGAGGTGCACCGGTTCAACAAGGCCCAGCAGGACGCGCTGCTGCCCGCGGTGGAGAACCGCTGGGTCTCGTTCATCGGCGCGACCACGGAGAACCCGTTCTTCTCCGTGGTGGGGCCGCTGCTGTCCCGGTCGCTGCTGCTCACCCTGGAACCGCTGAGCGACGAGGACGTGCGCGCGGTGATCACCCGGGCGGTGGCCGACGAGCGCGGGCTGGCCGGGGCGGTCACGCTCGCCGGGGACGCCGCCGATCACCTGGTGCAACTGGCCGGCGGCGACGCCCGGCGGGCGCTGACCTACCTGGAATCGGCCGCGCTCGGCCTGCCCGCGGGGGCGGAGGTCGGCCTGGCGGCGCTGGAGCGGGCGGTGGACCGGGCCGCGGTGCGCTACGACCGCGACGGCGATCAGCACTACGACGTCATCAGCGCGTTCATCAAGAGCATCCGCGGCAGCGATGCCGACGCCGCGCTGCACTACCTGGCCCGGATGATCGAGGCGGGGGAGGACCCGCGGTTCATCGCCAGGCGGCTGATCGTGCACGCGAGCGAGGACGTCGGCATGGCCGACCCGTCGGCGCTTGGCGTCGCGGTCGCGGCGGCCCACGCGGTCGAGTTCGTCGGGCTGCCCGAGGCAAGGATCAACCTGGCCCAGGCGACCATCCACCTGGCCCTGGCGCCGAAGTCGAACGCGGTGATCAAGCGCGATCAACGCGGCGGCCGGCGACGTCCGGGCCGGGCTGACCGGCCCGGTGCCCGCCCATCTGCGGGACGCCAGTTACCGGGGCGCCGCCCGGATCGGCCACGGCGATGGCTACCAGTACCCGCATGACTTCGCCGACGGCGTCGTCGCCCAGCAGTACGCGCCTGACGCGCTGGCCGGCCGCCGGTACTACGAGCCGTCCCGGCACGGGGCCGAGGCCCGCTACGCGGAGCGGTCCGAGCGGATCCGGGCGATCCTGGGCAGGTCAGCGGAGGTCACCGAACGCTGACCGTGCGCCGGCGCGCAGGCGGTAGGGTCGGGCGGGTGGAGATTCGGGCATGCTGACCGCGGTCTGGGTGGCGGTCGTGGCCGCGGCAGCGGCGTTCGTGGGCGCGGCCGGCGTGGCGGTGTACGTCATGCTGAAGGCCGCCCGGCTGATGTCGGAGACCTCCGCCGCGGTCGCCGGCCTGCGCGAGCGCGGCGACCTGCTGATCGAGCGGGCCAACGCCGCCATCGAAGCGGCGGACGAGCAGATCGCCAGGACCGGGACCGTCACCGCCAGCATGGAGGGCGTCACCGCCGCCATGGCCGAGCTTGGCGGCCAGTTCAGCGCGCCCGGCCCGCCCCGCCGCCGAGGCCGCCAGCGGGCCGCTGACCTGGGCCGCGGCCCTGGTCTACGGGTTCCGCTGGGCACTCGGGACCCGCGCGGGCGCCCGGCGGGACCGTGCCGGCGGGGCAGCGCGCCACCGCACGGGGGCGCTGGGCGGAAATGCCGGGCAGCACGGCGGGGGGACGGCCGGGCCGTGCCGCCGGGCGCCGGGCCGCGCTGGCAAGCCGGGGCAACGGGGCCGCGCGATGATCCGCCGGCTGTTCTGGCTGCTGCTCGGGGCCGTGCTCGGCGTGGCTGGTTACCGCAAGGCGACGGCGGTCGCGCGCGCGCTGCGGCCGGCGCCGCCGGCGAGTGCCCTCACCGGGTTCGCCGCCGACGTCCGTGAGGGCATGGCGCTCTATATGCAGCGGCAGGCCCGGCCGCCAGCGCCTACCCTCGAAGGTCACCGGCACCGCGGGCTGCCCGCGGGCGGCCCGCCCCGGGCGCTGCATCGCGCCCGGCCGCCCACCACCACGAAGACAAGGATGGCCGCTGATGGAGTCGGCAGAGATCGTCCGCCGTTTCCTGACCTATTTCGAGCAGCAGGGGCACGCCATAGTGCCCTCGGCCAGCCTGGTCGCCGACGACCCCACGCTGATGTTCGTTGTCGCCGGGATGCAGCCCTTCAAGCCCTACCTCCTCGGCCAGCAGACGCCCCCGTGGAAGCGGGTGGCCGACGTGCAGAAGTGCCTGCGCACGCTGGACATCGAGGAGGTCGGCAAGACCACCAGGCATGCCACCTTCTTCCAGATGCTCGGCAACTGGTCGTTCGGCGACTACTTCAAGGAGCAGATGATCCCGTGGGCATGGGAACTGCTGACCCGGCCGGAGGCTGACGGCGGGTTCGGGTTCCCCGAGGATCGGCTGTGGGCGACCGTGCTGCCCGACGACACCGAGTCCTTCGGCGTCTGGCGGCACGTGGTCGGCCTGCCGGAGAGCCGCATCCAGTTCCGCGGGCTCAAGGACAACTACTGGCACATGGGCGTGCCGGGGCCGGGCGGCCCCTGCTCGGAGATCTACTACGACCGCGGGCCGGAGTACGGCCGCGACGGCGGCCCGGAAGCGGACGAGGACCGTTTCCTGGAGATCTGGAACTGCGTCTTCATGCAGGACGTGCTCAGCGCGGTCCGGGCCAAGGACGACTTCGACGTCGAGGGCCCGCTGCCGTTCAAGAACGTGGACACCGGCATGGGCCTGGAGCGGATGGCCTCCATCCTGCAGGGCGTCGACAACCTCTACGAGATCGACACCACCTGGAAGATCCTCGACCGGGCCGCCGAGCTGACCGAGCAGAAGTACGGTGCGGACCACCGCACCGACGTGGCCCTGCGGGTGGTCGCCGACCACGTCCGCAGCGCGGTGATGCTGGTCGAGGACGGGGTGCTGCCCAGCAACGAGGCGCGCGGCTACGTGCTGCGCCGGATCCTGCGGCGCAGCATCCGCAACCTGAGGCTGCTGTCGGGCGGGCAGCGCGGTGGCGGCGGTGGCATGCCGTCCCGCCCGGACACCGGCAACGAGCACTACCTGCACGAGCTGACGGCGGTGACGATCGGCGCGATGGCGCCGCAGTTCCCCGAGCTGTCCGCCGACGCGGCGAAGATCCACGCGGTCATCGACGCCGAGGAGGCGGCGTTCGCCGCGACGCTGCGCACCGGGACGGCGATCTTCGACGCGGCGGTCGGCGAGGTCAAGCGGCGCGGTGCCGCGGCTTTGGGCGGGGTGGCGGGGTCGAGGCTAGAGCTGTCCGGCGACCAGGCATTCCAGCTCCACGACACCTACGGCTTCCCGATCGACCTGACCCTGGAAATGGCCGGCGAGCAGGGCCTGGCCGTGGACGAGGACGGGTTCCGGCGGCTGATGGCCGAGCAGCGCCGCCGGGCCAAGGACGACTCGCGGGCGAAGAAGACCGGCAACGCCGACATCTCGGTGTTCACCGCGATGCTCGAGCAGTCGGGCAAGGTCACGTTCACCGGGTATGCGGAGTCCTCCGGCGAGGCGACGGTCATCGGCCTGCTGGTGAACGGCGCGCCGGTCCCGGCGGCGGGCGCCGGGACCGCGGTGGAGGTGGTGCTGGACCGCACCCCGTTCTACGCCGAGGGCGGCGGCCAGCTCGCGGACACCGGGGTCATCAAGACCGCGGGGCCGGCCGGCGGGGCGGGCAGCCTGATCAAGGTGCACGACGTGCAGGCGCCGGTGCCCGGCCTGATCGTCCACCGCGGGGTGGTCACCGAGGGAGAGGCGGCGGTCGGGGCGCCGGCCTACGCGGAGATCGACGTCGAGCGGCGCCGTGCCGTTTCCCGCTCGCACACCGCGACCCACCTCATCCACCGCGCGTTCCGCGGCGCGCTCGGCGACTCGGCCGCGCAGGCGGGCTCGGAGAACTCACCGGGACGGCTGCGGCTGGACTTCACCGCCTCGGGCGCGGTGCCTCCCTCGGTCCTGCGGGACGTCGAGGAGGAAGTGAACACCGTGCTCATCGACGACCTCGCGGTCCGGGCGTTCACCGCGCCGCTGGAGGAGGCACGGGCGATGGGCGCGCTGGCGCTGTTCGGCGAGAAGTACGGGGACGAGGTCCGGGTGGTCGAGGTCGGCGACTACTCCCGTGAGCTGTGCGGCGGCACCCATGTCGTGCGCTCGGGCCAGCTCGGGCTGGTGAAGATCCTCGGCGAGTCCTCCATCGGCTCCGGGGTCCGCCGGGTCGAGGCGCTGGTCGGCACGGACGCGTTCCGGTACCTCGCCACCGAGAGCCTGCTGGTGAGCCAGCTGTCCGAGCAGCTCAAGGCGCGCCGTGAGGAACTCCCCGAGCGGGTCTCCGCCCTGGTCACCAGGGTCCGCGACGCCGAGCGGGAGCTGGACCGGCTGCGCTCGGCCCAGCTGCTCGGCGCCAGCGCCGGCCTGGCCGGCGGCGCGGCGGACATCGGCGGGGTGGCCTTCGTCGCCCACCAGGTGCCCGACGGGACCAGCGCCGACGGGATTCGCGCGCTCGCGCTGGACGTGCGCGGGCGGCTCGGTGACCGGCCCGCCGTCGTCGTCGTGGCCGGCGTCCCCGCGGACCGCCCGTCCGTCGTCGTCGCAGTCAATGACCGCGCGCGGGAGCGCGGCCTGGCGGCCGGTGCCTTGGTCAAGCGGGCCGCCGCGGCGCTGGGCGGTGGTGGCGGCGGCCGCGACGACGTCGCCCAGGGCGGCGGCGCGCCGCTCGGTGACAGTGGATCAACCGCGCTTGACGAGGCATTTAGCGTGGTACGGGCGGTTGTGACAGACATGACAGGACATGGTGGCGTAGCTTGAGACTGTGCTACAGCCCCCCCGCAGAGCTGGCACGCTCCTGGACACGCGGGCCAGGTGCGTGAGGACGGGTGTCCGGCTCGCCATCGACTTCGGGTCGGCGCGCATCGGAGTGGCCCGCTGCGACCCGGATGGCCTGCTGGCCAGCCCGCTGGCGACGGTAGCACGTGGTCGTGGCGACCTGGACAGGCTGGCCGCCCTGGCTGGAGAGCAGGGTGCCGTGGAGGTCATCGTCGGGTTGCCGACCGGCCTTTCCGGGCGGCCCGGCGCTGCCGCGGCGCAGGCCAGGGCGTTCGCCGTGTCGCTCGCTGCCCGGCTGGCGCCACTGCCGGTCCGGCTGGTGGACGAGCGGTTCACCACCGTGCTTGCCCATGACGCGCTGCGCCAGGGCGGCCGCGGATCGCGGCAGCGCCGCACGCAGGTGGACAAGGCCGCCGCGGCGCTCATCCTGCAGGGGGCACTGGATGCGGAGCGCGCCACCGGCCAGCCAGCCGGTGAACTGGTGGCGTCAGCCCCCGGAGCCGGAGGATGACCCGCCACCGCCGGAACGACCCAGACGATCTTGACGGGGACGCGCCCTGGCGCGCGCGGGACTACGACCGAACGGCCGGCCAGGAGGCGGGCGGCGACTACTACCCGGCGCCCTGGGGCGGGTCCGCCGACGGCGCCCAGCGCCCCGCGCGCGGCGCGCTCGGCACCTCCGGCCGGGACGAGCGGCCTGGCGAGACCACCGCGCCGCCGTGGGAGCGCACCGCGCCGCCGTGGGAACTGCCGGGCTGGGATCAGGCGGTGCCGGCCCAGCGCAGGCCGCGCGATGACAACGCGCATCCGTCCGGGCCGCTGCCGCGGGTGAACTCAGGGCCGCTGCCGCGGGTGCCGTCAGAAAGCTGGCCGCAGCCGGCATCCGGGCCGCTGCCCCCGGTGCCGGGGGAGCCACGGGCCACCGGCCGGGGCGGCTATCCGGCCGACCGCCACGATGGCGGTTTCGCCGGCCAGGACGACACCAGCTATTTGCGCACCGGTTCCGGTTACGGCGGTGCCGATTCCGGCAGCGGTGAGTACCCCGTGCCCGGCTCCGGGTACAGCGGCCAGGACGCCGGCTATGACGAGGCCGGCTACCGCGACAGCTTCCCGGCGCGCGGCAGCCACGCGCGCCACGGCTACGCCCCGGCCGAGGACGCGCCGGGCGGGGACTACGCCACCGGCGCCGGCTACGACGAGCCCGGCTATGACCACGGGCCCGGTTACGCGGAGCAGGACTACCCCGGGGACCACGGCTACTCCGGCGGGCCCGGCTACCCGGACGGCGACTACGACGGCCAGGGCAGCTACCCGGGCCAGGACTATGACTACCCGGGCCAGGCAGGTTACGCGGGGGAACCGGGCTACCCGGACCACGACGGCTACCCGGCCGGGCAGGACGACGGCTACCCGGGCGATGACACCGGTTACCAGCCCGCCGGCGATTACCCGCCAGGCCGTGACCACCCCCCGTCCGACGCCGGCCGGTACGACCGGACGGTCCGGGATGGCCCCGATGATCATGGGTATGGTGATCGGGGGGGCTGGTACGGGGACGTGGACGAAGGCCAGGCCTGGGGGGAGGACGAGTACGACGAGAACCTCCTGCCCGGGTTCAGCGACGGCGAGGACTTCCGCCGCGCCCGCGGGCCCGCCGCCCCCGGGCCCCGCGGCGAGCGCAGCGGCCGCAGCGCGCCGCCGCCCAGCCGCCCGCGCGGGGGACGGCCGAAGAAGCGCAAGAGCGCGATGCGCCGTGCCGCGCCGTGGATCGCCCTGACCATCCTGGTCGTCATCCTCGCCGTGGCCGGCGGCGGCTTCTACTACGTCTGGCACAACTACCTGCACCCGCCGGACTACTCGGGGCCGGGCACCGGCGTCGTTGAGGTCCATATCAATCCCGGCGAGTCCGCCACCCAGGTGGGCCAGCAACTGCTGGCCCGGGGCGTGGTCGCGAGCGTGCGCGCCTTCTCCAACGCGGCGAAGGACAGCGGCAAGGGCAGTTCGCTGGAGCCGGGCGACTACGCGCTGCACAAGCACATGGCCGCCGCGCTGGCGTTCGCGCTGCTGCTGAAGCCCTCCTCCAGGGTCGAGTTCAGCGTCCTGGTCACCGAGGGGATGCGGCTGTCCGAGATCCTCGCAGAACTCGGCCAGAAGACTAACGACCTGAAGGGCTACGAGCAGGCGATCAAGAACGTCTCGGCTCTCGGCCTGCCCTCCTACGCCAAGGGCAACCCGGAGGGCTACCTGTTCCCCGCTACTTACACCATCCAGCCCGGCACCCAGCCCGGCCAGGTGCTCCGGGCGATGGTGCTGCGGTTCATGACGGAGGCGTCCAGCGTCAACCTGCCCGCGGTGGCGGCACACGACAACATCAGTGAGGGTGCCGCCATCACCATCGCCAGCCTGGTCCAGGCGGAGGGCAAGCGGCCCAAGGACCTGCCGAAGATCGCCCGGGTGATCTACAACCGGCTGGACCAGCACATGAAGCTGCAGCTGGACACCACCGTGCTGTACGCGCGGCACTCCCGGGCCGCGGACGTCACGGTCCCCCAGACCCTGGACACCAGGTCGCCCTACAACACCTACCTGCACATGGGCCTGCCCCCGGGGCCGATCGACAGCCCCGGCAACACCGCCATCGAGGCCGCGCTGCACCCGGCCAAGGGAGACTGGCTGTACTTCCTCACGGTGAACCCGAAGACCGGGCTGACCAAGTTCACCGACAGCTACCCGGTGTTCCAGACCTACGTGCAGGAACTGAACGCCTACAACGCGGCCCATCACTAAGCTCCTCCGGGTGAGAGCCGCGGTCCTTGGTTCGCCCATCGCGCACTCGCTGTCGCCGGTGCTGCACCGGGCGGCCTACCAGGCGCTCGGCCTGGCCGGGTGGTCCTACCAGGCGATCGAGTGCGACGCCGCACGGCTGCCGGCCGTGCTGGGCGACTGCGGGCCGCAGTGGGCCGGGCTGTCCCTGACGATGCCGCTCAAGCGCGCCGTGCTGCCGCTGCTCGACGAGACCAGCCCGCTGGCGCGCGAGGTGGGCGCCGCCAACACGGTGGTGTTCTCCGGCGGCCGGTGCCATGGGCACAACACCGACGTGCCCGGCATGATCGCCGCCCTGGCCGAGGCCGGCCTCACCGGGGCGGCTCCGGCGGTGCTGATCCTCGGCGCCGGTGCGACCGCCTGCTCCGCGCTCGCCGCCGCGCGCGGGCTCGGCGCGGCCCAGGTGACCGTCGCGGCCCGCGATCCGGGCCGCACCCAGGACCTGCTGGCCGCCGCCGCGCGGCTGGGCGTCGCGGTCACCCTCACCGGCTTCGGGACCCCGCAGGACGGCGCCCCCGATGTGCTCATCTCCACCGTCCCCGCCGGCGCCGCGGATATTTATGCCCAACGAATTGCCCACGGTGACCTGATCCCCAGGTACCTGCTCGACGTGGTCTACCACCCCTGGCCCACCGCCCTGGCGGCCGCCGCCCGCACGGCTGGCGCGTCCCTGGCGGGCGGTGACGCCCTGCTCCTGCACCAGGCCGCCCTCCAGGTCACCCTGATGACCGGCCGCCCCGCCCCCCTCCCCGCCATGCGCCAGGCCCTGGAATCCGCCCTGCCCCGCTAACTGCGCCGCTACCTGCGCCGCTACCCTCTCTCCGCTTCGCGTCAGCGGCCCCCCCCAGGCCGGGGGGCGACGGCGACCGCGCCAGGCGTGGGTGGGCTACGGCTGGGATGTGGCGGGCGTTTGGGTGTGGCGGGCCTGGTCTCCAGGTCGGCCGGAGGGTTACCTGGGCGCGGAGTTCTGTCCGCGACCAGGTAGCCCTGCGGACGGCCCCGGCCCCAGCGCGGCGGGCCAGGGAAGGAGTGCGTGGCCGCTGCGGAATACCTCGTTGCGCCGGATTGCTGTTAACCTTGCCTGACGACCAGCCGGGTAACACCGTGCTGGCGCGTAAGCGGAGGACCACCTCCCACCTGGCCGGCCATGGGCCGGCGGGTACGCTCGCCGAAGATGTATGGCGGGCAGGCCGGACGCGGCGGAACCGGTGCTGTGCGGCAGCGCAGGACCGGGAACGCATGTGTCGCGGGTCCGGGTTCGCGTGCCTGCTGGGCAGTCGCGGACACGGGAAGGGTGGGCTCCGCGTGCGCGGCATGCGGGGCCTTTTGCGTTGGCGGTGAGCCAGCGCGGCGGGCACCACGGCCGGTCCACCGTCCCTGTCAGCGCAGGGGCGGGGTAACAGGAGAAGCCAAGGAGGTCACATCAGCGTCGAACCACGTATTAACGAGCGCATCCGGGTTCCCGAAGTCAGGCTTGTCGGCCCGGCCGGCGAGCAGGTGGGAATCGTAAGTATCAACGATGCGCTCCGGCTGGCCCAGGAATCCGATCTCGACCTGGTCGAGGTCGCCCCTACCGCCAGGCCGCCGGTCTGCAAGCTCATGGACTACGGCAAGTTCAAGTACGAGTCCGCGCTCAAGGCCAGGGAATCGCGCAAGAACCAGGCTCAAACGATCATCAAGGAGATCAAGCTCCGCCCGAAGATCGATCCGCACGACTACGGGACCAAGAAGAGTCACGTCGAGCGGTTCCTGCGGCAGGGCGACAAGGTCAAGGTGACGATCATGTTCCGCGGGCGTGAGCAGTCCCGGCCCGAACTGGGCTTCCGGCTGCTGCAGCGCCTCGCCGGCGACGTCGAGGAACTGGGATTCGTGGAATCGCAGCCCCGGCAGGACGGCCGCAACATGATCATGGTGATCGGGCCGCACCGGAGAAAGAGCGACGCCCGCAGCGAGGCCCGCGCCGAGCGGGCCACCCGCGACGCGCAGCAGGGTGAGCGCCCGCTTTCCCGGTCACGCGCGGCCGTGCGGGACGCGGACGCGGCCGAGCAGCCCGCCGAGGCGCAGCCCGCCGAGGCGCCGCTTGCTGAAGCGCCGCTCGCCGAGGTGCAGCCTGCCGAAGTGCAGCCCGCCGAAGCGCAGCCCGCCGAGGTGGAGCCCGCCGAGGTGGAGCCCGCCGAGGTGGAGCCCGCCGAGGCCAGCGAGCCGGTGCAGGACGCGGACACCGCGGCCGCGAGCGCCCCGGAAGCCGGGGAGGCGCAGCCACGGCCCAAGCCAGCCCCGGTGGCCCGGTCGGGCCCGGCCAGGGTGGCGGCCGCGTCGAAGGCCAGCGCCCGGAGCTGAGCAGGCCCGGCCAACCAGGCAGTGCGCCGTAAGCAGGCCACTGCCAGGTAGGTCACTGCCGGCCGGCTGGGCGGGACGAGGACAACATGTCCGCGGCAACGCGGGCGAACGATGGGAAGGTAACGTCCGCGAACGGCGGGAACCCGCCGGGAGCGGACGCAGGATAACGCCGCGCCACAGGGCGCGCAGGAGACGAGAGACGACGGCGAACATGCCAAAGATGAAGACGCACAGCGGAGCGAACAAGCGCTTCCGGCTGACCGGTACCGGAAAGGTGCTGCGCCGTCGCGCGAACCGTAAGCACCTGTTCGAGCACAAGTCGAGCAGAGTGACCCGGCGGCTGGCTGGCGAGGTTGAGCTTGCCCCCGCAGATGCAAAGAAGATCAAGAAGTTGCTGGCTAAGTAGCCCAGCCCGCCTCCAGGGAGTAAAAGTGGCACGCGTGAAGCGGGCGGTCAACGCCCACAAGAAGCGCAAGGTGGTGCTTGAGCGGGCGAGCGGGTACCGCGGCCAGCGGTCTCGGATGTACCGCAAGGCCAAGGAGCAGATGCTCCACTCGATGACGTACGCCTATGCGGGCCGCAAGGACCGCAAGGGCGCGTTCCGCCGGCTGTGGATCCAGCGCATCAACGCCGCCGCGCGGGCGGACGGCATCACCTACAACCGGTTCATCCAGGGCCTGAAGGCCGCCGGGGTGGACGTGGACAGGCGCATGCTCGCCGAGCTTGCGGTGTCCGACCCGGCCGCGTTCTCCGGGCTGGTCAAGGTGGCGAAGGACGCGCTGCCGGAACCGGTCCCCGAAGCCGCCTGACCCGTTTGATGATCCTGAAATCCTGTCCGCCGCCATGGCGGGAGATCCGTCAGGATCATGGGCGCGGGCCGCGCCGCCGTGGGTGACCCGGATGGCTGAGTTCTCCGGTCCGGAGCTGACCAGCATCCGTTCGCCCAGGGTGAAGGCTGCCCGCCAGCTCGCCAAGCGCGCCTTCCGGCTGCGGGCCAGGTCGTTCCTGGCCGAGGGGCCCCAGGCGGTCGGCGAAGCGCTCGCCGGCGACGGTGTGGTGACCGAGATCTTCCTCACCGCTGCGGCGCGGTCACGGCACGGCGAGATGGCGGCGCGGGCCAGCCGCCAGGGCGCCGCCGTGCACGTGGTGAGCGGCGAGGTCATGGCCGAACTCGCGCAGACCGTCACCCCGCAGGGGATCCTCGCCGTGTGCCGGTTCGTGGACGTACCGCTGCCCGCGCTGACAGACGCCGCCCCGCAACTGGTGGTCATCCTCGCCAACGTCAGGGACCCCGGCAACGCCGGGACGGTGCTGCGCACCGCGGACGCGGCGGGCGCGGCCGGGGTCATCTTCTCCGACGCCTCGGTGGACCCGTACAACAGCAAGTGCGTGCGCGCGTCCGCGGGCAGCATCTTCCACACCGATCTGGTGCTCGGCGGCCCCGTGGCGGACACGGTGAGTCACCTCCGGGACGCGGGCCTGCGTGTGCTCGCCGCGGACGGCCGGACGGGCCAGCCGCTTGACCAGGTGGAACCACGGGGAGTGCTCGCCGGGCCGACGGCCTGGCTGTTCGGCAACGAGGCGTGGGGCCTGCCCGGCGAGCTCCTGGCGCTGGCCGACGAGCCGGTTGCGGTGCCGATATATGGGCAGGCAGAGAGCCTCAACCTGGCCGCGGCCGCGGCGGTCTGTCTGTACGCCTCCGCCAGGGCACAGCGGAGTAACGCGGGAGGGGGCTGCCATGCAGCACCCGCAACGCGCTAGAGTCTGATCACATTGCGTCATGAAGAGCTCCCGATGGAGCCGGCCGCGCATGCGGCTGGATTCCGGCCGGGCGCTCCGAGCCAGGTGGCCGGCGGGGACGGGCCACGTGAAGCCAGCGGCCCGGCCGGGGGACCGGGCCACGACAGGCGGCACACGTGCCGGACGGAGGCAGGGACGCGCGTGAACGGGCATGCCGTGCCCGGCGAGAGGGCGCTTGACCAGGGGCCAGCCTTGATGTCGCCCGCCATGACCCCGGGCCGGGCAGCGGCGGACCTCACCGGCCCGGTGACGCCGGGCCCGGTCCTGGTCAGCTCGATGGCCTGTGCCGATGAGCTTCCGGACGGCCTGGTCATCGCCGACCACGCCGGCCGGGTCATGGTGTTCAACCGCGCCGCGTCCCGGCTGACCGGCATTAGCGTCCGGGCCGCGATCGGTGCCGACGTGCGGCAGGTGCTCGCGCTGCGTGACGCCGACGGGCGCTGCTGGTGGTCCTGCGCCAACCCCTACCACGGGCTGTCCATCCGCACCCGCCACCCCGAGACGCCGCTGTTCCTCACCGACGGGACCGAGTTGCTGGTCACCATGTCGTACGTGCGGGCACCTCGCTGTGCCACGCTGCAACAGCGTCACCCGGCGCGCCCGGCGACCGCGGGCGGCGAGGTGCAGCGCCTGGTGTTCGGCCTGCGCGGGGCGCAGCAGCGGGCCCGCCTGGAGCGCAGCCGCGCCGACCTGGTGTCCACCGTGGCGCACGAGCTGAGGTCCCCGCTGACCAGCGTGAAGGGCTTCACCGCCACGCTGCTGGCCAAGTGGGGCCGGTTCACCGACGACCAGAAGAAAGTGATGCTGGAGACCGTCAACGCCGACGCGGACCGGGTTACCAGGCTCATCACCGAACTGCTGGACGTGTCCCGGATCGAGTCCGGCCGGATGGAGATCCACCGGCAGCTCGTCAGCATCCCGGAACGGGTGGAGAAGATCGTCGCCGGGCGCGTGGCGGCCGGCGACCCCGCGGACCGGTACCGGGTGGTGATCGCCGGCGGGCTCCCCGAGACCTGGCTGGACGCGGACAAGGTCGACCAGATCCTCGGGAACCTTATTGAGAATGCCGTCCGGCACGGTGCTGGTACCGTGACTGTCGTGGTGGAGCCGCTGGAATCCCCGGGCGCCCGCGCCGTCAGGCCGGGGGCCGGGGGCGTCGCGGTCTCCGTACGGGACCAGGGTGATGGCGTCGCGCCGGAACTCGTGCCGCGGATCTTCCGCCAGTTCTGGCGGGCCAAGCGCCGCGGCGGTGCCGGGCTGGGCCTCTACATCGTCAAGGGGCTGGTCGAGGCGCACGGCGGGATGATCACCGTGCAGCGTGCGCCCGAGGGCGGTGCCGAGTTCCGATTTACCATGCCCGCCGGCAATATGGCGGGCTAATTGTGCTTGCTGGCCTTCGGCCAGCCGCGCCGAGGCCACATTCCCGGGTGCTAGTCCGGGGGCCGAGCCCCCGGAGCCCCCACGGCCGTGGCTGGCGTGGTCTGTAGCCTTGCGGTTGGCGAGCCCCCGTGCCCCATGGCCGTGGTGACCGTCGGTTTCTGACCAGCCCGGAACCTGGGCGGCTGGGGACCAGGCAGCACTGGCCGATCGTAGAGCATGAAATTCTGAGGAACTCCGCAGACCGACACGACACCTTCCAGCAACACCCCGTGAGGGATGGCGAAACATATGTCCGCACCGAACAAGCACTATGACCCGGTGGAGGTGACGGCGCTGTCGCCCGAGGAGATCGCCGCCGCGCTGAAAGAAGCGCTCGGCGCCATCGCCGCGGCGCGCACGCTCGACGAGCTGAAGGCCGCCCGGCTGGCCCACGCCGGGGACCGGTCCCCGCTCGCGCTCGCCAACGCCGAGATCGGGGCGCTGCCGCCGCGGGCCAGGGCGGAGGCCGGCCAGCGCGTCGGCGCCGCCCGCCGCGAGGTCAGGCAGGCGCTCGACGCCCGGCAGGCGGAACTCGAAGCGGAGCGCGACCAGCGGGTGCTGGTCGAGGAGACCGTCGATGTGACGCTGCCCTGGGACCGGCAGCCGGCCGGGGCGAGGCACCCGGTGACCACGGTGAGCGAGCGGCTCGCCGACGTGTTCGTCGGCATGGGGTACGAGATCGCCGAAGGGCCTGAGGCCGAGGCCGAGTGGTACAACTTCGACGCGCTGAACTTCCCGCCCGACCACCCGGCACGGGAGATGCAGGACACCATTTTCGTGGCCGGGCCGGATGGCGGTGACTCCGGCGTCGTGCTGCGCACGCACACCTCGCCGGTGCAGATCCGCGCCCTGCTGACCCGCCCGCTGCCGGTGTACGTGGTCAGCCCGGGCAAGTGCTTCCGCACCGACCCGCTGGACGCCACGCACAGCCCGGTGTTCCACCAGATCGAATGCCTGGCCGTGGACGAGGGGCTGACCATGGCCGACCTGCGCGGCGCGATCCAGTCGTTCGTGGACGCCATGTTCGGCGAGGGCCTGCGGACCCGGATCCGGCCGGACTTCTTCCCGTTCGTCGAGCCCGGCATGGACGTGTCCATGGAGTGCCACATCTGCCGCGGCGCCTCCGCCCGTGGCGGTGACCCGTGCCGGGTGTGCCGGTCGCAGGGCTGGATCGAGCTGGCCGGTGCCGGGATGGTCAACCCCAAGGTGCTCATCGCCTGCGGCATCGACCCGGACCGCTACAGCGGCTTCGCGTTCGGGCTCGGCATCGAGCGCACCCTCATGGTCCGGCACGGGGTGACCGATATCAGGGACACCCTGGAGGGCGACGTGCGGTTCACCCGCGCGCTGGGGGCGGAGGTCTGATGCGCGTCCCGCTGTCCTGGCTGCGCGAGTACGCCCCGGTCGGCGAGCCGGTCCCGGCCACGGAGGTGGCCAGGCGGCTGACCGCCGCCGGCCTGGAGGTGGAATCGGTCGAGGCCGTCGGCCACGATGTCAGTGGCGTCGTGATCGCGGAGGTCACCGCGATCGAGGAGCTGACCGGGTTCCGCAAGCCGATCAGGTACTGCCACGTGACCACCGGCGCGGCCGAGCGCGACGTGATCTGCGGCGCGGCCAACTTCGCCGTCGGTGACCGGGTGCCGTTCGCGCCCCCCGGCGCGGTGCTGCCCGGCGGCTTCGAGATCGGCGCGAAGAAGGCCTACGGCCGGATGTCGGAGGGCATGATCTGCTCCGCGGCCGAGCTTGCCATCGGCGACGACCATTCCGGGATTCTGGTGCTGGCGCCCGATGCCCCGCTGGGCGAGGACTTCGCCGGCTATGCCGGGCTGGCCGACCACGTGCTCGACATCTCGGTGACCCCGAACCTGGGGTATGCGCTGTCGATCCGCGGGGTGGCCCGCGAACTGGCCATCGCGTTCGAGGTGCCCTACACCGACCCGGCCGGCCAGGGCCTGCCCGGCGACGTCGAGGCGGAGTCGCCCGACGTGTACCCGGCGAGCATCGCCGACCCGACCGCCTGCGACCGGTTCGTGCTGCGTGAGGTACACGGCCTCGACGCGGCCGCGCCGGTTCCGCTGTGGATGCGGGTGCGGCTGGCCCGGGCCGGCCTGCGCACCGTGTCCCTGGCGGTCGACGTCACCAACTACCTGATGGTCGAGCTGGGCCAGCCGATGCACGCGTTCGACCGGAACCGGCTGCACGGCCCGATCGTGGTGCGCCGGGCGCGGCCGGGTGAGCGGCTGGAGACGCTGGACCACGTCGTACGGGACCTGGACCCCGACGACATCCTGATCACCGACGAATCCGGGCCGATCTCGATGGCCGGCACCATGGGCGGGCTGGCGACCGAGATCTCGCCGTCTTCGACGGACCTGGTGATCGAGGCCGCGCACTTCTCCGCCCGGGGCACGGCCAGGATGAGCCGGCGGCACCGGCTGTTCAGTGAGGCCTCCTACCGCTTCGAGCGCGAGGTGGACCGGGAGCTTCCGGTGCGCGCCTCGGCGAAGGCGGCGGCGCTGCTGGCCGGGCTGGGCGGCGCGGCCGTGGTCCCCGGCTGCACCCACGCGCAGGCCGACGTGCCCGCCGTGACGATCAGCCTGCCGGTGGACTTCCCCGGTCAGGTGGCCGGGCTGGCCTATCCGCGGGACACCGTGATCACGCGGCTGCAGGAGGTCGGCTGCGTGGTGACCGAGCCCGCCGGGGACGGCGGAGCCGGGGACGGCGGGGCCGGCGACGACGGCACGGGCAACGGGGCCGCCGGCCGGGGCGCCGGGGCCCGGAGCGCGAGCCTTAACCGGCACCTCCGGCGGGATCACGGCAAGCATGAGAGCGGCGCGGGCACTCTCACCGTGGTGCCGCCGTCCTGGCGCCAGGACCTGCGCTACCCGAGCGACCTGGCGGAGGAGGTGATCCGGCTGGAGGGTTACGACAACGTGCCGGTCCGGATGCCGCGTGCCGCCGCCGGGAAGGGGCTGACCGCCGGCCAGCGGCTGCGCCGCGCGGTGGGCCGCGCGCTCGCCGGTGCGGGCTACTGCGAGGTGCTCAGCCAGCCGTTCAGCTCCGCCGCCGACCACGAGCGGCTGCTACTGCCCGACGGCGACGCGCGCCGCCGGGCGGTGCGGATCGCCAACCCGCTGAGCGAGGACGAGCCGCTGCTGCGGACCACGTTGCTGCCGGGCCTGCTGCGGGTGCTGGCGCGCAACATCGGGCGCGGGTTCGGCGACCTGGCCCTGTACGAGATGGGGCTGGTGTTCCGGCTCGGCACCGGCGGCCAGGGGGTCGCGCCGATCCCACGGGTGGACCGCGGGCCGACCGTGGCCGAGGTCACCGAGATGGAATCCGCCCTGCCCGGTCAGCCGCTGCAGGCCGCTGCCGTGCTGGCCGGCAACCGCGAGTCCGCCTGGCTGGTGGGGGCGGGCCGCCCGGCCGGATGGCAGGACGCCGTCGAGGCCGCCCGCGAGGTGCTGCGGGTGAGCCGGGTGGCCTACCGCGTCGAGGCCGGCCAGTACGCGCCGTGGCACCCCGGCCGCTGCGCCGCGGTCTACATCACCGGGCCGGAAGGGGAGGAGCAGCTCGCCGGGCACGCCGGGGAACTGCACCCGCGGGTGGTCGCAGGCATTCCGGCTGCCCGACCGTACCTGCGCGGTGGAACTGGACATGTCGGTCATCGCCGCCGCGGCCGCGGCGCTGCCACCGGCCCAGGCGCCGTCGATCTCCGCCTATCCGGTGGCGACCCAGGACGTCGCCCTGGTGGTGCCGGAGACGGTGCCCGCCGCCGAGGTGCAGGCCGCGCTGGCCGCGGGGGCGGCCGCCGGCGGTGACGGCGGGGGGCTGCTTGAGGATGTCCGGATCTTCGACATCTACGCCGGCGAGCAGGTGGGGGAGGGGAACAAGTCCCTCGCCTACCGGCTGCGCTTCCGGGCGCCCGACCGGACGCTCACCGACGAGGAGACCAGCGCCGCCAGGGACGCGGCGGTGGCCGAGGCGGCCCGCCGCACCGGCGCCGTGCTGCGCGACGGAAGCTGACCGGCAATCTCCCCGCGCCGGCCCTGCGGCGCGGGAGCCTGACCGATATGCGATAACAATCGGATAACACGCGATTGGCCGGGATCGCCCTGGGCAGGCTGCATGACCGGGTCACGCCAGCGTGTTCGTGCTCGTGGCGGGCGCGTGCCCCGGCCGCACAGGGCCGGCGCTGGGTCACTGGTCCGTGCTTGACAGCAACCAGGACGACGGGCTGCGATGGGCGATAGCTATCTCGCAGCCCCCCAACACGCCTGGCCCGTTCCCGCGACCTCTGGTTCAGGGCCAGGCCCCGCACACGGAGGAATAGCCATCACGCCGGATGCCCGCGCGCAGGGCCGGTCCACGCTGGGCACGCCTGGATCGGGCACCACGCCCGCCAAGGCGACGTTTGGCGCGGTCTTCGCGCTGGGCGAGTTCCGCGCGCTGTGGCTGGCGCAGATCCTGTCCGTCGCGGGCGACCAGCTTGCCCGGGTCGCGCTGACCCTGCTCGTGTACGACCGCACCCACTCGGCCCTGCTGGCCGCGGTGACGTTCGCGGCGAGCGTGGTACCGGCGTTCCTCGGCGGGATCGGCCTGTCCGGCCTGGCTGACCGGCTTCCGCGCCGGCGGGTCATGATCGCTTGCGACCTGATCCGGGTCGTGCTGGTGGCCGTGATGGCGGTGTCCGGGATGCCGGTCGCGGTGCTCGTGGCGCTGTTGTTCCTGGTGACCATGATCGGCGCGCCGTTCCTGTCCGCCCGCGCCGCCCTGTACCCCGACATCCTCACCGGGGACCTGTACGTGCTCGGCACCGCGGTCACGCTGACCACGATGCAGTTCGCGCAGGTTCTGGGGTTCGCGGCCGGGGGAGCCCTGGTGGGCTTCTTCGGCGTCCAGGCGTCGCTGCTCATCGACGCCGCCACGTTTGCCCTCTCGGCCCTGATCAGCTGGATCTGGGTCCGGTCCCGGCCTGCGGCCAGGCCGGCGGCGGACCCTGAGTCTCCGGCTGGGGACGACGGCGGGCTGCTCGCGGGCCTCCGGCTGGTGTTCACCAGCCCGGCGCTGCGGATCCCGATGCTGCTCGGCTGGCTGGCCGCCTTCTATAACGCTCCCGAGGGTGTCTCCGCACCGCTCGCGGCCGCCTTGGGCGGCGGGGCCGTGGCCGTCGGGTTCATCCTGGCGGCGCCGGCGCTCGGTGCGTCGGTGGGCGCGATCGCCTTCAGCCGGTTCGTCGGGCCGGCGACGCGGCTGCGGTGGATGGGCCCGCTAGCCGCGGCGGCCTGCGGCGTCCTTGTCCTGTTCGCATTCCACCCCCCACTGCTCATCGCGCTGGCATTGCTGGGCCTGTCGGGCATCTTCGACTGCTTCCAGCTTGCCGCGAATGCTTCGTTCGTTGCCGCCGCACCTGCGCGCCATCGCAGTCAGGCGTTCGGCATCGCCCAGGGCGGCATGAATCTCGGCCAGGGTCTGGCCATGGTCGTGGCGGGCGCAGCAGCGGAGCACTATGACCCGAGCTTGGTGATCGCGGTGAGCGGCGCCGTCGGCGCTGTAACCGCCATCGCCATCGCCGTCGGCCGCGTGCGGGCGCACTGACCTTTTGCGCTGGCTGCCACAGGCTGGCATGGTGCTCACGCCCATCCGCTGGTCCGCATGGGGCTGCTCCCTTCGTGAGCTGGGTTTCGGGGTGGCTGGTGGTGGTTTAGGCCCATCCGCTGGTCCGCATCGCGGCTGCTCCCTTCGTGAGCTGGGTTTCGGGGTGGCTGGTGGTGGTTTAGGCCCATCCGCTGGTCCGCATCGCGGCTGCTCCCTTCGTGAGCTGGGTTCCGGGTGTTGCTTGTGGTTACGTCTGTGGTTTAGGCCCATCCGCTGGTCCGCATGGGGCTGCTCCCTTCGTGAGCTGGGCTTGGGGGTGGCTGCTGGTGGTTTAGGCCCATCCGCTGGTCCGCATTGCGGCTGCTCCCTTCGCTGAACTGGCGCTGATGTGCTGGTCGGATATGTGTATACACGGCATATGTCACAACCTCACAGCAATGCCCGGCTTGCCCTGACTTAGTCGGTTGGCCGGTGGGTGGGGGTGCCCCAAACTCGGCTGCATTGTGTAACCTTGGCGTACGGATTCCGCAAACACCTGGAGATCTTGGTATCAGCGGGTAATGGGGGCTTGACAGCGGGCACACTCGCTCTGTGACAATACGGGGCATCGCTAACACCCTGGCCATGCGAGGCATGTGAACGACACCAGACGGTCCGCCAAGGAGGAACCGATGAGTTCCGTGCGCTGCAAACGTGTGCGGTGGCACGCGGGTGCAGCGCGGGAGTGGCCGTTGTGGCAGCTTCCGCGGTGGCTGGTGGCATACATCGCGGTCATCACCGCGGGGTACCTTCTCGCGATAGTCCTGGCCGCGGCTGCGGAGCCGTGCCCAGGGATCGCTGCGCGACCTGTGGCTGTGCGGCGCCCTGCTGCTGTGTACCACCCTGACCGTCGAACTGACCAAGCGATCCGGGGAGAACGCCGGGCTCACCAAGGATGTCTACGCGGTCTGGGAACTGCCGGTCGCGATCCTGCTCCCGCCCATTTACGCGCTGCTGGTACCGGCCTTCCGGCTCACCCTCACCCAGTTGCGGGTCCGGCATGTTCCGCTGCACCGGCGCGTGTTCACCACGGCGGTCATCGGGCTGTCTTATGCCAGCGTTTCCCTGGTGTTCCACGGCATGACGGGCCAGGGGTTCGGCGCGGCTGGCCTGGTCGGCTCGAACGCCACCCTGTGGATCTGCGCCGTGGCGATCGCCGCGATGACGCAGTGGATCGTGAACACCAGCCTGCTGTTCCCGGCGATCAAGGGGGCCGACCCGACCGTCACGATTCGCGAGATGTACCTGGCACGCGAGCGTGTTCACAACGACGTCGCCGAACTCTGTGTGGCCGTTCTGGTCACGCTCGCCGTGGCGGTCAGCGCGTTGACCCTCGTCCTGGCCTTCCCGTTCGTGACGCTGCTGCAGCGCTCGTTCCGGCACGTCCAGCTCGTCAACGCCTCTCGCGTCGATACCAAGACCGGCCTGCTCAACGCGGGCACCTGGGAGCGCGAGTCGGCGACGGAAGTTGCGCGTGCGGTTCGTACTCACACCTCCCTAGCCGTGGCTCTCATCGACATCGATCACTTCAAGGCGGTCAACGACTCTTTCGGGCACCTAGCCGGGGACCGTGCGCTCCGAACCGTCGCTCGCGCCTTGCCGATCTTCCTCCGGGAGTACGACCTGGTGGGGCGCTTCGGCGGCGAGGAATTCGCGCTGTTGCTGCCCCAGGCGAAGGCACTGGACGCCTACCGCATCGCGGAACGCATCCGAGCCCACATCGGGAGTATGCCCATTACAGTCAGCGACGACGCCGACGCCGAGCCTGTGAGGCTCAGCATCTCGATCGGAGTTGCCGTGCTCGGTGCCCGTTGGGACAGCAGCAGCGGTGCCCAGCTTACCGAGCTTCTGGCTGCCGCGGATGGAGCTTTGTACCAGGCCAAACGCAACGGGCGTAATCAGGTCTGCGTCGTCACGGAGAACGCGCGGTTCGGCGCGGTGCTGCAGCCTGCAACCGATGGCACTCTCGAGGCGCAGGGCCCGGTCACCGAGGCCATCCAGGCCTCGTAGCTTTCCGCCTGGTTTACCGCAGACTCGCCGGTTGGCCACCGGTTTCGCAACGCCGCGGCCCTACGAAGAAGGCGAGGAGGGGGCCGGGGACGGCAGCACCGCGAAGATCTGTGCCCCGTTCCTGCGGCAGGCGGAGGCGCGGCCAGTCGCCAGCACCCGGGGCGTGGCGTAGCCCTGGCAGACCCAGCCGTGGATGGTGACCGGCGCGCCACCGCCGTTGCCGGCGACCTTGCCCGACACGAGCGCGCGGGTGTAGTCGCGCTCCACCGTCATTGCGTCCTGGCACGCGGCCTGGCCCACGACCTCAACGTCGACCGGGACCCCCGCGGCGGTGCGGACGGTCCCGCACTGGGTGGCGGGTGCGCTGGCCGCGGTGGCACCTGAGCCATCGCCGGCTGCCGTTGTCTTCTGCTTGCCCGGCGTGCCCCCGCAGCCCGCCACCGCACCGGCCGCGAGCACGGCCAGAACGCCGGCCGCGACGGCGCGCGAGCGACCGCGCATGGGGCCTCCCTTCCCGCGCAATCATCATGCCCTGTACCACCGGGCCCTGGCATCACGACGCCCCGGGCATGCCAGGCCGTGAGCGGCCGGCCGTGAGCCACTTTGCATATTTAGCCGGTTCAATGCATAATTTCTCAAGGGTCAGGGGCGTGCCCGGACGGCGATCAGGTCGGGAGAACTCATGGGTGTCCGGGTGGCGGTGGCGGGCGCCAGCGGCTACGCGGGCGGGGAACTCCTGCGCATCATCGCCGGCCACCCCGATCTGGAACCCGGGCCGCTCGCCGCCGCGGCGAGCGCCGGGACCCCGGTCACCGCGGCCCATCCGCACCTGGGGGAGTTCGACGGAGAGGTTTTCGAGCCTCTCGACCCGGCCCGGCTGGCCGCGGCGGACCTGGTATTCCTCGCGCTCCCGCACGAGGAGTCGGCCGCCGTCGGCGCGGCGCTGCCCGCGCATGTCCCTGTCGTGGACCTGTCCGCCAGCTTCCGCCTGGCCGACCCGCGGGCGTGGTCGGCGTACTACCGGACACCGCACGCCGGGCAGTGGTGTTACGGGCTGCCCGAACTCCCCGGCGCACGGGAGCGGATCGCCGCCGCGCACCGGGTGGCCGCGCCCGGCTGTTATGCCACCGCGGCCATCCTCGCGCTCGCGCCGCTGCTCGCCGCGGGCCTGGCTGACCCCGGCGACATCGTGATCGTGGCGGCCTCCGGCACGTCCGGGGCGGGGCGCTCGCCGTCACCGGCGCTGCTGGCCACCGAGGTCATCGGCGCGATGTCGGCCTATCAAGCCGGTGGCACCCACCGGCACACGCCGGAGATCGAGCAGGCGCTGCGCGCGGCGGGCGGCGGCGAGCCGGCCGTGTCGTTCACCCCGATGCTGGCCCCGATGCCCCGCGGCATCCTGGCCACCTGCACCGCGCGGCTGCGCGAGCCGGGCACGGCCACCGGGGCGCTGCGGGAAGCGCTGGCGGCCGCCTACGACGGTGAGCCCTTCGTCCGACTGCTCCCCGAGGACCGCTGGCCGACCACCGCGGCGACGACCGGGTCCAACGTGGCGTGGCTGCAAGCCGCTGCCGACGCCCATGCCGGGCGGGCGGTGGCCGTCGCCGCCATCGACAACCTCGGCAAGGGCGCGGCCGGCCAGGCGGTCCAGGCGGCCAACCTCATGCTCGGCCTGCCCGAGACCGCGGGCCTGTCCACTCAGGGAATTGCGCCGTGAGCGTCACCGCGCCGCGGGGATTCCGGGCGGCGGGGGTCGCGGCCGGGCTGAAGCCGTCCGGCGCCCGCGACGTCGCCGTGGTCATCAACGACGGGCCGTCGCGCGCCGCCGCCGGGGTGTTCACCGCCAACCGGGTGAAGGCCGCGCCGGTGCTGTGGACCCAGCAGGTCCTCAACGGCGGCCGGGTGCGCGCGGTGCTGCTCAACTCCGGCGGCGCGAATGCCTGCACCGGCCCGCTCGGGTTCGCCGACACGCATGTGTCCGCGGAACGCCTGGCGGCCGGGCTGGCCGACTCCGCGGGCGAGATCGCGGTCTGCTCGACCGGCCTGATCGGCGAGCGGCTGCCGATGGACCCGCTGCTCGGCGGCGTGGACGCGGCTCTCGCCGAGGCGTCGCGGGCGGGCGGCCTCGCGGCCGCGGACGCGATCAGGACCACCGACACCGTGGCCAAGATCGCCTTCCACCGGGCGGGCGGTTACACGATCGGCGGCATGGCCAAGGGCGCGGGCATGCTGGCGCCGGCGCTGGCCACCATGCTGTGCGTGCTCACCACGGACGCCGACCTGGGTTCCGCTGATCTGGACGCCGCGCTGCGCGCCGCGACCCGGGTGACCTTCGACCGGCTGGACACCGACGGCTGCATGTCCACGAACGACACCGTGCTGCTGCTGGCCAGCGGGGCCTCGGGGGAGCGGCCGGACGCCGATGAGTTCACCCGGGCGCTCACCGGCGTCTGCGCGGACCTGGCCCGGCAGTTGCAGGCCGACGCCGAAGGGGCGGGCAAGCTGATCGCGATCGAGGTGGTCGGCGCCGCCAGCGAGGACGACGCGGTCACGGCCGGCCGCGCCGTGGCGCGCTCGGCCCTGCTCAAGTGCGCCATCGCCGGAGAGGATCCGAACTGGGGCCGGGTGCTGTCCGCGGTGGGCACCACGGCCGCAGTGTTCGACCCGGACCGGGTCAACGTGGCGATCAACGGCGTCTGGGTGTGCCGCAACGGCTGCGCCGCCGACGACCGGTCCAAGGTCGACCTGGGCCCGCGCGACGTGACGATCACCGTCGACCTGTCGGCCGGGCCGGCCGCGGCCACCATCAGGACCACCGACCTGACCACCGAGTACGTCCACGAGAACTCGGCCTACTCGACATGACCACCACCACGAGCCCGCCTACTTCGGGCAACACGGCGCAAACCAAGGTCGCGACGCTGATCGAGGCGCTGCCGTGGCTGGACCGGTTCCACGGCAAGACCGTCGTGATCAAGTACGGCGGCCACGCCATGACCGACGACGCGCTACGGGCCGGGTTCGCCCAGGACGTGGTGTTCCTGCGGTACGCCGGGCTGCGCCCCGTCGTGGTGCACGGCGGCGGCCCGCAGATCTCCGCCCACCTGGCCCGGCTCGGCGTGCCGAGCACGTTCACCGCGGGGCTGCGGGTCACCACGCCGGAAACCATGGATGTGGTCCGCATGGTGCTCACCGGCCAGGTCAACAGGGACGTGGTCGGCCTGATCAACCGGCACGGGCCGTTCGCCGTGGGCATGTCGGGCGAGGACGCGAACATGTTCACCGCGCGGCGGCGGCACGCGGTGGTGGACGGCACCCCGGTGGACATCGGCCTGGTCGGTGAGATCGAGTCCGTGGATCCCGCGGCGGTGCATGCCCTGATCTCCGACGGCCGGATCCCCGTGGTGTCCGGCGTCGCGCGCGGCACCGGCGGCGAGGTGTACAACGTCAACGCCGACACCGCCGCCGCCGCACTGGCGGTTGCGCTGGGCGCCGCCAAGCTCGTGGTCCTCACCGACGTGGCGGGCCTGTACGCCGACTGGCCGGGGGACGGGGACGCCGCGGGCGAGCCGCAGGACGTGATCAGCCAGCTGACCGCGACCGGCCTGGAACGGCTGCTGCCCGGCCTGGCCAGCGGCATGATCCCCAAGATGGAGGCGTGCCTGCGGGCGGTACGCGGCGGGGTGCCGCAGGCGCACGTGCTCGACGGCAGGCTGCCCCACGCTGTCCTGCTGGAGATCTTCACCGACTCCGGCATCGGCACCATGGTCGTCCCGGACGGAGCGGCCACATGATCCGCGCTGATCACGAACCGGAGTGCGCGGCGGCGCGCGGGAAGGCGGCACGGTGACGGCGACGCAGCGGTTGCAGGCGCGGTTTGAGGCCGTGTTCATGCCCAACTACGGCATCCCGCCGGTCGCGCTGGTACGCGGCGAGGGCTGCCAGGTCTGGGACGCCGACGGCAACCAGTACACCGATCTGATCGCCGGGATCGCGGTCAGCGCGCTGGGCCACGCCCACCCCGCGCTGACCGAGGCGGTGACCCGCCAGGTGCGCGCCATCGCGCACACCTCGAACCTGTACCTGCACGAGACCGAGGTCGCGCTGGCCGAACGGCTGCTGCGGCTGCTCGGCACCGACGGCAGGGTGTTCCTCGCCAACTCCGGCACCGAGGCCAACGAGGCAGCCCTCAAGCTGGCCCGCCGCCATCAGGGCCCGTCCCGCCCGGTGATCGTCGCCGCGGAGAACAGCTTCCACGGCCGGTCCATGGGATCCCTTGCGGTCACGGGCAAGGCCGCGCTGCGCCTGCCGTTTGGCCCCTTCGGTTTTGACGTGAGGTTCGTGCCCTACGGTGACCTGGCCGCGCTCACCTCAGCCGTCGCCACCGAATGTGCCGCCGTGTTCCTCGAGCCCTGCCAGGGGGAGGCCGGGGTGGTGCCGCCGCCCGACGGGTACCTGCGCGGCGCGCGGGAGGCCTGCGACGCGGCGGGCGCGCTGCTGGTGCTCGACGAGATCCAGAGCGGGATCGGGCGCACCGGCGCCTGGTTCGCCTGCCAGTCCGCGGGTGTCGTGCCGGACGTGCTCACGCTCGCGAAGGGGCTCGGCGGCGGGCTGCCGATCGGGGCGTGCATCGGGCTCGGCGAGGCGGGCACGGCGCTGCGCAAGGGGGACCACGGCAGCACGTTCGGCGGGAACCCGGTCGCCTGCGCGGCGGCGCTGGCCGTCCTGGACACCATCGAGAGCGACGGCCTGCTGGCCCGCGCGGCGGCGGTCGGCCAGCGGCTCGCGGACGGCATCGGCGGCACCGGCCATCCGCTGCTCGGCGGGGTCCGGGGCGCAGGCCTGTGGCTCGCCGCGGTGCTGACCGAGCCCGCCGCAGCGGCGGTGGAGGCGGCCTGCCGGGAGGCGGGCTTCCTGGTCAACGCCGTGCAGCCGGACGCCATCCGGCTCGCACCGCCGCTGATCCTCAGCGACGCCGACGCCGGTGCTTTTCTCGCGGCGCTGCCCGGCATCCTGGACCGGTCGGCGGAGCAGGCCGCGGCCGCGGCGCCTGCGCCGGAGCGCGTCCCGTGACGGCGGTGAGCCCGGCGACCAAGGCCGCCCGGCACGAGCAGATCGCCGGAATCCTCACCCAGGCGCAGGTCCGTTCGCAGGAGGAACTCGCCGCGCTGCTGGCCGGCCGCGGTGTCCGGGTCGCGCAGGCCACGCTGTCACGCGACCTGGAGGAGATGGGCGCGGTCCGGCTGCGGGGACCGGGCGGCGTGCTGGTCTACGCGCTGCCGAACGGCCCAGGCGGCCCCGGCTCGCGCCCGGGCGGCGTCGGCGGCGCGGAGGCCGAGGGAGCCTTCACCGGAACCCTCCCGCGGGTCGCCGCCGAACTGCTGGTCAGCGCCGAGGCCAGCGCGAACCTGGTGGTGCTGCGCACCCCGGCCGGCGGCGCGCAGTTGCTCGCCTCCGCGCTCGACCACGCCGGCTGGCCCGCCATCCTCGGCACGGTCGCGGGGGACGACACCGTCCTGGTGATCACCCGGAATCCCACCGGCGGGGCCGCGGTAGCCGGGGAGCTGCTGCGGCAGGCGGAACGGAAGGCCGCCGAAGACCCACGAGCCTAGGCCGGGCGGGGGCCCGGCTAGCCGGCCCCGGCCCGGTGACGAAGGAACCGGGCCGTAGGCCAGCGGGGGGTTCCGGGGGGTCGCCCCCCCGGGCTAGCACAACACCGACACGACACCGACAAGGAAACTGACATGACCAAGCGCGTGGTACTCGCCTACTCGGGCGGGCTGGACACCTCGGTCGCCATCGGCTGGATCGCCGAGCAGACCGGGGCCGAGGTGATCGCCGTCGCGATCGACGTCGGCCAGGGCGGCGAGGACCTGGCCACGTCAGGAAGCGGGCGCTGGCCTGCGGCGCCGCCGAGGCCGAGGTGGTGGACGCGCGGGAGGAGTTCGCCGCGGCGTACTGCGTGCCCGCGCTCATGGCCAACGCGCTCTACATGGACAAGCTACCCGCTGGTCTCGGCCCTGTCCCGGCCGCTGATCGTAGACCACCTGGCCCGCGTCGCCGCCGAGAAGGGCGCCGAGCATGGTGGCGCACGGCTGCACCGGCAAGGGCAACGACCAGGTGCGCTTCGAGGTCGGGCTGGCTAGCCTGCAGCGCCGGGCTCACCGTGCTCGCGCCGGTCAGGGACTCCGGCATGACCAGGGACAAGGCGATCGCGTTCGCGGCCGAGAAGGGCCTGCCGATCGACGGACCGCGCGCTCGCCCTACTCGATCGACCAGAACCTGTGGGGCCGCGCGGTCGAGACCGGCTACCTGGAGGACATCTGGAACGCCCCGCAGGAGGACTCTACGACTACACCTCCGACCCGGCCGAGCCGCGGGAGCCCGACGAGCTGGTGCTGTCGTTCGCCGCCGGCGTGCCGGTCGCCATCGACGGGCGGGCGCTGAACCCGCTCGAGATCATCACCGAGCTGAACGCCCGGGCCGGGGCGCAGGGCATCGGGCGCCTGGACATGGTGGAGGACCGGCTGGTGGGCATCAAGAGCCGGGAGATCTACGAGGCGCCCGGCGCCATCGCGCTGATCGCCGCGCATTCCGAGCTCGAGAGCGTATGCCTCGAGCGCGACCTGGCCCGGTTCAAGCGGCAGGTGGAGCAGCGCTGGTCCGAGCTGGTCTACGACGGCCTGTGGTTCTCTCCGCTCAAGCGCGCGCTCGACGCCTTCATCGCCGAGGCGTCGGGGCAGGTGACCGGTGACATGCGGATGCGGCTGCATGGCGGCCAGGCGGTCGTGACCGGCCGGCGCAGCCCGGTGCTCGCTGTACGACTTCGGGCTGGCCACCTACGACACCGGCGACACCTTCGACCAGGGCCTGGCCAAGGGGTTCGTGGAGCTGTGGGGCCTGCCCAGCAAGACCGCCGCGCTCCGGGAACAGCGCGCCGGCGGCTGAGCGGGCTGCGGCAGGCCCGGGAACCTGGACGGCAGGCCCGGACACGTATAGAGCGTGAAGATGGCTGCCGTGGACCGTGGACCCGGAGATGCCGCGCTGTGGTCCCGGGCCGCGCACGGGGAACCGCCCCAGCAGGCCTTCGCCCATTCCGGGATCGGCTCCGTGACCATCCGCGTGCCGCACGGAACGGCGTACCGGGTCACCGCCAGAACCCAGATCGGCTCCGTCCGGGTGTCCGTCCCGCGGGCCGCCGCCGCCGCGCACGTCATCCAGGCCACCACGGGCACCGGGACGGTCACGGTCACCGGGAGCTGAGCCCGGGGTGCGGGTGGGCCCGGCCGCCATTGGCCCGCCCCCGGAGACCGGGGTGTGGGCAGGCGCTGGCGTGGAGCATCATGGAACGTCCCTTGCAGGCCGGCGGCCCGGCGCGGAGCGCACTTCGGTAACAGCGTGGAGGGGAACCAGGTGGCAGATCAGGAGCGCATGCCGGCGAGGCTGTGGGGCGGGAGGTTCGAGTCGGGGCCCGCCGAGGCGCTGGCGAGGCTGTCGGTCAGCGTCCAGTTCGACTGGCGGCTGGCGCCGTACGACATGCTCGCGTCCCGGGCGCATGCGCGCGTGCTGCACCGCGCCGGGCTGCTGTCCGACGGCGAACTGGCCCGCCTGCTCGCCGCCCTGGACGGGCTCACCATGGCCTGCCGGGACGGCAGCTTCCGGCCGTCGGCCGCCGACGAGGACGTGCACACCGCCCTGGAGCGCGGGCTGCTGGAACGGGTCGGCGCGCTCGGCGGCAAGCTGCGGGCCGGCCGCAGCCGCAACGATCAGATCGCCACCGACCTGCGCATGTACCTGCGGGATCACGCCCGGCTCATCGTGCTGCGGGTGGTGGAACTGGAAACGGCGCTGCTCGCGCAGGCGGAGCGGCACTATGCCACGCCCGCGCCGGGATGACGCACCTGCAGCACGCCCAGCCGGTGGTGCTCGGTCACCAGTTGCTGGCGCACGCCCAGGCGCTGGCGCGCGACGTATCCCGGCTGCGGGACTGGGACGCCCGCGCGGCGGTCAGCCCGCTCGGCTCGGGCGCGCTGGCCGGGTCGTCGCTGCCGCTCGACCCGCGGGCGGTCGCCGAGGAACTGGGTTTCGCCCGCGCGGCGGAGAACTCGATGGACGCGGTGAGCGACCGGGACTTCGCGGCGGAGTTCTGCTTCGCGGCCGCTCTGCTCGGGGTGCACCTGTCCCGGCTGGGCGAGGAGATCGTGCTGTGGTCCTCGCACGAGTTCGCCTGGGCCGAGATCGACGACGCGTACGCGACCGGGTCCTCGATCATGCCGCAGAAGAAGAACCCCGACGTGGCCGAACTGGCCCGCGGCAAGGCGGGCCGCCTGATCGGCGGCCTGACCGGCCTGCTGACCACGCTCAAGGGACTGCCGCTGACCTACAACCGCGACCTGCAGGAGGACAAGGAACCCGTCTTCGACGCGGTCGACACGCTGCTGCTGGTGCTGCCGGCGATGGCCGGTCTGGTCAGCACGCTCAGATTCAATGCAGAACGCTTGGCGGGGGAAGCGAGTACCGGCTTCGCGCTGGCCACCGACCTGGCTGAACTGCTCGTGCGCCGCGGGGTGCCGTTCCGTGAGGCACACGAGGTGGTCGGGCATCTGGTGGTGTGGTGCCAGGTGAACGACTGCGACCTGCCGGACGTGAGCGACGAGGACCTGGCGAAGATATCCCCGTACCTGACCCCGGACGTCCGGGAGGTTCTCTCGGTGACCGGCGCCCTGGCGGCGCGGAAGGCGTACGGCGGGACCGCGCCGGAGCGGGTCGCCGAGCAACTGACCGCCCTGCGGGCCGTGGTGGACGAGCACGCCGCCTGGGCCGGCTCCTGACACCCGGACCCTGGGCCCCGGCGTCGTGAGGCGGCGGGGCCCAGCGCGAGCGTTGTTACGGCTGGAGGGTGGCGGCGTAGAGGGTCTGGTGGAAGGCGGCGGCGGGGTTCGAGGGCTTGGACGAGACGCACCATGCCGCGGTCACCCGCGCGGGGGTGGCCGACAGGCCGGAGTAGTCGCCCGGGAATGTTGCCCCCGGCGACCGCCGCGTACTTCAGGTTCGACGGCGGGCCCAGCGCGACCGGCGGCGCGAACGTCTTGCCACCGTCCGAGGACCACGTCAGCTCCTGCTGGATGATGTTCGGGCTGTTGCGTGTTGCGCCGGCCGTAGCTGACGTAGACCCGGCCGTTGGCGGCGGCGACCGCCGCGTTGATGTACTCGATGTTCGGGGCGCTGCCCGGGGTCACCTTTACCGGAGCGGACCAGGTCTTCCCGTTGGCGGAGCTGGCCAGCTCGACCGCGTCCCGTGTGCCCGGGCCGTTGGCGTTCCAGACGGTGAACATCTGCCCGGTCGCGTGATCGCCGGCCAGGAGCGGCAGGCAGCAGCGAATGCCGATCGGGCCACCGCCGATGTTCTTGGCGACGACCGATGGGCCGGACCAGGTGGCACCTCCGTTCACGGAGGTCCGCGCCACCAGCGAGACCCCGCTGCCCTGCCTCGCGATGGAGTCCTGTAGCGGCCCGTCCCCGATCGCACGGCCGGAGCCCAGGAAGATGTCGGTGATCGCGCCGTCCGGCTGGACGAATGGCTGGGAGTCCTGCGCGAACTGCTTCGGCGAGCCGAGCATGTGCGTGCCGCTCCAGGTCCGGCCGTCGTTGTCCGACCAGCGGACGACCTGCGGTGACCCGCCGCTGGACAGGAACTCGGTCCAGAACTGGTAGATCCGGCCGTCGAACGGGCTGTCCGGCTGGGTGTCGGTGACCAGCCAGTTCTTGTCGTCGGACACCGCGCAGGTGTTGCTGCTCTGCGCCAGCACGGGCTTGCCGAAGGTGGCGCCGCCGTCCGTGGACCGCGACACGGCGACGCCGGTCGGGCAGCCGGTGTCGAAGACCAGCGCCGAGATGTACACGCTGCCGTCGGCGCCGAACGCCACCACCGGGTCGGAGGCCCGGTCGTAGGTGCCGCCCACCGCCTTGGTCAGCCCCGGCACCGGGGCGTGGTGCCATTGCGCACCGCCGTCGCTGGTCCACGCGTAGGAGATGTCCACCGCGCCGCCGCTGGCGAACCGGCAGTCGTGCGCGACCGCCACCTGGATCCTGGGGTTGAACGGGGATACGGCCACGTCCGGCTCGACCAGCGTGTCCGGTTCACAGTTGCCGTGAGACTGCACGTCCTGCCGGTCGATCTGGCCGACATGCAGGATCGCCGGTGGCCCGGATGGGGCTGCCAGTGCCGGTGCGGCGGTGCCGGGCCGGCCACGAGCGCTATGGCCGCGCCGGAGACCATGACTGCGCGGAGCGGGTGCTGCACGGTGCCTCCCGGTTGTCCCTGGCCCGGCCGGCTGGGGGGTGCCAGCCGGACGAATGCGCATGGTTCAGTCCCTCTCTGGCCCAGAACGGGCAAAGGCCACTGGGGACGCTAGACGGGCACCCGGATCCGGTCAACGGTGCGGCACGGAGTGTGTGTTTTCGTTGCCAAGCCCGGGCCGCTTCGTGTCCTATAGTGCGAGGCCGGTGCCGATCACGAGGGGAGGCCGGGCGTGCTGTTGCCGCGGGAGACGTTCGCCCGCGGTTCCGTCGAGGTGGCGCCCGCCCTGCTGGGCTGTGTAATCGAGCACGAGACCGCCGAGGGCCTGGTCGCCGTGGTGCTGACCGAGGTCGAGGCCTATCAGGGCCAGGCCGATCCCGCGTCCCACGCCTACCGCGGCCGGACGGCGCGCAACGCGGTGATGTTCGGCCCGCCCGGGCACACGTACGTGTACTTCACCTACGGCATGCATTTCTGCGTGAACCTGGTGTGCCTGCCGGAAGGCACCGCGTCCGCGGTGCTGCTGCGGGCGGGCCGGGTCATCGAGGGCGAGGACCTGGCCAGGGCGCGCCGTTCCACCCCCGGCCCGCACGGCCGCGACCTGGCGCGCGGGCCTGCCCGGCTCTGCCAGGCGCTGGCCATCAACCGTTCGCAGGACGGCGCCGACGTCTGCGACCCAGCGTCGCCGCTGCGGGTCCGCCGGCCCGCGCAGGCCGGAGAGGTGCCGCTGCCCGGCGCGGCGATCAGCTCTGGGCCGCGGGTCGGGATAAGCGCCGCAGCCGACCTGCCGTGGCGGTTCTGGATCACCGGCGACCCGACCGTGTCGGCCTACCGCCCGTACACCCCGCGCCGGGCCCGGCAGAAACCAGTTTCCGCGCACGCTCGAAGCGATGGGACGATACCGCTGTGACCGACATCCTCGACGAACTTGCCTGGCGTGACCTGCTCGCGCACACCACCGACCTCGACGAACTGCGCGGCGCGTTCGCCATGGGCCCGGTCACCTTCTACGGCGGCTTCGATCCGACCGCGCCCGGCCTGCACATCGGCAACCTGGTGCTGCTGCTCACCATGCGGCGGGTGCAGAACGCGGGGCACCGCCCGATCGGCCTGGTCGGTGGCGCCACCGGCCTGATCGGTGACCCCAGCGGCAAGTCCGCGGAGCGGGTGCTCAACCCGCGCGAGACGGTAGCGGCCTGGGTGGAGCGGATCCGGGGCGAGGTGGAGCGGTTCCTCGACTTCACCCCGGGGCCCGCCGGGGCGCTGGTCGTCAGCAACCTGGACTGGACCGCGGAACTGTCCGCCCTGGACTACCTGCGCGACATCGGCAAGCACTTCCCGGTCAACCGGATGCTGGCCCGCGAGTCCGTCAAGGCGCGGCTGGAGGCCGGCGGGATCAGCTACACCGAGTTCAGCTACCAGATCCTGCAGGCCAACGACTTCCTGGAGTTGCATCGCAGGCACGGATGCACGCTGCAGATCGGCGGCAGCGACCAGTGGGGCAACCTGGTCGCCGGTGTGGACCTGATCAAGCGGGCCGAGGGCGCCTCGGCGCACGCCGTGGCGACGCCGCTGATCACCAAGCCGGACGGGACCAAGTACGGCAAGACCGAGAGCGATGCCGTCTGGCTCAGCGCGGACCTGATGTCGCCGTACCGGTTCTACCAGTTCTGGATCAACCGGTCCGATGCGGAGGTGCCCGGCCTGCTCCGGGTCTTCACCTTCCGGTCCGCCGAGGAGATCGGCGAGCTGGAGCGCCAGACCCGTGACTCGCCCGCGGCCCGGGCGGCCCAGCGGCTGCTCGCCGAGGACGTGACCACCCTGGTCCATGGTGCCGCCGAGTGCGCCAGCGTGATCGCCGCCAGCCGCGCCATGTTCGGCCAGGGCGACCTGAAGGCGCTACCCGAGCGGGCGCTCGCCGACGCGCTGGACGAGGTGGGGCTGGTGACCGTCCCAGCTCCACGGGACAGCCTGCCCCCGGTCGTGGACCTGCTCGCCGCCGCCGGAATCGCGGGGAGCAAGTCGGACGCCCGGCGCATGATCGCCGATGGCGGTGCCTACCTGAACAACAGCAGGGTTTCCGCCAATGACGCCGCGCTGGATGACGGTGACCTGCTGTACGGCCGGTTCCTCGTGCTCCGGCGCGGTCGGCGCACCGTCGCCGGTGTGGAAGTGGTGCGCGGCTGAGGGATGATCCCGCACTGCGGCTGGCTCGCCGCGACCGCGGCAACATTCCGGTCACGGTTTCGGGCGGGTGCGCGGCGGCTGGTGGGGCCGGGACGGGTGTTACGCCGGATGCGCGGGTGATTCGAGCGGGTCGCTGAGCTGCGGTTGCGTGACACGCGGCTCCTCGATTTGACGTGGATGGCTCGTATGCCTAATGTTTCCTCTGCCCCCAAGCACGAACGGGAACGCCGGCAGGCGCCTAGGTGCCGGGGGCCAGCCAGGAAAACTCTGTGCTGTGCGCTGTCCGTACATCAGGACGGTCCGCGACAGGGTAGGCTGGTAGCAGACGAGGTCGAGAGGCCGTCAACGTCAGGTGAACTCGGTTGACGGCGCTTGAACTCGCCGGTAAGCTAAGTGGGTTGCCCCCGATCCAGGCGAAAGCCTTGTGACGGT
>CAVSRH010000009.1:0-71577 GCA_963730235.1 uncultured Actinomycetes bacterium
TGCTTATTTGCGCTTCGGGCGATAAAGGTCCGTCGAGGTTCCATAGAAGATCTCTGATGCCTCCATGACGGTCTCGGAAAGCGTGGGATGAGGATGAATCGTGTGCTCCACATCGTATGCCGTGGCTGCCATCTCGATCGCGAGAACCACCTCGGCGATCATGTCGCCTGCACCCACCCCCACGATCGCTCCGCCCAGCACGCGTTCGGTCTTCCTGTCGATCAACAGCTTCGTCAGCCCCTCGGTGCGATCCAGCGTCACCGCGCGTCCGCTTGCCGCCCACGGGAACCGGACGACCTCGACGTCCATGCCCTTGGCCTCCGCCTCTGTCTGCGTCAGTCCGGCCCAGGCAATCTCTGGATCGGTGAACACCACCGCGGGAATCGCATACGGCGCAAACTCCACCTTGTGCCCTGCAATATGCTCCATCGCCGTGCGCCCCTCGTGCGACGCCTTGTGCGCCAGCATCGGATCGCCCGCCACATCGCCAATCGCATACACCGCCGGATCGTCCGTCTGCAGTTGCTTGTTGATCGAGATGAAGCCGCGCTCGTTCACCTTCACCTTGGTGTTTTCCAGCCCCGGAATCTTCGAGTTCGGCCTGCCGCCCCACCGAGACCAGCACTTTGTCATAGCTGTTTTCCTGCACCGTACCGTCAGGATGCTTGAAGGTGACCTTCACGTTTGCGATCTCATCCTTCAACGCTGTCACTGACGTGTTCAGCATGATCTTGTTGAACTGCTTCTCCAAACGCTTCTGCAGCGGCGGAATCAGATCGCGGTCGGCGCCCGGCAACAACCCCGGAGTCATCTCGACCACATCCACCTTCGATCCCAGCGAAGCATAGACCGATCCCAGTTCCAGCCCGATGTAGCCTCCGCCGATGACCAGAAAAGTCTTCGGCACGTCCTTCAGATCCAGCGCCCCGGTCGAGTCCAGAATGTTCGCGCCGCTCGCAGCCAGCGGCCCCGGCCGCGCCGGAGATGATCCCGTGGCAATAATCACTTTGTCGAATTGCAGCGTCTCTTCCCCGCCTGCAGCCTTCTTCACCTTCAGCGTCGTCGAATTCACAAAGCTCGCTTCGCCCTGGATATAAGTAACCTTGCGCTGCTTGGCGACCATGCCAAGCCCGCCGGTCAACTTGTTCACCACACCTTCCTTGAACGCGCGCAGCTTCGCCACATCGATCTTCGGCTCGGCGAATTCCACGCCCCAGGTCGCCGCGTGTTTGGTCTCGTTGATCTGCGCCGCAACGTGCAATAGAGCCTTCGACGGAAGCAGCCGCGATAAAAACAAACTCCGCCCGGATTTTTTTCAACATCGATGAGAGTAACGTCGAGGCCGAGGTCGGCGCCGAGGAAGGCGGCGGCATACCCACTGGGACCGCCCCCTATCACTGCAACTTTTGCGTTCGCTGTCTCGTCCATGTCTCGCTTAAATGTCAACTAATCGCTTAAAATCATTTAGCTTCAGTTTTGAAAGCGCTTCATCTCTGCACGTCTCAAACTTCAGTTCGGTCACCCACAATGTGCATGATTATCTCAGGGCCGCTAACCCTGCACCGAAAGCAAGAAACGGCTGCTCGAGTGCATCCACGACCCAGCGCGTAAACCGCGCCGCGTCCGCCCCGTCGATAATGCGATGATCGTACGACACCGAGAGCGGCAGCATGGTGCGCGGTTCAAACTTATCATTCACCCACACCGGTTCCACCCGCGACCGCGACATTCCAAGAATCGCAACCTCCGGGTAATTGATGATGGGATTAAATGCCGTACCGCCCACGCCTCCCAGATTGGTGATCGTGAACAGCCGCCCTCCATCTCTTCCGCCGCAAGCTTCTTATCGCGAGCCTTGTTGGAGGCCGCCGTTAACTCAACCGCCAACTCGATAATGTTCTTCTTGTCCACCTCGCGAATCACCGGAACCAGCAGCCCGCGATCGGTGTCCACCGCCACTCCGATGTTGATGTAGCGCTTGTAAACGATCTCCTGGCTGCTCTATGTCGATCGAGGCGTTGAATTGCGGAAACGCCTTCAGCGCCGAAGCCACGACCTTCAGCGCGATCGCCGTCATCGTCATCTTGCCGCCGGCCTTCTCCGCCTTCGGGAGCAAAGCGTTTGCGCAACTCTTCCAGTTCGGAGATATCCGCCTTATCGAACTGCGTAACGTGAGGAATCACATTCCACGCCAGCGACAGATGCTCGGCTGTCTTGCGCCGCACTGCGCGTAACGGGACCTTTTCGACCTTGCCCCAGCGGCTGAAATCCGGCAGCTTCACCACCGCAGTCCCCGCCAGTGAAGCCACCCGAACCGAAGCCTCCGTATCGGCCATCCTTGCAAACTCGCCCTTGGCAAAATTCTTCACATCGGCTTCGCTGATGCGTCCGCCCGGCCCACTTCCCTTCACCTGGTAAATGTCCACTCCGATTTCGCGCGCCAATTTGCGACAATCGGCGCCGCCGGAACCGTGCGATGCTCCTGGCCCGCGCGCTTGCCCTACCCGGCCGTGGAGCCCCAATTGCGTCTCCTGCGAAGATCGGGCGGAAACGCCTGTTGCTCGCTCTTGCCTTCCGCGGTGCGCGCCGTGCGAAAGCTGTGCCGTGTGATCGCCATATAGCCGTCGTCGGAGTGATCGTCCACCGTCGCGGCCTTCGCCAGCCTCGACCGCTGATTCCGCGCCCGGTTGGCGCCGTTTCGTGCCGCCGGAGGAGGGGCTTCCGGTGCGGCCTTCGTGTCGACCGTAAGCACCGGATCGCCCACCTTCAGCTTCTGGCCCCACCTGCGCCTTCACTTCGCTTGACCGTTCCGCTCAACGTCGAAGGAACTTCCACGACCGCTTTGTCGGTCTCAAGTTCGAGCACCGTCTGGCCGGAAGTCACTTCCTCGCCCGGCTGCACCGCAACTCGAACCACATCGCCGGATTCGATATTCTCGCCCAGCTCCGGCAACTTGAACTCAGCCACCGATGCAGTTGCAGCGGCGGCGCGCGACTCGGTACCGCGGTGGCGGAAACGTCGCCCCTGCTGCGCTCTTTCGACACTGGCGTCTTCGCAGAGGCATCTTTGGCTGCGGGCTCTTTTGGAGCAGGTTCTTTTGCGATGGCTTCTTTGCCGGTTGCTCCTTCGCGGTTGCTTCTTTCGTCGAATAGGTGAACAGCACATCCCCCACCTTCACGCGCTGGCCCGGAGTCACGACAACTTTTTCAATTGCGCCGTTGACCGTCGAAGGCACCTCGATCACCGCCTTATCGGTTTCCAACTCAACCACGGTCTGGCCTTCGTGGATCGTCTCACCACCTTTGACAGCGACTCGAACCACGTCGCCAGCTCGATGTTTTCACCAAGCTCGGGGAGTTTGAATTCTTCTGTTGCCACAAGGTTTCCTTTCAACGAATGCGGCCCAACCCGCCGCGCGCCCGGAATCTCCGCGCCCGGAGCGCCGCTTTGCAAGTGGCTGCTCTCAGGCGCTCTGAACTACATACGCCATCACGAGGCGAACGGATCGGCTTTTTCGGAATTGATTCCGAGTCGGTGATCGCCTTCTTCACCTCGGCGGCTTCGATCTTGCCTTCGCGCAGAAACCGGTCAGTGTAGCCAGCACAATATGTTTGGCATCCACCTCGAAGAAGTCGCGCAGCGCCGCCCGGCTCTCGGAACGTCCATAGCCATCGGTCCCAAGCGCAATCAATGGCCGCGGCATCCACCGCGAGACCGACTCCGGCAAGCGCCTTCACATAATCGGAAGCGGCCACCAGCACCCCTTCGGTGCCTTCAGTTGCGAAGTCACGAACGGCTCGCGCTGCTTCTCTCCCGGATGCAGAATGTTCCAGCGCTCGCAGGCGTTGCCGTCCCGGTACAGCTCCTTGTAGCTGGTCACACTCCACACGTCGGTGGCAACCTTGTAATTCGTTTCCAGAATCTCGGCGCCTTCAAAGCCTCCCGCATGATCGCGCCGAGCCAAACAACTGCGCCTTCAGCTTGAGCGTCTGTTTCTCGGAGCCGCGGAAGCCGGTACATGCCTTTCAGAATGCCCTCGGAACGCCCTCCGGCATAGCCGGCTGCGGACCACGTCTCGTTCATCACCGTGATGTAGTAGAAGATATCTTCCTGCTCCACGTACATGCGGCGGATGCCTTCCTGCACGATGACCGCGATCTCATAGGCGAATGCCGGATCGAAGGCAGCAGGTTCGGCACCGGATATGCAAGAAGTGGCTTTGCCCGTCCTGATGCTGCAACCTTCGCCGGCCAGCGTGGTGCGCCCCGCCGTGCCGCCCAACAGAGAAGCCCTTTGCCGCGATCGCCCGCGGCCCAGATCAGGTCGCCAATCCGCTGCAAGCCGAACATCGAATAGTAAATGAAGAAGGGAATCGTGTTGATCCCGGATGTGTGGCATAGGCCGTTCCCGCGGCGATGAACTGAAGACATCGAACCCGCTTCGGTGATGCCTTCTTCCAGAATCTGCCCGTCCTTGGCTTCCTTGTAATACAGCAAGGTCTCGCAGATCGACCGGCTCATAATTCTGGCCGCATGTGGAGTAAATGCCCACCTGCGGAAGAGCGATTCCATGCCGAACGTGCGGGCCTCGTCCGGAATGATCGGCACGATCAGCTTGCCGATCTTCGGTCGCGCAGCAGCTTCGCCAGCAGGCGCACGAAAGCCATCGTCGTCGCCACGTCGCGGCTCCTCGGTGCCTTTGAAGAACTCCTCGATAGACCTCTTCGTCGGCCGGCTCCGAGCGTTGGTCGCGCGATCTTGCGCGCCGGCAACATATCCGCCCAGCTCGCTGCCGGCGCTCGTGCATGATATTGCATCTCCGCGCTGTCTTCGGCCGGACGGTAGAACGGCGCGTCGGCAGCATCTTCATCCGGAATGGGAATTCCGAATCGCGAGCGGAATTCGCACAACTCTTCTTCATTGATCTTTTTCTGCTGGTGCGTGACGTTCCGGCCTTCGCCGCTCTCGCCCAGGCCGTAGCCTTTGATCGTCTTGGCCAGAATCACCGACGGCGATCCTTTATGCTCGACCGCGGCCTTGTAGGCGGCATACACCTTGTTCGGATCGTGGCCGCCCGCGGCGCATCGTTGCAATCTGCTCGTCGCGAAGATGCTTCACCATCTTCAGCAGGCGCGGATCGTTGCCGAAAAAGTTCTCACGAAAGTAGCCCCCGGTCTCGACTGAACAGCTTCTGGTATTCCCCATCGACACACCTCGCCCATGCGCTTCACCAGCAGCCCGTCGGTCCTGCTGCAAGCAGCGGATCCCAGTCGCTGCCCCAGATGACTTTGATGACGTTCCAGCCCGCGCCGCGGAAATCGCCTTCCAGCTCCTGGATGATCTTGCCGTTGCCGCGTACCGGGCCATCGAGCCGCTGCAGGTTGCAGTTGATGACGAAAATCAGATTGTCGAGCTTTTCGCGCGACGCCAGCGTGATGGCGCCCAGCGATTCCGGTTCGTCCGTTTCGCCGTCGCCCACAAACGCCCAGACTTTGCGCTGGTCGTGCGATGCTTCAAGCCCGCGATCTCGAGATAGCGATTGAACCGCGCCTGGTAGATCGCCATGATCGGGCCAAGCCCCATCGAGACCGTGGGGAATTCCCAGAAATCCGGCATCAGCCAGGGATGCGGATAGGAGCTAGGCCGCCGCCTTCGGCCAGCTCGCGGCGGAAATTCTCCATCACCGGCTACGCCCGTCTCATCGGCGCGCCGGTGCGCACCGCGACGACCGTGCGCTCCGTGCGCGCCACGCCGCGGGGATTCGAGATCCAGGCCAACGACGACCTCCTCCACGCCAGGGCCGTGGTGCTGGCGACCGGAGCGTGCACCCTGCCCGCGATCCCGCGCGGCGGCTGGGCCATCCCCCCGCCGGTCACGGCGATCACCCCGCTCGCCTATCGCGGTCCCGGCCAGCTCCCCGAGGGGGAGGTGTGCTCGTCGTCGGCGCGTCCGCCACCGGCATCCAGCTCGCCGCCGAGATCCACCGGTCCGGGGCGCCCGGTGACGCTGGCGGCCGGCGAGCACGTCCGGCTGCCCCGCAGCTACCGCAGCCGCGACATCTTCTGGTGGCTGGAGGCGACGGGCCTGCTGGCCGAGCGCTACGACGAGATCGATGACCTTACGCGGGCCCGCCATCTCCCCTCCCCGCAGCTCACCGGGACCCCGGCGGCCATCACCGACCTCAACGCGCTCGCAGCGCAAGGAGTCCGCATCGTCGGGCGCCTCGGCCGTATCACCGAGGGCGTCGCCCAGTTCTCCGGGGCGCTCGCCAACGCGTGCACCCTCGCCGACCTGAAGATGAACCGGTTCCTGAACCGGGCCGACGACTGGGCGAAGGCAGCCGGCCTCGACGGGCTGCCACCGCCGCACCGCTTCGAGCCAACGCGCGTGGCTCCCCGCACGCCGCTGGAGCTGGACCTGTCCACGGGGGAGATCACCACCGTGCTGTGGGCGACGGGTTTCCGGCCCGACCACTCGTGGCTCGACGTCCCCGTGCGTGACCGCGCTGGCCGCATCCGCCACGACGGCGGCGTGGTCACCGGCGCCCCGGGACTTTACGTCCTTGGCCTGCCCGTGCTCCGCACCCGCGCCTCCACCTACATCCACGGCGCAGCCGCAGACTCCGAAGCGCTGGCCGGCCACCTCCAGTCCTTCCTCACCGGCCAGCGCTGATGCGCGCGCCGGACGACAAGCCCGGCCAGTGGGGATGACGCCGAGGTCGCCGCGGCCTTCTTTGCCGGTGCTGGCAGCGGGAGTAGCGTGGCCTCAGTAAGAGCGGCCCGGCAACGGAGACGGTGATGATGGGCGATATCGGTGAGGAGATCACCGAGATCGAGTTGGAGCCGCTGCCCGAGGATCAGCCCACGGAGGCGCCCGCGGAGCTGGCAGCGGAGCCGGCGGCGGGACGATTCCACAGCCTGGCGAGGGCATCCCGGGGTTCAGCGGCCGCGACCTGCCGCTGGCGGCCGGTTCGGTGACGGGCGTGCGGTTGTGGCATGTGGATATGCCCTCGGCCGAAGCGATTGTGGAGGGCAATGCTGCGCCTGCGGACGGCATCCTGACCGGTGTCTTCGGCGGTGTCTGGCGGCGCGGGGAGAACGTGGCTGAGTGCGGCGGTGACCAGGGGTTCCCGCCGTGTCCTGGTGACCAGGTGCCCGCGCCTGGATGCGGGTGCGGGTTCTGGGCCTACCTGGGCGCTGCGGTACGCCTGGCGCTGCGATTACTACTGGCGGGGCGAGGTGATCGGGGTCATCCAGGGCTACGGGCGGACCAGGATCGGCACCCGCGGATGCCGGTGCGCCAAGGCCCGCATCATGGGCTTGCACGTGCGCCCCGCCCGTCCCGATCGCCAGCCGCAGGGCCTGCGCCCGGACGAGGTTGCCGGGGTTCTCGGGGGCTACTACGGCGTGCCGTGCTATCCGTCGCTGGCAGCGGTGCTGGCGGCCCACCCGCTGACCGCGGACTACCTCCCGCTCCGGCAACGGCGCCTGGCCACCTCCCCCGCGCTCGGCCCCGCGGTACGAGCCCTGCCCACGCCGGCCCACTGGCTGCGGGCGATGAGGCCGGCGGGACCACGGCCTCCGGACAACCCATCCGGCGGATCACCGATAGGCGTCGAGGAGAGCGATCGATAGTTCCGGGCTCTCGACATGAGCGTTGTGACCCAGGCCGGGGAGCGTGACCGCCGGGGGGCCCAGCCGGGCTAGCTGCTCATCGGTGTTCATCGGGTCGTGCTCGCCCCGGGCAAGGGTCACCGGGGCCCGCGATCGCGCTATCAGCTGCGCCATGTCGGGCGCCCCGACCGCGAAGGCACCCGGGTCCATCGCCAGCCGCCAGCGCCCGTCCTGTTCGCGCAGTCCCGCGTCCACGGCTGGGTCATCCGCGGGCAGCAGTCCGGCCAGGCCGGACACCCGCAGGTAGCGGGCGGCGGCCTCGTCACGCGAGGCGAACCAGGCCGCCGGCCGGCTGCGCCAGGGCCCGGGCCCGGTCCAGCTCGTCATCGGTCCAGACGACCTTGATCCCCAGGCCGATGACCGCGTGCACCGGCACCGGGAACCTGCCGCTGGCCAAGGCCAGCCCGACGACGCCGCCCAGCGAATGTCCCAGCACGACGAGCGGGCGCCGGGCCCGACGGCGCCGGCGACCGCGGCAGCCAGGCCGTCGAAGGTATACGCGGCCAGCGGCGGCGAGCCGCCATGACCGGGCAGGTCCGGCGCCAGCCAGCGCCCCGGCCACCGCCGGGCGAGCAAGGGCGGCCAGCCACCCCAGACGTCGCCCGTCGCGCCAAGGCCGTGCAACAGCACCAGAAGCGGCTCCCCGCTGCCGCCTTCGTGGACCCGCAAACCCGCTGCCATAGCTGAAGTCTGCCACGCAACGGGCCGGGCGCAGCCGCCGGCGCCCGCATGCCTGCTTGCGCAGCCGCATCGCTGGCTAGAGTCGGCAATAGCAGCAACGGCGGCACCACGCGGCGTGCCGCTCACGACGTTCACCAGGGGTTCCGGAGGCGACAATGACACGGCCCGCTGCCCGACCCGAAACCGAGATCGTATTCGATCCTGCCACCTACGTCGACGGCGTGCCGTTCGAGGCGCTGGCCCGGCTGCGGAGCAGCAGCCCCCGTCGCCTGGGTGGCCGAGATTCCCGTCCTGGGCTGGCCCGCGGCCCGGGGTTCTGGCTGGTACTGCGGCACGCGGACGTCGAATCGGTGCTGGCCAGGCCGCAGCTGTTCTCCTCCTCGCTGGGGGCCACGCAGATCCGTGACCCGGCGACGCCGCAGGCGCTCGGCTACGTCCGGCAGATGATGCTCAACATGGACCCGCCCGATCACTCCCGGCTGCGGCGGCTGCTGAGCCGGTCGTTCACGCGGCGGGCGGTCGCCCAGCTTGAGGACCGGATCCGCGGTCATGCGCGGGCCATCTGCGACGCGGGTGTTCACCGGCCCGGGGGGTGAATGCGACTTCGCCAAGGACGTGGCCGCGGACCTGCCGCTGCTCACGCTGGCCGACGTGCTGGGCGTGCCGCAGCAGGACCGCTGGCTGCTCTTCGACTGGTCCAACCGGGTGATCGGCTACCAGGACCCCGACTACGCCTCCTCGGCCGAGTTCGACCCGGCCGACGGGCACGCCCATGGCCAGGCAGGCGCTGGCGCTGCGGCCGGCACCGGGCAGTGACGGCCGGATGCCTGATCCGCGGACCCGGGACGGGATGCCGGACCTCTACGCCTACGCCCACCTGCTCGCCGAGGACAAGCGGCGCCGTCCGGGGGACGACGTGATGTCGATCCTGCTGGCGCAGGTGGACGACGACGGCGGCCAGGTGTCGGTGGCCGAGTTCGAGAACATGTTCTGGCTGTTCGCCGTGGCCGGGAACGAGACACTGCGCAACGGCCTGCCGGGCGCGTGCATCGCGCTGCTGGAGCACCCGGGCGCACAGGATGACCTGCGCTCAGATCAGGCACTGCTGCCGGCCGCGGTCGAGGAGATGCTGCGCTGGTGGACGCCGGTGATGACGTTCCGCCGGACGGCGACCGCCGACTGCGAACTCGGCGGGCAGCGCATCGGCGCAGGGGACAAGGTGGTCGTCTCATTCACCTCGGCCAACCGCGACGAAGCCGTCTTCACCGACCCTGACCGCTTTGACATCCGCCGCCACCCCAACCCTCACCTGGTGTTCGGCCACGGCCCGCACTTCTGCCTCGGCGCTCACCTCGCCCGCATCCAGATGCGCGCGCTATTCGACGAGGTCCTGGCCCGCACCTCCTCCCTCAGCTACGCGGGCCAGCCCTGCTACCTGCGATCGAACTTCCAGCGCGGCGTCAAGAAGCCTGCCCATCGACTGGACCGCATCAACCAGGAGGTGACGGCGTGGTTGCCAGTCAGACAGCCGGTGGGCCCGGCCCGCGGTATGGCATCAGTTCCATGAGCCTGCCGCTGCGCCGGTGCTTGTCCGGCGGCCCGCCACAGCAGGCGATTTTGCTGCGGCCGGCTGGCGGCAGCCCGATCCCGGGCTGCTCATGGCGCAGCACGAGGCGTTCTGCGAACTGCTGGCCGGCCTGGGCTGCGAGGTCGAGGTCGCCAGCGCGCTCAACGAGCTAGTCGACGCCACCTATATCCGGGATTCCGGGGCTGGTGACGCAGCGCGGCGGCGTGGTGTTCCAGATGGCCAAGCCGGTCCGCCAGGACGAACCGGGCCACCTCGGCACGGCGCTGGAGGCGGCCGGCGATGCCCGTGGTGGCGCGGCTTGACGGTGCGGCCCGGGCCGACGGCGGGGACTTCGTCTGGCTGGACCCGCAGACGCTGATTATCGGGCGCAGCTACCGGACGAACGCCGCGGGTGTGGCACAGCTGCGTACGATCATGGCCGCCGAGGGGGTCACCGTGGTGTCCGTGGACCTGCCGCATGACCTGGGCCCGGCGCATGTGCTGCATCTGATGTCGTTTCTCTCGCCGGTCGCCGAGGACCTGGCGGTGGTGTTCCCGCCCCTGGCGCCGGTCGCGCTCATGGAAGCCCTGGCCGAGCACGGCGTGACCGTGGTCGCGGTGGACCCCGGCGAGTACGCGGCGATGGCCTGCAACGTGCTGGCGGTCCGGCCGCGTCAGGTGATCATGCTGGACGGCACGCCGGTCACGCGGCGGGCGCTGGAGCGGCACGGCTGTGAGGTGCACTGTTACGACGGCTCGGAGATCTCGCTGAAGGGTGACGGCGGCCCGACGTGCCTGACTCAGCCGTTGCTGCGCCAGGGGTGACCGGAACCCGGCAGGTCAGGACAGGCCCGGCCGGACCAGCCCGGTCTGGTAGGCGGTCACCACCAGCTGGGCCCGGTCCCTGGCACCGAGCTTGACCATCGTGCGGCTCACGTGCGTCTTGGCGGTGAGCGGGCTCATATGCAGGGCCGCACCGATTTCGTCGTTGCTCATTCCCGCGGCTACCAGGGCCAGCACCTCGCGCTCCCGGCCAGTCAGCGCCGACAGGGCGGACGGGTCGACGGCCTGGCCCGGCTCCTGCCCGGCGATGCGGGCGATGAGCCGCGGGTAACGCTCGGGGACAGCAGCGCGTCGCCGCGCGCGACCACGCGGATGGCGCTGACCAGGTCTTCCGGCTCGGTGTCCTTGACCAGGAACCCGCTCGCTCCGGCCCGGATCGCCGCGAAGACGTACTCGTCCTCCTCGTACGTCGTGAGGATTATCACCCGCACGGCGGACAGCCCGGGGTCGGCGGCGATCCGCCGGGTCGCTTCGAGTCCGTCGGTGCCGGGCATGCGGATGTCCATCAGCACGACCTCGGCGCGCAGCGAGCGGGCAAGCTCCACGGCTGCGGCACCGTCCGCGGCCTCGCCGACGATCTCAATGTCGGGCGCGGAGCCGCGCCAGCACCCGGAATCCGGCCCGGACCAGGGCCTGATCGTCGGCGAGCAGGACCCTGATCACGGCGAGCTCACGATCGGCCGGGCAGACAGGGTTCCCCCCGGCCCCGGCCCGGCTTGCGGCCCCGGCCCGGCTGGCGGTCGTTCTGCCGCGGTGTTCGCCGGCGTCATCGGGAGCCTGGCCCGGACCGCGAAGCCGCCGCCGGCCTGGGGCCCCGCGTCCAGGGCACCCCCGAGGGCCGCCGCCCGCTCGTGCATCCCCGCCAGCCCGGTACCGGTGCCGTCCCGGAACGCGGCGGCCGCGGGTGCGCCGTCATTGCGGACCTCGACCAGCAGGTCGCCGCCGTCCTGCCGGACGGTCACGGTCGCCGTGCCGGGGCCGGCATGGCGGACCACGTTGGTCAGCGATTCCTGCACGATGCGGTAGGCGGCCAGCGCCACCGGAGGGGGCAGCGGGGCCGCCAGTTCGCAGGCCTCGACCGAGGTCGGCGTGCCCGCGGCGGTGGCCGCCTCGGCGAGTGCCCGGATAGCCGGCAGGCCGGGGGCGGCCGGCTCCGGGAGGTCGGTGTCGGCCTGCTGCAGCACGCTGAGAATCGCGCGCAGCTCCCGCAGGCCAGCCTTGCTGGCGCCGCGGATCGCCTGGATCGCCTCGGCGGCGCGCTCCGGCTCGTCGGCAAGCAGCATGGCCGCCGCGCTGGCCTGCACGTTGATCATCGCCATGGAGTGAGCGATGACATCGTGCAGTTCACGCGCGATCCGCATCCGCTCCGCATCGACCCGCCTGCGCGTTTCCTCCTCGCGAATCTGATCGGCCTTGGCCCGGCGGTCCCGGTCGGCGGCCAGCCACTCGCGCCGCGCCCCGACATAGCCGCCGAGCGCGGCCGCCGCCAGGAGTTCGGGCCACATCGTCGCGTTCGGCCCCCCGAACCAGCCGAACGGGCCAAGCACGCCCTCGGCCACGAAGATGGCGACCGCCCCGGTAAGCCCGGCCGTGAGCACGACCCAGCGCGGGCGGGTGAGGGCGAGCCAGTACAGCGCGACGATGACCGGCACCAGCGCGGCGCCGTCGATCTGGCCGAGCCCGGCCCAGGCGACGTTGCCGGCCACCGCGAGGGCAAATACGGCCACCGGGGCGCGGTTCCGCCAGGTCAGGGCAACCGCGGACAGCGCCACGATCAGGTACGCAACGGCCGGCGGATGGCGGGCCAGGTGCAGGCCGCCGTAGGAGTGGACCGGGTTGGCCTCGACATAGCAGCCGATCACGGTGAGCGCGAACACCAGCGCGATGCCCGCGGCGCTCCACCAGCGCCGCGGCACCCTGGCCACGCTCATAACCCCCACATTCCCGGAGCGTATACCGGCGCGCGGCGGCCGCCATCGTCGCCGCGGAGCGACCGGGGTACGCCGCCGGGAGTACGGCACTGCTGCAGGTGGCGCAGGCTGTGCGGCGCCCGCCGGGCGATGCCCGACTACGGCCGGGCGGGGCAGCCTCGTGCTCAGCGGCGTGACCAGGCGCCGCACATGTCCTGAGGAGGACCACATGCTCACCGCCACCACCTCCGCCGCGCCGCGCGCCAAGCAGGGCAGGGCCCGCGCACTGTGCATCGCAGGCGCAGCGGCTGCCGCGGCAATCGCCTGGGCAATCGAAGTTCCGCTGCTGGGCGTCCGGCTGAGCGTGCGGTTCGGCACCATGCACCCCCAGACAGTCGCGGCCGGGCAGGTCATCGGCGCCGCCCTCGCGGCCGGGCTGATCGGCTGGCTGCTGCTGGCCGCGCTGGACCGCCGTACCCCGCGTGCCCGCGCGGTATGGACGGTCACCGCGCTGCTGGTGCTGGCGCTGTCCCTGCTGCTCCCACTGACCGCCGCGACCACGGCGGCCGCGGCCGCCGGGCTCATCGTGCTGCACCTCACCGTCGGGGCAGTGGCCATCCCGGGCCTCGCCCGCACCGCCCGGTCCCGGTGACGGCTGGGCCGCGTTACTCCCTATTTAGCAGGTGCATGACGTGGCTTATACAGTCTCGCTCAGCAGGCAGGCTGCCGCCGCGGCCCTGAGCGCCGCAGCGGCGGCTTCGTCGGGTATATCGCGCAGTTGCTGACCGGACGGCGGGCGGGGCAGCGAATTCTGCGCCAGTGTCGATTCCGCCGGCGGTTAGGCCTCCCGGCTCGGGCACCGGTGCGCCATGCTGGGTGTGATGCGTTGTCGTTCATCGTGCCGCACATCAGGGGGGGATTGAGGTGGCCGTGTCGTCCCCCGGGACTGGAGCGGCGGCCCAGCGGCCCATCCATCCCGTCACGATCACCATTGACGCCGGGCATCCGGGGCCGGTGATCCCCGGTGACTTCGCCGGGCTCAGTTTCGAGCGGGGGCCGGTCGCCCCCGGCTATGCCGGGCTGACCGGCGGCCTGTTCCGCACGGAAAACACCACGATGCTCACCCTCTTCCGCAACCTGGGCATGACCAGCCTGCGGGTCGGCGGGGGCACGGTGGACCAGCTGATCCCGGCGGGCACCGGCCCCGACGGGTTCACCGGGATCGACGAGATGTTCGCCTTCGCCGCGGCGGCAGGAATCAAGGTCATCTTCACGCTGCGCCTGCTCAACCCCGCGGCCAGCCCGATCAGTGACCTGCAGTCGGTCAATGCCCGGGTGGCCGGGTACATCTGGGAGCACTACCAGGCGAACGTGGCCAGCTTCGCCGTCGGCAACGAGCCGGACTGGCATGACTTCCACACCTTCACCGGGCACCAGCTCGACCCGGCGATCTTCGAAGCGGTCGACGGCACGCCGGGCAGCGCCTATGCGTCCTACCTGGCGCACTGGCAGAGCTTCGCCGACGCGGTCCGGGCGGCGGCGCCGGGCGCGGCGATGTCGGGGCCGGACCTCGGCGCGTACAACCGGCTGACCTACACCCCCGACCAGAACACCGGCATGCCCTGGACGGCGCGGCTGGCCGCCGACGAGAAGACGTCCGGCCGGATGGCGGAGGTCACCCAGCACTACTACGTGGGGGGAAGTCCCGGGGCGACGACCGCCCAGCAGGCCATCAGCAACATGCTGTCTTCCCAGTGGGTGACCGGCACGGTGATCGGGACCCAGCCGGCCGGCACGTCCTACACCCCTTATCCCTGGCTGTATGAGAACAACCTCGCGCCGGTGGCCGCGGCCGGCCTGCGGTTCCGGCTCACCGAATCCAACGACTACCTGGGGGGCGTGCAGGGCGCGAGCAACGCATACGCCGCCGCGCTGTGGGCGCTGGATCACCTGCACTGGTGGGCGGCGCACGGCTGCGCGGGGGTGAACTTCCACAACAAGCAGTGGGTGCTCACCGACACGATCATCCCGGACCCGGCCGGATCCGGGGGCTATGTGATCACGCCGAAGGGATACGGCATCAAGGCGTTCACCCTCGGCGCCGCCGGGCAGGTCCTGCCGGCCCAGATCCAGAACCCGGCCGGGGTCAACGTGACCGCGTACTGCGTCAGCGGCGCGGGCGAGGATTACGTCACGGTCATCAACAAGGCACACGGCGCGGACGCCGCGGACGCCGCCGTCACGATCGCCGCGCCGGGCGCCGGTGGGCAGGGCATCCAGGTCATGACGCTCGCAGGCGGGCAGCCAGGAGACGCCAGGGGGGCCATTGCCACGCTCGGCGGTGCCACGATCACCGGCGGCGCCCCGTGGAACGGCACCTGGAGCGCACTGCCCGCTGGCCCGCACGGCGGGAATCAGCCTAACCGTCAAGGCCACCACCGCCGCCATTGTCAAGATCCCTAACGGGGGCTGACCGCGGCACGGCTGGTGCCGCGCAGGCAGCGTCCGGCCGGGCGCGGGCCCGGCACTACCCGGTCGCGCCGTCGATGCGCTCCCGCAGCAGGTCGGCGTGGCCGTTGTGCCGGGCATACTCCTCGATCATGTGGACGTACACCCAGCGCACGCTCATCTGGACGCCGCGGTGCGTGTGGTAGAAGGTGCCGTCCAGGTCCCGGCCGGCCGCAGCCTGCCGGGCGCGGTCGATCTCGCGCAGGTAGGTGGCGATGTCCTGCGCGGCGTCGGCGGCGTCGACGTGGTCGAACTCCCCGTCCGGGTCAGCTTCGCTGGAGAACAGGAAGCCGACGTCCTCGCCCCCGACACGGCGGCGGAACCAGCCGCGCTCCACCTCGGCCATGTGCCGGACGAGCCCGAGCAGCGACAGGTTTGAGGGCGGGGTGGCGCGCAGGCGAAGCTGGTCCGCGGTCAGCCCGCTGCACTTGCCCAGCAGCGTCTGGCGGTGAAAGTCCAGCCACGCCTCCAGCATCTGCCGCTCCCCGGCGACATGGGGCGGGTCCTGGGGGGTGCTTGGCGGTGCGGTCCATGGCATGCGCCCAGCATCCCGGCCCGGCACCCTCTCACCAACTCGTTTTGCCCGGCGCCTCACCGGGCCTGGAGGTGAGCCCGGTAAAGCTCGCCGAGCGCCGCCCAGTGCCGGTCGCTCGCCTGCGCGTCGTAGGTCGGGTTGTCGGGCACGGCGAACCCATGGCCGGCCGGGTAGAACTCGATGGTGTGGTCCACCCCGGCTCCGGTGAGCGCGCTTTCCAGCAGTTCGGCCTGCTCGGCGGTGAACGAGCGGTCGTCCTGCGCGCCGGCCACGTAGACCGTGGCGGAGATGCGGTCCGCGGACAGGTGCGGGCTCGACGGGTTGCCGTCGACGGCCAGCCCGCCGCCGTGGAACGACGCCGCCGCGGCGATCTTGTGCGCCGAGCCCTCCCGCGGCGACCAGCGACAGGCGCCCGCCCAGGCAGTAACCGGTGGTGCCGATCGCCAGGCCGGCCACCTCCGGCCGCGCCAGCAGGAAGTCCGCGTAGGCACCGGCATCGGCGATGACCGCCTCGTTGGTGAGCACCCGCACGAGGCCGGACATCCTGGCCCGCTCCTGCTCGTCGGTGAACAGGGTGGCCACGTCGAACGGCGCCCACTCCCCCGCGCGGTAGTAGATGTCCGGGATGAGCGCGGCGTAGCCCATGCCCGCCAGCCGGTCCCCCATCTGCGCGAACGTCGCCCGCACCCCGCCCGCGTCGGGGAAGACCAGCACGCCCGGCCACGGGCCCGTTCCCTCCGGGGTGTGCAGCGTCCCGGTGCTGTGGCCATCGGCGGTGCGGATCTGAACGTCCTGGCGCGGCATGCAACGTCCTCCACGGGGCTCGGTGGAACTGGTCGGCCGGGCGAGCTGAGGGCGCCCGCTCAGCGGGGCAGGAAGTCCAGCAGCAGGGCGCTCACCTGGCCGGGCGCGTCGAGCTGCATCCAGTGACCCGGGCCGTCGAGGCGCTCGTAGCGCCACGGCCCGGCGACGTTCGCGGCCGAATCGGTCATCTGCGTCTCGGTGAGGGCGATGTCCCCGGTGCTCCAGATGCCCATCGTGGGTGACTGCACCGGCGGGAGCTGCATCGGTGGCGCGGCCCAGGACTCGGGCGGGATGTTGGCCCGGTAGTAGTTGAGGCCGGGCGTGAGCGAGCCGCTGGCCTCCAGTTCGGCGATCACCTCGTCGGCGTCCGGGTGGTGCGCCCAGGCGCGGAAGTTCGCCCAGTTGTCCTCGGACAGCCAGCGCTCGGCGATGCCGGGGTACTGGAACAGCAGCATGTACCAGGACTTCTGCCGCTGCTCCAGGGTGCGCAGGAAGCCGGACGGGTGGCCGACGGACAGGACCGCCAGGTGGTCGACGTTGTCCGGGGCGAAGGCGGCCAGAGCCCACGCCAGGGCGGCGCCCCAGTCGTGGCCGACCACATGGGCCTTGCCGACCTCCAGCTGCGCGAGGATCGCCAGCACATCCCCGGCCAGGAGCGGGATCGAGTAGGCATCCACCGCCTCGGGCTTGCCGGAGCGGCCGTAGCCGCGCAGGTCGGGCACGATGACCTGGAAGCCGGCCTCGGCCAGCGCCGGGACCTGGTGCCGCCAGAGCCGCCCGCTGTCGGGGAAACCGTGCAGCAGCACGACCGGGTGCCCCGTGCCGTGGACCTCGTAGTCGATGCCGACCCCGTCGACCTCTACCCGGCTCATGCGCCCTCCTTCTCCGGCCATGGGTCCCGCGCGCTCGCGAGCCTCGCCCGGCCCAGGGATTCACACGGTACTTGGCCGGGCCACGGCCAGCCCGCGCGCCCTCCGGGCTTAGGGTCGGGCTGGGGCGCAGGGCTGGCAGGCAGGGCGGGAGGGCCGGTGGACCGCGAACGGGTGCGGGCGGCGTTCGCGGAGCCGGTGGATTTCACCACCTCACCGCTGTACCGGTGCCTGGGCCCGACCGTGGCGGCCACCGACCGGCTGCTCGACCTGGCCTGCCTGGGGCGGCCGGGCCAGTACCCGACCTTCCTGTTCTTCGGCGCGGTGCACCTGCTGCTACTCAGCGGCGCGCAGCACCCGCTGGCCCGGTTCTACCCGTCGATAGCCGGCGAGCAGGCGCTGCCGCCCGAGGGCGCCGGGCCCGCCCTGGTGTCGTTCGCCCGGGAGCACGAGGCGGAACTGGCCGAGACGATCAGCACCCGGCTGGTGCAGACCAGCCAGGTGCAGCGGGCGGCCGGGCTGCGCCTGGGACTGTCGGTGATCGCCGGTGAGGTGCCCGGGCCGGTGCACGTGATCGAGGTCGGTGCCAGCGCCGGGCTCAACCTCCGGTTCGACCGGTACGGCTACCGGCTGAACGGCCGGCAGTTCGGTGACCGGGCCTCGCCGGTCCAGCTCATCGCCGACTGCCACGGCCCCGGGCCGCTGCCCGACCTGGACCGCCAGCCCGCGATCGCCAGCGTGCTGGGCGTGGACCTGCACCCGGTGGACGCGGCCGATCCGGTCGAACGGGCCTGGCTGGAGGCGCTGGTGTGGCCGGAGAACCACGGCCAGCGTGCCCTGCTGGCGGCGGCGCTGGAACTCGCCGCGGCGGACCCGCCGCCGGTGCGGGCCGGCGACGCGGTCGACGTGCTTCCCGGCATCGCCGGCGCGCTGCCCGCCGGCCAGCCGCGGGTGGTGTTCCACGCCGCCACCCGCCTGCACGTGCCCGCCGGGCGGCTGGCGGCGTTCGACGCGGCGATCGAGCGGGCCGGTGACACGGGGCCGTTGTGGTGGCTGTCCGTCGAGGGCCCGGCCGATCAGGATGCCCGGCTCCGCACCGGGCGCCGCGGCCCCGCGCTGCGGCTACGGCGGCCCGGCGGGGCGGCGCAGACCATCGCCGTCGTGGATGGTCACCTCCGCTGGATCGAGATGTGCTAGCCGCTATCCGCCGGGCCCATGGCAGGTGCCCGGCCCTGGCCTGCGCGCCGGCCCGGGTAACCAGGCCAAGTGCCGCATTCACCCCAGAAAGCTAAGAATCATGCAATACGGACGCCAGGGTGCACGGAATTCCCGGAGCCGGCGCGACTCGGTGTATGACTGAAAGAAGAAGGGGTTCCGGCCCGGTGTGCTGAGCCTGCCTCCCCCGCGGGCAGGCCGTCCCGGGGCGGCGCGCGCCCCTGGGATCGGCGTGATGTCCGCGATGTCCCAGCCGCTGCGGCTGGCCGAGGCCGCCGGAGCCTTGTCGCTGGCCACTGACCTGGCAATGGGCCAGCCCCTGGAGCACGGGCTGCGCACGGCGGTGCTCGCGGTGCGGCTCGCGCAGGCGCTCGGCCTGCCCGAGAGCGACCAGGTGACCACCTTCTACACCGGCCTGCTGCACTTCGCCGGGTGCACGGCCGAGAGTGAGATCGACGCGCGGTTCTTCGGGGACGAACTGTCGGCGCGGCCGCAGATGATGGCGGTGGCCTTCGGGACCCGGCGGGACCTGATCGCCACGGCGGCGCGGGTCACCCACCCCGAGTGGGCCCGGCTCGCGCGGGCGGCGGCGATGGCCCGGTCCGCGTTCGGCGGCATCACCGAGTTCCGCAAGTGGGCCGCCAGCCACTGCGACGTGGCCAGCGTGCTCGGGGCGCGGATGGGCCTCTCCGGGCAGACCCAGGAGGCACTGCGGCACCTGTGGGAGCGCTGGGACGGCAAGGGCATGCCTGGTGAGCTGCGCGGGGACCAGATCCCGCTGGCGGTGCGGCTCATGCAGGTGGCGCAGGACGCGGCCATAGCCTGGCAGCAGGGTGGCCGCGCGCTGGCGGACCAGGTGCTGGCCGGGCGGGCCGGTTCCGGGCTGGACCCGGGGGCGGTGGCCACGTTCCTGTCGCTCGGCGAACCGGGGTATGCGGGCCTGGACGCCCGGTCCATCTGGGACGACGCGCTGCGCGCCGAGCCCGGGCCGCAGCCCGTGGTGACCGAGGAGCGCCTGGACGCCTGCCTGTCGGCGATCGCGGACTTCGCCGACCTGAAGAGCATGTGGACGGTCGGGCACTCGCGCGGGGTGGCCGGGCTTGCCGAACGCTCCGGCGGGGTGGCCGGGCTGCCCGTGGCAGACCAGGTCAGGCTCCGCCGTGCGGGGCTGGTGCACGACATCGGCCGGGTCGCGGTCCCGGTCAACGTGTGGGCCAAGCCGGGGCCGCTGAACCGCGACGAGTACGAGCAGGTGCGGCTGCACGCGTATCACACCGAGCGGGTGCTGGACGCCGCCACCGGGCTGCGCCCGCTGGCCCGGCTGGCCGGGTCGCACGGTGAGCGCTGCGACGGGTCCGGCTATCACCGGGGCAACCGGGCCGCCGAACTGCCGGCGGCGGCCTGGCTGCTGGCCGCGGCGGACTGCTATCACGCGATGCGCGAGCCGAGGCCGCACCGGCCGGCCCTGACCGCCACGGCCGCGGCGGGCGAACTGGCCCGCGAGGCGGCAGGCGGCAGGCTCGCGCCGGAGGCCGTGCATGCGGTGCTGGCCGCCGCCGGCCAGCCGCAGCCAGGCCAGCCCGCGGGCACCGCCGCCGCGCGCCAGCCGGCCGGGGACGCCGGTCACCGGCCGGCCGGTCTTTCCGAGCGGGAATGCGAGGTGCTCGGCCTGCTGGCCACGGGCCTGGCCACCAAGCAGGTCGCGCGCAGGCTGGGGATCTCACCGAAGACCTGCGATCACCACATTCAGCGGCTGTACGGCAAGGCGGGCGTGTCCACCCGGGCCGGCGCGACATTGTTCGCGCTGGAACACGGACTGGTCCGCCCCGGCGAGGCCGCCATCCGATAACGGGGCGGCGGGCCGCAAAATCGGCTACCGATGACAGAGTGGGGCGTTTCAATACCATAGCGACGGGCCGGGTATTAGTGTGGCGCGCCTAGCACGGAATCAGCAGCGGGGACAGCCGCTGGCTATTTTCCGGACTAGGGAGTTTTCCCGATTGCCCAGCGGCGAGTTCCCGCTTAACGTCTCGGGTGACGGGGACCAGAAGGAGGTGGCTGGGCGCTGAGGCCGTTCGCCCTCGCCGGATTCGGCATTCGGGTACCTGCCCGGGCGGTGCCGTGGGGGGCCCGCAGTGGCACGAGTGCACCGGTGATCCCTGGTTCGCCCGCCTGGCCGGGACGGCCTCCCGCGCGAGCGTGCGCGCGGCCCCTGCCGCCGGGCGCGGCACGGGAGGCGCGAACCCGAGGCGCCCAGCCGCCCGCATCCGCGCCGCCCCCGGCCGCGTATCGCTACGACCAGCACGGCGCCAGGTCGGCTGGCCCCCTCAGATGAGCGCCACCGATCAGGGTAAGGGCAGGACAATGCAGGACGGGCCACGACTCCTGGTCGCCGCTGCACTGGGCAGGATCATCGAACCGCTGCTGCGGCAGGCCCTGCCCGATGCCACGGTGCGGATAGCCGAAGACCAGGCGGCGGTGGAACGGGCGCTCAGCGACCGGCTCCGGTTCGATGTGGTGGTCATCGACCTGACCTGGATGGACTACACCTGCGAGTACTCCTTCGACGGGCTGGACGTGCTCGACATGCTCCGGCGGACCCGCAGGCAGACCCCGGTGATCTTCGCCGCGCAGGGCTACGGCCCGGAACGCGACCACCTCGACGAGGCCGTCGAGCAGCCCGAGGTCGTGGGGGTGTACCACAAGGCGGCCGGGCCGCAGCCGCTGATCGACGCGGTGGACATCGCCGCCGGGGGCGGCAGCCTTACCGGCGCGCTCTCTCCCAGAAGTGCCAGCCCGCCGGATATTCCGCGAATTCACGCCTATTTCGGGAAAGGCCGGGGCTCGACCGCCGCACGGCTCGCCGGGGCGATTGCCTCGGGCCGGGCCGTCAATCACGAAACGCTGGCCGCCGCGGCGCATGTGGGCTATGACACGGCCGCCAAGCTAGTCGATTACCTGGGACCGTTGATCAAGGACCGCGGCGAGCACAACCAGGAACTGAAGATGACGCCCGAGGTGGTTTACCGGTGGTGCGGCGAACATGCCCGGTACATCCTGAGCTGGTGCCGGCGTAACGGCCACGCCGATATCGCCGGCCGCGTCATGCCGGGCGCCGTCCTGGAAGCGTCCCGGCGGGCCGGCACCTAGCCGGGCCGTGCGAATTCTTGCATGGCACGGCCGGGGCCCGGCAAGGATCTGCCTGAGTGGCTTTCCGGAGGAGCTTTGGCACTTGGATGCCGGATATAACTGAATTGGCCAGCGCCGAACCCCGCGAGGGGTGCTGCGCGGCCGCCGGGGGGGTGCCGGGTAGCCGACGTGGCAGGTGGATCGCGTCGGCTACCCGGTACTTTTAGGCCAATCCGCTCATCCCCGGCCGTGGCCGGCCCGGTCCCGTGCGGTCAGCCTGGTTACCTGGCCCGGCCGACGTAGGCGACCCGGCCCGGCTGGATCTCCCCGGCGTCGATCGCGGCCTGCTCCTCGGCCTCGCTGACACCCGCCAGGTCGGCGAAGAAGAGCGGCCCGTCGCCGAGGAACTGCCGGTCGAACCGCGCGTCGAGCGCGGCCACGATGTCCCCCGCCGCGTGCAGGCGCTCCGCTGCCGCCCAGTCCCGGCAGTAGGCCTGCCACGGCAGCCCGGAGGCGCGCCATTCGTCGTGCCGGTGCCGCAGCCAGTTGTGCTCCGCCGATGGCCCGGGCAGCCGGCCGAAGCACCACTGGGCGGTCGCGTCGTCGAAGCGCTCCCACGCCCACTCCACGACCACGATCGTGCCGCCGCCGGCCAGCGCCGCCGCGGCCCGGTCCAGCACGTCGCCGACGCCGGTGACGTGGTGCAGCGACGTGCATGCCACCACGGCGGCCGCCGGGCCGGGCAGGTCGTGCCGTTCGAACTCCACCTGGTGGTACCACGGCCCGTCCGGCGCCTCGGGGTCGATGCCGGACGCGTCGTACCCGGCGGCGCGCAGCATCGGGACGAACCCGCCCAGCGGGCCGCAGCCGATCTCCGCCACCGCGCCGGGCGGCCCGGGGAGCCAGTCGCGGACGAACGGCCAGACCGCGGCAAGCCATCGCTCATCGGAAGTCACGCGCGCCAGCCTACGGCCCGCGAATCGGGACTCGGAGCCCGCGCAGCGCGGTGGTAGCCTCGGATCCAGTGGCAGTGCACCGCCTGCCCGCTTCCGAGCCACCAGCCGGCCCGCGCCGTGGTGGCGACGAGGACAAGGGTCTACGACTCGCGGGCCTTCTTGTCATGCTCATGGACCTGGGCGGGCAGACGCGGGCCGACCCGCCGGGGATGAGATGACCATGACTCAGAACAAGGCCCAGAAGTCCGCCGCCCGGCAGCGCATGGCGCAGACCGGCGAGCCCTACAGCGTGGCCAGGCGCGCGGTGAGCGCCGGGGACCCGGATCCGGGTGCCACGCAGGTCCCGGAGGCCGCGGGCGCGGAACCCGGTGCGCCCGGCCCCGAGGAGCAGTACGCCGAGGAGGCACGGGCCGCGGGCGTGCCCGCGGCGGAGATCGACGCGCAACTCGCCGTGTTCCACACCCAGGAGGCCGCGGGCCGGGCCCGGCGCGGCGCGCAGCAGGCACGGGAACTGGCCGAACGGCTGGACGAAGCGGCCGGCCGGGCCGAGGAGCGGGCGGATCAGGCGCAGGAGGCCGCCGAGCTGGCCCAGGAATGGGCCGACGAGCGGGAGCAGGAGCGGGCCGTCGAACGGGCCGGCCAGCTGCGCGCGGAGGCGGAGCAGGCCCGGGAGCTGGCGGAACGGGCCGAGGAGGCCGCCGAGCGCGCCGAGGACCGGGCCGACCTGGCCGAGGAGGCCGTCGACATGGCCCGGGGCCAGGCCCGCGACATCGCCGAAGCGGACGAGGACTGGGACCTTGACGGCGAGGCCTCCGAACCCGGGGAACGGGATCCATGGGGGTGGTCCCAGAGCGGCGGCCCGGGCACGCACTGGACGTCCCCACCGTCGCCGCCATCGCCACCGTCACCGCCGTCCCCACCGTCCCCACCGTCGCGACCGTCACGGCCCTCCCGGCCGTCGCGGCCCTGGGGCTGACCGCCGCGTGCATCCGGGGCCCGGGCGCCGGGCCCCGGATGCGACGATGGCCGGGTGAGCGATGCCGTTGCGGTCACCGACAACCAGGCCGCCTCGCGGTTCGAGATCTCCGATGGCGGGCATCTCGCCGAGTTGCGCTACCACCGCCACGGGAACCGGCTTGCCCTGATCCACACCGAGGTCCCCGGGGAACTGGGCGGCCGGGGCTTCGGGGGGATGCTGGTGACCGCCGCCGTGGACCGCGCGGCCCGCGAGGGCCTGACGATCGTGCCATTCTGCCCGTTCGCCCGCGGCTGGCTGGCAGGCCATCCGGACGTGGCGGGCCGGGTGGTCATCGACTGGCAGGCCGTCTAACCCCGGCTCAGGCCAGGCAGGTGAGCGGGGCACCGCCGTTGTAGGCGACCATGTCGGCCAGCGCGGTGACGATGTCGACCGGGCCGCCGCGCGGTGTGCCGTCAAGCTCGGCGCGGGCGCGGTGCAGGTTGCCGACGATCCGCTCGGCGTCCGGCCAGGCGGCGAACGGGCCGAGGTCGGTGCTCCGCGCGGCCTCCAGCGGGGGCACGCCGGCGTCCCGGGACCGGACCGCGACGTCGAGCACGAACCTGAGGTAGTCCAGCGTCTCGTCGATGGGCCCCCGGCCGCCGAAGACCGGGCCGTGGCCGGGCACGGTGGTCTGCGCGCCGAGCGGCGCCACGACGGTCTCCAGTACCTCGACGGCCCCGGCGACCGAGCCCATGAGCAGGAACGGCGTGCCGCCGTTGAAGATCAGGTCACCGCAGAACAGCACGGACCGCTCGGGGATCCAGACGATCGAGTCGTTGGTCGTGTGCGCGGCGGTCCCGACGTGGCGGACCTGCGCCCGCAGGTCACCCACATGCAGGGTGATCTCGTCGGTGAACGTGACGAACGGCGGGTCCAGGCGGAGATCGCCCCAGTCGGGGCCGTCCCAGAACAGCAGGTCCCGCGGCGGCCCGAACGCGATCGCCTCCGCCCTGGCGAGCTCGTGTGCCACGATGGCCGCGCCGCCGAACAGGCAGTTGCCGAAGGTGTGATCGCCGTGGTGGTGGGTGTTGACCACGGTGCGCACCGGATCCGGGGTGACCGCGGCGATCGCGTCCCGGTAGGCCTCGGTGCGGCGCTGCGTCGAGCAGGTATCGATGCTGATGACGCCCTGCGGCCCGGCGAGGAAGCCGGTGTTGTTGATCCACCAGGTGCCGTCGGGCTGCACGTACGCGTAGATCCCGGCGGACACCTCGTGCACCTCGGGGCGCCCGGGGACGGTGATGTCACCGAGCCGGCTGCTCACCTGGGCTCACCTCCTCATCGCGGGTCGCAGAGAACCACTGGGATGTCCCGCTGGGTGCGGCGCTGGTACCCGGCGTAGCCGCGGTAGGCCGCGACCACCCGGGGCCACAGTTCGGCCTTTTCCTCGGGCGACGCCTGCCGGGCCCGCACCAGCCGCCGCTGCCCGTCCACGGTCAGCTCGGCGTCGGGGTGCGCCATCAGGTTGCGGTACCAGTCGGGGTCCCGGTCGTCGCCGCCCTTGGAGGCGACCAGCACGACCCGCTGGCCGTCCATGACCGGCGCGGTGAGCATCGTCGAGCGCGGCAGGCCGGACTTGCGGCCCACCGTGTGCAACTCGACGACCTGCATCCCGAAGGCCGAGTTCAGCACCCGGCCGTGGCTGGTGCGCAGGACGGCCCGGTGCACCCGGCTCATGGTTTTCAGGCCGATGTCAGCCAGTTGCTGCTGCAGGCTCATGGCCAGACCTTACCGATCGGTAGGCGATTGCGGGAGCCGCCCGGGGACCACCCTCGGCACCCGGTCGAGGGCGATGCCGAAATGGTCCCGGTAGGCCGCCAGCACCGCGCCGTCCCCGCCCAGTTCCTGCTCGGTGCGGGCGCCACCGGTGGTCCGGATCAGGGTGCGGCCGCTGAGCGAGATCCGGCCCTCGCCGGTGAGCCGCGAGCAGATCGTGCTGCGGGTGAAGTGCGAGTCCGGCGACGTCTGCTGCCACCAGCAGGTCGGAACGAATTCGGCCAGGTCCCGTGCCCGCCGTTCGTAGCGGTACTGCGGCACGCCGTCCCTGGCCACCACGACGTCGCCGTCGCCGGCATCGGCCAGTGCGAACCGGCCGCCGGGATCGTCCTGGGCGTCCCGGCTGTCGCAGCGCAGCGGGTAGGTGCTGTGCGCGCCGAAGCCGACGTCGGCCAGCCACGGGCCGCTGCCGCCGGGCAGGTGCACCACCAGGGCGAGATGGTCGAACGGCGGGCTCAGCCAGCCCTCGCTGCCGTAGACCCGCGCGGCGACCCGGGTCACCTGCGCGCCGAGCGCCTCCAGCAGCAGCGCGAAGGCACCGTTGAGCTCGTAACAGAAACCGCCGCGCCGCCGGGCGACGATCTTGGCCATCAGCTCGCCCTCGTCCAGGGAGATCTGCTCGCCCAGGTGGATGCTCAGGTTCTCGAACGGCACGGCCTGCTGGTGTGCCCGGTGCAGCGCGCCCAGGGCGGCCCCGTCCAGCACCTCGGGCCGCTCGGCGCCGATGCGGTCCAGGTAGGCGGCCACCGCCGCGGCGTCCATCACAGGCGCTTGGCCATCATCACGTCGTCGACGTACCGGCCGTTGATCAAGAACTCTTCGAACAGTGCCCCTTCCCGGGTGAAGCCCTGCCGTTCGTAGAGCCGGATAGCCGTCCCGTTGCTGCTCAGCACCCGCAGGGTCAGTTTGCGGATGCCGCGTTCGCGCAGGTGTCTCTCGGCCGCGTCCAGCAGCCCCGCGCCGGCGCCGCGGCCCCGCGCGTCCGGGTGCACCGCGATGCCCTGCACCTGGATGACGTGCGCGTTCTCGGGCAGCCGCGTGGGCGGCTTCAGCCGGATGTAGCCGACCACGCGCCCGTCCAGTTCGGCGACCAGATGGGCCTCCGGCGGGTTTTCCGTGGTGAAGAAGGCGCCGTCCCGGTGGCCCTCGACCGACGGGAACCCCGATTCGGCTGACCATGCGAGCGCGTCCAGTTCGGATAGCGCCGCCCGGTCCCTCATCCGCGCGGGACGCACGCGGACCGGGCGTGGCGAGTTCACCCGACCATCGTGGCAGATCCCCCGGAATGACCCCGGGGCCCGGGTGGCCACCAGAACGAGCCTACGGGGATGCGGGATACTGCCGGGCATGCCTGAACTGATCTCGCAGCCACACCGGGTGCCCGCCGCCGGCGAGCCGCCGAAGCTGATCGACGAGTTCGTGGGCCGGGCCAGCACGGGTGCCGACGTGCTGAGCATCGCCCGGATGCGCAGCCCGTCCGGCTGGGCCGAGCCGGGCCAACGCCCGGAGTTCGACGAATTCACCGTCGTGCTGCGCGGCGCCCTGCTGGTGGAGTTCGAGGGCGGCCAGCTGACCGTCAAGGCCGGCCAGGCGGTGCACGCCAGGCCCGGCGAGTGGGTGCGGTACAGCACCCCGGGCGCGGACGGTGCCGAGTACATCGCGGTCTGCCTGCCGGCGTTCGCCCCGGGCATCGTCCACCGCGACGGCTGACCGGCGCCGCGGCGCCGGCGGGCCAGCGCCCGCTCACCAGCCGAGCTCGCGGAGCCGTTCGTCGCCGATGCCGAAGTGGTGCCCGACCTCGTGGATGACGGTGCGGCGCACCTGCTCGGCGACCTGCTCCTCGGTATCGCAGATCGCGCAGATCGCCCGCCGGTAGATGATGATCCGGTCGGGCAGCACCCCGGCGTAATGGGTGGTCCGGCTGGTGAGCGGGATGCCCTGGTACAGGCCGAGCAGGCCGCGCGGCCCAGGGCCGTGCTCGACCGTCACCGCGACATTGCGCATCATCTCGCCGAGTTGCTCCGGCAGCCCGTCGAGGGCCGCCGCTACCATCTCCTCGAACCGCTCCGGCTCGATCTCGATCACCTGTCCATTGTCCAGCGCCGCGGAAGGCTGCAACCGGGGGGTCAACGCCGGCGTCATAACTGTCACAAGGCTCACGGAGCCTCCACAGTCAAAGGAATCGTGATGAACTCAACCCTGCTCCTGGCCCGGCGGGCATTCCCCGCGGTAGTGCTGAGCTGCGCTGCTGCCCTCGCCACGGGGTGCGGCAGTTCCTCGAGCACCACCGCGGGCGGCAACGGGCCGTCGGCCAGCAGTGCCCCGGCCGCGACCTCGGCCCCGGCGGCCTCAGCGCCCGCGTCCGCGGCCACCCCGGCCAACTCGCCCGCCCCGGCCGGGCCGGGGCCCTGCCCGACCCGCTCCCTCCAGGTGAAGCTGGGCGTCAGCCAGGGCACCGCCGGCAGCGTCTACATTGCGATCGACTTCACCAACATCTCCAACGTGACGTGCACCCTGTACGGGTATCCCGGGGTGTCCCTGCAGACCGCGAAGCCGGTCCACCAGATCGGCAAGCCGGCCAAGGAGGACCCGACGACCCCGCGGCAACTGGTCACGCTCCAGCCGCAGACCACCGGGAACGCGCTGCTGCGGATCGTGGACGCGGGGAACTTCCCGCCGAGCACCTGCGGCCCGGTGACCGCGCACTACCTGCAGGTCTACCCGCCGAACCAGACCACGCCGGCGTACCTCAAGTTCAAGACGCAGGCGTGCTCGAAGCCGATCCGCATCATGACCGTCGACGTGGTCAAGCCCGGATCCGGCAGCTCCTGACGGCTCAGCCCGGCCGCCGCCGCCCGGCACCGCGGGACACAGCGCCAGGCCCAGGCCCGCCGGCCCGCCGGTGACGGCACGGCTGGTGGCGGCCGGGATCTTTGACATCGCGGGGTGGTGGCCCCTACGGTTGCCGGGTCGCGGCGCCACGCCGCGGCGGTGCACCGGCAGCGAAGTCCAGTGTGAATCTGGCGCTGTCCCGCAACGGTGAAGCCCCTTTCGGGGATGAGCCCGGTCGCCTGCCGCTGTGCCACGGTTACGGCCCTCGGAGGAAGGGCGGCCCGCCGGGCCCCCGGTCCTCCGGCATCTCGCGGAGGATGGCCTGTGGACAGCCCGCCAGCAGCAGCGCCCAGCAGGCTGCACCCCGCCGAGCGCGCGCGGCTCGCCGTCATGGCGGCGGTGATTTTGCTGCTGAACGCCAGCGGCTGGGCGATCTTCGTCCTCACGGTGATGCCGCACAACTTTCACTACGCCAAGCTCGGGGTCGGCCTGGGCGTCGCGATCACGGCCTGGACCCTGGGGCTGCGGCACGCGTTCGACGCCGACCATATCTCCGCGATCGACAACGTGACCCGCAAGCTGATGGCCGACGGCCAGCGGCCGCTGAGCACCGGGTTCTTCTTCGCGCTCGGGCATTCCACGGTCGTCGTCGCGGTCGGGGCCGGCATCGCGGTCGCCGCCCGGACCGTGTTCGGCGCCGTGGTCAACCCGAGTTCGACCTACGAGACGCTCGGCGGGATGGTCGGGACCGGGCTGGCCGCGTGCTTCCTCTACCTCATCGCCGCGCTGAACCTCGTGGTGCTCACCGGGATCGCCCGGGTGTTCCGCGATATGAGGCACGGGCGGTACAGCGAGGAGGAACTGGAGCGCCAGCTTCAGGCCCGGGGACTGATGTACCGGTTCTTCGGCAAGTTCATGCGATCGGTGAACCACACCTGGCAGATGTTCTTCGTGGGCCTGGTGTTCGGCATCGGCTTCGACACCGCGACCGAGGTGGTCCTGCTCACGGCCACCGTGTACGCGGCCACCTCCGGGCTGCCGTTCTACGCGGTGCTCGCGCTGCCGCTGCTGTTCGCCGGCGGGATGACGCTGTTCGACACGCTCGACGGCTGCTTCATGAACTTCGCCTACGGCTGGGCGTTCGCGCGGCCGGTGCGCAAGGTGTACTACAACCTGGTCATCACCGGGCTGTCGATCGCCGCCGCATTCCTGATCGGGACCGTGGAACTGCTCGGCATCCTGACCAGCGAACTGCATCTGCACGGCGCGTTCTGGGATTTCATGGCCAACTTCGACATCAACAAGGCGGGGCTCGCGATCGCGGGGCTGTTCGGAGTGGTCTGGGCCGTGGCCATCGCGGTGTGGCGGTTCGCCGGCCTGGAGTCCCGCTGGGACAGCGCGCTCCCGCCCCGCTAGCGGCGGGGGTTCCGCACGGGGCCACGGTGCCGTGCGGGGCGGGGATCGAGGGCAGGCGTAACGCAAAGAAGGCATGATGCGGGTTATGGACGAGGTTCTCGCGCTAAGGCCGGTCGCCGAGGAGGATCTGCCGTTCCTGGAGCGGCTGACCCAGGACCCAGCCGTGGCCGGGGAGTACGCCTGGGCGGGATGGCGCAATCTGCTCCGGTTCCGGCAAGGGTGGGCGGAGGACCGGCTGGTCGGCGACGATGGCGGGGTCCTGGTGATCGTCCGGGGCGGTGAGCGGCTCGGCTTCGTGTCCTGGTTCCAGGTGGACTTCCCGCCGTCGTACTACTGGAGCATGGGCATCGCGCTGCTGCCGGAGGCCCGCGGCAAGGGGTACGGCACGCAGGCCCACCGGGCACTGAGCCGGTACCTGTTCGCGCACACCACGGTGCACCGGATCGAGGCGGTGACCGAGGCGGAGAACGTGGCGGAGCAGCGGGTGCTGGAGAAGGCGGGCTTCACCCGGGAGGGCGTGATGCGCGGCGTGTTCTGGCGGGACGGCGGCTACCGGGACGGCGCGCTGTACAGCCTGATGCGCACCGATCCGGCGGCCGGCGCATGATGGCAGGCATGGCCGGGGACGTCACGCTGCTGCCGGTCGCCAAGGACGACCTGGCCATCGTGGAGCGGCTGACCCAGGACCCGGAGTCGACCGGCGAGTTCGCCTGGCTTGGCTGGTACAAGCTCACCAGGTTCCGCCAGTGGTGGGCGGAGAACAGGCTGGTCAGCGACGACATCGGTGTCCTCATGGTGGCCCGCGACGGCGCCCGGCTCGGCTTCGTGACCTGGCACAAGGTGCCGAGCACCCCCGGCTACTACTACTGGAACATCGGGATCGCGCTGCTGCCCGAGGCCCGCGGCAAGGGGTACGGCACGCTGGCGCAGCGGTTGCTGGCCAGATACCTGTTCGCGCACACGACCGTGCAGCGGATCGAGGCGGCAACCGAGGTGGGCAACGTGGCGGAGCAGCGGGCCCTGGAGAAGGCCGGGTTCACCAGGGAGGGTGTGCTGCGCAGCACCGGCTGGCGGGACGGCGCCTACCGGGACGGGGTCTGGTACAGCATGCTGCGCACCGATGCGCCGGGCTGAACCTGGACTGCGAACGGCGCTCGCGGGCCGCCGTGGCCGTGCCGTCAGCCGAGTAGCCGGGCGCGCTGCTCCCAGGCGCGGCTGAGCACCGCCACCCCCGCCGCCTGGAGCCGTTCCCGGCCGCCGGTGAGCCGGGCGACGGTCTCGGCGGTGAACGGGATCCCGGCCGGGCCGTCGCCGGTGATGACCCGGCCCTCGGCGTTCCGCGCGACCAGGCGGGCGAACTCCGCGTCGAACAGCGGCGCATCGAAGACCGCGACGGCCAGGATGTCGGTGGCGAAGGTCAGCGGGTCCACGCCCAGGCCGAGGCAGTGCAGGGTGAGCCTGCCCTCGTCCCGCGCGGCGGTGAGCCGGCGGTAGAACGGCCAGCCCTCGTAGTCGAGCAGGCCGCCGCTGGTCTGGTAGTCCTCGGACGTGCCGAGGAACTCCTCGCTGAACTCCCTGATCATCGACTTCCACAGGCTCAGGTCGTGCCGGATCGCCGCGGCCGCATCGGTCACCGGCTGGAAGATGCCGACCGGCATCACCTGGTACAGCCCGCCGCCGTGGTTCACCTTCGCGGGATCCCGCCAGTGCAGCACGAACGACGCGGCACCGTCCGGGCCACGGCGCAGGGTAAGGGTGGTGACGGCGACCAGGCCCGGCCGGCGGGCCAGCGCGCACGGATCGCCCGGCCTGCGCGCGGAGCGGCAGGTCGGTCATGCGCACCGCGCCGCCGCGGTGCTGCCAGGCCGCGGCCAGCTCGTGGGCGACGGCGTGGCCGAGGTCCATCCCGGCGAAGTAGCTGATCCCGCCGAACCGCATCCGCGGGATACCGGTCAGCGTCGCGTCCAGCAGCCAGTAACAGGGCCGGTTCTCCAGCAACTCCGGCGGATCCAGCGCGGCGACCGCGTCGGCATAGCTGGCGTACCGGCCGCCGTCCGGCCGCACCGGGCGCACCGCCTCGGAGAGCGTGCCATACGGCGCCGCGGGACCCGGACCGTCCCAGGTCGCGGGATTCGGCGCACCGTCCCAGGCCAGCGCCAGGTCATCGAGGCCGAGCGGCGCACTGGGCAGCCACTCCTCCCGGCACAGCAGATCCGCCTGCCCGACCCTGGGCAGCTCCGGGTACAGCCCGGCCGCCACCCGCCCCAGCTCCTGCCGGTTCGCGGTCAGCACCCTGCGGACGGCGCGCCACCGCTCGGCGGAGCCGGCGGCCACGGCAGCCGCATCGGCCACAGCCGTGCCACCTCCCCCGCTCGCCTGGCAACCCGGCCACTCTAACCGCCGCCCCGGACCGGCCAGGCGAGCGGAATCCCCTCTTCCATGACGGCGCCCGCGGGTGTAGAGCTTCTGTATGGGCCGGCATACTGCCGAGCGCGGGCCAGCGAACGACTTGTTCATGGCCGCTGTCCTGGTTGCCCTGCTTCTGCTCTTCATGATCATCATGGCGCTCGCGGCCAACTGGCCATGACGCTGCGGCGACGCGCGGCACGGGGTCTCGCCACGGCCGCGAGTGATCGATAAGGTGCCTCTCGCAAGCGATCGCCGCGGTACCCGGCGACCGCCATAAGGGGGCGGACCCGGGCACACCGTGCGCGCGAACACGTCTGACCATCCAAAGGAGGAGGTCGGTATGTGGAAGCCCCGGCAGGCTCGCCGGCTACCCGTTTTCACCGCCCTGATCGCCGCTTGCGCCCTCGCGCTGGCGGTCCCGGCCCTGACGACCACCGCGTCCGCTGCCACCGGGGCCGCGGCCCGGCCGCACCCGGTGCTGCAGCAGGGCTACGGCGGCGGTGTGCAGCCCAACAAGCTGGGCGAGCTTGACTGCAACGGGTTCAGCGGCATCCAGAAGTCGGTGAAGCTCGACCTGGCCTGCGCGGACCCGCACGGATCCGACGGCGGCAGGTTCCTCGACAACGGGCACTACATCGGGCACGACGAGCCGTCGATGCGCTTCGTCGTCCAACCGGCCCGGCTCGGGGAGCAACTTCAGCATGACCGAGAACCTGCCACGGGACCCGGCGGCCCTGCCGACCGTGAAGACCCCGGGCAGGGACGTGACGCACTGGTTCGAGCTGTCCATCGCGCCGTGGATCTCCACCACCGTCTGCGACCCGGACTCCGCGCCACTGCTGCCGTGCACCCCGCGGTCGGACGCGAACGCGCCGCACGGCAAGTACCTCGGCGGCGGCGCGGGCTTCGTCGAGCTTGCAGTTCTACCCGCCCGGCTTCGCGCCGTTCGAGGACGGCATCAGCTGCGACGACACGCACTGGTGCTCGGCGCTCAACATCGACAGCCTGGAGTGCCAGGGCAACGGCAGCGGCAACTGCAACCCGCAACTGCACCGAGCCAGTCAACTTCGGCTACGTCCAGGCCAACGGGGTGCCCACCGGGCCGCCGAGCCCGCAGAAGGGCAACCTGGCCACGTTCACGCCGAACGCCCGCACGCTGCTGATGAACCCCGGCGACAAGATCACCGTCCACATGTGGGACGCGAAGATCCCCGGCGGTCATGCGCTCGAAGTGCGGGAAACCGACCACACGACGGGCAAGAGCGGCTTCATGATCGCCTCGGCCACGAACGGGTTCATGAACACCAACCCGTTCGACTGCACCGGCACCCGGTTCAACTTCCAGCCGGAGTACAACACCGCGCAGGGCGCAGAACATCATCCCGTGGGGCATCGGGCCTTACATGATCAACGACCGAGTACGAGATCGGCCACTTGGAGGCGTGCACCACCGTCACCGCGGCCAGGCCAGGTCCACCTCGCGGCAGCTTCAAGGACACCTACTACAAGCACTGCCGCGGCCCGTACGAGACCGACCGGGACACCGGCAAGAAGTTCGAGCCCGACGACTCGCCGTGCTTACGCGAAGGGCGACACCCACGGCGGCACCGTCGCGCCGAACCTGGTGACCGGCTGCGCCGTGTTCTTCGACGCCATCGGCGACCTGGATTACGACGGCTCGCCGTACTACGGCGGACTGGCCGGACTCGGTGAACGCCGGCCGGTTCCCGTCGCCGTTCCTGCAGCAGCAGCCGACCAGCGGCGGGCGCGCGGTACCCGCAGATCCAGTTCATGACCGACACCAGCGCGACCGAGTTCAATACCGGCTGCAACCTGGTCCTCCGGCAAGGGCTGCGTGCTGCCGCCCAAGGGCCCCGGGCACTTCTACCCGTTCTTCACCCAGGCCAAGGTGGCCGGCAAGTGCGTGTGGGAGTTCGGCAACATGCACAACGGCCAGCACCTTCGGCGGCGACGAGCAGTACGGCAAGGTGGGGCCGGACACCATGGGCGCGTTCGCCGGCCCCGTCCGCTCCCAGCCGTCCTGCTGACCCAGCGACGCCGGCCGCCGGGCGGCCGGCCAACTGGGCGGGGAACGTGGAGTTCCGCGCGGTGCAAGCGTGCGCAGGCCGCGCACTGTCGCGGGACTGGCTGCCGTGGTCGCCGGGAGCACGCACGCGCGTGCTCTCGGCACCGGGCACTCGTTCAACCGGATCGCCGACACCACGGGCGAGCCTGGTGTCCGCCGCGGCGCTGCCCACGGTCGCCGACATCGACACCGCGGCCGCGGCCGTGACCGCCGGGGCCGGGCGTCAGGTACGGTAACCTGGCGCAGCGGCTGGACGCGGCGGGCTGGGCACTGCCCAACCTGGGCTCGCTGCCGCACATCTCGGTGGCCGGTGCGTGCGCGACCGGCGACCCACGGCTCGGGCGACCGCAACCGCAACCTGGCCGACCGCCGTCCGCGCGGTGGAACTGGTCACTGCCGACGGCAGCCTGCTCGACGCTGCGACCGGGACGCCGACGCCGGCCGGTTCCCCGGCGCGGTCGTCGGGCTGGGCGCCCTCGGCGTGGTCACCACGCTCACCCTCGGACCTGGTCCCGGCCTTCGGCGTGCGCCAGTACGTCTACGACGACCTGCCCGCCGGCCAGCTCGCCCGCGACTTCGACGAGATCATGGGCGCCGCGTACAGCGTCAGCGTGTTCACCCGGTGGCGGGGCGGGCGGCACAGCCAGGTATGGCTCAAGCACCGGGACGGCGACCCGGTGGCCTTCCCCGCGGGCCTGCCGTGGCATGGCGCACGGCCCGCCGACGGGCCCCGCCACCCGGTACCCGGGAGCCCGCGTCCACGACCACGACGCAGGGCGGCGTGCCCGGCCCGTGGCACGAGCGGCTCCCGCATTTCCGGCTCGGGTTCACCCCGAGCAGCGGCGCCGAACTTCAGACGGAATACCTGCTCCCCCGGCAGGCCGCGGTGCCCGCGATCGAGGCCCTGACGGGACTGGGTGAGCTGTTCGCCCCGGTACTGCTGATATCGGAGATCCGCACGGTCGCGGCGGACGAGGGATGGCTGAGCACCGGCTACCGGCAGGACTCGGTGGCGTTCCACTTCACCTGGGCCCTCGACCCGGGCGCGGTCAGCCCGGTGGTCGCCGCGATCGAGAAGGAACTTGTGCCGCTGGGCGCGCGGCCGCACTGGGGCAAGGTGTTCGCCATGCCGCCGCAGGCGGTGCGCGCGCGCTATCCCCGGTGGGACGACTTCCGGGCGCTTGCCAGGACGCTGGACCCGGCGGGCAAGTTCCGCAACGACTTCACGGACACGTACTTCCCCACCGAGGATTAGGGCTCGCACCACATCGGGGAGCGGGACCGGTGGCGGGGCAGGCCCGGGCGAGCCCGCCCCGCCACCGGGGTGCGGTGCGCTAGTTGACGCCGACCTGGGCCGAGGCGATGTTGACCACGGCGCCGGGGGTCAGCCCGAGCGGGTTCGATGGCACCGTCACGTCGACCTGGACCATGATCACCCTGATGCTCGTCCCGGTCTGCACCACCTTGTGCAGCCACAGCGTGCCGATCCCGGGCAGCGGCACCTTGGTGTTCGGCGGGATGTTGTCACCGATGCCGGGCTGCCCGGCAACCTGCAGGCCGGTGAACGAGGACGTGTCGCCGAACTTCGGCGGGTTGCCGGCCGCGGTGACGTCCGCCTCGACCGCGGTCGCCGTCACCATGCCGTCCAGGTTGAGGCCCTGGACGGTGGCGGTGACCTGGCCGGTCACCCGCTTCGCGCCCGTGCTGCCGGCGGCGGTGTCGGTCACCGTGCCGGTGGTCAGCACACCGGGGATCCCGGCCGAGACGGCCGAGTTGGTCAGCGTGCTCCCAAACGTGCCCAGGCACGGCATCGGCTGCGGGAACTCCTCCCCGGCGATGACGTTGCCGCCCACATGGGCGCTCGCGCCGTAGCCCACCCCGTTGAGCAGGCCGCGGACCGGGCCGCCGAGGCTGCTGGTGGCGTAGCCCACGTTGATCTGGGTGCCCACCGCGGCCAGCGGGGTGCTGAGCGTCACCACCAGGTGCAGGCCGATCACCGTCAGGCTGGCCGAGCCCGTGGCGACGTGCGAGGTCTGCTGGTTGAGGATCACGTACCCGACGCCGGGCAGGGTCAGCTTGGTGTTCGGCGCGGGCGTCCCGCCGACCGGGACGCCGGCCACGGTGAGACTGGTGAACTGGGTCCCGGCCGAACTGACCGCGAAGGCCCCGGTCGATTTGTTCTTGCTGGTGGTGCTGGCCGAGGTCACCGCGTCGGCGGACACCAGGCCGCTGAGCAGGCTGGCCGACTGGACGGTGGTGGAGGACGCCGAGGCGAGCGCGGTCGCCGTGGACTGCGAGGCGACGCTGGTGTCGACCGTGCCGGAGGTAAGCGCCGGCGGGGCGGTCACGTCCGCAACCGTGTTGGTGTGGCTGACGCCGGCCTGCGCGACGCAGCCGAGCACGGCAAGCGCGGAGCGGCCCGACTGCACGGTCGAATCGAGGTTCACCTGAGTGCCGTAGGCGCTCCCCTGATAGCCGGTTTCCAGGGCCTTGGCGAACGCCGGTGGCGCTTGGGCGAGCACGCTTCCAGCGAGCACCACTGCTGCGGCCAGCCCGAAGGCATGGGTTTTGCGGAACATTCGCGTCTCCCCTCGCGATGTTTACCGGACCCTACTGGGCAGTAACTGCCTAAGACATACTGCGCCACAAGGGCAACGCAAGTAAATGCATGACGCCGCTTTTCCCCGCAGCCGCTGGCCGGGAGCGGGCCGCGCGGCGGTGTGCGGGGGCGGGAGCCTCGGCCGGAGCAGCGCCGGGCCCTACGATGAGGCCCATGACCGCCGGCGCCCCTCCGCAGGCCGGCCTGGAGATCACCAGCCCGGCCAATCCCCGGGTGAAGCGGCTGGTCGCGCTGCGGCACCGGCGGGCCCGCGATCGGGCCGGGGTGACCCTGGTCGAGGGGCACGAGGAACTCGGCCTGGCCCTGTCGGCCGGTGCCCGCCCGCGGGAACTGTACGTCTGCCCCGCCCTGGCCGGTCCCGGCGCGCAGCCGACGATCGATCAGGTGCGCGCCCTGGGCGCCGAGGTGATCCGGGTCAGCCGCCCGGTGTTCGGCAAGATCGCCTACCGCGAGTCGCCCGACGGCTGGCTCGCCGTGTTCCCCGCCGTGAGCACCAGCCTGGCGGCGCTGCCGGTTGCGGCGGACCCGCTCGTGCTGATCTGCGAGGGCGTGGAGAAACCGGGCAACCTGGGCGCGATCCTGCGCACCGCGGACGCGGCCGGGGCCACCGCGGTGATCGCGGCCGACCCGGTGACCGACTGGGCGAACCCGAACGTGGTCCGGGCCAGCAAGGGAACCGTCTTCTCGGTGCCGGTCGCCTCGGCCAGCACCGAGGAGGTGTTCGCCTGGCTGGCGGAGCACTCGCTGGCCCTGGTGGCGGCGGCCCCGGACGGCGACGTGCCGCTCACCGCCGCCGACCTGACCGGCCCGACGGCCATCGCGGTCGGCTCGGAGTCCCGCGGGCTGCCCGCCGCCTGGCTGCAGCGGGCCGGCACGCGGCTGCGCATCCCCATGTTCGGCCACGCCGACTCGCTCAACGTCTCGACGTCCGCCGCGATCCTCCTCTACGAGGCGGTCCGCCAGCGTTCGGCCAGCCAGGGGTAGCCCAGCGGATCAGTACGTCGCCGCGGCCCGCGCCTGCCGGGCGCGCTCCCGTTCCCTGACCCCCGGCCGCCGCAGCGGCGGCAGGGTCGGCGGTGGCTGCTGGCGCGGCGGCAGTTCGGCGAGCAGCACCCTGGTCGCCTCGGCGACCAGGGCAACCGCACGCTCGAACGGCTCCTGCGTCCGGGGAGACGCGGACTGCACCCCGCTGACCTTACGCACGTACTGGCGCGCGGCCGCCTCGATCTCCTCGCTGGTAGCCACCGGCTCCAGCCCCCGCAACGTCGTAATGTTCCGGCACATGCCTCAGACGCTACCTGGCCCCCGTGATGCCTTGACAGCTACGGAAGCCCCAGCCAGGCCTAATCTTCGGCACCACTGTCCGGCAGTTCGCGGATCTTACGCTCAGCGTAGGCCAGGTCGCGCTGCCACTGCGCATTAGCCGGGTCGGCCGACGCTAGCCGGATCCGGATATCCAGGCTGGCCTGGAAGGCATTCCGGGCCTCAGCCAGGTCCCCCGCCGCCACCGCGACATCCCCCAGCCTGTTGTGACTGACCGACAGATCCCGCTGCCACTCAGTGTTGGCCGGATCGGCCTCAGCCAAGCGGACCCGGATATCCAGGCTGGCCTGGAAGGCATTCCGGGCCTCAGCCAGGTCCCCCGCCGCCGCCGCGACATCCCCCAGCTTGCTGTGACTGACCGACAGATCCCGCTGCCACTCAGCGTTGGCCGGATCAGCCGCCGCCAGCTGTCCAGCGATATCCAGGCTGGCCTGATGAGCAGCCCGGGCCTCAGCCTCCTCCCCCGCCGCCGCCGCGACATCCCCCAGCTTGCTGTGACTGACCGACAGATCCCGCTGCCACTGAGCGTTGGCCGGATCGGCCGCGGCCAAGCGAACCCGGATATCCAGGCTGGCCTGGTAAGCGGCCCTTGCGCCGGCCCGGTCCCCGGACGCCAGCATCACATTCCCCAGCCTCTCGTAGCTGACCGACAGATCCCGCTGTCGCTCAGTGTTGGCCGGATCGGCCGCGGCTAGCTGTCCGGCGATATCCAAGTTTGCCTGGTAAGCATCCCGGGCCTCAGCCAGGTCCCCGGCCGCCACCGCCACATCACCCACCAGGCTTTGGCTGATCATCAAGTTCCGCCGCCACTCGGCGTTGTCCGGATCGGCCGTGGCCAGGTGCCTGGCGATATCCAGGCTGGCCTGGTAAGCATCCCGGGCCTCAGCCAGGTCCCCGGCCGCCACCGCCGCATCACCCACCTTGCCCTGGATGATCGACAGATCCCGTTGCCACCCAGTATTGGCCGGATCGGCCGCAGCCAGTCGGCCGCCGATGTCCAGGCTGGCCTGGAAGTGGCCACGTGCTCCAGCGAGATCCCCCACTGTCATCGCCACACCGCCAAGCCGTTCGTGGCTAGCAAGCAGGTCCCGCTGCCATTCAGTATTGGCCGGATCGGCCTCAGCCAAGCGGACCCGGATGTCCAGGCTGGCCTCGAAGTGGCCACGTGCTCCAGCCAGGTCTCCCAGTGCCACGGCCACATCCCCCAGCCTGTTGTGGCTGACTGATAGATCCCGCTGCCACTCGGCATTAGCCGGATCGGCGGCAACCCGGTTCTGGGCATATTGGTGGATGGCCTGGAGTTGACGTGTGGCGGCACGCAAGTCACCGGCTCGGACCAATGCTTGGACTTCGAGATCAGCGACAAGGATCCATGCCTGCCCGCCCGGTGGAATAAGGGGGCGAATTTCGCCGAAATAGGCAACTGCTGCCAGCGTGCCAGGCAAGATCCGGGTGGCATGTTCGGCGAGATAGGCGATGTCGTCGTAGCGGTGCAGGGCGGACAGGTGGCGAGAGGTATCAAGCAGGTCGCCGTAGTTGTTGCGTTGCTGCTGGAACCGGCGTAGCCGCATCGCTAGGGCACGTTCGTGCAGCAAGGCTGAGTCGGCGGCGAGGTGGCGGGCGGCCAGTTCGGCGGTCCACGGGTGCATGGCGATGCCCGGGCCCGGCGACAGCAGCGTCAGATCCGCGAGCCGGTCGGTGTCGGCGCGCAGGCCCACCGTGTCCGGCGCATCGGCCACGGCGGGCCCTGACTCGCCGCCTGACCTTGGGTCATGGGCGAGGGCGAAGGCGAGGTCGTCGAGGGTCATGGGTGCGCGGCAGATGGCGGCCTGGGCCAGGATCTCCGCCTGGCGCTCAGTGAGCAGGGTGAGCAGTTCGGTGAGCAGGATGTCCGCGCTGCCGAGGACCATCGCCTGATCGATGGCCTGGTCCATCGGGCGGCGCTGGGACAGCTCGACCCCTTCGGCGCTGGCCAGGTCGCGGAGCTTGGTCCGGACGTGGCGCAGGCTGGAGAGGCCGCCACGGAGCAGGGCGTCGGTGAACTCGATCAGCCGTGGGTGCCCGCCGATGGCCCGGATCAGCAGCGCCTGGTCGGCCAGGTCAAGGTCGGCGAGGGCGGGCAGGCGCAGGAACATCCGCCGCAGTTCCGCCACCGACAGGCCCGGGACGGGCACCTCTGCCAGGAACCGGTCTGGGCCTGGCAGTGGGTAGCGGCAGGTGACCAGCAGCCCGCCGGTCTCCGCCTTGTCCGCCAGCGCGGAGATCACCTCACCCATCGCCGGGTCCAGGAAGTCCTGCCCGCCTGGGGTCAGGTTCTGCTCGAAGTCGTCGAACACCACCAGCAACCGGCAGCGCGCCAACAGCGCCGCGACGACGTTCAGCTTCGGCCCGTCGTCACTGGCCTGGTCTGTGAGCAACGCCCCGGCCTGGCGCAGCAGCGCCGCCTGAGTGTTGTCCACAAGACCGGGCAGTGTCTCGGTGATCGTCTGGGCAGTGGCGGCGATCAGGCTGGTGGGGTTCCACTTGCCCTCGTGCACGGCGATCAGCCAGCCGTCCTCGCGCAGCCGGGAGATCACCCGCCCGGCGAGCGCGGTCTTGCCGATGCCTCCGATCCCGGTCAGCACCACGCCGCTGGCGGCGCCGAACTCCCGTTCCGCGGCCGGGGTGCGGCGCAGAATGCCCATGACGGCGCGCAATTGCGCACGGCGGCCGATCAGCGCGTCCATCGGCAACTCGCGCACCGATCTGCCGCCGGCCGGGACCGTCGCGGCTGCCAGTGGCTCCGGTGGGAGCGTCAGGTCGACAAGTGGCCCATCGCCCCCGGTCGCGAGCAGTGTCGCCACACCGTATTCGGGCAGCGGCAGCCGTTCTCCGGCCGCCCGGGACCGGTCCTCCTCGGCCAGACAGCGGGCGCTGGCCAATGCCTGGCCGACCGTCAGCGCCTGCCCGGCCGGCAGGTCCGGACCGGCGGCCAGCTCCTGGTACAGGCAGCGGGCCAGTTGGGTCGCGTAACCGTCGGTGACCGGGGCGAGCATCGCGATCACCCGGTCCGCGCCATGCCCGGCAAGGCTCGCGGCCATGGCCTGGGCCGCCGCCGACCCGCCCGAGCATGAGGACAGCACGATCAGCGGCAGTGGCCGCCCCGCCTGGCGCAGCACGGCCTTCAGCGCGTCGGCAGTCACCGTGACGGGGCTGCCGTCCTCGTCTTCCAGTTCCACCGTCTCGGCGGACCCGTGCGCGGAGAGGTGCAGCACGTGATACCGGTCCCGGCGCAGCGCCTCGCGGATCTGCGCCAGCGACGCCACCTCCAGGATCCGCACCTGGGCCCGCGGGTGCCCGGCGACCTCGCCGACGGCATCCAGTACCGCCTGCATCTCCGCCTCGACATCCAGCGGAACGTTGGCCGTCTTGGTCTCGTCCGGCGCCGCCACGGCCGCCAGGATCTTCAACGGCCCCGCCGAACCCGGCGGCGCGGGCCTGACCTCGGCCGGGTCTCCCGCGCCGTCGCTGTCCGGCCCGGCCGGGCGGCGGTACACGCTGACCCCGGGCATCAGCCCCAACGGGACGGTCTCGCCACCGTCCCGCACGAGGCGGATCAGCTCGATGGGCAGGGACAGCAGCGGGCCCGCCGCGGCCAGCACCACCTCCACGGCGTCACCCGGTGCCAGCCGGTCCAGTTCCGCGGCCACGGCGCGCTGCGCGGCCTCATCCATCAGCATCGTGGCCAGCCGGCGGCCCGCCTCGACCATCCGGTCCGCGGCGGCCAGTGGCGGCAGCCGCAGCGCCCCCCACAGCCCGCTCAGCTCCACCGGCTCCGGCGCCTGGCGCTGGCACAGCAGCGATCCGCCCAGCCATACGGCCGAGGTGACCTGCCCATCCTCGGCCCGGCCGGCCTCGATCAGCACCTGGGTCCGGCGCACCGGCCGGGCGACTGCTCCGCTGTCCCGGGGCGGCATGGCTGTACCCCGGGGCGGCAGGTACTGGCCGGGGGCCGAGCGGCGGCTCAACCTCCCCCGGCTGCCCGGTCAGTGCGCGCAGGAGCGTCTCCGCGCCCGTCAACGTGTAGTCGTTCACCAGGTAATACGTCGCCGCGGCCGGTGCCAGCCAGGACGGGATGTCGCCTGTCGAGCAGCCCGGTAGCACTACGGGCAGCACCAAACTCAGGCCGGCCCGCTGGTCAGCGAAGAACCGGTCGCGGATCAGCCAGGATTCCCACTGCACGCCCCGGCCCTGGTCCGGCTCGGCATCACCCTCAGCGCGGATCTTGTACTGCGGCGATGCGACGACCAGGATCCGGTCGGCCCGGCGGACCTCCTGCGACATCCATTGCGCCCAGTCCCGGCGTTCCTCCGAGCCGGGCCGGTCGAGTTTCGCGTCGATCGAGTTCGCTCGTAAAAACAGCCAGAACCCGCGGACCCGCTCCTCGTGCGCCGCATCGTCGTGGGCGTAGGAGATGAAGACGCGCGGCGATTCGGGGGGATCGCCAACCGTGTGGCTGCCGGGCACCTGACCGGCGCTGTTCAACCCCCATCACCCCCTATGGCCGCCGGGCCCGCCGCTCGTGACCGGACGAATAACGGCGATCGCTCCAGACGACCAAATATGGCCGTCAGGCTACCCATTTGCAGGCCGGACAGGAAGCGGCTGCGCATCCAGGTTAGATTCGGCGGATATCAAGCAAGTCATCAGCAGCTGTGTAGCTGGCGATCAGCTTCAACAGTGATTGTTATGGGACTCCACCGGCACCAGCCCCCAAGCCGTGGAGTCCCGGTAGCGCCCCGTCGGCCGATCCACCAGGCCGGCGGGGCGCACCAGTACTACGGCGGCTCGCCGCGTGTGATCGGCGTAGCCATCACCGGGAGGCCTGCTACCAGCCCCGCCGGCCGGTGCTAGTTCCGGGACAGGCTGGCCTCACACGGTGACGCACACGCCTGCTGCTAAGGCTGTTGACTGAGACGCAGGTCCGCGCGGCGCAAGCCCACGGGCGCTTCCCGGCGGCTGCTTGCCGGCCGGGCACATCCGAAGGGAGGCACCGTGACCACCAGCGACGGTGAGGCGGCTGAGGTCCCGCAGTTCCTGCGGCACGCCGAGGTGAGCGAGGCAGCCAAGGCCATCTACGACGAGGACATCGCCGATCTGGGCTTCGTGATGAACGCCTCGCGGCTGTGGGCGCACCGGCCGGAGGCGATTGTTGCCCTGTTCGATCTGATGCGCCTGGTCACCTCGGCCCGGCCGTTCACCGACCGGGAGCGCGGCATCCTCATCACGGCCTGCGCGTCCACCTTCGGTGACTCCTACTGCTCGCTCGCCTGGGGAACGAAGCTGGCCGGGCTGGCCGGCCCGCAGCTTGCCGCGGGGATCCTGCGTGGCGAGGACGACGGCCTCAGCGTGCCCGAGCGGGCGATGGCGGCGTGGGCCCGCCGCATCGCGCGCGACCCCAATGGCACCACCGCGGCCGACGTGGCGGAACTCCGGCAGGCCGGTTTCCCCGACGCCGACATCTTCGCCATGACCGTCTTCATCGCGCTGCGGGTGGCGTTCTCCACCGTCAACGACGCACTGGGGGCCCGCCCGGATGCCGAGTTCCTGGCCGCGGCACCCGCCGCGGTCCTGGACGCCGTCACCTACGGCCGCCCGATCGACACCGGTCCGCCGCCCGGATCGTGACCGCGGCCCGCAAGCCGGCAGCTTCAGTCGCGCGGGCTGATCCATACCGAAACATGGGCGGGCTCCAGGGCTTGCTGGACGACGCCGGCCAGGTCATCGCGGACCGAGTTCAGGTCTACCGCGTCCTTCAGCCGCGCCGCGAACCCGGCTATCATCCGGTCCGCGTCGTACCGGGCCCGGTTGAACCGCCGGTCCACCCGCCGCTGCACCCGCCGCCGCAGCGGGTTGAACAACGCCGCCGCAGCCAGCGTGGCGGCGGCGACCGCCAGCGGGGTGCGGAACGACAGGACCCGGGTGGCCAGCAGCACCAGGCCCGCGTACACCCCGACCGGCAGCCCGGTCACGATCGCGTAGGCCAGGGTGCGGGAGATGAGGCGGTCGATGTCGTACAGCCGGTACTTCAGGATCGCGACCCCGATCGACACTGGCAGCGCCCCGATGCCGATCGTGACGATGTCGAGCGCCGCCTGGACGGCGGGTGACGGCGCACTAGCAGAAAAGGTCCCCACGATGGCGCTGACCCCCAGGGCAACCATGCACACGGCCGCCCCGCTCATCAGCCACTTGAGCTGCTGGCGGCGCTCCCCGTCCGCGCGGCGCCAGGACAGCACCTGACGGGCCACGAACACCAGCCAGAACACCGCCAGCACCAGCAGGATGAGCGCCTCGACAGAGCCAAGCCACGCCGAGCTGCCCGCCGGGTCGTCCACGGCCCGCAGGTCGCCGCCGGGAACGACGTTCATGTCACCCGCTGCGACGGCGCCGATCGTCACCGCGTAGATGCTCAACGGCCAGCACGCGCCGACCACCAGGTAGCACCACAGCACCGGCCGCCATCGGGGCGAGGGCAGCCGGCCATCCGGGAACAGCAGGAACACCAGCGGCAACGTCACGAACAGCGGGCACCAGGCCGGGGCGAGGAACACGCCCACCACGCCCAGCGGCAGGTGATGACCCAGCCGGTAGCTGAGCCACGCATAGTCCCCCCCGACACCGCCAAGCAAGAGCAGCGCCACCAGCGCGAGAAACATCCAGCCCAACGGATTACGGGGCTGGCGCCGGGCCACGACGAACCCGACGGGTGCCATCGGCAGCACAGCGACGGCGGCCGCGAGATTCAGGCCGATGCCGTTCCCCGCCCACCGGCTCGCAAAATTCAGCGGCACACTGGCGACAATCAGCAGGATGATCAGCACGCCGAGCGACCACGCGGCCACCGCCGGAGCCGCCATCCGGGAACGACGCCCCGCCGTGCCCGCGATCACCGGTACCTGCCCGCCTGCTGCGGGCGCTTCACCCCCCACAGAGCGCGACGATACGCCCGGATCGTTCCGGAAACGTTACCGCTCAGCACGGAGCTCTCCAGCCCCGGACCACCGGCCGGTCAGGCGAGACGCAACGCCCGGCGCCTCACGAAATGCGGCTTCGGTTCAGTCGCCGAGCGCCTCGGCCCGGGCCCGCAGCGCGGGGTTGGTGACCTGCTCGGCGATAGACCGCGCCAGCGGCAGCCCGGTCCGCTCTCCCGCCTCGGCCTGATAGACCAGTGCCCACGCGATGAACTCGGGCAGGTCGGTGCGCAGCGCGTCCTGGTACAGGGCGCGCGCCAGCGGCATCACCAGGTCCGGCTGCTGCCGCGCGGCGATCTCCAACTGGCCGAGCGCGACGAAACCGGACACCCAGACATAACGGTCGGTCACCCGGTCACAACGCTGCCGGGCATCGATGATCCACCGCTCGGCCGCGGCCGAGTCGCCCGCATGCATGGCCAGCAGCGCCAGGGCCCGCCCGGTCATCCCCTCCCAGCAAGGATCGCCGAGCTGGCAGGCCAGCGCGAAGGCCTGCTCCGCGTCGTCACCGGCCTGGCCCTGCTGCCCGGCTTCGATAAGGCAATGCGCCCGCACCGCCTGCGACCAGGGCAGGAAGGCATTCCAGCGTTCCCGGTCGCAGAGCTCGATACTGCGCTCCGCCGCCTCGCGGGCCTGGTCAACGTGCCCCGCGAGCAACAGCGAGCGCGCCATCACGCCGGTTGACCAGGCATCCTGCCGGACGCCGCCCGCCGATCCCGCAGCCTGCGCGGATGCGGCGAGCAGCGTCGCCGCGGTGTCGTGATGACCCAGGTCCGCCTCGTTCATGCCGCGGATCGCCAGGTTCCTGGCGGTCAACATTGGGTCGCCGACGGCCTCGGCCAGCGCCGCCGCCTCGCGCCAGCGCCCGGGCCGCGGATGTGTGCCGCCCGGCCTGCAGATCCACGAACGCCAGTTCCCGCAGGATGTCCGCGGACAGGTGCTGGCTGTCCGCGGCCCGGGCGGTGGTGAGCGCGCGGTGCAGCACCACGGCTCCCTCGCCGTCGAAGCCACGGACCGAATGCACCAGCGCGCCGCCCAGGGTCCGCAGCACATCCGCGTGCAACAGCGGGTCCTTGGCCCGTGCGGCTTCCTCGGCGGCGCGCCGCAGCGTCTCGATGCCGGCATCCGCCGATCCCGCGTCCAGGGCCGCGGTCCCGGCGCGCAACAGCGACCGGGCGACGGCGCCGGCCCGCAGCAGACCGGCTGCCGGGGTTGACGGCGGCGCCAGCGCGGCGGCCCGCAGCGCCGGGGATGCGGCGATGCCTTCCCTGGCAAACGCCGCCTCGCACGCCACGAGATGGACGGCCGCCCTGGCTGGATGGCCGGCCGCCACCAGGGCGCGGAGGAACAGTTCCTGGGCGCTCTCGTCGAGCGGGTCCAGGGCCGCGGCCCGGCCGGACAGTTCGGCGGCTGCGTCGGTATCGCCCGGCGGCGAGCAGGCGCAGCGCGGCCTGGCGAAGCTCCTCCATCGACCGGGCCGCGCACCGGCCGCGGGCCAGCATCAGCCACATATCGAAGGCGGGGCAGTTCCGCGGCTCCACGCCCGCCAGGAGCTCCCCGCCGATCTCGGCCGCGGGCAGCGAACCGTCCGCACAGCGCCAGCACGTCGAGCCACACCGAACCGGCGGCCAGCGTCACCGGATCACCACGCAGCAACTGCGGGTCCCGGCAACTGCGGCGCAGATCGGCCAGGCACCAGCGCAGTGCCCCGAGCGGGTCATCCGCCTCACCGAAGAGCTCCGCCGCCAGCTCGCTCCTGGTCATCGGCCGGTCGGCCAGCACGACCCGGCCGAGCAGCGCCCAGGACTTCTGCCCGCGCGGCGGCTGGCGCGGCTGCCCGGCCGCGTCTTCGAAACGCGGACGGCCAAGCAGCCGCACCCGCACGCTCACCTGCGGTGGACCTCAGCCCGCGGCGGCAGCCGCCGGCTGCCCCTGCAGGGCGTGCACGTCGGCCGTGGACGAGCCATTGCCGGCGATGCCCCAGTCGCCACTGCGGACCTCCTCGACGAGGACCCAGGTGACGGGCCGGAGGTTCTCGCCCTCGATCTCGACCATCGTGTCGGTGATCTTGCTGATCATTTCCCGCTTCTGCTCGGGCGTGAACACGCCCTCGATTACCTTCACCGTAACCATCGGCATTTCAGTTCTCCATTTCTTGATGGCTGCCTGACAAGCCGACGGTCCCCCGGCACCATGTGAAACATCGTGTGACCAGGAAAACTCTTCGGCCCGGATTCGGCCCGGGCGGCCGACCGAGGCCGTGGGTGGCCCGCGGCCACATCCTGGGTAGGCCCTGGGCATGGACCCCCTGGACGCTTACCGGGGCAAACGGAGCCGGGAGCGCACGCCCGAGCCGATGCCGGACCCGCCCGAGCCGGGTGCGGCCGAGCACGGCGGCCCGGCATCCGGGGACGAGCCGACCGGGGTGTTCGTGGTGCAGGAGCACCACGCCCGCAGGCTGCACTGGGACTTCCGGCTGGAACGCGATGGCGTGCTGGTCTCGTGGGCGGTGCCCAAGGGGGTGCCCGACGACCCCGCGGTGAACCACTTCGCCGCGCACACCGAGGACCATCCGCTGGAGTATGCCGGGTTCTCCGGGCGCATCCCGGACGGCGAGTATGGCGCGGGCACGGTCACGATCTGGGACCGCGGCACCTTCGAGGCGGTCAAATGGACCGACCGTGAGGTCAAGGTAATGCTGCACGGGCGCCGGCTGACCGGCGGATACACGCTGTTCCAGACCCGGGGGACCGACTGGATGATGCACCGGGAGCGGCAGCCGCTGCCCGGCGTGCTGCCGCCCATGCTGGCCCGCTCCGAGCCGGACCTGCCGCCCGACGACGGGCAGTGGGCGCTGGAGATGAAGTGGGACGGGGTCCGCGCGCTGGCCTACTGCGAGGGCAGCCGGATGCGGCTGATCTCCCGGACCGGTGAGGACGTCACCGCCGCCTACCCGGAACTGCGCGGCCTGGCGGCGGCCGTCGGCCGGCGGGACGCGTTGCTCGACGGCGAGGTCGTCGCCCTGGGCGAGTCCGGCTGGCCGGACTTCGAGGCGCTGCAGAACCGGATGCATGTGCGGGACCCCGCAGCGGCGCAACGCCTGGTTGCCGGGTACCCGGTCACCTACCTGGCGTTCGATCTGCTGTACCTGGACGGGCGGCCGCTGCTCGAACTGCCGTACGCGCGGCGCCGGGCGCTCCTGGAGGATTTGGATCTATACGGCCCCTCGTGGCAGACGCCGCCCTCGTTCACCGGCGAGGCCGGGGCCAGCATCCAGGCGGTGTCCGTCCAGCACGGGCTGGAGGGTGTCGTGGCGAAGCGCCTCGATTCCCGCTACGAGCCGGGGAAGCGGCCGGGGACCTGGCGCAAGGTCAAGAACATCCGGCGGCAGGAAGCGGTGATCGGTGGCTGGCGGCCCGGCAAGGGGAACCGGTCCGGGCAGATCGGCTCGCTGCTCGTCGGCGTCCAGGAGGACGGCGGCCTGGCCTACGCCGGCCACGTCGGGACCGGGTTCACCGACCGGGTGCTGCGCCAGCTCACCGCGCAGCTCGCCCCGCTGCGGCGGGCCACCTCGCCGTTCGCCACCCCATTGCCCGCCGACCACGCCCGGGACGCGGTCTGGGCCGAGCCGGTGCTTGTGGCCGAGATCAGGTTCACCGGCTGGACCCGCGCGGGGCGCATGCGGGCCCCCTCCTACCAGGGCCTGCGCAGCGACAAGGACCCCGCCGAAGTCATCCGCGAGCCCTGACGGCGCCCGCACCCGCCCTCAGCCGCTCACCATCCGGATCCGGCTGTTGACCGCGTCGGCGATAAGCACGCCGCCTCCGCTGCCAGCCAGCACCCCGAGGGGGGCGCCGATATCGGCCGCGGTGGCGGGGCCGCCGTCACCGGAGAACGAGTCGGAGCCGGTGCCCGCGATCGTGTAGATGTCCCGGCGGTCATCGCCCGCCCGTAGAACCTGCCCGACCGCGCGGCCACCACCCGGACCCGGCTGTTGCCGACGTCGCCTATTACCAGGTTCCCCGCGCCGTCGAACGTCACCGCCGGGGGTCGAACAGTTCGGCGTGGGTGGCCGGGCCGCCGTCGCCGGCGAACCCCGTCTTGCCGTCGCCGGCCACGGTGTAGATGTCCCCGGCGGTCATCGCCTGCCCGTAGAACCTGCCGGTGCGCGCCGCCACCACCCGGACCCTGTTGTTCGAGTTGTCCGCGATGACCAGGTTGCCGGCCCCGTCCACGATCGTCAGCGCCGGGTTGGCCAGCTTGGTGTGGGTGGCCGGGCCGCCGTCGCCGGCGAACCCGAAGCCGCCGTTGCCCGCCACCGTGTAGATATCCTCGGCGGTCATCGCCTGACCGTAGAACGTGCCCGTGTGGGCCGCGACCACCCGGATCCGGTTGTTGCCGGTATCGGAGATCAGCAGGTTCCCGGCACCATCCACCGCCACCCCTTCGGGGCTGGCGACCTTGGCGCTGGTGGCCGGGCCGCCGTCGCCGGCGAACCCCGCCGTGCCGTCGCCGGCCACGGTGTAGATGTCCCCGGCGGTCATCGCCTGACCGTAGAACGTGCCCGTGGCGGCCGCGACCACCCGGACCCGGTTGTTGCCGGCGTCCGCGATGACCAGGTTGCCCGCGCCGTCCACCGCCACTCCATCCGGGGAGAACAGCTCGGCGCTGGTGGCCGGCCCGCCGTCGCCCAGGCCGCTGGTCCCGCCGCCGGCCACGGTGTAAATGTCCCCGGCGGTCATCGCCTGCCCGTAGAACGTGCCCGTGGCGGCCGCGACCACCCGGATCAGGTTGTTGCCGGTGTCCGCAATGACCAGGTTGCCCGCGGCGTCGCGGGCCAGCCCGCGGGGGACGTTGAGCGGCGCGTGGGTAGCCGGGCCGCCGTCACCGAAGAAGGACGACGGGCCGGTAGTGCCGGCGATCGAGTAGATGTGGCCCGCCTTCATGGCCTGGCCGTAGAACCGGCCGCTGTGCGCGGCCACCAGCCGGATCCGCCTGTTGAAGAAGTCGGCGATCAGCAGGTTCCCCGCGCTGTCCACCGCGACGTCGTGCGGGTGGTTGAGGCGGGCGTGGGTGGCCGGGAGGCCGTCACCGTCGGTCCCCACCTTCCCGTTGCCGGCGACCGTATAGATGTCACCGGCCGTCATGGCCTGACCGTAGAACGTGCCGGTGCTGGCGGCGACCACCCGGATGCGCTCGCCGAGCGCGTCCGCGATCACCAGGTTTCCGGCGCCGTCCACCGCCACCCCGTGCGGGGAGAACAGAAATGCGCTGGTGGCCGGGCCGCCGTCGCCGGGGATGCTGGTCCCACCGCCCGCGACGGTGTAAATGTCACCGGCGGTCATGGCCTGCCCGTAGAACGTGCCCGTGCTGCCGGCCACCACCAGGATCTCGTGGTCGTCCCAGGCCGCGATCACCAGGTTGCCCGCGCCGTCCACCGCCACGTTTTGCGCGTTGCCGAGATTCGCCCCGGTGGCCGGGCCGCCGCCGGCCGCGCCGGTGCCGCCGCCGGCCACGGTGTAGATGTCACCGGCGGTGACCGCCTGGCCGTAGAACGTGCCGGTGCGTGCGGCCACCATCCGGATCCGGCCGTTGCGGGAGTCGGCGATCAGCAGGTTGCCCACGGCGTCCACCGCCACGCCCTCGGGGCTGCGGAGCTGCGCGCTGGTGGCGGGGCCGCCGTCGCCGGAGAACCCGGGGGTGCTGCGGCCGGCCACCCGGTAGATGTGGCCGGCGATCATCGGCTGGCCGTAGAACGTCCCGGTCTTCGCCGCCACCACCTGTACCTGCGAGTGCGCGGAGTCGGCGATGACCAGGTTGCCGGAACCGTCGACCGCGGTCCCGTATGTGTTCAGGTTCGCGGCCGTGGCCAGGCCGCCGTCGCCGACCGGCCGGGAGGTTGTCCCGGTGCCGGCCGGGGTGGTCAGCCAGTCGTGCCGCGGGTTCACCGCGCGCACCACCGGCCCGTCAGCGATGTAGACGTGCCCCGCGCCGAACGTGACTCCGAACGGCACGAACACGGGCACGGTGGTGGCCTTGGCCGGTCCGCCGACCCCGCCGACCACGGTCGTGATCGTCCCGGCCGGGCTCACGGCACCGGGCCCCGCCGCCGCGGCCTGGCCCGCGCCCACGGCGAGCACGCCCGCCGTCACCGCCGCCACCAGCATCGGCCTTAAACTGACGCCCCTCGCGGTTCGTGCCGTGCTCAGCATCGGGACCCCCATCGCTGTCCGGCGCCATGCCGCTGCGCGGCGCTTCCTCTTCATGGGACGCCTGGCCGCCCCGGCCGGATGACACGGCGGTCGGTGCAGTACACCGTGTGCGGCTACGCCGCGAGCTTGTCGCGGTGGTGCGGCTCGGCCCAGTCCAGCACCGGCCCGGCGGGCACGATCCGCTGCGGGTTGAGGTGCGGGTGGGTCGTGTAGTAGTGCCGCTTGATGTGATCGAAGTTCGTGGTCGGGCCGAACGCCGGCTGCTGGTACAGGTCACGCGAATAGGCCCAGAGGTTCGGGTAATCCACGAGCCGCCGGATGTTCGTCTTGAAATGGGTGACGTAGACACTGTCGAACCGGGCCAGCGTCACCCACAGGCGGACGTCCGCCTCGGTGATCTGGTCACCGAACAGGTACCGGCGGCCGGCGCAGCCGCTCCTCCAGCTCGTCCAGCGTGGTGAACAGGGCGGCGACCGCCACGTCGTAGGCCTCCTGGGTGCCGGCGAACCCGCAGCGGTAGACCCCGTTGTTGACCGACCCGTAGACCCGGTCGTTGAGCGCGTCGATCTCCGCCCGCAGCGGCTCCGGGTACAGCTCGATGCCCGGGGCCGCCCAGGCGCCGAACTGCGTGCCCAGGTCGATCGTGATGTCGGGGAAGTTGTTGCTGACGATCTGCGCGGTCTCCCGGTCCCAGAGCACGGGCACGCTGATATGGCCGTCATAGCCCGGCTCGCTCGCCTCGTAGGCCTCCCGGAGCAGGGTGAACCCGTTGACCGGATCGGGCCCGTAGCCCGGGCCGTCGCGGAACGCCCAGCCGCGCCCGTCCCGGACCGGGTCCACGACCGACAGCGACACCACGCCCTCCAGTTCCAGCAGCGACCGCACGATCACGCTGCGGTGCGCCCATGGGCAGGCGAGGGACACGTACAGGTGGTAACGGCCCGCCTCGGCCGGGAATCCGCTGGAGCCGTCCGCGGTGATCCGGCCCTGGAACGGGTACAGCGGCCGGATGAAGGCCCCGTCGGGGCGCGCCGGCGCCTTCACCGAGTAATCGCCGTACTCACTGAAATCCACCGGGCTGGCCACCGGGGCGGTCCTGGTCATCTCCACGCCTCCTCGCCGGGAACCGGCCGCCGCCAGCCCCGCAGGGTCGCTGTCTCGCCGGGGCCGGTGCCGCCGGAGCCGGGCAAACTGGACCCTACCCCCGCACCGTCACGAAGGAACCGTGGCGGCTACGCTTCCTGGGCCCGGCTGGCCCGGGCGGCGTGCTCGCCCGCGGCGCCGGCCAGGCGGGATTGCAGGGTGAAGAAGATCCCGGCGGCCCGCGCGCCGGTCCAGCCGGGCGGGAGGAGTTCGGCGGGCAGGCCCGGGTCCAGGTAGGGCAGGCGGCGCCAGTCGGTCAGGACCCTGACGTAGTCCGCGAACGCCTCGCCGGGGCGGGACGCGGCCCGGCGGCCGGACCAGCCGCGCAGCACCGGCTCGTAGGCGGCGACGAAGTCACGGGCCAGCCGCTCGGTCCGGTCCAGGTCCCACCACTGGCGTACCTTGGCGGCCAGGTCACCGAAGGCCAGGTGATCGGCGCGGAACAGGTCCGCGTAGCCGGACAGCCCGAGCCGCGCGAGCATCTCCGCGGTCGCCTCGTGCAGGTAGGCCGGGGCGATCCATACCCCCGGGGCCGCCGTGCCGAAGCCCAGGCGGCTGAGCTGGGAGCGCAGCACGTGCCGCTGGTGCCGCTCGGCCTCCGGCACGGAGAACACCGCGAGCAGCCACCCGTCACCCAGCCGGGCCCGCTCCCGGCGGAAGATCCGGTGATCCCCCTCCCGCAGGATCGCCTGCCCCTCCCCGGACAGCTCGTACCCGGCGGCCCCGCCGGCCCGCCTGGCGACCAGAATCCCGCGCCGCTTCAGCCGGGAGATGGACGACCGCACGGCCGCCTCATCGACGCCGAGATCCCGCAGCAGGCTGACCAGCGAGGCGACCGACATCCAGCCATCCGTATCCCGCGAATACAGCCCGTAGACGGTCACGATCAGCTGCCGCGGCTGCGCGCCGCGCCCTGTCGCCTCTATCACGCCCGTCATCCGCACAAGATAACGCTCACCCCGTGTGATATCACGGCCCCGTGACCATCGAGCGCATCAACCCCGCCGAACTAGCCACGCCTTCGGGTTTCTCCCACGCGGTGGCAGCCCCCGGCGGCCGCCTGATCTTCCTCGCCGGCCAGACCGGCTACACCCCGGACGGCGCGATCGCAGGCGGCGGCCTCGTCCCTCCAGTTCGAGCAGGCACTCAGCAATCTGCTTACCGCTCTGCGAGCCGCGGGGGGCGAGCCTACCGACCTGGTCAGCCTCACGATCTACGCAGTGGACCTCGCCGCTTACCGGGAGCAGGCACGAGAGATCGGCCAGGTCTGGCGCCGGCTCTGCGGCCGTGACTACCCGGCCATGGCCGCGGTAGGCGTCTCCCGCCTCTGGGACACCGCTGCGCTCGTCGAGGTCCAGGGCATCGCCGTTGCCGGGGCAACGGGCTAGGGCGCGGGACCACCCGGTCAACCTCATAGCCGCCCCACGCGTCCCCATAGCGGGGTAATCGGGCGATTCCCGCGTATCTGTTCCGATCACGCAACGATCGCGCGCAAGGGTTAGGGGACGTTATGAGGTTGAGTTACCGGCTTGGTGCCACCATCGCCGTGGCCGCCATGGGGATCTTCGCCGTCGCCGTACCGGCCGTGGCGGGCGCCGGTCAGCGGGGCACCGCGGTTCCCGGCGGGACGCAGGTCTGGTCGCAGCGGTTCGGCGGGCCGTTCATTTCCGCCGCCGCCTCGTCAGAGGCCACCAACCCCAGCGGAACCGTCGTGTACGTCACCGGCATCACCACGAAGAAGGCGACCGGGCTGCGGGACGAGGTCACGGTGGCCTACAACGCGGCCACCGGCAAGCAGCTCTGGCTGGCCAGGTACCAGGGCATGGGGCGCCATCCCCGGGGCGACACGGGCGTCCCCGCCATCACGGTCAGCCCGGACGGCGCCACCGTCTACGTGGCCGGCGACCGCGCCAGGGGCACCGGCCACGACGACTACCTGGTGCTGGCCTACAACGCCGCCACCGGCGCACAGCTCTGGGCGACCTCGCCGCTCGCCGACGCGTCGATGGCGCAGTACCACCCGGTCGCGGTGAGCCCGGACTCCAAGACGGTGTACGTCACCGGGACCCAGGACTTCGGCGGGAGTGCCGCGTTCAAGAGCTACGACACGGTCGCCCTGAGCGCCGCCACCGGGGCCACCGTGTGGGACAGCCAAAGAGCGACCCCGCCACACGTGGGCCACACCCTCACGTCCATCGCGGTCAGCCCGGACGGGTCGAGGGTGTTCATCGCCGGATCGAGCGGGATCATCTGCTTGGACCCCGCCAACGGCGAGCAGCTCTGGATGCTCATCTTCAAGCAGGCCTACCGGCGGTTGCATCTCTCGCTGGCGGTCAGCCCGGACTCCTCGACCCTGTATGTCACCGGCGGCAGCATGGCCCCCGGCACCGTGCAGCACTACTGGACGGCAGCCATCGTCGCCGCCAACGGCTTCAAGATGTGGCAGGCCACCTACCACGGCCCAGTGACCTCAAGCGCGACGGGCAGCACCGGCATCGCGCTCAGCCCTGACGGGTCCACGGTGTACGTGACCGGCTCGGCGGGGCAGGCCAGCGGCCTGAACGAGTACGCCACCATCGGCTACGACGCGGCCACCGGCCACCAGCTCTGGCAGGCCAGCTACAGCACGCCGAAGGTGGACGACAACGCCGCGGGCCTGGCGGTCAGCCCGGACGGGTCCACGGTGTACGTCACCGGCACGTCGATCGCCAACTTCAACACCCCGGCCGACTACGCCACCGTGGCATACAACGCCGGCACCGGGGCCCAGCTCTGGGCCGCCAGGTACGCCGTGACCGGCGATCAGAACAACGCTGCGGGCGTGGTCGCGGCCGGCGGGAACGCGATCGTCACCGGGACCAGCGGCCCCTACGGCAGCCCCAGCGAGTTCGCCACGGTCGCCTACCAGGGCTAGGTACCGTCAGCTGAGCAGGTTGCGCCCCGGGCCGTGCGCGGCCCGGGGCGCACGGCTGCCCGGGGTGCGTAACGCATGTCGAATTATTGACGGTCGTGTAGACACCGACATATTGTGAGCCGGCAGGCGCACGGAAGGAGCGAGCGCAGTGCGCATCGCCGTGCTCGGCGGGGGGCCGGGCGGGCTGTACTTCGCCGCGCTGGCCAAGCAGCTCGACCCCCGCCACGAGGTGCACCTCTGGGAGCGGAACGCGCCCGACGACACGTTCGGCTTCGGGGTGGTGTTCTCCGACGAGACGCTGGGCGGGATCGAGCACGCCGACGCCGCCGTGTTCGCGGCCATGCAGCGTGAGTTCGCCCGCTGGGACGACATCGACGTGCACTTCCACGGCACGGTGCTCACCTCCGGCGGGCACGGCTTCGCCGCGATGAGCCGGCACCGGCTGCTCGCCATCCTGCAGCAGCGGTGCGCGGAACTGGGCGTGCGGACCGCAGTTCAGCACGCCGGCCCCGGACGCCGCGGCGCTGGCGGCCGGCTACGACCTGGTCGTTGCCGCCGACGGGGCGAACTCGCAGACCAGGACCCGGCTGGCCGGGGCCTTCGGGCCGGACCTGGAGGCCCGGCGCTGCGCCTACATCTGGCTCGGCACCGACCTGGTCTTCGACGCGTTCAAGTTCTGCATCCTGGACACGCCGGCCGGGGTCATGCAGATCCACGGCTACCCCTACAGCCGGGACGCGAGCACGTTCATCCTGGAGGCTGCACGACGACGTGTGGCGCCGCGCCGGGTTCGCCGGGCCGGCCGCGGCCGCCGCCGGCTGCCGCCGGGGCACAGCGACGAGGCGTCCATCGAGCTCATCCGTGACCTGTGCGCGGAGCGTGCTGGGCGGGCACCGAGATCGCCGGCAACAACTCCCGGTGGGTGAACTTCACCACGGTGCGCTGCGCCAGCTGGCGGCACGGCAACGTCGTGCTGCTCGGCGACGCCGCGCACACCGCGCACTTCTCCATCGGCTCGGGCACCAAGCTGGCCATGGAGGACGCGCTGGCGCTCGCCGCCTGCCTGCACGAGCAGCCCGACGTCACCGCCGCGCTGGCCGCCTACGAGGCGGAGCGCCGGCCGGTGGTCGCCTCCACCCAGCGGGCGGCGCAGGCCAGCCTGGAGTGGTTCGAGCACATCGGCCATACACCGACCAGGACCCGCAGCAGTTCGCGTTCAACATCATCACCCGCAGCCGCCGGGTCACCTACGACAACCTGCGGCTGCGCGACCCGGAGTTCGTCGCCGGGCATGGACGCACTGGTTCGCCAGGCAGGACGCCAGCGGCGGACGGGCCGGGCCGGGCGTGCGGCCGCCGATGTTCCAGCCGGGCCGGATCGGCGCGGCTGGAGCTGCGCGAACCGGGTCATCGTCTCGCCGATGGACATGTACTCGCGCCCGCGACGGCGTGCCCGGCGACTTCCACCTCGTGCACCTGGGCAGCAAGGCGCTCGGCGGGGCCGGCCTGGTCATGACCGAGATGGTGTGCGTGTCGGAGCCGGGCGGATCAGCCCCGGCTGCGCGGGCCTGTACACCCGCGAGCCAGGAGGCCGCGTGGCGGCGCGATCGTCGGACTTCGTGCACGCCAGCACCGGCGCGCGGATCGGCGATCCAGCTCGGCCACTCCGGCCGCAAGGGCTCCACCCGGCTGATGTGGGAGGGCATCGACGAGCCGCTGGCCGAGGGCAACTGGGAGGTGTGCGGCCCGTCCGCCGATGCCCTACTCCCCGGCCAGCCAGGTGCCCGCGGGAGCTGACCGCACGCCGACCTGGCCGAGATCACCGGGCAGTTCGCCGGCGGCGGCGGAGGCGGCCGCTCGGGCCGGGTTCGACCTGCTGGAGCTGCACTGCGCGCACGGCTACCTGCTGTCGTCGTTCCTGTCCCCGCTGACCAACCAGCGCACCGACCGCTACGGCGGGTCGCTGGAGGGCCGGCTGCGCTACCCGCTGGAGGTGTTCGACGCGGTCCGGGCGGTGTGGCCGGCCGGGCGCCCGATGACGGTGCGGATCTCCGCGACCGACTGGCACGAGGGCGGCGTCGACGCCGACGAGGCGGTGGAGATCGCCCGGGCGTTCGCCGAGCACGGGGTGGACGGCATCGACGTGTCCACCGGGCAGGTGGTCAGCGACGAGCGCCCGGCGTTCGGGCGCAGCTACCAGACCCCCTACGCGGACCGGATCCGCAACGAGATCGGCCGCAAGTACGGTGTCGCGGTGATCGCGGTCGGCGTCGATCTCCTCCTACGACGACGTCAACTCGATCCTGCTGGCCGGGCGCGCCGACTTCTGCGCCCTCGGCCGGGCCCACCTGTACGACCCGCAGTGGACCCTGCACGCGGCCGCGGACCAGGGCTACGCCGGCGCCGGGGCGGCGCTGGCCGGACCAGTTCGCCGCGGGCAGCCGCAAGCCGCAGACCGGCCGCACCGACGGCCCGCGGCCCCGGCTGGAGCTGATCAGGAGCGGTGAGCCGGCCACCGCGCACGCCCGGTGGCGGCCTGGCGGGGGGTCGTGATGAGCGCCGTTCGCGCTGACCGCCGCGCAGCAGGGCTTCGCGGCCGAGGTGCGCGGGTACGCCGCCGCTGGACTGCGCCCGCTCGCCGAGGCCGGCGAGCCGGGCCGCGTCAACCCGAACTGCTCAAGGCCATGGGGCGGCTCGGCCTGCTCGCCCGCCTGTTCCCCGGTGCGGCGCTCCCCACCGCGGCGGCCGGGGAACCGTCCTCCCGGCGAGGCGTCGGCCATGGATCTCTGCTTGCTCAGCGGGAGTCGCTGGCCACCCAGTGCACCGAGGCGGAAACCGCGCTGGCGCTGCAGGGCCTGGGCAGCTACCCGGTGCTGCAGTCCGGGACCGACGAGCAGGTGCAGCCGGTGGCTGCCCGCGGTGGCCGCCGGGGACGGCCGTGGCCGCGTTCGCGCTGTCCGAGCCCGGCGCCGGGTCGGACGCGGCGGCACTGGAACTCGCCGCCGTCCCGGACGGGGAAGGGTGGCGGCTGACCGGGATCAAGACCTGGATCTCCAACGCGCCCGAGGCCGACTTCTACACGGTGTTCGCCCGGACCACACTGGGCGCCGGGGCCCGCGGGGTCAGCGCCTTCCTGGTCCCGGCGGACCGGCCGGGGCTGTCCGGCACGCACCTGGACATGGTCAGCCCGCACCCGATCGGCACGCTGGCCTTCGACGGGGTGCCGGTTGACCGGGGCGATACTGCTGGGGAGCCCGACCGTGGCTTCGCGGTGGCGATGCGGACGCTGAACCTGTTCCGCCCGAGCGTGGGCGCGTTCGCGGTGGGCATGGCGCAGGCGGCGCTCGAGGCGGCCTGCGAGTACGCGGCGCCAGGACCGTGTTCGGCGGGCCGCTCAAGGACCAGCAGGCGGTGGCGCACCTGCTTGCCGAGATGGCGACCCGCACCGAGGCGGCCCGGCTGCTGGTGTACTCGGCGGCGGCGGCGCTGGACGCGGGGGCGCCCGGGGTGGCCGGGCGCAGCGCCATGGCCAAGCTGTTCGCGACGGAGACGGCCCAGTACGTGGTCGACTCGGCGGTGCAGATCCACGGCGCCCGCGCCTTGGAGCGGGGCCATCTGCTGGAACACCTGTACCGCGAGGTCCGGGCCCCGCGCATCTACGAGGGCGCCTCGGAGATCCAGCGCACGATCATCGCCCGGCAACTGTTCAAATAAGCCGCGCCTGGTCCCGGGCAATGCGCGGCGCGGTGGCCGCGGGTGTCAACCGGGTCCGGGTTCTCCGGGGCCCGGGCCTTCAGCACGGTGGCCTACGACGCGGCGACCGGCACTCAACTGTGGGCGCTGGCCTACCACTCCCCCGGCGGGGCCTGGCACAGCTTCGCGGACTCGATCGAGGTGAGCCCGGACGGCACCAAGGTCTTCGTTGCCGGCGACGTCAACACGCCGGAACCGCTCGAGCCTACCCTGGCCGCCGTGGCCTACAACGCCTGAGCGGATCCCGGCGCCGCGGTTTCCAGATCGTCCGGTCCGGGACTCGTGCGGCGCCGCAGCGGCCGCCCCGCAGCGCCGTCGCGGCCGGCCTCGTCGGCCCGGCGCTGGCCCGGCAGCGGGGCCGGGGCCCGCGCCGCTGCCCGGGCTTCGAAATCCCGGGTCAGCGCCTCGCGGTAGGCGTCTGTGCAGTCCATGGCCGCGCTCGCCAGCCGCTCAGGGCCGCTGCTGGATGCGGACCAGGTTGCCGGCGGGGTCGCGGAAGGCGCAGTCGCGGATCCCATACGGCTGATCGACCGGCTCCTGGACGACCTCGGCGTCGCTGGCCTGCACCCGTGCGAAGGTGTCGTCGAGGTCCCCGGCGGCCAGCAGGATCCAGCCGTAGGTGCCCTTGGCCATCATCTCGGCGATCATGCGGCGCTCGTCGTCGGTGATGCCGGGGTCGACGGCCGGCGGCGCCAGGAGAATCGACGTGCTGGGCTGGCCGGGGGGGCCGACCGTGATCCAGCGCATCGTGCCCTGTCCGACATCGTTGCGGACCTCGAAGCCGAGGGTGTCGCGATAGAAGGCCAGCGAGGCCTCCGGGTCGGTATGCGGCAGGGCGCTCGCGTGAATGGTGATGTCCATGCCGGTCACGCTAGCTGCGGCTCGGTCGCCCGCGCGGCCTCCCACGCGAACCCGTCCGGGTCGGTGAAGGGCCCGGCATCGCTGGCGATCATGAGCCGGTGCGATCCGGTGCCGTCCGGCGAGACGCCGGCGTCCTTGGCGAGGGCACGGCGCCCGTAGAGCGCGAACTTGACCGGGCCCGGCGCGGTGTCGAACTCGACGTACTTGCGGCCGAAGCTCTTCGCCACGGCCAGGCCACAGCCGGTGTAGAACCGCTTGCTCGCGGCCACGTCCGCGACGCCGAGCAGGAGCACGATCTGGTCGATCTGCCGGGTGGCCGGGCCGGTGTCCTTCTTCGCCGAGGTCGCGATCTTCCAGATCGTCCCGTCCGGGGCCTGGATGACGCCGCCGTAGCCCCAGAACGACTTCGCGGCCGGCTTCAGCGTCGTCGCGCCGGCGTCGAGGGCGGCGTCGATGAGGCCGCTGACGGTGGCCGGCTGGGACACCGTCAGCGAGAGCGTGAACCCGCGGAAGCCGGTCGTCGGTGCCTCCGAGGCCCGCAGGCGCAGTTGAGTGCCCAGGCCGAAGGCGGCGGTGTAGAAGCGGTTGGCGGCCGTGGGGTCGGCCACCTCGAGGGTGACGGATTCGATGGATGTCATGCCGGTCACGCTAGGTGCGGCCCGGTGACCCGCGCTTCTCGATTCCTGACCGGTTGGCCAACCGGCCGCCGGCGGCATATCCGCTGGCCGTCCCCCGCACGTAGTAACCCAGCTAGAGCCGGGGGTCGACCGGCTCGCTTTCCAGGGCGAGCACGCCGAACACGCATTCGTGCACGCGGAACAGCGGCTCGCGGCGGGTGAACCGCTCCAGGGCCTCCGCGCCGAGCGCGAACTCGCTAAGCGCCAGAGAGCGCTTGCGCGCCAGGTTGCGCTCCCGCAGCCGGTCGAGGTTGGCGGAGATGGCGTACTCAGGGCCGTAGATGATCCGCAGGTATTCGGGCCCGCGGCACTTGATCCCCGGCTGGGCGATGCCGTGCCGCCCGCGGCTGACCGGGCTGAGCGGCTTGGCCACCATCCCTTCCCCGCCGGCCCCGGTGATCTCCTCCCACCAGGTGGTGACATCCGCGTCGGCACCGGCCCGCTCCAGGTCGGCCACGATATACCGGGTCGGCTTGATGACCGGATCGGCTGCGGACAGGCGTTCGGCGACGGTCATGTGCCAGGCGTGGTCGCGGTCTGGGAACGTTCCCGCCGAGCCGGCCAGGACCTGGAACGGGGCGAGCCGCACGTCATCGAGGGAGGTGACTGACCAGACGTAGGGCCGGTAGGCGGCGCCGAAGGCCCGCGCCGCGGCGAGCCGCTCCCTGGTGCGGCCGGCCAGCGCCGCGACATCGGCGCCGCGCCGCAGCGCTTCCTCCAGCGCACCGGTGGCCGCGCCGAGCCCCGCCACGGCAGCCGCGCCGACCGTGGCATAGTGGCTGCGCACCAGGTCTTCGGCCTTGAGCGACCAAGGCAGGAGCTCGCAGTCAAGGGCGGCCCAGTCGCCGAGCTCGGCCCACAGGCCGGTCTGGGCGAGCGCCTGGTTCAGCCGGGTGAGCAGCTCCGCTTCCAATCCTTCGTCGGTGAAGAACGGGCGGCCGGTGCGGGTGCACACGATGCCGCCGCGCTCGCTGCCGAACCAATCCAGGGCCGCCGCCGGGGTCCGGCAGACGATCACGACCGCCCGCGAGCCCATGTGTTTCTCCTCGCAAATCACCTGCGTCACACCGTCGCGGCGGTAGGCGGCGAGCACGTCCGCGGGGTGTTCGAGCAGCCCCGGGCCGGGCGCTGGCGGGCCCGGGCGGCATGGTTGGCGGCAGATAGATCAGCCATCTCGGGTCGGTCGCGAACCGGCTCATCACCTCAAGAGCCGCCGCCGCGTTCGGCTCGGGTATGGTCACCCGTCCGCGCAGCCGGGTCTCGATCCCGCGTTTGCCCAGCACATCGCTCACGTCGAGGAGCGGCGACGCCACCAGATCCGGGACGATACCGCCCCCGCCCGGCGCCGCGGCGACACCACTTCCCATGACAGCTGGCGCGCCTGGGACCGCGCCGGTGCCGGGGGCGGCGTCCCGGGCCGCCGGCGGGTGTTCCGGGGTGAGCGGCCGCGCGGGCTCGTAGTACACCCGCGCCGCTGGCACGGAGACGAGTTCCCGCTCGGGATAGCGCAGCGCGGTGAGGCGGCCGCCGAACACGCAGCCGGTGTCCAGGCAGATGGTGTTGTTCACCCAGACCGCCTCGGGGACGGGGGTGTGCCCGTATACGACGACGGCCTTGCCGCGGTAGTCCTGCGCCCAGGGGTAGCGGACGGGCAGCCCGAACTCGTCGGTCTCGCCCGTGGTGTCGCCGTAGAGCGCGAATGCCCGGACCGCGGCCGAGGCCCGGCCGTGCATCTCCTCCCGCAGCCCGGCGTGCGCCACCACCAGCCGCCCGCCGTCGAGCACGTAGTGGCTGACCAGGCCGTCCAGGAACTCGGTCACCTGGGCGGTGAAGCCGGGCGGCTCGGCGGTGAGCTGGGCGAGCGACTCGGCCAGCCCGTGACTGACCTTGACGTCGCGGCCGCGCAGCGCCCGCAGCAGCTTCGCCTCGTGGTTGCCCGGCACGCACAGGGCGGTGGCGCCGGCCACCATACCCATCACCGTGCGCAGCACCGCGGGCGTGCCGGGGCCCCGGTCGACCAGGTCGCCGAGGAACACCGCGGTCCGCCCCGCCGGGTGGCGGCGCACCCCGTCCTCGCCGGCCCGGTAGCCCAGCGTGTCCAGGAGCTCGGCCAGTTCCGGCTGGCAGCCGTGTACGTCGCCGATGATGTCGAACGGCCCGTGGGAGTCGGACTTGTCACTCCAGGAGGGCTCGCGCGCTATCTGCGCAGCGTCCATCTCGGCAACGCCGCGCAACCGGAACACGCGGCGGAACCCCTCCCGCTCCAGCCGTCCCAGCGATTTGGCCAGCGCCGAGTGCTGGCGCCGGACCACCCCGGCACCGAACGCGCGGTCGCGGCGCGCCTGATTGCGCTCGATGCAGACCTGCTCGGGCACGTCGAGGACGACGGCGACCGGCAGCACGTGATACTCGCGGGCCAAGGCGAGCAGCGGGCGGCGGGCGTCCGGTTGCACATTCGTGGCGTCGATCACCGTGAGCCTGCCGAGCTTGAGCCGCTGCGCGGCGACGGCATGCAGCGCCTCGAACGCCGCCGCGGTGACCGACTGATCGTTCTCGTCGTCTCCGACAAGCCCGCGGAAGGTGTCCGAGCTGAGCACCTCGGTCGTACGGAAGTGGCGGGCCGCGAAGCTCGACTTGCCCGACCCGGTCACGCCGACGAGAACAACCAGGCAGAGCCTGGGGACCCTGAGCACCGTCACCGGTGCATCACCGCCATCTGCGTCGGCGGGCCCACAGCGGGATCCGCCGCGCCGACCGGTTCGAATCGCACCGCGTACCCGTACCGGGCCGCCACCGATTCCGCCCAGGCGCGGAACTGCGCCCTGGTCCACTCGAACCGGTGGTCCGGGTGCCGAAAAGCGCCGGGCGCGAGCCCTGGGTAGCGCGGGTTGTATTCGGCGTTGGGCGTGGTAACCACGACGGTCTGCGGTGCTGCCACGCCGAGCACGGCCTGTTCGAGCGCGGCCAGCCTGCCGGTGTCGACGTGCTCGACCACCTCGGCCAGCACGGCCGCGTCGTAGCCGGACAGACGGCGGTCGGCGTAGGTCAGCGCGCCGAGCAGCAGCCGGATGCGTTCCCTCTGTCGTGGTGCCATCTCGTCGAGGTGCAGCAGGCGCGCGGCGCGGTCCAGCGCCGCGGCGGAGGCGTCCACGCCGACGATCTCCGCGAACCGCGGGTCGCTGAGCAGGGCGGCGAGCAGCCTGCCGTCGCCGCAGCCGAGGTCGAGGACGCGGCGCGCCCCCATCGCAGTCAGCTCGCGGACCACGGCGGCCACCCGCAGATCGCGAAGCCGCGTGTGCTCCGCCGCCGTACCAGCTCCCCACGCCGCCCGGTCTCGGGTGCCGCCGTGGTCTCCCCCGCTACCACGGCCTCCCCCGCTAGCACGGCCTCCCCCGCTAGCACGGCCTCCCCTGCTGCCACGGTGCCCGGCGCCACCTGGGTCGTGGGTTCGCTGTCGCGCTCGGCCGCCGCGACCTCGGGCACCGCCGCAGTCCTCGTCGAGCAGCCGGGCCGTGGCTTCCGCGACGAGTCCCGGCTGGTGGCGCAGGTAGCGGCGGATGATCAGGCCCCTCTCGGGATGCCCGGCCAGCCATTCCCCCGCCGCGCCGGTCAGCTTGGCGATCTCGTCCTTGCTCACCCAGTAGTGCTTGTCGTCGTCAAAGACCGGCAGCAGCACGTACAGCTGGCCGAGCAGGTCCTGGACCCGGCACGTGGCGGACAGCCGCACGCTGAAGTACGGGCTGCCGCCCCAGCCGGGGAACGCTTCGTCGAGCGGGATGGCCGCGGCGGTCACCTCGTAGCCGAGCGGCTCGAGTACCCGGCGCAACAGCCCCTCCCCGCCGCGGCATGGCAGCACCGGCAGATGCGCGGACAACCGCAGCCGCTCCTGCGGCAGGCCGGGCCGTGCGGCGCACTCCCCCCGCATGGCCGTGCCGAACACCTTGCGCATCGCGACCGCGAGCAGGGAGGACGCGGCGTAGGGCCGGTCATTGACGTAGGCGGCCAGCGGGAAGGGGCCGCCCCGGCTGCGGCGCACCAGGGCGACCGGGTCGACCTCGCAAAGGAGTGCGGCGGTGCACCGGTCGTCGTCCGCCTCGGGGTAGAACACGTGTGCCATCCCCCAGCTCATCGGGACAGCGCGCACCGCGGCGGGGTTCTTGTGCAGCAGGTAGCCCAGGTCGGTCGCAGGCGGCGACATGCTGGTGAGGGTGAGCAGCATGGGGTGGGTCCTCGTGGCTGGGCTGGGCATTTGAGCCTACGCGGGCCAGGCCGGCGCGTCGCGCCAGTTTCGCCCCGCCGTCCAGGGCTCCAGTTCGACGGCGGCGGACAGGCTCATGTCCTGCTCGCAGGTGAGCAGCGCCTTGGTCTGCGCGTAGGCGTGGGCCGGGCCGGTGGCCAAGTGCCGGGCCAGCCGGTCCACCGCTTCACCCCGGCTGGATACATGACATCAATAGGGGCTAGATTTAGCCTATGGTCAAGCCGATGAAGCGCCGAGACGTCAATCGTGCGTTACGCCGCAACGGCTGCGCCATCAAGAGCGACAAGGGCCGACATACCACCTGGGTCTGTAGCTGCGGCCAGCACACCGCAGACATTCCTCGTCACCAGGAGATCTCACCTGGGGTCATCGGTGACACGATCGAACGCATGAAGTGCCTGCCGGAGGGGTGGCTCCAGTGAAGACCTACCACGTCCGAGCCAAGCGCTGGGAGCACGGATGGGAACTACACATTGATGGTGTGGGCGTCACCCAGTCACGCACCCTCGGGACGCGGAGGAGATGGCCCGCGATCTGATCAGCCGCCGCGAGGATCTGCCCGGAGAGGCATTCGCGGTGGCGATGACCCCACAGATAGGCGACGGCCTCGACGAGGAGACCCGCGCCGCGCGGGAGGCGGTCAGCGCGGCGAATCAGGCACAGCGGCAGGCGGCCGCACAGTCACGGGCTGCGGCACGGCGGCTGCGGCAAGCTGGTCGTCCGGGCGTGATATCGCCATAGCTCTGAGCGTATCACCGCAGCGTGTTTCTCAGCTCCTGAAGACCGGTACCTGAGAAAGGATCCCAATCGGCAGGCTCCGCTCAGCGGCCCTGCCAGCGAGGCTCCCGGCCGGCCGTGAAGGCGGCGTGGAACTCCGCGTAGTCCTGGCCGGTCATCAGCAGCGCCTGGGTTACCGCCTCCAGCTCCAGCGCCGCGGACAGGCTCATGTCCTGCTCCCGGGTGAGCAGCGCCTTGGTCTGCGCGTAGGCGTGGGCCGGCCCGTCCGCCAGCCGCCCGGCCAGCCGGCCCACCGCCGCCTCCAGCTCGCCGTGCGGCCACGAGCTCGCTGATCAGGCCGATCCGCTCGGCCTGGCCGGCATCGATCGTGTCGCCCAGCATCAGCAGCTGCGTCGCCCGGCCCAGGCCCACCAGCCGGGGCAGCAGGTAGGCGGCGCCCATGTCCCCGCCGGACAGACCCACCTTGGTGAACAGGAACGCGAACCGGGCCGCCGGGGTCGCCACCCGGAAGTCCGCCGCGAGCGCGATCACCGCCCCGGCCCCCGCGGCCATCCCGTGTACCACGGCGATGACCGGGATGGGGCACTCCCGCATGTTCCGGATGACCTCACCGCTCATCCGGGTGAAGGCCAGCAGCTCGTCCTGGCCCATCCGCAGCGTGGCGCCGATGATCTCGTTGACGTCCCCGCCGGAGCAGAACGCCCGCCCCTCGCCCCGCACCACCAGCACCCGGACGTCGCCCCGCTGGGGGAGCTGGGCCAGCAGGTCGCGCAGGTCCGCGTAGGCCTCGAAGGTGAGGGCGTTGAGCTTGCCCGGCCGGTCGAGGGTCACCGTCGCGATCCCCCCGTCGACCCCGAACCGGAAGTGCTGCCAGTGCTGCGTCGGCGGAACCGACCCGCGGAACGGGCTCACGGGCAGCCACCCTGCCCTCGGCCGCGGCGATGTCGCGCCTCATTGACTGTCGTCAGGGGCGGTGAATACTGGTGCTACCGCTACCGCGGGACGGCGGGGATTCCCACAAGGAAGTGGTGCCGCAATGCAGCTCTCACCCTCCGCGCACGCCGATACTTTCTGCCGGGACAACCTGCCACCCGCGCAGCAGTGGCCGGACCTGCGCTTCGATCTCCTCGAGCTCCGCTACCCGGAGCGGCTCAACTGCGCCGAGGCCCTGCTGGACGCCGCGGTGGCCCGCTACGGCCCCGGCCGCCCCTGCCTGCGTACCCCCACCGGGACCTGGACCTACGGGGACCTGCTCACCCGGGCGAACCAGGCCGCCGAGGTGCTCACCGCCGATTTCGGCCTGGTCCCGGGGAACCGGGTGCTGCTCCGCGGGCCGAACAACCCGTGGCTGGCCGCCGCCTGGTTCGGCGTGCTCAAGGCCGGGGGAGTGGCGGTGACCACCATGCCGCTGCTGCGGGCCAGGGAAGTCGCCGCGCTGACCGCCCTCACCAGGCCGGAGCCTCGCCGTGTGCGATCACCGCTTCGCCGGCGAGCTGGCGGCCGGCGACCCGGCCTGCCCACCGTTTTCTACGGCGGCGCCACGGGCGATGATCTGGCGAGCCGCTGCGCGGCCCGGAGCGGCAGCTTCCCGGCGGTGGCCACCGCGGCCGATGACGTCGCCCTGCTCGCCCCGACCTCCGGCACCACCGGCACGCCCAAGGCGACCATGCACTTCCACCGGGACGTGCTGGCCATCAACGACACGTTCGGCCGCCATGTGCTCGGCGGCCGGCCCGGATGACGTGTTCGCCGGGCACCCCGCCGCTGGGATTCACCTTCGGGCTGGGCGGCCTGGTGGTGTTCCCGTTCAGCGTGGGGGCCTCCGTGCTGCTGCTGGAGCGGGCCTCGCCCGGCCGAGCTGGCGGACGCGGTCGCCGAGTACGGGGTGACCGCGCTGTTCACGGCGCCGACGATGTACCGGGCGCTGCTGGCCACCGGCAAGACGGAGGCGCTGAACGGCCTGCGGCGGTGCGTCTCGGCGGGCGAGCATCTCCGCGGCCCGGTGTGGGAGGACTTCCACCGCGAGACCGGCGTCAGGATCATCGACGGGATCGGCGCCACCGAGATGCTGCATATCTTCATCTCCGCCGCTGGCGGCGCGATCCGGCCCGGGTCGACCGGCCTGGCGGTGCCCGGGTACGAGGCGGCCGTGCTCGCCGCGGACGGGCAGGCCCGCGCCGGACGGGACGATCGGGCCGCCTCGCCGTGCGGGGGCCCACCGGCTGCCGCTACCTGGCGGACGAGCGCCAGCGCGAGTACGTGGCGGGACGGCTGGAACCTGACCGGGGACACCTACCTCCGGGACGGCGACGGCTACTACTGGTACCAGGCGCGCACCGACGACATGATCATCACCGCTGGCTACAACATCGCCGGGCCCGAGGTGGAGCAGGCGCTGCTCGGCCACCCGGACGTGCTGGAGGCGGCCGTGGTCGGCGCGCCGGACCCCGGGCGCGGCACGATCGTCAAGGCCTACGTGGTACTGCGGGACGGCGCGGCCGGCGGCGCGGCGAAGGCCGCCGAGCTGCAGGCCTTCACCAAGCAGGTGATCGCGCCGTACAAGTACCCGCGGGAGATCGAGTTCATCGACGCGCTGCCGCGGACCGAGAGCGGGAAGGTGCAGCGCTACCGGCTCCGCCAGATCGCCGCCGGCGGCTCCTGACCGCGCCTTTTACCTGGCATTACGCTCCCCGGGATACCCCGGCCCGCCGGTCAGGCCCGGGGCCGCGTCCTGCCCGGTGCGCGCCGCCCAGTCGCTGACGAGATGGTCCAGCACGGGCGCCAGGTTGCGGAGCTCGTCCAGGTGCGCGGGCCCGAGCAGGCTCAGCCGTGCCTCGCCGTCCGGGGTGAGCGTCACCCGGGTCAGCCGTCCGTCCTCGGCGTCCCTGGACCGCGCCACCACCCCCGCGATGGCCGCCCGGTCGACGAGCTCCACCACGCTGTGGTGCCGCAGCAGCAGGTATTCGGCCAGCTCCGAGATCGTCGGGTCCTGGCCTCCCGAGTGGCCCTTGATCGCCACGAGAAGCTGGTGCTGGGCCGGGGTGAGGCCCACCGCGCGCGCCTGCGTCTGGCTCCAGTGCAGGAAGCGGCGCAGGCTGGTGCGGAACGCCAGCAGGTTCTGGAAGTCGCTGGCAGACATCTCGGGCACCCCCTCACCGTAGTCCCAGCATCGCCCTGCCCGGCGCAGGCCAGGCCCCATATCCCGAAAACGCGCCCTGCCCGGCCCGGTGGTGTGGCGGCGCCGAGCCGCTGCCACACCACCGGGCCCGCCCACACCCGGCAACATATATCGTGCTACGATTTAACCCGGTCGCCAACCGCCTGGCTTGCCCGGCGGGCCGGTCCACTGGGCCTGCCCGGCGGGCAAGCCGCGCCACAGTGACGGGGCCCGATGACAGCAGCAACCGCGGTGCGCGTGCGCCGCGTCTACGACCCGCCCGGCCCGGCCGACGGGCACCGGGTGCTGGTCGACCGGCTGTGGCCCCGGGGCCTGGCCAAGAACGCCGCCGCCCTGGACGAATGGCTGCGCGCCATCGCCCCCTCCGATGAACTGCGCCGCTGGTACGGCCACGAGGTGGACAAGTTCGCCGAGTTCCGCGAGCGTTATGAGGTGGAACTCGGGATGCCGGAGCGCGCGGATGCCCTGGCACACCTGCGCGAGCTGGCCGGGGCCGGGCCGCTCACCCTGCTCACCGCGACCAGGGATGTCGAGCACAGCCAGGCGGCGGTGCTGGCCGCGCACCTGGGGAGGGCCCGATGAGCGGCGGCACCGAGCCACGCACCGAGGCGGAGATCCGGCGGGCGGGCCTGGCCCGGCCCGCCGGCGACGGCGACCGCCCGGGGGAATCCGGCCTGCCTGCTGCGCAGGGTCTGCCCAGCCTGCGGCACCGTGGCCGGCACCGGCCCGCCGGTCACCTGCCAGCAGTGCGGTACCGAGATCCCCGGAGCCTGAGCGCGGTCAGCCTGGCCCGGCCAGTACCGCCTGGGTCTGGGTCACCTGCGCCACCCGCCGCCCCGTGTCATCGGTGAGGTCGGTCTGCACCATGATCACCGTCCGGCCGACGTGCAGCGGCCGGGTGACCGCGGTCACCTCGCCGGACCGGACCGCACGGGTGAACACCGTGGCCGAACTGGTGGTCGCGGTCAGCGCACCCGGCGGCAGGTTCAGGAAGGCGCAGATCCCGCCGAGGCTGTCGGCCAGAGCCATCAGCACGCCGCCGTGCAGGATGCCCCCGGAGGTGCACAGCTCCGGGGTCCAGGCCACCCGGCCCCGGACCTCGCCGGGCGCGGCGGCATCCAGGACGATGCCGAGGCCCGCCGCGAACGGCATCATGGCCACCAGGCGGTCAAGCTCGGCGCGGCTCTCGCCCGCCCCGGACGCGGTCTCCCCGGGCTGGCCTCCCCGGACGCGGCATCCCCCTGGCCTCCCCGGGCCTGGGCTCCCGGGGCCCGATCCAGGCCGGCCGTCACCGGCTCCGGCACCTGCTCCCGCGGCCCGTCCGCCTGGCGCTCGCGCACCTGCTCCTCCTGCCCGCCGCCCGCATCTTCCGCCGTGTCCCCGGACGCCAGCCCGCCTGCCACCGCGGTCCCGGCCGGCGCCTGCGCCGCCCGCAGCAGCGCGACCACCTCCTCGTCCGAGGTCTGAGAGAAATCTTCGTACCATTCGCCGATCGCCAGGAACCGCTCCGGCATCTCCAGGCAGATCACCTCGTCGGCGGCGCCGCGCAGCGTCCGGTCGGACGAGGGCGGCGCCACCGGGGCCGCCAGCACCACCGTGGCCGCGCCGAGCGCCCGCGCCACCTGGCACGCGGCGCGGGCCGTCGAGCCGGTCGCGATGCCGTCGTCCACGATGACGGCGGTCCGGCCGGCCAGGGGCTGATGCGGTGCATCGCCACGGAACCGCTGCGCGCGCCGCTGCAGTTCGGCCCGTTCCTTTAGCTCGACCTGGGCGATCTCCGCCTCGCTGACCTGGGCGTAGCGCACGACCTCGGAGTTGATGACCCGCGCCCCCGACTCGCCGATCGCGCCCAGGCCGAGTTCGGGCTGGGCGGGCACGCCCAGCTTGCGCACCAGGATCACGTCCAGCGGGGCGCCCAGCGCACGGGCCACCTCCGCCGCGACCGGCACCCCGCCCCGGGGCAGCCCGAGGACCACGACGTCCTCGTCGCGCAGGAACTGCAGGCGGCTGGCGAGCCTTCGCCCGGCGTCGGACCGGTTGCGGAACCGCATGGTGATCCCCTTCCGCCGGTCTGGGGAATGTTTACCCAGCCGGGGCCATCCATGCGCTGAACGGCCGGACGGACCTGGGCGTTACCGGAGGAGGATGGCGGGGTGACCAGCACGCCAACCGCCCGTGGGGCAGCTATGCCGTCCTCACCGAGGGCGAAGGTTTCAAGGTCAAGACGATCGAGGTGCTCCCGGCGCAGCGGCTGAGCTACCAGCGGCATGCACGCCGGTCCGAGCACTGGTTCGTGGTGGCCGGCCAGGGGACCGTCACGCTGGACGGGCGGGAGATCGCCGTGCAGCGCGGCGACGCCGTCGACGTGCCCTGCGGCACGGCGCACCGCATTCACAACACCGGCCCGGCCCCACTCGTTTTCGTCGAGGTTCAGCACGGCGACTACTTCGGCGAGGACGACATCGTCCGGCTGGACGACGACTACGGCCGACTGGAGCCGACGCCGGAGACACTGTGAGCCCCACCGGGGAGATCGTCGCGTTCACCGACGACGACGGCGCCGCGCTGTCGCCGTCTCAGAAGTCAGCACCGCACCGGCCGTCGCGCGAGCCCCACTCTGTGCCGAGCCCTTTTGTGATGGTTGGCACAACCACGACAAAAG